>NZ_JAJFAW010000010.1 GCF_020711255.1 Hymenobacter plasmatis
TGCTCGAACTGCCCGGTGCGGGTTTTGATGTGCTCGTGCACCGGCACGCTTTCCACCACGCTCCAGGCGAGGCCGGCTGCGGCTACCTCGGCCTGGCGCTTCTGGATTTCGGCCACGGGCCACACCTCCCCGTTTGGGATGTGGTGCAGGGCCGATACGACGTCGGTAGCACCGGCCTGGCGGATGTCCTGGAGGCTGACCGGGTCATTGGGGCCGTACCAGCGCCAGCTTTGGATAATGGGCATATTTTAAACGTTTAAACCGCCATGCAGAGCACACTCTACGTAATTACACGCCGCTGTAGGCGTTGAAGCCGCCGTCAACCATCACTGTTTCGCCGCTCACGAAGCGTGAGGCATCGCTGAGGAGGTAAATGAGGGTACCGGTGAGTTCCTCGGGCTTGCCGAAGCGCTGGAAGGGCGTGTGAGCAATAAACTTATGGGCACGCTCCGTGTGGCCGCCATCGGGGTTCACCAGCAGGCTGCGGTTTTGCTCGGTGAGGAACACGCCCGGCGCAATGGCGTTCATCCGCAGGGCGCCGCCGTAGCGCAGGCCCAGTTCCACGGCCATCCACTGGGTGTAAGCTTCCACGGCTTTCTTGGCCATGGTGTACCCCAGCACCCGCGTCAGGGGCCGCTGCGCAGTCAGCGACGACACGTTGACGATGCTACCTCTGCCCTTTTCGGCCATCACCCGGCCGAACACAGTGGTCGGTATTACAGTGCCGAACAAGTTGAGGTCGACGGCACCGCGGGTTTGCTCGATGCTGAAGTCGAACAGGTCCTGGTCGGGACCCACGGTAGCGCCGGGCATGTTGCCTCCGGCAGCGTTCACCAGCCCGTCGATGGTACCCCACGCGCTGAGGACTTTATCGCAGGCCGCCTGCATCTGGTCCTGGTCGAGCACGTCAGCCAGCACCGCCATGGCCTCACCCCCGGTGGCTTCAATGGCATCAACACGGGCCCGGGCTCGGGCATCGTTGCGGCCGAGGACCACCACGCGGGCCCCGGCTTCGGCCACGGCGAGCGACATGCTCTCGCCTAGTACTCCGGTGGCACCAGTAATGACGATGACCCGGCCGCGTAGGGAAAACTGGTCGAGGGCCGGCAGGTAACGCGGCGCAGCTACGGGCGCACTAGGAGAATGTGTTGGGGTAGATAGGTCCAGATTCATAGTTAATTAAGGCAGTAGTTCGAATTTGCTTTCCAGCCGAATATCATTTGAGGCGCTGCCAATCATTAGCTTGAACTCGCCGGGCTCGGCACCCCACTCCAGCTGCTGGTTGTAGAAGGCAAGTTTGTCGCGGTCGATAGTAAAGGCCACGGCTTTGCTTTCGCCAGCCTGCAGATGCACTTTTTTGAAGTCCTTGAGTTCCTGTAATGGCCGCACCACCGACGCCACCATATCCCGCAAGTAGAGTTGCACCACCTCTTCGCCGGCCACCTTGCCCGTGTTGGTGAGCCTGAGCTGCACCTGCACGTTTTCGGCGGCAGTGAGCTGCGAGCGGCTGAGCTTTAAATCCGAATACTTGAAAGTGGTGTAGCTCAGGCCGTGGCCGAAGGCGAAGCGCGGCGTGTTAGCTCCGTCGATGTAAGCCGATTTGTAGGTGGCATCGCCGGGCTTGGTGATGGGGCGGCCCGTGTTGTACTGCTGGTTATAGGCGATGGGAATCTGGCCTACGGCGCGAGGGAAGGACATGGGCAGCTTGCCAGCGGGGTTGTAGTCGCCGTAGAGCACGTTAGCCAGGGCGTTGCCGCCCTCTGAGCCTGGCCACCAGCCGTATAGAATAGCGTCGGCCTGGTCAGAAATGGCATTGAAAATCAGGGGTCGCCCGCCCAACACGACTACCACAATAGGCTTACCGGTAGCCTTAAGGGCCTGGAAAAGCTCCTCCTGCACGCCGGGCAGATGGATATCAGACCGCGACTTGGCCTCGCCGCTCATGTTCCAGGTTTCGCCCACGGCCAGTACTACCACTTCGGCATTTTTGGCGGTTTCCACGGCCTGGGCGAAGCCAGCGCGGGAGTCGCCGGTTACGTCGCAGCCCTTAGCATAGCGCAGCTGGGTTTTGCTGCCCACTTTTCGGGTCAGGCCTTCCAGTAGGGACACGGTCAGTGTGGTGTCGGAGGCCACCGACCAGCTACCATCGAGGTCGCGCTTGGCTCTCACCAATGGGCCGATGACGGCCACGCTGTGCAGCTGCCGGCTCAGGGGCAGCACGGCTTTTTCGTTCTTGAGCAGCACCATCGACTTTTCAGCCATCTGGCGGGCGGCCACGCGGCTTTGCGGGTCGTTCAGCACCTGCTTCTCACGCTTCTCGTTCGAGAATTTGTAGGGGTCGTCAAAAAGGCCCAGCTCGAATTTCTTGCGTAGCACCCGGCGCACGGCATCATCTACCAGAGCTATGTCAACCTTGCCGGCTTTCACCAGCTCGCCGAGGTGGTTGTGGTAGGCATCGCTCTCCATGTCCATATCGCTGCCGGCCGTAATAGCTTTTTGGGCTGCGTCGGCCTTGTCTTTGGCGTATCCCCACGGCACCTGCTCGGCAATGGAGCCCCAGTCGGAAACCACGAAGCCCTGGTAATTCCACTTGCCCTTGAGAATGTCGCGCTGCAGGTAGCGGTTACCCGTAGCGGGCACACCGTTCAGGGCGTTGAAGGAATTCATAAAGGTAGCCGCGCCAGCATCGAGTGCTGCTTTGAAGGGCGGCAGGTACACCTCCCACAGTTGCTGGGGGCTCAGGTCGACGGCGTTGTAGTCGCGGCCGGCAATGGCGGCGCCGTAGGCAGCAAAGTGCTTGGCACAGGCCAGCACGGCATCGGTGCCGCCCAGCTTTTCGCCCTGAAAGCCCAGCACCCGGGCCCGGGCAATCTGGGAGCCCAGGTAAGGGTCTTCGCCGGCCCCTTCCATCACGCGGCCCCAGCGCGGGTCACGGGCAACGTCGACCATGGGCGCAAACGTCCAGTGCACGCCAGAGGCCGCCGCCTCTCGGGCCGCCAGGTGCGCCGCTTGCCGTATGGCGTCCAAATCCCAGGAGGCCGCCTCGGCCAGCGGAATCGGGAACACCGTCTTGTAGCCGTGAATGACGTCGAGGCCGAACAGCAGCGGAATTTTCAGGCGCGACGCCATGGCCACAGTCTGTACTTCGCGGGTGTCTTTAACGCCTTTCACGTTCAGCACCGAGCCTGCTGTGCCCTCGCGGATGCTGTTGAGCAGCGTGGTTTTGCGGATACTGGCCGGCCCGGTTAGCTGGCTGCCGGTGTACTGCGTCAGCTGGCCCACTTTCTCTTCTAATGTCATCTGGGCCAGCAGGCCACTGATACGTTGCTCAATACTGGCGGTATCGGCTACATGCTTCTGGGCATGACTCGGGAAGCTGACAAAGCCCAGCAGGGCAATGACTAAAGTAGATTTATAAACAGAAAAACGCATTGATTTTAGCTTGGGATGGATTGCGGTGTGGGGCCACCCGGAACGGGAGGCAACTCACTGGCGGCCACTGGTAGCTCGCCCGGTCCGGTGCTTTCTGCATTCACTCACAAAATGCAGAGCGTATTTCCGGCTAAGCAAGCGCCCTCCCCCATTTCCCATTGGGGGTGGCCGCCAGGAAAGCTCCACAAGCCAGGGCGGGTGCCCAGGCCTTGCCACCCGTGGCCATGGTGGCACGTGCAAAGGGCCACAGCGGGTGGACGGATTGTTATTCAACAGCCTGCACGTTTGCTACTGCTCCGGGCGCTGAGCTTCCTGGTACGTGGAAGGTCATAGCGGTTAAAATCGGGGCTTCTCTAGGTACTCAGGCGCTGGTTTTTGCTATATGTAGCCGTAGCTTTATCTATGTTCGTACTTTTGAGCCATCTGCCGATAGTAATCCTGTAGCACGAAGAAGGCTTTTTTCTTCTGGCCGGTGCTCGAAATGAGGCCCTTGCGGTTGAATCCGTTCTGGTACACGGGATGCTGGCGGCGGGTGGCGCGGAAGTCGGTCAGAATCCAGGGTGTCATACCGCGCAGGCCGCTGATGCCGCTGAGCATCTTGAGCTGGTTCTGGTACAGCGCCTCCTGGTACTCCTCGCTCCAGCGGGTGTCAGCGTCGCCGTGGTAGCCGGCCAGCGCATCTCCCCCAAACTCGCTGATGACCACCGGCTTGTTGTACTTGATAGTGAACTTGTAGTTGAGCAGGTCGCTCAGCTTGTCGCCCCAATACCACCCGGCATACTCGTTGAAGCTGGTCAGGTCGAGCTCGGCGCCAAGGGCGTCGTCCACTAGTACATTGGGGCCGTCGCGGTGCAACTCCAAAGCCGCCGACACCAGCCGGGTGTCGTCGAGGGCGCGGGCTTTGCGTACCAGGCTGGTCATGAACTTCAGGCGGGCGTCGCCTGGCGGCGTTTCGTTGCCCACTGACCATACCACAATGCTGGCGCGGTTTTTCCCCATGTTGACGAGGTCAGAGAGCTGGGCTTCGGCGTTCTGGTAAGTGGCGGGGTTTTCCCAGGCAATGGTCCAGTACACGGGCACTTCGGCCCACACCAGCAGGCCCATTTCGTCGGCCAGCCGCATCATGGTTTCGGGGTGGGGGTAGTGGGCCAGGCGCACGTAGTTGCAGCCCAGCTCCTTGGCCCAGGTGAGCAGCATGCGCTGGTCGCCCTCGCCGCGGGTGCGGCCGGGGATGAGCGGGTTTTCGTCGTGAATGGAAATGCCGCGCATGAAAATGGGCTTGCCGTTCAGTAGAATGTCCTGGCCCCGCGTCTGAATGGTGCGGAAGCCGATACGGTCCTGCACGGCATCGGGGCCGCTGCTCAGGCGCACGGCGTAGAGCCTGGGGCTCTGCGGCGACCACAACTGTAGCTTTTTGGCGGGCAGGCTGAAGGTGGCGCGGCCGTTGGCGTCGGTCTTCAGCGTTTGCCTGATGCCGGCTTCGGCGATGTTCAGGGTCACGGCCTGGCCGCCTTTGCCCTCGCCGCTGAGCTGCACGTAGCCGGCCAGCTTGCCGGGGTCGTTTTTGGCCAGCTGCACCTGGTAGTCGGCGATGTATGTGGCCGGTGTTTCGGCGATGTACACGTCGCGGGTGATGCCGCCGTAGTTCCACCAGTCGGTGTTGATGGTGGGCACGGCCTCGGCGTGGCGGGTGTTGTCGGCCTTCACGATGACGAAGTTGTCACCGGTAGTGCTCAGTCGGTCGGTGATGTCAAACTGAATGGGCGTGAAGCCGCCCCGGTGCATGCCCAGTTTCTTGCCGTTCAGGTACACGTGGGCTTCGTAGTTCACGGCCCCGAAGTACAGGAAGTAGCGTTTGCCGGCCTGGGGCTTCAGCGAAAAGCTCTTTTTGAACCATATGGTGCCTTCGTAGTACAGCAGCTTGGGGTCCTGCGAGTTCCAGTCGCCGGGAATCTGCATCACCGCCGATTTATCAAAGTCGTACTCAATCAGCTCTGGCTCCTTGGGCGAGCTGGGCTTCTGGTTGTCATAGTAGCCGCCCTTGCCCGAGGGAGACTGGTCGAAGGCCATTCGACGGTAGTCGTAAAAGCCGGTTTCGTAGGGGTCGAGAATGTAGTTCCAGCTGCCGTTGAGGCTGAGCAGGCGGCGGCCGGGAGCATTTTGAAGAAGGGTAGGCTGAGCGTAGCCGGGCAGGTAAAGGGCGAGCAACAGCAGCGCCATCAGCAGCCTCAACAGGGTTCGGTTGGTCATCAAGGGAGATAGCTGGGCAGCGGGAATGGCGAAATGGAAATCAACAGCGGCCAGCCCTTGCAGAGGCCGGCCGGCGCGAGGGTAGAGTTTTCCATTTCACCAACCCACCAGCAGGATAAATGGGTGTTCGATTTTGAATAAGCTTACCATATAGACCGTCCTGCTCGGCGGCAGCGATGCGTCGGCTCCGCGCGGCAGGACGGTCATATTTTACTGCTCTGGCTACCCGGTCTATACCGGTTAGTACCCTGGGTTCTGCGTCAGCCCGCCGCCTACGTTCCGGTCGATTTCCGACTGCGGAATGGGCAGCAGCAGGTTTTCGGGGCGCAAGCCGGTGATGGAGCTGCCGTTCAGGCGCGTCACACGGTCGATGAGGGTGCCGGTGCGCACTAGAGTTATGCGGCGGTTTTCTTCGCCGATGAGCTCGCGGGCGCGCTCGTCGAGAATGAAGTTCAGGTCAATGTTGGCGGCCGTAACCTGAGCAGCCTGGGCGCGGGTGCGCAGCACGTTGATGCTAGTGGCGGCACCTGCCGTGTTGCCCTGCTTGAGCTGCGCCTCGGCCAGCAGCAGGTAGGTTTCGCCCAGGCGCATCATCGGCAGGTCCTTCACCGTGGCCAGGCCAAACTCGTCGACGGGGTTGTACATGTTCCACTTGGTGATGTAGGGGGTGATGCGGACGCTGGTATCCGAGCCGGTCACTATCACGCGTTTGCCATACAGGGCGGGCTTGCTGGGGTCGTTGTAGTAGAACTTGCGCTTCAGGTTGTACTTCGAGTTGCGCATGTCGGCGGCGGCATACAGACGGTAGTCCACCCACTGGCTGAGACGCATACGGCCAATGCCCCGGCCACCGAGCGAGTCGGCGATGAGCATGCCCGTGATGTTGTAGTAGCCCGGCACCCACATGCGGCGCTGCTGGCCGCCGTTGCCGTTTTGGCCACCGGGGACGTTCAGCTGCTGCTCAATGCCCCAGATGATTTCGGTGTTGCCCTGGTTGCGGCGCTGGTTGCCGATGATGAACATATCGGAGTAGTAGTCGCCCGGGGCGCTGGCTCGTACGCCAAAGCGGGCCGTGATGAGCTTATACTGGTTGCTGGTCAGGATGGCCTGGCACTGCTGCTCGGCCAGGTTGGCCTGGTTGGTGCGCAGGTACACCTCAGCCAGCAGCTGGCGGGCAGCACCCTGCGTTATGCGGCCCGATGCCGCTTTATTGGCCAGAAATAGATTAGGGATGGCCGTCGTCAGGTCGTTGATGATGGCCGTGTTAACCTCTGCCACCGGCGCGCGGGTAAAGTCGGTGCGCGGTGTGGCTATCGGCTCCAGCACCAGGGGCACGGCACCGTAGAGCGTGGTGAGGAAGTTGTAGGCGTAGGCCCGGTAGAAGCGGGCTTCGGCAGTGATGCGATTTTTGTAGCCTTGGCGCAGCGAGGATGGCGCATTCGCCGCGGCTTGGATGAGGATGTTGGCGTTGTTGATGATGCGGTACGCCGCCGTCCAGTAAAAGGCAGCGCCGCCGTCCTGCGACTGCAGCTTCTCGTAGTTGTAGTAAGGCACTTCCACGCCCTGGGGCATGGCCGGGCTCACGGCATCGGTGCCCACCTGCATCACGCCTAGCAGGCCCTGGGGCTCGGTGGTAGTGTACATGTCGCGCACCACGGCCTGCAGGCCGGTCATGCCGGCCTCAAAGCCCAGGGAGTCAACCAGCGTGGTCTGGGGAGTGTAGAGCGACTGCGGGTTTTCGTCGAGGAAGTCTTTTTTACAGGAGCTAAGGCCCTGGGCCAGGCCCAGAAGGGCAGCGGCGCTGAATAGTATCCGTTTCATTGAAATTGAAAGAGCAGTGGTGGGAATTAACGCAGGCCTAGGTTGACGCCGAAGACGAAGGAGGCCACGTTGGGGAAGTTGGGCTCAGCAAATTGCCCTTCGGTGTTGCCGGCGCCGTAGCCCTGGCCGTAGTTCTGCTCGGGGTCGTAGCCAATCCACTTCTTCCAGGTGTAGATGTTGCGCCCGCTTACGTACACCGAGAGGCTGCCCAGCTTGGCTCGGTCGAGCAGGGCCGTGGGGAAGGCGTAGCTCAACGTCACGTCCTTGAGCCGGGTGTAGCTAGCGTCGGAGGGGTAGCCGTAGCCGCGCGTGTTGGTGTAGATGAGCGAGGGCCGGTCGTTGCTCCGGTTTTCGGCCGTCCAATAGCCGATGTTGGCCGGCTGGTTGATTTTCCAGGCGAAATCGCCCCGGTTCAGAAGGTCGTTGTTTTTGAGGATGCCCTGGGCCGTCTGCACGAATACCCGCAGGCTCAGGCCTTTGTAGGTGAACGTGTTGGTGAGGCCGGCTGTGTAGTCGGGCAGCGTGGAGCCCAGGTACTTTCGGTCAGAGGCGTCAATTTTATGGTCGCCGTTCTGGTCCACAAACTTTAGGTCGCCGGGCTTGGCGCTGGGGTCCTGGCCCGAGGCATCTTCGCCTACTTGCCACACGCCCGCCAACTCGTAGTCGTAGATGGCACCCAGCGGCTTGCCAATGAAGCGCTTACTGCCAATGTCATCGCCGTTCCCCAGCAGCGCCAGCACCCGGTTGCGGTTGGCCGAGATGTTGAAGCTCGTTTCCCAGGTGAAGTCCTTTTGCTGGATGTTCACTGTGTTCAGGGTGGCCTCAATGCCCTTGTTGTTCACCGAGCCAATGTTGTCGAGGATGCTGCCGTAGCCCGTGATGGTGGGCAGCGAGCGCGCCAGCAGCAGGTCTTTGGTAGTAGCGTCGTAGTACTCCAGCGTGCCGCCGATGCGGTTCTTCAGTATGCCAAAGTCGAGGGCAATGTTGCTGCTGGTGGTGCTTTCCCATTTCAAATTGCTGTTGCCCAGGTTGCCGGCCCGCAGGCCCACCGTGGTCACACCACCGGACACGTAATTCACTAGGCCCTGGCCCGTGATGGTCTGATAGGGGTTGATGCCCTCGTTGCCGGTGAGGCCGTAGGAGAGACGCAGCTTGAGCAGGCTCAGGATGCTGTTATCTCTCAGGAAAGCTTCATTTGTGATATTCCAGCCCAGGGCCACCGAGGGGAAGGTCGCGTACTTGTTGGTGCCGGCGCCAAACACCGTGGAGCCGTCGCGGCGGGCGGTGAGGGTGAGCAGGTAGCGGCTGTCGTAAGAGTAGTTCAGGCGGCCCATTTGCGAGAGCAGTGCCCGGCGCTCGTCGTAGGAGCTGATGGTAGCCGGAATGCTGCCCGACCCGATGTTATTGTAGCCCGTGCCGTCGTTGATGTAGCCGCTGCCGTTTTCGGTGGTCGTGATGAATGTGTTTTCCTGGGCGCTGTACAGGGCCGTCAGGTCGAAGTGGTGCTTGCCGAAATCCTTGTTATAGGTCAGGATGTTTTCAAGCGTGTAGTTCCGGCGCAGGTCGTTGGTGATGGACGCGGCCCCGTTGTTGTTGTTGTCCAGGCGCCCGCGGTAGCTGGCATTGTAGTAGGGCCGGTTCGAGTAGTTGCCGTTTAGTCGGTAGGTCAGTCCTTCCACAAACGTGGGCCGCACTTCGAGGTAGGCCGTGCCCACCAGCTGGTTATTGCGGTTGACGCGCTTCTGGGTCAGGTCAATCAGCGGGCTCACGAAGTTGCGTTCCGGATACTCGGGGAAGATGTTGTAGGTGCCGTCGGGGTTGTACACCTGCCCGTAGGGGCTGGAGGCCAGCGCTAGCGACAGGCTGGCGCGCCCGCCGTCGTCGTTGGAGTTGGAGTAGAACGCCGAGGTGCCAATGCGCAGCCAGTTGGTCACGTTGGCGTCCAGGTTCGAGCGGAAGTTTACCCGCTGAAACTGAAAGCCCTTCACGGCCCCCTGCTGCTTGAAGTAGTCCCCCGAGATGTAGTACTTCACGTCGTTGGTGCCGCCCGACACCGACACGTTGTGGTCCTGGATGTAGCCCTGCTGCGACACTTCCTTAATCCAGTCGGTGGTGATGCCGGCGTTGTAGTTGGGCAGCTCGGAGGAGTACGGCGTCGTCTGGGGCGTGATTTTGGCCTGCACGGTGTATGCCTTGTACTTGGCCAGGTATTCCTCACCGCTCATGGGCGTGAGGGTGTTTACCATGTATTCGGGGCCGCCGTAGCCGTTGTAGCGCACCTGAGGCTTGCCGGTTTTGCCGCGCTTGGTGGTTACCAGAATAACGCCGTTGGAGCCGCGCGTGCCGTAAATGGCCGTGGCCGAGGCATCCTTCAGAATTTCAATCGAGGCAATGTCGTTCGGGCTGATGTCGTTCAGGTTGCCCGGAAACAAGGGCACCCCGTCCAGCACGATGTATGGGTCGGCGCTGGCCGTAATCGAGCGCACCCCGCGAATACGGATATTGGGCTGCGAGCCCGGTACGCTGGAACCCGACGTAACCGTGACGCCCGCCACCGCGCCTTGAATGGCCGACGCGACGTTGGCCACGGGCAGCCGCTCAAGCCGGTCCTGCGGCACCGACGTCACCGAGCCGGTCACATCCTGGCGCTTTTGGGTACCATAGCCCACTACCACCACCTCGTCCAAGGCCTTGGTATCGGTGGCCAGCACCAAGTCAATTGTGGTATTCGCCCCCGTTACGGTGCGCTCCTGGCTGACAAAACCCACCGAGCTAAACACCAGGGTGGCATTTTCAGGTACGTTAAGCGAAAAGCGGCCGTCGGGGGTGGTGCTAGTGCCGTTGGTAGTACCTTTTTGCAGCACGGTCACCCCGGGCAAGCCCTCGCCGTTGGCCTGCGTCACGCGGCCGGTCACGGGAACATCAGCCGCGTGGCGGGCCAGGAAGGGTGCTGCCGATGCCGCGCGGGCTGCTAAACCAGGGCTCAGGCTTAGCGCCGGCAACAGGAGCAGTGGCCCCGCAACCCGTCGAAATGCGGAAAAGTGTAATTGACAATTCATATGCTTGGGGGAATTTTGGGAATACTATGGAAGGTTCTGTTGGCAGTAGAAAAACGGCAGGGTAGCTGCCCACCACGCTTTTACTAACCTCAAAAAGCAGAAAAATTTATTGCACTCAGCCCCCTACTTGGCATGACTCACCAGCTGCTTTTAGGCGAGCCGTCGACAGAAAAACCTCGAGTGCCTCCGTGCATTAGGGTTCTGTTTTCTTTTCTCATTTGGGCACCGCTAAGTACTGGACATTAACTTGTGGTTTAATACTGTAAAGTGCGTTTTATCTACGTAAACGTTTGCGGAAAATGAAGTCAATTATTGCCCTTGTAGGTGCGCCCGCTATATGCTTTCTAACAGCTGTAGCAGTTACTACTTGGCCCTCTTTGAGTTTCCCTATGCCTGATTGGCTAAATTGTTAATCAGGACGAAAGTCATTTCGCATGATTTTCCTATTACCATTGTTTCCCATACTTTTTCTGCTCCGCTAATTCTCCGTAATGCCCCCCGTCAACCTAAAGCGCCTGGCCCAGGAGTTGAATCTGTCCATCGCCTCAGTTTCGCGTGCCTTGCAGGACAGCCACGAGGTTTCCTCCCAAACTAAGGAGCGGGTGCGTGCCCTGGCCACCGCGCTTAACTACCAGCCTCATGCCTACGCCAGCAGCCTGCGCCGCAACCTTAGCAAGACCATAGGCGTGGTTATTCCCAAGGTGGCGAACCACTTTTTTGCCCTGGCCATCAACGGCATCGAGGAAGTCGCACGCCAAAGCGGCTTCCAGGTCCTCATTAGCCTTACCCACGACGACTATGCCCGGGAGGTTTCCATTATCCAGCACATGAAAGGCGGGCGGGTTGACGGCCTGCTAATGTCGGTCGCCAGCGGTACCGAGGATTTTGCCCACATCAAAAGCCTGCGCGAAAGCAACATTCCCATAGTGTTTTTTGACCGGGTATGCGCCGAGGTGTCCACGGCCAAAGTCACCACCAACGACTATGAAAGCGCTTTTCAGGCCACTGAGCACCTCATCCAGGCGGGCTGTCGGCGCATTGCCCACCTGCTCATTTCCAACAACCTGTCCATTGGCCAATTTCGCCAGCAGGGCTACCGCGACGCCCTGCTGGCCCATGGCTGCGATGTTGACCCCACCCTCATCCTGCACGGCGTGATGGACAACGAGCAGAACGTGGCACTCATCCGTGACTTGCTGCTGCGCAGGCCCGACATCGACGGCGTGTTTGCGTCCGTCGAGCGGCTGGCCATCAGCACCTACCGCGTGTGCAAGGAGCTAGGGCGGACTATTCCTGATGACATCAAGGTCATTGGCTTCTCCAACCTCGAGGCCGCCTCAATGCTCGACCCGCCGCTGTCGACCGTCACCCAGCCGGCTTACGACATTGGGCGCGAAGCCGCCAAAATTCTGCTCCGCGCCTTGGAGAAGAAGAAGGCCATCCTACCCAGCCAAAGCCAAGTGCTGAAATCGGAGCTGTTTCAGCGCCAGTCCACGGCTGCGGCGCCGGCCCGCTAAGATTTGGCGCGAAAAGCGGAAAGAATTTCTTAATTATCTACGAAAACGTTTACGGCGTTGCGAGCACATCGTAAGGGGGGTTCACCAGCAGGAAAAAGCCGCTTTAAGGCTTTCAAAAGGCGTTGTACTAAGTGCAGGCGTTCGGGTAACACCCCAAAACGGCTGTAACTAGTGGGCCCAATTAGCTCCTTGCCACAAGCCAGCATTCCAGCAGTTGAGGCGAATAGCAGGAAGGCCGTCATCCGGCTCCGCGCCTTTTCGCGCCTGTGGAATTTATGGCCCGGCAGGGAAATCTACTTATCCCGCCTGATGAAGGTTCGTACCAAACCCACCCCATGCCGGCGCCGCAGCCGGCGCGCCAGCACGCATTTTATCTTGGCCCTGTTAAGCCTACTGGCGCTGCTCCCGCGCTGGGGGGCTGCACAGCAGTTGCCCATGTTGCAGGCCAAAGGAGTTCAAATAGTGGACGCCCACGGCAAAGCTATGCTGCTGCGCGGCTGCAACGTGGGCGGCTGGCTGCTGCAGGAGAGCTACATCATCAAAACCGACACGCTGGGCTCGCAGGGGCGCATCAAGCGGGGATTGCTACGCACCATGCCCGAAGCCGAGATGGAGGAGTTTTACCGAAAGTATCGCGCCGGTTACGTGACGAAGGCCGATATTGACTTTATGGGTGCGCAGGGCTTCAACTGCGTGCGCCTGCCGTTTCACTACGACCTGTTTCTGACCGCAGCGCAGCGCAGCGCCCGCACCAAGGCCCTGCGCGACCCAAGCCAGACTGATGCCTACGTGCAGTCGCTCAGCACCTGGTATGATGCCAACGAGCTTTTTGCCGATTCCCAAACCCTTGACGGATTTCGCCTGATTGACCAGGTGCTGAGCTGGTGCGCGGCCAATAAAATGTACGTCATCCTGGACCTGCACGCCGCGCCCGGCGGCCAGGGCACCGACCCCAACATCAACGACAACCTGCTGCCCCTGGACCTGTGGAAGCGCCACGACGCCAAGGGCCGGCTTATTTACCAGGACATCACCGTGAGGCTGTGGGAAAAGCTCTCGGCCCGCTACCGCACTGATGGCCGGGTGGCGATGTACGACTTCATCAACGAGCCGCACAACCTGAACGTCGAGCATGACCTGTCGGCCGACAACACCGAGCTGCACGGGCTGTACGCCCGGCTTATCGCGGCCGTGCGGGCCCAGAACGACCAGCACTTGCTGCTGCTGGAGGGCAACGGCTACGGCAACGAATACACCCACCTCACCCCCGACCAGTTTCCCGCCTCCAGCCGTGCCAACCTGGTGTACAATGGCCACCGCTACTGGTGCACCAACAATCCGAAAGCCACCGACCTCAATCCTAACCAAGTCAACCTCATTGCCAACCTGGCCGCTTTTCGCGACCGGTGGCGGGTACCGGTATGGGTTGGCGAAACCGGGGAGAACTCCAACGAATGGTTCCGGGCGGCCCGGCAGGGGCTGGAGGCCCAGGGCATCGGGTGGTGCCACTGGACGCTTAAGCGCGTGGACGGCCGCACCAGCCTGCTCAACGCCCGGCCTTACGGCAGCATCCTCACGCCCGAGGGCCGCGCCCGGCTGCTGCTCAACGTGGCCTTCGCCAACTGCCAGCCCAACCGCGACGTGCTTGCTGCCCTCACGCAGCCCGTACTGGCGCACGCACCTTTCAAAGTCTTGCGCCTGCCGGGCACTGTGCCGCTGGCCGACTACGATCTGGGCCGCGCTGGCACCGCGTACCAGGACAGCTATTCGGAACGCACCGATTTCCACAACCACACCCCCATCAACGAAGGCGGTGTGTACCGCAACGACGGTGTAGACCTTGACTCCATCACCGATAGCGGCACCCGCGGGGTAGCTGTGGGGCACCTGGCCGCCGGCGAGTGGCTCAACTACACCCTCACCGTAGCCCAGGCCGGCGCCTACAAAGTGCAGCTGCGGGCCGCCAACGGCAGCGCCACCGCCGCCAAGCTGCTGCTGAAGCTGGACGGGGCCGCTGTTGCCACGCTAGCAGTGCCCGGCACGGGCGGCCCTAACAAGTGGGATACTTTTTCTACCAGCGCCTCCTTGCCCGCCGGCCGACACACCGTGCAGTTGTACGTCGAGCAGCCCGCCGCCGAGCTGGCTTGGCTGCGCTTCACCCCCGTGGCCAAAGCTCCGGCATCGCGAAAGCCGGCCGCAACTCAAAAAGCCCAATCGGGGGCGTCTTCCAAGTAAACAACCCAGCGTTCATGCTATTCTTTTCATATGCGGGAAGCCGCTGGCTGGCGGTTGCGGCCGGGCTACTGTTTGCTATTCCAGCTGCAGCGCAGGTTTATAAGAACCCTAAGGCCCCGGTTGAGGAGCGGGTGAAGGCGCTGCTGGCCGATATGACACTGGCCGAAAAGCTGGATTACATCGGTGGCTACAAGTACTTTTCCATTCGGGGCATCGAGCGGCTTGGGCTGCCTGAAATTCTGCTCAGCGATGGGCCCGTGGGTGTTCGCGGCGAAGGCAAGTCCACAGCATACCCGGCCTCCGTGCTCACGGCTGCTTCCTGGGATACGGCCGCGGCGCACGCGCTGGGCCGGGCCCTGGGGCAGGATGCGAAGGCGCGTGGGGTGCACGTGCTGCTGGGGCCGGGTGTGAACATCTACCGGGCGCCCATGAACGGCCGCAACTTCGAGTACCTGGGCGAAGACCCCTACCTGGCGGGTCAAATGGCTGTGAGCTACATCAAGGGGGTGCAGAGCCAGGGCGTGGTGGCCACGGTGAAGCACTTTGCCGGCAACAACCAGGAGTGGGACCGCAACCGCGTCAGCTCCGACATTGACGAGCGCACCCTGCAGGAAATCTACTTGCCCGCCTTCCGGGCGGCCGTGCAGCAGGGCCACGTGGGCGCCGTCATGAACAGCTACAACCTGGTGAACGGTGTGCACGCCACCCAGAACGCCCACCTCAACAACGACATCCTGAAAGGCCGGTGGGGCTTCGACGGCATCCTTATGTCGGACTGGGTGGCGACCTACGACGGCGTGGCCGCCGCCAAAGCCGGCCTCGACCTGGAGATGCCTTCCGCGGCCTTCATGAACAGCAAAAACCTGCTGCCCGCCCTGCAAGCCGGCACGTTGTCGGAAGAAGTCATCAACGACAAGGTGCGCCGCATTCTGCGCATCATCTTCCGGTACGGCTTCTACGACCGGCCGCAGCTGGACCGAACCATTCCAGCCGACAACCCAGCTACGGCGGCCGTAGCACTAAACCTGGCGCGGGGAGGCATCGTGCTACTGAAAAACGAGCAGGACATCCTGCCCCTCAACAGTTCGGTGAAATCGGTGGCCCTCATTGGCCCAAATGCGAAAAGCTACGCGGCCGGCGGTGGTAGCTCGCTGGTGCCGCCTTTTCATTCCGTGTCGCTGTTGCAGGGCCTGCAGGCGCTGGCGCCGGGCCTGAAGGTGAGCTACACGGCCGGTACCCTGCCCCCGCTGGAAGAACTGGCGGAAAAAACGCCGTTTTATGCCGCTGCAGGGTCGCAGGTGGCGGGCCTCAAAGCAGAGTATTTCACCAACCAAAACCTGGAAGGTGCCCCCGCCGCCACGCGCAACGAGGCCGTCATCAATCATGTGTGGCCAGCGGCGCCCGATGTGGCGGGCCTGCCGGCGGACCATTTCGCAGCCCGCTACACCGGGGTTGTGCGCCCCACCAACGCCGGCCTCTACAAGTTCGCGGTGAAAAGCGACGACGGCGTCCGCCTATTCGTCGACGGCAAGCTGGTCATCGACAACTGGCACAACCAGGGCCCTACCCTGCGCAGTGTGGCCCTGCCGCTGGAAGCCGGCCAGGAGCACCCCATCAAGCTGGAATACTACGAAAACGGCGGCGGCGCCCAGGTAACGCTAGGCTGCTACGTAGAGGTACTGGACTTCACGGAGGCGACGCGCGCAGCCACCGCGGCCCAGGTGGCAGTGGTGGCGGTGGGCTTCGACAATACCTCTGAAGGCGAGGGCTCGGACCGCACATTTTCCCTGCCGGAACACCAGGTGGAGCTCATTAACGCCGTGGCCAAGGCCAACCCCAACACCGTAGTGGTGCTCAACGCTGGCGGCAACGTGGACATGACCAACTGGCTGCCGGCCACTAAAGCCTTGGTGCAGGCCTGGTATCCCGGCCAAGAGGGCGGCACGGCCCTGGCCGAAATCCTCCTGGGCAAAATCAACCCCAGCGGTAAGCTGCCAGCCAGCTTCGAGCGCCAGTGGGCCGACAACCCCACGCACGACAACTACTACGACCCCGACGGCGACAAGCGAGTGGCCTACAAAGAAGGCCTCAACGTGGGCTACCGCTACTACGACCAGAGCAAGGTGAAGCCGCAATTCTCCTTCGGGTTTGGCCTGTCATACACCACATTTGGGTACTCCAACCTGAAAGTGGTAAGCAAGGGCAAGGGCGGAGCCACGGTCAGCTTCACCATTACTAATACAGGCAAAGCCGACGGCGCCGAAGTGGCGCAGGTGTACGTGCATCAGGCCAAGAGTCCCGTAGCCCGGCCCTTGAAAGAGCTGAAAGGCTTCACCAAAGTATTCCTCAAAAAAGGCGAGGCGCGCACCGTGACGGTGCCGCTGGACGCGGCGGCTTTTTCCTATTTCAAAACCGCCAAAAATGTCTTCGGCTACGACCCCGGCAGCTTTGATGTTCTGGTGGGCTCGTCGTCGGCTCTCATCAAGCTCAAGGCCTCAGTCCAGGTAAAATAGCCTGTCTGCGCGCCGCTTCATTCTGAAAAACCCACTCCCTGATGCTCAAACTCCTATTACTCTTTCTCGCGCTCACCACCCAGCTAGCCTTACCCGTGCTAGCCCAGCAGCGAGTGGTGCAGTCCATTAACTCCAACTGGCAGTTCCGCAAAGCCGATGGCCAAGACTACACCAAAACCCCGGCCCCGGCCGCCGGCTGGGCGAAGGTTTCCCTTCCTCACACCTGGAACACCGCCGATGTGCTAGACGACCAGCCCGGCTACTACCGTGGCGTGGGCTGGTACCGCAAAACCGTTTTTGCCCCCGCTGCGTGGAAAGGGCAGAGCGTGTACCTGCAGTTTGACGGCGCCAACCAGGAAACCGAGGTGTATGTAAACGGCCAACTGGCCGGCAAGCACGCAGGCGGCTACACGGCATTCCGCTTCCCGGTGAGCAAGCTGCTGAAGTTTAATGCCAACGTTGCAGCCGCCAACGAGGTGCTGGTGAAGGTCGACAACAGCCACAACCCCAGCATCCCGCCGCTGTCGGCCGACTTCACCTTCTACGGCGGCATCTACCGCGATGTGCACCTGCTGGCGGCCAGCCCCGTGCATTTCGACCTGGAGAACTATGCCTCGCCTGGCACTTTCGTCACCACGCCGGCCGTCTCGGCCGAGGCGGCAGAAGTAGTGGTGAACGGCACCGTTGCCAATGATGCGGCCATCGCCCGCAAAGTGACCGTGCTGTCTCGCCTGCTCGACCACCAGGGCCGCACCGTGGGGCAGCAGCGCACCTCGCTACGCCTGGGCCCTAGGCAGAAGCAGCCGTTTCGCCTGGTGTTTGGTAAGCTGAACCGGCCACATTTGTGGTCGCCCGACGACCCGTATCTGTACCGCGTGGTTTCCTCCATTGAGGACGGGAAGAAGCCGCTCGATGAGGTAAGCAGCCCGTTGGGTATGCGCTGGTTTCGCTTCGATGCGGCCACCGGTTTTTTCCTGAACGGCCAGCCGATGAAGCTGGTGGGCACCAACCGGCACCAGGATTTTCAGGGCCTGGGCAACGCCCTGCCCGATGCCCTGCACGAGCGTGACATCCTGTTGCTGAAGCAGATGGGCGGAAATTTTCTGCGCATCTCGCACTACCCGCAGGACCCCACCGTGCTGGCCGCCTGCGACCGCCTGGGCATTCTGGCTTCGATTGAAATTCCCATCGTGAACGAGATTACCGACTCGCCAGCCTTCTTCGAAACCTGCAAATACATGCAGACGGAAATGATTCGGCAAAACTTCAACCACCCTTGCCTCATCATCTGGAACTACATGAACGAAATCCTGCTGCGCATGCCCGAAAGCACCCGCAAGGACGAGGCGGCGCGGCAAGCCTATTTTGGCCGAGTAGCCGACCTGGCCAAGCAGCTCGATGACCTGACCCGGCGCGAGGACCCCAGCCGCTACACCATGATTGTGAACAACGGCGTGTTTGAGCTATACCACCGCGCCGGCCTGACCAAAATATCCCAATTGGTGGGCTGGAACGTCTACGCCGGCTGGTACGGCAACAACACCAAGCTCGAAGACCTGAACAAAATCCTCGACCGCCATCATCAGGAGCTGCCCACTGTGCCGCTGCTGGTGACCGAATACGGTGCCGACGCCGACCCGCGCCTGCACTCCTTCGAGCCCCGGCGCTTCGACAAGACCCAGGAATACGCCAACCTCTACCACCAGTATTACCTAAAGGAGTTCCTGGCTCGCCCATACGTGGTGGGCACGAATGCCTGGAACCTAACCGATTTCAACTCCGAAAGCCGGCAGGAAGCGAATCCGCACGTTAATACTAAGAGCCTGCTCACCACCGACCGTCAGCCCAAAGACACCTACCTGTTCTACCAGGCCCACCTGCTCAAAACGCCGTTCGTAAAAATCGGCTCCCGCAACTGGACGTTGCGCAGCGGCACGGCTGCCGGGGCTGATTCGCTGTTCTGCAAGCAGCCCGTGGAGGTGTATACCAACCAGCCCACCGTGCGCCTGACGTTGAACGGGCACGACCTCGGCACTCGCCCGGCTGAGTTCGGCATCGTCCGTTTCCGGGTACCCTTCGTGGATGGCGAGAACAAGCTGACGGCCCAGGCGCCCGGCCAAACTTCTGACGAGGCCACCATCACCTTTCAGCTGTTGCCGCCGAATCTGACCTCGGAAAAGCTGCCCTTCCACGAGCTCAACGTGAGCCTGGGCGACCAGCGCTACTTCACCGACGCCCCCTTAAGCCAGGTGTGGCTGCCGGAGCAAGCCTACACCCCCGGCAGTTGGGGCTACGTGGGCGGCCGGGCCCTGGTGCAGCCCGGCAGCCTGCCCTACGGCTCGGGCCGCAACATCCTGGGCACCGAGTACGACGCCATCTACGAAACCCAGCGGGTGGGCCTCTCTCAATTCCGCCTCGACGTGGCTGATGGGCAGTACGAGGTGACGCTGCACTTCGCCGAGCTGGAAAGCGTGCCAACGGCCGAACAGCTGATTTACAACCTGGAGAAGCCCGCGGGCCCAGCTGCCCCGGTCAGTCAAACGGGCCGCTCCTTCGACGTGCTGCTCAACGGCCAGGCGGTTCTCACGGGCCTGGGCACAGCCACCGACCTGCAGCCCCTGCAAGCAACGAACTTTAAGTTTCCGGTGCAGGCGAGCGGCGGGCAGGGCATTCGGGTTGATTTCAAGGCGGCGGTTGGCGAAGCCATATTAAATGCCATTCAGGTTAAGCGTCTGTACTAACCCTGCCTTTCCATGACTTTTATTGCTGTATCCCTCATGAAAAAACGTGCTGTCCTTGCCGGGATGCTGCCGCTGGCAGTCCTGGCCATCTTTCCCCTGGTAGCAACCCGCCCGGCGCCTGCTGCCGCTGTGAAAGTGGAAGTGCGTCAAACCAACGGGCGCTACGAGCTGCTGCGGGCCGGCAAGCCCTACTTCGTGCGCGGCGCCGGCGGAGGCAAGTTTCCCGAGCGCATTGCGGCCTACGGGGGCAATTCCATCCGGACCTGGGGCACGGCCGACGCACCCAGGGTGCTGGACGCCGCCCACGCCAATGGCCTGACCGTGATGATGGGCCTCGACGTCGCCCGCGAGCGGCACGGCTTTAACTACGACGACCCACAGGCTGTGGCCGCGCAGCTGCAGAAAATAAAGGCCGAGGTGCTCAAGTACAAAGACGACCCGGCCGTGCTGCTCTGGGGCATCGGCAACGAGCTAAACCTGGAATACAAAAATCCTAAGGTGTGGGACGCCGTGAACGGCATTGCCCAGATGATTCACGAAGTGGACCCCAACCACCCCACTACCACGGTGCTGGCCGGCCTGAAGCAGCGCGAGGTGGCGCTCATCAAATCCCAATGCCCGGCCGTCGACATCCTTTCCATCAACACCTACGCCGGGCTGGCAGCCATCCCCAAGCAAGTGCGCGAGGCCGGCTGGGCCGGCCCCTACCTGGTGACGGAGTGGGGCCCTACCGGCCATTGGGAAAGCCAGCAGATGCCGTGGAAAGCAGCCGTGGAAGAAACCAGCAGCCAGAAGGCGGCCGTGTACAAAAGCCGCTACGAGGCCTCGGTGGCCCAAGACAAAACGCAGTGCCTGGGCACCTACGTGTTTTTGTGGGGCCAGAAGCAGGAGCGCACGCCCACTTGGTACGGCCTCTTCACCGAAGACGGGCAGGAGTCGGAAGTGGTAGACGTGATGCAGTATCTGTGGAGCGGCAAATGGCCTAAGAACCGGGCCCCGCACATTGCCAGCCTGCGCCTAAACGGTAAGCAAGCCCGCGATACCGTGTACGTGCAGGCCAGCCAGCCCTACCCGGCCGAGGCCGAGGTGACCGACCCCGATAAGGACGCCCTCACCTACCGCTGGGAGTTGCTGCCAGAAAGCACAGACCTCAAAAATGGCGGTGACCGTGAAAGCCGCCCTGCTGCCATTCCTGGGTTACTGTCTGCCGAAAGCAAAGGCCATGCCCTCTTAAAAGCACCTTCGCAAGCGGGTGCTTACCGGCTGTTTCTTTTCGCTTCCGATGGCAAGGGCAACGTAGCAACAGGTAACGTTCCTTTTTATGTAAAGGCTGAATAGAGTCGCCGCGGTGAGATAAACCTTTCGCCAGCACCAGCAATAACTGCGGAACTCCGCCCGCAACAGGTTACAGGACCTCTATTTCAGAAAATGTTCAAACAAATTTTTCCTTTACTGTTACTATCAACTTTGAGTGTTGGCAGCACGACGGCCCAAAAAGCCAGCACGCCCACCCCTAGCGCGCCTTATTCGGCAGCCGGCAAAACGGCCAAGGTCTACACCACGGCGGCCAATACCCCCCAGCGCCTCGCGGCCGGCGACGCCCTCGCCTTTCAGCAAACTCTTTGTCCCCTGAGTGTACCCCAATAAACACAAAACGCCCTTGGTGACATCACCAAGGGCGTTAGTTGTACCAGAGACGGGACTCGAACCCGTACGTCCGTGAAGACAAGGGATTTTAAGTCCCTCGTGGCTACCATTACACCACTCTGGCGTTTGACCCCGGTACGGGGTCAAACAAAAAAGACGTTGCGGTAAAGCAACGTCTTTTTTTCAATTCTTGGAGCGGGAGACGAGGTTCGAACTCGCGACCTCGACCTTGGCAAGGTCGCGCTCTACCAACTGAGCTACTCTCGCGGGAGGTTCATTGCTACTTTCATAGCGCTGAATGGTGCGACAAAGGTAAGGTGATTTTTTGGCGACGCAAGTGCTAAGGGTGGAAATTTTTACTCCACGGGCCTTTTCCGTTCATTTTCAGCTCCTAAAATTTACGCCTTGCCCAAGGTTAGCTTCAATTCGTTCAGCTTCATCAGCGCTTCGATTGGGGTCAGGGTGTTAATGTCGAGGTGCTGGAGCAATTCGCGAATGCGCTCCAAGGCAGGGTCCGAGGGCTCGAACATGCTGAGCTGCACGGTGGGCCGGGGCGCCGTGGCCACGGCCGAGGTCGCCCGCGGGCGCGGAATGGCGGCCTCGGCTTCGGGCCCGGCGGCGGTCACCGCCAGGCGGCTTTTGGCACCGCGGGTGCCGTTGCTCAAGTCGTCGAGCAGGTCGTCAAAGTCGGTTGGGGTGGCGTCTTCGGCGCCGGCGCTGGTGCGCTCCATTTCGAGGTGGTGCATGATTTCGTTGGCGCGCAGCACCACCGAGTGGGGCATGCCCGCCAGCCGGGCCACGTGGATGCCGAAGCTGTGCTCGGAACCGCCGGCCTGCAGCTTGCGCAGGAACAGGATGCGGCCGTCGGCTTCCTTCACGGCCACGTTGTAGTTGCGCACCCGCGGGCACTCGTCGGC
This sequence comes from Hymenobacter plasmatis, assembly GCF_020711255.1. Taxonomy (GTDB): domain Bacteria; phylum Bacteroidota; class Bacteroidia; order Cytophagales; family Hymenobacteraceae; genus Hymenobacter. The sequence continues at coordinate 22,133 of NZ_JAJFAW010000010.1, forward strand.
CAGCTGGTTGAGCTCGTGGTAGTGAGTGGCAAACAGGGTTTTGGCCTTGGCTTTGGGGTTGTTATGTAAGTGCTCCACAATGGCCCAGGCAATGCTGATGCCGTCGTAAGTGCTGGTGCCGCGCCCGATTTCGTCCATCAGCACCAGGCTGCGGTCCGAGAGGTTGTTGAGGATGGAGGCTGTTTCGGTCATCTCCACCATGAAAGTGCTTTCGCCCTTGCTCAGGTTGTCGGAGGCGCCCACCCGGGTAAAAATCTTGTCGATAATGCCCAACGTAGCCGCATCGGCGGGCACGAAGGAGCCGATTTGGGCCAGCAGCACGATAAGGGCCGTCTGGCGCAGCAGGGCCGATTTGCCGGCCATGTTGGGGCCGGTAATCACCACAATCTGCTGCTCGTCCTGGTTCAGGCAGATGTCGTTCGGGATGTAGCTCTCGCCGGGCGGCAGCTGGCGCTCAATCACGGGGTGGCGGCCGGCGCGGATGTCGAGCACGGTGCCGTCGTTCACCACGGGCTGTACGTAGCGCTGCTGACGCGCCGTGAGGGCAAAGCTGGCCAGGCAGTCCATCACGCCTATGGCCCGGGCGTTCTGCTGAATGTGGGGCACGAAGTCCAGCGCGGCCAGCACCAAATCGGTGTAGATGCGCTGCTCAATGGCGAAGAGCTGCTCCTCAGCGTTAAGAATTTTCTCCTCGTAGGTTTTCAGTTCCTCGGTCACGTAACGCTCGGCGTTCACCAGCGTTTGCTTGCGAATCCAGGAAGCCGGCACCTTGTCTTTGTGCGCGTTGGTGACTTCCAGATAGTAGCCAAAGACCTTGTTGTAGGCCACTTTCAGAGACGAAATCCCGGTATTGCGCTGCTCCCGCACCTGCAGCTGCAGCAGGTAGTCTTTGCCCGAGAAAGCCAGCGCGCGCAACTCGTCCAGTTCGGGGTCGATGCCTGGATTCAGCACGCCGCCCTGGTTGGTGAGCAGCGGAGCGTCGGGTTTGATTTTGGCCAGGATTTCCTGGCGCAGGTTGGTGCAGGGGTTGAGCTGATCGGCCAGCTTCACGAGGGCCTTCACGCCGGAGCCAGCCAGCCGCTCGCGCATGGGCGCAATGGCTTCCAGGGCGCGGGCCAGCTGCAGCAACTCACGCGGATTCACGCGGCGCACGGCCACCTTGCTGATGAGGCGTTCGAGGTCGTTTATCTGGCGCAGGTGCTGGGTGAGGTCGCCCAGTAGCTCCTCATCGGCCACGAGGGCAGCCACGGTATCGAGGCGGCGCTGAATCTGGCTTACCTCCTTCAGGGGGAGCACTATCCACTTGCGCAGCAGGCGGGCGCCCATGGGCGTCAGGGTCTGGTCGAGCACGTCGATGAGGGGCACGCCGCCGGGGTGCTGGGCGTGCACCAGCTCCAGGTTGCGTACTGTGAAGCGGTCGAGCCACACGTACTTGTCTTCTTCCAGGCGGCCCAAGGCGGCCACGTGGCCCAGGTCCGAGTGCTTGGTTTCGGCGAGGTAGTGCAGGATGCAGCCGGCGGCCACGATGCCCTCTTTCAGGGTGTCAACCCCGAAGCCTTTCAGTGAGGTAGTTTTGAAGTGTCGGGTAAGCGTATCGTGGGCGTAGTCGTTGCCGAAAACCCACTCATCCAGCGCGTACGTGCAGAAATCGGGGCCAAAATGCTGCTCAAACTCGCTGCGGCTTTTCTTGCAAAACAGCACCTCGGCGGGGCTGAAATTCTGCAGCAGTTTGCCTAGGTAGTCGAGCGTGCCCTGGGCTACCAGGAATTCGCCGGTGCTGATGTCCAGGAAGGAAATGCCGGCTTCGGCTTTGCCGAAGTGAATGGCGGCGAGGTAGTTGTTGGCGCGGCGCTCGAGCACGTTGTCGTGCATGCTCACGCCGGGCGTCACCAGCTCGGTGATGCCGCGCTTTACGAGGCCCTTGGCCAGTTTGGGGTCTTCGAGCTGGTCGCAGATGGCCACACGCTGGCCGGCGCGCACCAGCTTGGGCAGGTAGTTGTCGAGGGCGTGGTGCGGGAAGCCGGCCAGGGCAATTTCGTTGGGCGTGCCGCCGCCGCGCTTGGTGAGCGTGATGTCGAGAATGCGGGCGGCCGTGACGGCGTCCTCGCCGAAGGTTTCGTAGAAGTCGCCCACCCGAAACAAGAGCACCGCGCCGGGGTGCTGCTGCTTGAGCAGGTAATACTGCTTCATCAGGGGTGTATCGACCGGCGAGCCCGGCGTAATGTGGTCGGGCCCAACGGACTTGATAACGAACTCTTTCTTGGGTGCGGCGGGTGCAGACAAAGCGAAAAACCTGTAGGAACGCGCCTCGGCGCGTTCAATCGTGGGACAAAAGCCGCGCCACCGGGCAGCAGCTTTTCGTGAGAAGAATATCCAGCCAGCGGCATCATCCCGGGCTGCTGTTGCCAACACCCAACGCGCCCGGACGCGTTCCGATGGGTAGTTGGCGCGGCACCGAAGTACCTTTGGGCATGAGAAAACTCACGATGGCCGAGCTAAACCGGGTGGCGGTAGCTGACTTCAAAAGTACGCCCAAAAGCCCGGTGGTATTGGTGCTGGACAACGTGCGGAGCATGCACAACGTGGGCGCCATTTTCCGCACCGCCGATGCCTTTGCCCTGGAGAAAATCTGGCTCTGCGGCATCACGCCGCGCCCGCCGCACCGCGAAATCACCAAGACGGCGCTGGGCAGCGAAGAGTCCATGGCCTGGGAATATGCTCCGGAAACCACGGCTACCGTGGCAGCCCTCAAGGAGGCCGGCTACCAGGTAGTGGCCGTGGAGCAAACAACCGGCAGCGTCACCCTACCCAACTTCCAGCCCGAGCCCGGCCGGCCGCTGGCGCTGGTGCTCGGCAACGAAGTTTTTGGCGTAGATGATGCCGTGCTGTCCCTCTGCGACCTAGCCGTGGAAATCCCGCAGTTCGGCACCAAGCACTCGCTCAATGTGGGCGTGGCCGCTGGCGTGGTGCTTTGGGATGCACTGGTGAAGCTGGGCGTGGTGTAAAATTGAGCTGGCTGTTCGGGCCATTTGGCTCGTTAGCTGTTATAGGCCCATGAACGCCGATTCTTCTCCTCCCGCTTCCGTACGTCCCGATGCCGCGCTGCTGGCCCTGCGCCCCGCCGTGGCGGCAGCTCCGCTCACCCACGAACCAGTGGCCACCGCTGGCGACTTCCTGCACGCCACGCTCCGGCCGGTGCTCAAGATGCAGAACAACCTGCTGCTGGCCGTGGTGGCCGACTTTGTCCTCGACCATCACATGGCCCTGGCCAAAGCCAGCCCAACCGACCAAGAGCGGCAACTCGCCGAACTGCTGACCCGCAACACCAAACTGCGCTACACGGTAATTGGGCTGATAACTGGCTGCTTCACCGACGAGGAATACGCCTTCTACCGCCAGCACCGCGCCGAACTAAACCGCCGGCTGCTGGAACTAGCCCAACGGCGCGTGCTCGACCAAACCAGCCGGGTGGTGGCGCTAGCGGCGGAAGTGCCGGCCAGCTAGTTTCTTCGCGGGGAATGACGCATTACCAGGCTTTGGAGCTGCCCGAACATGCCACGGCAGCCGACATCCGGCGAGCATACCGCCGCTTGGTGCTCCTCACCCACCCCGACCGCACACCCGACCCGGCGGCACATGCCCGCTACCTGGCCATCAACGCGGCCTATGAGGTGCTGAGTGACCCTAGCCGACGCTTTGCTTACGACGCTAGTGCGCATGCCCAACCAACGGCCCCGCCGCCCGCCTCGCCGGGACGGGCCCGTGATGCGGCGCGGAGAGCGGCCCAAGCGGCTCGGCCCCGGCGGGCAGCTGGTCCCCTTACCGAACGCTACGCCTCGGAATATGCCCGGTTCCTACGGCTTTTTCGCCCGCTTTTGGCTGTGTCATTGCTGCTGTGCGCTAGCCTGGCGGTTGACTTTGGGCTGGCCACCGAGCACTTGGAAAAAGTACTGGATGAAGAGAGCATCTTCCACTACGTTCGCCATAATTCCTATTACACCACGCGGTATCAGACCGACCGCGGCACCTTCACTTTACTAGAGAACCTGCGGGTTGGCCCACGGGTGCAAATCCGGCGCACTCCGCTGTGGGGCACGGCTATTACCGCCCGCCTCGCTCCCACTGAGCCCCGCATCCCGTGCTCGTCGGTGTACTACGGCGCGGGGAATTTTTTCTGGGTTGGGCTGCTCCTTACCGCGGCGTTTGGCATTACGCCGCGCTTCAACAGCGACCAGCGGGTGATGGCGGCCCTTACCGCGGTCTTATTTCTGGGGCTGACCCTGATGCAACTGTTCCGATAGTGCCGGCAGCTGCGCCAGCCCCTAGTCGTACTTTGAGTCGCGCAGGTGCACGGGCTTGGTCTTTTTGCGCAGCCGCATGTTGAGCAGCTCCACTATCATGGAGAAAGCCATGGCAAAGTACAGGTAGCCTTTTTCCACCTCTTTGTGGGCGGCTTCCATCACCAGCATGAAGCCAATCATGATGAGGAACGACAGCGCCAGCATCTTGATGGTGGGGTTCTTGTTCACGAAGTTGGCCACGGCACCGCTGAAGCTGAGCATGATGGCCATGGCGAAAATGACGGCTGCAATCATCACCAGCACATTGTCGACCAGGCCAACGGCGGTCAGAATCGAGTCGAAGCTAAAGACGATGTCGATGACGATGATTTGCAGGATGATGCTCATCATCGTGGCTTTTTTGCCGCCGCCCAGGCCGTCCTCGTCTTCCTCGCCCTGCAGCTTGGTGTGGATTTCGGTGGTGCTCTTGTACATCAGAAACAGGCCGCCCGCCATCAGAATAATGTCGCGCCCCGTGACGCCAAACGGCTGGTCCAGCCACGGAAACGGCAAGTCGAACAAGGGCGCCCGCAGCCCCACAATCCAGGAGATACTGAGCAGCAGGCCAATGCGGAATATCAGCGCCAGCAGCAAGCCGATGGTGCGCGCCCGCGCATGCTCGCTCTCGGGCAGGCGGTTCACCACAATGGAAATGAAGATGATGTTGTCAATCCCCAGCACGATTTCCATGAACGTGAGGGTAAGCAAGCTAACCCAGGTGGCGGCGTGGGCAAAGGCTCCGAAATCGTACACAGGAGGAATTATGAGTTTTGAATTATGAGTTATGAATTACAAGTTGACTTCGGATGACTCCTAATTCATAACTCATAATTAATAATTCCTAGAATTAGGACTTCATGTTCACGAACTGCAGCGGCAGCCCAATATCGGATTTGCGCAGAACGGCGATGGCGGCTTGCAAATCATCGATTTTCTTGGCCGTTACCCGCACCTGGTCGTCCTGCATCTGGGCTTCTACCTTCACCTTGGCGTCTTTGATGGCCTTGATGATTTTGCGGCCAAACTCCTTGTCGACGCCGGCGCGCACCTTGATGGTTTTCTTCACAAGCGCCCCGCTGGCCTGCTCGTCGGCCGAGAAGTCGAGGCTGGTGCCGTCGATGCCCTGCTTCACCACGCGGCCCAGCAGAATGTCCTCCAGGGCCTTCAGGCGCATTGTATTCTCCGACGACAGCAGGATGGTGTTTTCCTTTTTATTCAGCTCAATTCCCCCTTTGGTGTCGCGGAGGTCGTAGCGGGTTTGCAGTTCTTTTTGGGCCGTGTTCACCGCATTTTCCAAGGTTTGCGGGTCAACTTTGCTCACGATGTCGAAGGAAGCCATAGCGGGGTGGGACGTAGTTTTGAGATGAGAAAGCGGCCGAAGCCGGGGCGTAAAGGTAACGGCCCGCACCGACCGTAGTTGCGACCGCATCCCATCCCGTCGTTTATGCCCCAGCCCACCGCCGTTCATCCGCCCCGCACCCCCGCCGAGTGGGAGGCCTACTACCAGCTGCGCTACGCCGTGCTGCGCCAGCCCTGGCAGCAGCCCTTGGGCTCGGAGCGCGTGCCCGCCGACGACGAGCCCGGTACCATCCACGCCCTGCTGCTGGCCGACGAGGCCGCTGAGCCACCGGTAGCCCTGGCCGTGGGCATGCTGCAGCCCACCGGCGCCCACCAAGGCCAGGTGCGGTTTATGGCCGTGGCGCCGCAGGCGGTCGGCACCGGCCTGGGCCGCCAGATAATGGCCGCGCTGGAAAATCAGGCCCAGGCCGCTGGCCTCACCGAAATTGTGCTGCACTCGCGGGAGGCTGCCGTGGGCTTTTACCAGCGGCTGGGCTACGCGGTGGTGGAGCCGTCGCACACGCTGTTTGGGGTGATACCGCACTTCCTCATGCGCAAGCAGCTTTAGAACTTCTCGCGGCCGCGCCACAAGTCGGCGTAGAGTCGGAAGTCGCCGAGCAGCGAGAACCACGGGTGCTGGAAGGTGGCCGGCCGGTTGTGCTCCACAAAGAAGTGGCCCACCCAGGCAAACCCATAGGCTGCCACAATGCCCGCCGGCAGCCAGCCCCACTGCCCCGTGATGCCCAGCATCACCACACTGCCCAAAAACAGCGTGGTGCCCACAAAGTGCAGCACCCGGGTGCCGCGCCGGCTGTGCTCCCGCAAGTAGCGCGGATAAAACTCGGCGAAGGTGAGCGGCAAAGCAGACATGGCAGGAATCAGTTATGGAGGCAGAAAATGACGAATTGCCCGGCCGCAGCCGGACGTAAGTTCGGGAAATGACGTCAATTTTTACTCAACTTGCCAGCCCAAACGCTTTCCTTCTGTTTCGCTCCGAATCCGTGTCTGATACCCACCTGCCCGCCCGCCCTACCCCCGAGCTAGCCACCATGGTGGCTGCTTACAACCAGATGAACCACTACGGCCGCGCCAACGGCATGGCCCTGGCCGTGTCCGCCCCCGGCCAGGCCGAGTACCGCATGACCATCCAAGAGGAGCACCTCTCCTCCCCCAATACCTGCCACGGCGGCGTGCTCGCCGGTCTGATGGACGCTGCCCTCGGCGCCTCGGCCCTTTCGCTGGCCTTCACCAGCCTCGAATTTGTATCCACGGTCGAATTCAAGATGAACTACCTGCACGCCGTGCACCTGCACGATGTATTGGTAGCCAAAGGCACGGTGGACCACACGGGCAAAAAGCTCATTGTGAGCAGCTGCGTGATTTACCGCGTGGCCGACGGCAAGGAGGATGTCGCCGTAGCCCGCGGCCTGGGCACCTTCAACCGCTACCCAGCCAACAAACGCGACTTTGCGAACCTGGTGATGCAGCAAGACCAGAAGATGCAATAGTAACGGCGCTTAGGTAGCTTAAGCCACAAAAGGTGTCATATCAGAGCGAAGCATCTTCACCACCCAACTAATCCCAATTCTCTTTTCAGCGCCTGTCATGCTGAGCCTGCGAAGCATCTTATCACGCCTCAACATTTCGTGCTGACCTGATAAGATGCTTCGCTGCGCTCTGCATGACGGCCTTATGGTTACTCACTGAATATAAAAAGCCCCGACTCTAATAGAGTCGGGGCTTTTTATATTCAGTTATTTTGCTTGTATCGGTACTTACAGCTCGGCGGTGGCGGCGTGCACGGGTACGGGCTCGTATTCATCCTCCATGTCGCTGAGCTGCGGTGCAGCTACTTTGCGCACGTTGCGGGCACAGTCTTCGTCGCGGTGGTTGCGGCCCACGGTGAACTCCACCCAGTCGCCTTCGCGCAGGTCGTTGAAGTCACCTTCGGTAAGGTCGGCGTAGCTGAAGAACAGGTTGTTGGGCGGCATCACCACAAAGCCAAAGCCGTTTTTCAGGTTCTTGATGGTGCTCATGCCCAAAGTACCCACGGGGCCGGCGGCGGTGGGGCCAGCGGGCCGCACCAGCTTGGGCGCCGAGGGCGTGCTGGGCGCGAAAGCGGCGGGTTCGGACTGATTGACGAAGAGGGCTTCCACTACTTCGTCCTGGGCCTGCAGGCCGCGGTCGATGACGTCGTGCATGGCCACCGGGTAGGTTACCTGCTCGAGCAGCTGCTGCGAGGCGCGCGTGACGCGGGTTTCGCCTTTGAAGTCTTCGTACTTGAAATCCCAGTTGAGCAGCATCACGCGGGTGCCCACGGTGTTGAGCTTGCGGATGAGGGGCACGTAGTCGCTGTCGCCGGCGATGAGCACCACCACGTCCAGGGTTTTGTGCAGGGCCAGCTCGAGGGCTTCGAGGGAGAGCCACACGTCGATGCCTTTTTCCTGCAGGCGGCCGTCGCGGGTTTTCAGGGCCATGTAGTGCGTTTGCACGCCCAGGTTCATCAGAATGTCGTCGAGCAGGCGGTCGTGGAACAGGCGGTCCTTGTCGCGGGCTTCGGTAGCAGAAAGACGGCCGCGGAAAAAGTGAGCATCGGTAATCTGCGCCAGGCGCACGTCGACATCTTCTTCCTCGGCTACTTGATGACGGATATATTCATGTAATCCTTCCAGGCTGATGCGTGCCTTGCGTTCGTGCTGGAAATAATAATAATCGCTGATTTTTAGAAAATAGTTGCCGTCATAAAAGACACCAACCCGAATTAAGGGGCTGTTCATCTGGTTCATGGTAATGGTTTTAGTAAAGTTAGAAAAGTGTTTAGGTGGGACAAAGAGTGTGGATTGGGTAGAATCGTCGGGCGGTCCGGAGGCTAATGCGCCCCCTGGCAAGTCCCTGACAATCGGTATAGGTCTATCTAAAACGGTAGCCGCGGGTAATGCGAGGCGGGCCCGAAAGTGGTTGCTTTAATAGTGACTTTATAGAATGCCTACTGGCCGGGTTGATTGAAAACGATGGATAGTAACACGAACCAATACAATCACGGCCTTAATAAACTGGCATATCTGCTGCGAAGCTAATGGTATTGGCTGACTTATGCAACAGTATTTGCCGCTCCGAGAGCCCCTTACTGCGCCGCTCGCGAACTGGCTGGGACGGCGGCCCGCGGTTAAAAACCCATGTGGCCCACCACCAGGCCCAAAACCAGCATGGCGTAGCCCGCGCAAATGGCAATTTCCAGCATGTTGCCGGTGGCCGACCCGGTGCTGATAAGGGGGATTTTAAAGGAGTATTCGGATATAGGCAAAAACCATCTAACCCCGGCCTTAGTGAGCGTATCGGCTACAATGTGCGAGAGGTAGCCGCTACCCGCGAATAGCGCCACTCCGTGCCAGCCGAGGTGCTGGTCGGCCAGGTAGCCGATGTAGGTCCAGAGGGCCGTGGCCCAGATGGTGTGCGTCCAGGAGCGGTGCGACGTGAAGGGCGCCAGCGCCACAAACGTTCCCAGTAAACTAAGCCACAATTGTTCGGTATACAGGCCCGCCACCACTGTGCCCAGGCCGGTAAACAGCAGCGCCAGCCGGCGCGCCGAACCGCCCTGCATGCCCACGCCGATGAGCCCGAACGCCAGCGCCGCCGTGTAGTACAGCCGCTGCTCGGCGCCCGGCACCAGCCGCAGGTAGGCATAGGCCGCCAGCGCCAGCGCCCCGGCCGCAAAAGCCCAGCGCACATAATTCTGGCTAAAGCCCAGGCGCTTGCTCAGGCGGCTGTCGGGGTGGTCGAGGTCGGGGGCGAGGCTGGAAAAGCCGGCCAAGGCAATGCCCGGCAGGGAAAACGGGATGCCGGGCACCAGCCCCGCAATGGCCACGCCGGTAATAAGGCCAATGGCCAGATGAGAAGAGCCGCGCATAGAATAGCTGAGGTTATAAATACTGCCGCGAAGCTACTGCCTGCCCTTCGCTGCTCACCGCAGCGGCAAAAGCCAGCTCAACGCGGAGCTACTAGCGTCCGGGATTCTCATATTCTTAGCTTTGCTGGCAGTGAGTACTACGGCCAGGAAACCTTCGCTGCGGCTCTGCTGTATTTACCCCAAGGCCCGACCGGAATTGCTCCGGCCGGGCTACTGTATTTATCCCGCGCCAGTCAAGACATCCTGTGCAAGTAGCTGACTTTCTTCGCCTCTACCGCCTCTCGCCCGAGTTGCAAACCCTGGCTTCTCGCCTGCGCGCGGCCGCCAAGCCCGACCCCGGCAGCGTACGTCTGCACCTGCGCGGCCTCGTGGGCAGTCAGGATGCCGTGGTGGCCGCTGCCGTGGCCCACGCCCAGCACCCGCACGTGTTCGTGCTGCACGACAAAGACGAGGCGGCCTATTTCCTGTCCGATTTGCAGCACCTGCTGCCGGAGGGGCCCGAGGCCCTGCTGTTTCCCAGCTCCTACAAGCGCCCATACCAGTTCGACGAGACCGAAAACGCCAACGTGCTGATGCGCGCCGAGGCCCTGAACCGGCTCAACACGACCCGCGCGGCCACCACGGGCAACAGCGTGTTCATCGTGACCTACCCGGAGGCGCTAACGGAAAAGGTTATCAACCGGCAGAGCTTGGTGAAAAACACCTTTAACGCGAAGGTGGGCGACAAACTGGACGTGAATTTCCTGGGCGAGTTGCTGGGCGAGTACGACTTCGAGAAGACGGATTTTGTGTACGAAGCCGGCCAATACGCCGTGCGCGGCGGCATCGTGGACGTGTTCAGCTACGCCAATGAGCTGCCGTTCCGACTTGAGCTATTCGGCGATGAAATCGAGAGCATCCGCACGTTCAATCCCGAGACGCAGCTCTCGGTGGAGCCGCGGCCCAGCATCAGCATCATCCCCAACGTGCAGACCAAGATGCTGACGGAAACCAGGGAGGCATTCTTTGAATTTCTGCCCCGCACGGCCTGCATTTGGATGAAGGACGTGCGCCAGACGCTGGACGTGGTGACGGAATTGTACGAGAAAGCCGAGGCCAACTTCCAGCAGATGCTGAGCGAGGCCGGCGGCATGCAAATCGTGAGCAAGCCGTCTGATTTGTTCGAATCGGGCAAGAACTTCAAGAAGCTGCTGGATGAATTCGCCGTGGTGGAATTCGGCAAGCGCTTTCACTTCAAAAACGCCGAGACCTTTCAGTTCAGCGCCAAGCCGCAGCCCAGTTTCAACAAGGAGTTTGAGCGGATGGTGAAGAACCTGAAGGAGAACCAGCTCCGCGGCTTCACCACCATCATTACTGCAGATACCGTACGGCAGGCCGACCGGCTGCGGACGATTTTTGACGAGTTGGACAACAACGTCAAGTTTCAGCACTTGCTGCTGGCGCTGCGCGAAGGCTTTATTGATGAGCAGTTGGAACTGGCCGTGTATACCGACCACCAGCTATTTGAGCGCTACTACCGGGCCCAGGAAACGCGCAAGTTCTCCAAGAAAAAAGCGCTGACGCTGCGCGAACTCAAGACGCTGCAGCCCGGCGACTACGTGACCCACCAAGACTACGGCATCGCGCGCTTCGCGGGCCTGACGCAGGTGGAAATCAACGGGCAGATTCAGGAGGCCATTCGGCTGGTGTACCGCGACGACGACTTGCTGACGGTGAGCATTCACTCGCTGCACAAGATTGCCAAGTACAGCGGTGCCGAGGGCTCCCCTCCTACCATGAGCAAACTGGGCTCGCCGGAGTGGGAGAACAAGAAGAAGTCGGTCAAGAAGAAGGTCAAGGACATTGCGGCCGACCTGATTCGGCTGTACGCCAAGCGCAAGACGGCGCCGGGCTTCGCGTTTTCGCCCGATGGCTTCATGCAGGCCGAGCTGGAATCGAGCTTCATCTACGAGGACACGCCCGACCAGGCCAAGGCCACCGAGGACGTGAAGCAGGACATGCAGCAGCCCCACCCCATGGACCGGCTCATCTGCGGCGACGTGGGCTTTGGCAAGACGGAAATTGCCATCCGAGCCGCGTTCAAGGCCGTGGCCGATGGCAAGCAGGCAGCCGTACTGGTGCCCACTACCATTCTGGCCATGCAGCACTACAAGACCTTCCGCGACCGGCTGGCTACACTGCCCGTGACGGTGGAATACATCAACCGCTTTAAGTCGACCAAGCAGATTAAGGAGACCCTGCAGCGCGTGGCCGAGGGCAAAACCGACATCCTCATCGGCACGCACCGGCTCACCAACAAAGACATCAAGTTCAAGGACCTGGGCCTGCTCATTATCGACGAAGAGCAGAAGTTTGGCGTGAAAACCAAGGACAAGCTCAAGGAGCTGAAGGTGAACGTGGATACGCTCACGCTGTCGGCCACGCCCATTCCGCGCACGCTGCACTTCTCGCTGATGGGCGCCCGCGATTTGAGCGTGATTGCCACGCCGCCACCCAACCGGCAGCCAGTGAGCACGGAATTGCACGTATTCGATGAAATCCTGATTCGCGACGCGGTTTCGCGGGAGTTGAAGCGCGGCGGACAGGTGTTTTTTGTGCACAACCGGGTGAAGGACATCGAGGAAATGGCCAACACCATCCTGCGCCTCGTGCCTGATGCCAAAATCACCTACGCTCACGGGCAGATGGACGGCGAGATGCTCGAAAAGCGCATGATGAAGTTCGTGGAGGGTGAATACGACGTGCTGGTGAGCACCAACATCATTGAAAGCGGCTTGGACATCCCCAACGCCAACACCATCATTATCAACCGCGCCCACCTGGCCGGCCTCTCCGACCTGCACCAGATGCGCGGCCGTGTTGGCCGCTCCAACCGCAAGGCCTACTGCTACCTGCTCACGCCGCCGGTGGCTCAACTGCCGGCCGATGCGCGCAAGCGCCTGAGCACGTTGGAAGAGTTTTCGGACCTGGGCGCGGGCTTTAATGTGGCCATGCGCGACCTCGACATTCGCGGAGCTGGCAACCTGCTAGGCGGCGAGCAGTCGGGCTTCATCAACGACTTGGGCTACGAAACCTACCACCAGATTCTGGACGAGGCAGTGCAGGAGCTCAAGGAAACCGAATTCCGCGATTTGTTCCTGGGCGACTCCAACCAGCGGCTGCAACAGGCCGCCGGTGCCGGCCGCATTCAGGAATGCAACGTGGAGACCGACCAGCAGGTTCTCATCCCGGAGAAGTACGTGAGTAACGTGTCGGAGCGCCTGCAGCTCTACGCCAAGCTCGACCGGGCCCAGAAGCCCGCCGACCTGCAAAAGCTGCTCACCAGCATGGTGGACCGGTTTGGCCCGCTGCCGCCCGAGGTGGAGCAACTGGCCGACATTGTGCGGCTGCGCTGGCAGGCCTGCCAGGTGGGCTTCACCAAAATCACGCTCAAGCGCGACACGCTCAAAGGGTTCCTGCCCGCTGATGACGACCACAAAGCCTACTTCCAAGGCGAGCAGTTTGGCACCATCCTCAACTACGTGCAGACGCACGGGCGCACGGCCAGCCTGAAGGAGAAAAAGGAGCAGCTGATTGTGACGTTTGAGGAGGTGCGCTCTATTCAGCAGGCCAAGCGCGTGCTCAGCGAATTGGGCAGCGAAGAAGCGGTGGCGGCGTAAACTGAAGAGTAGCTTTTTCCACCAACACTGGGAATTGGAATGCCGTAAGATTCGGTAATCCTTTTCGCATTTCAATCTCTATCCGTTTTATGAAAAAGCTCCTTGTTCTAGCACTTTTGGCTACCAGCATTGCTTCTGCAGCGGCCCAAACGCCGCGTTCCCGGGAAGGCTCGCACTCGGCGGCCGACCGGGCCGGCAACCGTACCACAGCTAGCCCCGCGGCCAGTCCCACTACCGTAACGCCCAACTATTCAACGGCCGCCAGCCAGCGGAGCGGCAAGAAAATCAACACCGCGCCCGCTACGGGTCCCACGCGCGCCTCGCGGTCCAGCTCCACCACCAAGGCGGCCCGGCAAGGCGGCGCCACGGGCAGCGGCAACAGCGAGACGATGTCGAAAAACAGCAAAGCCACGCCCGGCGTGAAGAGATAGCGCGCTGCTGCGCGGTTTGGCCCGGTCTGCTGCTCGCGCAGCGGGCCGGGCTTATTTTTGGCCGGCCCAACAGCGGGCCCCTTTCCCGAAGCTGCCGCATATGAAAGTCTTCGTTCTGGTGTTGCTGCTGCTTTCCGCGGCAGGGTCGGCCGCGGCCCAAACGCGCTTTAACCCGGCCCTTAAACGCGAGCTGGACAGCATTTACGCTGTCGACCAGAAGTGGCGCAGCATGCTGTTTGACCGGCGCATCAGCCGCCGACCCGACTCGCTGGCCGCGGCCCTAGGCGTGGCCAAGGAACGCCTGGGCCAGTACATCGGACGGCGCATGCAGCAAACCGATTCGGCCAACATCATTCGCGTGCGAGCCATTCTGAAGCAGTACGGCTACCCCGGCAAGTCGCTGGTGGGCGAGCGAACCAACGAGGCCGCTTGGTACGTCATCCAGCATTCCGACGACATCAAGCACTACTTACCATTGGTAAAAAAAGCGGCCCAGCGCGGCGAGCTGCCCTTCCGGCTGTATGCCCAAATGCTCGACCGCCAACTGATGCGCGAGGGCAAGGAACAGCTGTACGGCACGCAGGCCATGGGCTATAGTCCTACCAACCCCGCTACCGGCCAACGCGAAAGCCAGCCGCCGTTTGTGTGGCCCATCAAGGATGCGGCTGGCGTGAATGCCCGCCGCCAGAAAGCCGGTTTCAGCACCACTGTGGAGCAGAATGCGGCCACGCTCGGCATTCCCTACCGCGTGCTCACGCTGAAAGACGTAGCCCGCATGCCCAAATAACCACTCCTATGACCCTCAGCTGGACCATCAAACCCTACGACGAACTCACCCTCACCGAACTCTACGAACTGCTGCGGCTCCGCGTGGAAGTATTTGTAGTGGAGCAAAACTGCCCGTTTCAAGACCTCGACCGGCAAGACGACCAAGCTTACCACCTGCTGGGCTACACCGAGAACAATGAGCTAGCGGCTTATGCCCGCCTCTTCGACGCCGGCCTGAGCTACGAGGAAGTGGCCATTGGGCGGGTGGCCGTGTCGCCTGCCCACCGCCGCCACGGGCTAGGCCAGGAACTTATGCGCCAAGCCATTGCCTACTGCGAAGTGCTGTACGGGCCGCAGCCCATCAAGATTGGCGCGCAGCAGTATCTGGAGCGGTTTTATCAGAGCTTCGGGTTCGTGCAGAGCGGCGAGGGATATCTGGAAGACGGCATTCCGCACATGCCCATGGTGCGGGCATAAAATAAAAAAGCCCTTCCAAACCATGGAAGGGCTTTTTTACATTTATGCAGCCGGATTAAATCTCGCAACCGTCGGGCCCGCAGGCAGGGCCGTCGGCTACCATCACCGGAACCGGTTTGGCGGGCTTGAATTCGTCCCACACCTTTTCCAGCACTTCGCTGAAAAGCTCGGTGGGCTGGGCGCCTGAAACAGCATACTTGTCTTCGAATACGAAGAAGGGTACGCCGCGCACGTTGATTTGCTGGGCCTGGTACTCGTCGTGCCGGACCTCTTCGGCATAGGTGCCGTTGATGAGGGCCACGCGGGCTTCTTCGGCGTCGAGGCCGATTTCCGTGGCCAGTTTCACCAGCGTGTCGATGTCGTTCAGGTCCTGGCCCTGGAGGTAGTAGCCGGCCATGAGGCGCTCTTTGGCTTCGCCCTGCTTGCCGTGTTTAGCCGCCAGGTGGATGAGCTGGTGACCCAGGAAAGTATTGGTGGGCACGGCGTTATCAAAGTCGTACTTCAGCCCAACTTCCTTGGCCATGTCGGCCATGTAGTCACTCATCTCCTTAGCCTTAGCCACGGGGATGCCTTTCTTTTCGGCCAACGACTCATACACGTTGCGGCCGGGGATGGGCTGGTAGTCGGGGGTGAGTTCGAAGCTGCGCCACACCACCTCTACGTTGTCGGCGTGCGGGAATTTTTCGAGGGCCTGCTCAAAGCGGCGCTTGCCGATGTAGCAGAAGGGGCAGACGATGTCGGACCAGATTTCAACTTTCATAGTAGGGTATCCAAGTGGATTGATGTAGGTACAACAATCTAAGCCCTTGAAAAAGTTTGTTCTCTAATCTTGCACTAGCCTAATCAGCTCAATTTCTGCGCTTACATCATCTCAGCTTTCACGTTGACGCGGAGCTTGGCGAGCTCGTTGAGGATTTCGTCGGTTCTCTTTTCCTCATCAAGCGTCAGGCGCAGCAGTTCGGCGGCCTGGGTCATGCCCATGTCTTCGGTCATGCGCACGGCAGTGCCATAGCAGGCAATTTCGTAGTGCTCCATTTTTTGGGCGGCGGCCAGCAACATGGCATCCAGCACCTGGGGCGTGGATTCTTTGCGCATCAGCTTCTCGGCATCGGTGAGCAGGCCTTTCATGGCCGAACAGACCTCGCGGCTGGGCTTGATTTCCATCAGGTCCATGATTTGTTCCAGGCGGGCTACCTGCCGCCGGGTTTCGACGCCGTGCTTTTCGAAGGCTGCCTTCAGCCGGGCTTCGCTGGTGTTTTCGACGAGGGTAGCCAAGCCTTCGAGGCCCAGCTGTTCGGCGCTGTACATCATCTGAATGTCGTGCACGAGCAGGTCGCGCATGGTTCGCAATTGGTTCATGGCAAAGAGCTTTAAGGGTGGGGAATGAAAAAGAGCTTCCGAATTGCAGCCGACCACCAAGGCGATTCTTGGACTATTTCACCGGGCGACTCAGCAGGGCTTTGGCGTCGCAAACGGCGTCTACATTGCCAAGCTGCAATTCGCGAAAGCTGTCGATTTTTACAGGAGCAATAACCTGTTAATTAATAGGGTGACTCATTAACCTACGACAGCTCAACTCTCGGGTTGAAGGCTTTTTTCTTAGGCTTTGGGCGTCAGATTTTTTTTCTGCCTGCCGTACAGCTTGGGGCCGGGCCACAGCCGAGGCTGCCCGCGGGGCGCAACATTCGGCCCGAAACGGCAGTTAGCTGCCCTGTCTGCTCCCCTTCCGGAGCGGCCATGTTTTTTCACTCGACAGCACTTTCCCTCATGGAATATCAAGAATTGGGCACCTCCGGCGTCACCGTTTCCCGCATCACGTTTGGCAGCTGGGCGGCCGGCGGCTGGATGTGGGGCGGCACCGAGCAAAACGACGCCGTGGGCGCCATCCACGCCAGCTACGACCTGGGCGTGACCAGCATCGATACGGCGCCGGTCTATGGCATGGGCTTCAGCGAGCAAATCGTGGGCGAAGCCATCAAAAGCTTGCCGCGCGACAAGGTCCAAATCCTCACCAAATTCGGCATGCGCTGGGACTTGGCCCGAGGCGACTTCGCCATGAAAACCAAGGACAACAACGGCCACGACCTCGACGTGTACAAATACGCGGGCCGCGACAGCATCATCAAGGAGTGCGAAGACAGCCTGCGCCGCCTCGGCACCGACTACATCGACCTCTACCAGCAGCACTGGCCCGACGTGACCACCCCCATCGACGAAACCATGGAGGCCGTGGCACGCCTCATCGAGCAGGGCAAGGTGCGCGCCGCCGGCGTGAGCAACTACTCGGTGGCCCAGATGCAGGAAGCCGAGAAAACCTTGAACATCGTGTCCAACCAAGTGCCTTACAGCATGGTACGTCGCGATATTGAGAAAGACGTGGTGCCGTACTGCATTGAGCATAACAAGGCCATACTGGTCTACAGCCCGCTGCAATTGGGCCTACTCACCGGCAAGATGAAGCCCGACCAGGAGTTCGGCGACGGCGACCTGCGCCGGGGCCACCGCCTGTTCACGCCCGAAAGCGTGACCCGCGTGAATGCCATGCTCAACAAAATCCGGCCGCTGGCCGAAACTAAAAACGCCACCCTGGGCCAGCTTGTGCTGCGTTGGACGCTGGCGCAGCCCGGCATCACGGTGGCGCTGGTGGGTGCCCGCAACCCCGAGCAGGCCGTGCAGAACGCCCGGGCCATCGACCTGCAGCTGTCGTTTGAGGAGATTGATTTTATCAACAAGCAACTGTCGGCGTTGACACCAGCAGCGGTGTAGCCAGCTTCCAGGAGATGGCTCAGTGCTCACACCAGCATTTCGCCTTTACCAATAATCGCGTGTCATGCTGACGCAGGAAGCATCTTATCACGTTCGGACGAATCGTTCAGCGGGGATAAGATGCTTCCTGCCTCAGCATGACACGCGATTGGGTTAGTTGAGGCAGAGGTGCTTCGCTGCGCGCTGCTTGACGTTTTTCCGTCTACCATAATGCGAATGCAAGAGGAGGCGCCAACAGGAGGGCTCTATCTTTGGGCTATGTCCCTTGCCTACCGCCGCCTTGTTGTCAAAATCGGTTCCAACGTCCTGACCCAGGACAATGGCCTGCCCGACCTGGCCCGTATGGAACAGCTAGTGGCTCAGGTGGCCGGGCTGAAAGCGCAGGGAATGGAGGTTATCATGGTATCCTCGGGGGCAGTGGCGGCCGGGCGCAGCCTGATTACGCTGCCTGCCAAGACCGATGCCGTGCGCGGGCGCCAGCTGCTAGCCGCCGTGGGCCAGGTAAAGCTGCTGAGCACCTACGCCGAGCTGTTTGGCCGGCACGGCCTGCTGTGCGCCCAGGTGCTGGTGACCAAAGAGGACTTCCGCGACCGGCAGCACTACCTGAACATGCGCAACTGCTTCCAGGAGCTGCTGCAGCGCGAGGTAATCCCGATTGTGAACGAGAACGACGTCATCGCCGTGACCGAGCTGATGTTCACCGACAACGACGAGCTGGCCGGGCTGATTGCTGCGCAGCTCGACGCCGACGCTTTGGTAATTCTGACCAACGTAGATGGGATTTTTGACGGCGACCCGCGTCTGCCTACGTCCCAGCTCCTGCGCGAGATTGCGCCCACGGCCACCGGCTTTGCCAATTTCGTGACGGCCCAACGCTCGCAGTTCGGTCGCGGCGGCATGCTCACCAAGTGCCACATGGCGCACAAGGTGGCTAAGTTGGGTATCAGCGTGCACATTGCCAACGGCAAAACGGCCGACATCCTGCCTGCCGTGCTGGCCGAAACGGCGGCGCACACCTGGTTCCGGCCCAGCAAAACGGCGTCGGGTAAGAAGAAGTGGCTGGCCAACTCCCAGGATTCGGCCAAAGCCGCCGTGCGCGTAAATGACGGGGCCGTGGCGGCCCTCACAGCTGCGGGCAAAGCCAGTAGCCTGCTGCCGGTGGGCGTGCTGGCCATCGAGGGCACCTTTCGCAAGGGCGACATCATCCGGCTCACCGACGAAAAAGGCCACTTGCTGGGCCTGGGCATTGCCGAGTATGGTTCCGACAAAGCGCTGGAGCGCCTAGGCCAGCAGCACCAGCGGCCGCTAGTGCACTACGACTATTTGTTTCTCACCCCTACCCTTGCCTGACCGTGGAGCTGCGCCCGATTTTTGAAGCCACCCGCCAGGCCAGCCGTGCGCTGGCGGCTTTCGCGCCGGCCGCTACCGACGCCCTGCTGCGCGACCTGGCCGATGCCACCGAAGCCCAAACGCCGTTTCTGCTGGCCGAAAACGCCCGCGACCTGGCCCGCATGCCCACCACCGACCCGCGCCATGACCGCCTGCGCCTCACCGCCGAGCGCCTGCGCGGCATGGCCGATGACTTGCGCAACGTGGCCGGCCTGTCCACGCCACTGGGCCAGGTTATCTCCGAAACTGACCGGCCCAACGGCCTGCACCTGACCAAGGTGCGCGTGCCGCTCGGCGTGGTGAGCATCATCTACGAAGCCCGGCCCAACGTGACCTTCGACAGCCTGGCGCTGTGCCTGAAAACCGGCAACGCCTGCCTGCTCAAAGGCGGCTCCGACGCAGCCTTTTCCAACGCCGCCCTGCTGGAGGTGGCCCGGCCCGTGCTGGAGCGCCACGGCCTGCCCGCCGCCGTGGCCACGCTCCTGCCGCCCGACCGCGCAGCCACGGCTGCCCTGCTGGCCGCGGTTGGCTACGTCGATGTGCTGATTCCGCGCGGCAGCCAGCAGCTCATCAACTACGTGCGGGAAAATGCGCGGGTGCCTGTGATTGAAACCGGAGCCGGCATCGTGCACACCTATTTCGACGAAACCGGCGACTTGAGCAAGGGCCAGGCCATCATCCACAACGCCAAAACCCGCCGCGTGAGTGTGTGCAACTCGCTCGACTGCCTGCTCCTGCACGCCAGCCGGCTCGCGGACTTGCCCGAGCTGCTGGCCCCGCTCGCCACGGCCGGGGTTGAGCTGTTTGCCGATGCGCCGGCCCTCGCCGCGCTGGCGGCCCACTACCCGGCGTCCCTGCTCAGCCTTGCTTCGGAAGAGCATTACGGTACGGAATTCTTGTCGCTGAAAATGGCTGTAAAGACCGTAGGCTCGCTCGATGAGGCCATGGACCACATTGCCCAACACGGCTCGCGCCACAGCGAAGCCATAGTTTCGGAAGATGCTGCGCACATCGATACGTTTCTGCGTACTGTGGATGCCGCCGCCGTGTACGCCAACGCCTCCACGGCTTTCACCGATGGCGCCCAGTTTGGGCTGGGGGCTGAAATCGGCATCAGCACGCAAAAACTGCACGCCCGCGGCCCCATGGGCCTGCAGGAGCTGACCAGCTACAAGTGGCTGGTGCGCGGCGATGGCCACATCAGAACGTCATAAGCATGAGTACTCCTATTATTTTTCGGGCCTCGCTGGAGCCTGGTGGCCCCAGTTTCATGCCCACGCAAACCATCGTGGTGCCGGCCGAGGTGCTGAAACAGTTGGGCGGCAAGACCGCGAAGCGGGTGATTTGCACCGTTCAAGGACATGCGCTACGTCTGGGCCTATTGCCGCTGGAGGGTGGCGGGCGCTACCTCATGCTCAACAAGGACGTGTGCCGCGCTGTGGGCATAGAGTTGGGCCAGGAATTGGTGGTTGCCATTGAGACAGACCCGAACCCCGACCACGTAGACCTGCCCGACGAGTTGGCCGAAGCCCTCGCCGCCTGGCCCGAGGCCGAAACGGCCTTCAATAACTATAGCGGCTCGCACCGCCGCGCCATGGCCCGGCTGGTAGACGAGGCCAAGCAACGCGAGACCCGCGTACGCCGCGCCGTGCAGTTAGTCGAGCGTCTGGGCCGGGGGCTGCACCCGTTTCGGGGCGACTGAGTTGGTTTTCCTGTCATGTAGCGCGCGGTGAATTAGCTCGCTTGCGCCGCTTGTCATGCAGAGCGCAGCGAAGCATCTTATCGCCGCAGAACGAGTCGTCTAAACGTGATAAGATGCTTCCTTCGTCAGCATGACAGACGATTATTGGCAGCCGATTAGAATTACTATCGTGGTAAAGATGCTTCGCTGCACTCTGCATGACAGATGGCGCGGGCAAGATGCCTCGCTGCGCTCGGCATGATGGGCTACTTTTGGCGTGCTACGGGGCGGCCCTTAGGGCAGGCACCACCTAATCCTTGAGCACGATACTCACGACTTTCCCCGGCCCTTCTACCGTGAACTTGCACTCGTTGAAATTGGGCGCGGCCACGGTCGGGTGAACGTTGTTCGAAAATGCGTAGGGCTCGGTGGGGATGCCGATAAAGTTCTTGTCGAGTTTGTCGTTGTTGTTGATGTCCTGCGTGATGGCCACGGCCCAATCACCTTTGGGCAGCTCAATTGGCAACGTAAACTCCAGCTTGCCATCTGGCTTCACTGCCTTGGAAAACGCCCACTTTCCGCTTTTCAGAAACCCCTCGGGGGTATTGTAGAAATACAGCTTTACGGTGGAGGTGCTGGACACCAGCGACGATACCACCACCGTTACGGGCTCGGTTTCGACGGGAGGCGTAGCGGCGCCCAAAAAGCTGCTACCAATCAACAAGGAGCAAAGCGACAGCACTTTCATAAGCGGGAGGCGTAAGGGGGGAGTAACATTATTAAGTACGGGCCAAACGCCCCGCACGCCGAAAAGAGTTCGGACCGAGCAGCTTCACCATAGCTTAAGAACGCCAAACGCCCCTCCCTGCTAAAGGCAGGAGTGTCGTTCCTGCCTTTTCTCATCACTTCATCACGTCTATTCGCACATATTTACCGCATGGAAGGGTTAACCAAAATAGACGACCTCGGCAAGCCACGCGTGGTGATTGTGGGCGGCGGGTTTGCGGGGCTGGAGCTGGCCAAGGCGCTGGCCACCGCCCCAGTGCAGGTAGTGCTTATCGACAAGCAGAACTACCACACATTTCAGCCACTGCTGTATCAGGTGGCTACGGCCGGGCTCGATGCTGATTCGGTGGTCTCGCCATTTCGCAAAATCCTGAGCGAGCAGGAGAACTTCTACTTCCGGCTGGCCGAAGTGCAGGCCGTGGACACGGCCGCCAAACTGGTGGAAACCAGCATCGGGCGGGTGCGCTACGACTACCTGGTGATTGCCACCGGGGCCGAGCCCAATTATTTCGGCGATGCCCAGATGGCGAAGAATGCCATTGACATCAAAAGCGTGGAAGATGCCATTGAGCTGCGCAACACCGTGCTGTCGAATTTTGAGCAGGCCCTGCAGCTCGGCGACATGGAGCAAATCAACAGCCTGCTCGATTTTGTGATAGTGGGCGGCGGCCCCACCGGCGTGGAGCTGGCCGGCGCCCTGAGCGAGCTGCGCAAGCACGTCTTCCCCAAGGACTACCGCGAGCTGGATTTCAAGCAGATGGACATTCACCTGGTGCAGAGCGGGCCGGTGCTGCTCAAGGGCATGTCGGCCCAGGCCTCGCAGGAGGCGCTGGAGTCGCTGCAGAAATTTGGGGTGCAGGTGTGGCTGGAGGCGCGGGTGAAATCCTACGATGGCTTCACGGTCACGCTAAGCACCGGCAAGCAGCTCATCACGCGCACGCTCATCTGGGCGGCGGGGGTCACGGGGGCGCCGCTCGCGGGCCTGCCCCCGGAGTGCCTGCTGCCCGGCAACCGCTACTGCGTAGACGAATACAACAGGATTCTGGGCCACGACCACGTTTTTGCCATCGGCGACATTGCCGCCATGCGCAGCCCGGCTTACCCCGAAGGCCACCCCATGGTGGCGCAGCCCGCGCTGCAGCAGGGCCGCCTCCTGGGCCAAAATATTGCCCGGCTGCTGGTGGGCAAAGCGCCCCAACCGTTTACGTATGACGACAAAGGCGCCATGGCCACCATCGGCCGCAACCACGCGGTGGCCGATGTGATACTATTCGGCAAAGAATACCACTGGGGGGGCTTCCTGGCCTGGCTGGTCTGGAGCTTTATCCACATTATTTCCCTGGTGGGCTTCCGCAACCGCCTCTCGGTGTTCTTCACCTGGGGCTGGAACTACGTCACGCAGGACAAAGGCCTGCGCTACATCCTGGGCAAGACCAGAAAGCCGCTGGTGGAGCAGGAGGTGGTCGAAAAGGCCGTTGTGTAGGCACGTTTTAGCTCAAGCCAGACGCTTGCCGCCAGGGCGCGGCTTAGGTCAGCTCCACTGCGTCTGGCGGGTTGCCACTCTTGACCTTGGCCGGTACAATGTGAGCGCAATCTGAACAATTAGGAGGCGTTACCGTGTCTCAAGGAAACTGTTGAGCCCGACGCAACCTTTGCTTTCGGTCGCCGGTCAAAGAACTTGAATACAGCTTCATACTATCGTTATCTACATATTTTCCAGTTTATGCGCATTCTGCCAGCTCTAAGTTTCGCCCTGCTTTCCCTCACCGTTTTCAGCTGCAAGCACAGCGACTCGGCGGTGCCCTGCTACTCCGGCGTGGTGGTGGGCGATGCTTGCATGGATGGCATTTTGATTGACGTTGACGCGGCCTCGGCCATTGGCAAACCCACCGGCAACTACACCAACGTTATTGCCGCCGTCAATTTTGCCGACCTCAGCAACCTGAACAAAGTGGGCCAGCGCGTGTACTTCACCTACCGCAACGACCCCAACCAGCAGACCGCCTCCCGCTTCTGCACCGCCAACAGCACCCCGCTGCCGGTGCCCCACTTTGTATTGAGCAACCTCTCGGCTACCAGCTGCGAGGCCGGCGCTTCGCACTAAGCCTGATGCATCACTCTGTAAACCACAACGCCCGGCCAAGTTGGTCGGGCGTTGTGGTGAGTGGCTAGGCCGGCCACATCACAGGCGGATATCAAACGCCAGCGGCTCCACTACCACCTGGCGCAGCGCGGAGCTGTACACCACCCGCACCCCGGCCTCGATGGGCGTGCGCAGGCGCAGCACATTGAACAGCACCAGTGCATCGACGCCCACATTGCGGTAATTCTGCTGCCCGATGGTGCCGCGGATGTCATTTCCCTGCGCCACGTCGCCAAAGAAAGTGGCCCGCAGGCGCTGTACGTAGAGCAGACGGCCCAATTCCCAATGCGTGAAGGCCAGCGGCAGGCTGTAGTCGGCGCTGGCTACGCGCAGGTGGTTGAAGCTGGTGTAGCCCTCGCCGCGTGGAAACGACACGGCGGGCACAAACTGGTACTGCGCCTGGTCCTGCCATTGGTAGCCGGCCCGCAGCCGCAGGGCGTGGTGCTTGGCCAGGCCCGGCAAAAACACGCTGCCCTGCGCCGCCCACTGCCGGGCCTGCAGCCCGGTACCGAAGGGCGTGGTGCGCCACGTGCCCAGGAACGTGCCGCCCCGCCGCGGGGCCACGTCGCGGGCGCTGCGCTTGAGCTGATTGGCGTAGCTCACGGTGGTCTGGAGGGCGTTCAGGGGCTGATTTGGGCCGGTTTCGTAGTATTTGCGGGTGGGCAGGTTATAGTCGTATACCTGCTCGTGCAGGTAGTAGGTGCCCACCGACAGCGCCTGAAAAAACTTGGAGTGCGTGAGGTTGATCGGCAGGCGCAGGCCCGCCGTAAGCCGGGTGTAGCGCCACTGGTCGCGGACGGTGCTGCCCCGGTAGAGCACGGCGGCATCGCGCCCGCCGTAGGTCACGTCCACGTCCACTACAGGGTAAAGGGCCTGGTAGCTCACGGCCCCCACCACGCTGGCGGTGCGCTCCACTTGGTCGTAGCCCACGCCGGCAAACACCTGCGTGGTGTTCAGCAAATCCTGCGACCGGACACCCAGGCTCACGGCGTTGCCCGTCGGGCTTTGCACCACCCCGTAGCTGAACAGGTTGAACGCATGCCGCAGCGGCGAATACCGCTGCACGCCGTAGCGCGGCGCATCCGAATTGGGCTGGCTCAACAGGCGCGGTACGAGCTGGCCGGCCGGTTCCTGGGCCGTGAGGGCCTCGGCGTAGGGGCCGACTTTATCGGCTGTGGCGGTGGGCACCGGCACCCAGGCCGTGGAATCGAGCGGCATTTCGACCACCCGCTCTCCTGTGGCCTGGTAGTCGTGAAAAGCCAGCGAGCGGCCATCAGGCGACACCGCGGCGTGATAGGCGCCCAGCGGCCGGGACGTCACCCGGTAGTTCTGGCCGGTGCGCGCGCTCACGGCATACAGGTTGTCGGTGCCCGACTGCGAGGAATTGTACAGCACGAAATCGCGCCAGGGCTGCGGGTTGGCCAGGTTCACGTTGGCCACGGGCAGCAGCGCCTTGGTTGTGCCGGCCGCAGGGTCGAGCACCACAATGGTTTTGCCGGCGGCGCTCAGCGTCACGGCCACCACGTGGCGGCCATCGGGGTGCCAGCGGGGCTGCTGGTAAAAGTCGTTGGCGGTGTTGGGCAGGGTTTGGATTTCGGCGCCAGTTTGCGCATCCAGGATGACCAGGGCGTGGTGGTAAGCGGCATCGGTGCGCGTGGCCACCAGGCGCTGCCCATCGGGTGAGAGGGCCGCGGCGGTATAGCGCGCGCCTTTGCCAATCCGGGTGAGCTGCCCGGTGGCCAGGTTCAGCACCTTCAGCTCCGAGGCGATGCGCTGGCCCCAGCGGGCATCCTGCTGAAATTCGGGCCACACCACCTTGCCCCCGTTCACCGACAGCATTTCAGGAATATTGAGCTGGCCGGGCACAAACACCCGCCGCTCGGCTCCGTGCCGGCTCAACAGCACGAGTTGCGGCACGTCGTCGAGGCCCGACTTCAAGGCCAGCACGGTGCTGTCGGTCACGTACTGCGGGTATTGGTAGCGCGTGAATACTTTCTCCGAAGCATTGGCTATCAGTGCCCGTACCGGCGTGCTAGCAGGTTGGGCGGCCTGCTGCGCCCGCCAGGTCGAGTCAATTTCCGCCATAGTGCGGTCGTAGAGCTGCTCTACCCGGAGGCCGGTGCTGTGCCGGATGCCGTCGGAAAACGAGAACGGATAGAACGGGAACCGGTAGTAATGGTCGAGCACCGACGACCATACGGCCGGGCCGTAGTGCGTTTTCAAATACGACGTCATAAAATAGCCCAACACGTACCAGTTGGGCACATTATCCCGCAGCGAGCCGTTCACGGCCTTCTGGTAGGAGTAGCGGCGGCCGGCCAGCAGGTTGGCCCGCAGCCCCACGTCGAAACTGGGGATGCGCCCGCGCCCGCTGCGCGTGAGGGCGGTTTCGGTGCCCACGGCGTCGCCTTCAAAAAACCACTGCGGCACGCCCACGGCCGCCACGCCCAGCGCGCCGTCGCCCAGCAGCGGGCCCAGCACCCGGCCTATCCCCTGTCGGGCTTTTTCAAACTGGCCCACGTGCCGGTACTCGTGCACGGCCAAGCCGTCGAGCCAGTCCAGCGTGCCCAGGTCGAGGCCCTGCTGCGGTGTGGTGAAAAATTCCGCGTGCCGGGGCAAAAACGTCACAAAGCCATTGCTGACCGTGGTCTGGTTTTGCAGCACCACGCTGATGGGGCGCGGGCTCACCCCGAGGGTAGCCACATCGGGGCCATGCAGCTGCTCGAGCCGCGCGGCCGTGCGCTGGGCCGCCGCGTCGATACCGCCCGCATACAGCACCCGGAAGTGGGGCGTGCGCACCTCCTGCCAGCGCAAGGAAGGCGGATTTTGGCTCAATACAGGAAGGCTTTGGGCTTGAATTCGGCTCAACCCCGACAGGCCCAGCAGCCCGCCTAGCAACAAACGACGCATGAAATTGAAGCTGTCTATGAAATCAGCACTAAAGAACGTCATGCTTCATCTACTGTCCGCTTATCAAAGCATCTCTACTGTGCAACTAATCCCAATCGCCTGTCTTTAATCGTTTGTCATGCTGACGAAGGAAGCATCTTATCACGTTCGAACGATTCGTTCCGCAGCGATAAGATGCTTCGCTGCGCTCTGCATGACAAGAGGCGCGGGAGCATGGCAAGCGGCGCGTCAGTACGACAAGAGGCATAGGAGCATGAGGCTCTGCTTTACCCCTCCTACTCCCAGGTTCCGGCATCGATTGCGCAATTATAGTCAGCTCAACCTGGCGATAATCTTCCAGGATGCGACCAACTTACGGGCCGAAACCATCCTAATTCCCATCCTATGGAACGCCGCTTATTCACGCAGCTTACCGGCACGGCGCTGGCCGGCTCGCTGCTTACCAACAACGCGCTGGCCTCGGCGCTGGCCCTGGCCAAAAAGAAACGGGTGGCCATGGTGGGCACCGGCCACCGCGGCCTGGGCATGTGGGGCACGCCCGTACTGGCCGAACACGGCCGCAGCATGGAGTTTGTGGGCCTCTGCGACATCAACCCCGGCCGCGTGGCCACCGGCAAAAAGATGCTGGGCGTGAGCTGCCCCACCTACACCGACTTCGACAAGATGATGCGGGAAACCAAGCCCGACGTCCTCATCGTAACCACCGTGGATGCCACCCACAACGAATTCATTGTAAAGGGCATGGAGTACGGGGCCGACATCGTGACCGAGAAGCCGATGACCACCGACGAGAAGAAGTGCCAGCAGATTCTCGATGCCGAAAAGCGCACCGGCAAGAAGGTAAAAGTGACCTTCAACTACCGCTACTCGCCGCACCGCCAGAAGCTCTACGAGCTGCTGCGCTCGGGCGTGATTGGCAAAATTGAATCGGCCGATTTCCACTGGTACCTCGACGTGCACCACGGCGCCGACTACTTCCGCCGCTGGCACCGCCTGCGCCAAAACAGCGGCTCGCTGCTGGTGCACAAGGCCACCCACCACTTCGACCTGCTGAACTGGTGGCTGGAGTCGGACCCGGAGGAGGTGTTTGCCTACGGTCAGCTCAATTTCTACGGCAAGAACAACGCCTTCCGGCACACCAACTGCCGCCCCTGCCCGCACAAAGACAAGTGCGCTTTCTACTGGGACATGACCAAGGACAAGCGCCTGATGGCCATTTACGCCGACAACGAGAAGTACGACAACTACCACCGCGACGGCTGCGTGTGGCGCGAAGACATCGACATTTTCGACAAGATGGCCGTGCAAATCAAGTACGCCAACCAGGTGCAGGTCAGCTATTCGCTTACCACCTACTCGCCCTACGAGGGCTACCGCATTGCCTTTAACGGCACCAAGGGCCGCCTCGAAGCCTGGATTAAGGAAAAGCAGCCGTGGGAGGAAGAGCCCTTCGACGAAATCCAGCTCACCACCAGCTTCGGCAAGCGCGAGTTGATTCGCGTTCCCAACAACGAAGAAGGCCACGGCGGCGGCGACGTGCGCCTGCGCAAGCAAATCTTCGCCCCCGATGGCAACGACCCCTACCGCCAGGCCGCCGGCACCCGCGACGGGGCCATGGCCTGCCTCATCGGCATCGGCGCCCGCCACAGCATCGACAGCGGCAAGCCCGTTAAAATCGGAGACTTAACCACAATACAACCTTCGGCCACGCGCGGCGTTTGAACTTTCTCAGGGGGACGGCGTTTGGGCATCAAAGATAATTGATGTACCAACATTTCATGTAGCAACATTTGTTATCTTTGCCTTCAACATTCACCTTTTCAATCTTCACCCCCATGTCCGAGACCGCAACCTCCACCGCCACCAAATGGGTACTCGACCCCACCCATTCCGAAGTGCAGTTCAAAATCAAGCACTTGGTTATTTCCACCGTCACGGGTTCGTTCAAAACCTTCCAGGGCTCGATGCAGACCGAAGGCGACTCGTTTGAAAACGCCAAAATTGAGTTCTCGCTCGACGTGGCCAGCGTGGATACCAACCAGGAGCAGCGCGATGCCCACCTGAAGAGCGACGAATTCTTCGACGCGACTAAGTTCCCACACATCAAGTTCGAGTCGACTTCATTTGTGAAAGAAAGCGGCGACACCTACAAGCTCACCGGCAACCTCACGATGAAAGACGTGACCAAGCCCGTAACCCTGGAGGCCGAATACGGCGGCGAAGCCGTCGATTTCTACGGCAACCACAAGGCAGGTTTCGAGGTATCCGGCAAAATCAACCGCAAAGAGTTCGGCCTGACCTGGGGCGCTGTGACCGAAGCCGGCTCCATCGTGCTCGGCGACGACGTGAAGCTGATTATCAACGTACAGTTCGTGAAGCAGGCACAAGCCGCTGCTTAATTCGCGATGCCATTACGCCAAAGCGGCTGCTTCTTCCGAAGCAGCTGCTTTGGCTTTTTTGCGCCCCGGCATTATGCTGAGCGCAAGCAAGTTTCCAGCTCAATAATGAATCGGGCGCGCGCCACCCGGCCTACTCTACCCGCAAACTTCCGCGGCCTTGCGCCGGCTGGCCGGCACCGGACAAGCCTTCGGCCTGAAGTTGAAAACCGCCTTTGGCGTCAGAAGTAAAGAAGGTTACTTCGGCTTGGCCGGCTGCGTCGGTGCGCACCGAGGGGTTCCAGTAAAGCGTGGCGCGGCGGGTATCAGGAAATTCGCGGTTGGTGTGCGGGGAATCGTAGCGGGGCACGTAAAACTCGCGGCCGCAGTGGTAGCCCGGCATGTTCAGCACAACCACGCCCGGCGCCGACTCGCTCGACGGCTTGTAGGCCGGACTGCCGCGGCGGGTGTATACGCCAATCACGCCGTTGGCTGCCTGGCTGCCGTAAATGGCCGCTTGGGGCCCCTTCAGCACCTCAATGCTTTCTACTTCGGATGCCTGATAATTCGCAATATCCTGAAAGCCGACGGGCGCGCCATCGAGCAGGAACAGGGGACTGGCATTGCCCGTGATGGTGCTGCCGCCCCGAATTATTACACTGGGGTTGCGGATATCGCCCGATACGCTCACCCCCGCCACGCGCCCGCGCAGGTAGTCCAGCACCGTAAGATTGGATTTGGGCAAAGCCGCCATGTTGACCACCGTGGCATCGTCGGGCGAGTGCAGGCGGCGGGAGTCGACAGGCTGGGCCTTGGCCCCCCGGACTGTGACGCCGCCGAGCAGGATGGACCTGGTAGTGTCGAGGCGGAACTTACGCTCGGTGGCCCGCTGCTGCTGGCTGCGGCTCAGGGCTTCGGCCAGCGCTACCGGTGCCTGCAGGGGCAGCGGCGGCAGTGGGCGGGCGGCCACGGGCGGGCCCGCGTCGAGGTGCAGCACCACGGGCCGGGCGTCTTTGGCACGAGCCTGCAAGGTTACGCGGGTGGTGTCGCAGCCGCCGAAGCCGGCGAACAGGAAGTAGCCGCCGGGGTTGCCCACCGCCGTGAGCACCTGCTTGGTGGGCCAAGACTCCAGGAACGTGAGCTTGCTGTTGGGCACGGGCTTGCCGTTGGGCTGCGTCACCTGCCCCGAAATACCCAACGAGCGTTCGACGCCATAGTCACGCACGGGGGCCTGCCCCGCCAGCACGGCCTTCCACACAAAGCGCCGCCAGCCCTGCGTGAGCAGCAGCGCATCGAGGTGCTGGGCCGTTTCGGGGGTGGGATTCTGGAAGTAGTAATTGGGGTTTTCGACGTAGCCGGCCAGGTCGGAAGTGAGCAGCAGGTGCGAGGCAATGTCTTCGGGGCCGGCGCCGGCACCTTCGCTGTCCGTAATCGCCAGCGAGAGGTTGGCCGCGACGGGCTGGCCAGTGGCATCGGCCACCGACACGCGCACCCGCACGGGCTGGCGGGCGCGGTAGCTGGCCCGTTCCGGGGTGAGCGTGACGCGCAAGGCCGACTGGGTTTGGGCAAAGGCCAGCCGCTCGGCCAGCGGGTTGCCCTGGCCATCAAACAAAGTAAAGTGCACAATGCCGCCCGGAAACTTGCTTTTGGAAATGTGCATCGCAAAGGTTTCGGTGCCCGCCATCTGGCTCCGGGCCACGTAAGCCACCGTGCCCCGCACCTGCCCCACCAGCAGCACCGGCCCGGCGCCGCCCCCCTGCTTCTGGATAGCGACCAGAAAATCGTTGGGCAGCGTGACTACGTGCAGGAGGTAGCCCGCTTGCTGCACTGCCGGCAAGGCCACCGTCATGGGCACGGCGGCCGGGGCCACCACGGCGTGGTAGCGCTGGCCTGGCACCGGCGTAAACGTGAAGGTGCCCATGCCCAAATGGCTGCTGCGAAAAGAAGCTACCAAGTGGTTTTCCGCATCAAACACCTGGCCCTGCATGTCGAGACCGTGGGCGTTGTGGTTGGTAGCTTTGAAGGCCACGGTGTT
Source organism: Hymenobacter plasmatis (assembly GCF_020711255.1). Taxonomy (GTDB): domain Bacteria; phylum Bacteroidota; class Bacteroidia; order Cytophagales; family Hymenobacteraceae; genus Hymenobacter. The sequence continues at coordinate 53,138 of NZ_JAJFAW010000010.1, forward strand.
TTCCAGGCCCGCAATCAGGTTGCCGCCTTCGGGGAAAAACTGGACGTCGGGCGGAGCCGCCACGGCGGCAGCGGCGCGAAAAGCCGCCGCCGCTCGCGCCCGCACCGCCCCCGGCTTTGAATCGGGGGCATCGACCGGCGCGGCGGGCCACACGGCCACGCGGCGGGAAAAGAAAAAGTCGGGGCCGGCATTGCGCATCCAGCCGGTGTAGGCGCGCAGGGTGTAGTTGCCGGGAGTCAGAGTGTCGGGCAGGGCGATGTCGCCGGGCGCCAGGCCCGCGTCCAGGAGCAGGTTGCGCCGGGCCACTACCTGGTTGTTGGCATTCAGCAGGTCCACGTGCAGCACTTTGCTCAACGTATCGGGCCGGTGCTGGCGGGCATCTACCACGTAGGCTTTCAGCCAAATGGTTTCGCCGGCGGTGTACCAGGCCTTGTCGAGGTGCAGGTAGGCTTTCTCGGGCAAAGCCGCGCCGTAAAATCGCTGAACGCCCTGCATAATGCGCTGCACCAACTCATCGTTGGGCGGCGTGCGGAAAGCAGCCGCCCCGGCCAGCAGCGCCAACGCGGCGAAAAGAGACAAAAGCCGGCGCGAACGCAAACGGGTAGAAAGCAGCACGTAGTATTGGGTAGAGGATACAGGAAAGCACCACACCCCAACCCGCCGCTTAGAGTGGTCCGGTTAGTATAGGCCAAGCCAAATATAGGCGTACCCAACCATTCTGGTCATGTGCATCTTGGAATCCTCTAAATTAGCGGGGCAGTCAGGAGGCCGACAGCAGTTCCTTGTCCGGCACGCTTTGGTCCTTGAGCGTGGCCGTGCCGCGCTCCTTGCGCATGATGCGGGAATAAAGGCTGATTTCCTGGTCGAACAGGAACTTGAAAAACAGCTTGGTGTAGCTGGTGTGGGCCAGCAGCGGCTCGTAGAACTCGGGGGCCACGCGCTTGAGCTTGGGCAGGTTGTTCCACGGAATGCTGGGCATGTCGTGGTGCTCGTTGTGGTAGCCCACGTTGAGGTTGATGCCGTTGAGCCGGCCGTAGTACGAATAGGTTTCCTGCTCGGGGCTAAGGGTGAGGTAGTGCTCCTGAATCCAGCGGGCGCCGAGCGGGTGCAGCCCCACCGAAAACCAGAAGCTCAGGAACAGGTAGAGCAGCGCCGTCCAGCCCAGGAAGTACACCACGGCCACGTCGAAGGCCAGTTGGGCCACAATATTGGCGGCCACGTACCGGTCGATGGTGGCCACTTCGCGGCAGCGCGCCGTGCGAATAACCTGAAACAGCGGGAAGAAAAACAGCCAGATGGCCTTGCCGATGCTGTAGTTGTGAATCAGCTTGGCCTCGTACCAGTCGGGCAGGTCGGCGTCGAGCTCGTGCACGCCCTGAAAGACGTGGTGCTTGATGTGGAAGTTCTTGAAGCTGATGGCCGTGGGAAACACCGACGGGAAGTTGGCCAGAATGCCGGTGGCCACGTTTTGCCACAGCCTTTTGAACACCAGGTTGTGGGCCGCCTCGTGAATGACCACGAACAGCGTGTGCGAGAAAAACGCCCCCACCAAGTAAGCTACCGGGATGGTCCAGTACCAGGCCTGATTGCGGAGCAGGTAGGCCAGCGCTACCTGGGCGGCCACGCAGCCCAACCCAATGAGTAAGGTGGCGGGGTTGCGCGCCATGAGCTGCTTCACCTCGGGGTGGGCCCGGATGATTTGGCGGGTGCGCCCGCGGTGGGGCTCGGGGGCCGTGGCAACGGTAAAAGCGGTAGGAGCTGGGGCCATAAAGTGCTGAAAACGGGCGCGGCAGAAAGTAGCCGCACGTAAGTAGGCTTTCAGACAAAAATACAGCAAATAGGTTCAGGCCCGGGAGGCGGGAGTCCCTACATCTGCTTCAGCCACTCCCGGGCGGTATCCATATCGTCGAACGTAGCCACTACCGGCCCTTCGGCCGTGAACTGCAGCGTGAGGTCGGTGCTGAGGCGGCTGTAAACATTGGGCGAGTACACCCAAGCAAAGTACTTCAGCCCGGCGGCCGTCATGGCCGGAAACCACTCGCGCCCGCCCCACTCCGAGGCATCGCTCCACATGCTGGTCACGCGCGTGTTGTCGTTTAGCACTTTGCTGCTCCGATGCTCCACCATGAACCGCAGCATTTCCTGGCATCCGTCCTGCACGCTCGTCAGGTTCTGGTCGCCAGTCCAGTCGGCATGCAACCACTCATTCAGGTGGTCATAGGCAATGGTGAGATGAGGGGATTCGTGTAGCGTTTGCAAAGACATAGCATCGGATTAGGGCAGTGCGGCCTGCTACGGCTAATACGTAGCGAAGGATACAGAAAAGCCCAAAATACTTACCCAATATACCACTCAATACTTACAAAGGCGCTTTTCGATACGCATTTATACGTACAAAGTAAAAATATAACTCGAAAAGCTATCCAACTAAACAGGTTCGGGCCTCCTCAAGCTGAACATTATTAACAGCTACTTTCTTGTGTTGCTACTAGCCACGCAAGCCAGACAGCAGCCTACTTCGTATAGAATTACTGAGGCGCTGGCTCCGGTGAAAGGTTTGCTTCCGACGGGCGTCTACCTCCACAAAACGCCGGTTTCGGCACTATTTCTGTCTTCTCTTTTCCATGAAAAACCGATTGAAATCCTTTGCCAGCGCCGGCCTGCTGGCGCTCACGGTGGCGTGCGGCTCGCAGCAGCCAGCCGATGCTCAGAACCCGCCGCGCTCCACCGCCGGCTTCGCCCCAACTAACCTGAAGGGCCTGGCAATAGCCACCTTTGCCGGGGGGTGCTTTTGGGCCCAGGAGGAGGCTTTTGAGCAGATAAAGGGCGTGAAGCAGGTGGTGAGCGGCTACGCCGGCGGCACCAAAGCCAACCCCACCTACGAGGAAGTAGCCGACAAAACCACCGGCCACACCGAAACCGTGCAGATCTACTACGACCCCAAGGTGGTGAGCTACCAAAAGCTGGCCGACATCTTTTTCACGGCCTCGCACGACCCCACCCAGCTCAACCGCCAGGGCCCCGACGCGGGCCCCGAGTACCGCTCGGTGGCATTCTACCGCACGCCGGAGGAGAAGCAGATTCTGGAGGCCACCATTGCCCGGGTCAATGCCTCGAAAGAATACAGCGGCAAAATTGTGACCCAGGTGGTGCCCTTCCAGAAATTCTGGCCGGCCGAGGCCTACCACCAGGGCTACTACCGCCTGCACCCCGAAAACCCATACATCGCCCACGTATCGGCCCCCAAAGTCGAGCACGTGCAGAAGGCCTTCCCCAAAGATTTGAAGAACCCACTGTAAAGGCTGGTCCGCCTTTGCAGCGTTTAACATGATAGCCCCGGCCGCCCTGGCCGGGGCTTTTTTGGGCTGATACCCCACGCACCCGAGCCAGCGAGTATCTTTGAAAACAGAAGCTGCCCACCGCTTGCGGCGTTTCGCTGCTCTCGCCCTGTATGTCCCCTTCCGCGACACGTGCCCTAGACTTTGAGCTGCTGTTTGCCGCGCTGCCTACTCCGTTTGTGGCACTGGCGCCCGATGGCACCATTCTGGCGCAGAATACGTCCATGGCTGCCCTGCTCGGTGGGGCCAGCGGCTTGGTGGGCCAGCCCCTGGCCGCCTTGGCCGAAGCGCTGGCCGCCACCGGCAACATCCTGGTAGCGCCCGATGTCTGGGATGCGGGCCTGCGGGCGGCTCAGGCCGGCGCCCCCCAAGTCCTCACGCCTGAATGGGCTGGCGAAATACCTTCGAAAGCAGCAGCGGACGCACCAGCCCCCTCCTACTGGGAAGTTACCCTGCAGCCCGTGCATGCCCCAGCGGCTAATGGCCAAGCTCTGGGCGAGTTGCGCTACATCCTGCTGCGCCTGCTGGACGTGGCCACGCAGCTGCGCACGGCCCATAGCCAGGCACAACTGCAAGATCAGCGGCTGCGCATCCAGCGCATCCTGGACCAGCTGCCCCTGACCATCAGCACGATGGAGGGGCCCAATCTGGAGTTTACGTTTCTCTCGGCCCAGGCCCGGGCCACCATGGGCGAGCGCGCGGCCCTGGGCCGCACCGTGGCCGATAGCATGCCCGAAATAACGGCCCAAGGCTACCTGCAGATGCTCCAGCAGGTGCGCGACAGCGGTCAGCCGTTGTTTGGCCACGAAGAACGTACCGAGCTGTGGGACCCGGCCACCGGCCAGCTGCAGGAGCGCTACCACAACTTTGGGTACCTCCCTTTGTATGGCGAGCAGGCCACGGGCGTGCTGGCCTACGGCCTCGACGTAACCGAGCAAGTGCAGGCCCGCCAGCGCAACGAGGCCCTGACGGCCGATGCCCAGGCCGCCGACCAGCGCCTGCGCCGCGTGACCGAAAGCCTGCCCACCATCACCTTCATCACCAACCAGGACCGGCAGATACTCTACGTGAGCCCCCAGTGGTTTGCCTACACCGGCACTGCCCCCGAGGACCTCGACCGGGAATGGATGGCGCGGCTGCACCCCGACGACATCCCCAATGTGCTGGAGCAGTACGAGGCCGCTTTGGCCGCCGGCACGCCTTGGCGCTACAAGCTGCGACTGCGCCGGCACGACGGCCAGTACCGCTGGTTTATGAGCCAGGGGGTGCCCGAGCCGCTGGAAGATGCGCAGGCCGCCGGCCGCTCGCGGCAGTGGTTCGGCTCCGACCTCGACATTCACGACCTGCACGAAACCCAGCTCCAGCTCCAGGCCAAAGACCAGCAGCTCAGTCAGATTCTGAGCCAAAGCCCGGCCATGATTGCGACCGTGGCCGGCCCCGACCACCGCTTCACCTTTACCAACGCCGCCTACGATGCGCTGATGGGGCACCGGCCGCGCGTGGGCGCGCCCGCCGCCAGCTGCCTGCCCGAAGTGTCCGAACAGGGCTTTGTGAAGCTGCTCGACACGGTGTACCAGTCCGGCAAAACGTTTGAGGGCCGGGCCATGCCCCTGCAGGTGCTGGACACAGCCAGCGGCGAGCTCCGGCAGGTATACCTCGATTTCACGTACCAGCTTCTGCGCGATGGGCGCGGCGAGGCCACCGGCATCCTGGCCTTTGGGGTCGACGTGACCGAGCAGGTGCTGGCCCGCCAGGAGGCTGAGCGGCTGCAGGCCGACCTGCGCGCCGCCGACCGCCGCCTGCGCCGCCAGGCCGAAGTGCTGCCCATCATCACCTTCACCACCGACGCCACCGGCCGCACCACCTACATGAGCCCGCAGTGGTACGCCTTCACGGGCCAGAAGCCCGGCGGCGAATGGGACGAGGTGGACATGGTGTGGGCCGAACGCCTGCACCCCGACGACCAGGAAAAAACCCGGTTTGAGATTCGGCAGAGCATCAATTTTGCCCGGCTGGGCCGGATAGAAGTGCGCCTGCGCGGGGCCAACGGCCAGTACCGCTGGTTTATGACGGAGGCCGTGCCAGAGCTGGACGCCGCGGGCCGCCTCCGGCAGCGCTACGGCTACCTGCTCGACGTGCACGAGCTGCGCGACACCCAGCGCCGCCTAGAAGACAAAGACCGGCAATTGAGCCAGATTCTGGACCAGGCGCCCGCCATGCTGGCCACCACGGAAGGCCCCGAGCATCGCTTCACCTTCTTTAATTCAAGCTATGGCCAGCTGTTGGGCCACCGCATTCAGCTGGGCCTGCCCATGGCCGAGCTCCTTCCGGAACTGGCGACGCAGGGCTTCGTTGAGCTGCTCGACCGCGTGTACCGCACCGGCGAAACCTTCGTGGGCAAAGAGGTGCCGGTTTGGCTCCAGGCGGATAATACGCCGGGGGATTCGGCGCAGTATTTTGACTTCAGCTACATTGCCCTTCGCGATGGGCAAGGCCACATCACCGGCATTTTGACCTTTGCGCTGAACGTGACCGAACGGGTACGTACCCGCCAACAGGCCGAGGAGCTGGCCGCCGAAATAAACCGCCGCGACGAGCAGGTGCGCACCATCACGGCATCGGTGCCGGTGTTTATCTTCAACTTCAGCCCCGACGGCCAAATCACGTACACCAACCCGTATTTCTTCGAATACACGGGCCTGGACCCGGCCGCCTCGTCCGATGAGATATGGGGCGTGCTGCCCCCCGACGACCGGGCCACCGTAAGCGCCCTGGCCCAAACGGCCATGGCCGCGGGCGAGCCCTGGCAAGCCACCTTCCGGTGCCGGCGCAAGGACGGCGAGCTGCGCTGGTTTCAGACCAAGGCCCAGCCCTACACCGATGCCAACGGCCGGGTAGCGGGGTTTAGCGCCGCCACCGTAAAAATTCACGAGCTGCACGAGCGCACCGAGGAGCTGGCCCGCAGCCGCGCCGATTTTGCGGCACTGGCCGACAACATTGCCCAGCTGGCCTGGATGGCCGATGCGCAGGGCGCCATTTTCTGGTACAACCAGCAGTGGTACGACTACACCGGCACTACCTTCGACAGCATGCAGGGCTGGGGCTGGCAACAGGTGCACGACCCGGCGCTGGTAGACGGCATTCGGGACCGCTACGTCGCGAGCATTCAGGCCGGCGAGCCGTGGGAAGACACGTTCCCGCTGCGCCGGCACGACGGCGAGCACCGCTGGTTTCTGAGCCGGGCCCGGCCCATCCGCGACCCCGCCACCGGGGAGGTGGTGCGCTGGTTTGGCACCAACACCGACGTGACGGAGCTGCGCCAGCTCCAGGACCAGCTCAGCGACAGCGAGGAGGAATTGCGCATTCAGGCTGAGAGCATTCCGCAGCAGGTGTGGACGGCTCAGCCGGACGGTACCGTGGATTTTTTCAACCACCGCACGGCCGCGTACGTGGGCGAGTCGATGGAGCGCAGCGGGGCCGCCCACTGGCTCAACTTTGTGCACCCCGACGACCGCGCCCCCATGCAAAGCCGCTGGGACCAGGCCATTGCCAGCCAACGCTACTTCGAAGCTGAGTTCCGCCTGCGCCGCTACGATGGCCAGTACCGCTGGTTCTTGGGCCAGGCCCAGGCCCGCCGCGCCCCCGGCGGCCAGGTGCTGAAATGGTACGGCACCAACACCGACGTGCACCAACAGCGCGTGCTGCAGGAAGAGCTGGTGCGGCGCGAGGAGCAGTTCCGCTTCCTGGCCGAAAGCGTACCCCAGATTGTGTGGACCAGCACCGGCGTGGGCGGCAACGACTACATCAACCAGCGCTGGTACGACTACACGGGGGTGGAGCCGGCCGAAAGCGGCGACCGCGCCAACTGGCCTGCCGTGATTCATCCCGACGACCTGAACATGACCAACCTGCGCTGGAAGCGCTGCGTGGAAACCGGCGAGTTCTTCGAGATAGAGTACCGGTTCCGGCGCCACGACGGCGTTTATCGCTGGTTTTTGGGCCAGGGCCGGGCCCAGCGCGGCGCCGATGGCAGCATCATCAAGTGGTTTGGCACCTGCACCGACATCGACGACCAAAAGCAGGTGCAGCAGCAGCTCGAAGCCCAGAACGCCCGCCTGGTGCGCACCAACGAGGACCTGGACAACTTCGTGTACACCGCCTCCCACGACCTCAAGCAGCCCATCAACAACATGGCGGGCATCTTTGAGGAGCTGACCCGCACGGCGTATTTCCGCGACCCCGACGCCATCAAGCTCATCGCCTATTTTGAGCGGGCCCTGGCTCAGATTTTTGGCACCATCGACGACCTGAGCGCCATTGTTCGGGGCCAGCGCCAGCAGCAGGAAGTGCCCCCCGAACCGGTAATGCTGGCGCCGCTGGTCGATGAAGTCATCGGCAGCCTGCAAGACCTGGTGCGGCAGACCGGCGCCACGTTTGCCCTCGATTTTGCCACCTTCCCGGTGGTCACCTTCGTGCGGCCCAACCTGCAAAGCCTGCTCTTCAACCTCATCAGCAACTCGCTCAAGTACTCCGCGCCCGGCCGGCCGCCCCTCATCCGCCTTAGCAGCACCCCCGATGCCGTGACCGGCCGCCCCATCCTCACGGTGCAGGACAACGGCATCGGCATTGATATGGAGCGTTTTGGCCCGCAGCTCTTTCAGCTTTTCCGCCGCTTTCATACCCACATCGAAGGCACCGGCATGGGCCTGTACCTGGTCAACCGCATCGTGCAAAACCACGGCGGCCAGCTGGAAGTCACCAGCGCCGTTGACGAAGGCACGACGTTCCATATTTATTTGTAATTCAGCTCAATAATCAGACACAAATAATAAACTCCCCTCCTTTTTATAAGGAAGGGAGTTTTTGTTCTTTCGCCTTTTCATCTCACCCCTTCCCCGTGCTCCAATCCAAACTTCCGGACGTCGGCGTCAGCATTTTCACCCAAATGACTCTGCTGGCCCAGGAAACCGGTGCCATTAACCTTGCCCAGGGATTTCCGGACTACGACCCGCCCCAGGAGCTAATGGAAGCCCTGGCGCGCCATGCCCGCACGCCGGGCCACCACCAGTATGCCCCCATGCCGGGGCTGCTCCGGCTGCGCGAAGCCATTGCCGCCCAGGTAGCCCGCCTGCAGGCCGATGCGCCCGCGCCCGACCCGGCCACGGAAATCACCGTTACGGCCGGCGCCACGGAGGCCCTGTATGCGGTGCTGGCGGCCGTGGTGCGGCCCGGCGATGAGGTGCTGGTGTTTGAGCCGGCCTACGACCTCTACGGGCCGGCCATCCGGCTGCAGGGCGGAGTGCCGCGCTACGTGCGCCTGCCCGCTCCGCACTTCCGCCCCGATTGGGAGGCTGTGCGCCGGGTGGTGTCGCCGCGCACCCGGCTGGTGATGGTAAACACACCCCACAACCCCAGCGGCGCCATTTTCACGGCCGACGACTGGCACGAAATGGCCCGCCTGCTGGCCGGGACCGACGCCCTCGTGCTAAGCGACGAGGTGTACGAGCACCTCGTGTTCGACCGGGCCCCGCGCATGAGCGCCCGCCAGCACCCGGAGCTGCGCGAGCGCAGCTTTGTGCTCTCGTCTTTTGGCAAGACCTACCACGCCACCGGCTGGAAAGTGGGCTACTGCATTGCCCCGCCCGCCCTCACCGCCGAGGTGCGCCGGGTGCACCAGTTCGTCACGTTTGCCGTGAACACGCCCACCCAGCACGCCCTGGCCGACGTGCTCGCCGCCGATACCACGGACGCGCATGCCCGCGGCCTGGCCCATTTTTACCAGCAGAAGCGCGATGAGTTCCGCGCCCTGCTGGTGGGTGCCGGCTGGGACTTGCTGCCCGTGCCCGGCGGCTACTTCCAGCTGGCCCGCTACGGGGCGTTTTCTTCGGACAACGACCTGGCTTTTGCGCAGCACTTGGCCCGCGACAAAGGCGTGGCGGTGGTGCCGGTGTCCGCATTTTACCACGATGGCTTTGACAACGGGCTGATTCGCTTTTGCTTTGCCAAAGAGCGAAACACGCTGGATGCCGCGGCCACGCGCCTGCAACGCGACTAGCGCCCCAATCGGTTACCTGTTAATTGCCTGCCATGTCAGACCTCACCGTTTCCTTCGTCCAAACGAAGCTGCACTGGCACGATGCCATCGCCAACCGCGCCACGCTGGACATTGCCCTGGCCCGGCTGGCGGCGCCCACCGACCTCATCGTGCTGCCCGAGATGTTCACCACCGGCTTCAGCATGGAGGCCCCGGACCTGGCCGAGCCCATGGACGGCCCCACCGTGGCGTGGATGCGCGCCCACGCCGCCGCCCACAACACGGTAGTCACCGGCAGCGTCATCATCCAGGAAGACGGTGCTTACTTCAACCGCCTGCTTTGGGTGCGCCCCGACGGCAGCCTGAGCACCTACGACAAGCGCCACCTGTTTACGCTGGCCGGCGAGCAGCACGTGTACACCCCCGGCCGCGCCCGCCTGGTAGAGGAATGGCGCGGCTGGCGCATCTGCCCGCTCGTGTGCTACGACCTGCGCTTTCCGGTGTGGAGCCGCAACCAGCCCACCGAGCCCTACGACCTGCTGCTGTACGTGGCCAACTGGCCCGCCGTGCGCCGCATGGCCTGGATGACGCTGCTACGGGCCCGCGCCATCGAGAACGTGGCCTGCGCGCTGGGCGTGAATCGCATCGGGCACGATGGCCTGAACCACGAGTACGCCGGCGATTCGGCCCTAATCGATGCGCGCGGCAATTACCTAGTAGAAGCCAACGAGCAGGCCGGCGTTTTCACCCACACGCTACGCCGCGACGAGTTGGAAGATTTCCGCACCAAGTTCGCCGCCCTGAACGACGGCGATGCCTTTGAGCTGTGCGGCGAGTAGCGTGCTCAGCCCGCCAACGGGGTGAATGGCTTCTTACACGTTTTAATGGTCGTCGTTGTAGCATGTAAAGTGGTTTGCAATCTTACGTAAATCACCGTTTGGCTAAACTAGCGAACGTCAGTTGCCTTTAAACCGCTGGCGCTGGAAGGGACGCGTGCAACCCTGCAGCGGGGTTGCCGGTCATCGTTTCGCTGGGACCTGCACAGCACGCACGCGGCTCCCTATTCTTTTCCTTTACCTTGGCTGGATGAAACACAGTTACTTTTTCGCGGCCTTGCTCGGCTTGTGCATGGGCGAATCTATTTCAGCCGCTGGGCAAACCAGTGCCCCGGTACCGCTGCGGTCCCACGTGCTTACCGTCGGCTTTCGCGGAGGCAACTGCGGCGTCGGCCAGCCAGCGGAGTACACGCTTGGGTTCGAAACGGCGCTCTCGACGCGGTTTCGACTGCACACGGGGGTGGGATACAACCAGCAAACCATCCGAAGCCATGACCAATACATTGTCTACCATCCGGACAGCACCCCTCTGGAAGAGGCCTCTTACAACGACCATTCCAGGACGCGGCGGCGACACGTCTCCTTGACCACGCAAGTGCGCTACGTGTTGGAGCGCGGAAAGGCGCCGGGCGTGGGCCTCTACGTGGGCGGCGGGGTCGTCGGCACCTACGAAACCCGTAGCATGACGCACACCGACGTTAAACTGGGCAACGAGAACTTTCAAGCGTGGCGCGCGCAAGCCGCGTTGCACATCGGGCGGCAGTGGGCGCTGGGTTCCCGGTTGGCCCTCGACACGTTCATAGGCGGGGAGGCCATCGTTTTAGGGCTGCGCGACCGGGGCCAGTCCAGGTCAGTGGGCCATTTGCCCTTTGACACCTTGCTCACACCAACGGCGGGGGCTGCAGTCGGGTACAGGTTTTAAGCGCGGGGCTCGCGGTGCGGGAAAGAAACGCTCGTTTTGCTAGTCGGACACTTTCACTGAACCCCTCGTTACGTCCCGCTGCTGAGCCAGTCGACCAGCCACAAGCCGCCCGCTACGATGGCCGCGCCCACGGCGACCACCACGCTCGTCACCACGCCGATGGCCACCACCCAGACTACGCCCGGCACCTTTTCCATGCCATCACCAGCTTCAAACAAACGCATGGAGCAAAGCTAGCACACCCCGCCGCCTGGCAAGGGGTGGCGGAAGAGTTCCACCGTTTTCCTGAACGCAGCTCGTTCAGTATTATAATTTGTCATCAAAGCGGCCCTGCGTCACTTTAATCGTGTCACAGCCGGGCTTGGCGAGGGTATAATCGAAGGTGCCCGAAATGATGCCGGTCTGCAAGTTGAGTCGCGTGATGGTGAGCGTGCCCTTGCTGAAAGTGCCCGACCGACTGGCTTCAAATTCATTGCACGGGAGGGCCCGGTTGTCGTCGTCGAACGAGCCTTTGGCTTCCCCTTGTCTTGGCCCAAACGGATAGGAACCAGGGCTTGTAATGTTTATAGCATTGAACGCAAGTGCTTTCTTTTCACCAGCCAGGACCCGGTATGTTCGCACTACTAAGTCGCCGCCGTTGAATCCCGGGTCGTAACTCACGTCAAAATTAGGGCCTAGTCCCACCCGCCCTTGTGGGGTGTAGGGCTGACCGTTGACGAGGCAGCCGAAGGTGCCTGCTCCGGTCTGGGTAGCCGGCGGTAGCTGCGCGGCTGGGTCGAGAGGCCGAGGGTCGTTCTTGCACTTACTGCATTGAGTCAACAGCAACAAGGACAGGTAAAGGGGCAAGGAGCGGCGCATGGCGGAAAGGTAGCACGGGCGGGCTCGTCTTAGGTTGGATTTATTAGCTCCTTTGCGTGAACCACTGCCCATCGGCGTTTACCGGACTGGCAAAGTAGCCCTAAGGTTCAGATTGAGTTTAAGAAACTCGTTCACTAATCAAAGTTCACGAAACTCAAAATGAAGATGAGTTTCGTGAACTGCTATAACCGGGCGTTCGCAACCTCCCATAAATCAAAACGAGGGAATTTATCATAATCACCCCGCGCTAAATTCCATCGGGTTGATTGTTCTGACTGTTAGGACTCAATACCACTGTGAAGTAGCTGTGCGGGCTGCCCTTACTGCACCAGCAGCCGCTGCACGGCAGCCGCCCCGTCGGCTCCTTCGGCCCGCACCAGGTACACGCCCGCAGCCAGCCCAACCAGGCACAACGTGTGGCGGCGCTGGGCGGCGCCCACGGTTTGCACTACGCGGCCGGTGAGGTCGAGCAGCGTAATGCGGGTGGCAGTTGCCGTCTCGACGGTGGCCGAGGCCGTGGCGGGGTTTGGGTAAATGCTCAGGGCCAGGGCCTGCGCTGCGGCGGGCTTCGTAGCCGTGACCGTGCGGTTGCGGGTGCCGTAGCTGAGGATGCCGCCGGCTTCGGTGCCCACCAAGAGCTCGGGGGCGCCGTCGCCGTTCAGGTCGGCCGCTGCCAAGCCGTAGTGCGCGTAGATTTCCTGGCCCAGCCGGGTGGGCTCGTATTGGCTGGTGAGGGGGTTGTAGAGCACGTCGGTGCGCTCGGAGAAAAGGCCAGCCTGGGCGCGGTAGTTGGAGAAGAAGCGCAGCAGGCCCGTAGCATCGGCCGTGAGCAGGTCGGGCTGGCCGTCGCCGTCGAAGTCGGCTACCGTGGGGCTTAGGTTGAACGGCCGCGCGCCGGTGGCGTCACGAATGCGACCGAAGTCGTTGTCCACCAGCACAAAGGCATTTTCTAACGAGCCCTGGCCGCGGTTCCGGAAGTAGCGAAGGGCCATGCCCGGCTCCCGCACTTCGTTGGTACCGATGAGCAGGTCAACGAAGCCGTCGTTATCCACATCGGTGAAGCAGGGCATGTCGCCTTTGGAGTAGGGCAGCACACCAGTAGTAGCCGCGCCCTGGGGCTTTAAGCTGACGGCATTGGCCGCGCTGAAGGCCACCGGCTGGCCCGCCCGGGCGGTGTTCAGGATATAATAAATGAGGTTGGTGCCCCGGTCCCAGGCGCTGTAGGCCAGGTCGAGGGCGCCGTCGCGGTTCAGGTCCACCAGCACCGGCTTGAGGCCCTCGAGGTTCAGGGCCGAGAGGCCCAGGTAGTCGCGGCTGACGAGGCTGAACACCGGCTGGGTGCGCGTGCCCACGTTGCGGTAGTACGTGAGCGTGGCGCGGTACAAGTTGTTGACCCGGTCGGCGAGGTTGCCAATGAGCAGGTCGGGCAGCCCGTCGCCGTCGAGGTCGCCGAGGGTGGGCGCGGCGCCTTCGCTCACGTCTATCATCTCGTTTTGCAGGAAGCCGGCGGGGCGGTATGCGAAGGCCGGCGGGCCGCTGGCGGCGGTGTTTTCAAACAGCTGCACCGAGTTGCGAAAGCTTACCAGGTCGGCGAGGTTGTTGAGCATGTTGGGCGCCACCACCAGGTCGGGGCGGCCATCGAAGTTGGCATCGAAGGAATAGCCGGCCGGAAAAACCGGCACGTGCACCGGCGTGGCCGCCGAGGGAAAACTCGCGCTGATGCCGGCCTGTGTGAGCACGGGCGCCAGGGCCGTGCCCTGGTTGAGCAGCCGCACCAGCTCGGGGCAGTTGTCGCGGCCGTCGAGCAGGTCCTGGTCGCCGTCGCCGTCGAGGTCGAGCAGCAGCAGGCTGTGGCCGCCGGTGTGGTTGGGCCGCGCCAGGAAGCACTGCTGCCCGTTAAACATGTAGCTAGCGCAGCCCCCGCAGGCCTGGATGCCGCCCCAGTTGTCGGTTTGCAGGTTGAAGGTGAGGGCGCTGCCGCAGCTGCCCGGGCTGGTGTTGAGGTACAGCTCAATAAAGGAGGCGCTGATAAAATCGTAGCTCATGATGTCGAGCTTGCCATCGCCGTTCACGTCCTGGATGGCGGGCAGGTTGTAGCCGCCAATGGTGAGGTTGGCCGTGCCCGAAAACGTGCCCGAAAACCGAATCTGGTTGGTGGTGAGCTGAAAGCTGGGACGGCCGTTGGCCAGCACGTTGCGAAACACTCGGATTTCGCCGCCGTTGATGTAGGTAAACAGGTCGGGGCGGCCGTCGCAGTCGTAGTCGCGTAGCAGGGCCCAGCTTTGCAGGTCGGCGGGAAAGAGTGATTCGTATTCAGGAGCATAAAGCCAGCGGCGGCCGGCCGTGGTGCCAGGCGCGGCCACGCTCAAAAACGTGTAGCAGCGGTTGGTTTCGTGGTCGAAGGCAAACAGGTCGGGCTGGCCGTCGTTGTTCAGGTCGATGGTGCTGAACTGGGGGGTGTTGAAGCCGCCGGCCCAGGCATTGCGGAGGGTATCCGTTCCCTCTACCACCTTGGCCGCGGGCCGGTATTCAAACCCAAATCCGGCGCTGGCCTGTGCTTTTGCGGCGAAGGAAAACGCCAGCAGCGCCAGCAAAAAAACGGTAGAGCGAAGCATGGGCGCTGGTTGGCGTGACAGTTGAGGCGGCCGGATGGCATTGGGTACAAAAATCACGCCCACCTTTGCAGCAATTTACACCCGGTTTGCCCTTACAGTCCGCTCCCATGCTGCTTTACTCCCATTACCTGGCCGCCAGCGGCCACGTCAGCACCGATTCGCGTCAGCCTCAGCCCGGCACCTTGTTTTTTGCCCTGAACGGCCCCAGCTTCCGGGGCGCCGCGTTTGCGCCGCAAGCCCTGGAAAAGGGCGCCTGCCACGCCGTCGTCGACGATGCCGAACTGGCCGCCACCGACCCTTCCCGCTACACCTACGCGCCCGACCCGCTGGTGGCCCTACAGGAGCTGGCCCGGCACCACCGCCAGCAGTTCGATATTCCGGTGCTGGCCATCACGGGCTCCAACGGCAAAACCACCACCAAAGAACTCCTCACGGCCGTCTTGGCCCAGAAATTCCAGGTCCTTGCCACCATTGGCAACCTCAACAACCACATTGGAGTGCCGCTCACACTGCTGCGCCTGCGCTCCGGCGAGCACAACTTCGCCGTGATTGAGATGGGCGCCAACCACCGGGGCGAAATCGCCGAACTGTGCGAGCTGGCCCTCCCCACGTACGGCCTCATCACCAACATCGGAAAGGCCCACCTCGAAGGCTTTGGCGGGGCCGAAGGCGTGGCGCTGGGCAAAGGCGAATTGTTTGACTACCTGGCCCGCACCGGCGGCACAGCGTTCGTCAACACACTCGACGCCCGCCTTCCTTCCCTGGCCGCTGCCGTGCCCACACGCCTCACCTACCCCGGCCCCGCCGACACCTACCCCGCCACGCTGCTTTCGGCCGACCCCGCCGTGGCCCTGCGCCTGGCTGACGGCACCGACATAGCCGCCCAGCTCACCGGCGACTATAACTTCCCGAACTTGGCCGCCGCCGCCGCCGTGGGCCTGCATTTTGGCATCGCTCCAGAGAAAGTAGCTACCGCCCTGGCGCACTACAATCCGCAGAACAACCGTTCGCAGCTCCTGCGCACCGCCGCCGGCAACGACCTGATTCTGGATGCCTACAATGCGAACCCCAGCAGCATGGCAGCGGCGCTGCGCAGCTTCGCAGCGCGCCCGGCAGCGGCTGGGCAAACTAAGCTGGCGGTATTGGGCGACATGTTCGAACTAGGCGACGACAGTGCCGCTGAGCATCGCCAGCTCGGCCAGCTGCTCGCTGAGCTAAACCTACCCGCCGTGCTGTTGATTGGGCCAGAAATGAGCGCCGCGGCCACCGTGGCAGCCCAGACTCAGCATTTTGCAAACAAGGCCGATGCCGCCGAGTGGCTCAAGCAGCACCCGGTACGCGGCCAACAGGTGCTGGTGAAAGGCAGCCGCGGCATGGCCCTGGAGACCCTAGTGGAACTGCTTTGATTTCAATTAACAGTTAAATGACTAAAACGGGCTTTCCAGTTCAGCAAAAGTGGGCAGCACCGCGTCCTTCGGCGACACCAGGGCGTCGGCAATGCCCCACTCGATGCCCAGGTCTGGGTCATTCCAGTGCAAACCACCTTCAGCGGGCGGCGCGTAGTAGTCGGAGCATTTGTAGAGAAAAAGTGTGTCCTCTTCCAACGCCACAAAGCCGTGGGCAAACCCTACGGGCACGAAGAGGATGTTGCCTTTGGCTTCGCTTAGCTCAACTTTGGCGTGCTGACCGAAGGTGGGCGAGTCGCGGCGAATATCCACCACTACGTCGAGGGCGCGGCCCTTGGCCACGCGCACCAGCTTGGCCTGGGCGTGAGGAGGGCGCTGGAAGTGCAGGCCGCGCACCACGCCCGGCTGCGACTTGGACTGGTTGTCCTGCACCCAATTGAGGTCAGCGGGCAGGCCCATTTCCTGCATGAGGCGGGCGCTGAATGTTTCGTAGAACACGCCCCGGGGGTCGCCAAATAGGCGAGGAACGAATTCGATGAGGCCCGGCAGGGCGTGGGTTATTGCTTGCATCAGGACAAAGGTAGGACCGGACTTTTACTAGGGACGAGGTGAATGGCGGCTTTATTTTTCACCTCCGCGACGGCAGTGAGGTACTTGTCCAGCACCAGCTTCTCGTCGAATTTGGTTTCGGCGAGGTGGCGGCTGGCCTGGCCCATGCGCTGCAAATCGGCTTCTGGAAGCTGCAGTACCTGGAGCATTTTGGCGGCTAAGCTTTGGCCGTCGCGCACCTGGCAGAGGTAGCCGTTGAGGCCGTCGACCACGGTTTCGCGGCAGCCAGGCACGTCGGTGGTGACGAGGGGCTTGCCCACGGCCGCGGCTTCGAGCAGGGTTTTGGGGGTGCCTTCGCGGTAGCTGGGCAGCACCACACAGTCGGCCCGGTGCAGGTGGGCGGCCACGTCGTCGGACCGGCCCAGGTATTCGATGTCGCCGGTTTTCAGCCATTCTTCGAACGTGGCGCGGGGCACGCCCACACCACCGGCCTCGTCGAGGCCGCCGAGCAGTTGAATGCGGGTGCCGGGCACGGCCGCCCGAATGATTTTGGCGGCTTCAAAGTATTCTACCACGCCTTTTTCGTATAGCACCCGCGCGACCATCAGGAACACAAACGGGGTTTGGCGCTGGAACTGCGACGCGGGCCGGAACCGGTCGGTATCGACGCCGGAGCCAGGCAGCAGACCGGTGATTTCGGGGCGAATGAGGCCGTTGTCGAGGAATAGCTGCCGGTCGTCGCCGTTCTGGAAAAACACCTTGTGCGGGAAGCGGAACGCGAAGCGGTAGAGGCCCAGCGCCACCTTGCTCACGAAGTTCTTGATGATGAACACCGTGCCCAGCCCGCTCACGTTGTTGATGCTGGGCACGCCGGCCAGCTTGGCCGCGATGCTGCCGTAAATATTGGGCTTGATGGTGTAGTGAAGCACCACATCGGGTTTTTCGCGCTTGTAAATCTGGTAGAAGCGGCGGGTGAGGGCGGCGTCCTGCAGCGGGTTGGTGCCCTTGTTTTCCATGAGAATGGGCACAAAGCGGCAGCCCAACTCGGTTTCTAGCCGCTGCGAATAATCATCGGGCGGGGCAATGGCCAGCACCTCGTGGCCGGCGGCCTGCAAAGCCCGCACGAGGCTGGCCCGGAAATTCCAAATATTCCAGCTGGTATTGATAACGATAGCGACGCGCACGAACGATGACTTGGTAAGGGAGTGACGAGTTAATTGAAGGGCAAAGGTCGGGCCTACGGGGCTTTAGTTGCTTGGTTGTCTACGCTACCCCGTCGCGCTGCCACTCATTCGCTCGCTAAGCCGGTACTTTGTTGCCCATTTGTGTGTTGTGCTTGTTATGAACCTTCGTTTTGCGGCTTTGCTGATGTTGCCCCTGCTCCCCATCCGCCCGGTTCTGGCCACGCCGCCGACGCTGCCGGGCCAGCTTATTTTTCAAAAGAACTGCGTGCGCTGCCACGGGGCCAACGGCAAGAAGGGCGCCAACGGTGCCCACGACCTCACCAAAAGCAACCTCAACGCCTTTGGGCGCACGTATCTGGTGAGCAATGGCATGGGCAAGATGCCGGCCTTTGGCAAGGTGCTCACGCCGGCGCAGGTGCAGCAGGTGGTGGCCTACTCGCTTACCTTGCGCTAAGGCCGGCGCGATACCTGTTTCCTCCCCATTTGCGTAGGGGAATTGATTAGACAACCTCAACATGGCAAATAAATCTTCTGGCGGCCGCAAGCCCGCTGCCAGCACCCGGCATTTCACCACCGACAACGCCAAGACCGGCTACGTGGCCACCAAAACCGGCGGCGCCTACGACACGGCCAAAGAGCAGGAAACCGCCGTGCTGGTGAGCGTGCCCCCACGCCGCCAGTCCGAAGCCCAGACCAGCGAATACCTGGACGAGCTGGCGTTTCTCATCGAAACGGCCGGCGCCACCGCCACCAAGCGCTTTGTGCAGCGCCTCGAAAAGCCCGACATCCGGACCTATGTGGGCGAGGGCAAGCTGGCCGAAATCAAGGCCTGGGTGCAGCACGAAGGCACGAGCATGGTCGTGTTCGACGACGACCTCTCGCCCTCGCAGCTGCGCAACCTGGAAGCCGAGCTGCTGGTGAAAATCGTGGACCGCTCGCTGCTGATTCTGGACATTTTTGCCCTGCGGGCGAAATCGGCCACGTCGCGCACGCAGGTGGAGCTGGCTCAATACCAGTACCTCCTTCCCCGCCTCACCGGCCTCTGGACCCACTTGGACAAGCAGCGCGGCGGCGTGGGCATGAAAGGACCGGGTGAAACCGAAATTGAAACCGACCGCCGCATCGTGCGTGACCGGATTGCCTTTCTGAAGGAAAAGCTCGAAGACCTCGACAAGCAGAGCCACACCCAGCGCAAGGCCCGCGGCGGCCTGGTGCGCGTGGCCCTGGTGGGCTACACCAACGTAGGTAAAAGCACCCTGATGAACGTGTTGGGCAAAGCCGACGTGTTTGCCGAAAACAAGCTGTTTGCCACCGTGGACGCCACCACGCGCAAAATTGTGCTCGACCAAACGCCGTTTTTGCTTTCCGACACCGTTGGGTTTATCCGAAAGCTTCCCACCAAGCTGATTGAGAGTTTCAAGAGCACGCTTGATGAGATTCGCGAAGCCGACCTGCTGCTGCACGTGGTGGACATTTCGCACCCCGGCTTTGAGGAACAGATTCAGGTGGTGAACGACACGCTGTCGGACATTGGCGCGGCCGACAAACCGGTCTTACTGGTGTTCAACAAGATAGACCAGTACAAGCAGGACGACGCCCAGCACGACCCCTTCGGCGAAGTGCTGGATGCCGAGGACGACGGCACCGCCCCGCGCCCGCCGCTGGCACAGCTGCAAGCCACGTACATGGCCAAGCTGCACGACCCGGTGGTGTTCATCTCGGCCCAGGAGCGCACCAACCTGGAGGAGCTGCGCGAGCTGCTGGCCAAGCGCGTAGCCGCCCTACACCAGCAGCGGTACCCGTACCAGGCCGCGAATTACTAACGGCGCATCGGAGTATGAAAAACGGCGGGGCTGGCAGCCCCGCCGTTTTTCATGTATGCCCGGTCGGTTGTTACCCTATTGTTGCCGCAGCAGCCGTTGCGTAGCCATTAGATGAAGATTTGCGTAAGGGCATTAGTCGGACTAACAGGTGCGGCCCTCTTGCCTGATGCGTGATTTCTCCTTACTTCGTTTTGCGGTGTGTGCGTTATTGCTGGGCCTGACCCGGACTGCCGTGGCGCAGGACGCGCCCGTGTATCCGCCCCCCGCTCCGCTCGATACCACGGGGATGGGCGGCACCCCCGATTCCCAAGCGTTTGCCAATTCCCAAGTGGTGGGCATGGGCCCCAGCAAGGGCCTTATCGTGAAGTACGAGCGGATACCGGGCAGCTTTAGCCTGCGCAGCACCGGCGTAAACGGCGCACCCGACTACCGCACGGACGTGACCAAAAACGCCAACCTGGTGGTGAAGGCCTACGCCCCACTGCTCAACCACCCCCACCTAAAACTGGTGCTGGGCCTCAACTACGACCGGCAAGAGTTTCAATTCAGCGAGCCGGCGGCCAGCGACCTGTACGGGCTTTATGGCAACATCCAGAACAAGGGCCTCACCACCATTGGCACCCAGCTGGCCGTGATTCGGCCCGTCGATGCGGTGCACTGGTACCTGTTCCGGACCAAGGGCGAGCTCAACGGCGACTACAATTCCGACGAGCTCAGCATCAGCGACTACCTGAAGGTCACCACCGAGTTTATCTACGGCTGGAAGCGCAGCCCCACGTTTGCCTGGGGCGTTGGCGTGCAGTTGGGCTACACGCTAGGCCGGCAGAGCATCTACCCCGTGGTGGTGTACAACCGCACGTTCAACTCGCACTGGGGCATTGAGGCACTGGCCCCGGCCCGGGTGCTGGTGCGCCGCAACCTCTCGCCGCAGTCGCTGCTGTTTGCCGGCTACGAAGTGGCCAGCGCCAACTACAACCTGAAGCTGCGCAACGCCTTCGCCTCGCCCAACAACCCCGCGGTCACGTCGCTGGAACTGCGCAAGATTGACTTGAAATTCCGCCTGCGCTACGAGCACGAGCTGCTGTCTTTCCTCTGGGCGGGGGCGGAGGCGGGCTACCGTTACAATTACCAGCTCAACTCCTACGACCACAGCAACAACGGCCGCGACCAAATCATCGATAGCCAGCTTGGCAGCGCGCCCTACGTCAGCCTGGACTTGTTTATTGTGCCGCCCCGCAAGCTGCTGCAAAAAGCGCAGCGCCCTCGTAAGTAGCTATCTAGCAGCAAGTATCAGGTTAGCTCAATTTCTGACTGCGTTCAGGGCAGTAGGCGGATAATAAAGTTTTTGAGTGGGTTCTTTTTGATGATGGTGACCAGCTGGCCATTGGCGTACTGGTACTCGTCTTCGCGGCCGTCGCGCTGCGCCCGGCACGTGTGGGCAGCGGGGCTGCTCAGACTGAAATAGTCGCCAAAGTATTCCGCAAAGGCTTTGCGGTTCCCACCGGGCTCACCGAAGAAGAGGTTGGTCACAGCGTAGGTAATCGGCTGGGTTTCGGTGGCGCGGTAGTGGTGCTTGTATTGGTCGGCCACGATGTCGTAATGGTCGCCCTTCCACTCGGTGCGGGAGGAAAAATCCCCCTGATTAGTGTGAGCCTCCACCGTCGAGAGCAGGAGCTGCCCGTTGCGGAAGCGGTTGCTCACCTGGTAATAGATTTTCAGATGGTAGAGCAGGAAGTTGACCTTCACGTCGCTCACCAGGGTGTACAGCACGTCGGTACCCGCCTGGGGCCGGCGGGTGGCCGTCATGGTGCCCACCCGGAGCCCGGCTACTTCAATGGCGTACCGGCGGGTTTCCACCAGCGGCGCCGATTTCAGCGCCTGGGCCTGCCCGACCGAGGGCAACAAACACAGGCCGCCAAAAGCTAGCAGGCGCCGCAGGACAGCCGGCCGAGTATAGCGCAGCACGGGGCTTCCGTCCAGCTCAATTTGGCGTTTGGCTTCCGGTCCGGCGGCCTTACTGCTCATTCAGGCTCCAGTTGTAGTCCAGGTACGTGACCTTGGTGCCGTTGCTGATTTTGGCGGTGGAATACTTGTTCACCCAGCTCACCACCGACTGGCTGTTATTGCTCCAGTCGCCCTTGTACCAGTCGAAGTACTTGGAAAGTTGGGCGGCGTCTTTGCTGATTTTGTTTTTGGCCGGGTTGTTCAGGAAGTCGTGGCCCTGGTCGTCGAGCTGGCGCTCGAGCTTGTCGGCGGTGTAGGCCTCGTTGCGCAGCCGGGGGCAGGAAATGGACGCGCACACCAGCGCGAAGTGAATGCGGGGGTCGTTGTATTTCTTGCGCAGCGTGCCGTGCTCAATATTATCCAGGCTCATCTTAGTGCCGCCGATGCTGAAAAACTTGGCTGCCCAGGGCGTGGTCACAAAGGGAATCTTGATTTTTGAGCCAATGTCCTTGATGCTCTGCACCGGGTAGTGGTCCAGCACCAGGCGCATGGTGTAGGCATTGTAGGCGTTAATCCAGTAAGCCATCTGCTCGTGCTTGCTCCAGCTGGCCGCCGGCGGATTCTTGCTCAGCAGGTCGAGGTACTGGTTGAATTCCTTCTGGTCGGCCTTCAGGCCCTTGTAGTTGACCAGGCCCTTCTCGTTCACATACTTTTTCAGCAGCCGGTCGTAGGCGCTGTGGTCTACTGCGGTAGCGGCATTGCCGGCCAGCGCCTTGTGCTCAGGCAAATGCGAAGCGACAGCCGGCGTGCGGAAGGCGGTGAGCGCCGTCAGGCCGAGGGCCAGCAGGGCTACGGCCGGTAAGCAGGTTATTTTCATGGAATTGGTCATCAGGCCCATATACGTGCCGCCGGCCCAATAAAGATTTCTGCTGCTCCAAACTGCCCGGGCCTGCCATTGCGTAAGCTTCCTAAACACCTCTTTTCCGATGCTCTTTACCGCTGCGTTGCCGGCCTTGCGGTAGCTGCTATGCCTCCCCTTTCAGCGGTTCTACGCCTACAACGCCTACTAGCGAAGTCTTTTAGCCAGTGAAGCTCGTAAGTATGGCAAAATGTGAGGAATTTGCGCCTCCTACCAACTCAACCGTTATGGCTCTTAGCGTTATCATTCCCACCTACAATGAAGCCGCTAACATAGCCCAACTCGTAGCCGACCTGCGCCGGCATGCCCCAGCCCACCAGGTCGAAATACTGGTGGTGGACGCGCACAGCCCCGACGGCACCGCCGAAGCCGCCCGCCAGGCCGGGGCCACCGTGCTGCTGGCCCCCAAGCCCGGCCGCGCGGCCCAGATGAACTTCGGGGCCCAGCACGCCACCGGCGACATCCTCTACTTCGTGCACGCCGACGTGGGCATTCACCCCGACTACGTGGCCACCATTGAGGCAGCCGTGGCCGCGGGGCACGAGGCGGGCTGCTACCGGTTTCGGTTCGACTCCAAGCACCCGTTGCTGCGCATCAACAGCTACGGCACCCGCTTTCCGGGCATCATGAGCCGCGGCGGCGACCAGACCTTGTTCGTCACGCAGGACCTGTTTCAGCGGCTGGGCGGGTTCAACGAGCGGTTTGTCATCATGGAGGATTTTGAAATCATCCTCCGCATCCGCAAGGTGGCCTCCTTTTTTATCATCCCCCAAGACGTACGCGTGTCGGCCCGCAAGTACGAAACCAACAGCTGGCTGCGCGTGCAAATAGCCAACCTGACGGCGTTTTCGCTGTTTTTCCTGAAGGTGCCGCCAACCCGCATCGCGCGCACCTACAAAGCCATGCTCAACTACCGCTGATGCCGCCCACCGTTCTCGTTACCGGCGCCAACGGCTTCCTGGGGCGCCACATCGTAGCCGAACTACTGCGGCGCAACTACAACGTGCGGGCCCTGGTACGGCCCCAAAACCGCACGACCTCTTCGGCCCTGCCGCCGCTGCATAGCCTAGGCATCGAGTGCCGCGAGGGCGACATCAGCCAGCCCAACACGGTGGCGGGCGCGGCCGATGGCTGCATGGCCATTATCCACGCCGCCGCCCTGGCCCAGGTGAACCCGGCCCGCAACCCAGCCGTGTGGGCCACGAACGACACGGGCACCGAAACCGTGCTGCGGTTAGCTCAAGAAGCTAAAGTTGAACGATTTGTGTACGTGGGCACAGCCAACGTCTTTGGTTTTGGCACCCTCTCACAGCCCGGCGACGAAACCCGGCCATTCTCCGGCGCCCGCTACGGCCTAGACTACATGGACAGCAAGCGCGCCGCCACCGTCCGCGTGCAACGCGCCGTAGCCGAATGGAACCTGCCCGCCGTGCTGGTGCACCCCACCTTCATGCTGGGTCCTGGCGATGCAAAACCCACCTCCAATGCCCTGCTGCTGGAGCTGCACCGGGGCCGACTATTGGGCTACCCGCCCGGCGGCAAAAACTACGTGCACGTGCGGGACGTGGCCGTGGCCACCGTCAACGCCCTGAGCCAAGGCCGGATTGGGGAATCCTACATCTTGGGCAACCAGAACTTCAGCTACCGGGAAGCCTTCCGGTTGATGGCCCGCATCATGGGCGTGCCGCCACCCCGGTGGCCCATCCCGGCGGCCGTCGCCAGAGCTTACGGGGCGGCTTGCGACTTGAAAGCCCGCTGGAGCGGGCAGCCGGCTCAGCTCAATTCGGCTATGGTGGCAGTGGCCAACGATGGCCACTATTTCAGCGCCCAGAAAGCTATTGTCGAACTTAGCATGCCCCAAACCGCTTTAGAGCAAGCCGTTCAGGAAGCCTTCGACTGGTTTAAAACCAACCATTATGTTTGATACGAACCCCCTGGCGGGCACCCTGCGCACGGCCAGCCCCACGTTGTCGCGGCCACCCAAAGTGGTACGCACGGGGCCGTTTGCGGGCCAGGTGGCCATCGTCACCGGTTCCGAATCGGGCATTGGCCGCGAAACGGCCCGCGCACTCTGCGAAAACGGAGCCGCCGTGGTGCTCAACGGCCGCAACGCCGAGCGCCTGGAGCAGACCCGGCTGGCCTTTGCACAGGCCGGGCTGGCGGTGGCCAGCTGCCAAGCCGACGTGACGGACTATGCCGACTGTGAGCGCCTGGTCGATACTGCCATCCAGGAGTTTGGCCAGCTCAATATCCTCATCACCAACGCCAGCATTTCGATGCGGGCCTACTTTGCCGACATGCAGCCCGAGGTATTCCGGCAAGTGCTCGACAGCAACGTGTACGGCACCGTGTACCCGCTCAAGGCCGCGCTCCCGTACCTGACCAAAACGCGGGGCAGCGTCACGTTTATCTCCTCCATCTCGGCGCTGAACGGCATGCCCAGCGGGTCGGCGTACTGCGCCGGCAAAGCGGCCGTGGCCAACCTGGCGCACACGCTCCGGCTCGAGCTCGACCACACCGGCATTCACTTCGGCGTGGTGCACATCGGCTTCACCCAGAACGACCAAGACAAGCGTGTGCTGGACGCAGCCGGACTGCCCGTGCCCATTGCGCACCGCCCGCCGCGCTGGCAAAAATCGCAGGTGCAGGTGGCCGGCATTATCCTGAATCACATTCGGCGGCGGCGCCAACGCACCGTAATTTCGGCACTAGGCCGCCTGATTGTGTTGATTCATACGTACCTGCCCCGCCTGGGCGATTGGGTGGTGCTCACAACAATTCGGCGCCTGCGGCATTTCTACGAATAACCGCGGCCGTAAACCCAGACCCTCACTCTTTTTCGTACGTTCTCAACAACCCACCCAATGGATACTTACTACAACCCCGGAGACCTCAAGAAATTCGGCAACATCTCCGAATTCCAGCCGGAATTTGCCGAGAAGTTTTTCTCCTACTACGGCTCCGTATTCGCCGAAGGCGCCCTCACGGCCCGCGAGAAGTCGCTCATTGCCCTGGCCGTAGCGCACGCCGTGCAGTGCCCCTACTGCATCGACGCCTACACCTCGGACACCCTGGAAAAGGGCTGCACCGAGCCCGAAATGATGGAAGCCGTGCACGTAGCCGCCGCCATTCGGGGCGGGGCCACGCTGGTGCACAGCGTGCAGATGATGAACAAAGCCAAAGACTTGTCTATGTAATAGCCCTGGGCTGCGGCCCCGGTCGTTGTTTACTCCCTTGCAATCGATGAAATCCCTCAAGGCCACGGGCCACCAACTGGCTGACTCAGCGTTTCAGCTCACGGTGCTGCGCACCGAAGTAGCCGAAACGCTGCACCTGCCGCTGTTCCACGAAAAGATGCGCGGGGCAGACCTGTTCCCGCTGCAGTCGTTTGCGCCGGCCATTCTGCAAATCAACGTGGGCAAAATGTGCAACCAGGTGTGCAAGCACTGCCACGTGGACGCCGGTCCCGACCGCAAGGAAATCATGACCCGCGAGACCATGCAGCAGTGCCTGGACGCGCTGGCCCAAAGCGACATCCAGACCGTGGACTTGACCGGGGGCGCTCCCGAGATGAACCCCGACTTTCGCTGGTTTGTGGAGGAAATCAGCAAGCTGGGCCGCAAGGTGCTGGTGCGCTGCAACCTCACCATCATCGTGGCCAACAAGAAGTACTACGACCTGCCCGACTTCTTCAAGCTGCACGGCGTGGAAGTGGTCAGCTCCCTGCCCTTCTACAGCGCCGACAAAACCGACCGGCAGCGCGGCGACGGCGTCTTTGCCGATTCCATCAAGGCCCTGAAAATGCTCAACGCCGTGGGCTACGGCCAGGAAGGCACCGGCCTGGTGCTCAACCTGGTGTATAACCCCAGCGGCGCCTTCCTGCCCGGCTCGCAAAAGGCCCTGCAGGACCAGTTTAAGCGCGCCCTGGCCAAGGACTTCGGCATCGTGTTCAACGAGCTGTTTGCCATCACCAACATCCCGGTGAGCCGCTACCTCGACTACCTGATTGAGTCGAAAAACTACGCCGGCTACATGGAGAAGCTGGTGAATGCCTTCAACCCCGCGGCCGCCGCTGGCGTGATGTGCCGCAACACCATCTCGGTGGGCTGGGATGGCGGCCTATACGACTGCGACTTCAACCAGATGCTGGATTTGTACGTGGCCAGCCCCGGCAAGCACATCCGCGACTTCGATGCGGTAGCATTGGCCAAGCGGAGCATTGTGCTGAACCAGCACTGCTACGGCTGCACGGCCGGCAGCGGGTCGAGCTGCGGCGGGGCGGTGGCGTAGGCAAGAGGAAGCGCCTGAAGCGGTTCTGTCATTGCGAGCGCAGCGAAGCAATCCGTCCTGTCAACACCAGACACTTTCTTAAGCGACAAGCCCCGGCACTGCGCAGTGCCGGGGCTTGTCACATTATTGGGCTGGTCGCTGAGACCAGGACGGATTGCTTCGTCTTGCCTCCTCGCAATGACAGGCGCTGTTAGGCTTCCTTCTTCTTCGGAGCGGGGCCACGCTTGGCTACTGCCGGGGGCTGGGCAGCCACCCAGGCGCGTCGCTTCATTCCTTTCAGCCATGCGTACGTAGCCGTCTGCGCTTGCAACGGCTTCTTTCCTTCCTCGGGTAGCACGAAACAGTTTTCAAAATCCCGGGCCTTGACATTGTCCTGGCGTTGCAAATCGAGCAGGTAGCGCACCTCGGCCCGAAGGCCCGGGTCGAGAATGGGGAAGGCCACTTCCACGCGCCGGTCGAGGTTGCGGGTCATCCAGTCGGCAGAGGAAACGAAGACCTTTTCTTCGCCGCCGTGGGCGAAAACGTATACCCGGCTGTGCTCCAGGAATTGGTCCACGAGGCCGCGCTGGCTGATGTTTTCGCTGTAGCCCGACTGGCCCGGCACTAGGCAGCCAATGCCCCGCACGATTAGCTCAATCCGCACGCCGGCTTCGCTGGCGTGGTAGAGCTTGGCTATCATGCCGCGGTCTTCCAGGGCATTCATTTTGAGAATAATGTACGCCTCCTTGCCTTTTTTGGCTTGCTTGATTTCGTAGTCAATCAGGGCATTGAGGCCGGTGCGCAGGCCAAACGGCGCCACGAGCAGCAGCTCGAGCTGCGGCACGGCCTGCTGGTCGCGCAGGTAGCCGAATACGGCGGCGGCTTCGCGGGTCAGCCCTTCGTGGGCCGTAAACAGGCCGTGGTCGGTGTAGAGCTGGCTAGTGCTTTCGTTGAAGTTGCCGGTGCTGAAATAGGCGTACTGGCGGGTGGTTTCGTCGGCTTCGCGGCGGGCAATCAGCAGTAGCTTGCTGTGCACCTTCAACTCGGGCGGCGTGAAGATGACGTGCGCGCCTGCTCGCTTCAGCTTATCGGCCCAGAACAGGTTGGACTCTTCGTCGAAGCGGGCTTTCAGCTCCACTACCACCGTCACCTGCTTGCCGCGCCGGGCGGCTTTCATCAGGGCTTTTACCACGGCGCTTTTGCTGGCCACGCGGTAGAGCGTGATGCTGATGGCCGACACGCGCGGGTCGGCGGCGGCTTCGCGCAGCAGGCGCGTCACGTAGTCGAACGACTGGTAGGGCGGGTGCAGCAGGTGGTCGCGCGCGCCGATGGCGGCCAGCAGGCTGCCCGTGCGCGGCAGCGTGGGGTGCGGCAGCGCCGGCCGGGCCGGGTAGTGGAAACTGGGCTCGTCGAAGTTCGGAAAGCCAAAGAAGTCGCGGAAGTTGTGGTAGCGGCTGCCTTCTACCAGGGCATCGTCGGTGATGCCGGTTTTCTGCTTGATGGCCCGCAGGGTTTCTTTGGGCATCCGGGGGTCGTAGAGCAGGCGGGCGGGGAAGCCGGTGGCACGCTTGGCCAGGCTGCTGCGGATTTTCTCCATCAGGTCGCCCGATACTTCTTCCTCAATGTCCAGCTCGGCATCGCGCGAGAGCTTAATGGCGTTGACTTCCACCCGCTCGTAGGCCGGAAACAGCGCGGGGGCACCCACGCGAATCACGTCGTCCAGAAACAGCACGTAGCGCTCCTCGCCTTCGTCGGGCAGGCGCACAAAGCGGCCGCCATGGCGCTTGGTGGGCAGCTCCATCACCAGCACCCGCTCGGCGTGGGCGCCGGCCTGGGGCTCGCGGGGGTGGCTGAGAAAGAACGTGAGGTACACGGCCTGGTCCTTAAGAAAAAGATGGTGCAGGGTGTCGTCCAGCACCACCGGCGAGAGCAGGTCGCGCACCTTTTCCTCAAAGTAGCGGGCCGTCCAGGCGCGCTGCTGGTCGGTGAGGTCGGCCTCGTTCAGCAAGTGAATGTGGTGGCGGTTTAGCTCCGGCAGCAGCTGCTCCCGAAACGTGGCCCCGAACTCCTCCTGCTGCCGCGACACCTCGGCCAGCACCTCGCGCAGCTGGCGCTTGGGGCTGTCGCCGAGCTTGGCGCGCGTTTTCTTCTTCAGGTTGGTGAGCCGCCGCAGGGTGGCCACCCGCACCTTAAAAAACTCGTCGAGGTTGCTGCTGAAAATGGCCAGGAACTTGAGCCGCTCCAGCAGCGGCACGGCGGGGCTCTGCGCTTCCTGAAGCACGCGGGCATTGAAGCGAAGCCAGCTCAAGTCGCGGGAGAGGGTTTTCAAAGCAGTCAAAGAATAAGCTGGTAAACGCCCGGCGGTGAAATGCCCACCGGGCGCGGCCCCTTCTACGGCATCCCCGGCCGCATGGCCACGGCCGAGCTTTTTACTGCCTGGCTTTTAACCATTACTTAACATTCCGGGGGTAGTCGTAAAAGTAGAATTCGGCGTTGGCCTTGCTCACGTCGGCCCAATGGTCGCAGTCGAAGCGCAGGCACACCACGGCGGCGGTCGGCATCTCGTTTAGCGAGGAGGGCGACAAGGCGTTGGCGGTTTCGGTGATGGTGGGGTTGTGGCCCACCAGCAGCACCGACCCAGCCGTATCGGGCAGGTTGTGGATAACGTCGAGCAAGCCATCCACATCCGCCCCGTAAATCCCGGGCTCAACCACGATTTTATCGTGCGGGTACTCCATCTCACGGGCCACCAGCACGGCCGTGCTCATGGCACGCACCGCCGGCGAGCTCACCACCAGGTCGGGGCGAATGTGGCGCTTGGCCAGGGCCTTGCCCATGGCGGGGGCGTCGTCGCGGCCGCGGTCGTTGAGGGGGCGTTCCTGGTCGCTGAGTTCATTGAAGCTCCAGCTGGATTTGGCGTGGCGAAGGAGGTACAGGGTTTTCATAGGGCGAAGCTAACGGCGTTTTGCTTACCCCCGGTATTGTGAAAAGGTTATATGATTAAGCCGCTGACCCGGGATGCTAATGGCTCTTGGTGACGAGCGCAGGCAGCATAATGGCGCATATTCAGACCTAACAACTTTACCCAATACTAAAAACAAGAACGCCCTGCCGGAAGGGCAAGGCGTTCTTGTTTGGGCGGGCGCCGCGGGAGGCTATTGCTTCTCGAAGCGCTGGCGGGTGGTTTCGGTACCGTTGGCGATGGTCACGTAGTACAAGCCCTTGGGCAGGTTGCTCAGCTCCACCTGGCCGTGGCCGTCGTAGCGGGCGGCGGTCATTTCGTGGCCACGCATGTCGTACACCCGCACGGCATATTGAGCCGCATCGGCACCAGCGGGCATCGACAGCGTCAGCGACTCCAACGCGGGGTTGGGGTAAACCGATACGCTCGTAGCAGTAGCAGGAGCCTGACGCAAAGCGGCTGGCGAAGTGGTGAGGGAAAAACGCGCCCCACCGGCCGTGAACAAAGCATCCATGCGAGCCGACTGGCCCGCGGTGAACATGTACATGCACTGGTCATAGGTGTAGTCCATGTAGTTCATGCTCATATCGCCTTGGTTGGAGCAGGTAATGTGGGGAAAGGCCGGGCAGCCACCGTTGCTGGTTTGCTGGGTGGGGGTGTCGGCCACCAGGTCGTCGCCACAGGTGGCATCGCCCCAGATGTGGCGCAGGTTGAGCCAGTGGCCCACCTCGTGCGTGGCCGTACGGCCTTTGTTGTAGTTGTTGGCCGTGCCGCCGGTTACCGACGAATACAAACAAACGACGCCATCGGTAGCAGCCGGGCCGCCCGGAAACTGGGCGTAGCCGAGCAGACTCTGGCCCAGGTTGCAGAACCACAGGTTCAGGTATTTGTCACTGGGCCAGGCGTCGTCACCGCCCCTGCTCGTGTACTTCACGGCATCGTTGGAGCTGAAAGCATGGGTTTTGGTCGAGCGGCGAACGATGCCGCTGGTGGGATTGCCGGCCGGGTCTACCGTGGCCAGCACAAACCGCACGTTGGTAGCCGCCGCAACACCGGTAAAGGCACCGGGTACTAGTTTGGTATCCGAGTTCAGCTTGGCGTAATCATCGTTCAGGGTCTTAATCTGCGCCGTAATCAGGGCATTGGATATGTTCTGAGCAGTCGTGTTGTACACCACGTGCACTACCACCGGTATGGTCACCACCGTAGCGGCGGTGCTGCGTTGCATCATCTTGGGCTGGGCCAGGTACTGCCTGGTATGAGCCTCAATGGCTTCCATACTCCGGGCCAGGCCTGGGTTGGCGGCCAGTTGGGCTTCGAGCACCTCCATGGTAGCGCAGGCGCGGCTGTTGGGGGTGATGGCCTCGATGGTGGCCTCGGGGTTGAGGCGGTTTTGCGCTAGCAAAGGAGCAGCGCTGCCCAACAGGGCCAGCGCGGAGAGGTACAGTTTGTTCATGTAGTAGTGTGGAATAAGGTTGGGGAAGGAGGTTGAAAACGCCAGTAAGCGCATGACAATCTAAATAAATATTCACCAAGTTGTACCTACCCATGTCCTAATAATCAAATCATTGGCTCAATTTGCCTCGAATGCATTTGCACCTAAATCATATAATTTTTCACTACCGGGCGGTACCCGGCCGAATGGAATAAATGAGCGCACTTTAGCCCAACTTTCACCAACTGGTAAAAAGCCAAAATATTACACCAATCGCTGCTGCTAAACTAGTTGCGGTGGGTGAGCAAAAGCAGAACGTCCTGCGGGCATTGCCGGACCGGTGGTCGGCAATGCCCGCAGGACGTTCCAGGGGGTTGGCAGCAAATAGGAGCTGCCCTTCGCTTAAAACAGGAAGTCGAACCCGACAAACACCAGCTTCTCCTCCCCTACCGAATAGGTGGCATTGATGACGGCTTGCTTGAGGACATCGACGTAGACGCCGCCGCCAAAGCCGGAGTGAAAGGCCGAGATGCCATTGGTCTTGTCGTAGTCCGAATACACCCGTCCGAAGTCGGCCAGGCCCAGGACGCCGAGCTTGCCGGGAAACAGGTAGGCATTGAACGACAAGAGCTGCAGGCGGGCCTCGAAGTTGGCGTAGAGGCTGCTGCGGCCGGCGTAGCGCGTGCGCCGGTAGCCGCGCAGGTTGGTGGTGCCGCCCAAGGTATTGGCCTGGTAGAAGCGGTAGTCGCCGATGTTGCGCGTGGCGCCGAGGCGGCCGGCGTAGGTAATCTGAAACGGCAGGTTGGGCGTGAGGTAGGCCCGGATTTCGGAGGTGAGGCGCCCAAACTGCAGCTGCTCGCCGTTGAGCTGGAAGTTGTACTGCGCTTCGTTGTACCAGCGGATGCCGATGCGCGGGTTCTTGGGCGAAGAGCTGGCGTCGAGGTTGAGGTAGAGCAGGCCGCCGAGGTACTGGTTGGTCTGGAAGTCCGAGGCGCGAATGCCGAAGCGGCGGTTTTCGTACGTCACGCCCCCGTCTTTGGCGGTGAGGCTGTCCTTGATGATGGTACCGATGGGGTCCTGCTCTACCCGGAACTGCTCGTACTGCGGGCCCACGCCCAGCTTCAGGAAGCTGAACAGGTTGCGCTCGAGCGTGGGCGCCACGTTGAACTTGGTGAAGCGCACGCGGTAGGCCGAGTTCACGGTGCGGGCCGTCACCACGCCGCGGTTGGCGTCTTCGGTGGCCAGGTTGGCGGTGTTGTTGCCGATGCCGAAGAAGTTGTAGAGCAGCTGCGGGCCGTAGTACTGCGAGGCAATGTGCAGGTCGTACTTGCCAATGAGGCGCGTAAACTGCCCGGTGTACTTCAGGTTGAAGGCATCGCGGGCGGGGGCAAAGTTGGCCGCGATGCTTTGCTCGGACGAGAACGGCTCGCGGCGGAAGCCGTACCGGCGGTGCGTGATGCCGCCGCCCAGCAAGATGCCGTCGTCGATGTTATACCCAAAAAACAGGTTCGGGCCGGTGTAGTTGAGCCGGTAGTCCTTCAGGTCGAAGCGCTTGGGGTGGTCGTAGCGGCTCACGTCCACGCCGGGCTCCAGGCGCAGGCGGGCTTCCTTGCCCACGTTGATGACGTTGCCGGTGTCGGCGTCGTACACCTGGGTGTAGTGCTGGAAGCCGGCCACGCGGCTCACGTCGGTGATGGTGTCGCGGTCGGTGCCGCCAATCAGGCGCAGCTTGATGGCCTTTTTCACGTCGCCCTTCACCTCGTACACGTCCTTGCCGCGAATGCCGTAGAGGCGCACCTCGTCGGTGACGCCGTGCTCGAGTACCCGGTCGTAGAGCACCTTGGTCACCTTGCCTTCTTTGGTAATTTTGCGCACCGTGAGGTGGGTGTCGCCGTTGGGCAGGCGGTCAACCACAAACTTCTCGTTCTTCTCGGTGCCGCGCACCTCCACAATCTTGGCCACCACGTTGGCGTACTTGCTGGCCAGGTCGGGCAGCAGGTCGCGCCGGCTCTTGAGCTTGGCCACGATTTCGGCGCCGTGCAGGGCGTAGATTTCCTGGGGCCACTTTTCGCGGAATGCCTTTTCGATGACCTCATCGGTGAGGTGCTCCTTCATGTACTGCGCCTGGGCCACCCACTGCTCGCGCGTCACGCCGCTCAGAAAGGTGCGGTCGTTGCTGAGGGCGGTCTGGTTCAGGCCCTTGTAGTCGGCGTAGTCGTAGCCGAAGTTCTGGAAGTTGCGGATGGCAAACTTGCGGCTGACCAAAAACGGCAGCACCCCGTCGCCCTTGAAGAAGGCAATGTCGCGGTCTTCGGGCACGGCCGTGAAGGTGCGGTTGCCGTCCTTGTCTTTCACTTCGGCCCAGCGCCACTGGTCTTCGTGCCGGTCCCAGTCGCCTATCCACATATCAAACAGGCGCGAGCGGGCGAAGGCCACTTGGTCAATCTTGTTGTCGTTGTCTTCGAGCAGGCGCTCGAGCATCTTGTCGGTGCCCACCAGGTTTTTGGCGTTGCCCAGGCTGGCCACGTTGCTTTGGTCGTCCTTGGCATCCTCTTCCAGCGCCGCGGGCTGGTTCGAGAACGCGCTGTAGTACTGGCCCAGCAAGGGGTCTTGCGGAATGTACACCGGCACGGGGTTGGTGTGCAGGATGCCCGCGGCGGTGCCCAGCGGGGGCAGCACAAACGAGGCATACGGGTGCTGGGCCGAAATCTGGTCCTGCAGAATGTCTTTGGCAAAGCCCGTGCGCAGGGCCTCGGGCAGCACGGCGGCGGGGTCTTTGTCGATGCCGCGGAGCGTGAAGTTGTGGCCTTCTTCGTTGCGCACCTTCAGCGAGGCCGTTTGCTTGCCGCCGCCGGTTTTGTAGGGCACCAGGCCGCCCTTGTCGTGGGCCAGGTCCAGCAGCGGAAACTTCACGGGCGTGGCCCACTCCTTGCGATAGTGCTCGCCCAGCAGCCAGTTGTGCAGCTTGCCGTGCTTGTTGTAGCGCGGGTTCACGGCCACCACCACGCTGCTGTCGCGGAAGTTAGGCCGGGTCGTGGGCAGGGCCGGCACGGTCACGCTGCCTTTTTCCTTGCGGCGCTGCTTTTCCACGGGCGTCACGGGGGCCGCCTCGGTGGTGGCTACGTCGAGGGTGGTCTTGGCGTAGAGCGGGGTGCGAAACACCAGCCGGGCCTTGTCGCCCTTGCCCTCGGGGACGAAGTACTCGGTCCAGACCTGGCCGTCGTCGTAGTAGTTGACGCGGGCCCAGCCCTTTTCCTTGTCCGAAAACAGGGCGCTGCCGCCGTCGCCGGGCTTCACGTGCTGGGTTTTGCAGCCCGAGCCGCTCACGATGCAGTGCGTGGTGCCCTCCTTAAAGTACTGCAGGTTGTGCTCGTGCCCCGCTGCATAAATGATGTTGGGGTACTTGTCAAAAATATCCATCAAACCCTTTTTGTAGGCCTGGTAGGCCGGGTAGGCCACGTCCTGGCTCACCCCGCCGTACTTGCGGGCAAACGGGTAGATGGAGCCGATAATGGGCAAGGGCAGAAACGCGTACTTGTACACGATGCTGATGGGGAAAATGTGGTCACCGAGCGTGAAATAGCCGCCGTGCACCCCGTCGCTGAACAGCGGGTGGTGGCCCACTACCATAATGTTCTTGTCCTTGTTGCGGGCAATGATGTCCTCCAGTTGGGCCATGAAGTCAGTTTCGTCTTCCACGCCGCAGCCTCCATCGGCGCCGTAAGGGCGCTCGTTGCGGTTGGTGAGAAACCACTGCGAGTTGATGGTGATGAGCACCAGGTCGTCCTGCAGGCGGATTTCATAAGGGCCCGGGCAGCCGTTGGCCGGCGTAATAAAATCGCCGGTGTAGGCAAAGGCCGCCGAGTCGCTGGCCATGTAGTTTTCGGCAAAGCGCTGCTCGCGCAGCACCTGCTCCAAACCACCCTTGAGGCCCTGCTTCCAGTCGTGGTTGCCGGGAATCATGTATTTCTCGCCCTTGTAGTTGCGCAGCACGTCTATCTGGTCGCGCAGGCGCTCCTCCGACACTTTGCGGTCGTAGGCGCCTTCCTCGGGCATGCCGAACTCGTACACGTTGTCGCCGAGGAAAATTGTGGTGCTCTTGGCCCCGGCCTCCATAATTTTCTTGCGCAGAAAATTCAACGAGGGCTCGCCCCCGTTGCCCTTGGAAGCGGGCTTGCCCACGTCGCCAATCAAAAACACCGTGTACCGAATGTGGGCGCTGTCGGGCGGCACCTTGCTTTTCCAGTCAAGGCCGCCGCGGCGGTAGTTGGGGCGGGAATTGACGGGGTTCTCGCTGGACTCGCCCTGGGCCAGGCTGCTGAATGGGAACGCCAAAACCGCGCAAAGCGTTAGCAGCGCGGGTCGAAAGCGAAAAAGTAGAGGCATAAATCAAGAAATGGGCGGGGCAATTGCACCCCTTCTCCGGGCACGATAGCAAACGTACAACCGCCGCCAGCGCGGCAGGTTAAGGCCCGTTACGCAAAGCGCGGCGGTGCGGTTAGGTCGCGTTTTTTTAACTTCCGCCCAACGCTTCGCGTTCAAAGCCGGCAAGCCCGCCGGATGAACGGGCCGTAGCTTCGCCTGACATGAAAGAACTTGCCCCTGATACTGTCGAATCTACCCCCGCGGCCGCGGCGGTGGCCCCGATAGAATCCGTCGAAAAAGACGCCCCCGCCACCCCAGCTGCCGAAGCCTCCGACAAGCCGGCCAAAGCCAAAGCCTCGCCGCTGGTGAAAGAAGCCCAGGAGTTCGTGACCGAACTTTTTGCCCGGGAGCTGCCCGCCAAGCTCACCTACCACTCGCTGCGGCACACCGAGGCCGTGGTGAAGGAGTGCCGCATCCTGGCCGCCGCGGCCGGGCTCAGCGCCGACGATACGGAAGCCCTGCTGCTGGCCGCCTGGTTTCACGACACTGGCTACCTCGACGTGTACGACGGCCACGAGTTCCGGAGCATGGAGCGCGCCGGCGCCTGGCTCGCCGAGCACGGCGTGGACGCCGGCCGCGTGCAGCTCATCAAGGAGCTCATCAAGAGCACACACCGCGACACCACCTGCGAAACCGAGCTGCAAAAGCTGCTCGTGGACGCCGACATGAGCAACCTGGCGCGCGAAGACTTCCGCAGCGCCGCCGAGCTGCTGCGCACCGAGTGGGAGCTGGTGCTGGGCAAAAGCTACTCGAACCCCGAGTGGGCCGAGCTGCAGCTCAATTTCATGCTGGAGCACAAGTACCATTCCGACGCCGGCAAGGAGCGGTACCGCAAGTCCTTCAAAAAGAACCTCGACGAGCAGCGCGACCAGCTCAAGAAAACCGAGAAAAAGAACAAGAAGAAAGCCAAGGAGCAGAACGAAACCTTTGCCGAGCCCAAGCGCGGCATTGAAACCATGTTCCGCACCATGTACAGCAACCACATGAAGCTGAGCGACATGGCCGACAAAAAGGCCAGCATGATGATTCAGCTCAATGCCGTGCTCATCTCGGTCATCATCACCTACCTCGGCGCCAAGATGGGCAAGGCCGGCGCCCTGGGCCCGATGATGAGTGGCAACCCCGTACTCGGCATTCCCATTAGCATTCTGCTGGCCACGGCCCTGGGCTCGGTCACCACGGCCATCCTCTCGGCCCAGCCCGATGTTACGGCATTTAAGTGGCTCAAGAAAAGCCCGCAGATTGCCACCAACCGCCGCGTGAACCTGCTGTTTTTCGGCAACTTCACCAAGCTCAGCCTCGACAACTTCCAGGGCGGCATGCGCGAGCTGATGCGCCACAAAGACGCCATCTACACCAACATGATAACCGACGTGTACTACCTGGGCGAGGTGCTGGCCCGCAAGTACGGCCTGCTGCGCACCAGCTACACCATCTTCATGGTGGGGCTGATTCTCACGGCCCTGTCGTTTGCCATCGCGCTGCTGTACAAGTCGTAGCCGCCCGGTCCGGGCGTTTTAGCTCAACTTGGCTCCTGGCAAAAGAAGGCCGCGTTCGCATTAGCGGGCGCGGCCTTCTTCGTCGGCGCTGCCCGTAGGGCTGGCCTTGCGGCTGAAGGTGGATTGGCCGAAGCGGTAGGTGAAGCGCGCCGCCAAGCGCTGCGTGTCGCGGAGCTGCAGGGTCGTCACATCGATGCCGTTGTAGCGGCCATAAAACGACTCGCGGTAGGTATTGAACAGGTCGGAGGCGGTGAGCAGCACGGTGGCCTTGCCGTGCAGCACGGGCTTTTGCAGGCTCAGGCCCACAGTGCCCGAGCTGCGGATGCGGTAAATCTGGGTGGCCCCGGGGGCGCTGTAGCTGTAGGTGCACTCCAGGGTGATTTTGTGGGGCAAGCTGAATACCTGCTGCCCGCTCAGTTGCAGGCTCCAGGCCTGGTTGTCGAAGCGGCTGCCCGCAAACGCCGAGGCGACGCGGAAGTGGTAGACCGAGGCTGTGTTCTGCATTTTCCACCACGCGGTGACCTTCACGGGTGCGGAGGCTTCCAGTGAGAGGTTTTCGGTCAGGTCCTGGTTGGCCCAGGTGTAGCGAATCACGCCGGTGCCAGCGTCCTGCACGGGCAGCTGGGCGGGCACGTCCTGGCTGCGTTCGTAGGCGGCCGTCAGGGCCAAGTCGCGCAGGGTGAGGCGCAGTTCGGTGGCGTTGATAGTGGCCGGCAGCAAAAACGGGTTGCCCTCGTTGTATTGGTACGGGCTCAGGTACAGCCGAAAGGGATTGAGCGAGGAAAAGGACGGGCGCTGCAGCTTGCGCCCGTACGTGAACGCCAAGCTGTGCTGCTCGTCGAACTTGTGCTGCAGCTGCAGGCTGGGCAGCCAGCGGTAGTAGGCGCGCACCGTTTGGCTGCCCAGCGTGAGCGAATTGCCCACGGAGTGCGTGTATTCCAGGCGCAGGGCGGCATCCACGGTATTTTTGCCCCGCGAGGCACTGATTCCGCCGTAGCCGGCCGCGATTTGCTCGTCGTACCGAAACTCGTTGCTGCGCCCGATGTCGCGCACCCGGGCGCCGGGGCCGGCCAGGGTATCATATAGCAAAGCATTGTCGGTGGCCGTGTGCGCCACTTTGCCCCCTACGCTCAGCTTGGCTTCGCCGACGGGGTGGCTGTAGTCCGCCCGCAGCGACCGGATGCGGGTGGACGAAGAGAACTGCCCCAACAGCAAACCCGGGAAGCGCAAGGGGTTTTGGGCGGGCGTGGCAAAGGCGGTGCGCACGTCCTGGGCTTCTTCGTTGGTATAGGCCGCGTAGTCGGCATAGGCGGTTAGCTCGGCGCCGCGCGTCCCGGGCCTGCCCCGGTAGCTCAGGTCGACCGCGACGTTGCCGGGGCGCACCGCCGCCAGCGTGCTGCCCGGCAGCTGGTAGGATTCTACCAGCCGGGCCGCGGCGTCGGTGGTGGCCAGGGTGGTCGTGGCCTCGGTGGTATTGAAGTTGCGGCTGGCCAGCCCGCGCACCAGCAAACCCACGGTTTGCGTAGGGCTAAGCGCGTAGTCGGTAGCAAACTGATACGACAAGGGCTTGCGCTGAAATCGCTGAAAGAGGGCGTTGTCGAAGGTGCGCTCGCTGGCCGCTTCCCGAATAATGCGCTGCCCGCTCCCGATTAAATACTGGTTGCGCTCGAAGTAGCCCAACTGCCCGTAGAGCACCCATTTCCGGGTTTTGAAAGTGGCGCTGGTGCCGGTTTCGTAGCCCCCGTAGCGCCGGTTGAGGGTGCCGCCGACGTAGGCGCTGCCCTGCAGGCCCCGGGCCGTATCGTGCCGGAGCTTGATGTTGATAACTGCCCGGGTTTCGCCGTCGTAGCGCGCCGAGGCATTGGCCTGTATCTCGATTTGGGCAATGTCTTCGGTGGCCAGGTTCTGGAGCTCATCGGCCGAGAGCGGCAGCTGCCGGCCCTCCAGGTACACCACCGGGGCCACGTTGCCCTGCAGCAGAATAGCGCCCTGCGGGTCGACGCGCACGCCGGGCGCGCGGCGCAGCACATCCAAGGCTGTGGGGGCAGTTTTGAAGAAAGAGTTGGTCACGTTTAGGGTGACTTTGCCCAGGCTGCGCTCTACTACAGGCTTCTCGCCCTGCACAACCACTTCGTTTAGAAGCTTGCTTTCGGTGGCCGCTGTGAGTACGCCTACGGCCAACGGTTCGGTGCCCACCGTCAGCACGGGGCTGCTGACGGACCGGTAGCCCAACGCCACTGCCTTAACCCGGTATTGGCCCGGCTTCACGCCGTCAAGGGCAAACCGGCCCTGGGCGTCGGTGACCGCCCCCTGCACGATAACGGTTGAATCGGGACTGCTCACCAGTACTACGGGCGCAAATTCTACAGGGCGCTGCTGCTCATCCATAACTTGGCCCGTGAGGCGTGCCCCGACTTGGGATTGGGCTTTGGCAATAAGAGCGAACAGGCAAAACGCCAACAGGTAGAATTGTCTCATCGGAAGCTTTGCAGAAAAGAGAAGATGTAGTCGTCTCTACTTCGGCTAGCCAATGGCCGCACCTGCGAGCAGATTGAAGGGGGTACCGGCCTTTGAGTCAATCGTTACAAGGGCATCTAATATTTTTTGGAACCGTAGAAAACAGAGTGGTTTTGCTACTCCTCAATCCAAACCTGCCTCGTCTCAGACGCATATGTGCAGACGGGCGCTATCTTTGTAGAGAAGCGCATTCATTACCTGGACCTGTAGCTTAACTGCATAAAGCAAGCCTCTCCTAAGGGCTAGAGTACAGGTTGGATTCCTGTCAGGTCCACTTTTCAACCCCCACATTATTCAGCCCTCAGCAGCTGAATAATGTGGGGGTTGCTGCTAATACGCCATGGTCGTATTCCCAATGGCAATTAGGGCAAAGCACCAGGATATTTTCCGGCCCGGAGACCATCTGAACCGTTACAGAATCAGGGAAAGAGCTAATTGGCCGCCTGTGGCAATACTCCACGTGCTTGTCGTAGCCGCAGGCCTGGCAAATGCGCGGCCGATGCGCATTCAGCAGTCGCGTAATGCTGTTGAGGTAGCCACGGTAGTAGCTGGGGTGCTTAATGGCGTCCTTGGTTTTAAACTGCGCTACGGTTAGCAGCCGATAGTCGGCCTTACGCTTGCCATGTACCGCGCAACACTGCCGGTTTGCCGGAATGAGCGTGTCGCATTCCTGGCATTTGCGAGTCAACTGCCGCTTGGGAGCCTGCTGGTTGGTATGAATGGCCGCGTGCGAACGGGAACAGTATTTTGCATTCGCGGTTTCAGCGCCGCAGTGCAGGCAGTTATTCATGGCTCAATTTACTGGATATTGCCAGTCAATTCGCCCCGCTGCATGAAGAAACTCTTGCCTCTGCTGCTCATCGTCGCAGTTTCTGCCTCCGCCCAAAAGCGCCCCGCTCAACCCGAAAACCTGGTCCAATACGCGCACCCCATGGTGGGCACGCAGAAGATGGGCCACACCTACCCCGGCGCTACGGTCCCCTTCGGCATGGTGCAGCTCTCGCCCGATACCGATACGCTGAGCTACGAGCTGAATGGCAAGTACAACCCCGACATCTACAAGTACTGCGCGGGCTACAACTACGACGACCGCACCATCGTCGGCTTCAGCCACACGCACTTCAGCGGCACGGGGCACTCCGATTTGGGCGACTTCCTGCTCATGCCCACCACCGGCCCGCTCCAGCTCAACCCCGGCACCGCTGACCGGCCCCGGAGCGGCTACCGCTCCGCCTTCTCGCATAAGAATGAAGTGGCCGAGCCCGCCTATTACAAAGTGAAGCTCGACGACCACAACATCCTCGCCGAGCTCACGGCCACCACCCGCGTGGGCTTCCATCAGTACACGTTTCCGGGCACCGAGCCGGCCCACATCATCCTGGATATGATGGCCGGCATCTACAACTACCCCGACAAAAACGTGTGGAGCTACGTGCGCATCGAGAACGACTCACTCGTGACCGGCTACCGCCAAACCACCGGCTGGGGCCGCACCCGCACCGAGTACTTCGCCATGCAGTTCTCGAAGCCCTTCAAATCCTACGGCGCCCGCAAGTACGACCCCAAGGAAATCTATCGGGGCTTCTGGGGCCGCTTTGACCAGACCAAAAACTGGCCCGAGCAGGCCGGCCGCCAGCTGCGCCTGTACTTCGATTTCAGCACCGTGGCCGGCGAGAAAATCAAGGTCAAGTTTGCCCTCTCGCCCGTGAGCACGGCCGGGGCCCTGGCCAACATGCGCGCCGAGCTACCCGGCTGGAATTTCGACCAGACCCGCCGCGCCGGCCAGCAGTTCTGGCAGCAGGAGCTGAGCAAAATCACCATCCAAACGCCCAACCGGGCCGATAACGAGAACTTCTACACGGCCCTCTACCACGCCTATCTTAGCCCAACTGTGTACCAGGACGCCGACGGCCAGTACCGCGGCCTCGACCAGCAAACCCACCGCGCCGAGGGTTTCGTCAACTACACCACCTTCTCGCTCTGGGATACCTTCCGGGCCCTGCACCCGCTTTTCAACCTTATCCAGCCCCGGCGCAACGCCGATATGGTGCAGAGTATGCTGGCCCACTACGACCAGAGCGCCGAGCACATGCTGCCCGTCTGGAGCCACCACGCCAACGAAAACTGGTGCATGAGCGGCTACCACAGCGTGTCGGTAGTGGCCGATGCCGTGCTCAACGGCGCCGTGCCGCCCGCCCTGGCCGAGCGCGCCCTGGCTGCCTGCGTGGCCACCGCCCGCCACGGCTGGTACGACGGCCTCGGCGACTACATGGCCCGCGGCTACGTGCCCAACGAGCGCAGCGGCACCTCCGTGTCCACCACCCTAGAGTTTGCCTACGACGACTGGTGCATCGCCCAGCTCGCCCAGAAACTTGGCCACCCCGACCTCTACCAGGAGTTCAGCAAGCGCGCCACCAACTGGCAAAACGTGTTCGACCCGCGTGCCAACGCCATGCGCCCGCGCCTGGCCGACGGCAGCTTCCGCCCCAAGTTCGACGTGCTGAGCACCAACGGCCAGGGCTTCATCGAGGGCAACGCCTGGAACTACACCCTCGCCGTGCCCCACGACCCCGCCGGCCTAATCTCGAAAATGGGCGGCAACCGCCGCTTCGTGCCCCACCTCGATTCGCTCTTCACCATGCACCTGCCCGACTCGTTCTTCGCCGAAACCGAGGACATCACCCGCGAGGGCATCATCGGGGGCTACGTGCACGGCAACGAGCCCGCCCACCACGCCGCCTACCTCTACAACTACACGGACAAGCCCTGGAAAACCCAGGCCCAGGTCCGCAACATCCTCGCCCGCCAGTACCACCCCACCCCCGACGGCCTCGGCGGCAACGACGACTGCGGCCAGATGAGCGCCTGGTACCTCTTCTCGGCCCTCGGCTTCTACCCCGTCGCCCCGGCCTCGGGCCAGTACGCCCTCGGCAGCCCTCTCGTACAC
Source organism: Hymenobacter plasmatis (assembly GCF_020711255.1). Lineage (GTDB taxonomy): Bacteria > Bacteroidota > Bacteroidia > Cytophagales > Hymenobacteraceae > Hymenobacter. Next base: position 95,620 of record NZ_JAJFAW010000010.1, read on the forward strand.
GGCGCCGTGCTGCACCTCGAAAACGGCCAGCAATTCACCATCCAGGTCAAAAACCAAAGCGCCAAAAACGTCTACGTACAGCAAGTCACCCTCAACGGGCAAAAGCTGACGCAGCCATTTCTGGCGCAGCAGGATGTGGCGAAAGGCGGCGTGGTGGTGTTTGTGATGGGGGCGCGGCCAGCGAGGAAATGAACTAGCTTTTAGTTGAGTAATGGCGTGTGGTTGCGTCAGTGCCAACACCTGCCAACTGTGCTACCTTCTTACTTCGACCCAGCCCTTTATTTTTTCACCGCGCCCATTCGCCAGCAAATAATAATAAATGCCGTCCGCGAGCCCTTGCGCTTGCCAATCCTGCTGGTAATATGGAGCGTGAAACACTTGTGTTCCCCAACGATTATACACCGTGCAACTCCATTGCCCTAACGTCAACCCCGGGGTTTTAAACTGGTCGTTTGCGCCGTCCATGTTGGGTGTAATAATATTTGGGATAAACATCGCATTGTTAGAAACAATGGGCGGTGTGTTGCTTTTCAACTTTGCCACAACGCTCTCTCTTTTGAAAGCTCCAGGCGATGAATATGGCACTGCATGAGCACCTAGCCGAAAAGCATTATAAAACACGCCAGCCACGTACACATCGCCTGTTGGGCTGACCGCTACATCGTGCATTTCGAGTTCGCCCCCATCCTGGGTTAGCCCCCACACGGCATTACCCTGAGGGTCGTACTTAACCAAGGCATTATTCTGGTAGGTAGAGTTGCCCGTGAGAGCGATGCCGCCGTAGCTGGCTTGGCCCTTGTTAAAACCTCCCAGGGCGTAAATATTATCTGCGCCATCGGTTGCCACATTGATAATCGTATCGAAATCGGTGCTACCTTCCAGATGACCCCACATGAGTTGCCCCTGAGCATTGTATTTGATTAGGTACCCATCGGACACGCCGAATCCGCCACGAGGGGGCAATGACAAGCTCCCCAACACCACGGTTCCCGCATCAGCATATCCTGCGATGATGGCATTGCCGGCCCCGTCGACTGCCAGGCCTGTGACTGCGATGCCAGCCAGCCCAAATCCCGTGAAAGCAGCTCCCGGCGCATACCCTGTGCGCACCCAGTCGAGCGTTCCGCCAGCCGTGTAGCGAGCCAAAAAAACGCCGCTCATCACGCTTGGCAATGGCGTGCGGGCCTGCCCGGGGAGGGCGTCTAAAGCTACATTGCCCCGGTATGCACAAGTGAGATATACCTCCCGGTTGGGCCCTATGGCAACCCGCGCGTATGCCCCGCCTACCGAAGTCGTAGCGGCGCTCCAGGCTCCGCGGGACCAGCTTATGTTTCCCTGCGCATCTAACTTCGACACCAGCACCCCGTCGACATACCCATTGGCATTAACTGGGGAACAATGCGTAATGTACAATGAGCCTTCATCGTCCGTTACGACGTCGCCGGGCCAACTAAAGTCATACTTCCTTACCCACATGATGTTTCCCTGCGGGGAATACTTGGCTAGGTACGTCGCTTCTTCGCGTGAGCTGGGTATCTCGACGTTATCGAATACCGTGCGCTCTTTGGATGTACCGAGTACGTACATGTGGCCACTTACGTCGACTGTGAGGCCATACACATAAGTGCGTGGCCCAAAATAGACGGGGTTGGCCACTGCTGGCCCCGCCTGACGGGCCCACAGGCACTGGCCTTGGGCATTATACTTTGCCACCACCATGTCGTTCCATCCCCGGCTGTTCAGCACAGTAGCTCCAAAGGTCGCCTGGCCATTGAGCCAGCCTGCGACATAAGAATTACCAGCCCCATCGAGTGCAATCCCTTTTAAATCCAGGTCATAACTGGCTCTTATCGGGGTAACCCACTCCCACGTGGGGGCCGATTGTGCCGGGCATAAAAAGCGGAAAAACATAAGGCACAGCGAAAGCGCAATGTGCCGGAAAGGCAATGGATAGAACCGCATTAGTTGGTAAGAGAAGAAGTGTGGTGACCGAAAACGCCTAAATGCTGATTATCTGTCCGATTGATTAAGGTCAAATATCATATATACTCCGTTCGCTATTAACAAAAGCAGGCAGCTTCATTTCCAATCCTGCCGAAACTTACGCCGCGGCCCGTTTCTACTTGCCGCCCCCGCCGCCGGAGTTGATAATCTTGCGGGCCAGCGGGTAGCCAGCGTAAAGCGGGCGGTCGAGCAGCCTGAAAGCTACTTACTGCTAACAAGGCATTTTTGCGACATAATGCCTCTGCTAGCTTTGCTTTCCCAAAAAGCACTGTCACCTTAGCTCCCCGCAGAAACCGCCGATGAAAACGTATATCGTGGATTCCTTCACGAAAGAACCCTTCAAGGGCAACCCGGCCGGCGTGTGCTTGCTTGAGCAGGAAATAAGCGAGGAAGCCATGCTGAAAATAGCCCAGGAATTTGGGCTTTCGGAGACGGCTTTCGTCCGGGAAACCGGCACCGAGGGCCTATATGCCATCCGCTACTTCTCGCCGAAGCAGGAAATCCCCCTGTGCGGCCACGCCACGCTGGCATCGGCCAAGGTGCTGTTCAAGCACACTCAACACACGGAAATTCACTTTCTCACCCACGAGCAGGTGGACTTGCTGGTGACCTGCCGGGGTGAGGAAATAACCATGGAATTTCCGGTTTATGATACCGTAGCGGCCACGGTTCCGGCGGCCATGCTGCAGGCCTTGGGGCTGCCGAGCGTAGTAAACACGGCGTTTAGCCCGAAGAATAAGATTATCATTCTGGAAATAGCGGACACTCAGCTGCTAGCCGCGCTCCGCCCCGATTTCAATGCGCTGCTGCTATCCTACACCGGCATCAACGGCGTGCTGGTTACGGCCGCCAGCCCGGCGCCGTACGACTACCACTACCGGTATTTCTGGCCCTGGGCCGGCACCAACGAAGACCCCGTGACCGGTGGGGTCCAAACGTTTCTGGCCAAGTATTGGGCCACCCGGCTCCACAAGCGGACGATGCAGGCGTTTCAATCATCGAGCCGCACCGGCTACATGCAGGTTGAGCTGCAAGCCGACAAAGTATTGCTCACCAGTCAGGCTAACATCGTCTTGGAAGGCACGCTGGTGGCCTTCAATAAATAGCTCAACCCCCTACCCACGCCCGCCATGCTAGTAGCCGTCCTCAAAACCCTCTTCGACCGCGACCTGAACAAGCTGAGCCAGGAAATCGAAGCGTATCAAGACGAAAATGCCCTGTGGCGCACCGAGCCGGGCATCAGCAACTCGGGCGGCAACCTTTGCCTGCACCTGCTCGGCAACCTCAACACATACATCGGCGCGGAACTGGGCCACAGCGGCTACGTCCGGCACCGCGACCTGGAGTTTTCGGCCCGGGACATTCCCCGCACCGAATTGCTCGCTGGCATCGCCGCCACCCGGCGCGTGGTGGAGGCCGCGCTTACGCCGCTGGCCGACGAGCAGCTCGCCGCTGAGTACCCCGTGCTGGTGTTCGAAGCACGCACTTCCGTGGGCTATATGCTGATGCACCTCGCCACCCACCTCACCTATCACCTCGGCCAAATAAACTACCACCGCCGCTTGCTGGATAAGAACCTCCCCGGATGCTAAACTAAATGTCGGCTGTAGCGCCATCTGTGCATCTCCACAGGCTCCCAATGCTTCTGCTGCCTTTGCAGCAGAAGCATTGGGAGCCTTCTTATTTGCCTGCATTTAATATTCTTCGACTTATGCCTTTACAGGACTAAAAGACTATAAACTTAAACTACCTTTGGCAGGCTCATATTATAATATTTAACATTTCAATTGTTATAGTATTTGCAAAACTCCATCCAGAAGCATCCCTGGCAAAAGCCTTGCTTCTGCCGGCCCTATCTCCCCATGACGGCGTGCTGCAGCCGCTGAAGACATTACCGCCTGCCTTTCCCAAGCCCAGCCCCGCCAGCCAGTGAAGCACGACGTATGAAAATAAACCACTACTCACTTTTTACGCTCCTGCTACTTGGGCTGGTTTTGGGCGCCGTCCAACGCGCCGCAGCCCAACGAACTCAAATCAGGGGGTTTGTGGACGCGCTGGCCTACTATCAAAACGGCAAAGTCAACTTTGGCCTGGGCGAGCAGGATTTGTTCATCACGTCCGAAATAACGGAGCGGCTGTCCTTTCTCGGGGAAACCGTTTTCAAGTTTTCGCCCGCTTCACCCACCGATTTCGATATCAGCGTCGAGCGCATTATCCTGAAATACAACTACGCCGGCAACCACAGCATATTGCTGGGCAAGCACCACACGCCCATCAACTACTGGAACGATACCTACCACCACGGCCGGGTATTCTTCCCCACCATCGACCGGCCCCTGCTGTTTGCGCAGGGCATTATCCCGCTCCACACCACGGGCGTGAGTTTGCAAGGCCAAAACCTGGGCAGCCTCCGCTTCGGCTACGACGCCATGGTGGGCAACGGCATTGGGTCGGGCGATGTGGCCGACAACAACCCGCTCAAGTCCGCGACGCTGGCCGTGCACATCAAGCCCACCGATGGCATGCGGCTGGGCGCCTCCCTCTACCACGATGACATCTCGAAAGGCAGCACCGTGCACAACCACTCGGGCGGGGTAATGCCGGTGGCCCTCACCCGCATCAACCAGGATATTGTGACCGGCTCCATTTCTTACAATGACTCGGTGTTCTCCAAGAAGTTCGAGCTGCTGGCCGAGAGCAGCGTGGTCAACAGCCGCTCCGATAGCCTCGGCACGCAGCGCGCGGTGGCCACCTACGTGTACGCCGGCCTGCGCCTCACCGACAAGTTCATCCCCTACGTGCGCTTCGATGACATTCGGTTCACCACCAACCGGGAAGTGTACTTCATGTCGAACAACACCCGGTCCTTCGTCGGGGGGCTGCGCTATGAGATAAATTACCTGGCCGTCGTGAAGCTCGAATACCAGCACGCCAACAGCCCCTTGTACCCTACCCCCGACAAGGTCACCTTCCAGATTGCCGTTGGCTTTTAATTCGTTATGTATATGGCTTCGGTTTATCGAATTACGTTCTGCTTGCTTGTCCTCATCGGGTGCTGCCACGCCCCGGCGCGGGCGCAGGACCAGAACCTTGCGGTGATTGGCAATGGCAAAGGGGTGCCACCCGAGATGAAACTGGCGCAGCTGAAATCTACCCTGAAAGGAGAAAAATTGCGCTGGCCCGACGGCAGCAAAGTGGTAATTGCTCTGCTGAAAACCACCACGCCCATCGGCCAGAACACCAGCAAAAAAATCTACAACATGAGCGCCAACGAGCTCAATAAGTACTGGCTGGCGCTGGTGTTCCAGGGCAAAGCCGACGCGCCCAACTTCTTCAACTCGGAAGCCGAGCTGGCCGAATTTGTGGCGCAAACCACCGGCGCCATCGGCGTGGTCAACCAGCCCGGACCGAGCAGCAAAACCATCACCATCGACGGGAAGAAATATTTATAAGACTCGCCCCCATATGCCCTGCTACTCCAAGGCCTGCCTGGTATGGTAAAAAGCTCCCGTCGCACGTCCTTCCTGCAAATCATCAGCCACTTGCGCCTCACGGTTAAGACCAAAATCTGGTTGGCCGTGACGAGCATTGTTGTGTTGTTCTCCTTCTTCGTCCTGTTCTACCTGCCCGTCATTCAGGAGCGCAGCCTGCTGAACAACTTCAACAAGGACGTGCAAAACCAGGCCAACACGGTGGCGCTAGGAGTGAAAATTGCCATGACCGAACAGAATTTCCAGGGGGTGCAAACCGCCATGGACTTTGTGAAGAAAGACCCCCTGCTGCAATTCGTGAGCCTGCTCCAGACCGATACCACCTGGAACGCCACCCACACCCAGTACCGCATCAAGCGAACGGTTTTCAGGACCTTCCCCGAACGGAAAAAGATAGACGTCAACGCCATGTCCAACGACTCCACGGTGGTTCAGCGGGCCAGCTTCAGCACGCCGATGATGACCGGCGAAGTCATGCTGGCGTTCTCGACCCGGGAAATTGTGCAAAGCAAACGGCAGATTCGCGTCACCTCCCTGTTTTTCAGTTTCCTGGTGTTCAGCATCGGCATTGGGATTGGCTTTGGCCTGGCTAAAAACATATCCGTGCCGGTCCTGAAGCTGCGGGACGCCGCCACCAAAGTGGGCCGCGGCGACCTCACCCAGCGCGTGCAGAGCAATTCGCGGGATGAGATTGGGGAACTGGGCACGGCGTTCAACAAAATGGTGACCGACCTCTCCACCACGCGCCACGAGCTCGAAGCCCGCACCAGCGAGCTGCTGGTCGAGCAGCGGAAGTCGGACGACCTCTTGGAAGGACTCAAGCGCACGCTGGCCGACCTGCGCGAAACCCAGGAGCAGCTCATCCGGCAGGAGAAGCTGGCCTCCATTGGCCAGCTCACCAAAGGGCTGGTAGACCGGCTGCTCAACCCCCTGAGCTACGTCAGCAATTTTGCCGATGTATCGACCGAGCTGCTGGCGGAATGCCAGGAGCTGCTTGCCGCGGGAGCCTACGCCCACGACGAACACCTGCAGGCGGAACTGGTGTCGTTGCTCGGCATGATTGAAACCAACACCGGCAAAATCAAAGAGCACGGCTCCAGCCTCACCCGAATAGTCCGCAGCATGGACAAACTCCTGCAAGTCAAATCAGCTCAATTTGTCGAAGTCGACCTCAACTCGTTCATCAACGAGCAGCTGGTGGCGTATCGCAACGAGTTGGACGAAGCCTACCGGGAGGTTACGCTGGAGCTGATTGAAGGCCACAACCCGGAAAATATTGGCGTCCGAATAGTGCCCACGGAGATGAGCACGGTCCTGTTCAGCCTGCTCAATAATGCCATGTATGCGGTGTATGAGAAGTCCTTGCGGGACCCGGAGTTCCAGCCCATGCTCACCGTTGCCACGGTCTTTCAGGAGGCCGGCGTAGAAATCCAGGTGCACGACAATGGCGCGGGCATCTCCCCCGTCGAAAAAGAACAGCTGTTTTCTCCCTTTTTCACTACCAAGCCTACCTCCAAAGGCACCGGGCTGGGGCTATTCATCAGCCAGGATATCGTTAGGACGCACAAAGGGCACATCACTGTTAAGACCCAGCAAGACGTGTGTACCACCTTTACCATCAATTTGCCCACCGCAGCCGCCGTGCCCGTGAGTTGATAGCTTGGGCGTTGGCAGAAGGGCCCACATACTCATCCGCATCGTCATGTAGCCATCGTTCAGCAGGCGCCCGATAGCTCAATTCCCTTTCGCGCCCCTTGGCCCACCAAACCTCCTTGCGTTCTAACTTACGACTTCCATCAACGTAAACGCACATATTTTCAGCGCACTATGGCTCAGCGCATCCTCTACGACGTTCCCACCCTCACCATCACCTACGACTACACCGACGACTGGCTGTACCTCGACTGGCATGGCAACCTCGACGACGAGACGGTGATGAGCGGGGCCCTCAAGCTGCTTGAGCTGCTGAAGCAAGAACGCTGCACCAAAGTATTGAACGACAATACCCTTACCACCGGCCTGTGGGACGATGCCGCCATGTGGGGCGGCGAAATATTTTTCCCACAGCTCTACGAAGCCGGCTGCCGCCACTTCGCCTGGGTATTCTCGCGCGAGCGGTTCAGCCGGCTCTCGGCCGAGCTGGCCGTGCAGCGCACACTGTCCGGCATCGGCATCATGACGTTCCACGACCTGCCCACCGCGGCCGAATGGCTGCGGCACGTGTAGGCCGCGCCACTGCTGTCTTTGGCGTTGCCTTCGCCCCTTACCGCTGCCGCTTAAGCACCGCTTTCGCGCGCGCCTTCCCCACACCCGTCCCGCTTAGGGGATGCCCGCTGAGCAGCTCCCGATTGCCATTTCCCCGCTGCCGCCTCCTTCTTAAAAAGAAGGAGGCGGTTTTCTTTTTTTCAATGGATGAAGGGTAAAAAAAGTGGCGCCGGAATTGCTAAATTATATATAAAGTGGCACGCTTGAGCTGATTTCCCCTATTCATAACGTGCAAGCTGCTGTGTACTGAGCCCTTCCAACTGCACTGCGATTTTTTCCTAATCTGTAAGCATACACTCGTGTTTTCTAGGTAAAATCAAATTATAACCAACCTGACTACCTCAGCGGCCATCAGTATGGCCCGAAATCTGCTCTCAGTATTTATCAACCAGCAATCATCCAAACATAGTTAATAATGGTTGTTTGTTAGGCTTTAGGAAAGCGAATAATCCGTATTTATCCCCGCGTCTTTCACCAAGTGCGAGCATTCGTTGGTCGGTTACTTTTGGGCATTCATCCGAAATAATCATACTTCATCTTCCGGAATCGATTCCGATTATGTACCTTGGTAGTGTGGTAAGCTGAACCGCTTTAGGATTGGCCTATCTTTCTAAACTCCTTGCACCTCCCACCGTGTCAATCGAACTAGAATCGGCGGCCTACCTGGCCCCCCACGCCTTGGGCTTTTCGCCAGAAATCGCCCCGGCCGTCACCCGTCGTTCCTACGACCACGTGGTGCTCCCCGGCGACTTCCCCGACCCCACCGTCACCAAGATTGGCGATACCTACTGGGCCAGCGCCACCTCGGCCGAGTGGGGCGCCGTGTTCCCCTTGTTCACGTCCCAAAACTTGATTGACTGGGAGTTGGTCGGCCACGTGTTTCCCGACAAGCTGCCCGATTGGGCGGGCTCGAATTTCTGGGCGCCCGAATTCCACTGCGAAAACGGCCGCACTTATATGTATTACACGGCCCGCAAAAAAGGCGGCATGCTGTGCGTGGCCGTGGCCAGCGCCGACCACCCAGCCGGCCCCTACACCGACCACGGCCCGCTGGTGGGCCAGGAAGCTGGCTCCATCGACGGCTTTGCCATGCCCGACGAAAACGGCGACCTCTACCTTATCTGGAAGGAAGACGGCAACTCCTGCTACCAGGACACGCCCATCTGGGCCCAGCGCCTCAACGACGAACGCACCGCCCTCATCGGCGAAGCCACCGAGCTGTTTGGCAACGACGTAACTTGGGAAGGTCCGCTTGTGGAAGGCTCGGCCCTGGTGCACCACAACGGCTACTTCTACATGTTCTACGCCGGCAACAGCTGCTGCGGCAAGGGCTGCAACTACGCCACCGGCGTGGCCCGCTCCCGGGCCCTGCTCGGCCCCTGGGAGAAGTACGACCAGAACCCCATCCTCGACCGCAACACCACCTGGAAATGCCCCGGCCACGGCACCGTGACCCAGATGGACGGCCGCTGGTTTTTGCTGCACCACGCCTACCTCGCCGACAGCCACGAGTTTGTGGGCCGGCAGGGCATCCTCAGCGAGTTCACCTGGAACGACGAGGGCTGGCCCGAGTTTGAGCGCCGCAGCCCCCAGGCCGCGCCCATCAAGGACCTGGCCCGGCTCAACATCGCCGACGAGTTCGTAGGCGACCGACTTGGGCTGGAATGGCAGTGGCCCATTGGCCAGCAGCCGGTTACGGCCGTGCGCAACGGGCAGCTGCACCTGCAGGCCGATGCCTCGCGCCTCGGGGCCGTGGTGGCCCGGCGCTCGCACGTGGCCACCTACAAAGCCGCCACCACGCTCGACCTAGCCAAGCTGCCCGCCGACACCTACGCCGGCCTGGCCGCCGTGGGCGACCCTTACAATGCGCTGGCCCTGGTTGCCGGCAATGGCCAGGTTCAAATCTGGCACCTGAAGAGCGGCCTGCACCAGTGCCTCGTGCAGGCCTTCGTGGAGCCCTGCGAAACCATCACGCTGCGCCTGGAAGTGTGGGGCGGCCAGCGCTACCGCTTTGCCTACAGCACCGACGGCGCCACCTGGCAGCCCCTGCCCACCGACAGCTTCAGCCTCAACGGCACCTACCTGCCGCCCTGGGACCGGGGCGTGCGCGTGGCATTGGTGGCCCAGGGCGAAGAAGGCAACTCGGCCATTTTCAACAACTTCATCATCCTCAACAAGCGCTAAGCCGCCGAAGCAGATAGTAGAAAGGCCAGGCTACCCCAACGGGTGGCCTGGCCTTTCTGATGGATGGACAGATGCATCCGTCGGGCAAGCAGCCCAACTCTTCCCGCTTATAACGCAACAGCGCACGGCACTTACGTGCCGGGCGCTGCCGGTTTGGTTCGCGTCACGCGGCTGGCTTAGCGGCGGTGATGCTTGGTTTTGCTTTTCGACTTCGATTTTGAAGGGGTGCTCTTCTTCGAGGACTTGTGCTCGCGCGAGCTGCTTTTCTTGGCGCTGCTCTTTTTGGAGTCGCTTTTCTTGCTGCTGTGGGTGTCGTGCTTCTTGCTTTTGGATTTGCTGCTCTTGCTTTTCTCGCTTTTCGAAGCGCTTTTCTTCTTGGAGCTTTTGCTGGCTTTGGCGTGGGTGCCCGACTTGCTTTTGGATTTCGACTTGCTGCTGCGCGACTCGGCTTTGCTGTGCGATTTGGACTTGTGGCTGCGCGAGGAGGAGTGGTGGCGGGCAGCGCGGCGTGCTTCGGCGCGAGCCTCGGCTTTGGCTTCGGCGCGGGCTTCTTCGCGGCGGGCGGCGCGGCGTGCGGCTAAGGCTTCGGTGTGGCGGGCCTCGTAGCTGCGGGTGGTGTGGGCCGGTACGGCGGCACTGTTGGCTTCTTCGGCGCTTTCGCTGTAGTGGGCAGTGGCGTCGGATTCGGGGGCGGCGGTGTTCTCTTCGGCATTGGCTTTGGGCGCCTCAACTACGATTTTCTTCCGACGCACCGGCATCAGGAAATCCCGTTCGGCGCGTTCGCGCAGGCTGAGATTTTCCTCACCGGGCAGCTTCGATACTATGGTCTGCTTCTCGGTTTGAGCTTGTGCGCTGCTGAAAGTCAGGAGCAGCGAAAAGAGAACAAATAGGTGCTTCATAGATGATTAATATAAATCCGACAGAAGACAAAGCTACAGAGCACCCCGGTTAAATGCAAGGCCAAAGTCGTTTTAAACGTCGGGAAGGGCCTTTGCTTAGCCCAATGGCCTATTTCACCCGTTCAGCCTATTTATGGCGTCAGCCGGAGCCGAATCCCCGCCGAATGGGCCCGAAACTCCGGCGCGTACAGGCACTGCACTTCGCTAAGGCCCCCGGAAAAATCGCCCGCCTGCGCCGCCCGCAGCCGGTATTCGAACACGTGTGTGCCGCGCGGCACTTCACTTAAAAAGAAATTGGTGGCGGCATCGCGCGGCGACTCATAATAGCCCAACCCGTTTTGGTAGCGGTAGCCGCTGGTTTGGGCAATGGGCTCGAGGCCGGCGGCGCGCTGGTCTTTCAGGTGCACGTATTCGAGGGTGCGGTCGGTGCGCAGCACGAGGCGCACCACCAGGGCCTCGCCTACTTTGAGCGGCGTGGTTGCGCTGATTTTTTCGAGCACCGGCCCACCAGCGGTGCGGGTTTCGCGGTAGAGCTGGCGCTCCAGGCTGAGCGGCGTGGCGGCGGGTGTGGCCTTATCTATGTCTTCGAAGTACTGCCAGTAGAGGGCGCCCCAGGCCACGCCCGCATCGGGCTTCGCCACGGTCACCTTACCCTGGGTGGGCTGCACCTCGGCGGCAGCCCAACTGGTTTTGAAGTAGCCGGTGCCGGCCTGGGCCAGCTGCGGCTTGAGGGCCTCCCCACCCACGGTGATTTGTAGCGGCTGGGTGGGCGCCATCCAGTCGGAGCCGCGCAGCAGCAGGGCGTAGCAGGCATCGGCGGTGGCGCGGGTGCTGGGCCAGTGGTGGGTCTGCTTCTGCGTGAGCAGCCAGAGCTTCATTTCGTCCACGGATTTCGCGTCGTTCCTAATTTCATCGAACGCCTCGATGAGCGTGGCCTGGGTTTCGGTGGGGGCTTCGCGCCAGTAGTAGCCGCCACGCACTTCTTTCCAGTACATGCCCAGCTCAGGCAAGTGCAACGCGTTTTCGGCAAGGCCACGCAGAATGTCCTGCACGGCTGGGGCCGCTTTATTGTCGCGAAATAGCGCCAGCGCGGCCTGCGCCTGCAGGTAGCGCGTCTGGCTGGGCCAGTAACGGGCGGCCTGCTGCCGGTAGTACACCGCGGCGGTGTGGCCCTCGCCGGGCCCGGCCAAGTTGGGCCAGTAGCTGCGGGCGTACAGCGCCTGAATCTGCAAGTCGCCCAGGTGGTTATCGGCCAGCTTCACGCCCTTCTGGCGGCGCAGGTCGGCGTAGTCGCGAGCCAGGCCGGCATCCACAGCGCGTAGGGCATTTTGCAAAATCTGGCTGCCCAGGGGGTCGGTGCTGGCATCGAACGCGCCGAGCTTGTGCAGCTTGCCCAGCCCCGCCACAATCAGCTGGGTGATGTAGCGGTCATCGGGCATCTTTTCGAACCAGGGAAAAGCGCCGCTGGGCAGTTGCATGCGCTGCAGTTTCTGCAGGGCGCGGGTGGTTTCGCCCTGCAGCCGGGCGCCGTCAAACAGCTCGGTGAGGCGGGCCAGGCGCTCGGTCTCGCCCTGGGCGTCGCGCACCCAGGGGGTTTCCTGCAGCAGCAGGCTTTTGAGGTCCTGGTTTTGGGCCAGCTTGCTGGCCAGGGCATTTTTCTGGGCTGTGGTGCCGCTTTGGGCCTGGCGCGTCCACTCCGCCAGCATGGTTTTGAAGCGCGGGTTGGAGCGCAGAATCTGGGCGGCTATGAGGTTGGCGTAGAGGCGGCTGAACACCTGTTCGGAGCACTCGTAGGGGTACTCCATCAGGTAGGGCAGGCTTTGCACGGCGTACCAGGCGGGGTTGGCCGTCATTTCCAGCGTGAGCCCGTAGTTGCGGCGCGTGGGGCTGCTGGTACTAGTCAGCTTCTGCAGCTCAAACGTGCGGGTACCGGGCCCCACGATGGGTAGCGGCAGGCTTTCGGTGAAGAGCAGGCGGTTGGGCAGCACCGGCAGGGTGTTTTCCTCGCCGTCAGAAAAGGTATTTGTCTGTTGTTGATTGTCAGTTGTTCGCTGCTTTTTGCCCTTGCCTTTTTTGCCGTCTTTATCACTAGCAACTGACAACGCAGAACTGACAACTACCCGGTACGTCACGGCTGCCGGGGCAAAGTCGGCGGGCAGGCTGATTTCCCAGCCCAACGCGGCGCTCTGGTGCGCGGCAGCCGATACGGCTTGCTGGGCCGCGCCCTTCAGCAATTGGCTGCTGAGGTCCTGGCCGGTGGCCGCGTCGAGCAGGAACAGCTGGGCGGTGCCGCTGGTGGCTTGGTCGGTCAGGTTCGAGAACTTGGCGGGAAAGGTGAACGTGTCGCCCTGTCGGAAAAAGCGCGGGGCGTTGGGCGTAATCTGAACCTGCTTTTGGGTGACGAGTTGCCGAGCCAGCTGGCCGCTGTGCAGATTCCGGTCGTGGGCCAGGGCCAGCAGCTGCCAGCGCGTCACCGCCTCGGGCATCTGAAATTCAAGCACGATGTCGCCGTTTTTATCGGTGCGCAGCGCCGGCTGCCAGAAGGCTGTTTCGCGGAAATCGGTGCGGGTGGGCACCGTGGAAAGGTCGGGTGCGGGCCGGGCGGTGGCCGTTGAGATGCCGGTTGCGTCGGCCGCCTGCTGCTGGGCGCCGTAGCCCACCACCACTTCGTTCAGCTGCTGGCCCTCCCCTGCCATGTCGGCCATGGCGGGCGCCGCAGCGGCCTTTCCGCGCATCATCATTTCGGGGGCGACCCTGCTAGCGGCCCCGCGTATCCTCACTCCAGACACTCTTCCCGCCAGTGCGTTCCCCGGGGCCACATTCCAGGTGTTCAGCCGGGGATAGTTCACGTCGGATAGGGCCGGTATTCGGGCGGCGGGCGGTGGCAGGACCGTGGGGTTTAGCGGCCGGCCCAAGGCATACTGCAGCCACTGAAACCGCGGCAGAAGGTACCCGCCCCCCACGCTCAGCTCCATAAACCCGTGGGGCCGGAACACGTCCAGGCTTTGGTCGTAGAGCGTGGCCAGCAGCTCGGCATTGGCGGCTTTGCCGTTGGCCTGGCGAATGGTGACGCGCCAGGTTTCCTGCTGGCCCGGCTGCAGCTTATCGCGAAAAGTGCTGATGCTGAGCTGCAGCGGCTGTGGCTTTTCGGCTACCTGCACGGTGGCATCGTGACGGTACAGATGGTTGTCGCGCACTTGCGTGGTGTGAATGTAGAGCGGGCCGCCGGCCTTGGCAGGCCCGCTGTCCAGGGTCAGGCGGCGCTGCTCGTGGGCGTTCAGCGTCAGCCACTCCTGCCGCAGCAACTGGCCGTCGCGCTCGACTTCGAGCAGCAGCCGCGCGCCGGCTTCGCTGCTGCCCAGCAGCACGGTGGCGGGCTGGCCGGGCGCCACGGTGTCGGCCAGCGCCACAAACCAGTCGGGCGTGGCGAAGGGCAGTTCGCGGGCCTGCGAATCGTAGAGCGTGAAATCCAGCTGCGACCGCGCGGAGTCGGCGCCGGCGGCCAGGGCTTCGAGGCGGTAGCGGCCGGGGGACACGGCGCCGAGCAAGGCAGCTACGTCTAACCGGGAGCTGGCTTTGGTATCAAAGGGCTGGGTTTTGACCAACGTGGCCGGCGCTTCGTTGTCCGGGGTTTCGGGCACCGGGCCGGGCACGCCGGGCGGGTTGGGGCGGAAGCGGCGGGCCAGCAGGCGCAGGGTGCCCGTGGCCGGCAGGGGCTCGCCGGTGGCGTTGGTGCTCAGCAACGTGAAGGAAGGAAGCTGCTGCTTGTCGGCCAGCGCGGGGCCGGTCATGCGGAGGTTGAGCGGGTTGTGGCCGATAACCACGCTGCGGGTGCCGGTGCGGGTTTCGCCCGCGGCGTCGGTCACGTCGGCCGTGATTTCGAAGAGGTAGCCCGGCTCCCACCCTTTCCAGCCCCGCGCCCGGGGCAGCAGCGGCGGCGTAAACTGGATACTAAAGCGGCCCTCGGCATCGGTAGTGGTGGTGCCGTGGGCTATTTCCTGGGTGCTGCCACGGCCGGGCAGAAAGCTACCGCGTGGACCGCCAAAGGCGAACATCGGCCACAGCTCCCGCCGCGTCACGCGGTAGCTCACTGCGGCGCCGTCGGTGGGCTGGCCGGCGTAGGCCTGGGCCCGGCCGCCAACGGCGAGTGGCTGGCCCAACTGCGGCTGGCCGGCCACCGGGTCGAGGGTGACCAGGAAGGTGGGGCGCTTGTAGTCTTCCACCGCAAAGCCCAAGCGGCCATCGTCGGCACTCAAGCTGAACTCCCCGTTCATCAGCCCGGTGGGCAACACAAACGAGCCGTGAAATGAGCCGAACTCATTCGTGACAAAGGACAGGCTTTGCACGGTTTGGCTGTTCACATCCATCAGGTCCACTTTCTGCTTTTCCTGAGTTAGCAGCCGGGCCTTGCCGCCCAGGCGCTCCACCAAGATGCCCTTGAAATAGACCGTCTGCCCCGGCCGGTAAATGGCGCGGTCGGTGAAGAGAAAGCAGGTGGCTTCGGCCTCCGCATCGCCGTCGGGCTGTTGGTAATACCCGGCCAGGTTGAGCAGGGCCAGCGTATCGGCGCCTCGCCAGATGGTGGCTTCGGTGAGCTGCTCGGCGGGCTCGTTGTGGGCTACTTCGGCTGGGGCCGGTAGCTCGGCAATGCCTGCGGCATTCGTCTGCTGCGGGGCGCCTTGGCGGGTCACCCACTGGCGGCGGACGGAGTCGTAGCGGCGGTAGGTGGCCCGGGCCGAAATGCCGGCCAGGGGCGCCCCGCTCTGGCGCTGCAGCACAAGCAGCTGCAGCTTTCTGGAGCTGGGCAGGTGGCGGCTCACTGCGCTCAGCTCGCTGGCACCCAGCAGGGCATAGCTGGTGGCTGTGCCGGCGCCTTCGGCCAGGGGGTTCTTCGCTTGGTTGCTCACGATGAGCAGGTACTGGCCCACGGGCAGGGCGGGCCCCGCTACGGCCACCTTCTGCTCTTTGTAGGCCAGCGGGTGCGCGGGCAGGGCGGCCGTCCACGAGGCAGCCGGCGTTGTTTTCAGCACCTGCGCGTAGCGCTGGGCGGCCGGCCGGTTTCGCGCATCGTATTGCTCAAATTCCCGCTTTTGCTTCGGCGTAATGCGGTAGGCCCAGGCGTGCAGCTCCGTCACGTTGCGCGCGGCCACGTCCAGCCGCCAGGGCTGGTTGGGCACTACCGTTACATCGGCGGCCGAAAACGTCAGCTCCGGGCGCTCAATCTGCTCGCGCAGCTGCCGCGCACGGGCCGCGCCGCGCGATTTCGGAAACCGCGCCTCCGCCTCCCGCGCCAGCTTCACGGCGGCCACGGCATCGGTTTCGCGGCGCAGCTCGGCCCGGCGGGCCATAAACTCGGTGCTGATGGGCAGGCTTCGATACGTTTCGGCCAGCCGCACCAAGGCCGGCTCGTACTCCCGGGCCAGGTCGGTGTTTTGGGTGATGCTGCGCAGGTAGTCGATGCGCGTCAGGTCCACATCGGCCAGTGCGGCCAGGTTTGTCGGGTTTGGGCCCGGTTGAGCTAACTGCAGGCGCGAAGCCGTGAGACGCTGCAGCAGGTGCAGCGCGTGCAGCTGCCCGTTCAGCGAGTCGGCATCGGGAGCCAGCAGGCGCAGGGCCGCAAACTCGGCCGCCGAGCCGAACAGCTTGGGCTCGGTGGGCTGAAACTGCTGCTCGGGCCGGGTGATGTACAGCTCCTGGTTCTTGAGCCCCTCGATGGCGCGCTGGGCCAGCAAATCGTACAGCGTGGGGCGCAGGGCCCGGCCTTCGGCGTCGCCGCCCACCGCCAGGTCGCCCAGGGCCGCCAGCGTAGTATTGAGCTGTTTTTGCGGCTCGTCTTCCACCGACTGGTAGTAGTGGCGCACGATGGCGGCGCCCAGTTTGCCCATGTCACAGGTAGCCAGCCCGGTGCCGCCGTCGGTGGCGGCGCCTGGGCCGCGGGTGGCGGCAGCCCCGGCCGTGCGCTGGTAGAGGCGGTAGCGGTTCTGGTTTAAGTAGTTGGTATACAGCTCGGCCAGCAGCGAGTGCAGAATGGGGCGGGCGGGGAAAGTGGCCGTGCTCAGCTCCTGCTCCAGCAGCGCGATGGCCTTCTCGGTGTCGTCTTCCTCCTTGGCCTGCAACAGACGGGTTTTGTAGAGCAGGGCCCGCACGTAGGCCGGGGTGTTCTGCTCCTTCCGGGCCTGCTGGTAGATGGCCTCCACGAGCGGCGCGGCCGTGGCGATTTGGTTTTTGGCCAGCAGGGCGTCAATCTTCCGCCAGCGGGCCGCGTACGGGTCGGGAGGGCGGGGCGTGGCCGAGTCGGTGCTGAAAACCATGGTCATCAACAGGCAGGCAAAGAGAAACAGGCGCATGGGCGGGGGCACGGTGCTAGGTTGGCGACTTAAAGATGCCAGCCCAGCTTTTATTGCACACCTACCTTTCGTATTGTTGCGCTTAGTGGCTCGCTTAAATCGTAGCCAGCTCAATTTCAGCCACTCATTTGCCCAAAAACGCGCTATTAAAAAAACAGCTCAACGGGCAATGCAAGCCCGACTACAAAGTCTGCCGGCGCGTTTTTATCTAGCCCAACCCTAGCCTGTAATTAAGCCGCTGAAAACTTGGAGCTAACCGTATTGCCGGTGAGTACCTCTTCGGCCTGGGCCACGTGCCGCTGAATGTGCACCACCAGAAACTCCAGTTGGTCGGCCAGGCGCAGCAGCAAGGGAGGAAACACGGCGTTGGGGATGAGCACGGCGTTGGCGTTGACCTGCCGGGCCAGCAGCACCAAGCGCAGCAATTCATCGATTTGGCGGCTGAACACCTCCGCTACCGTGCGGGGCAGGCGGGTGCCGGTGGGGGCGTAGCGCTGGGGCGTGGTGTAGGATTTTTCGCTGGCCGGCGTGCGCATGGCGTTGATAAACCGCCCGCCAAAAAAACCTTGCTTCACCGTGGCCGTGGGCTTCGAGCCCCGGGCCTGGGCCTTGGCAATGCGGCGCGCAATGCTGGGCAGGTAGTAGCCGCCCACAATGTTGAGGTGCTCAAGGCACTGCCCGGCACTCCAGCGACTTGGGCCCGGCCTACGGTTCAGCTCTTCGGCGCTCAGTGGGCGGAAACGCTGCTGCGCCACCACCCGCAACACCAGCAGGTCGTTGGTCAGTTGGTCGAAGAATTCAGCGGTGGCACGGACGACAGCAGGCATGGTCGCGGGGATTAACAAGCCGTAAACATACAATTTAGCAAATGATTCCGAATTCCTAAACCCTTCACGATGGGCATCTGAGCTCGTCATTTGGCCCCGGTGCGGTCCCGGGCTGCGTGGTAAAACAATAATTTTCGGATTGTAGTGCACTGGCAGCCTTGCTAAAACCGGCCTTTTACACTGCTTGGGCTGAAGCCATGCTCAACCGTAGGGAGCAGCTGAAAGTGGGGTGCCTATTTTTTGAATTATTTTCGCGGTAGCGATGCACGGCGGGCCATATGGCGGGCCGATTTTTCTGGCGGCGCTATTTACCTCCTCCCTTATGGCTATTTTTAGCTCACTGCTCTCCGCACTCCCCAAGCGCCGTTTGGTGGCCCTGCTGGGGCTCGGATTGCTGCCTTCGGCAGCCTCCTGGGCCCAGACCACGAACTCGGGCACCGACAAATTTGCGCAGCTCGAAACCGTGCTGCCCACGCCCAACTCCTACCGCACGGCCAGCGGCGCGCCCGGCAAGGATTATTGGCAGCAGCGCGCCGACTACGACATCAAGGTGTCGCTCGACGATGCCAAGCAGGCCATCACCGGCCGCGAAACCATTACCTACACCAACCGTTCGCCCGACACGTTGCCCTACCTGTGGGTACAGCTCGACCAGAACGTGCTGGCCAAAAACTCCATCACGGCGACCACGGAAGTAAGCCAGCTGCAGGATAAAATGTCGTTCGCTGCCTTGGATGCCTTGTTGTCGGACTTCGACGGCGGCTTCAAAATCGAAAGCGTGACGGGCAAAGACGGCAAAGCCCTCAAAACGGTGACAAACTACACCATGATGCGCGTGGACCTGCCCTCGCCCTTGCGGCCCGGCCAGTCCTTCGCCTTCAACGTGAAGTGGCACTACAATGTCAACGGCAAGCAGCCCCGCCGGAATGGCTACGAGTATTTCCCCGAGGATAAGAACTACCTCTACGAAATCGCCCAATGGTACCCGCGCATGGCCGTCTACTCCGACAACCAAGGCTGGCAGCACAAGCAATTCCTCGGCAGTGGCGAGTTCACCCTGCCCTTCGGCGACTACAAAGTGAGCATCACCGCCCCGGCCGACCATATTGTGGGCGCCACGGGCACGCTCCAGAATGCCTCGCAGGTGCTGACAACTACCCAGCAGAAACGCTTTGAGCAAGCCAAAACGGCCAAGAAGCCGGTGCTCATCGTCAGCCAGGAGGAAGCCGTGAAGGCCGAAGGCAAACGCGCCACTGGCACCAAAACCTGGACTTTTGCAGCCAAAAACGTGCGCGACTTTGCCTGGGTTAGCTCGCGCAAATTCATCTGGGACGCCATGCAAATCAAGCAGGAAGGCAAGCCCGTAATGTGCATGTCGTACTACCCCAAAGAGGGCAACCCCTTGTGGGGCAAGTACTCGACGGAAGTGGTAGCCCACACCATCAAGACGTATTCTAAGCATACCATCCCGTACGAGTACCCCGTCGCCATCTCGGTGCACGGCCCCATCTTCGGCATGGAGTACCCGATGATTTGCTTCAACGGCGGGCGGCCCGAGAAGGACGGGACCTACTCGGCCCAGACCAAGTATGCCATGATTGGGGTGATTATCCACGAGGTCGGCCACAACTTCTTCCCGATGATTGTGAACTCCGACGAGCGGCAATGGTCGTGGATGGACGAAGGCCTGAATAGCTTTATGCAGTACCTGACCGAGCAGGAATGGGAACGCAACTACCCCTCCCGCCGCGGCGAGCCCGCCAACATCGTAGAGTACATGCGGACGGATAAAAGCCTGCAAACCCCGATAATGACCAATTCGGAGTCGGTACTGCAGTTCGGCAACAATGCCTACGCTAAGCCCGCCACGGCGCTGAACATCCTGCGCGAGACGGTGATGGGGCGCGAGCTGTTCGACCACGCCTTCAAGACCTACGCCCAGCGCTGGGCCTACAAGCATCCGACGCCCGCCGACTTCTTCCGCACCATGGAAGACGCCTCGGCCGTGGACCTGGACTGGTTCTGGCGCGGCTGGTTCTACACCACCGACCACACGGACATTGCCCTGGAATCGGTGAAGGCTTACAACGTGAACACCAAAAACCCGGCGGTGGAAAACCAGCGCCTGCAGCAGTTGCAAGCTTCTGCCCCAGCTTCTATCTCGGCCCAGCGTAACGCCACCGAGCTCAAAAGCACGCTAGTAGACGAGAAGCCCGAGCTCAAGGACTTCTACAACCAGTACAACCCCTTGGCCGTGACGCCCGCCGACCAGCAGCGCTACACCTCCTACCTGGGCTCGCTAAGCGAAGAGCAGCGCCAACGGCTCGGCGACAACCAGCACTTCTACGAACTGAGCTTGCGCAACGTCGGCGGCTTGGTGATGCCCGTGATTGTGCAGCTCACCTACGCCGACAACTCGCAGGAAATCCAGACCATTCCCGCGGAAATCTGGCGCAAGAACAACGCGCAGGTGAGCAAGGTGATTGTGACCAAGAAGCCGGTCATCAGCTTCGTGCTCGACCCCTTCCAGCAGACGGCCGACACGGACCTGAGCAACAACGCCTTCCCGCGCCAGCCCGCCGCCTCGCGCTTCGAGCTCTTCCAGCAACAGCAGCAGGCCCAGCCCAACCCCATGCAGCAGGCCGCGCCCAAAGCCAATGGGCAGAAGCCGGAGAGCTCTATGGGTGGCACGAAATAGCTCCGAATTTCAGCTCAATAAAAAAGCCCGCCGGACATCCGGCGGGCTTTTTTATTGAGCTGAAATAGTGGATGCTTTACTCGTCGGCTTCGCCGTCGCGGCCGGCGTTGCGGCGCGGGGCACCGTGGTCGGCAGCGTTGTCGTCGCCGCTGTTGCTGCGGTTTTCCTCGCGGGCGGCCGAGCCGAAGTTTGCGTCCCGGTCTTCGGCGCGCTGCTCGCCCTGGGCGGGCGAGCCGGCTTTGCTGCCGGGGCGGCTGTCGTCGTAGGCATCGTTGTAGGAGCCCCCGCGCGAACCGTGGCCTTGGGCCGAGTCGCCGCCGTTGGCCTGCACGTAGCCATTGCGGTCGTCGCCGGTGCGGAAGTCCGGGGACTGTCGGGGTTCCTCACGGCCGCGGTCGCCGTAGCCCAGGCTGCTGGCGGGGCGCTGGCCGCGCTGGTCCGCTACTTCGGGGTCGTTGGTAGAATACCCGGGGTGTTGTTCCTCGCGGTGGCCTTGCTTGTCGAAGCCCGCTTGCGCCGGCAGGTAGTCTTCGGTCTGGTTGCGGCGGTCGGCACTGGTAGTACTGGCACTGGCCGGTGCCACGACTCCAGCGGCGGCTTCTCCGCGCAGGGAAGTATGGCCGTAGTCTTCCGCAAAGCCGCTGTCCCGGATTGGGGCCGAGCCGTTGTCGTTTTGGTACGCGCTGTTCACGTCGGCGCGGTTGGGCTGGTTTCGGTTGTCGGCGTTGGGGCCGTTGTACCGTTCGCCTTGCAAGTGGCCGGGGTCGGCGGTTGCGCCCGAGGTATTCGCGGCGGTAGTGCCGCGCTCAAAGCCGTATTCGTGTCGCGGGTCCGGGCGCTCGTCGCGTCCGTCGTAGGCGCGGTAGGCATTGTCCTGGTGCCCGGGGCGGCCGGGGCCGCCGTAGTAGCGGTCCTCCGGCGTGTTGTGCGGCTCGTAATCGGCTAGCCGGTTTTGATTACCGAAGCCGCCGTGGGTGGTCCCGCCCAAATCCTGCGCCCCAAACTCCCCGCGGTTCGGGTCGCTGTCCTGGTTGTCGCGGCGCGATTGGTCGTGGTAGCTGTCCTGGGTACTGTTGCTGAAATTGCCGCCATAAGCCCCCAGCGGCGTGAGGTCGTCGGGGTTGGCGGGCCTGTTCTCTTCTTTCTCATTTTCATCCCCCAGGGCGCCTTCTGCCACGCTCAATTCCGCATCCGCCAGTTCTTCACTCGACGGCGGAATCTCTGGAGAAGCAGCTCCCGAACCGCTGCCGGGGGCGGCGCTTGGCGGCGTGGGCGGGCCGCCGGGTATGCCCACGCCCGCGTTAGGCAAGGTATGCTTGGCAGCAGTGTTGCCCACCGGCCCGTCAATGCGGTTGCCCGCAATGTCGTTGGGCTCGGTATTCAGGTTTGTTTCCTCATTTTCCATGGCCTGCGAAGAGCGTTTGAATCAGTAAAAAGGTGAACTTCCTTTCTATACGCGCCCCCCAAGCCGTTGTTTTACCAACGGCGGCGCCCACGCCCTTCCCCAGGCCAGGGCCGGTTCATTCGGCGCCCTATTTTTACCTTTGCGGAGCTTGCGCCCTTACGCGCCTTTTAATTCGGTCGCCAACCAAGGGCGAACCGAGGCCGTTATGGCAGGGCCAGCTTCATTTTTTACCCCTCCACACGCACATGCTCACCGGCACCGTTAAGTTTTTCGACGACACCAAAGGCTTCGGCTTCATCGTCGCCGACGACAACCAGGAAGAAATCTTCGTTCACCAAACCGGCCTCATCCACGAAATTCAGGAAGGCGACCGGGTTCAGTTCAATATCAAAGCCGGTAAAAAAGGCCCTAATGCTGTAGACGTAACCCGCCTGCAATAGCAGGAGAGCGTATGATAGAGCCGTTGGGCTAAAAGCTCGTCAGCAGTGCATAGAGAAGCGTATGACTCACGTCTCTTTTCATGCAGAGCGCAGCGAAGCAGCTTATCCCCGCTGAACGACTCGTTCGAACGTGATAAGATGCTTCGCTGCGCTCTGCATGACAGGCGATTTAAAGAAGCGGTAGAGATGCTTCGACAAGCTCAGCATGACCGACTTAGTGTCATCATGACTAGCCATTAGCCCAACAAGAAAGGCCGGCTCCACATTATGGAGCCGGCCTTTCTTGTTGGGCTAATGGCTATTTCTTATCCACGTGCTTGGCTACGCGCACTCCCACAGCCATGAGGCCAGGGAGCTGGTCCTGGCGCATGTACTGCTCCAGGGTCAGGGTGTAGTTGCCAGGTTTGGCGAAGTGCTGGTTGGGCAAAGCCAGCAGCTGGATGTCGTAGATATCGCCGGTGCCGCTGCCTTTGGGCTCGCCGGTTTTGGGGTCCATCAGCAGCATTTGGTGCAGCAGGGGTACGCCCACGCGGCCGGTGGGCCCGGTGAGGGTGTGCTTCACATATAGGTTGTAGAACCCGTAGGAGGAAGCGTGGCGCACGTTGAAATACACGTCGTAGCGCGCCGCCGTGTCCTGAATGGCGAAGGTGAAAGCCGGCTTTTGCTGCACGTCCCAGGAATAATTTGGGAAGTCAATGTTCTGCTCAAACACCCGATTGGGGTCGCAGGCCGTGAGCACGCACAGTAGCCCGGCGGCCGTGGCCAATCGGAATGCAAAGCGTTGGTTCATATAGCAGGTCGTCAGTAATGGCGAGGGGCCGTTGTCAGAAGGCAAAGAAAGCTTTGGTAGCGCTTACTTCCGCGCTACTGCTTTGCCTTCTGACAACAAGCCTATTGGCAGTTCAAGCAAGTGGCACAAATCAGGAGCCAGCCGGGGCGGGGGCTGGCGCGGGAGCGGCGCTGCCGTCGCTAGCTGGTCCACGGCCACCGCGGCGGTTGTTGCGCCCACCGCGGCCTTCGCGGCGCTCGCCTCCTTCGGCTCGGCGCTCTCCTCCCCCAGCCTCACGCCGGGGCCGGGCTTCGCCACCTCCTTCGGCAGCTGGGCGGGGTGTGGCGTTAGCATCGGGGCGGCGCGTAGAGTCGGAACGGCGATTGCGGCCGCCATCGGGCCGGGGCTCGCCGGCCTCGCCCTCGGGGCGCGGGGCGTCGCTCCGGCCTCGGCCGTTGCGGCGGTTCAGGGGGCGGGCGGCGGCACCGCGGCGGCCGCGCTGCTCGGGCACATCGCCCAAGGCTGGTACCGGGTTGTCTATATCGCCGGGGCCTGGGCTGGTCATTTGCTCTGGCGGGCGGGGGCCACCGGGAGCGGCGCCCGCTGGGCGGCGACCGTCGCGGGGAACACGGCCTTCGCGGGCTTCCCGGGGCTCGCGGGGCGGGCGGGCTTCGCGGGGTGCGGCGGTGCCTTCAGCAGCAGCACGGGGTTCGCGTGGCTCGCGGCCTTCGCGGGGAGCACGGCTTTCGGCGTCGGCTTCGCCGCGGCTTTTCTTGCGTTTGGGGCGCTTGCTGCCCGACTTGATTTTATCGTCGAGGCGGTCGAGGTTGCCCTCCACAATGGCCGATACTTCGGGCTCGGGAGCTTCTTCGCGGGGCGGCAGCAGGCTTTCGATTACTTCGCCGCGCTTGTTCATTTCCAGCAGCTCGCGCACGCGGGCTGTGTCCAGCATCACCCAGTTGTTGTCGCCTTTGAAGGCAAACCACATGCGGCGGCGGAAGATGTCGGTTTTCTGCAGGAAGGCCTCGCCCTTGCTGGTTTTCAGGGGGCGCTGCACCTGCGGAATATCCTTCAGGGCGTCGAGATAGGCGTCAAGCTCGTAATTGAGGCAGCACTTGAGGCGGCCGCACTGGCCGGCCAGCTTCTGCGGGTTCAGGCTCAGGTTTTGGTAGCGGGCGGCCGTGGTGCTCACGGTTTTGAAGTCCTGCAGCCAGGTGGAGCAGCACAGCTCGCGGCCGCACACGCCGATGCCCCCGATGCGGCCGGCTTCCTGGCGCAGCGATATCTGGCGCATTTCCACGCGCACCCGGAACTCGTCGGCCAGGCGCCGAATCAGCTCCCGGAAATCGACCCGGTCCTCGGCCGAGTAGTAAAAAAGGGCGCGGGTGCGGTCGGCCTGGTACTCCACGTCGCTCAGCTTCATGCGCAGGCGCAGCTCGCCCACCATGGCCCGGGCCCGGAACATGGTGCCGTTTTCCAGGTCGCGCACGGCTTCCCAGCGCTCTACGTCTTCCGGGGTGGCAATGCGCAGGATGTTGCGGATTTCCTTGGAGTCGGTGGGCACTTTCTTTTTGCGCATCTGCAGGCGCACCAGCTCGCCCTTCAGGCTCACGTGGCCCAGGTGCCAGCCGCTGCCGGCGGCATCTACCACCACGGCATCGCCCGTGACCAGCGGCAGGCGCTGGTCGTTGCGCATAAACTCTTTACGGCCGCCCTTGAAGCGGACTTCTACTATGTCGAACCCGGCAAAAGAGTCGGGCACTTCTACGTCCTGCAGCCAATCGAATACATTGAGGCGGTTGCAGCCGCCGGTGCTACAGCCCCCGTTGGATTTGCAGCCGCCCGGCTTGGTGCCGCAGCCCCCGCCAGAAGAACATGATGAACAAGCCACTAGCTAAAAAATATATAGTTGAGGGAAATTAAAATTTCCGCGAAAATTCGGTTCCTAGCAAAGATACGAAATTCGACAGGGGTACCCCCGGCCGCCTGAAGTTGGGCTAAATACGCACTCCCGGTGGAGCTAGCAAAAAGTAGCGCCGTGATAACGAGTGCAATAAAATAATGGTTTTATGACTTTTAGTAGAAATGTGTAAGATTTTGGCAAATCCAATATCTAGGGATATTCATAAATGCCTCTACAGGCCAAAAATGCAATATTTTGAATAATATTCAGTCATAAGGCGAAATCACTATTGGTGATTACAATTATTCTCCTCTACTTGTGCCCATCCTTTAACCAATTTTCCACCTACCAAACCCCCAACAACATATGAAAGTCAAAAATGTACTTTCCGCCGCTGTCATTTGCGCTGCCTCGGTATTGGCAATATCCTCCTGCTCGAAAGAGAAGGAAGCGAATGCAGTTGCTCCTGCAACCGTTAAGCAGGACGCTATGGCTCAAATCAAAGCCCTAGGTTTTAGCACCCAAGGCGTTCGCGCCGTTGACGGAGGTTATGTCGTGGAAGGCGACATGCTACTGACGCCGGAACTGCTGGCTAGCGCCCCCGGCTACTCCACGCTCCGCGTGGGCCAGGACGAGCAATACCGAACCACCAACCTGGTGACCGGCCTGCCGCGCGTACTCACCGTAAGCATTAGCAGTTCGTTTCCCGCAGCCTATGTAACGGCCATTGATGAAGCGATTCGGCGCTACAATGCAGCTGGCCTGCGTCTGACGTTCCGCCGCATTAGCACGTCTGGAGCTAACCTGCCCGTAAAGTATTCGTCTGACCTGGGCCCGGGCGTACTGGGCCAGTCGGGCGGCTTCCCAAGCGGCGGCAACCCTGCTCCGGGCTTCACGCTGGTTCCTAATGTAATCAACAGCACGAACGTCAATTACATTGCCACCATCATGGCCCACGAGATGGGGCACTGCATTGGCATGCGCCACACCGACTACTTCAACCGGGCGTACAGCTGCGGTGGCAGTGCTTCCAACGAAGGTGCCAGCACCGTAGGGGCTGTCCTCATTCCCGGCACGCCGTCGGGTGCTGACCCCAATTCCTGGATGTTGGCTTGCATAGGTAACGGCGTAAACCGTCCTTTCAATAGCAACGACCTGACTGCCCTGAACTACATCTACTAAGGGAAGTACTCCCTTAGTGAGTTTTACACTCCACGAGGCCTCGGCTCCTAACAGCTGAGGCCTCCGTGTTGAAAGTTAAAAATTCAACTATTTGAATTAATACTTTTTACAGCAACCATAGTCTCACAATAATCTTTTTCATTTCCACCATTTTTCATTTCCACCATTTTTCAACCCCACTTTCAACCCATTTCATGAAAATCAAAAACTTACTGTCCGCCACTGCTTTTTGTGCCATCTCGGCGCTATCGCTTTCCTCCTGCAGCAAAAAAGAGGAGGCAGCTGCGGCCCCTACGGCCGTTAACCAAGAAGCTTTAAGCCAAATCAAAGCTCTGGGCTTTGGCACTGATGACGTTCGTGCTGTAGCTGGTGGCTACGTGGTAGAAGGCGACATGCTGCTGACCAAGGAAATGCTGGCCAGCGCGCCAGGCTACGGCACCCTGCGCGTGGGTGCTGAAGAGCAGTACCGCACCACCGAACTGGTGACCGCGGGCTCGGGCCGCACGTTGACCGTGAGCCTGTCGAGCCAGTTTCCAGCTGCGTACTCGTCGGCCATTGATGTGGCCATCGCCCGGTACAATGCCGCCAACCTGACATTGAAAATGTCCCGCGTCGCCAATGACGCCCCTTCTGACCTGCCCGTGAAGTATTCAGCTGACCTCGGCCCGGGCGTGCTCGGCCAGTCGGGCGGTTTCCCGACCAACGGCAACCCCGCACCAGGCTTCACGCTGGTTCCCAACGTGATTAACAGCACGAACGCCAATTACATTGGCACCATCATGGCTCACGAAATGGGTCACTGCATCGGCATGCGCCACACCGACTACTACAACCGTCAGTACAGCTGCGGTGGTCGTAAGTCCAACGAAGGTGCCAGCACCGTGGGTGCTATCCTGATTCCCGGCACGCCGTCGCTTGCCGAGCCCAATTCCTGGATGCTGGCTTGCGTAGGCAACGGTGTAGACCGTCCTTTCACCGCCAACGACCTCACGGCCCTGACGTACTTGTACTAGCCTAACCCAATAGTTCCGGCTAAAAACAAGGGGCCTCGGTTCAAGCCGAGGCCCCTTGTTTTTTTAATCGGCGCTGTCGGTATTAAGGCTTGGATTTCTTCCTAGGAATACAGTAATTGTTAGTTCTTCCCATCATTTCCACTCCACATTTCATCCTGATTGTATGAAAATCAAAAACTTACTGTCCGCCACCGCTTTCTGTGCCGCTTCGGTACTGGCGCTTTCCTCGTGCAGCAAAAAGGAGGTGGCCGCTGCTGCTCCTTCGGCCGTTTCACAAGAGGCTTTAATTCAAATCAAAGCCCTGGGCTTTAGCACGCAAGGCGTTCGCCCGGTGGCAGGCGGCTACGTGGTCGAAGGCGATATGCTGCTGACCAAGGAGATGCTGGCCACTGAAGCCAGCTACAGCACGCTACGCGTAGGCGACGAAGAGCAGTACCGCACCACCAAACTGGTGACCCGCCTGCCGCGCACGCTGACCGTGAGCCTATCGACCCAGTTTCCCGCAGCTTACTCGGCGGCCATTGATGAAGCCATTCTCCGCTACAACAACGCCAACTTGCAACTGCACTTCACCCGCATTACCACGGGCACCGCTGACCTGCCCGTAAAGTATTCGGCCGACCTAGGCCCGGGCGTGCTGGGCCAGTCGGGCGGCTTCCCCTCGGGCGGCAACCCCGCGCCCGGTTTCACGCTGGTTCCCAACGTGATTAACAGCACGAACACCAATTTCATTGCCACCATCATGGCCCACGAAATGGGGCATTGCATCGGCATGCGCCACACCGACTACTACAACCGGGCATACAGCTGCGGTGGCAGCGCTTCCAACGAAGGTGCCAGCAACGTAGGAGCCATCCTGATTCCCGGCACGCCGTCGCTGGCTGAGCCTAATTCCTGGATGCTGGCTTGCGTAGGTAACGGCGTTAACCGCCCTTTCACCGCCAACGACCTCACGGCCCTGAATTACATCTACTAGTAGCTTCGGCTGCTCGTATACTATAAGGTAGTACGACAACAAAAAGCCCCGGCTCAGTTGAGCCGGGGCTTTTTGTTGTGCCTTGCAACCCGGAGCTTGTAGCGGGGACTTGGCGATTAGCAGCCGGTGCTATTGAATGACCACCCGAATGGTTTGTTCGGCTTGGCTTTCCAGCTTCACTCGGAGCAAATACAGTCCCGGCTTCAGGCCGTTGGTATTAAGCTGGTTGATAACGCCGTCGACAGTGGTTTCACGTTGGAACCGGCCCAGCATGTCGTAGAGGCGAATGCTCACCGGGCTGCTCGTACCGGCAATCAGCCGCAGGGTTTCGCCCGCCAACACGGGGTTAGGAAAGGCTTGCGCCGCCCCAGTCTGGAGGTAATACGCCTGTTCGACCTGGCTGTAAAACTGTTGCCCGGCCAGATTCTCCAGCCGCACGCGGTAGTGGTAGCCGCCGGCGGACGGCGGCAAGTCGGTGAAAGCAAATTTGGTCTTCGTAAGCGGCGCGAGGGTTTGCACGGCTTCGTAGCCTGCGGCCCCCAGACGCTCCAACGTGGCCGACCGCAGGCGATACACGCTGCCCAGCTCAACATTGAACAGGATGGTGTTGTCGACTAGCTGGCGCGGCAGAAACGACCGAAAGTAGCACGCCGTGCCTTGGGTCACATAGTCGATGGTGCCGCCGGGCTCGGCCAGCTTGCCCTGCAAAATGGGCGCCACGGTGTAGTAGCGGGTGGCCGCCATCTGGGCCCGGTCGAGCACCAGAGCCGTGTCGGTCGTAAGCGCTAAGGGCACCAGTGCGGTAGCCCCAAGCTGGTACACCTGGTACTTTGCCACGCCGGGCACCCACGCCCATTGCAGCAAGGTTTCTTCAGGGCAAGTAAAGCCTACTTGCAGCGTGGGCGCCCGCACGATAGCAAAAGTGTCGGAAGCATACGCCTGGCTGCCGGCCACTAAGCGCAGTTGGGCCAAGGCCACGGTATCGGGCGCAGTCCAGGCCCAGTGGTTGTCGGCCAAAGCCACGGTTGGGCTGGCCACGCGCCACAGGGCCTGGCCCACCGGCCGGTACTCGAGGCGGGCGGTGGTGGCGGGGCCGCTCCAGTGCCAGCGCAACGTGCTGGCAGTGCCCGGCCGCACGTTGCCAGCGCTTTGCGGGCTTATCCATTCCAGCCCAACCGGATTCACCTCGTAGGCCAGGCTGAACGACTGGGGCCCTTGCGGCACGGCGTAGCCGCGCACGTGCAGCTCGTAGGTGCCGGCCGCGGGCACGGTCAGGGTAATTTGCTCGGCATTATTCAGGTGGTCGGCGCCGCGGCGGGCGGGGCGCGCCAGCGAGTCGGCGTGGGCATAGGTGCTGAGCACCCAGGGCTGCCAGCGCTGGCCGGTGGCCGGTGCCACCAATTCCAGGTCCAGGTCGTTGACGAGGGCGCGCGCAGCGTTGGCGGCTGCATCAGGGTCGGCCCACACGAGGGTAGCTTTCAGCTGCTGGCCGGCGGGCACGGTGAGGGTAAACACCTGCTCGGCGCCCTGCGCAACGGTCCCATTGAAAAACTGGTTGGCGCGCATCATAGCCAAAGCACCCAGCGCATCGGCCTGCCCGAAGCCGCTCACAAAGTCCACTTCGGGCCGGCCCAGGTCGTCGGCGCTGTTCAGCAGCACGGCTTTGACGAGAGCGGCGGGCGGGAGCGTGCCGCTGTGCTGGTTGCGGTAGGTTTGCTGCAACAGCACCCCTATGCCCGACACCAGCGCCGCCGACTCGGAAGAGCCGCCTTCGCCGTACGCCACCAGCTCGGGCTTGATGCGGCCGTCGTAGGCCGGCCCGCGCGAGCTGAGTGCCGCCACCTGGCCCGAGGGGTCGGTGGCGCCCACGGTCAGGGTGTTTTTCGACATTTTGAACTGGCCCGTGACGTTGGCCACGGCGGCAATGCCAGTATACGGGCCGGTTGGGCTGGCCAGGGTGCCCACGTTGCCCGACGAAAACACGTGCAGCAGCGTGGGAAACTGCCGCACCTGGCGGTCGTACTCCTGGGCTTCTACCCCATAGTAGTTTTCAATGGCCACGCCGTAGGAGTGGTTTTGCACCGATATCCCCGCTTGGGTTAGCTGCGTGCCGTCGTCGGGCAGCAGGCGGGCAAAATCGGAGGTAGCCAGCCCGACCTGGCGGGCCACTCCCCGGCCCAGCGGGTGCGAATTGCCGGCGCCACCGATGAGGGTGGCCATGGCGGTGGCATGGCTGGATGGCGGCCCGGGAAACGTGCCCGCGCTTATCACCCGGCCTTTTAAATCGATGTCGTTCGGGTCAAACGGCTGCTCTTTTACCGACACCGCGATGCCCTGGCCGGCCAGCTGCGGAAAACGCGCCTGCACCGCCGCAATGGCATTAACCGATAAGTCCGAATTATTGAGCTGGCGCTCCTCGTGCGCCTGGCGGTCGGGCACGTCCACAAATTGTACGAAGGGACAGGCGGCCAGCTGGGCCAGCGTCGCAGTGCTCAGCCCCGACACGGCCAACGTGCGGGCCGAAGCGCTGGGCTGCGACACCCGAACCGCGGGCAAATGCTGCTGCACCCATTGCTGAAAAGCAGCTCGGTCGGCCACGCTCACCCGCACGGCCCGGGCAGCCCGCTGGGCCCCGGCAGCCTGCAGCCCGGGCGCCAGCTTTGCCTGGGGGCCAGCCGGGGGCGCTAGAGTTTGGGCCAGTAGTGAAACCGCGGGCAGAAGCAAAAGCGCCGTGCACTGCCAACTGCGCACCAGCCGCTTCCACGGCCGGGCAAGCCCCGTGTGGCCGAGTCGAGTTAACCCCATGTATTGCAAGTCGTTTGGTACAAAAATTCAGCTCAATTCGGGTAGAGAAAGCAGCTCAATTCGCCCGTTGCCAAAGATAACCAGAACCGTCTGCTAATTCTAGTTTACCGCCATACATCAATATAAAAAAAGAACCCGCACGCGGCGGGTTCTTGGGAATTTCTCAACAGCGATGCGTTTACGCGCCGGGCTTGAGCACCACCTTGGTGCAGTTGTCCTTCTTGTTGCGGAAGATATCGTAACCGTGGGCGGCCTGGCTCAACGGGAGGCGGTGCGAGATGATGTCGTCGAGGCGCACGTCGCCGTTGGCTACGTGCTTCAGCAGGCGGTCGATGTGCTTGTGAGCGGGGGCTTGGCCACCTTTCAGCGTGATGCCTTTGTCGAAGAACTGGTGGATGGGGAAGTTGTCGAACGGCGAGGAGTACACGCCCAGCACCGACACAAAGCCGCCCCGGCGCACGGCACTCATGCAGGCCAGCAGCACTTTATCGGAACCCTTTTCCAGGTTGATAACGGCTTTGGCGCGGTCGCCCAGGCTGCGGTCGGGCTCGAAGCCCACGGCTTCCACGCACACGTCGGCCCCGTAGCCGCGGCTCATGCTGCGGATTTCGTCCACCACCTGCTGGTGGCTTTCCCAGAGTATAGTTTCGGCGTTGGAGGTCTGCCGGGCTTTGTCGAGGCGGTACTGCTGGGTGTCGATGATGATGACTCGGCTCGCGCCGCGCAGCCAGGCCGATTTGGCCGCCATCATGCCCACGGGGCCAGCGCCGAAAATGGCAATTACCTCGCCGCCTTTCACCCCGGCCCAATCGATGCCGGTGTAGCCGGTGGGAAAGATATCGGTGAGGAAAAGCACCTGCTCATCGGTGAGGTTATCCGGAACTTTTCGGGGGCCGAAATCGGCGTAGGGCACGCGCACGTACTCGGCCTGGCCGCCGTCGTAGCCGCCGTACAAATCGGTGTAGCCAAACAGCGCGCCGCCTTTTTCGGTCATCAGGCCGCCTTCGGGGCCGTAATGCTCGGGGTTGGAGTTTTCGCAGTGGCCCGGCAGGTCGTGGTTGCAAAACAGGCAATGCCCGCAGGCAATGGGGAAGGGCACCACCACGCGGTCGCCGCGCTTGAGGTTGCCCACGCCCTTGCCCACTTCCTCTACTATGCCCATGAATTCATGGCCCAGGGTCATGGGCCGCGGCTGCGGGATGCTGCCGTTGTAGATGTGCAGGTCGGACCCGCAAATGGCCGTGCTGGTGACGCGGATAATAGCGTCGCGGGCGTCCAGGATTTCGGGGTCGTCTACAGTGTCCACGCGGACATCTTTCGCGCCGTGAATTCGGAGTGCTTTCATGGAATTGGGGTAAGAAATGAGGAGGAAGAACTCCTTTGCCTAACGCTCCCCTTTTCCAGAGGTTACTTAGACTGGCTTTACCCACGAATTAACCTCGGCCGTAGCCGCGGCTATTTCCACTGATACACTGCTACTCCCAGGGCCGTGAAAATATAGGCATAGGACTCTCCCACCAGTACCTGCCGCACTCCGCCCGGCTCTACGCCGGCCGGTAGGGCCACACGGCGCTCGGTCAGGTTGTAGAGGTGAAAGAAGTGCACCGCCCCCGCGTCGAAATAGTACAGCTCGTCGCCCCGAAAACCCACCATACTCAGCCCAACGAAGGGGATTTTCTTCTTGTAAGTGCCCAGGTTATCGAACACGTAAATGCCGGTGTTGCGGTCTACCAGGTAGGTGTTGTTCTGGTACTGGCGCAGGAAGCGGAAATCGGGCCGGGAGCGGCCAATGAGCAAATCCAGTGGCGTGTTCTGCACGAGGCGCTGGGAGTTGGGGTCGAGTTCGCGCAGCACGAGGTTGCTCTCGTCGAGCAGCCAGATGCGGTTGTCGGGGGCCAGGGTGGCGGCGCGCACGGTACCATCGAGCACGTCGGCCAGCCGCACTTCTGTGATGGGCGTCAGGAACCGGTCCAGCAATACCAGCTGCTGCCGGTCGTCGTTGAATACGAGCGTACTGGTTACGTTCCAGGCTTCAACCTGCGCCACGTGGCCGGGCTGCGTAGGGGCGTAGGTGTTCAGGGGCAGTCCTTCCGGACCGTATTGGCGCAGGTTGTTGTCGGCATCGGCCACGTAGAGCGCGCCGCGCCGGTCCAGCGAGGCAGCCCCAGGGTTGGGCAGCTTGATGAGGCGCACGAACTTCCAGGGCGTAGCGGCGGGCAGCGGCGTCGCATCGGCCGGCAGGGCGGCTGGGGCCTGCACCGGGGCTACTATCACCTTAGAAGGCGGCGCTACCGAACCCGCGGATGGCACCGTGACCTGAGCGCGGGCCGCGGTTGTGCTCAGTACAAGCAGGGTAAGAAATTTAGCTAAACACTTGACCGAAAGAACGTCACGCAGAGCGTAGCGAAGCATCTCTACCGCGCAAGTTATCAATTTACTTACACGGGCGAGATGCTTCGGCAAGCTCAGCATGACGTTCTTTTTGCTGCTCATTTACTTCTCAAAATGCCGCAGGGCCAGTTCGTTGCCATCGTACACGCCGTAGGAGCAATAATTGACCCACTCGCCTAGGTTCACGTAGCGGCTGCCGGGGGCCACGGCTATGTCGAGGGGCAGGTGCCGGTGGCCGAACACGTAGTAGTCGTGGTGTGTGAGAGTTTCTACTTCCCGGCAGTATTGCAGCAGCCACTCTTCTTCGCCGAAGTATTTGGCATCGGCTTCGCCGTTTTGCAGGCGGCTGTGGCGGCTCCACTTGTTGGCCATGCCGATGCCAAAGTTGGGGTGCAGGCGCGCAAAGAGCCATTGCGCCATAGATGACGTAAATACTTGCTTTAGCGCTTTATAGCTGTAGTCTTTGGGCCCAAGCCCGTCGCCGTGACCGATGTGAAACAGCTGATTGCCGATACGCTGCGACACTTCCTGGCGCAGCACCGGAATGCCCATTTCCTGAGTGAAGTAGCCAAACATCCACATGTCGTGGTTGCCGGTGAAGATGGTCACGGGCAAGCCCGCATCCGTCAGCTCGGCCAGCTTGCCCTGCAGGCGAATGAAGCCGCGCGGAATGGCGTGCTTGTACTCAAACCAGAAGTCGAAAATGTCGCCCAGCAGGTAGATGGCCGCGGCATCCTTAGCGGCCTCATCAAGCCAGCGCACAATGCGGCGCTCCCGTTCAAGCGAGGCGGCAGCATTGGGGGCACCCAGGTGAAAGTCGGAGGCGAAGTACACCCGGCGGCCGGGCGGCAGCGCCAGGTCGGGTAGCATGCGGGGTGGCTTCATATAGGTTAATAAGCAAAAGGAACGTCATGCAGAGCGCAGCGAAGCATCTCTACCACGAGAGTAATTCAATCAACTCAACGAAGCGGTAAAGATGCTTCGCTGCGCTCTGCATGACCGCCCCTCATATTAAGTAAGTGCAGCGTCATCTTCCAGGAGAAAGAGCGCTAGGCGGCGCGGGCCGTGGGCACCGAGCACTAAGGTTTTTTCAATATCGGCGGTGCGGCTGGGGCCGGTGGTGAGCGATACCATGGAAGGCATCTGCGCGCCAAACTTTGCCTGCACCACGCGCAGGGCCTCCCCTATTTCGGCCACTACCTGGCTGGGCCGGGCCAGTACCAGGTGCTGGTCGGGGTAGATGCTGAGCCGGCGCCCGCTGGCCGTGGCCGCCGAGACCAGCACGCTGCCCGTGCGCGCCACCAGGGCCTCGCACGAGGTCAGCCCCAAATCAGCGTGCTCAATAAAATCGGCTTCGTCGGCTTTGAACGCCACGCCCGCGGCCCGCAGCAAGGCCTGTATGTGGGGCTCCCATACGTAGGGCGCGCCCACCTGCTGCCGCTGCTGGAAACCGGCAATTTGCACGGCCAGATGCGCCAGCGACTCGCAGTAGTAGAACTCCCCGCCCACGCGCTGAAAGCTTTCAGCAAAAGCTACTACCGCGTCGCTGTTGCTCAGCGGCGGGTGCACGGGGGAGGCAAAGTCGGGCCGGGGCGGCAGCGGAGCGGGCTGCGCCAGTCCCTGGCGGATGCGGGCCAGCACAACGTCGCGGGAAGATTCGGACATGCAGCAAAAGTACCTGTACAGTTTTACAAAAAAAGCCAGCCCTCTCGGGCTGGCTTTTGCATTCGGATGATTACCGGAATTATGCGGGAGTTGCGGCGCTGCCGGCTTCCACATCCGAGCCGGGGCGCGAGGTGCGGTCGTCGTCCATGCCGGGCAGGTGCAGGTCGGGCAGGTCGTTGCCGAGTTTGCCGGCCGCGGCTTGTTCGCCTTTCACTTCGCTCTCGGTTTCGCTGCGGTCGGTACCGGCCATGTGGGCCTGGTAGTTGGTCTG
The DNA here is from genome assembly GCF_020711255.1 of Hymenobacter plasmatis. Lineage (GTDB taxonomy): Bacteria > Bacteroidota > Bacteroidia > Cytophagales > Hymenobacteraceae > Hymenobacter. The sequence goes on from NZ_JAJFAW010000010.1 coordinate 131,155, forward strand.
GCTGTCGAAGGGGCGCTTGCCCACGAGGCGGGTCAGGTCTTCCTGCTGCAGCACTTCTTTCTCCAGCAGCTCCTTGGCTACTACCTCCAGCTCATGGCGCCGCTCGGTGAGCAGCTCCTTGGTGCGGGTGTAGGCGTTTTCGATGATGGTACGAACTTCTTCGTCAATCATTTGCGACGTGGCTTCCGAGTAGGGCTTTGAGAAGCCGTATTCGTTCTGCCCCTTCGAGTCGTAGAACGACACGTTGCCGAGCTTGGCGTTCATGCCATACATCGTCACGATGGAGTAGGCCATCTTGGTGATGCGCTCCAGGTCGCTCAAGGCGCCGGTGGAGATTTTGCCGAACACCAGCTCTTCGGCGGCGCGGCCACCCAGGGCCATGCACATTTCGTCGGTTAGCTGCTCGGTGTTGTACAGAAACTGCTCTTTGGGCAAGTACTGCGCGTAGCCCAGGGCTGCTACGCCACGAGGCACAATGCTCACTTTCACCAAGGGGTCGACGTGCTCCAGGAACCAGCCGGCAATGGCGTGGCCGGCTTCATGGTAAGCCACAATGCGCTTTTCGCCGGGCGAAATGATTTTGTTTTTCTTCTCCAGGCCACCAATCACGCGGTCAATAGCGTCGGTAAAGTCCTGGTCAGTCACCATTTTCTTGTCGCGGCGGGCGGCAATCAGGGCCGCTTCGTTGCAGACGTTGGCAATCTCGGCGCCGGCAAAGCCGGGCGTCTGGGCCGACAGACGGCGGGCGTCTACGTCGGGGCCCAGGGTCAGTGGCTTGAGGTGCACCTGGAAAATTTCGGTGCGGCCATTGATGTCCGGCTTGTCGATGCTGATTTGCCGGTCGAAACGGCCGGGACGCAACAGGGCCGAGTCCAGGGTATCGGGCCGGTTAGTAGCGGCGAGGATGATGACGCCGGAATCAGTACCGAAGCCGTCCATCTCCACAAGCAGCGAGTTCAGGGTGTTTTCACGCTCATCGTTGCCACCGGGCACGGAGCCCCGCGAGCGGCTGCGGCCCACGGCGTCAATCTCATCTATAAAGATGATGCAAGGCGCCTTGGCCTTAGCTTGCTTGAAAAGGTCACGTACACGGGCCGCACCCACGCCAACGAACATCTCGACGAAGTCGGAGCCCGAAAGCGAGAAGAACGGCACATCGGCTTCACCAGCTACAGCTTTGGCCAGCAGGGTCTTGCCCGTACCGGGAGGGCCCACCAGCAAAGCACCTTTCGGAATCTTACCGCCGAGAACGGTGAACTTGCTGGGGTTCTTGAGGAACTCCACAATCTCCTGTACTTCCTCCTTGGCTTCTTCGAGGCCGGCAACGTCTTTAAAGGTGATTTTCACCTTATCGCCGCCCTCAAACAAGGCCGCGCGGCTCTTGCCAATGCTGAAAATCTGCCCGCCGGGGCCCGCGGCGCTGCCCATGCGGCGCATCAGGAACCAGAAGCCGACAATCATCAGGATGATGAAGCCGTAAGTGCCCACGTAGTCGCCCGGACTTTGCCGGGAATCGATGTTAAGTGGCAGGCGCTGGGCTTCCGGCAGAGTTTTCTGGATGCGGTCCAGGTCCTCCTGAAAAAGCTTGGCGTCGACAACGGGGAAGTAGAACTGCGCCCCGGCCCCAGTAGTACCGAAGGGGGTGCGCCGCGTCAGCTCCTGCCGGTACTCCGGCTTGGCCATGGCTTCGGGCTTGAGGCTCACCTCCACCAACTTTTCGTTGATGATGGTGATTTCTCGCACGTCGCCGGCCGCCAGCATCTGCTCGAAGCGCTGCTGGTTGATTTTGGCGGGCGAGTTCAGGTTATTGACCCACATTACCCCGAACAAGAAAACCAGCAAGCCGGCCAACACCCACAGCTGCACGCCCGGCCGCGGATTGGGGGCCGGCATCAGGGGCTTTTTCTTTTTATTGTTATTGGGATTTTTATCCGACATGAAAATAGCTAGTTAAATCAAGTATAACTACGGGAGCAACACCGCGCCGAAAACAAATGTTCGGTACGGATAAGACGTGCTACCTACGTATTTATTTTACCAAGCTTAAGCTTCTTCGGCTTCGATGTAGCTGATGTTGGCGTCGCCCCACAGCTCCTCGAGGGCGTAGAACTTGCGCCGGTCGCGCAGAAAAACGTGCACCACCACGTCCACGTAGTCGAGCAGTACCCACTCGCGGTTGGTGCGGCCCTCGGTCTGCCAGGGGCTTTCGCCGGTTACTTTTTCGATTTCTTCTTCTACCGAACGGGCTACGGCATCCAGCTGCGTGTCCGAATTGGCCGAGCAGATGATGAAATAATCCGCCACGGCGTTTTTGAGCTCTTTCAGATTCAGCACCACGATGTCGGACGCTTTCTTGTCTTGCATGCCGCGGATAACCAAATCTGCCAATGTGTCTGAGTCCTGCCGGACCAACGTGCTTTTCATATTGTGTTGTTAGGTTTGAGCTTTGCAGCCAAAAGTCTACGAAGTTAACGAAACGCGAAAGAAGGCCGTGGTTCTCACCCCTCAAACCTTGTTCACGGGCCAGCAATTGATATGGTTGCCGACTTGTACCTCCACCAATTCGGAGGCCCAGGCCTTGATTGTCCAAAACCGGGCCAGCGACGGCTGCACCATAATTACGGACTTTCAGACCGCTGGCCGGGGCCAGCGCGGCAACCAATGGGAGGCCGCCCCCGCCGAAAACCTAATGCTCTCGGTGGTCTGGCAGCCCATGTTTCTGGCCGCCGACCAGCAATTCCAGTTGAGCCAGGCCGTGGCACTGGGCGTGCACGACTGGGCCGCGTCGCTACTGGGCCCCGACCCGAAACTGAAGCTGAAATGGCCCAACGACCTGTACTATGGTGACCAGAAATTTGGTGGCGTTCTGATTGAAAACAGCCTGAGCGGCACAAAGATTCAACACAGCATCATCGGTATTGGGCTGAATGTGAACCAACAACGTTTTGCGGTATCCACGGCCACGTCCATCGGCCAGCTCACGGGCCGCGCCTACGACCGTGAGGCCCTGGCGGCGCACCTGCTCGAGTGCCTGGAGCGGCGCTACCTGCAGCTGCGCGCCGGGCAGGTGGGCAAGCTGCGGCAGGCGTACCTGCAGGCCTTGTACCGCTACCAAGAGGCGCACCCGTTCGAGGTAGAGGGAAAACGGGTGAGCGGCCAAATTGTCGGAGTGGAGGAGGATGGCCGGCTGGCCCTGGCCATTGGCAATGAGCTGCGACGCTTCAGCTTGCAGGAAATCAGGCACCTATAACCAGTTTTCGAATTTAGCAGTGGCTCAATTTTCTTTGAAATAAGTTGCCGCTTGCTTCGTATATTAGACTTATTAAATAAAATTTAGGCCTTCGGGCAACCTGCAGCGGGTGGAAGCCGAGTGGTTTTTGAAGCGGGCAAGCAACGTTGGGCTGCTTCGGGCACTCTCTCTATTTGAAATGCGCCGCCGCATTTCGGGTGGGGCCGGAAGCGGGCTCAACCCGGCACGGTGCTTGTCTTTATCAGCTCAATTAAACGCACTCTATCAGCCAACACTTTTTCTGCTATTGCCATGAAACTCTTTACTCGTTCGGTAGCGGTGCTGGCCCTCATGGCCCTGACGCTCACACCGTCGCTGGCAGCGAACATCACCATTCAAGTGGGCGACAACTTTTACCGCGGACCGGGTAATACGACCGGCTCCAGTGACATCCGCACCATCAACGTGGGCGATGTGGTGACGTGGAACTACGTGGGCCAGCTCAGCCACCCCACCGCTTCGGATAATGGCGCCTGGCCCACGTTTCCGATGAACTCCGCCAACACCACGCACTCCATGACGTTCACCACGGCCGGCGAATACGCCTACCACTGCGAAGTGCATGGTGCGCCGCGGGTGGGCATGTTCGGCGTCCTCACGGTGGTGGCCGCGCCCACGGCCACGCTCAATGCGCACGCAGCGGGCATTACCGTCAACGTGTACCCGAACCCCACCCACGGCCAGATAACCGTGCAGCTCAACCAGAAGCCCGGCGCCGACTACAAGCTGCGCCTGAGCAACATCATCGGCCAGGAAATCCGAACCATCGCCCTCAAGCCGGAGCTAACCGCCGCCGGCCTGCCCCTCGACCTGAGCGACCTGCACGCCGGCATGTATTTGTACAGCCTGCTGGTAGACGGCAAAGTGGTGACCACCAAGCGACTCGTCTTGCAGAATTGAGCTAAAATCCTTTTGATTGAACTACCGAAAAGCAGCCTCTGGCTGCTTTTCGTGTTTGTAGGCCACAAGGCTGCGTTTCGCCCCCTTCCGGGGCCGCCCGCCGCACGCCCGGGCCAGGCATGGATTTGCCGGCAAACAAGTGCCCGAAGCTTTATGCAACTGCAACGTTGCAATGCCTACTTTTGACCTTTAACTGCTTTCCTAACTTTCGTTTCCCGACCCTCGCCTGCTGCGTTGGCCACTGGGGCCTGCGCTCTATACGATTCTATGCGTTCCTTCAAAAGCCTGAATAACCTTGTCGGCTGGCTCGTCTTTGCCATTGCTGCCGCCACGTACCTGCTCACCCTGGAGCCCACCGCTTCGTTTTGGGACTGCGGCGAGTTCATTGCCTGCTCCTACAAGCTGCTGGTGCCCCACCCCCCCGGGGCGCCTACGTTCCTGCTGCTGGGCCGCCTGATGTCGCTGTTCTCGTTTGGAGACGTGACCAAGGTGGCAGTGCTCATCAATGCCTTGTCGGGCTTGAGCAGTGCCTTCACGGTCCTGTTTCTGTTTTGGATAATCACCCGCATGGCCCGCAAGCTGGTGCTGCGCGAGGCCGTGACCAACAGCGCCCTGGCGGCCGAGGCCATCGAGCCTTCGCGCTACCAGACCTTTCTCATTCTGAGCGCGGGCGTAGTGGGCGCCCTGGCCTTCACCTTCTCCGATTCCTTCTGGTTTAATGCCGTAGAGGGCGAGGTGTACGCCATGTCGGCGCTGTGCACGGCGGCCGTGGTCTGGATAATGCTGAAGTGGGAAGCCCACGCCGACGAGCCCGATTCGGACAAGTGGCTCATTCTCATTGCCTACGTTATCGGCCTGAGCATTGGTGTTCACTTGCTCAACCTGCTCACGCTTCCTGCCCTGGGCTTCATCTACTACTACCGCCGCACCCAGAACCCGACCGTGAAGGGCGGCATTATCGTGATGGTGGTCAGCATGATTATCGTGGGCTCCATTCTGGTGGGCATCATCCCCGGTCTGCCCACCCTGGCCGGCAACTTCGAGGTTTTCTTTGTCAACACCGTCGGCCTGCCGTTCAACTCCGGCCTGTTTATTTTCCTGCTGGTCTTCGCGGGGCTGATTTACTTCGGCTTCCGGCTGTCGTTTCAGCGCCGCAGCCAGCTGCTGAACACGGCCATGCTGTGCTTCGTGTTTATCCTGATTGGCTACTCGAGCTACCTCATCGTGCCGATTCGCAGCTCGTTTAAGCCCACCATCAACGAAAACGACCCCGAGGACGTGCTCTCCTTCGTGAGCTACCTCAAGCGCGAGCAGTACGGCTCGCGGCCTCTGCTCTACGGCCCGCACCTATTTGCCCAGCCCGACCACTACGAGGAAGGCGCCCCACGCTACGCCCGCGACCCCAAAACCAGCACCTACAAGGAAATCCTGCCCCGCCAGCAGGAGCCCGGCTATCGCGACGAGGACAAGATGCTGCTGCCGCGCCTCTACAGCTACGAGCCCGACCAGATTGCCAACTACAAGAAGTGGGTGGACATTCAGGACGGCGTGAAGCCCACCATGGGCCAGAACCTGGCCTTCCTGTTCCGCTACCAGATGGGCCACATGTTCTGGCGCTATTTCATGTGGAACTACGTGGGGCGCGAGTCCGACGTGCAGCAGGCCGGCGTGGTTACGCCTTTTAGCCCCAGCGCCAAAAGCCTGCCGCAGCGCATAGGCGAGAGCCCGGCCCACAACAACTTCCTGGCCCTACCCCTCATTTTGGGGCTGATTGGGCTGTTTTTCCAGAGCCGCCGCAACAGCAAAGATGCCTGGGTAACGGGCCTGCTGTTCCTAATGACCGGCCTGGCCATTGTGTTCTACCTCAACCAGCCGCCGCGCGAGCCGCGCGAACGCGACTATACCTTCACCGGCGCCACGTTTGCGTTTGCCATCTGGATTGGGCTGGGCGTGCTGGGGCTGGCCGACCTGTTTGGCAAAGTGGTGAAGGCCGACGGCTTGCGCGCCGGCCTGGCCCTGGTGGTGGGCCTGCTAGTGCCCGGCATCATGGCCGCCCAGGGCTGGGACGACCACGACCGGTCCGGCCGCTACAACTCGGTAGACTCGGCCAAGAACCTGCTCAATAGCTGCGCTCCGAACGCCATCCTGTTCACCAACGGCGACAACGACACCTTCCCGCTCTGGTACGCCCAGGAGGTGGAAGGCGTGCGCACCGACGTGCGCGTGGCCGTGCTCAGCTACCTGAACACCGACTGGTACATTGCCCAGATGAAGCGCCGCTCCTACAAATCGGCGCCGTTCCCCATCAGCATGGGCCCGCAGACCTACGCGCAGGGCACCAACGACATGCTGCCCTACGCCGCGAACCCCGCCGTGCAGAGCGTCAACCTGAAGGAGTTCATCCAGCTTGTATCCGACAACAACCCGCTGCTGCAGGTGCAGTACCAGGAGGGCGGCCCGGGCATGATGTCGTTCCCGACGCCCAACTTCTACCTGCCCGTGGATACGGCGGCCGTCAAGAAGCTCGGCATCATCCCTAAAGACCGGGAGAAACAGCTCGTGAGCCGCATGGAATGGAGCATGGGCAAGCGCGCCATCGAGAAGAAAAACCTGGTGATTCTCGACATGATTGCCACCAACAACTGGCAGCGCCCCATCTACTTCAGCAGCACCGTGGCCCCGAGCGACTACATGAACCTACAGCCCTACTTCCAGCTCGAAGGCATGGCCTACCGCCTGCTCCCGCTGAAGGACCCCAAGTATGACCCCCGCAGCGGCGAAGAGGGTTTCGTAGAAAAGGACATCACCTACCAGCACCTGCTGAAGGACTTCCAGTACCGCGGCCTGCAGAACCCGCACATTTTCTACGACGAGAACAACCTGCGCTTCCCGGCCAACTACCGCGACAAGTTCGCGCGCCTGTCGACGGCTTATCTCTCCGATGGCAACGTGGCCAAAGCCAAGGAAGTGGCCGACAAGTGCCTGGAGCTGATGCCCGATAACGCCATCCCCTACGACTACTACTCGCCGCAACTGGTGCCGGCGCTAATTGCCGGCGGCGAGAAAAAGAAAGCCGACGAGTTGCTCGACACCATGACGCGCCGCTCGGAGCAAATGCTGGCCTATTACGCCACCAAGCCCGACGCCAGCCTCTTCGAGGATGACCAGCGCGGCTACCTGCTCAGCCTGCAAAGCGTGTACCGTGCCGCCGAGCTCAGCGGCGACAAAGCCCGCAGCGAAAAGGCCGTTGGGCTGATGAACCAGTACTACCCGCGCTAGTTCGGCATACCTAATGCACCTAAAAGGCCGGCCCGCACTACGCGGGCCGGCCTTTTCGCATATTGATAATTCATAGTGGCAGCAGCTAATTAGCTGGAGATGTTTGATGACGCAAGCTGGCCGTAGTCTAAGCGAAGCGGCGACTACGTGCCTCAGGTAACAGCGAGTTTGCAACTCGCCGTGCGAACTGGAGCAGGCCATGTATGACTTTGTTCTGAATGGCTACTTATGGGCGAGTTGCAAACTCGCTGTTACCTGAGGCACGTAGTCGCCGCTTCGCTTTGACTACAGCCAGCTTAGGAAATGTGTCGTTAGTGAGGACATCTGCATTTTTACCTACATTCCGGCTCCATAAAAAGGACTTTGTATTTCCGTATCCGTAGTCCTCATTATGCTTGCTCACTCGCGCTATTGGCTCTGCCTAGCCTGGCTGTTACCGCTACACTGCGCCTTCGCCCCCCTGGCCCAGCGTCCCGATTACGCTGGCCTCTACCGCGACGGCCCGCACCTCGACGTGGACACCCGCCGGGAAGGCGACAGCCTGCGCTTCTACCTGCGCTTGCCCGCACCCACCCGTCTGGGCCCGGGGCATCCGTTGCGCCTGGCCGTGTGGCCCAGCTACGAAGCCCGGCAGCCGCTGTGGCAAGACAGCATCCCTCGCCGCCAGCAGCACCCCCGGCTCACGGCCGAGGGCACCCGGCTTACTTTCTGTGTACTCACAGCTCGCGTGCCCACTGGGGCAATAGTGGAGCTGCGCACTACGCCCGTTGATACCAAAGACGACTACCAGGACCCTAGCACCACTGCCTGGCTGCGCCTAAGCGAAGCCCAACTTGCGCGCCCATTTGTACTCACCGATTCGGTTGGGCTGCCCCTGCTACGCCGCTACGTGCGAGCCGGCGAAGCCTTTGGCGTGGATAGCTACGGCCTGTACCAGCCCGTGCGCTGGAAACGCTACGAGGTGATGCCAGTAGCCGCCCTGCCGCCCATGACCAACCCCGCCGCGCTGCCTGCCGGCCCGCGCGTGCTGCCCGTACTCGACTCCGCCGAAGCCCGGCCCGGCGAGCTGTTGCACTTTGCGACGCCAGGCCTCTACGCCCTGCACGTGGGGGCAGCAGGCAGCGCGCCCGGCCGCACGCTGGCCGTAATGGTGGCCGCCAACAACTACCCCGCGCTCACCACTGCCGCCGAGCTAATTGAGCCGCTGCGTTACTTGACTACCAGTTTGGAACGCAAGCGTCTCACCGAGGCACCAGACCCCAAACGCGCCGTGGACAAGTTCTGGCTGGACATTGCCCAGGGTAACCAAACGCTGGGCAAAGACCTGATACGGCGCTATTACGGCCGCGTAACGGCTGCCAACCACCTTTTCGCCGCCCACAAGGCCGGCTGGCTCACCGACCGGGGTTTGCTCTACATCGTGCTGGGGCCGCCACCCAGTGTGCGGCGCCTGTTCAATGGCGAGGAACGGTGGTTTTATCCCGAGGGCAGCCTGGGTGGCGGACCCATAAGCTACACCTTCCGCCCCCGGCCTAGTACCTTTGCACCTGATTACTACGAATTGGTGCGCCGGCCCGAGTACGAATTGCTCTGGTATGCCGCCGTTGAAAAATGGAGAACCCCACCGACCGCCCTGACCGGCCCGAACGTCCCAACCGACCGGTAGCCGGCCGCCGCTTCTACGATGGTGCCAACCGGCCCGTCACCCCCAAGCAGTTCCGCCCCGACCGCGGCGGCAGCGAGTTTGACGACCGCCCCGCCCGCCCCCGCGGCCGTGGGGGCAGCGACAACCGCGACGAAGCCGCCGGCGACCGCACCGGCCGCTCCGACCGCGGCGAATCTCGCCCGCCCTTCCGCGAGCGCAACGGCGAAGGCTCGAATGACCGTCCACGCTACGAAAACCGCCCCGCCGCCGACCGCAGTATCGACATGCTGTTTGGCCTGCGCCCCATTCTGGAGGCACTGAGCGCCGGCCGTACCCTGGAGAAAATCTTCCTGCTGCGCGGCACCAAAAACAGCCTCGTAGCCGATATCTCGGCCGCTGCCCGGGCTGCCGGTATCCCGGTGCAGCTGGTTCCCAGCGAAAAGCTCGACGGCCTCACCCGCAAGAACCACCAGGGCGCAGTCGCCTTCGTGTCGCCGATTGACTATGCCCCGCTCGACAGCATTGTCTCCGGCTTATTTGAGGAAGGCAAAGTCCCTTTCCTGCTATTGCTCGACCGCATCACCGACGTGCGCAACTTCGGCGCCATCGCTCGCACGGCCGAGTGCCTGGGCGTGCAGGCCATTGTAGTACCCGGCCGTGGCGCGGCTCAAATCAACGGTGACGCCCTGAAAACGTCCGCCGGCGCACTGAATATCCTGCCCGTCTGCCGCGAAAACAACCTACAGGAAACCATCAAGTTTCTGCAGCAATCGGGCGTAACGGTGGTGGCCTGTACCGAGAAAGCCGACGAAGCCGTAGGCAGCGCCGAGGTAGATTTTACTGGCCCCGTAGCCGTGCTCATGGGCTCAGAAGAAGACGGCATCTCGCCAGAGCTGCTGCGCCTGGCCGATGTAAAGCTTAAAGTGCCCATGGCCGGCCAAATCCAGTCGCTGAACGTGAGCGTAGCCGCTGGCATCATGCTGTTTGAGGTGGCACGTCAGCGCGTGAACGCAGCATAACTGTACTGGCCCGCTTGTCATTGCGAGGAGGCAGGCCGTGGCAATCTGTCCTAGTCTCAGCGACCAGCTCTGATATGTGATAAGCCAGTTCCTTTTGATTAAGCGATTTTGCAAAAAGCCCCGACTCATTGTTGAGCCGGGGCTTTTCATATTAATGGGTTGGTCGCTGAGAACAGGACGGGGATTGCCACGGCCTGCGGCCTCGCAATGACAGGCTGCTAGTTGTAACCGGCGCCCTTTTTGGCTTTTACGTCGGCTACAAACTCTTTCACGCGTTGCTCTTCGCTACGCTTGCAAATGAGCAGCACGTTGTCGTACTCGGCCACGATGTAATCTTCTAAGCCTTGCACTACAACCAAGCGCTCGGAAGGCGTCTTGATAACACAGCCGGTGGTATCGTAAAGTATTACGTTGCCGTTCACCATGTTACCGTTCTCGTCGTGCTGGCCAATGCGGTGCAATGAGTCCCAAGTCCCGACGTCGCTCCAGCCAAAGTCAGCCGGCAGGACATAGACGTTATCAGCCTTTTCCATCACCCCATAGTCGATGCTGATGTTGCGGCAGCGCGAATAGGCTTCGCTGATAAATGCTTCTTCCTGAGGCGTGCCCAATTTGTCGGCACCTTCTTCAAATACTTCGGCAATGTCGTTCAAGTACTGATGAAAAGCCGCAATGATAATGTCGGCACGCCAAACAAAAAGGCCGGAGTTCCACAGAAAGTCACCGCTTTCTACAAACATGCGAGCCAACTCAAGATTTGGCTTCTCGGTAAAAGTCTTCACCTTGTGGAGCAAGCCGCCGGGCAACGACTGCTCGTCCATGTACTGGATGTAGCCGTAGCCCGTGTCCGGCCGTGAGGGCTGAATCCCAAGAGTGATGAGCACATCATTGGCGCGGGCCGCCGCCACAGCTAGGCTCATCAGCCGGCGGAACTCGTCTTCGCGCAGCACGGCATGGTCGGCGGGCGTAACGATGATAGTGGCCTTAGGGTCGCGTTGGGCAATGCGGTAGCTAGCGTAGGCAATGCACGGAGCCGTGTTGCGGCCAATGGGCTCGCCCAGAATCTGGTCGGCAGGTAACGCCGGCAGGTGCTCTTGTACCAGTTGCGTGTAGTCGCGGTTGGTCACGACGAACACGTTTTCGGGTGGACAAATGCCGGCAAAGCGGTCAACGGTAAGCTGGAGCATGGACCGCCCAACCCCCAGCACATCATGGAATTGCTTGGGGTGATTGGTGCGGCTAAACGGCCAGAATCGGCTACCAATGCCGCCGGCCATCACAACGAGGTAAGTAGAATTCATTACGACAAAGGTAAGCGGTAGCGAAATCCTCAAGCCAGAGCGCAAGCTTCAGCTCAAATCCGCCCAGAGCAGGAACCTGCTGCAGCGCGCGTTACACCAGCCCTTCGCGCAGCAAATCGTGCAGGTGAATAAAGCCGGCAAACTGCCCCTCTTCCGTCACAACCAGCTGCGTGATGTTGCGCTGCTGCATGCGGGCCAGGGCTTCGGCCGCAAAATCATCGACGTCTATCGTGGCCGGGCTGGGAGTGAGAATGTCGCGGGCTTTCAGGCTTTCCAAGTCGGAGAAGCTGCCGAGCATGCGGCGCAAGTCGCCGTCGGTGATGATGCCAGCGAGTTGGCCGGCGGCAGTGAGCACGGCGGTGGCGCCGAGGCGCTTGCCGGAAATTTCCAGGAGTACTTCCTTCAGGGGAGCGTCGTCGACTACCTGGGGGCGCTGGTTTTGGCGGCTCAAGTCGCCCACTTTCAGGTAGAGGCGCTTGCCGAGCGTGCCGCCGGGGTGCAGGCGCGCAAAGTCGGCGGCGGTGAACTGGCGGCTTTCTAGCAAACACACGGCCAGGGCATCGCCTAGGGCTAGGGCGGCGGTGGTGCTGGTGGTGGGGGCCAGGTTGTTGGGGCAGGCTTCCTTTAGCACCGGGGCGTGCAAGATGAAATTGGCCTGCTGGCCCAGGTAAGAGTCGGCGTTGCTCACCAGGGCGGCCAGGGGCACGCCCTTGCGGCGCAGCAGCGGCACCAGCACCTTGATTTCGGGCGTGTCGCCGCTTTTACTGATGGCTACCACAAAGTCTTCGGGCTGAATCATGCCCAGGTCGCCGTGGATGGCATCGGCGGCGTGCATGAACAGGGCGGGCGTGCCAGTGCTGTTGAGCGTGGCCACGATTTTGCCGGCAATGTGGGCGCTTTTGCCAATGCCGGTGACCACCACGCGGCCCTTGAGCTGCAGGATGGCCTGCACGCAGTTCACAAAATCAGGCGTGGCCGATAGTGCCGCGGCTACGTCGTGGAGGGCCGCGGCCTCATCGTGAAGAACCTGGCGGGCAATGGCCAGCACGTCGGCGGTGAGGGGGGCAGCGCCAATAGCGGTGAGGTTAGCGGGTTGGGAAGCGGACATGGCGAAGCAGGGAATGACGCTGCAAAATTCGACAAAAGAAGCTAAGCCGGTGCCGCAGTCGGTGGAGCAGCTTGGCAAACAAAAGAATATACGATTGGGGCCCGAAGTACCTCAAAAAAGCCTATTCTCTGGCCGGAAGCTAGAACAAGCTGTTCATCTGGCATTTGCTTTCCACCGAACAAGATGGCGACAGTTACGTGTTATGAATTTGTTTTCCACAATTCACGAAAAACACCATTTTTCACGTTTAAAAACTAGCCTCGTGCTTATCTTCGTTAAGAACCGCGCTTCTACACGCCTTCCACCAGAGTTCCCGTCCTATGTCATCAGTTGCCCTCCAAGAATCCCCGGCGCAAATTGCCGATTTGAAACATACACTTAAAGAAGTATTTGGCTATGGCCAGTTTCGGGGCACGCAGGAGGCTGTTATTCAAAACGTTTTAGCGGGCCACAACACGTTTGTGATTATGCCCACCGGCGCCGGCAAGAGCCTGTGCTACCAGTTGCCGGCCCTGGTGGTGCCGGGCACGGCCATCGTCATCTCGCCGCTCATCGCCCTGATGAAAAATCAGGTCGACCAATTGGCCGCCTTCGGGGTCAATGCCCAGGTGTACAATTCGACGCTGACCAAGACGGAGATGAACCGGGTGAAGAAGGACGTCATGAACGGCGACGTCCGCCTGCTGTATGTAGCCCCGGAAAGTCTTACCAAGGACGACACCATCGAGTTCCTGCTCAAGTCGACCATCAGCTTCGTGGCCATCGACGAGGCCCACTGCATTTCGGAGTGGGGCCACGACTTCAGGCCCGAGTACCGCAAGATTCGCGGTATTATTGATAACCTGGGCGGCAACGTGCCCATCATTGCCCTCACGGCCACGGCCACGCCCAAAGTGCAGCTGGACATCCAGAAGAACCTGCAGATGGACGACGCTTCGGTGTTCAAAACCAGCTTCAACCGTACCAACCTCTACTACGAGGTGCGGGCCAAGCACAACACCAAGAAGCAGCTGATTCAGTACGTGAAGCAGCACAAAGGCAAGGCCGGCATCATTTACTGCCTGAGCCGCAAGAAGGTGGAGGAAATTGCCGAGTTGCTGCGCGTAAACGACGTGCGCGCCCGTCCCTACCACGCCGGTCTCGACCAGCAGGTTCGTATTGATAACCAGGACGCTTTCCTCAACGAGGAGTGCGACGTCATTGTGGCCACCATTGCCTTCGGCATGGGCATCGACAAGCCCGACGTGCGCTTTGTGGTGCACTACGATGCGCCCAAGAGCATCGAGGGCTACTACCAGGAAACCGGCCGCGGCGGCCGCGACGGCCTGGAAGGCAACTGCCTGATGTTCTACAGTTACGATGACATTCTGAAGCTGGAGAAATTCAGCAAAGACAAGCCCGTAACCGAGCGCGACAACGCCCACCAGCTGCTGGCCGAAATGACCAACTACGCCGAGTCGTCGGTGTGCCGGCGGCGGCAGCTGCTGCACTACTTCGGCGAGGTACTCGAGAAAGATTGCGGCTTCTGCGACAACTGCAAGCACCCCAAGGAGCGTTTTGAGGGCGAAGCGGCTGTGGGCCTGGCCCTGCGCGCCGTGGTGCAAACTGAAGCCCGCTTCAACCTCACGCACATCGGCCAGGTGCTGCTGGGTTTGAGCAACCCGCACATCGAGAGCTACGCCCACAACGCCCTGCCGGTGTACGGCCAGGGCAAGGAGCTGGGCGACGCGCAGTTCTGGCACTCGGTGCTGCGCCAGTGCCTGCTCAACGGCTTCCTGGAGAAGGACATCGACAGCATTGGCCTAGTGCGCATCACCGAAAAGGGGATGAACTTCATCGAAAATCCCTTCTCCATCACGCTCACCATTGACCACAACTTCGACGCTGAGCAGAAGGCCGACGAAGAGAAAGAAGAGGTACAGCAGGCCGCTGGGCACGACGAAGCATTGTTTGTTCAGCTCAAGGAGCTGCGCAAGCAGGTAGCCAAGCAGAAAAACCTGCCGCCCTACGTGCTCTTCCAAGACCCGAGCCTGAAGGAAATGGCCACCACCTACCCCACCACGCTGCACGACCTCACGCACGTGTCGGGCGTGGGCCAGGGCAAGGCCCAGAAGTTTGGGGCGCCGTTTGTGGCGGCCATCAAGAAGTACGTGGAAGACAACGACATCGAAACCGCCGAGGACGTGGTGGTGAAGTCGGCGGTGAACCGCTCGAAAATCAAAATCTACATCATCCAGCAAATCGACAAGAAGATGATGCTGGAAGATATTGCCTCGTCCAAGGGCATCGGCATGGGCGAGCTGATGGAGGAAATTGAGCACATCTGCTACTCCGGCACCCGGCTCAACCTCGACTACTACCTCAACGAGATGGTGGAGGAGGACCGCCAGGAAGAAATCTACGACTACTTCATGACGGCCAGCACCGACAACATTGCCGCTGCAATGAAGGAAATGGGCGACGATTTCACCGAAGAAGAGCTGCGGCTGGTACGCATCAAGTTCATCAGCGAAGTGGCCAACTAGCCCACGACTTTTCGCAACAAAAAAGCCGCTCCTGAATCAGGAGCGGCTTTTTTGTTGCGAAAAGTCGGGCTTAGCAATACTCTTCGAAAGCACCTTGCAGGTTGTTTACGATGCGCATGGCGTCGGAACCTTCGATGTGGTAGCGCTCAATCATGTGCACCAGCTCGCCGTCTTTGAACAGGGCGATGCAGGGAGACGAGGGAGGATACGGCAGCAGGTGCTCGCGCATCTTGGCCACGGCTTCGGTTTCCATGCCGGCAAATACGGTCACGAGTTTGCCGGGCTTTTTGTCGGCGCTGGCCAGGGCCATTTTCAGAGCCGGACGGGCCTTAGCGGCGGCGCAGCCGCACACCGAGTTTACGGCTACCAGCACGGTGCCTTCGTTCGAAGCCAGTGCGGAATCCACTTCTTCGGGGGTCATCAACTGCTCGAAACCAACTTCGGTAAGGTCTTGCCGGATGGGCGCCACCATGTATTCGGGATAAACTGCCATTTTATGTAAGAGTTAAGGGGGCGGCGGGGCCGCATGCAACTGCAAAAGTACGAATGCCTAAAGCATCCGTGGGCCCGGAAAGTTTCGGGCAGTAATGTACAGGGCGTTAAACCACAAAACGGCATGCTGAGCTTGTCGAAGCATCTCGCCCAGAGCAGTAATCCAATCGGTTGAGTTACTACCACCCGCGAGATGCTTCGATAAGCTCAGCATGACGTCCTTTTTTCCTCAGTCAGCTTATAGTTTAGTTCACGGCGTGATGGTTTCGATGCTGCCGTCGGCCCGGCGCTTCAGTTCCGTGACTTTGATGTTACGCAGCCAGGTTTTGCCGGAGAGTTGGGTGTCGTGGTAGAAGATGTACCACTTGTCTTTGATGGGGATGATGGAGTGGTGCGTGGTCCAGCCCTGCACCGGTTTCATGATGACGCCCTGGTACGTGAACGGGCCCGTGGGCGAGTCGCCGGTGGCATACACCAGCAGGTGCGTGTCGCCGGTGGAGTAGGAGAGGTAGTACTTGCCCTTGTATTTATGCATCCAGCCGCCTTCGAAGAACCGGCGGCTGCTGTCACTGGCCAGCAGGGGCTTGCCGTTCTCGTCCAGGATTTTGACTTCCTGCACGGGGCCGTCGAAACGCTTCATATCGGCGCTTAGTTTGGCTACGCGGGCGTTGAGAGCGGGCTGGTTGCCGTTGGGTTCTTTTTCGGGGGCGTTGGGGTTGTATTTCCCACCCTGCCAGCGCTGGAGCTGCCCGCCCCAGAGGCCACCGAAGTACATGTAGGCCTTGCCGTCGGTGTCGGTAAACACGGCGGGGTCGATGCTGAAGCTGCCGGGGATGGGCGCGGGCTCAGCCTTGAACGGGCCGCTGGGCGATTTGCTGGTGGCCACGCCGATGCGGAACACATCCTGCTTGTCCTTCACAGGGAAGTAGAGGTAGTAGGTGCCGTTTTTAAAGGCCGCATCCGGGGCCCACAGCTGCCGGCCGGCCCAGGGAATGTCCTTGATATCGAGCCCCACGCCGTGGTCGGTGACCTTGCCGTTGATGCTGTCCATGGACAGGATGTGGTAGTCGCGCATGGCGAAATGGTCGCCTTTGTCGTTCTCCGGAATGCCGGCTTCGATGTCGTGCGAGGGGTAGATGTAAATCTTGCCTCCAAACACGTGCGCCGAGGGGTCGGCGGTGTAGATGTCGCGCACCAGCGGCTGCGACAGCGGCTTCTTCGCCTTGGCGGTGTCAGCAGAAGCCGAAGCGTCGGTGGTCGTGGCGGTTTCCTGCTTGGTGGTGTTGCTCTGGCAAGCGCCTAGCAGAGCCAATGAAGCCAACAGAACCGGCGCAGTCGCTTTCGTTTTTAGAAGATTAAGCATGGGGGAATTTTAGGAAATGGAAGCGAATTTCAACACCCGCGAAAGGCAACCGGCAACTAGTGGCCAGCTTATCGCCTATCGCGGCTTTGCGCAAATATAGAAGTCTTGCCCTGCCATGCAACGCTTTGATTGATAATGCGTTTTAGACCCAAACTACCGGAACCGATTGTGATAGGTTGACTACCTAGCCTTGGCTAGGGGCGGCACATTTCGGGCAAAACGGATAACTATTTTAAGCTCCAACGCTTTTATCATGCGGCCGCCATTGGCAGGCCAGCCCCACTTTCTTCCCTTTGATTTATGGACACTACTCTGGCGACTACTTACCGTAGAATCTTTCAGGTGATTGACGGCAACAAAAAAGCCGTGGGCGACGGCTTCCAGGTGACCAGCCCCATGCCCGGGCCGCGCATCCGGCAGCTCAGCCCCTTCCTGCTCATCGACCACATCGGCCCCATGACGGTGGCTCCGAGCGACAAGCCCCTGGGCTCGCCGCCCCACCCCCACCGCGGCTTCGAAACCGTGACCATCATGTACCAAGGCGTGCTCGCGCACCGCGACACGGCCGGCCACAAGGGCAACATCGGCCCCGGCGACGTGCAATGGATGACCGCCGGCGCCGGCCTCATGCACGAGGAGCTGTATGAGAAGGAGTTCACCCGCCAGGGCGGCACCCTGGAAGTGGTGCAGCTGTGGGTGAACATGCCCAAAAAGGACAAGATGGCGCCGCCCAACTACCAGGACATTCCGTCCGCGGCCATCAAAACCCTGCCCACGCCCGATGGCAAAGGCACCATCCGCGTGATTGCGGGCACCTACGAAGGCGTGCGTGGCCCGGCCACCACCTTTTCGCCCATGACCATGCTGGACGTGCACCTGGCCAAAGGCGGCGAACTAACCCTCAACCTCCCCGCCGACTACAACGTGGGACTCTACATCGTGAAGGGCGATGTGCTCATCAACGGCGACCGCCCTGCGACCACCAAGCAGCTCGTGGTATTGGGCTGGGATTCTTCGGCTACGAGCATCACGTGCCAGGAAGACAGCATCGTGCTGGTACTCGCCGGCGAGCCCATCGAAGAACCTCTGGCCACTTATGGCCCCTTCGTGATGAACACGAACAACGAACTGGTACAAGCCATTGCGGACTTTGAAAGCGGCGCCATGGGCAAGTTTGAAGACCATGATTAAACTGGTCCAACAGCTCGCCGAAGTAGAGTTGAACGGTATAAAGCAGAACGTCATGCTGAGCTTGCCGAAGCATCTCGCGTGTGGTAGTAACCCAATCGTATGAATTACTGCTGCACGCGAGATGCTTCGACTGCGCTCAGCATGACGGTCTTTTTTCTTGCTTAATTCTTGAGTTAGCGGCTGCCGTAGCGCTGGCCGAAAAAGTCACCCTTGTTCCAGGTGGGCCGCACAGGATTCTGAGCTACTTGGTAGCCAATCAGGAAGCAGAGCTGCACGTATTTCTTGCCGGCCTCGAAGTCGAATATGCCGTTGATGTCGTCTTGTGGCTTGTGGTACGTGACGGCGCGCCACTTCTGCACTTCTTCGCTGAGGTTGTTGCGGCCGTCGGCGGTTTTGTTGCCGTATTTGATGTGCAGGGCCGGAATGCCGGCGGTCACGAAGTTGTACTGGTCGCTGCGGATAAAGCGGTTTTGTTCGGGCTCGGGGTCCTGTTCCAGCGCGATGCCCAGGTAGGCGGTAGCGCGTTTCACCGGCTCAAGCAGGGTGGAATGCTGGCCGCCCAGCGCCACCACCGACAGCAGCGGGGCAATGATGGTGGGCATGTCCATGTTCACATCGGCCACGATGCTGGCCTTGGGCACGGTGGGATTGGCCGTGAAGGCCGCCGAGCCGAGCAGTCCCAACTCCTCACCGGTCATGAACACGAACAGCATCGAGCGCTTGGGCTTCTCTTTGAGTTTGGAGTATACTTTGGCGATTTCCAGCACGCAGGCCACGCCCGAGGCGTTGTCGTGCGCGCCGTTGTTGATGGAGTCGCCTTTCACCGGCGCGGTGATGCCGATGTGGTCGAGGTGGGCCGAATGCACCACGTATTCGTTGCGCAGCTTGGCATTGGAGCCCGTGAATTTGCCCACCACGTTGTAGCTCTCAATATCTTGATAAGTGGACTGTGCACTGGCGCTTACGGAGGCTTTTAACGGGGCTGAAGCCGGCTTGCCCCTCCTAATGGACGCGAAAACCTGAGCAGTATCAAGCCCGGCATTCTGCATAAGGCGCTGGAGAGTGGCGGCGCTAATGGCGGCGTACATGTGCATCTGGTTGCTGCCCACGGCGACCGTACGGGAAGCTGCCACTTTGCCATTGGGGCCCAATACGCTATACGTACCGCGCTTCACATCAGGCAATGCCCCGGCATGAGTCGATGCTACCACCACTCCCAGAGCGCCGCGCTTCACGGCAGCTTGCAATATGCCCGACATGTCTTGGCTAGCGGCCGCCACCGTAGAGGCAAACGTGCGCGGCGCACCGCGCACAATTACCACCATTTTGCCTTTCACATTGAGACCGGCAAAGTCATCGTAGCCCAATTCAGGCGCGCTGATGCCAAAGCCGGCAAAGGCCAGCGGCGAGTCATCCACCGCAATGGCGCGCCACTCGGGATTGGGGTATACCACGTAATCCTGACCTGCCACCAGAGGCAGCGTTGCGCCTTGGGCATCGCGGGCAGCGAAAGTAGCCCCAGGACTCAAAAACGCCCGACGCAACTTTACTTTTTGAATGTAGGTGCCGCCTTCGCCGGCGGGCTGCACGCCCATGCTTTTCAGCTGCTTTACGACGTAGTCGACGGCCATTTGGTAGCCGGGCGTGCCGGCCTGGCGGCCCTGCAGCCGGTCATCGGCCAGGTAGGCAATGTGGGCTTTGATGGCCTCCGGCTGCACTTGGTCCATTGCCTGCTTAACGGGCGCGGGCACGGTGAGCGTCGCTTGCGCCTGGGCGGCGCTGCTCAAGAGCAGGCAAGTGAGGGCACTTATTTGGAAGAAGGATTTCATAGGTAAGGATGATTAGACATTTGATAACATCATACTGAGTGCCGCCTTCACACTAATCGTTTGTCATGCAGAGCGCAGCGAAGCATCTTATCCCATTTGAACGAGTCGTTGAGCCGTGAGAAGATGCTTCGCTGCGCTCTGCATGACAAGAGGCGTGAAAGAGCAAGATGTAAAATGCTTTAGCTACACTCAGCCTACCCAACATTGGGCTACTTCAGGGTCAGAATCTGCTTGAGCTCCGAGGCGCTCACGGTCAGCAAGCCTACTTTGGGCAGGCGCTCGGTGAGGATGCGCCAGTTGGGCTCCTGCTTGAAAATGGGGCGGAGCAGAGCCAGCGCGGCGGGCACCTGCTGCTTATTAGCCAGGGTGATGGCGTGCCAGTACTTCATTTCCAGGTTCTGGGGGAACATCTTTTCGGCGGCCTGGTACTCCTGGATGGCTTTGGGCATGTCGTTTTTCTCCACGGCCAGGTCGCCGGCGTTCATATGCTCGTAGGCGCGGTGCAGGCTGAGCAGGCGGCGCAGCTCAACGAGGGGCGTGGCGTGGTCGTCCACGCGCAGGTCCACGAGGCGGTCGGCCCAGGGGCCTTCGGTAGTAGTGCCGCGCACGACCAGCAACGCCGCTGACTGCCGGCCGCGGATATCGCCGCCCGCAGCCTGGGCCGCATCGAGCGCGGCCAGCACCCGCTCGGCCAGGGGCAGCTTGGCGTTTTGCTCGTAGGCCTTGGCCATGGCGGGCCACACTTTATCCGATAGCATCATGTTGGCCTGCACCGAAAATTGGTTGCCGGCGATGTGGCCGGCCATGTCGACGCACTTCTTGCCGGTGTGAGTGGCCACGCGGCCCTGGTTGTCGAGGATGGCCACCTGGCGCACGTCGCGGCCTTCGTCGTTGGCCAGCAGTTCGTCCAGCGCTTGTTGGGCTGATTTGCCGCTTTTCAGCAAGGCCAGCCCGCGCAGGCCGAACGACTTGTTGGTGAAGGACTGCGTAGCCACCACGCCCACGCCGGCTTCGCCCCAGCTCACCGAGGTGCCCACCGAAAACCAGTGGCTTTGCACGGCTACGGCCATTTCGCCGGTGGCCGGGTCGCGCGCCACAATGCTGAAGGTGTGGGCAAAGGGGTCGGTGGTGGAATACATTTGGGCGGCCAGCGGCAAGCGCAAGGCTACCAGCAGCAGGAACGAAAGCAGTGATTTGGACAGCATGAGAGGAGATTGAAGAGGCTTGATAGATCAGGTGGCCGAAGGTACACGGCGGTAATGCTTCGGGTAAAATGCGAACTGGAAAACCCGATTCCACCCGTTGGGTTTACATTGCCTCGCCCTACGCCATGCCCGACCCATCCCCGCCTGTTATCCGTGTTTCTCACCTCAGCAAGCGCTTTGGGGCACATGCCGTGGTGCAGGACGTGTCCTTCGAGCTCGCGGCCGGCGAAACGCTGGTGCTGCTCGGGCCCAGCGGCTGCGGCAAGACCACGCTGCTCAAGATGCTCAACCGCCTGATTGAGCCGGACGGCGGCACAGTGGAAATCAACGGCCAGAACGTGCTCAGCCAGCAGCCCGAAACGCTGCGGCGCGGCATCGGCTACGTCATTCAGCAAGTGGGCCTGCTGCCGCACTACACCGTGGCCGAAAACGTGGCCGTGGTGCCGCGCCTGCTCGGCCACGCGCCGGCCGCCATCGAGGACCGCACCATGGCGCTGCTCACCCGGCTGCACCTGCCGCCCGCGCGCTACGCCGGCCAGTACCCCCACCAGCTCTCGGGCGGGCAGCAGCAACGAGTGGGCCTAGCCCGCGCCCTGGCCGCTGACCCGCCCATCGTGCTGCTCGACGAGCCCTTCGGCGCCCTCGACCCGCTGACCCGTGCCAGCATCCGCCGCGAGTTTCGAGAGCTGGAGGAGCTGCGCCGCAAGACGGTGGTGCTCGTCACCCACGACGTGACCGAAGCCTTCGAGCTGGCCGACCGCATTCTGCTGCTCGACGCGGGCAAGGTGCAGCAATTGGGCACTCCGCGCGAGCTACTATTTCAGCCCAATAATTCGTTTGTGCGCAGCTTTTTCGTCGGCGAACGGCTGGCCCTGCAGCTGCGCACGCTTACGCTGGGCGACATCTTTTCCGGCGATGAGGTGCGACGACTGAAAGCAAATGAAACTGAGGAAGCTAGAGTCGCTGATAGTAATGCACCGGCTCGCTTCACTGCATACACTACCGTGAACGAAGCCTTGGAAGCCTTGACTGGCGGCCAGGCCCCTACTGCGGCCACCTTCACCCTAGCCGAACTCATGGCGGCTTTTGGCCAGGCCTTGCAACGAGAGGAGGACGCATGGAAACGCTAACGGCCCTGTTCACTTTCTGGCACGAGCAAGCCGGCAAGCTCGGCGAGCAAACCCTGCAGCATATTGGCCTCACAGCGGCCTCCCTGTTGCTGGCGGTGCTGCTGGGCGTACCGCTAGGCCTGTGGCTGTCGCGGCGGCCCCGCTGGGCGCCCGCAGTGTTGGGCCTAGCGGGCGTGCTCCAAACCGTGCCCAGCATTGCGCTGCTCGGCTTCCTGATTCCGCTGCTGGGCATTGGGCCAAAGCCGGCCATTTTCGCGCTGTTTCTGTACTCGCTGCTGCCCATTATCCGCAACACGCTGGCCGGGATTCAGGGCGTGCCCCCGGCCGTGGTTGAAGCCGCCCGCGGCCTGGGCCTGACCGATGGACAGTTGCTGCGAAAAGTTGAGCTGCCACTGGCCCTGCCGGTGCTCATGGCCGGCATTCGTACGGCCACGGTCATCAATGTGGGCGTGGCTACGCTGGCCGCCTACGTGGCGGCCGGCGGGCTGGGCGAGTTCATTTTTGGCGGCATTGCCTTGAACAACCCGGCGATGATTCTGGCCGGGGCGCTACCGGCCGCCGGGCTGGCGCTGGCCTTTGACGCACTGCTGGGCGGGGTACAAAAATTGAGCACGCGCCGCCTGGGCCAAGTGGGCACGGCCCTGCTGGTGGCGCTGCCGCTGCTGGGTGCACTCTACCTGCTGCCCCGCGCCACGGGCAAACTGCTGGCCGGCTTCAGCCCAGAGTTTGTGGGCCGGGCCGACGGGCTGCCCAGCCTCACCAAAACCTACGGCCTGAAGCACTTGCCCAGCGTGGTACTGGCCCCCGCGCTGGTGTACGAAGCCGCCCGCCACGCCGACGTCGACGTCATCGACGGCTACTCCACCGACGGCCGCATTCGGGCCTACCACCTCCGCGTGCTGCGCGACGACCGCCGCGTGTTCCCGCCCTACTATGCCGTACCAGTCGTGCGCCCCGCGCTGCTGCGCGAGCATCCCGAGCTTGCCGCCGTGCTAGCTCAACTCGATGGGCAGATTTCCGATTCGGTGATGACCGACCTGAACTACCGGGCCGACTACCTGCATCAGGACCCCAAATTCATTGCCGAAGCCTTTCTCAAGCGGCGCGGACTCTGGCGGGCTCCCCTGCCAGCGCAGGCGGGCGCGCCAGTGGTGCGCCTGGGCTCCAAGATTTTTGCCGAGCAATACATTCTGGCCGAGATGTACGCCGCCCTCATTCGCGGCAACACCGACCTGGCCGTGCAAACCAAAACCGGCCTCGGTGGCACCACCATCTGCTTCGAAGCCCTGCGCGACGGCGCCATCGATATGTACCCCGAATACACCGGCACTGGCCTGCTCGTACTGCTGCAGCCCACGCCCGCCGTGGTCGACTCGCTGGCCGGCCGCCCCGCAGCCGTGCTCAACTACGTGCGCCGCGAATTCCGCCGCCGCTATCAGCTGGAGTGGCTGGCCCCGCTGGGCTTCAACAACACCTACGCGCTGCTGATGCGGCAGCAACAGGCGCAACAACTGGGCATTGCTTCGGTATCGGAGCTAGGTCAGTATTTGAGGCGGTAGCAGCAGTTGGGCCAACGAACGGGAACTGGTGCTAAAAATGACCGTCATGCTGAGGTGTCTGTCATGCTGAGCCTGCGAAGCATCTTATCACCGAAGAACAACTTGCTCTAACCTGACAAGATGCTTCGCAGGCTCAGCATGACAGCCGATTGAGCTACTACCCCCCTGTAGAAATGCGTTAGCTCCGCCGGACCCAAATAAGCATGACCGTGGTTCAAAGCTTGTCTGGCGAACCACCTTATTTTTGCCGAATGCCTACCCCTTTTCGCTTAGCCACGGCCACTCCGGCCGATGCGCCCCGCCTCGTCCGCCTCGTGAACAGCGCCTATCGTGGTGACTCCTCCCGCCAGGGCTGGACCACCGAGGCCCATTTGCTCGACGGCCAGCGCATCGATGAAGAAGGGATTCGTGAGATGCTGGCCGTGCCTGCAGCGGCGATGCTGCTCTGCCTGGGCCCAAACGAGGAGCTGCTGGGCAGCTTTTACGCCCACCCAACTGGCTCTAAAGTGTACTTGGGCATGTTGGCGGTCGACCCCACCGGCCAGGCCCAGGGCGTGGGCAAGTTTCTCATCCAGGCCGCTGAGGACTACGGCCGCCAGCACGGCTGCACGGTGAGCAAGATGACGGTCATCTCCGTGCGCCCCGAGCTCATTGCCTTCTACGAGCGGCAGGGCTACCGCCAAACCGGCGATACCGAGCCCTTCCCTACCGACCCGCGCTACGGCATTCCCAAGCAGCCCCTCACCCTGCTGGTGCTGGAGAAGCCGCTGGCCTAAGCCGTATTGGCTGGACTAGCCGGGGCTGCCTGCGCCCAGACTTGAGCTGATTTTAAACCCTACAAATTGAGCTAAACTGCGGCATGGGCCATCCGCGACCGGGCTGGCTTATTTCACCTCGTCGATGGCTTTCTGCAAGTAGGCCACGATGTCGGGGTGAATCTGGGTGTGAAAAACCACTTTGCCTTGGCGGTCTAGAACCAAGTTGGTGGGGTAAGACCTTACGCCGTATTTCTCGGCCACGTACCGGCCATCGGCGACGATGGCGTACTCAAGCGGAAACTGCTGCGTGAACTTCTCAATGGCCCCGCGCTGGTCCAAGGCCACAGCCAGAAAGACCACGTCGTCGCGCTTGGCGTTCTGCTGCACCAGCTTGTTGAGCTCCGGAATCTCGGCCCGGCACGGTGGGCAGCCGATGAACCAGAAGTTGAGCACGACAATTTTGCCCGCCAGGTCCTTGCTGTCATACTTGCGGCCGTTCACGTCGCGCAGCTTGAAGGGAGCCAGCGTTTGCCCAGTGGTGAAGAAGGGGCTTTCCTGGGGCGCCGGCAGCTGGGCCAGGTAGGCGGCCCGCTCTTCCGGCGTGCGCGCCACTACCTGAAACACCGGCGCCGCGGCCGAGGAGCCGGGGGCGGCCCGCAGCTTAAACTCGCTGGTAGCCAGCATCTGGCGCCACACGGGATAAGCCAGCGGATTGCCGGCCGCATCGATTACGGAAGACTTTTCGGTAACCTGAATGGTGGGCCGGGGCGCGGCAGTGGGAACTGGCGAAGGTGCCTGGGCATGAGCCGTGGTAGCAAGCAGCAGGGAGAAGGCCAGAGCGGAGAGGTAGTTCATGCCGGAAAGTTAAGCGGAATAATGCATGGCAGAGCACGAATAGTTTTATATATCCGACTCTTTTCCTTTGCCCAGGCAGCACTTGCCCTGGGGCATCCGATGGACCGCGGGCGCGGCCAGCAGTGGTCAATGAAGCCAATAACTCACTTGTTTTCATTGGGTTTCGGCGATAATTGAGCTGAGCCCGTATACACACCTGCCGGTTCTGCATGGACAGCCGCCCGGCCCGCCCCCGCGCCGTGGGGGCCCTTTCGCCGCAAGTGCGCGGCCATCGGCAATTACCCGCCCGCAGTTGTAGCCGCTGCTTTCCCGGCCGAAGTTTCCTTGGCGCTCCAGCGCCGCCCGTGCCTTTATGCCGCTTACTTCCGCCAGGGCTCCCCTGGCCCTGCCCAGCTCCGACGAGCTCCTGGCGCTGCTCGACGTATCCCAGACTGCCCTGGCCCTGATATGCCCCCGCTACGCTGACGATAATCAGGCGATTATCAACTTTTCTTTCGAATACCTCAACCCCGCCGCCCAACGCCTGTTGGATCTATCCGACTACCCCGAAACCGCTTTCCTGGCCTGCTTCCCCCACGCTTCTGAAGCCCGGGTGCTGGCCTTTCTGGGCGGCGTACTGGAAACCGGCCAGCCCGGGTACTTCGAGTGCCCGGGCCCGCCGGAAAGCCTGGCCGCGCCCCTTTGCATCGAGGCCTCCCGCCAGGCCAAGCGCCTAGTGGTCAAGCTCTGTTGCACCGGCCAGCTCGCCCAGCTGCCCATGGAAGCAGCCCTGCGCGCGAGCCGCGCCCGCGAGCAGCTGGCCCAGGTCGACGCCCAGCGCCAGCGCGCCAGCCTCGAGCGCTTCATGGGCCAGACGCAGGCCATCGTATGCATTCTACGGGGTCCGGCGCACCGGCTCGAATACGGCAACCCGGCTTACCAGCGGCTGTTTTCCGGCCGGCACCTCACGCCGGGCTTTCCCGTGGCGGTGCTGCACCCCGAGGCCGTGGCCCAGGGCATTGTGGCCCGCCTCGACGACGTGTATACCTCCGGCAAATCGTCGTTTGGCGTGGCGCAGCCCCTGACCCTAACGCCGCCCGACGGCCAGCCACCGCTCACCCGCTACTTCACGTTTTCCTACGATGCGTACCTGGAGGATGGCCGCACGGCCGGCGTTTCCATCTTCGCCTACGACGTAACCGACCAGGTGCACGGGCGCCAGCAGGCCACCCGGGCCGCCACCGAAATCCAGCTGGTGATGGCCAACGTGCCCGTGTTCCTATTTCGCACCGACCCCGCCGGCCGCATGACTTACGTCAACGAGGCGTTGTTTGAGTGGAGCGGCCTGGCCCCGGGCCCCACCGACCTGGACCGCGTGTGGGACACCGTGCATCCGGACGACGCCCCGGCGCTCAGGGCGGCCTTCAAAGCCTCGCTGGCCACTGCCCAGGGGTGGGAAAGCCCGGTGTACCGCATCCGTCGCCGCGACGGCGAGTACCGCTGGTCGCTCACCCGCACCCAGCCCAATTTCCGGGCCGATGGGCAGCTGGTCGGCTACAGCGGAGTCAACATCGAGATTCACAAGCAGATAGAAATGCAGCGCCAGCTCACCCGCGTGAATGCCGACCTAGACATGTTTATCTACACCGCCTCCCACGACCTAAAGGCGCCTATCAGCAACCTGGAGGGGTTGCTTCACGCCCTGCTCGAGGAGCTGCCCGCCGAGGTGCGGCAGGCGCCGTTCGTGCAGCCCATGCTCGAGCGCATGCAGCGCTCCGTCGACCGCTTCAAGCTCACCATTGCCCAGCTCACCGACGTGTCGCGGCTGCAGCAGGCCCAGACGCAGCCCGCCGAAACCATGGATTTGGCGGCACTGGTCGAAGACGTCCGCCTCGACCTGGCCCCTGCTCTGGCCGACGCCGGTGCGCAGCTCACCGTCGACGTCGAGGCCTGCCCCCACATGTCGTTTGCGCCCAAAAACCTGCGCTGCATTGTGTACAACTTGCTCAGCAATGCCGTGAAGTACCGCCACCCCGACCGCCCGCCGCTGGTGCTGCTACGCTGCCACAGCAGCGCCCACACCATCGTGCTCGAGGTGCAGGACAACGGCTTGGGCCTGACTACCAGCCAGCAGGGCAAGCTTTTTGGCATGTTCCGCCGCCTGCACGACCACGTGGAAGGCTCCGGCATTGGCCTCTACATGGTGAAGCGCATTGTGGAAAACGCCGGCGGCACCATCGCGGTGCACAGCGCGCCCGGCGTCGGCTCCACGTTCACCGTCTCGCTGCCGGCCCCTTCCAGCGCAAGCTGAGCCACCCCCAAGCGGGTCGCTTAGTCCCCGCTTTATTTCCTGTCTGCACAAATTATCTGCGATGAAAAAACTATCCACTATACTGCTGGTCGACGACGACGAAACCAGCAATTTCCTGAGTGAACGGCTCTTAACCAGCATGGGCGTAGCCAACCAGGTGCTGAGCGCCGCCAACGGCGAAGAAGCCCTCGAAGTGCTGGCCCAGCACGGCACGGTGTTCAGCCCCACCAACCCTGCCCTGGTCCTGCTCGACCTGAACATGCCCGTGATGGACGGCATTGAGTTTCTCGAGGCCTACCACGCCCTGCCCCTGGTTCAGCAGCAGTCGGCCGTTATCGTGGTGCTCAGCAGCTCCGTGCACCCCTACGACCTGGACCGCGTGCAAACCACGCCCATCGCCGACGTGGTGAGCAAACCCCTGACCAAAGAAAAAATAAGCACCCTGCTGCAGCAGAACTTTCCGTGGGTCGGCCAGCTAGCCGTACAATCCAGCTCAAGCTACTAGTTCACAACCTACTGCATCTTCTTTCAAGGAGCCATTTCCACGGCGGCTGGCACCAGCCGCTCGGCCCGAAACAGGTCGTCGGCCGCTTGCAGGAGCTTGGCGCGCAGCTTGGGGTTGTAGTCGGGGTGGGCTTGTAGAAAAGTCCGCACGGTGCTGGCGGCCGAGGCCGTTTGGTAGGAGCCCAGCGTGGCCTGCAGCCAGGAATACGGGAAGAAAATATCGCCGGTGAGCTGAATTTCTTCCAGCAGCGCCAGGCTGGCGGGCAGGTACTTCTGGGACGTGGCCTGGCGCAACGGGTGATGCAGGTAGCCCAGCGCGGAGGTGACCCAGGCTTCTTTGTCGCGGCCTTTCTCGTCTTTCAGGCTTTCAAAAAACGCGTCGCGCGTGGCCACATCGGGCGATAGGGCGGGCATCATAAACTCCAGGCGCTGGCGGCGGTCCACGTTCTTGATGCGGGCGAGCTGCGCAGGCAGGATGGGCTGCGGGGCGGGGTAGTCGCGCACGGCCAGCGCCAGGGCCAGGGCGGTGTAGTCGTCCTCGGTCAGCTTTACGCCGGTGGGGGCTTTCTGCGCTTGCCAGATTTGGTAGAGGCGTTCTTGGGCCGGCTTGGTGAGGGCGATGGATTGATAGGTTTTGAAGAGCAGCTTCTTGGAGTTGGCGGCCGGGTTTTTCTGCAGGGCGGCCCACAGGTCTTTTTCCAGGGCCGGCACCACGGCCAGGCGCTGGGTTGGGCTGAGGAAGTGCCAGAAAATGTCGCTGACCTGGCCGGTGAGCAGCTTCAGGTTGAGCTCTTCGGGCTCGCGGGTGAGGGCTTGGCGGTACACCGCGAGCAGCTCCTGCGGCTTGATGACCTGGCCGTTGAGCATGTTCTCGTAGAGGTTGACGTAGGCCGTGGCGCGGGCCACCGGGTTTTTCAGCGCGGCCAGCTGGCCGGTGAGCTGCCGGGCCACCGGGAACACGCCGTAGCCCAGGCCGGTGGAGTTGAACAGGATGAAGCTGGGCACGGGCTGGCCCGCAGCCTGGGGCAAGGCCACGGTGCGCGCGGTCATGTTCACGGTCAGCTCTTTGGTGCGGCCGCCGGGGTACACCAGCAGCACCTCGAAGAGCTGGGGCCAGAGGCGGTCGGAGTTGTCTTCGGCGCGCTGGGTGAGGGCGAGGCTGGCGATTTTACCGGCGCGGGTTTGCAGGTCGTAGGTGAAGACGGGGCGGCCGGGCTGGTTTACCCACACCTGGTTCCAGGCCTGGAGGTCGGCGGGGGTGCGGGCGTCCAGGATGTCGATGAGGTCGGGCCAGGTGGCGTTGCCGTGGGCGTATTTCCGCAGGTATTCCTGCAGGCCCTGCTGGAAGGCAGCGGGGCCCATCAGCCGCTCGAGCTGCCGCATCATGATGGGCGCTTTGTGGTAGATGATGTTGCCGTAGAGCGAGCCCGCGTCCTGCAGGTTGGCCAGGGGCTGGCGGATGGGGTTAGCCCCGGCCGTGCGGTCGATACCGTAGGCGGCGGGGTAGTGGTCGATGACGAACTTAAGGTCGTAGTTCGAATTTTTGACGGCCACCTGCGTGACTTTGTCGGCCATAAAATTGGCAAATACCTCCTTCATCCACACGTCGTTGAACCACTGCATGGTCACCAAATCGCCGAACCACATGTGGGCCGTTTCGTGCGAGACCAGGTTGGAGCGGGCCAGGATTTGGTCCTGCGTGGCGCCTTCGTCCAGAAACAGCGTCGAGGCCTTGTAGTCAATCGCCCCCACGTGCTCCATGCCCCCGTATTGGAAGTCCGGAATCGACACAAAATCGAACTTCTGGAAAGGGTACGGCAGGCCGGTGTACTGCTCCATGAACTGCAGCGCATCGGCGTGCAGCTGGAAGATGGGGCCGAGACTCAGGCGCAATTTGGCCGGGTCGGTTTCGCGGTGCAGCAGGCTCATGGCCCGGCCGTTCAGCGTGCGGTTGACCCGCGTAAACTTGCCCGCCGCGAAGGAAAAAAGGTAGGTGCTGATGCTGTCGGACGGGGCGAAGGCGTACGACTTGGTAGCGCCGCTGCTCACCGAGTCCCGCACCGGCGCATTGCCCATGGCCTGCCAGCCCGCGGGCACGGTGAGGGCCAGGGTGAAGGTGGCCTTCAGGTTGGGCTGGTCGAAGACCGGGAAGACGGTGCGGGCGCGGTCGGGCACCAGCAGCGTGTAGAGGTAATCGGCGTTGCGGTTCAGGGACTGCTCGCCAGCCCGCAGGTGGATTTCGGCCACGTTGCGGCCCGGCTTCAGCGCGGCGGCCGGCAGCACGAGGTGCTCGTTGCGGTGGTCGATGGCCACCGGCTGGCCGTTTACCGTGAGGCTGTGCAGGTACTCGGTGGGCGCTTTGAAATCGAGCTGCACTGGGTCGAGGTTTTCGCGCAGATTGAACGACACTGACTCCACGGCGGCAATGGGCTCGGTTTTCTGGGCCGGAATGGTCAGGTTGAGGTCGTACGCCACGCCGCTGATGTTCTTTTTGCGCGCCACGGCCAGCGCTTCAGAAACGCCTTTCTCGACGGGTGGCAGCGCGCGCGCTATGACCTGTGCTGGGATTTGCGCAGCGGTGGATGCCGGGGTGCTGGGCATGGGTTGGCGGTGGCAGGCCGCGGTGAGCAGGGCGAGCAGAACCGGGCCGGTCCTGCCATATTTACGGAAGCTAAAATTCATCGGGAGTGTCCAGTGCAGCGAGCTCCAAAAGTAACCGTCCGCACGTGAGTAGTATCCCCGAGCCGTCTGCCGCCCCTGCCTTCGCCATGCGGCTGTTCCCGCTGGGCGACGCGGCTGTGGTACTGGAGTTCGGCGAGGGCATCAGCCCGGCTACGCACCGCGCCATCCAAGCCTTTAGCGCATATTTAGCTCAACACCCCTTCGTGGGGCTGATTGAATACGTGCCCGCTTTCACCACCCTCACCGTGTACTACGACCCGTGGCTGGTGAGCGACAACGGCCAGCACCCGCCCTACGAGCGCGTGGCCGAAACCCTCCGACAGATGCTGCCCGCGGCCCAGGCCACCGCGGTTGCGGGCCCGGCCACCGATGTGGAGATTCCCGTTTGCTACGGCGGCACGTACGGGCCGGACTTAGCCTTTGTGGCGCAACACGCCGGACTGGCGCCCGAGGAGGTAATTGCCCTGCACGCCTCCCCCGAGTACCTGGTGCACATGATAGGATTCGCGCCCGGCTTCCCCTACCTCGGTGGGCTGGATGCGCGCCTAGCCACGCCCCGCAAGCCCCAGCCCCGCGCGCTGGTGCCGTCCGGTACCGTGGGCATCGCCGGCCCGCAAACTGGTATTTATTCCATGCCCACGCCGGGCGGCTGGCAGCTCATCGGCCGCACGCCACTACGGCTCTTCGACCCCGCCTGGGCACAGCCCAGCCTGTTGCAGGCGGGCCAGCACCTGCGTTTCGTGCCCATCAGTGAAGCCGAATACCAGCACCGCCAGCAGCATGAGTCTTAGCATCCTCCGCCCCGGCCTGCTCACCACCGTGCAAGACCTCGGCCGGCACGGCTACCAGAAAGACGGCATCTTGGTGAGCGGCGCCATGGACGCCACCGCCCTGCGCGTAGCCAACCTGCTAGTGGGTAACCCTGAAGTCACGGCCAGCCTCGAAATCACCCTGCTCGGCCCCCGCATTCGCTTCGAAGCCGACCACCTCTTGGCCATCACTGGCGCCCACCTCTCCCCTACCCTGAACGGCCAGCCAGTTGGGCTGAACCGCGCCATTTGGGTGAGGGCAGGAGCTGAGCTGGCGTTCGGGGCACCCGTGGCCGGCAGCCGCGCCTACCTTGCCGTTTCGGGCGGGTTTGACATTGCGCCGGTGCTTGGCAGCCAGTCCACTTACCTGCGCGCTGGCTTTGGTGGGCTGCACGGCCGCGCCCTGCAAACCGGTGACCTGATTCCCTGCCCCGGCCCCACCGCAGCAGGCCAGAAACTCATGCAAGCCCTAGCCCAAGATGCCCCCCAAGCCGCCTGGGCCCAAGCCCGCTGGACGCCGGGCCCGGAGCTCTGCCCCAAGCCCCAGCCGAACCCGGTTGTCCGCGCCATTAGCGGGCCGGAGTACACGCAGTTTTCACCGGAAAGCCAGCTCAATTTTTGGCAGCAGCCTTTTATGGTAACGACGGAGGCCGACCGTATGGGCTACCGCCTGCAAGGGCCCATGCTGGAGCGTCACAGCAGCGGCGAGCTGCTCTCCAGTGCCGTCACGTTTGGCACCGTGCAGGTGCCGGCCGGCGGGCAGCCCATCGTGCTCATGGCCGACCACCAAACTACCGGCGGCTACCCGCGCATTGCCCAGGTTATTTCTGCTGATTTTTCGGCCTTGGCGCAGCTGCGGCCGGGGCAGCACATCCGTTTTGCAGAGGTTTCTTTGGCCGAAGCGCAGGCGCTGTACCTTGCGCAGGAACAGCGGTTGCGAGCGTTGCGGCGGGCAGTGAACGCCAGAACGATGTAGAGACGCCATACTTGGCGTCTTGGCGTCCACGCCGTTCTACCGATAACTGTTCAACGACGAGACGCCAAGTATGGCGTCTCTACATTGTTCAACCAACATTCTCTCTATGACCCCAACCCCTACTGTTGACCTTAACTGCGACATGGGCGAGAGCTTCGGCGCCTGGACGCTGGGCAACGACGCGGCCCTGATGCCCTTCATCACCTCGGCCAACATTGCCTGCGGCTTCCACGCCGGCGACCCGGCCGTGATGAAGCAGACCGTGCGCACGGCCCTGCACCACGGCGTGGCTTTGGGCGCCCACCCCGGCCTGCCCGATTTGGTCGGTTTTGGCCGGCGCAACCTGGATATTTCGGCTGAGGAAGCGTTTGACATGACGGTGTACCAGTTGGGCGCCCTCGCGGCCCTGGCCCGGGCCGAAGGCGGGCAGCTCCACCACCTCAAGCCCCACGGCGCGCTCTACAACATGGCCGCCACCAACGCCGCCCTGGCCCAGGCCATTGCCGAAGCCGTGTACAAGGTGCAGCCCGAGCTGGTGCTCTACGGCTTGGCCGGCAGCGAGCTAACCAAAGCCGGCGAGAAGCTCGGCCTGAAAACCGCCCACGAAGTCTTTGCCGACCGCACCTACCAGGCCAACGGCACCCTCACCCCACGCCGACAGCCCGACGCCCTCATTACCAGCGCCGACGCGGCCATTGCCCAGGTGCTGCGCATGGTGAAGGGCGGCGGGGTGCGCACCCAGCAGGGCACCGACGTGGCCATTCGGGCCGATACCGTATGCCTGCACGGCGACGGCGCCCACGCCCTGGAATTTGCGCAGCGCCTGAACAAAGAATTGCGCGCAGCCGGCGTGCAGCTGAAAGCGGCCACCCCGGCCACCGCCAAATGAGGCCGCTGCCCAAAGCCCGCTGGTGGGGCGGGGCCAGCCTAGGAGCGGCGTTCCTGATGGCCAATTCGTCCATTGGGCCGGGCTTCCTGACCCAAACCACGGTGTTTACCCAGCAGCTGCTCACCAGCTTCGGGTTCGTCATTCTGGTGTCGGTAGTGCTTGATATCGGCGCGCAGCTCAACACTTGGCGCATTCTCACGGTGAGTGAGTTGCGGGCCCAGGACTTGGCCAACCGGCTGCTGCCCGGTCTGGGCTACTTCCTGGCGGCTATGGTCATATTGGGCGGCTTCGCGTTCAACATCGGCAACATTGCCGGCTGCGGGCTGGGGCTGAATGTGCTCACGGGCATGTCGTTCGAGCAGGGCGCGCTCATTAGCTGCGGGGTGGCGCTGGTGCTGTTTTGGGTGCGCGAAATCGGGAATATGCTCGACGGCTTCACCAAGATTCTCGGCACGGTCAAGATTCTGCTCACGCTGGGCATTGCCTTCAGCGCGCACCCGCCCTTGCTACAGGCGCTGCACCACACGCTGCTGCCGGTCAAAATCAGCGCGGCGGCCATTGTGACCATTGTGGGCGGCACGGTGGGCGGCTACATCACGTTTTCGGGCGCGCACCGCTTGCTCGATGCGGGCATCAAGGGCCCGAGCCAGCAGGCGGAAGTCACGCGCAGCGCCGTCAGCGGCATTGTCATTTCGACCATTATGCGGTTTGTGCTGTTTCTGGCCATCGTGGGCGTGCTCACCCATGGCGCGGTGCTGGCAGCAGAAAACCCGGCGGCCGGTGTGTTCCGGGCTGCCGCGGGCGAGATAGGCTTCCGCATTTTCGGGGTAATCCTGTGGAGTGCGGCCATCTCCTCGGTGGTGGGCGCGGCTTACACGTCGGTGTCTTTTTTCAAGACGTTTCACCCGATTTTTGAGCGCTACGAGCGGGTCTGTATCTCGGTGTTTATCATGCTCTCCACGGCCATCTTCGTGCTGGTGGGCAAGCCTACGCAACTGCTGGTTTTTGCCGGCGCCATCAACGGGCTGATACTGCCAATAGCGCTGGCCATCGTACTGGTAGCGGCCACCAACCGCCGGCTGATGGGCGCCTACCACCACCCGAAGTGGATGCTGGCTGCGGGCTGGGTCGTGGTCCTCATCATGGGCGGGCTGAGCGTGCCGGTGCTGGTGGAGCAGATTGGTGGGTTTCTGCGCTGAGGTTCCCCAAGTGCGCCGTATACCACCGTTATGTCCGCTGAAATCAACCCCTACCGCCGAGAAACCCTGGTGCAACAGCTCACCTCAGTGCCTACCTGGGACCTCATCGTCATTGGCGGCGGGGCCACAGGGCTGGGAGTAGCGCTCGATGGCATCAGCCGCGGCTACAAAACGCTGCTGCTGGAGCAGGCCGACTTTGCCAAGGGCACGAGTAGCCGCAGCACCAAGCTAGTGCACGGTGGGGTGCGCTACCTGGCTCAGGGAGATATTGGGCTGGTGCGCGAAGCGCTGCACGAGCGCGGCCTGCTGCTGCAAAACGCGCCGCACCTGTGCCACAACCAAGCATTTGTCATCCCAAATTATAACTGGTGGGGCGGCCCATTCTACACGCTTGGGCTGAAACTGTACGACCTGCTGGCCGGGCGTTTGAGCCTCGGCGAATCAGTCCACCTCAGCAAAGCTGAAACACTGCGCAGGCTGCCCAACCTGCGCGCTGCCGGCCTGCGCGGCGGCGTGCTTTATCACGACGGCCAATTCGACGATGCCCGCCTGGCTGTAAACCTGGCCCAGACCTGCATCGACCACGGCGGCACGGCCCTCAACTACTGCACGGTGCAGGGCTTCCTCAAAGACGACCAAGGCCGTCTAACTGGCGTACGTGCCACCGACCTTGAAACTGGCACTGCCTACGAGCTGCGCGCCAAAAGCGTGGTCAATGCCACTGGCATTTTCGTGGATGAGATGCGGCAACTTGACGAGCCCGGCGCCCGCCCGCTGGTACAGCCAAGCCAGGGCGTGCACCTGGTGCTGGACCAATCGTTTTTGCCCGGCGATGCTGCCCTGATGATTCCCAGTACCGAAGACGGCCGGGTCCTGTTTGCCGTGCCGTGGCTGGGCCATGTGGTGATGGGCACCACCGATACGCTCGTACCCACCGCCAGCCTGGAGCCCCAAGCTCAGGAAGCCGAAATCGATTTTCTGCTGCGCACCGCGGCTCAATATCTCACCCGTGCTCCCACCCGCGCCGACGTGCGTAGCGTCTTCGTCGGCCTGCGTCCGCTGGCGGCTTCAACGGCTGGAAGCACTAAAACCAAAGAGATTTCGCGGCGCCACAAAATCGTCACGTCGGCCAGCGGCCTCATCACCATCACCGGCGGCAAGTGGACCACCTACCGCCGCATGGGCCAGGACACCCTCGACCAGGCCATTGCGATGGGCCAGTTGCCCGCCGCCCCCAGCCGAACCGCGCACCTGCCCATTCACGGCGCCGAAGTGGTTTCCGAAACTACCGTAACCGATAGTCTGGCCCACTACGGCAGCGACCGATCCAAGCTGCAGCAGCTCATCACCGACACTCCAGCATTGGGCCAAAAGCTGGATGCACAGCTGGAATTTTGCCAAGCCGAAGTAGTGTGGGCAGCGCGCTATGAAATGGCCCGCACCGTGGAAGACGTACTGGCTCGGCGCGTACGCCTGCTGTTTCTGGACGCGGCCGCCGCGCTGCGCGCGGCTCCCACGATAGCCGCCCTGCTGGCGCAGGAATTGGGCCACGACGCGGCGTGGCAGACGCAGCAAGTAGCTCA
>NZ_JAJFAW010000011.1 GCF_020711255.1 Hymenobacter plasmatis
CCGTTGGGGTGCTGCTCAACACCGCGGCCACGGGCGCGGCCACGCCCAGCTTCGCCGCCCAGGCCACCTTCGCCACCGGCAGCAGCCCCTACAGCGTGGCGGCGGCCGACGTGAACGGCGACGGCAAGCCCGACCTGCTCGTGGCCAATTACTACAGCAACAGCGTGAGCGTGCTGCTCAACACCGCGGCCACGGGCGCGGCCACGCCCAGCTTTGCCGCCCAGGCCACCTTCGCCACCGGCAGCAGCCCCAGTAGCGTGGCGGTGGCCGACGTGAACGGCGACGGCAAGCCCGACCTGCTCGTGGCCAATAACACCAGCAGCACCGTTGGGGTGCTGCTCAACGCCACGGCCACGGGCGCGGCCACGCCCAGCTTTGCCGCCCAGGCCGCCTTCGCCACCGGCAGCAACCCCCTGAGCGTGGCGGCGGCCGACGTGAACGGCGACGGCAAGCCCGACCTGCTCACGGCCAATTACACCAGCAACACCGTGAGTGTGCTGCTCAACACCACGGCAGTTGCGCCCACCGTAACCACGTCCGTGCCCGCTAACGTCACCACGACCGGCGCCATGCTCGGCGGCAACGTGACGGCCGACGGCGGCGCGGCTGTAACCGACCGGGGCGTGGTGTACAGCACCACCAACACCACGCCCACCATCTTCGACACGAAGGATGCCAACGGCACGGGCACGGGCTCTTTTTCAAAATCCATCACGGGCCTCACGCCTTCGGCCACGTACTACGTGCGGGCATATGCCACCAACAGCGCCGGCACCAGCTACGGTGCGCTGCAGCAGTTCCGGACCGTATCGGCGCCGACCGTGACCACTGCCACGCCGACCGCCATTACGACGACCAGCGCCACGTTGGGCGGTACCATTGTGAGCACTGGCGAGGACCCCGTCACCTCGCGGGGCGTGGTGTACAGCGCCACCAACCCTACCCCCAGTACCGGTGGCACCAATGTCCTCATCGTGACGGGTACTACTGGTACGGGCTCGTTTAGCCAGAACGTTACGGGCTTGACGCCCGGCACCCTGTACTACGTGCAGGCCTACGGCACCAACAGCCTTGGCACCCGCTACGGAGCAGTGGAAACCTTTACCACCACGCCCAACGCGACGGCCGCCCCGGTGGTGACGGCGCCGGCCGACGGCAGCCTGGTCAACACAACCACGCCCACCTACGCGGGCACGGCGGTGCCCGGCAGCACGGTCACGGTATACGTGGACAACACGTCCATTGGCACGACGACGGCCACAACCGGCGGCGATTTTAGCCTGCTGCAGCCCACGGCCCTGGCCCAGGGCAGCCACACGGTGCGGGCCACGGCCCAAAGCACCGGCTCGACTGTGAGCGCAAACTCGAATACCAATCAATTTACCGTGGGCACCGCGCCCACGCTCACGGGCATCAGCCCCACCAGCGGGCCGGTGGGCACGAGCGTGACGCTCACGGGCACCAACCTGACGGGGGCCACGGGCGTGAGCTTCAACGGCACCGTGACCAGCACCTTCACCAGCAACAACGGCACCCAACTGGTGCTCAACGTGCCCACGGGTGCCACCAGCGGCAACGTGACCGTGACCACGGCCGGCGGCACCAGCAACGGCGTGGCGTTTACCGTGGTCACCGACCTGGTGGTGAGCACCGGCACGCAGCTCAGCCCGACGCCCATTCCGGCCGGCAGCTACAACAGCATCCGCGTGACCAGCAGCGGCAACGCCGTGCTGGCCGGCAACGTGAGCGTGACTTCTTTCTTCACGGTAGAGCCCGGCGGCGGCCTGAGCGACGGCTGCGCCGTCATCAGCGGGGCGGGCACTTTCACGCTGGGCGCGGGCAGCATCCTGGGCATTTGCTCGCCGCAGGGCATCGCGGCCAGCGGCGCCAGCGGCCCGGTGCAGGTGACGGGCGCCCGCTCGTTCTCGACGGCCGCCAACTACGGCTACACCGGGGCGGCGGCCTTGACCGGCTCGGGCCTGCCCAGCACCGTGGCCAGCCTGGCCATCAACACGGCCGGCAACGTGACGCTCTCCAACCCGGTAGCCGTGGCGGCCGCCGTGGGTGTGGGCGGGGCGGGCAACCTGGTGCTCAACGGCAACATGCTGACGCTGCTTTCTAGCGCCAGCGGCACGGCCCTGGCCCGCAACAGCAGCACCGGCGTGGTGGTGGGCCCGGCCACCGTGCAGCGCTACATCGACCCCAGCCAGAACCCCGGCCCGGGCTACCGCCACTACAGCGCCCCGGTGAGTGGCTCGACGGTGGCCGACCTGACCACGTCCAACTTCACTCCGGAGGTAAGCCAGGGCACGGTCTATAACAACTCGGCCACGCCGGGCACGGTCACGCCCTTCCCCAACGTGTTCGGCTACGACCAGGCCCGCGTGCAGCTAAGCAACACGTACGCGCCCTTCGACCGCGGCTTTGTGGCCGCCACCTCCACGGCCGACCCGCTGGCCGTGGGCCAGGGCTACGCCGTCAACATCAACGCCACCGCGCTGGTGGACTTTGTTGGCACGCTGAACAACGGCCCCCGCTCGCTCACGCTGGCGCGCAACGCGGCCGGCACGCCCAACGAAAGCGAAGCCGGCTGGCACCTGGTGGGCAACCCCTACCCCGCCCCGCTGGACTACTCGCTGGTGGCCCCGGCCGACCGCGCCGGGCTGGACGCGGCCATGTACGTGTACGAAAGCGCCGGCCAGTACACCGGCTCGTACCGCAGCTACGTCAACGGCCTGCCCGCCGCCAACCGCTTCGTGGGCACGGCCCAGGGCTTCTTTGTGCGGGTGAGCCCCGGCCTAACTAGCGGTACGCTCACCTTCCAAAACAGCCAGCGCGTGACCGACCCCACCGCACAGGTGCCCTTCCGTCGCTCCACGGCCGACCTGCGGCCCCTGGTGCAACTGAACCTGCGGGGCGCTACCGGCCCGGTCGACGCGCTCTACGCCTACGCCGAAGCCGGCGCTACGCCCGCCTTCGACGCCGCCTTTGACGCCGTGAAGCTGCCCAACACCACCGGCCTAAACCTGGCCAGCATCGCCACCAGCAGCGAAGCCCTGGCCATTGATGGCCGCCCGGCCTTCACCGCCACAACGGTGCTGCCGCTGACCGTGGGCGTGCCCGCCGCCGGCACCTACACCCTCACGGCCGCGGCCCTGAGCAACCTGCCCGCCGGCCTCGACGCCTTGCTCACCGACGCCACCACCGGCCAGACCGTGAACCTAAGCCGGCAGTCCAGCTATTCCTTCGCCGTGACGGCCGCCCAGGCCCAGGCCGTGATGGCCGGCCGCTTCGTGCTGCACTTCGCGGCCTCCTCGCCCCTGGCCACGGCCCCGGCCCTTACGGCGGCTGAGGTGACGCTCTACCCCAACCCGGCCCACGACCAGTTCACGGTGCTCGTGCCGGCCGTGGCCGGTGCCTCGCTGGTGCAAGGCACGCTGCTCAACGCCCTGGGCCAGGCAGTGCGCCAGCAGGCGACGGCCACGACCGCCGCTGGGGCCCGCCTCGGCTTCAATACCAGCGGCCTTGCTGCGGGCGTCTACACCCTGCGCCTGCAGGCCGGCTCCACTACCTTGGCCAAGCGCGTCGTCCTTCAATAACTCATCGGGCGGGCCGGCCCCCACGAGCGGGGGCCGGCATTACCCTTTAACCTTCTTTTGTCCATGAAATCGTTTCTGTTGACGGCGGCCCTCTTTGCGGCCTCGTACTCGCTGGCCCTGGCCCAACCTGGCTCGGGCGGTCCCACACCTACCACCCCCACAGCTCCCACCGCCATCCCCCTCGACGGGGGCGTTTCGCTGCTGCTAGCCGGCGGCGTGGTCTACGGCATGCGCCGCCTAAAGGAGCGCCGCCGGAAATAGCCGGCAGCCCAGCCTCTACCCAGGAGTTGAGCTTGGCTACCAAAGCCCCCGTTGCCTCACGGCAGCGGGGGCTTTTTATGGGATGAGCCACTGGCAGGGCCCGGTCCGTACTTTTGCCGGCCCATGCGCTACTTCCTTCACCTAGCCTACGACGGCACGCAGTACCACGGCTGGCAGGTGCAGCCCAACACCCTCACCGTGCAGGCCGAGGTCGACCGCTGCCTCTCGCAGGTGCTGCGCCAGCCCATCCACAGCCTGGGCAGCGGGCGCACCGACACGGGCGTGCACGCCAGCCACCAGGTAGCCCACTTCGACGCCGACTTGCCCGAAGGCATGACGCTGGAGCTGCTGCTCTACCGCCTGCGCCGGGCCCTGCCCACCGACATTGCCCCCCTGCGCCTGCACCCCGTGGCCGACGACGCCCACGCCCGGTTCTCGGCCGAGGAGCGCAGCTACGAATACTTCGTGCTCACGCCCCACCCCGACCCGTTCCGGCGCGACCACGCCCTGCACCTGGACCGCACGCCCGACGTGGCGGCCATGAACGAGGCCGCCGCTTACCTCGTCGGGCAGTTCGACTTCACCTCGTTCTCGAAAGTGAAGGGCGGTGTGGACCACTACGTGTGCTACCTCTACGAGGCGGGCTGGCACCCGGCCCCCGGCGGGCTGGTGTTCCGCATCCGGGCCAACCGCTTTGTGCGCGGCATGGTGCGGCTGGTGGTGGGCACGCTGCTGGAAGTGGGCCGGGGCAAGATGACGCCGCGCCAGTTTCAGGAGCTGCTCTGGTCCCAGCGGCGCGTCGATGCCGGTGGAGCCGCGCCGGCCCGGGGCCTGTTTCTGAGCAAGGTGGAATATGGGCCGGGCGTGGTACCGGAAGCAGAAAGCTAAGGAGAGGTAGCGCTTCTAGAACGCCCTGCATGGGCGGCACTCAGCAGGACGTTCTAATGGTTCGTACAGACTTTTTCGTCCCGGCGCGGTTTACTCCCGACCTTTGCCCCACTTATGGACCCCACTACTGCTACTAAAACCGGCCAGGTATTCGACTGGACGGTGCTGCGCCGCTTGCTGGCCTACGTTCGGCCTTATCGCCGCGTATTTATTGGGCTGATTTTTCTGACTGTGGCCACGGCGGTATTGGGCACGCTGCGGCCGTTCCTCATTCAGCGCATGGTGGACGTGAGCATCGAGCAGGGCGACATGAAGAGCCTCAACGCCATGTTCATGCTGCTGCTGGTGCTGCTGGTGGCCCACGCCGGCGTGAGCTATCTGCAGACGTACTATGGCGGCTGGCTGGGCCAGTACATCGTGCGCGACATCCGCACCGACCTCTACCGCCACCTGCTCAACCTCAAGCTTAGCTTCTTTGACCGCACGCCCATCGGTGTGCTGGTCACGCGCAACATCTCCGACGTCGAAACCCTGTCTGACGTGTTCAGCGAAGGCCTCGCGGCCATGGTAGGTGACATTCTGCAGCTGCTCTTCATCATGGCTTTCATGTTTTACATCGACTGGCGCCTCACGCTCATCAGCTTGTCCGTGATTCCGCCGCTGCTCTTCTCGACCTACGTATTCAAGGAGAAAATCAAGAAGTCGTTTCAGGACGTGCGCAATGCCGTGGCCAAGCTCAACTCTTTTGTGCAGGAGCACCTTACGGGCATGAACGTGGTGCAGATTTTCAACAACGAAGAGCGCGAGTTTCGCAAGTTCGAGGCCATCAACAAGGAGCACACCGACGCCAACATTCGCTCGGTGCTCTACTACAGCATCTACTTTCCGGTGGCCGAAGTGCTGGGCGCCATCGGCGTGGGCCTGCTGGTATGGTACGCGGCCCAGGGCCAGATTGAAGGCACCATTTCCAAGGGCGCGCTCATCGCCTTCATCATGTACAATGCGCTGTTTTTCCGGCCCATCCGCCAGATTGCCGACCGGTTCAACACGTTGCAGCTGGGCCTGGTGAGCACCGAGCGCCTGCTCAAGCTGCTCGACAACAAAGACCTGGTGGCGACCTCCGGCACCTACGCCCCCGCTGAGCTGCGCGGCGAGGTGGAGTTCAAGCACGTCAAATTCGCCTACAACGAGCCCGAGTGGGTGCTCAAGGACATCAGCTTCCGCGTGCTGCCGGGCCAGACCATCGCCTTTGTGGGCGCCACCGGCGCGGGCAAAACCAGCATCATCAACCTGCTGAGCCGTTTTTACGACATTCAGGAAGGCAGCATCTGCATCGATGGCCGCGACCTGCGCGAGTACGACCTGAGCTTGCTGCGCCGCCAAATCGGGGTGGTGCTTCAGGACGTGTTCCTATTCGCCGGCTCCATCCGCGACAACATCACCCTGGGCAACAAAACCATCGGCGACGCCCAAATCTGGGAAGCGGCCGACCTCGTGGGCGCCCGCCGCTTCATCGAGCGCCTGCCCGGCGCCCTTGACTACCCCGTGATGGAACGCGGCGCTACGCTCTCGGTGGGCCAGCGCCAGCTCATTAGCTTCGTGCGGGCCATGGTGTACCAGCCCCGCGTCATCGTGCTCGACGAGGCCACCTCGTCCGTCGATTCCGAAACCGAGGAGCTGATTCAAGCCGCCATTGAAAAGCTCATGCAGGGCCGCACCTCGCTCGTTATTGCCCACCGCCTGAGCACCATCCAGAAAGCCGACAAAATCATTGTCCTGGACAAGGGCGAAATC
Source organism: Hymenobacter plasmatis (assembly GCF_020711255.1). Lineage (GTDB taxonomy): Bacteria > Bacteroidota > Bacteroidia > Cytophagales > Hymenobacteraceae > Hymenobacter. The sequence continues at coordinate 6,543 of NZ_JAJFAW010000011.1, forward strand.
AAGGAAACCGGCACCCACGAGGAGCTCCTGCGCATTGAGGGCGGCTACTATGCCCAACTCTACCGCATGCAGTACATCGTGGCCAACGAAGGATAAGCCGCGCAACAACCACAACCACTGGCGCTTTAGGGCAAGGGCTTGCCGAATTGGTAGCTCAGGCCCGCGCTGAGGGCCGGCCAAATTGGAGCCACAAAATCGTCGCGCTGCGACAACGCCCTGCCCACTATAGTACCCAGAATAGACCAGGCGAACCGGGCGTCAGCGGTCAGGCTTAGGTGCGGCGTCAGCGCATACGCGCCGCCGATACCCGCCAGCAGCGGAAGGTCGCTGTAAGCCTGCCGGCTGTCGCCGTAGCTACTGGCTTGCCCGGTTCTGACGTCGACAAACGTATTTTCTTCGGTATACTTCGTAGACAACGGCATTACCCCCAATACTGCATCGAGCTGCCAGCGTTCGGCGCGCTGTGGGGCCAGTTGTGCCCGCACCACGAACGGCACCATCCAGGTGCTGGCGTGGCTGGTGGTGAGGTAGGTTCCGGTGCTATTGACCTCGCTAGTGGTGTGCGTTGGCGAAAGGCGCAGCAGCAGCCCGGCTTCCAGAGCGCCCCGCGCCTCGAGGCGGTAGCTCAGCGTTGGCATCACGGGCCAGGGCCGCACGTACGCGGCCTGACTCTGGCCGGCATACGCGTTAACGAAGGCAATGCGGGGATAAGCGGCGGCCTGCAGGCCCACGGCCCAGCGCGTGGCCGGCCCGCCGGGCGCTGTGGGAGCCGTCTGTGCTTGGCTGGCGCTGCCGCTTAGCATTAGCAAGAAAAAGAGCCGTTGCCCCAACCGCGCAGGCTGAGGGGTAAGTTTGCAGTCAGGTAAGCTGGGCACGTCCTGCATTCATTGGGGTTGTTGGCTTGCCTTCAAACCTACATATAGTTTCCTACATATAATTTTCATGCGCTACCTCTTCCTCGCCGTTATTCTGCTCACCCTGGCCGCTGCGGGCACCTACCTCTACCTGGGGGGCACCCGCGAGCCCAAGGTGGCGCTCGAAACCACGGCTGCGCCACTTTACCTGGCGGGCCAGCTCTACCACGGCTCCGTGCGGGGCGATGCGTTCGGCCAGTTGTTTCGCCGCGCCAAAGAGGTGCAGACTCAGCAGCGCCGCGGCGACCTGGCCAACCTCTATTTCAACGACCCCGAAACGGCCCACGACACAATCACGGCGTTTATTGGGCTAACCGTGGCGGATACCACGCGCCCGCTGCCGGCTGGCTTTCGCTACCGCATCGTGCCAGCGGGGCAGCGCATCGTGGCCGCCCGCCTCACGGGCGTGAGCTACCTATTGGCTCCCAATAAGCTCTACCCCGCCGCTCTGGAAGCCATAAAAAAGCAGAAGCTCACCCAGCGCGGCGATTTTTACCTCGAACGGTTTGGGGCCGACGATGCTTCCGAAGTTTGGGTGGGCGTGAAATAGCGCCCACGCCTCCGCAGGTCGGCAAGCCTACTGGACGCAACTACCTGAACAAACCGCACAAAAAAACTCAGCCCAACGGCTGAGTTTTTTTGTGTTTTAGCTCAATTTCAAAGCGCTGCCTGGCTTAGCGGCCAAAGTAGTAGGTGCCGCCAAACAACAAGCGGTCGAAGCCGAAACCGGCGCCGAACGTGCTGGAGGTACTCTCGTACCCGGCCGGGGTAGTGGTGTTGGGGTAATTGGGGTAGTCGTACTTGTACCGGTTGAAGGCCAGCGAGCCAATGGAAGCGCTGAGGCCAAACTTCGGCACGGGGAAGAAGATGATGCCGGGCGTCAGCTCCGCGTAGTAGCCTGAGCCTTTGAAATTGATAATCGTGGCATTGCCGCTGTTACTGCCGTACGCGTAGTCCTTGGCTACCTGGTACCCCGCCCCTAGCGTGCCCAACACGCCGAACTGCTCACTTATCATCTTGTAGTACTGCACGTAGGGCCCCACCCGCAGAGTAGTGGCGGGGTCTAGTTCGGCCCGCACCGTTGCCGGTGCCGGCGAGTAGGTGGTGTACGGCCGGCGGGCAGCCACGTAGCCCAGGCTAACCCCCACGGCCAGGTTATCGGCCAGGAAATAGCCCACCGAAGGCGAGAAGGTAAACTGGCTGCTCGTGGTTTCCTGCGAAGAAGCGCTGCCGTTCTGCGTGTTGCTGCTTTTGCTGGTGTTCCGGCTGTAGCCTACGTTGCCGCCCAGCGAGATGGTACCCGCGGCGATGCTTTGCGCCTGTACAGCGCCGGCGCTTGCAGCCAGCAGTGCGAGGAGGAGAAACTTCTTCATTTGAATAAATAGTAGAATGCGTGAAGCCGTAAAGGTATAGGCCACGCGCAAAGCGGAACGCTAAGCAGAATCTGCTATGCCTTGCCACACCGCATTATACTATTAAGCAGCAATTTATACAGCGTCCAAAGTAAGCCCGAGGGCCGCGCAGTGAAACCAGTGGCCCATGTATTACCCTCACTCAATTGCTGGTGCCCTACGCCGACAGCCCTTATAGGGCAGCTTTTTTTCCTATGCAGAACCACCCGCCCAATCGAGCACCCTGGAGTGGGGAAGCCGGCCTAGTGTTAATACGGATATGGCTTTGTAAATAACAAGTATAAACACCTAATTAAATCCTATTAGAGGAGATTTAGAAACTTAAAATATTTAGCCAAGTACAGCTTAGGGCTAATTCCACGAGCACTTAAAGGCAACTGCACTCCCGGTCAAGCATGGAAAAGCTGCAATTGGAAGTACGTGGCACCCCCTAACCCTAAAGGATAAGTATTATGCTAGCAATGGATTTCAGGGGCCCGAAAAGGGTCCGCGCTGTTCAAAAGCCCATGCCCGAAATTTTGCATCCCGAGGATGCAATTGTCCGGATACTGCGCACCTGTATTTGCGGGTCTGACCTGCACCTGTACAACGGCAACGTGCCGGATACCCGTGTCGGAATGACGTTTGGGCATGAATTTGTTGGCGAAATCGTGGAAATCGGCTCCGAGGTAACCAATGTAAAAGTGGGCGACCGGGTAATGGTGCCGTTCAACATTGCCTGCGGGCGCTGTATTTTCTGTAAGCAGGGCATGTTCGGCAACTGCCACGAATCCAACTCCGAGGCCACGGCCGTGGGCGGCTTCTTAGGGTATGCGCACACGGGGGGCGGCCACAACGGTGGCCAGGCCGAGTACGCGCGGGTGCCCTACGCCAACTTCGGTCCCACGCTGATTCCGGAAGGCATGAGCCTCGACGATGCCGTGCTGCTCACCGACATCACCCCGACCGGCTACCAGGCCGCCGAAATGGCCGGCATTCAGCCCGGCGACACGGTGGTAGTGTTTGGCGCGGGCCCGGTGGGCATCATGGCGGCGCGGTGCTGCTGGCTGTTCGGCGCGGGCCGCGTCATCATCATCGACAAAGAAGACTACCGACTTGAATTCGCCAAGAATTTCGCCAAGTGCGAAGCCTACAACTTCGAAAGCGACATGGAAGACCCGGTTATGTTCATTAAGAAACAGACCGATTGGATTGGCGCCGACGCCTGCATCGACGCCGTGGGGGCCGAGGCCGCCGGCAATGCCATGCAAACCATCACCGGGCGCAAGCTGCTGCTGCAGGCCGGCTCGGCCACGGCACTGCACTGGGCCATCAACTCGGTGCGCAAAGGCGGCGTGGTATCCATTGTGGGCGTGTACGGCCCCACCGATAACCTGGTGCCCATTGGCAACATGATAAACAAGGGCATTACCATGCGCGGCAACCAGGCCTCGGTGAAGCGCCACCTGCCCCGCCTGATTGACCACGTCATGAAGGGCATCCTCAAACCCAGCGAGCTGATTACGCACCGAATCCCGCTTGAGGACGTGGCCGACGGCTACCGCATTTTCTCGGCCAAGCTTGACAATTGCATCAAGCCTGTGCTCATTCCCCCAACCGCCAATAGCTAAGCCGCGCATCATGAAAAAGACAGCTCAAGACTTTGCCCACATCCCCGGCTGGGGCATCGATGCCGACCCCAAAAACGAACCCACCTATCCGAACCGGCACCGGACCGGCGAAGAACACGACGGCCGCTCCTGGGTACGGCCCACCCAACAGGTCCTCGACCGCGAGGTGCTACACTCCATCGAGCGGCCCGACTACACGGCCGTGGTTGGCAATTCCGTACCACCAAGCGGCCTAAGCGGGATGATTCGCCGGTTCGCGTTTAAGTACAGTGAAAACGAGTACTTGCACTGGCTGCCCCTGCTAATGGCCGACAAGGTGAATGTGGTGGAAGGCATTTTGGATGACTTTGCCCATGGCACCGTGCCCAATATTTTTGCCGAAAAGGGCTACAAAGCCCAATGGAAATACGACAAGAAAAGCCTGATACTGAAAATGGCCACCTTGGCGGCCGTGGTTGGCGGCACCGTGGTGCTGCTGAGCCAGAACAACGGCAAGCGCCGCCCCTCCAGCCAGGCCCGCTACAAAAGGAACCCGCAATGGAGCTAAACGCGGAGGCCTTTCCGCTGGGGGTGTGTTGCCGGCAGGCAGGCTTCCAGTGAGAACAGCCACAAAGAGCGTCACCAACAAAAAGCCCGCTGAACGATGGTTCAGCGGGCTTTTTGTTGGTGACGCTCTTTGTGTCGGGGTGGCAGGATTCGAACCTACGGCCTCGTCGTCCCGAACGACGCGCGCTACCGGGCTGCGCTACACCCCGAAAGCAGGCCGATGGGGCGGCCTGTTTCTATTTCCAATTTAGCGGCCGAAAAAAGCCTCCGAACCCGTAAGTTCGGAGGCTTCTGAGAGCGGCTGCTCTTCCGTCGGAGTGGCAGGATTCGAACCTACGACCTCCAGCACCCCATGCTGGCGCGATACCAGGCTACGCTACACCCCGATTGGTATTGGAGCGACAAAGGTAAGAGCTTTTTGGGGTTTGGTGCAAGCTGAGGGCAAATAAAGTTTGTCAACTTCTCAAAGCCGGCATCCTTGGCACGTGCCTTGCTCAACCGTAGGCGCTTACGAGTCCGAGAATTTATTAGCTTTACGCTAGCAATTTTAAACTCGTCAATTCGTATACTGATTTATGAAACATCTATTACTACTTCTACTCGCTGGCATGCTGCTGCCGGCCGCCGCTTGGGCTCAGGGAACACCGGCGCCTGCTGCTGCCACTCCCGCCGCTGCCCCCGTCCCCGAATCTGCTCAGGAAGCCATCTTGCCCAGCGGCGTAGTGGCTGCCCCGGCTAAGACCGCTGCTACCGCTCCAGTGGCCAACGCCTCCCGCATCGCGCCTGCTCCCGAGACGCCCGCGGCTAATCCCAACGCCATCAAGATAAAGGCCGAATCTGCGGCGGGCCACCTCACCGTGAAGACCGATAACCCCGGCCCCACCCGCGTGGAAGTTACCGACGTGGGCGGCCGGCCCGTGATTACGCACACCATGATGAACGGCCAGACCGCCGCAGTGCTCAACGTGAGCCAGCTGCCGGCCGGTGCGTACATCGTGCATTGCACCGCCTACGAAAAAACCGGCACCCGCCGGGTTATGATTGGGCAATAGGCCCGAAGCCCAACCTGAGTAACCCGGGTGCCCCTTCCGGGTGGTTTACCCCAATAAAAAAGCGCTCCGGCAGCAGTTGCCGGGGCGCTTTTTTATTGGGCGCGCAAGGACCAACCCTAATTACAACCGGGACTTAGCCCAACGGCTCAAGCAGGTCCCACTTATTGCCGTACAGGTCTTCGAATACAGCGACATGGCCGTAGGCTTCGCTGCGGGGCGTTTCGAGGAAGCGCAGGCCGCGGGCTTGTAGCACGGCGTAGTCGCGCCAGAAATCGTCGGTGTGCAGAAACAGCCAGACGCGGCCTGCTCCCTGCTGGCCCACGCCGCGCTTTTCCTCTTCGGTTTTGGCTTCGGCCAGCAGCAGCGCACAGCCGGCAGGGCCAGGCGGCGCTACCACTACCCAGCGCTTGCCCCCGCCCATATCCTGGTCAGCGACTAGGGCAAAGCCCAGCACGGTGGTATAGAAGGCGATGGCCTCGTTGTAGTTGCGCACGAGGAGGGTGACGTGGGCGATGCGCTGGTTCATGGGATTGGGGCGCGGACACGGGCGTCCGCCAAGGACTGTTCTATTTGCGGACTCTTGGAGCCGGCGCTATGCTTCCTCCGTTTGCAGCTGGCGTTCGTAAAGTGCCCGGTACAAGCCGTTGGCATCGGCCATCAGGGCCTCGTGGGTGCCGTGCTGCACAATCACGCCGTCGTCGAGCACCAGAATTTCATCGGCCAGCTTCACCGAGCTCACGCGGTGCGAGATAATGAGGCTGGTGCGCTGGGCCATGATGCGCTGCAGGCTGCCTAGGATGGCATTCTCGGTCTTGGTGTCCACGGCCGAGAGCGAGTCGTCCAGAATCAGAATTTTGGGCTCTTTCACCAGAGCGCGGGCCATGCTCACGCGCTGCTTCTGGCCGCCGGAGAGCGTGATGCCCCGCTCCCCTACTTTGGTGTCGAAGCCCTCCGGGAACGCCAGGATGTTCTCATACACGTCGGCATCCTTGGCCGCTTGCAGCATGCGCGCTTCGTTGGGCTGGTCGAGCCCGAAGTTGATGTTGTTGCGGATGGAATCGGAAAACAGGAATACATCCTGCGGCACGTAGCCAATCTGGCCGCGCAGTGCCTGGAGGGAATAGTCCCGCACGTCGGTGCCATCGACGCTGATGCCGCCGGCCGATACATCGTACAAGCGGCAAAGCAGCGCGGCTACCGTGCTTTTGCCCGAGCCGGTGTTGCCGATAACGGCCAGCGTCTGGCCCGGCCGTACGCGGAAGCTCACGTCTTTGAGGGCCTGAATGCCGGTATCGGGGTAGGTGAAGGAAACGTGGTCAAACACGATGTCGCCTACCAGTTCGCGCTGCACGTTCTGACGCGAAACGATGTCGGTTTTCTGGTCCAGAAACTCGTTGATGCGCGCCTGCGAGGCCTCGGCCCGCTGCACCAACGACGACGTCCAGCCCAACGCCGTGACCGGCCAGGTCAGCAGGTTTACGTAAATCAGGAACTCGGCAATGGTGCCCGTGGTGATGGTGCCCCGGATAACCTCCTGGCCGCCCACCCACACCGTAATGAGTGTGCTCAGCCCAATGAGGAACAGGATGAGCGGGAAGAACAGCGAGTTGACGAAGTTCAGACTCAGCGACTTTTCCTTGTACTCGTTGCTGGCCGCGGCAAACTGCGCGTGCGAATCGGCTTCCCGCACAAAGGACTTGAGCACCCGAATGCCCGAAAAGGCCTCCTGCACAAAGGTGGTCATGCCGGACAGGGCTTTCTGAATCTCGTCGGACTTCCGCTCAATTAAGTTGTTGACGTAGAAAATGCTGACCGACAGCACCGGCAGCGGCAGCAGGGTATACAGCGTCAGCTTCACGTTCACCATGAGCATGAGCGGCACGATGAGCAGGAACAGCAGCACCAGCTGCAGAAAATACATGATGGCCGGCCCGAGGTACATGCGCACACGGCTCACGTCCTCCGAAATGCGCGACATCAAGTCGCCGGTGCTGTGGCGGCGGTAGAAGCTGAGCGGCAACGACTGGTAGTGCTGGTAAATCTGGTTCTTCTGGTCGTTTTCGATGTGCCGCGACATTACGATGAGCGTCTGGCGCATGAAGAAAAGAAAGATGCCGCGCAGCAGCGCCAGGACGATAATGAGCACGCCATAGAACAGCACGTTGCGCCCAAACAGCTGGTACACGCTGCTCTGGGCCCGGGTGCCGGCGTAGAGGTGGTAAAGGTCGATGCCTTCGTTCACCAAATCGAAGGCGTAGCGCACCAGTTGAGCCGGAAAAATGGCCAGCAAGGTGCTCAGCGCCACGAAAAGCACCCCGGCAAGGAAGTGCCATTTGTAGCGAAAGATGAAGGGGTTAACGGCGGAAAGTGCGCGCACAGGCTGGGTGGGAAAGAGACCGGTATGGGAAAATAGGGGTACTTTTGCGGCCTGAAAGAGAAGTCAGAACGTCATGCCGCGCGCCGAAAAGTACCTTATCGGCTTCGTTGAGCTAATTCAATTGCTTACGCAGTAGAGATGCTTCGCGGCGCGCGGCATGACGGGCCGGCTTCTCCGTATAAGAACCTAACAAAGTTACGCCACACTCTTCCCAACCCTAAATTCCCACCACTTTCAATTACCCCACATGATTGAAGCCCAAACCCTGGCTCCCGAAGCCATTTTCGGTCAAATTGCCGAACACCAGCACGAGCAGGTCGTGTTTTGCCACGACCACGAGACGGGCCTGAAGGCCATTATCGGCATCCACAATACCGTGCTGGGACCGGCCCTGGGCGGCACCCGCATGTGGCACTACGCCAGCGACATGGAAGCGCTGAACGACGTGCTCCGCCTCTCGCGCGGCATGACCTACAAAGCGGCCATCTCGGGCCTGAACCTGGGCGGCGGCAAGGCCGTCATCATTGGCGACGCCAAAACCCTGAAGACCGAAGCCCTGCTGCGCAAGTTTGGCCGCTTCGTAAAGAACCTGAACGGCAAGTACATCACGGCCGAGGACGTGAACATGACCACCAAGGACATGGAGTACATCCGTATGGAAACCAAGCACGTAGCGGGCCTACCCGAGAGCATGGGCGGCTCCGGCGACCCCTCGCCGGTGACGGCCTTCGGCACCTACATGGGCATGAAAGCCGCCGCCAAAAAGGCGTTCGGTTCGGATAGCCTCAAAGACAAGCGCATTGGCGTGCAGGGCGTGGGCCACGTGGGCACCTACCTGCTCGAGTACCTGCAGAAAGAAGGTGCCAAGCTCATCGTGACCGACTACTACGAGGACCGGGCCCTGGAAGCCGCCGCCCGCTTCGGCGCGACGGCTGTGGGCCTGGATGAGATTTATGACCAGCAAATGGACATCTACTCGCCGTGCGCGCTGGGAGCTACCCTGAACGACGACACCATTCCGCGACTGAAGGCCCGCGTAGTGGCCGGCTGCGCCAACAACCAGCTCAAGGTGGAAAACCAGCACGGGCCTGAGCTGGTCCGCCGCGGCATCGTTTACGCCCCCGACTTCCTCATCAACGCGGGCGGCCTTATCAATGTATATTCCGAGGTGGTGGGCACCAGCCGCCAGGGCGCCCTCACCCAAACCGAAAAAATTTACGACTACACCCTCCAGGTTTTGGCGAAAGCCGAAGAAGAAGGCACGCACCCCCAAGCCGCCGCTATCAAGCAGGCCAAGGAGCGCATCGCCAGCGTGGGCAAGGTGAAGTCAACCTATTAATTTCTTTTGAGGAGCTGGGAGCTAGAAGTCAGGAGTTAGAATATTGGTTCTGCTCTTCTTCTAGCTCCTAGCTTCTAACCCCTAGCTTCTCCAGACCACTATGCTTAACCGCCGCCTCCTTCGTATCAAAGTCATGCAGTCCCTTTACTCCTACCACCAGGCGGTGGGAGCCGATTTGCTGCTGGCACAGGACCGCATTGCGGCTGCATTTGAGCCCGACTTGACGGCCAAGGAAGCCCCGGACCGGCGCCAGCTGGAAGGCCAGCGCAAGCTGGGCGAAGCCCAACTGCGCGAGTGGTACAAAACGGGCACCCAGCCCGAAAAGACCGACGACAAAGCCGTGGACGCGGCCGTGGCCGATGCCATCAGCTACTTCGAAGCTCAGGTCAAGAAAGACGCGGCCTTCTTCGGGGGCCAGCTGCTGGCCGGCGCCGAAAGCATTCACGACCAGTACCTGCACTTGCTCAACTTGCCCGCGGCCCTGCTGGGCGTGATTGAGGAAGAGCAAAGCCGCGAAGAGCGCCGCCGCCTGGGCCCCCGCGAGGACGCCCTGGATGCCAACCGCCTGCACCAGAACGCGGCCATTGCGAAGCTCATGGCCAACGAGCAGCTCCAGGACCTGACCATTCGGCGCAAGCTGGCCTGGGAAGGTACCGAGGAAGTAGAAGCCCTGCGGGCCGCCTGGCAGGAAATGAAGGCCGACGGCCCACTCCGCGAGTACTTGGCGGCCAAGCCGACCGATGCGCCTGAGCTGGATTACGACGCCGACATGGAAATCCTGCGGACCATTTACAAGGACTATGTATTCAAAGGCGAAGCCCTGCCGCGCCAGCTGGAGTCCGACGACCTGAACTGGGAGGAAAACCGGCCCATCGTGCGCAACCTGGTGCTTAAGACCCTAAAGATGCTGCCCTACGCGGCCGACGAAAAGCAGGAACTGATGAACCTCTCGGCCAACTGGGCCGACGACCGGGAATTCGCCGAGACGCTGTACAAGCAGACCCTGGTGGAGGACGACAAAATGGAGAAGCTCATTGCCGGTTCCGTGCAAAACTGGGACGTGGAACGGGTGGCGCTGCTGGATAAAATCATCCTGAAAATGGCCCTTACCGAAATGCAGCTCTTCCGGGGCATTCCTGTGAAAGTTACTATCAATGAATACATTGAAATTAGTAAACTTTATAGCACGCCGAAGAGTAAGCAGTTTGTAAACGGTATTCTGGATAAGCTGGCGCAGGATTTGGCGGCCAGTGGCGACATTCGCAAATCGGGCCGGGGGCTACTCGACAACCAGTAGCCGGCGGCCGGGCCTTGGCACGGACGAACCCGCGGCGGCTAGCTGCGGATTGGGCGGCTTTGGCCACCTTTGTATCTACTGACGCGTTTTCCCGTACTCAAGCCCGAACCTTCTTCCACCTTTCTTCCTCATTCCGACGACCATGGCCAGCAAAACCACCACCGGCATCCTGTGCTTCGCGGGCGGCGCCCTCACCGGCGCAGCCCTTGGCTTGCTCTATGCCCCCGAAACCGGCACCGAAACCCGCTCCTGGCTCAGCTACCAGTTGGAGAAATACCGCTCCGTGCTCGCCGACCTCACCGACAGCCTGGTAACCAGCCGCGAAGCCGCCGCTGGCCCCTCCTCGGCCAAAAGCGAAGGCCAGCGCGTCATTTCCGATGCCAAATCGAAAGCTGAGCAGTTGCTCGGCGACGTTGACCAACTCATCAACCAAATCAACTCCCGCAAGGGCGCTTAATTTTAAACGAGTGACTGAGCGGCTGAGTGCCTGAGTGAGCTGACGAAGAATCATTCGTTTGCCCCTCACACTCAGGCGCTCAGCCGCTCAGTCACTCCAAAAAGAATGCACTTAGTAACCCTTATTCCCGGCGACGGCATTGGCCCCGAAATCACCAAAGCAGTAACCGACATTTTTGCCGCGGCGCAGGTGCCCGTGCAATGGGAAGAGCAGAACGCCGGCCAGACCACGTTCGACCAATCCGGCGAGTTGATTCCCACCTCGCTGCTCAAGTCGCTGGAAAAGAATAAGGTGGCCCTCAAAGGCCCAATTACCACCCCGGTGGGCAAAGGCTTCCGCAGCATCAACGTGACGCTGCGCCAGAAGTACGACCTCTACCAGAATGTGCGGCCCAGCAAAACTACTGCGGGCATTAAGACGCGGTACGAAGGCATCGACCTGGTGCTGTTCCGCGAAAATACCGAGGGCCTGTATTCGGGCCTGGAGGTATACGACGAGCGCCTGGGCATTGCCGACTCCTTCAACCGCATTACGGTGGCGGGCTCCCGCAAAATCTGCCGCGCGGCCTTTGCCTATGCTGCTAAGCACGGCCGCAAGAAGGTAACCCTGGCCCACAAAGCCAACATCCTGAAGATGGCGGGCACGCTGATGCTCAACGCCTGCAAAGAAGCCGCGACTGAGTTTCCGCAGATTGTGTTCGAGGATAAAATCATCGACAACATGTGCATGCAGCTCGTGAATAAGCCCGAGCAGTTCGACGTGGTGGTGACCACCAACTTGTTTGGCGACATCCTCTCCGACCTGTGCGCAGGCCTGGTGGGCGGCTTGGGCGTGGTAGCCGGTGCCAACATCGGCGACGACATGGCCGTGTTTGAGGCCGTGCACGGCTCGGCACCCGACATTGCCGGCCAGGGCAAAGCCAACCCCACCGCCCTGCTCCGCTCGGCCCTGATGATGCTGCACTACCTCGGCGAGCACGCCAAGGCCGACCAGATTGAGCGGGCCCTGGAAAGCACCCTGCTGCACCAGGAAGAGTGCACCGGCGACCTCGGCGGCAACGCCAGTACCAGCCAGTTCGCCCAGAACATCATCGCCAAGCTGTAGCAGTACCACTGCGAGGTGCCCGTGGCCGCCCGCTAAAGGCGCGACTGCGGGCACTCTCCTGTACAACAGCTTGTTGCTGCAGGCATCCAATCACTACTAAGTCCATTATTGAAACGTGCCGCGGCGCGTTTTTCCTTGCATGAAATACCAGATTATCCTTGCTGCAGCTCTGCTGCTTACGGCCTGCAACCGCGACAAAACCGCTGAAGTAGGCACCGAAGGCATGAACGCCGCGGCCAACGCTGCTTCCGATGCGGCGGCCAACCCCACGATTGACAACCCCAACGTGGTGAGCGAAAACGAAGCGCCCAACCCCAACGCGCCGGTGATGAAATTCACGGAGGCGGAGTTCGATTTCGGCGACATCAAGGCCGATAGCAAAGTGCACCATACCTTCACCTTCACCAACACCGGCAAGTCGCCGCTGCTGATTGAAGACGCCACCGCCTCCTGCGGGTGCACCACGCCCAGCTGGACCAAGGCCCCCGTGCTCCCCGGCGGCCAGGGCACCATGGAAGTGCAGTTTGACAGCCGCGGCAAGCACGGCATCATCAGCAAGCAGGTAGCGGTGCGGGCCAATACCCAGCCCAACATCACCACCATTCTTATCAAAGGCAACGTGCTCGACGCTGCCAAAGGCGCCAACCCTCTCTAGCCCAATTCGCTCAACGCCATGTTTTTGACCTTATTACTGCAAGCCGCCGGAGGAATGGATTTTACACAGCTACTCTTTCCGATTGCCATTGGCCTGGTGGTGTATTTCTTCATGATTCGGCCCCAGCAGAAGCGCACGGCCGATGCCAAGGCCTTCCGCCAGTCCTTGGCCAAAGGGTCGCGCATTGTCACCATTGGTGGCCTGCACGGGCTGGTGGTTGACCTGACCGACGACACCGTGGTGGTGGAAGTAGACCGTGGCACCAAGCTGCGCTTCGACCGTTCGGCCATTGCCCGCGAAGTGGGCAACAAGACCAGCTCCGGCTCCGACGGCATCGCCACCACCTAGCCATGGACGGGCCGCTGAACCGGGCCGGCCGGCTGGTGAGCTGGTTTGTGCGCCCTTTCGCAGGCCAGGAGCCCAGTTTCTACCGGGCCATAACAGCGTGCCTCCTCGCGGCAGGGGTCTTCTGGCAAATGAATGCCTTAAACAAGACCTACACCACCCGGCTCAACCTGCCGCTGGCGTGGCATTACGACTCTGTGCACTACGTGCCGCTGCGCCCGCTGCCGGAGGCCCTGCCGGTATCTGTCACGGGGCAGGGCTGGCGCTTGCTGCGGGCTAACTTAGGCTGGGGCACGCACCCCGCCGACTTGCGGCCCGTACCGCTGCCCGGTACCCGCTACCTGCCCGCCGATGCCTGGCGCCGCGGCCTGCAGCTTGCGCTGGAAGGCCTGCAAGTGAACGAGTCGGCCGGCGATACCCTACGCCTCACCTTCGACCGCTACGCGACCCGCCAGCTCCCGCTTGGGCTACCTTCGGATTCGGCCCGGCGCTATACGGCACAGTTCACTCCGGCCACGGTTACCTTCCGGGGGCCCGCCAGCCTGGTAAATGCATTGCCCGCCCCCTACCCCGTAGCCATGCCCGCCAACTCGGCCAACGGCCGCGACGAAGAAATCGAACTACCGCTGCAGGCGCCGGCAAGGATACGCGCTTCCACGTCGGTGGTCCGCATGCGCCTTTTGCCGCGCACCTCGCCCCCCGCGCGTGGCCGGCACCGCCGCTCGGCCTCACCCACTCACTGATTATTATGCTGCGCATTGGCATTACGGGCGGCATCGGCTCGGGCAAGAGCATCGTCAGCCGCTTGTTTCAGGCGCTGGGGGTGCCTACTTACGATGCCGACACCCGGGCCCGGTGGCTGATGGAAAACGACGCAGAACTGCGCCAGCAGCTGAGCGCTGCCTTTGGCCCCGATACCTACGATGCCACCGGCCGCCTGAACCGACCCGTGCTGGCCGGCACCGTGTTTCGCAGCCCCGCCCTGCTGGCTCAGCTCAACGCCCTGGTGCACCCGCACGTGGGCACCGATTTTGAGCGGTGGGCCATGGCCCAGCAGCAGGCGGGCCACGCCTACGTGCTCAAGGAAGCCGCTCTGCTTTTCGAAGCCGGTTCTTACAAGCAGCTTGACCGCATCATTACAGTGTATGCGCCGCTGGCTGTGCGTGCCGCCCGGGTGCTCCGCCGCGACCCGCACCGCTCGGCCACCGACGTGGAAGCCATCATGGGCAAGCAGCTCAGCGAGGAGGAGAAGGTAGCCCGCGCCGACTACGTGCTGACGAACGACGATGTGCAGCCGCTGCTGCCGCAAGTGCTGGCCCTGCACGCGGCGTTCAGCGCCGCACCGCCGGCATAAAAAAAGGCTGCTTCTTTCGAAACAGCCTCCTTCGCGGGGTAGCCTACGCCACTACCTTCTGGATATCGGAATTAGAGTTTGCCGGAATAATCTTCCAGGGTGTCAATCACCTTGAGCAGCTGGGGCACGGCCAGGGAGTAATAAATCTTGGTGCCAATCTTACTCGACTTCAATACACCCCGGTCTTTGAGGGTGATGAGATGCTGGGAGGCAATGGCCTGGGGAAGGTCGAGAGCCTGGTAAATATCAGTTACGGACATTTGGCTGTCTTTGCCCTTGGTCTTGCCAAGTAAATCAACGATAGCCAACCGTTTTGGGTGCGAGAGAACCTTGAGCATAGCCGCGGCACGGTCCAACTGTTGCGCTTCTACACGCGAATGCAATGGTTTCATGGGTGAAAAGAAAAAAGGGTAATGAAAGAGTAATGATGTAAGGGTAGATATGAAAGGGTATAATAAGAACAATACGTTTGCGTTCCTGTGGTAGTTCCTTAGTATGGTGCAAATCAGGCAGAAATAGTTCACTTAGTTCAACGATACTTAAGTATTTACCCGTTCGGCTTGTAGTAAAAGTGCAATTTTTAGGCCGCCTCCGCCGTACGGTTTCTGTCTACCTTTGCGTTCCTGCTTTTATTGGCAGGCATTCTTTTGCCCAACTGCCTGATGCTTGACCTGCTGACCAAATTTGAAAACAAACGCCCGGAAATTGTTTTTGAATGGAAAGATTCGGAGACCGACGCCGAAGGTTGGGTAGTTATCAATTCCCTGCGCGGCGGGGCGGCCGGCGGGGGCACGCGCATGCGCAAGGGCCTAGATAAGCGCGAAGTGGAGAGCCTGGCAAAAACGATGGAAGTAAAATTCACGGTGTCGGGGCCGGCAATTGGAGGGGCAAAGTCTGGCATCAATTTCGACCCGCAGGACCCGCGCAAGCGGGGCGTATTGGAGCGGTGGTACCGGGCGGTTTTCCCCTTGTTGAAGAACTATTATGGCACTGGTGGTGACCTTAATATTGATGAAATACACGAGGTTATTCCCATCACCGAGGAGTACGGCCTTTGGCATCCTCAGGAAGGAGTTGTCACTGGTCATTACCACGCCACCGAACCTCAAAAAATACAGAAACTGGGGCAGCTCCGGCAGGGCGTGGTAAAAGTGGTAGAAGACGCCAGTTTTTCTCCTAACCTGGCTCGCAAATACACCGTGGCCGACCTCATCACCGGCTACGGCGTGGCCGAGGCCGTGCGCCACTACTACCGCCTCTGGGCGGGCAGCAGTGTACGCGGGCAGCGCGCCATTGTGCAGGGCTGGGGCAACGTGGGCGCCGCCGCGGCTTATTACCTGGCCGAGCAGGGTGCCCGCATCGTGGGCATCATTGACCGGTCTGGCGGGTTGCTCAACCCCGATGGCTTCGGCTTGGAAGAAATCCGGGCACTACTCCTTGCACGCCAAGGCAATACGTTAACCGCAGACAACCTGCTTTCGTTCGATGAGGTTAACGAGAAGATTTGGTCCATCGGGGCCGAGATATTTATCCCGGCGGCTTCGTCGCGCCTGGTGGCCCGGGAGCAGGTGGAGCAGCTGCTCGCCGGTGGCCTGAAGGTGATAAGCTGCGGGGCCAACGTGCCCTTTGCCGACCCGGAAATTTTCTTCGGCCCCACCGGCGAATACGCTGACCAACACACGGCCGTCATTCCCGATTTTATTGCCAACTGCGGCATGGCCCGGGTGTTTGCCTACCTCATGGAAACCGGCGCCGAAATCACCGACCAAGCCATCTTTGCCGATACCTCACGCATCATCGGGGCCGCTCTGGAGCGCACGCACCAGGAAAACAGCCAGCCCACCGGCATCGCCCAGCGCTCGTTTGAGATGGCGTTGCGCCAGCTGGTATAATCCCCCTCTGGCAGGTGCCTCCTGTTGAGCTGGCTTCTTACGTGGCCTGCTCGGCTTGCCTTGCCCGGGTAGCAGTGGCAGGTTAATTAGCTCAACAGGAGATGATAACTCCATTGGCTTACCAGGTCAAAATGCTTTCAGCTGCCCGCATTTTTATTTGGTAACAATTGGTTATCTTTGACGCCCTACTTTTCGTCGCCCCTTTCTCGGGGCGATTTTGTTTTGGAAGGAATTCCCACTGAATTTATGTCTACTCTGAAAAAAGCAAAAACCAGCAAGACCAAGGTCTCCGACGACTTGCTGAATGCCGGCAGCGGCAAAACCATTAAGCAGCCCAACGTCAACGACGACAAGCTGACCACCATCACTGAGATGCGGCAGCAGGCCAACGGCGAGCCCGCCATGGCCGTGGAAGACGAGCAGCGCCTACGCAAAGCCTTCGTTGACAAAGACTGGAACGAAATCAAGATTGCCGACAGCTGGCAGATTTTCAAGGTGATGGCGGAGTTCGTGGAGGGCTTCGAGAAGATGTCCAAAATCGGACCCTGCGTCAGCATCTTTGGCTCGGCGCGCACTAAGCCCGAGAATCCGTACTACCAAATGGCCGAAGAAATCGCGGCCAAGCTGGTGCGGCACGGCTACGGCGTTATCACGGGCGGTGGCCCCGGCATCATGGAAGCTGGCAACAAAGGTGCCCGCTCGGAAGGTGGTAAGTCGGTGGGCCTTAATATTGAGCTACCCTTCGAGCAGACCCACAACATCTACATTGACCAGGACAAGTGCATCGACTTCGATTACTTCTTCGTGCGGAAAGTGATGTTTGTAAAGTATGCCCAGGCGTTTGTGGGCATGCCTGGCGGCTTCGGCACCCTTGACGAACTGTTTGAGGCCATGACGCTGATTCAAACCAAGAAAATCAGCCGTTTCCCCATCGTGTTGGTGGGCTCGGCCTACTGGAACGGCCTATTTAAGTGGGTGAACGACGTGATGCTGCACGAGGAGAAAAACATCTCGGCCGAGGACATGAACCTGGTGCAGATTGTAGATGATGCCAGCGAGGCGGTGAAAATCATCGACGACTTCTACCACAAGTACCTGCTGTCGCCGAACTTCTAAGGCACTCGCCAGTTTGCAAGCGAGAGGAAAGCCGAACCGGGAGGTTCGGCTTTTTTTGTGGGCTGATTCGCCACTTTTGCTCTCTGATACCGCCGCTATGCCCGTTCCAAGTACCGCTGCCGAATACGACTACCTCATTGTGGGCGGTGGGGCGGCGGGCCTGAGCCTGGCCTATCACCTGGCGCAAGAGCCTCGCCTGGCCCATAAAAAGGTCTTGCTCATTGAGCCCGAGGCCAAGGACCAGAACGACCGCACCTGGTCCTATTGGGCCGATACGCCGATGGTATTTGATGGTATTGCAGCCCACGAATGGCGCCAGATAGCCTTCCGCAGCCCAGGCTTCGAGAAAGTAATTGACTTAGGAGCTTACCGCTACCGCATGATTCGCGGGCTGGACTACTACCAGTTCGTTCGCAAAGCCCTAGTAAAAAACAGCCAATTCACCTTCGTGCGGGGCGCCGTGACAAGCCTGGAAAACACAACTGAGGGCGTTCGGGTCAGCAGCAGCGCGGGCGAATTCACTGCGCGCTACGGCTTTGACAGCCGGCCGCCCACCATCGCGCAAGTCCCGGGCAAGCACCGTTACCTTTTGCAGCACTTTGTGGGCTGGGAAGTGGAAACGGCAGCCGACGCGTTCGACCCGGCTACGGTGGAATTCATGGACTTTCGGGGCGAGCAGCACCAGGAAGCCCGCTTCATGTACGTCTTGCCCTTCACGCCGCGCAAGGCACTGGTAGAGTACACGTTGTTCTCAGGCAAACGGCTGCCCAAAGCGGAATACGAAGGGGCCATTCGGCAGTATCTGGAGCATACTTTGGGCGTGCAGGATTACCGCGTTGTGGCCGAAGAAGTGGGTGCCATCCCTATGACTGACCACCCGCTGCCAGCCCGCAGCGGGGCGCACATTATCAACCTGGGTACCCGCGGCGGGCGCGCCAAGCCAAGCACGGGCTACGCATTCAAACGCATTCAGCAGCAGTCGGCCCGGCTGGTGGCGGCCCTGGCCAGCACCGGCCACCCGCCCGCGGACCCAACGGGCGACAAGTGGCAGTTCCGCCTCTTCGACACCCTGCTTCTGGATATTATGCAGCGGCGGGGCGAAACCACCCGCGACATTTTCCGGCAGCTATTCGAGCGGAACCCCGTGGAGCGCATCTTCCGCTTCCTGGACGAAACCACCTCCTGGGCCGACAACCTACGAGTGATGAATTCGGTGACGCCGGGACCGTTCATGCGCTCCATCGCGCAAGTCCTGCGCGGCAAGCCGGGCACACGGAATGACGAATGAGGAAGTTCGGGCACAGCGCACCAATCCTTCATTCCTAATTCTTAATTCCTCATTAAGCGGAGCGTAACTGCGGGGGTTGTTCCAACCACTCACGGGCGGCCTGCACCGTGGCGGGGGAAATGGGCCGTAGCTGCGGCTCCGGCTCTGAGAGGTTCAGCAGGTAGCCCGTTAGTTCCGGCAGATTGTCGAGGTCGTGGGTGCTGCAGAGCACAGTTTTGCCCTGCTCCTTTGCCCAACCGTGCACGAGGCCGAATACCTGGCGACGGTAGTACACGTCGAGCTGCTGGGTGGGCTCGTCGAGCAGGTACACTTGCGCATCCTGCAGGATGAGTTGGGCCAGCCACACCAGCTGCTGCTCGCCACCCGAAAGTTCGGTGAAGTCCCGCTGGGCCAGATGCGCTACCCCCACGCGCTGCAACGCGGCATCAGCCAAGGCATAATCGGTGGCGGCGTAGGCACTTAGCAGGCCGTGGTGGCGGTAGCGGCCCATCACCACCAATTCCCGCGCTGAGATGGAAAAATCGACGCGCCCACGCTGGGGCAAATAGCCCAATAATCCGGCTGCGGCGGCCCGGCGTAGGCCGCGCACTTCCTGCCCAAACAGCCGGACGCTGCCCTGGTAGGGCAGCTGGCCTGTGAGCACCCGAAACAGCGTGGTTTTGCCGCTGCCATTGTGGCCCACGATGGCCACGAAGGCGGGCGCGGGCAGGCACAAAAAAAGGTTGCGGACCAGCACCCTTCCGGGGTAGCCCGCAACCAGATTTTCTGCGCTAAGCGCAGGAGTCAGGAGTTCTGAATTAGGAGTTATGAGTTTGGAGGACGAATCGTCATTCAACTCATAACTCATAATTCAGAACTCATAATTAATTCTAGTACTCGTCCTCGTTGAACATGAAGTCCTCCTTGGTCGGGTAGTCGGGCCATACTTCCTCGATGTTTTCGTAGGGCTGGCCGTCGTCTTCCAAGGCTTGCAAGTTCTCAACCACTTCCATGGGCGCACCCGAGCGGATAGAAAAGTCAATCAGTTCGTCTTTGGTGGCGGGCCAGGGAGCATCTTCCAAGTAGGAAGCGAGTTCGAGTGTCCAATACATAGTGAGGAGGATAAAAAAAGGTTGGCGAAGGTAACAGTTTCCTGCGAAAATGCAAGCCGGGATTTGCGCTGAAAACGACAACGAAAAACCCGGGGCAAGGTTAGCTAGCGGTTTGGGCCTGCTGGCTAAATAAGGCAATTAAGTCGTTTTTTGTGCGAATCTTGCGCTCAAACGACCGGATTTTGGTTTGCAGCATCTGGCGAAAGGCGTCGTTGGCGGCGCTGGGGCTGAGCTTGTCGAGGTTATCGCGCAGTACTTCCAGCTCCTGCTGGTCGTCTTTGAGCAGCTCGCGCAGGGTGCTGGCCCGGAAGCGGGCGCGCTCGGCGGGCGAGGTGGCGGGCTCGCCGCCCACGCGTTTGCGCAGGTGGTACTCGAGGGCGCTCAGCTCAAAAATCTTGTCGCAGGCCACCATAAAGCGCTGCCAGATGCGGTCCGACTCTTCGCCGCGCACCGTGCCCACCTGCTTCCATTCGGCTTGCAACGCCTTGGCTTGGTGAATGGCTTCCTGCGGGGGAATGTTCATCAGGGCTTCGGCCCGTTCGGCCAAGGCCCGCTTGCGGGCCAGCAACTCCTCGGGCGAGGCTGGCGCACCGGGGCTGCCGGCGCTGGCTTGCTGGGCCGCGATGTGCACCTTGAGCCGCTCAAAGAAATGATTGTTGGCGGCCCGGAAGCGCGTCCACAGCTCGGAGGCTTGCTTTTTGGGCAGGGTGCCGTTCACTTCGCGCCAGGCTTGCTGCAGCTGCTTGAGCTGGCGCGAGGTGGTTTCGAACTGGTCGGAATTCTTTAGGTTTTCGGCTTGCTGAATGAGCTCGCGGTAGCGGTTCTGCACCCGGTTGGTCATCGCCTTCTTGTCGGACTGGAAGGCTTTGCGGCGGTCGAAGAACTCTTGGATGGCCGTTTGGAACCGGGTTTCCAGCTCGTCGGTCATGGCCTTGTCCACGGGGCCGGTCTTGAGCCAGCCCTGGCGTAGGTCTTTCACTTTCTCGCTGGCCGAAATCCACTCCACGCTGTCGCGCAGGGCTTCGGCCTCGTGAATGAAGCCAATCTTGGTGGCCAGGTTTTTCTCCCGGTTGCGGGCCACGGTCACAGAAATGGATTCCTCGGCCTCGGTCAGGCGGCGCTGCAAGGCGGCAAAGTCGCCCAGGCCGTCGTAAGTCAGCAGCTGCTCTTTCAGGTGCAGGGCCTTCATCAGAAACGAGCCTTTGTTGTCGCTCGCCTCCATTTTGGCCAGCAGCGCGTCAACTTTGGCGCGCAGGGCTTCGAAACGCTGTGCAAAGTAGAGCAGCGCGGCATCGTCCGATTCTTTGACCAGGCCTATTTGGCGGGCGGGCTGGCCCAGCACTGGGCGTAGCCACACGCCGCCGGCTTCCACGTAGCCGTAGCGCTTGGCTTCGGCCAGCAAGGGGTCGGTTGGTTCCATACTAAAAATTAAGCTCGTGGGTAGGAGTGTAGAATACGTGTGTGCAGCTGAAACGTGGAACAGGAAGGAATTACAAGTTTACGGTAAAAAGGTGATGATGCGATGTACAAATCCGGGAACGCCGCCGAATGCCGAACCCACCCAGTACGGCCGCCTGGGCCAGACGGGGCAAAACCGGCGGGCCCGGGCATGGCCCACAAGCCCCGGCTGTCGTTCTTTGCGTCTTCAATCCGTCTATTAGCCCCTTCCCAGCCCTTCCCATGAGTGACCAGACCATCATCTTCAGCATGGCCGGCGTGAGTAAAATTTACCCGCCCCAAAAGCAAGTACTTAAGAATATTTATCTCTCGTTTTTTTACGGCGCCAAAATCGGCGTGCTCGGCCTGAACGGCTCGGGCAAGTCGAGTTTGCTGAAAATCATTGCCGGCGTCGACAAGCAGTTTCAGGGCGAAGTGGTGTTTTCGCCCGGCTACTCGGTGGGCTACCTCGAGCAGGAGCCCCTGCTCGACCCCACCAAGACGGTGCGCGAAGTAGTGGAAGAAGGCGTGGCCGAAACAGTGTCCATGCTGAAGGAATTCGACGAAATCAACGAAGCCTTCGGGGCCGAAGACGCCGACTTTGACAAGCTGCTTGACCGCCAGGGCAAGGTGCAGGAGCGGCTGGACCAGCTCGACGCCTGGAACCTGGACTCGAAGCTGGAGCGCGCCATGGATGCCCTGCGCACCCCGCCGCAGGAGGCCATCATCGGCAACCTGTCGGGCGGCGAGAAGCGTCGCGTGGCCCTATGTCGCCTGCTGCTGCAAGAGCCCGACGTGCTGCTGCTCGACGAGCCCACCAACCACCTCGACGCCGAAAGCGTGCTCTGGCTGGAGCAGCACCTGCAGCAATACAAAGGCACGGTCATCGCCGTAACCCACGACCGGTACTTCCTCGACAACGTGGCCGGCTGGATTCTGGAACTCGACCGCGGCTCGGGCATTCCGTGGAAGGGCAACTACTCGTCGTGGCTGGAGCAGAAAACCGACCGCATGGCCCGCGAGGAAAACACCGAAAGCAAGCGCATGAAAACCCTGCAGCGCGAGCTGGACTGGGTACGGATGTCTCCCAAAGCCCGGCAAAGCAAAGGCAAAGCCCGCCTGGCCAACTACGACAAGCTGGCCAGCGAAGAAGCCAAGGACAAGGAGCAGAAGCTGGAGCTGTTCATCCCTGATGGCCCGCGCCTGGGTGCCCAGGTGATTGAAGCCGAGGGCATCACCAAAGCCTTTGGCGACAAGCTGCTGTTTGAAAACCTGAGCTTCTCGCTACCCCAGGGCGGCATCGTGGGCATCATCGGGCCCAACGGCGCGGGCAAAACCACGTTGTTCCGCCTCATCACCCACCAGCTGGAGCCCGATGCGGGCACCTTCGAAGTGGGCCCCACGGTCCAGACGGCGTACATCGACCAGCAGCACGACACGCTGGACCCGAACAAGACGGTGTTCGACACCATCACGGGCGGCACCGAAACCATGCTGCTGGCCGGCCGGCCGGTGAACTCCCGCGCCTACGTGAGCAAGTTCAACTTTGGCGGCGGCGACCAGGAGAAGAAGGTCGGCATGCTATCGGGCGGCGAGAAAAACCGCGTGCACCTGGCCATGACCCTGAAGCAAGGCGCCAACCTACTGCTGCTTGACGAACCTACCAACGACCTGGACGTGAACGCCATTCGCGCGCTGGAAGATGCCCTGGAGAACTTTGCCGGCTGCGCCGTCATCATCAGCCACGACCGCTGGTTCCTGGACCGGCTGGCCACCCACATCCTCGCCTTCGAAGGCGACTCAGAAGTAGTGTGGTTCGAGGGCAACTTCACGGACTACGAGGAAGCCAAGCGCAAGCGCCTCGGCGATGTAGAACCGAAGCGCGTGCGGTACAAGAAGCTGGGGTAACAGCTGATTCAGCCACAGAAGAGCCGCGGAACGCCTGTTCAGCGGCTCTTCTGGCTTACTTACCACCCGCTGTTCTTTCTGATTACATTAGCTTGTCCTATTAAGAGTCCGGCCACAAGGGCTAAAGGCACTGTCGTTGGTTTCACTGGCTGAAGCCCACCTGCATTTTTTCAATATAGCCCTCTACTTTAACCTTATGCGCCTCTGCACGCTTGTTATCCTTCTCATAGGCGGTTTTCAGGCGTGGGCGCAGGGCGAAAACAACCACTGGGCGTTTACCTTGTCGCAGGGGCTTAGCTTCACGCCTTCCGGCCCGGTGTTCGAGAGCAGTGCGATGGTAGTTGTCTCGGAGGCAAACGCAACCATCTCCGACGCGCAAGGCCAACGCCTGTTCTATACGAATGGGGTCACGGTTTGGGACCGGCAAGGCCAACGCATGACCAACGCGTGCGCGAGCTGCAACGGCGCCGAAGGCGTATTGAGCGGGCATATATCGTCAGCCAAGGGGACCCTTATTGTTAAAAAACCGGGCAGCACCCAACTGTACTACATTTTCACCACCGACGCGCTCGAAAACCAGTTTGCTGGCGGGCTCACCTACACGGAGGTTGACATGTCGCTACGCGGCGGCCTGGGCGGAATAACGGCGGTGCAGAACGTGCGCCTGCCAACCCCTACGCTCACCGGCAAAGTCACCGAAGGCATTGCGGGCATGCAGCACGCCAACCGGCGCGATGTCTGGGTACTGGTGCACGGGCAGGGCGCAAACGATTCATTCTACAGCTTTCTGGTTACCGCCGCGGGTGTTAGTGCGGCGCCCGTTGCCAGTCGCGTCGGCAACGTTGGCAACCGGCTCAGCATCATGAAATTTGCACCAGACGGGCGGCGCCTGGCCCGCTGCGGCGGCCTCGCTGCTCCGATAGAGTTATTTGACTTTAGCAGTACCACGGGGCAGGTGTCCAACCTGCAGGAGATAGCTCCCGCGCGCAGCAGCGCATATAGAGGGGACCTCGAGTTTTCGCCCGATGCCCGAAAGCTTTACACGAAGGAGTCTGATATCAACGCGTCAGGTGCAAGCACTGCTAATGAAAACGTGTGTTTGCAATTTGACTTGCAGGCTGGCTCGGTGGCGGCTATCCAGAACTCCCGCTTGGTTTTCGAGAAGGGCTTTTACTATTACTATCTGGAGCTCGGACCCGACGGGCGCATCTACACCTCGCCTTTGCCGCATGTGGGCGTTATCGACAGGCCCAATCGACGGGGCAGCGCAGCAAGCTTTCGGGCGCTGGGCGTGCCCTTACCAAACGGCGCTGGCTTCATCTCATCCATCCAGAACATTGTGCGCATGCAGCCGCCAGCGCTGGATTTTATGGCAGAGACGGCCTGCGCGGGGTCCACGGTGCAGTTTGCGCCCTACGACATCCCCACCGGTACGGGTCCGCTCACGTGGACGTTCTATGACCCCGCCACCGGCATAGCTGATTCCGTGCAGGGCGTCAACGCCACGCGCACCTATCCCACGGCCGGCACGTTTTCGGTCACGCTTTCCACTACTTCCAGGGGCCAGTACTACCGGCTGAGCCGGTACTTAGTGATTACCCCGTTGCCAGTGGTGTCTTTGCCAGCCGACACGGTCGCGCTTTGCTCGGGCTCGTCGGTGCTGCAGCTACCTGCTCAGCTATTTGGCACCACCGTGCGGTGGTCTGATGGCTCCACGGATAGACAACTCACGGTAACCAGCGCCGGCAAATACTGGGTGGAAGTGCGCAGCTACCAAGGGTGCACAAGTGCTGACACGGTTGTCTTCACCCCTTGCCTAGTGCCGAATATCATCACCCCCAATGGGGACCTGAAAAACGAGACGTTTCGTCTACAAGGCGTGAAAATCAGCGAATGGCACTTGGAAATTTACAACCGGTGGGGCCAGTTGGTTTATCGTAAAGAAGGTTACGACAACAGATGGAATGGTCAAGGCCTACCCGGCGGAATTTATTTCTACCTGCTGCGCCATCCTCGCTCCGGCCAGCGGCTGCGGGGCTGGGTTGAGGTAATGCGTTAGTCTCTTGCCCATTCCTCCAGAGCCATAAAAAAGCCGTTCTGTTTCCAGAACGGCTTTTGGGCAAAACGGTCGGTTCGATTAGTTGCGCCGGCTGCCCCCCATGAAGATGCTGACGTAGTACAGCAGCGTGGCCAGCGAGCTAATGGCGGCTACCACGTAGGTCATGGCGGCCCACCAGAGGGCGTCCTTGGCCATGGCGTGCTCCTGGGCGGTTACCACGCCACGCTTGTCCATCCAGGCCAGGGCCCGGCGCGAGGCATCGAACTCTACCGGCAGCGTGGCAAACGAAAAGAGCGTGGTGAGCGAGAACAGCGCAATGCCCACGCCCAGTGGAATCAGGCTGCGGTTAATCATCACCACGCCGGCCAGCAGTATCCAGGGCATCCAGGTAGACACGGCACTCAGGGCCGGCACCATGGCCGAGCGAAACTGGAGCATGGAGTAGGCTGTGGCATGTTGCACGGCGTGGCCACATTCGTGGGCTGCAATGGCAGCCGCGGCCGCACTGCGCTCGGCGTACACGCCCTCGCTCAGGTTCACGGTTTTATCGGTGGGGTTGTAATGGTCGGTTAGGCGGCCCTGGGTGCTGATGATGCGCACATCGGTAATGCCGTGGTCGGCGAGCATAAGCTCCGCAACTTGGGCGCCCGACAGGTTGGATTTCAGCCCAACCTGGGCGTATTGCTTGAACTTGCTTCGCAGCCGCCACTGAATGCCGAAGCTGACCAGCATGAGCAGAATGAGAAGGAGATACATGGGTGTTGATGTGTTGAGAGTTAGGGTTGGTTGCGGCGAGCTACTGCAAACAAAATTGAGCTGAATTGGGCTATTTAACGACGGCACTTTGCTGCAAGCCAGCACGCTGCGCCACGCGTTCTACGAGCCCAGAATCCGCTCGACGATGCGGGAGGTGCTATAGCCCGGCACCAGCGGCACGGTTAGTACTTGCCCGCCTCTATTTAACACAGATTCGTGGCCCACAATTCCGTCAATAGCGTAGTCGTCGCCCTTCACCAGCACGTCGGGCTGCACCAGCTCAATGAGGGCCAGCGGCGTGGGCTCGCCAAACAGTACCACGGCATCGACAAAGGCCAACGAGGCCAGAATACGGGCCCGCGCCTCTTCGTCCTGAATGGGCCGCCCGGGCTTGAGGGCGCCCACCGAAGCATCCGTATTAAGGCCGACCACCAGGGCGTCGCCCAGGTGCCGGGCGTGCTCGAGGTAATCGACATGGCCCAGGTGCAGCAAGTCGAAGCAGCCGTTGGTAAACACCACTTTGCGGCCCTGCGCCCGCCAGTTAGCCAGAGTAGCGGGCAGGGCTTCCCGGGTCATGATTTTGTCTTTCGTCCACATGGCACGCTGGTTTTTTAGGAATGGCACATTGGGCAGTGCCTTATTGGTATTTACTCATTGTTTGTTGTCAATGGTTCATCCGCCAGCGCTTCTGCCTCCGTTAATATATTGCCCTTATCGGTAGCTGCCACCGCAACAAAGCTGATGCCACCCATCACGACTACCAGTAATGTCTGGGCACCGTGCACCACCAACGCATAGGCAATGCCGGCCTCCTTGCTCACCCCATATGCCAGCAATATGCCCTGTACCATAACGTGAAACGGCCCGATGCCGCCCGCCACGGGTGCCGCCATGCCAAAGGCTCCGAAAGTGAGCACCGCAAGCCCCGCCCTCATGTCAAGGCTATAGGTTTCGGGGAAGCAGAAGAAGGCGAGGTAATCCATCAGGTAGTACACCAGCCAGGTAAACAGCGTATGCAGCAGGAAAACGGCCTTGCGCTCCATCTTCAAAATACTAAAAACCCCTGCCAGCAAGCCTTTTATAAATAGTATTGCCTTATTAAAAAAGGCATTTTGCCGTAGCCGCTCCAAGTTGCGAAATAGGGCATAGCCCACCATCAGAAGCAGTATGCCCCCGACCACGGCGGCAATAAGCAAGGGCGTACGGTTGC
Source organism: Hymenobacter plasmatis (assembly GCF_020711255.1). GTDB lineage: Bacteria > Bacteroidota > Bacteroidia > Cytophagales > Hymenobacteraceae > Hymenobacter. Next base: position 33,762 of record NZ_JAJFAW010000011.1, read on the forward strand.
GGGCAAGGGTATCGTATTTCCCCCCCAGCAGTTGCTTGGTCACAAAATCCCAGAAGGTGTTGAAGTCCAATAGCAATATGCTTCCGAGCAGCCCTAAGAGAACGACTACGTCAATCACGCGCTCGGTCACAACGGTACCCAAGGCCACCTGCACTGGCACACCGCTCGTGCGCCGCAACACAGAGCATCGGATGACCTCGCCCATGCGCGGGAGCACCAGATTGGCTAAGTAACCAACCATCATGGCATGGTACACAGACCAGTAGGGCGCGGGGGTCTGCGAAGCCTTGAGCTGCATTTGCCACCGGTAGGCGCGGCTCAAATAGCCCAACACCGAGAGCGTCATGGTCAAAGCCAGCCAGAAGTAGTTGGCCGTAGCGATGTAGTGGCCTATGCGCGATAGGTCTTGCCCCCGCACTGCATACCACATCAGCGCCACCGAGATACTCAGCAGCAACGCATATTTAAAGGTCGTGAGAAAGGTCTTCAATAGAATAAAAATACAAGGATGACCAATTACTGTATATCAATAATTGACAAAGGTAAACGGCCATAGCGTCCTATTCAGGCCTCCACTACCACGTTGTCGATAAGCCGCACCCCACCCAGGTGGGCCGCCAGGCACAGCACCACGGCCCGGCCGGCCACGTACGCTTCCAACGGCTGCAGAGTCTGCGCGTCGGCGACCTCAAAGTATTCGGGGGTAACCAGGGGCTCGCGCGTCAGGGCCGCTTCTGCTTCGGCGCGCACCTGGGCGGGGGGCACACCTTGCCGCACTTGGTCGGCCGCGGCGGCTAGTACCTGGTGCAGTAGAGGCGCGGCGGCGCGGGATGCTGGGTCCAGCCGGCGGTTGCGGGAAGACATGGCCAGCCCGTCGGCCTCTCGAATGGTGGGGCATGCCAGGATTTCCAGGTCAAAGGACAGGTCGGCGACCAGCTGACGAATCACGGCTACTTGCTGCCAATCTTTCTGGCCGAAATAAGCGCGGTGGGGGCGCGCCATGTGAAAAAGTTTGCTCACCACCGTGGCCACCCCGTTGAAATGACCAGGCCGGTGGGCCCCCTCCATCACCCGCTCCAAGGCCCCAAAGTCGAACCGGAGCACGGTGGGCTGGGGGTACATTTCGGCCACTGAAGGGACAAAGAGAGCCGTGCAGCCGGCCGGTAACAGCAGGGCCGCGTCGGCTTCGGGCACGCGGGGGTACAGCCGAAAGTCCTCGGCATTATTGAACTGCGTGGGGTTAACGAAAATACTGGTAATCACCTCGTCGCATTCGGAGCGCGCTGCTTGTACCAGTTGAAGGTGGCCGTCGTGTAAGGCGCCCATCGTTGGCACTAAGCCTATCCGTTGGCCGGCCTGGCGAGCTTGTTCCGTGTAAGCTTGCAACCCGGCGGCGGTAGTAAGTATCTGCATAAAAGAGGAAGGCAACTGGAAGGGCCCCCAAAGTAGGTTTTATTGATTTTCCGCTCAAAATTGTTTAATTTTGTGCACCCATAGTATGGCCTTGTCCCATTCTCTTCAATAATCCCTTATGTCGAAGCTACGAATCCTTTACGCGGCCACCGAAATTGACCCGTTTCTGCAGACCACGAAAGTGGCTGAAATGCTGCGTCGGCTCCCCGCCAGCATGCAGGAGATGGGATGCGAAATCCGCATTTTCGTACCACGTTTTGGCATTATCAACGAGCGCAAAAACCGGTTGCACGAAGTAGTGCGCCTCTCCGGTATCAATATCGCCGTGGGTGACGACGAGAAGCCTTTGGTTATCAAGGTCGCTTCTATCCCGACGGCCAAGCTGCAGGTTTACTTTATCGACAACGAAGATTATTTCCATCGCAAGTCGGCCCTGGTCGACAAAAACGACAAGTTTTACGCCGACAACGACGAGCGCGCCATTTTCTTCTGCAAAGGTGTGCTCGAGACGGTAAAGAAATTGGGCTGGTCGCCCAACATCGTGCATTGCAGCGACTGGATGACGGGCCTGATTCCGCTTTACCTGAAAACCACCTACAAAAAAGACCCGGTGTTCAAGGACGCCAAGTCGGTGTTTTCGATTTACAATAACGAATTCACGGACAAGTTTGAGGGCAACATCCTCGAGAAAGCCAAGATGCTGGACATCGACGACCAGATGCTGGCTTCGCTCAAAACGGCAGATTTCAGCGGCTTTATCAAGATGGGCATGGAATATGCCGACACGGTAGTGCGGTCCGACGAGGACTTCAGCGACAACATGAATGGCATGTTTACCGAATACGCCCTGCACAACCGGCTCAGCCAGGTAGCCACCGACGAAAATCTGCATTCTTCTTACCTAGCGCTTTACAATGAATTGGCTAACTAGCCGCAGTGCTCCCATCGTGGCTTTGGCCGCCCTGGCCCTGGCCAGCTGCGACAAAGGCACTGACTTGAACGTGGACCTGCCCGATACCACGTCTATCAGCACCGAGTATACCGAGTACAAGGACCCGCTCCTGGATGTGACCACCGTGCGCATCGCCCCGGTACAAACCCTCAAAACAGACCATTACCTGGTAGGCCGGCTGACTGACAACGTCGCCGGCACTACGGAGGCGCGCGCTTACCTGAATGTCGTAACCGGCAGCGCCAACGATTCGTTGCCGGCCAAGCTGACGACGCCCGTCCTCGATTCTGTGGTGCTGGTGATGGGGTTTGACAACGTGAACGGCAGCTCCACCACGCCCGCCCGCTTCGATGTCTCCAGCCTGCAAGCTCCACTGGATGAGCGCCTGGCCTATAACAGTGAGTCTGTTACGCCTATTGGCGCGGCATTGGGCCAGAACCTGGTTAGCCGCCTCGACCGCACCGTTCAGGTAGTAACGGATACCACTACGAAGCCAGCAACCACGAAGACTGTCGCCGACCAAACCCTCCGTTTGGTAATGCTGCGCACGGCGGCCACCGCGGCCCCATTTGCGCCAGCGCCTGCGGTTGCTTCTCCGTTCTTCACCGACTTCTTTGCGAAGCTGCGCAGTGCTGGTACCAGCTTTACGCAGACGCAGCTTGACGGCCTGTTGAAAGGCTTGGCCATTGAGCCAAGCGCTGGCTATTCGTCGGGCATTGTCAGCTTTGGGCGGTCGTACAACGCCCGTCTGGCTTTCTTTTTTCACGATGATGCCGTGGCGGCGCCTGCGCCTCCCAAGCGCCGGCACTGGAACTCGTATTCCATATTTCTCGGGCCGGTCTTCAGTAGTGCCGGTGGAGCCGGGGCCAGCGACCCGCGCTACTATACCAGCCTAAAGAATAATCAGACGGGCACTCCGCTCAGCGCCCTTTCCGACGCCACGCAGGCCGTTACCTCCGTTACATTGAACGGCACCAGCTATGTCCAGGAGGGAATTGGCCTCGGTACCCGCGTGACGTTTAAAGGTTTGGACAAATTACTCAGTACCCCTGGCCTGACCATCAACCGGGCCGAGTTACGGGCACCGATAAAGCCGTTTAGCAACTCGCTTTACCCGAATCCTCAGTATATCTACGCTTTGGAGGTGGACGCCAGTAACAAGGTATTGCAGCGCATAGTCAACTTTCTGCCCTCCGACCGGGTGGTGCAGGCAGATGGCACCAATCAACTGGGGATAAGCAACCCGGCCATCGGTAATCTGGTAGACGCCAGCACCACGCAGCCTTATTACAACCTGTTAATCACCAGTTATTTGCAGGCATACCTAGCTAATAAATTGGAGGGCCAGCCCACTTCGCTGGTGCTCGTGCCGAACATTCGCACGTCGACTGCGTTGTCGCTAAACAGAGCAGTACTCGACGCCGCTAACATTAGCTTGCGCGTTTACTATTCTAAGCGGTAACCCGAGGCTGGTGTCTCGTAAAAGGAATCATCAGCCACCCTCTCTTCATTATTATTTCAAGTACTTAACCCCTTCCTGCCATGTGCGGCATTGTTGCTTATTTGGGCCATCGTGAGGCCTGCCCTATTATCCTCAAAGGATTGCATCGCCTCGAATACCGTGGCTACGACTCAGCCGGTGTTGCCTTGCTCAACGGCGAGTTGAATGTTTATAAGAAAAAGGGCAAAGTCAGTGATTTAGAAGCATTTATTGCACAAAAAGACACGCATGCTAATGTTGGCATGGGCCACACGCGTTGGGCCACGCACGGCGAGCCCAACGACGAGAATGCCCACCCGCATTACTCTACGTCGCAGCGGATTGCCATTATTCACAATGGTATTATTGAGAACTACGCTGCGCTGAAAACGCACCTGCAGAAGCAAGGGCACACGTTCCATTCTGATACCGATACCGAAGTATTTGTTAACCTGATTGAGGAAATCCAGAAGGAGAATGCATGCTCGCTGGAGGAAGCCGTACGCTTGGCTCTGCATGAAGTAGTAGGTGCTTATGCCATTGTGGTCCTCAGCAAGGATGCTCCTAACCAGCTTATTGCCGCCCGCAAAGGCTCACCAATGGTGATTGGTATTGGCGAAGGAGAGTTCTTTATTGCTTCGGACGCCACTCCCATTATTGAGTACACCAACGAAGTAGTGTATGTGAATGACTACGAAATCGTAGTTATCCGCGATGGGCAGTTGGAAATCCGCAGCAAGGAAGATGTTAGCCAGACGCCCTACATCCAGAAGCTGGAGATGGAGCTGGACAGCATCGAGAAAGGCGGCTATGAGCATTTCATGCTGAAGGAAATCTTCGAGCAGCCGCGCTCCATCTTGGACTCCATGCGTGGGCGCCTGGAACTGGAAGCTGGCCACTTGAACATGGGCGGCATCCGGGCCTACGAGCAAAAGTTTGTGAATGCCCAGCGCATCATCATTGTGGCGTGCGGTACCTCGTGGCACGCCGGCTTGGTGGCCGAGTACCTAATTGAGGACCTGGCCCGCATTCCGGTGGAAGTGGAATATGCGTCGGAATTCCGCTACCGCAACCCCATCATCACGGAGCGTGACATTGTAATTGCCATTTCGCAAAGCGGCGAAACGGCCGATACGCTGGCAGCTATTGAGCTGGCTAAGAGCAAGGGCGCCACCATTTTTGGCGTATGCAACGTGGTGGGCAGCAGCATTGCCCGTGCCACCGATGCCGGTGCATATACCCATGCCGGCCCCGAAATTGGGGTGGCTTCTACGAAGGCCTTTACAGCCCAAGTAACGGTGCTGACGCTGCTGGCCATGATTATGGGACAGAAGCGCGGCACTATCACCGACACCAAGCTGCGCGAGTTGATGGTGGAGTTGGATACGATTCCCTCCAAGGTTGAAAAAGCCTTGGAGCTTGACACTGAGATTCAGGCCATTGCTGAAATTTTCAAGGATGCGACCAACTTCCTCTACTTAGGCCGGGGCTATAACTTCCCCGTGGCACTGGAAGGTGCGTTGAAGCTCAAGGAAATCAGCTACATCCATGCCGAAGGCTACCCAGCCGCGGAGATGAAGCACGGCCCGATTGCGCTCATCGACGAGAACATGCCCATTGTGGTAATTGCTACCCGCGACAGCTCGTACGAGAAAGTGGTGAGCAATATTCAGGAGGTGAAAGCGCGCAAAGGCCGCATCATCGCCGTGGTGAGCGAGGGCGACACGGTAATTCCTGCTATGGCCGAGTTTGTAATTGAAGTGCCTCACACCAGCGAAATCCTGATGCCCCTAGTATCGGTAGTTCCGCTGCAGTTATTGAGCTACCATATTGCGGTACTGCGCGGTTGCAACGTAGACCAGCCACGTAACTTGGCGAAGTCGGTAACAGTAGAATAATTTTTGTTGATTGGCTAGGCCCATGATACTATTACTTAAATAAGGCATTTAAGTAATAGTATCATGGGCCTTTTCATGCGTGTACTACTCCGCTACCGTACTCTTCTGATTACGCTTGGGCTGGTTTTGGTTGTGTTGCCATTTGTGGGGCTGGCTCTTTATAATCATCCTTCACTTGATGATTATCTGGATGCGGTTACGGTAAAAGAACTGGGGTTTTGGCAGGCCCAAAAACACTTTTACCTCACTCACACCGGACGCTACACCACTACCGTGCTGCTAGCTTTGGTTAACCCCTTGCTGTATATCCGACTGGAAAGCCACTGGTGGGTTGCCTTGATTTTTATCTTCGGCACATTACTCGTATTGCGCTTTAGCCTTAGCGAATTGCTAGTGTTACCGGGCAAGGCGGGTTGGATTGCAGCAGCATCCTTTCTGAGTTTGTGGTTGGCGTATGCACCCGGACAGGCCGAAGGATTGTACTGGTTTACGGGGGCTTACACCTATATAATGGCGGTTTGGCTCCTGCTCTTGTGGTTGGTGGTGCTGAATCGCTATGCGAAAGCCCGACTGTCCAACAACGGAGCCTGGCCCTGGCTAGCGGCGTTAGTCGTACTAACCCTGGCTGTAGCGGGCACAATAGAACCCGTTGCGCTGCCTTTTTTAATGGCCTTGGCAATAGCAGCCTTTGTAAGCTGGCGACTGAAAGAGGGACGGGTAGTGTGGCTGCTGGCTGGGCTAGCGGCTGTGGGGTGCTTGGTTTCGTTCTCAGCGCCAGGCAACTTTGCGCGAATTGCGAGCATGGGAGGCCAGTTTAGCTTCCTGAAAACGCTGTGTTATTCGGCAGCTACTACCGGGTACCTGCTGCTGACGTGGGTGGGCAACCCCGTACTACTGGCACTATCCGCGCTGTTGCTTCCCGGGATACACAGAATAGCCCAACAGCGCGACCAACTGGTTGTGCAACTCTTGTCGCGGATTCCGGCGGGGCTATTGACGATAGGAATGGCTGGGTTAATGGCACTGGCGAGTTGCCCGGCTTATTATGCAAGCGGTACTGGACTACCCTTGAGAGCCCGTACAACGCTGTACCTTCTATTTCTGCTCGGTTGGTTTGCGGTATTGCTGACGTGGTGTTGCAGGCAAACGCGTTTGGGTGAACCCTCGCCTATACTTAGGATGCTGGTAACGGGACGGCTCTCCCCGATGTGGACCGCAATGCTGGTACTTTTCTTTTTCGCCGACTACAACGTGCAAACCCGCGCGACGATGCTGGGTCAGGGCAGCAACAACGCGATACGGGCCTACCGCCAGTGGCTGGACGGCGAAGCCGCCGGCTATGACGCCGAACTTCGCGCCCGATACCAGGCGCTGCAGAGTGGAGCCCCGGTGGTAACCATCCGACCCTTAGCTTACCGGCCTGACTTACTGTACAGCTTCGATATAGTTGGAACAGACAACCCGGAATTCTTAAAGGGTTATGCCCAATACTTCGGCACGAAGCAAGTCATCTCGGAAGTAGCGGCCCATTGACGCGGGAAAAGGTTTCCGGACGCAGTTGATGCTTAAGGGCGCAAAATGGAGCCTTCTCGACCACTCTATATTGCAAAGAGCTCCCCACGCAGCGCCTGCCGCTTCAGAAGGGGGCATATTTTGTAGCGCTCGTCGTGGGTATCGTTCCACAGGGCTTCTAGTACTGCATAGACCCGTTCCACCCCCATGGCATTAGCCCAGGCGAAAGGGCCTTTGGGGTAATTGGTGCCCAGCTTCATTCCCAGGTCCACATCCTGCATGGTAGCGGTACCTTCCTGCACGGTGTAGCAGGCTTCGTTTATAATCATGCAAACCACGCGCGGGGTTACCAGCCCAACTCGGTCTTCCACTACGCGGTAGTCGGTGCCAAGGGCCGCGCACACTTCGGCTAGCTTGGTGGCATCGGCCTTGTCGGAGAGGGCAATCTCCAGCAGAGGACGGTTCAGCAGGGTGGGCAGGCCGCAAAAACCGAAACCAGAAAGCTGGGGATGTCGGGAGTACATCGCCGATGTCGTTGCCTCCTGAAAAAGCGGTACGGCCGTTGGCTTCGCCAATAGAAAATGGGAAGTTGAGTTACTGAAGTTGAACACGACATTGGCACTGGCCATGGCGGCTTGGCCACGTTCCTGAAAATTCTCGTCGGAAGTCGCGCTACCGGCCAAAGCGTTTTCCAGAAATGTGTACTCATGTGCTGGGCCAAACTTTGCGCGGAACTCCGTTTCTATGTGGTTGCCGTCGAGGACCAGAATATGCATGGTTTCGGTTGTTACTTTGGCGCCAAAGATACCCTAACCTCTTCCGCTCATGCCCCACCAGATTATTCTTACTGACCAGGCCCCGGCGCCGATTGGCCCTTATTCGCAAGCCGTACGTGCGGGCAACACCGTGTACGTTTCGGGCCAGATACCCCTGGATGCCGCTGGGCTACTGGTTGATGGCGATGTAGCTGCTCAGACCCACCAGGTTCTTAAAAACCTGACGGCCGTACTGGCAGCCGCCGGCCTTGGCCTGACCGATGTAGTAAAGTGCAGCATCTTCGTCAAAGACCTGGGCAACTTTGCCACCATCAATCAAGTGTATGGGTCTTACTTTGACGATGCCACGGCCCCAGCCCGCGAAACAGTAGAGGTGAGCCGCTTGCCACGTGACGTGGACGTAGAAATTTCCTGCATTGCAGTTGGAGCTTAATAATTGAAGCATAATAACTAACCCGGGTACGGCTGCCTGCCTTACCCCTCACCTCTTACTCTCCCGGCACATGAAAGAACTTGGGCTAGGCTTGCTCATTATTGGGCTCATTTCGCTGGTATTGCCGCTCATCAACCCCAACGTGCACTATGTTTTTCTGAAGTGGATTGACCAGTGGGGCCCGACAGTAGCTTGGGGCATACGAGGCGGTATCACCTTAGTAGGGCTCGTGCTCTGGCTCGGTTTTAGAAACCGCGACTAGGGAGCAATCAGTGTCCATTGTGCCTCGATGCATCAGTTGGTACTGAAGAGCAAGCGCTAACAAACAATTGGTTAAGGCCGAGCACAGACTATGCTCGGCCTTAACCAATTGGCATATAAGGGCGTAGTCATGACAAGCCCCTCCAGCAACACGTGGCGGGCTTGTTCAGGCGTGGCGCACCCCGCGCCATTTCGCTCTTGGCCATGTCTTCGATACTTCCCACCCACCCCCTGCACTCCCCGGCCGACCTTGATACCCTGCTGGCGGCCATTGGCGACGCTCGCGTGGTGCTGCTCGGCGAAGCGTCACACGGCACCCACGAGTATTACACGTGGCGCACGGCTTTGAGCAAGCGGCTGATTCAGGAGAAAGGGTTTCAGTTTATTGCCGTGGAAGGCGACTGGCCCGACTGCTTCGAGGTAAACGCCGCTATTAAGCAGGAACAGATGGCGCACGGCTCGGCCGCCAAGCTGCTCCAAACCTTCAACCGCTGGCCCACCTGGATGTGGGGCAACTGGGAAATTGCGGCGCTGGTGGAATGGCTGCACCGCCACAATCAGGCCCAGCCCATGGAGCGCCGCGTGGGCTTCTACGGCCTGGATGTGTACAGCCTCTGGGAGTCGTTGGAAGCCGTGCTGCACTACGTGGAGAAGCAAGGCGATGGGGCTGTGACCGCCGCTCGCCGGGCCTTCCACTGCTTTGAGCCCTACAGCACCGACCCGCAGGAATACGCCCGGGCCGTCGCTTTCGTGTCGGAAGATTGCCAGGACGAAGTAATTGCGGTACTCAAAGCCCTGCGCCACCAAGCACAGGAGCGCCAGCCCGCCAACCTGCCCGAACGCGAGCAAGCCTTCGGGGCCGAACAGAATGCCTTGGTGGCCGTAAACGCTGAACGCTATTACAAGGCCATGATACGCGGCGGCGGTGCGTCTTGGAACGTGCGCGACACGCACATGATGGAGACCCTGACCCGCCTGCTCAACCTGCACGGGCCCAACAGCAAGGCCATCATCTGGGCCCACAACACGCACGTGGGCGATGCCCGCTACACCGACATGCGCCGCGAAGACATGGTGAACATCGGCCAACTGACCCGCGAGCAACTGGGCCGCGAGCAGGTCTTCAGCGTCGGCTTTGGCTCCTACCAGGGCAGTGTGGTAGCGGGCAAGGCCTGGGGCGCGCCGCTCGAAAACATGCCGGTACCGGCTGCTATCCGCAACTCTTGGGAAGAGCAATTGCACCGCCAGCTGAAAGGAGCCAACGGCTTGCTTCTCTCATCAGAACTAAAGCAGGAAACGGGGCTGCGGCAGTCGCAGGGCCACCGGGCCATTGGCGTGGTGTACCGGCCCCAGCTCGAGCAGTTTGGCAACTACGTGCCCTCGGTCATACCCGAACGCTACGACGCGTTTATGTTCCTAGACCGCACCAAGGCGCTACACCCGCTGGCGATTCATCCCGAGGAAAAAGGGCCACCCGACCTGTACCCGTGGGGCGAGTAAGGCCAATAAGTCGTTACGCGCCCTCCTGGTGATAGCGCGAAACGGTTCGTGACGCAGTGCTTCGTGCTACTAACTACTGGCGTTACCTTTGTGGCGCGCTTCGGCCTACGGAGCGCGCTTTTTTTGCGTTATGACTGAGAGAGAAGTTCGGGTGCGTTTTGCACCGTCGCCCACGGGGCCGCTGCACATCGGCGGGGTCCGCACGGCACTTTACAACTATTTGCTGGCCCGCAAGCTGGGCGGCAAGATGTTGCTCCGCATTGAGGATACCGACCAGAACCGCTTCGTGCCCGGCGCCGAGAACTACATTTTGGAAGCCCTGGCCTGGTGCGGCATCGTGATTGACGAAGGCGTGGGCACCGGCGGCCCGCACGCGCCCTACCGCCAGAGCGAGCGCAAGCCCATGTACAAGCAGTACGCCGACCAGCTCATTGCCAGCGGCCACGCCTACTACGCCTTCGACACGCCCGAGGAGCTCGACGCCATGCGCGCCCGCCTGCAGGCCGCCAAGGTGCCCAACCCGCAGTACAACAGCATCACGCGCGCCCAGATGCGCAACTCCCTCACCCTGCCCGAGGACGAGGTGAAGCAGCTGCTCGACAGCGGCGCGCAGTACGTGATTCGCCTGAAGGTGCCGCGCAAGGAAGAAGTGCGCTTCCAGGACCTGATTCGCGGCTGGGTGGTGGTGCACTCCTCGGCCATCGACGACAAAGTGCTGATGAAGTCGGACGGCATGCCGACCTACCACCTGGCCAACATCGTGGATGACCATTTGATGGAAATTTCGCACGTCATTCGCGGCGAAGAGTGGCTGCCCTCGGCCCCGCTGCACGTGCTGCTGTACCGCTACCTGGGCTGGGAAAGCACCATGCCGCAGTTTGCCCACTTGCCCCTGCTGCTCAAGCCCGACGGCACGGGCAAGCTCAGCAAGCGCGACGGCGACAAGCTCGGCTTCCCGGTGTTCCCATTGGAGTGGCACGGCATCGACGGCGAAACCGGCGAGCCCACCGTGAGCCGCGGCTACCGCGAAGACGGTTACCTGCCCGAAGCCTTCATCAACTTCCTGGCCTTCCTGGGCTGGAACCCCGGCTCGCAGCAGGAGATTTTCTCCATGGACGAGCTGATTGCCTCCTTCAGCATCGAGCGGGTGAGCAAGTCGCCGGCCCGCTTCGACCAGAACAAGGTGAAGTGGTACAACGAGCACTACCTGCGCGCCAAGTCCGACGCCGAGCTGGCGCCCTACCTACTTACGGCCCTAGCCGAGCACGGCATTGCCTGCGACCAGGCCAAGGCCGAGCGAATTGTGAGCGTGATGAAGGAGCGGGTGAGCTTCCCCAAAGACTTCTGGCAGGAGGCCAAATACTTCTTCCAGGCCCCGGATAGCTACGACGAGCAGGTCGTCAGCAAGAAGTGGAACCCGCAGGTAGCCGCCGCCCTCACGGCCTACGCCGAGGCGCTGGCTGGCACTGCCGAGTCTACCGCCGAAGGCTTGAAAGCGCTGTTTAACCAGACCGTGGAGGCCCAGGGCATGAAGCCTGGGCAGGTGCTGCAGACCTTGCGCGTAGCCGTAACCGGCGGAGCCGCGGGCCCCGACCTTTTCGAAACGTTGGCCATTCTGGGCACGGCCGAGGTAGCGGCCCGCTTGCAGACAGCGGTGAAAACCCTGGGCTAATTCTTAGCTTGGTAAGCTCGATAAGCAAACCAAAAGAGGCTGGCCGATGGTCAGCCTCTTTTTTGTGGGCATAAGGCGGGCCGCACACCACCCGTCGCCGTTTATTCGCGTAAAGCGTGGAGATTGGTACCTGCATCAACTCTCCTTATCATGGCCAAAAAACCTGTCAAGCCCAAGCAAAAAACTGACCCCGACAAGAAAGCCCGCGTCCATAAAGAGTTGGAAGGCTTTGAAATCGGGGTGAACCCGCTGGGGGAAATCACCTCCAACTACAGCATCGAGCAAATCAACCAGTTTCTGGGGCGCCACGTGCGCGACAAGAAGTTGGTGGACCGCGCCGGGCAGTTTGGGGAAAAGCCCGGGGAAGGCGAAACCGAGGATGAAGCCTTTCCCATTGCCGACGCCGAGCACGCCCCCGAGCCGGAAGAGACCGAGGAAGACTTCATGAAGCGCACCAGCCGGGAAGCCAAGCGCAAGAAAGCCCCCCTGGACCCCGATGCCGCCGCGGCCGAAACCCGCGCCGACCTGCCGCCCGACGAATAGCTCAACCGGGGGTAGCCCAACCGCTGGCTACAGCGTGAGAGACGAGCCAGTGCGGCGGCCGTTTTCGAAGGTCTCCACTTTGATTAGCAAGCCATTGTCGTATAGCTCTACCCGGTTTAGCTGGTTGCCGGCGTAGGTTTCTACCTTAGTCAGCTTGCCCAAGTTGTAGGTTTCGGCGCGGCTGATGGTGCCATTGGTATAGGTTTGGATGGACGTGATTTGGCCGTTCTCGTCGAAGCTCGTCCAGGGCCCGTACCAATAGAAGCGCGCTCCTTTTTTCCCCGTGACCCACTGCGCATGGCCGCGGCGCGCTACCTGGCCGCCGGGGTGCCAGTACGTTACCTCGCACAGGCCGTCCTGGCCGTAGCGCTCGGAGTGGTCGAGGGCCCCGGTGGGGTCAAAGTAGCGGAAGGTGCCCACGGGGCGGCCGTGCCGGTACTTCCCTGTGGTGAAGGGCTGTTTGCTCTCGGCATCGTAGTAAGTGCGCCAGCGCCCTTTGGCCAGGCTGTTGCGGTCGTAACGGTTCGGCTTCCAAAATCCGCGCGGCCCATTGTTAGCCGCGCAGGCGCTCAGCAGTGCCGAGCAGAGAAGCAACAGAAACACCTGAAGACGCATGATTAGAAGGCGTTAGGTTTAACTATAAATTTAGTTTAAGATAATTACCCAACGCTACTTCCCCAAATTATTGTGGCTTTCGGGATGTGTATAGAAGAAATGATATAGAATCGCCCGGCGCTTTTACCTTTGATTCAGCCCAACTCTCTTTTCTGCTCCCTATGCTTTCTCACGACGTTGACTTCCGCATCCTCGGCTCCGACATTCAGGTACTCGAAATTGAGCTGGACCCGAATGAAACTGTGATTGCCGAGGCCGGGGCCATGGTATACATGGAGGAAGGCATTGCCTTCGAAACCAAGATGGGCGATGGCTCGGAGCCCGACCAGGGCCTGATGGGCAAGCTGTTCTCGGCCGGCACCCGGCTCATTACGGGCGAGTCGCTGTTCCTCACGCACTTTACGCACCGCGGCGGCTACGGCAAGAGCCGCGTGGCCTTCTCGGCCCCCTACCCCGGCACCATCATCCCCATCAACCTGGGCGACATGCCCAACGGCCTTATCGTGCAGAAAGACGGTTTCCTGGCAGCGGCGCGGGGCACCAAAATCAGCCTGCACTTCAATCAGAAGTTCGGGGCCGGGCTGTTCGGTGGCGAGGGCTTTATCCTGCAAAAGCTCACCGGCGACGGCAAGGCCTTCGTGCACGCCGGCGGCACCATCATCGAGAAACGGCTGAATAATGAGCTGCTCCGCGTCGATACCGGCTGCGTCGTGGCGTTCGAGCCGAGCATCGATTTCAGCGTGGCCCGGGCGGGCGGGTTAAAATCGATGATTTTTGGCGGCGAGGGGCTGCTCCTGGCAACCATGCGCGGTACCGGCCGGGTGTGGATACAATCCATGCCGGTCAAGAAGCTCATCCGCGCCCTGGCCCCGGGTGGCGGCAATGCGCAAAAAGAAAGCGGCAGCGTACTGGGCGGCCTGATGGGCAGCTTAATGGACGAATAAACGGCGCGACAACTGGAGCCTCAGTAGCTGAGGCTTCATCAAATTAAGCTGGCCAATCGTCGGCGACGCCTTAGCCTACCATGCCTTTGGCAGCAATGCCCAAGGCCAGCGCCACCACGAGGCCAATGGCCACGCCTACCCGGATTAGAAACTTGTAATCGCTGGCTTCGTCGCTCTTGCGCCGGTCGGTTTCGCGGCGCTGGTGGCGGGATTTGTACGGCCGCTGATAAGCCGATTTCTTCGAAGCAGGTGCAGTAGCAGTGTAGGACATAGGCGGGAATATTACCGTAATATTACTAAGTATTCTCCAAATAAAGCCGCAACTGTCCAGTCAAATATATTTTTTGACTAATAGAGTGCTTTTTTCTTCCCCAGGGCGGCTATCTGTTGGGAAAGTGGGCGTTAGGCTTGCCTGGTTGTGGCTTCTGCCGCCGACTGCAGTACGGCCTCCAGCACAGCGCGGGAGTTGAGCAAACGCGGCACTTTGTGCTGCCCTCCCAGCTTTCCCTGGCTGGCCAGCCACGCCTCAAATGTGCCGGCAGGCACAGCGCGCAGCCGGGGCGGCGCCAGGGCCAGGCTGCGGTGGCGCTTGGCCGCGTAGTCGGAGTTCAGCTCGCACAGCGTGGCATCCAAAACGGCGCCGAACTTGGCCAGGTCCGGAAGGCAAGCATCGGAGGCAAATTCGATTGCCCATTCGTGGCCCCCGCGCGACGACGCGCTATCCACGGCAAACCACACGGGCGCGGCGGTGAAGTCGCGCACGGCCGCGCCGGTGGCCCGGCTGGCGGCGGCCACGGCGGCTTCGGCATTTTCGATGACCACTTCTTCGCCGAAGGCATTGAGAAAGTGCTTAGTACGCCCCGTGATGCGCACCCGATACGGCGCCAGGGAGGTAAAGCGCACGGTGTCGCCCACGAGGTAGCGCCACAGCCCCGCGTTGGTGCTGATGACCAGGGCATAGGGCCGGTGCAGCTCCACTTCCGCCAGGGGCACGGGGCGCGGGTCGGGCGCAGCCCACTGGTCGGCGGGCAGAAACTCGTAGTAGATGCCGTGGTCGAGCAGGAGCAAGAGGTCTTCGCTATCGGGCTGGTCCTGCAGGGCAAAGTAGCCTTCGGAGGCGCTGTAGATTTCGAGGTAGCGCATGCGCACATCCGGAATCAGCTGGCGAAACAGCTCCCGGTAGGGCCCAAAGGCGACCGCGCCGTGCAGGAACAACCGCAAATTGGGCCACACCTGCGTGATGTCGGCGGCACCGGCCAGGGCCACCACGCGGCGCAGCAGCACTACCATCCAGGTGGGCACGCCGGCCAGGGTGCGCACGTCCTGCGTGAGGACGTGGGCCGCGATGCGCTCAATTTTCTCCTCCCACTCGTCCAGTAGTGCCAGGGCGAGCGGCGGCGTGCGCATTTGCTCGGCCCACCACGGCAGCTGCTGCATGATGAGGGCCGATACGTCGCCGATGCGGGAGGCCGGCTCCTGCGGCCGAAAGGGATTGGGTAGGTGCGCCCCGCCCAACGACAGCGTTTTGCCCGCCAACAGCCGCTCCTGCGGGTAAAAATGCGTAGAAAGCGCCAGCATGTCGCGGCCGGCGCGGTAGTGGCAGGCGTGCAGCGCCTCGGCCGTGACGGGGATGTATTTGCTGCGGGCGTTGGTGGTGCCGCTCGACTTGGCAAACCAGCGGGGCCGCCCGGGCCACAGCACGTTGGGCTGCCCGCGCAATACCTTTTCCAGCTCCGGATACAATTGCTCGTAGGTGCTCACGGGCACCCGTTGGGCAAAGTCGTCCGCCGCCATGCGCTCCCGGAACCCGTAGCGCTGGCCCCACTCGGTGGCCTGCGCCCGGGCCAGCAGCTGGCGCAGCAGCCGTGCCTGCACCTCGTGCGGCTGCTGCCGAATGCGGGCCAGCCGGGGCAAGCTCCCCCATTGAACGGCGGTTGCGAGTAGCTGGTCGAGCATAGAGGGAAACGAAGAAAGACGAATGAGGAAGGAAGAATCAGGGGTTGAGCTAATTCTTCACTCCTCATTCTCCATTCCTCATTGATGATTTAGATGGTCCGTTTCAATTCGAAGTTCTTGCCCAGGTATACGCGCCGCACGGTTTCGTCCCCGGCCAGCTCTTCGGCCGTGCCGGCTTTGAGCAACTTGCCTTCAAAAAGCAGGTAGGCGCGGTCCACGATGTTGAGGGTGGCGTTCACGTCGTGGTCGGTGATGAGCACGCCGATGTTGCGGTGCTTGAGCTTGGACACGATGCCCTGAATTTCTTCGGTGGCGATGGGGTCGACGCCGGCAAAAGGCTCGTCCAGCAGCACGAATTTGGGGTCGACGGCCAGGGCGCGGGCAATTTCGGTGCGGCGGCGCTCGCCGCCGCTCAGCACCTTGCCCAGGTTCTTGCGCACGTGGGTTAGGCTGAACTCGTCGAGCAGGGCCTCTACTTTGTCGCGCCGGGCCGGCTTGGGCATGCTGGTCATCTCGAGCACGGCCATGATGTTTTCCTCCACGCTCAGGTCGCGAAATACGCTGGCCTCCTGGGCCAGGTAGCCCACCCCCAGCCGTGCCCGCTGGTAAATCGGCATGTTGGTTATCTCGGTGCTGTCGAGAAAAATGCGGCCGCCGTTGGGCTTCACCATGCCCACCATCATGTAGAAGCAGGTGGTTTTGCCGGCACCGTTGGGGCCGAGCAACCCCACGATTTCCCCTTGCTCTACCGTGACCGACATGTCGTTGACGACGGTGCGGGCTTTGTATTTTTTAATGAGGTGGTCGGCGCGAAGAATCATAAGCACAAAGGTAACGGCTTGTACCAAGCCAGGCAGGGTGTACAAATCGCACGCGATATAGAATCAATGGTAGGCGTGCCTAACAAATGATTTGAATTTTTCCTTACTTTTAGCCTCCACAATCAAACCCACCTAATTCTTCTTTTTTATATGACGGTAAAAACACTACTCCTTGCGGGGGGCACGCTGCTAGTCAGCGCGTCGGCTGCGTCGGCCAGCGGCTTTCAAGTGAACCTGGGCGGGCAGAAAAATATTGGCATGGGCGGCGTGGGCGTGGGCTTGTCGCTGGACCAGGCTGCTATGTTTTATAACCCCGGCGCCCTGGCCATGGTACGCGAAAACGGCGTGCAGGTAGGCGTCAATGCCGCTTTGGGCCGGGTAAGCTACCGCAGCGAAAACGGCGGCGAGCTGCGCTCGTTGGACAATAGCGTGGTAACGCCCTTCAACGTGTACGCCAGCTTTGGCCCCGCGGAGGGGAAATTTAAATTTGGCGTGGGTGTGTACACGCCCTACGGCAGCAAGCTGAAGTACGCCGAAGGGTGGGAAGGCCGCTACGCCCTCACCGAAATTGACCTGGAAGCGGTGTACGTGCAGCCCACTTTTTCCTACGCCATCACGCCGCAGCTGAGCGTGGGCGCGGGCCTGATGATTCTGGCCCACGGCTCGGTAAACCTGCAGAAGGACTTGCCGCTGCCCACCGGCCCCGGCCACGTCACCCTCGACGGCAAAACCAAAACGCACTTTGGCTACAACGCTGGCATCTTCTTCAAGCCCTCCGACAAGCTGAGCGCGGGCGTGAGCTACCGCTCGCAGATTGACGCCACCGTGGAAAGCGGCTCGGTTACGTTCTCCGGGTTGCCCACGGGCGCCAGCGCGGCCATCATCAACCGCGGGTTTACGGCCGATAAGTTCTCCGCCACCCTGCCGCTGCCCGCCGTGGCCAGCGCGGGCATTGGCATCAACCCCACCGAAAAACTAACCATCGGCGTGGATGCTTCGCTTACGTTCTGGAGCGCTTACCGCACCCTGGACTTCCAGTTCAGCGGCAATAACGGCAACGCCGGGGCCGCCACCGATGCGAACACCGGTCTGGTGGGCGGCAACACCACCAGCACGTCGAAGCGCTACTACCAGGATGCGCTGGCCTTCCGCCTGGGCGGCCAGTACCAAGTGAGCGACAAGCTGGCGGTGCGCGCCGGCGCCGCCTATGACTTCTCGGCCGTGCGTGCGGGCTACGTAGGCCCCGAAACGCCGGATGCTGACCGGGCCATTGGCACGGCCGGCTTGTCGTACCAGGTCACCGACCACCTCGGCGTGGATGCGTCGTTCATGTTTGAGGCCTTCCGCAAGCAGACCCAGACCCAGCAGGACCTGCTCAACAACGGCACCACCGACCGGGTAGCGGGCACCTACCGCACCAACGTGTACATCCCCGGCATCGGCCTGCACTACAAATTCTAATCCCTCCCACTCGACCTAAGTCTTTGCTTATATGAAATTGTTTATCAAACGTTCGGCACCCGTACTTGGCTTGTTGGGCTTGGGACTGGCGGGTTGCCAGCCCGATATTGAGGCCCCTTCGGTGTCAGCAGGTACGGCCAATTTTGCGCGCTACATTTCCGTTGGCAACTCGCTTACCATCGGCGTTACCGACGGCGGCCTGTACCGCGAAGGCCAGCTCAATTCGTACCCCAACATCCTGGCCGGTCAGTTCCGCCTGGCGGGCGGCGGCGATTTTGTGCAGCCTCTCTACAGCGAAGCCCAGGCCAACGGCTCGGGTTACCTGCGCCTGACCGGTTTCACGGCGGCGGGCTTACCCGTCACGGCTCCTGTAACGACGAACCTGGGAGTGCGGGGCGGCACCCCCCAAATTCCACTCTACACCAAGTATCTTGACCCCATCAACAACCTGGGCGTGGACGGCATTCGCATGTCGAGCATCACAATTCCGGATTTTGGCAACTTTAGCAGCACGTCTAACGCGGCAAACTTCAACGCCAACTTCGAACGAATCACCCCAGCTGGTAGCAGCCAAACTTACCTAGACCGCGTGAAGGCTACGGTGGCATCGATTAATCCTACGTTCTTCACCGAGTGGCTGGGCAGCAACGACGTGCTGGGCTACGCCACGGCCGGGGGTGCCGCCAGCTCCATTACACCCACTGCCACCTTTACCACCAACACCGGCCTGATACTGGACGCGCTGATAGCTGGAGGCGCAAAGGGCATGGTATCGACCATTCCGGACGTGGCGAACATTCCATTCTTTACCACCGTGGGCCCCACCTTTAAGGCCACGCTTACGGCCAACAATGCGGCTGGCCTCGTCGCTTTGACCGGCGCTGCGGCTGGTGGTGTTACCTCGGGCAATCGCAAGCAGATTGCTACAATAGATATTCGCGATGCCGCCGGCAACGGCCGTCAGTTGTTTACCCTCACTTCTTCGCCTTTTTTGGGCCTGTTTAACCGTCCTACTGGCGCTCCATGGCGCTATCTACTGGCTCAGGCAAACCAGCCAAAGGCTGCGCTTGGGCCTTATCTAGCTTCGTTTGGTATTGACACCCTCCAGGCTTTTGGTACAACGGCCGCCAATCCTATTCCAAGCGCCTTTATCCTCGACGATGTGGAGCAAGGTCAAGTGCTAACGGCTACTACCGCCTTCAACACTGCCTTAACTACGGCAGCCACCAACCGGGGCCTGGCCGTGTTCGATGCTAATACCTTCTTCAGGTCAGTTGCCGTGAGTGGCTACGCCACCAACGCCGTGAACAATACGGCCGGCTACCTATCGGGCAATCTGTTCGGCCTGGACGGCGTGCACCCCACGCCACGCGGCTACGCCGTTATTGCAAACGAAATGCTGAAAGTTATCAACGCCAAGTACGGCAGCACCTTCCAGGGTGTGAATCCTAACAGCTTCCGCGGCGTGGTATTCCCCCAGTAAGCTAACGCACAACGGGTTTATTTAACAAAAGCGCCTTCCCTAGCTGGGGAAGGCGCTTTTGTTTTGGGGCCTTGCGAGCAGCAAAAATTGAGCTAGCGTCAGTCGGCCTACGCAAGTTGAGCTGGCACTTGAGCGGCCAGGTGCGCCGCGATAAGCTGCGCGTGGTGGCGTCCGTTCTCAATAAACCAGCGGCTAGTGGCACGGCCCCCGCACACGGTACCGGCCACAAACAGGCCCGGCCGGGTGGTCTGGTGGGTGGCCGGGTCAAAGAGCGGGGCGCAGGCCTCGTCGTCGGGGTTGGGCTCGATGCCGAGGCGGCCGAGCAGGGCTTCGTCGGGATGGTAGCCGGTGAGGGCGTACACGAAATCGGTGGCAATGGTGAGCGGGCCGTCGGGCGTGAGGACTTCCACCGCATCGGGCCGGATGGCGGTGATGGTGGTGTTGAAGTGCGCCGTGATGCGGCCTTCGGCGATGCGGTTGACGAGGTCCGGGCGAATCCAGTACTTCACGGAGTCGCTCACGGCGGGGCCGCGCACAATGAGCGTGACCTTAGCGCCGGCGCGGGTGAGCTGCAGGGCGGCTTTGGCCGAAGAGTTTTTAGCCCCGACCACCACCACGTGCTGGGTGACGTGCTGGTAGGGCTCCTTGTAGTAATGGCTGACGTGTGGAAGGTCTTCGCCGGGCACGTTGAGCCGGTTGGGCAGGTCGTAGAAGCCGGTGGCCACGATGACGTTGCGGGTGCGGATTTCGCCTTTGTCGGTTTCGACGGTGAAGTTGCCTTGCTCGCCTTTCAGGGCCAACACTTTCTCGTACAGGCGCAGCTCCAGTTTCTCGGCGGCGGCCACGCGGTGGTAGTAGTCGAGGGCGTCTTCGCGCAGGGGCTTGTAGTGGCTGGTAGGGAAAGGGTACCCGCCGATTTCGAGGAGCTCGGGCGTGGAGAAAAACTCCATGTTGGTGGGGTATCCCACCAGGGAATTGACGAGGGCGCCTTTTTCTACCACGGCCGTGCGCAGGCCGCGGCGCTGGGTTTCGAGGGCGCAGGCCAGGCCCACGGGGCCGGCACCAATAATGAGAACGTCGAGCATATGATGTAGGGGCGGGGCTTGTCCCCGCCCGTCGTTGAACGATAAGCGTTGATTAACGGTGCAACTGGCACAAACGCCCGGGCGGGGACAAGCCCCACCCCTACCTTTGCGCCATGCGTACCTGTGACTTGTGCGGCGGCACCGATTTTAAGAAGCTGCCCTTTTACTACGAATTTGAAGGCCAAAAGCTACAAGGCACCCAGTGTCGCAGTTGCGACCTGATGTTTCTGGACCCTCAGCCCACACCCGCGCAGCTGGAGCGGCTGTACGGCAAGGATTATTTCACGGAGCGGCCCAACTACGACCGCACGCAGCAAGACGTCGTTTTCATCGAAGAGGGCCAGAAGCAGAACGCTCTAAACCAGGTTCGGCCCGACAAGTTCACCAACTACATGCTGGCCAAGTACCCTGGCCGCAAGTTCCGCTACTTGGATGTGGGCTGCGGGCCCGGCTACACCCTCAAAAGCTTGGAGAAATTGGGCTGGGAAGCGCACGGCCTGGAAATCTCCGAGCACGCCGCCGACTTTGCCCGCCGCGAGCTCAACCTGCCCGTGGTGACCGGCAACATCGAAACCACCGAGGACTTCCACGAAAACCAGTTTGACCTCGCCTACATGGGCGACGTGCTCGAGCACCTGCTCTCGCCCAGCGCCACGCTGGCCAAGTTCCACCACATTCTGGAGCCGGGTGGGCTGCTGGTGTTGGCCCTGCCGGCCACGCTCAACCTGCCCACCGTGCGCCTGGGCTTCGCCGCCTACGGCGTGCTGGGCAAGGAGCGCAAGATGGACATCCCGCCCTATCACCTATTCGAGTTTACCCCGGCCACCATCACCAAAATGCTCAAGAAGCAAGGCTTTGAGGTGGTGGAGCTGCTGAACCCGGTGAAGCCCCCGAAGCACATCCGCCTGGGCGGCAGCGTGGTGGAGAAAGTAAGCAAGCTGGCCGGCCAGTACCCCACGTACTACCTCAACAAGCTAACCGGCCGGTTTGGCGACCGGATGTTTGTGGTGGCCAAGAACGTGAAGTAGGCGGTCGGCTGCCGGCTTACTTCGGCTCCAACAGCAAGTAGCGCGCCCGAGTTTGGTCCGGCTCCACTTGCGGTTTCACGTCCAGGCGCAGCACCGGGCCACCGGTGGCAGCGCGGGCAGGCGGCCACGCGAGCAGGCCGGGTCCGTTGGGGTTGCCGGTTTTGATGAAGTTGGCGAAGTACGCCTGCATGGTTTTCGACACCTGATAATCTTCGGGCGTCCAGGCAAATACCTTGTTGCTGTCTAGGTTACCCAGCGCGTACTCTATCTCGGCCGAATGCACGGCCCCACGGGCCGGCGGCGCCACGGGGGCGGCCGCATTGCCCTTGGTGATGCCGCCGGCCAGGCCGGAAGTGGCGTTGCCCATGGCGGGCGTCATGGCCGGCCGCGGGCGGGCGTAGAGGTAGCGGTACACGGGCTGCCCGCTGGTTTGCAAATGCTGGTCGGCCCACTTCCAGGTGCTGTAGGCGATGAACCGGTCGCTGGCCAGGTCAGTGGCTGATTGCTCGGCCTCGACGTCGGTGTTGGCCGGGTAGAGCTTCAGGATTTCCGCAGCGCGGTCGCCGTAGAGCTTTTGCACGGCGTTGCGGAAGTTTTGGGCCGTGGGCGGTGCTTCTCCCAACAGGAACGGCGCACTCATTTCCTGGGAGTTCCAGCCCACCAGCAGCGGCACCCGGGCCTGCTGGCCAGCGGCGTATATCTCAGCCGGGGAGCGAGGCAGAAAATAGCCGTCGACGATGGCGGAGAAGCGCGGGGCGCCCGGCTTACCCGTGGCCTCCAGCAGCTGCTGAGCCGGCAGCGCCCGCAACGCAGCCAGCGAGGCAGTTCCCACCGTAGCGGCGAAGGCTACCCCGGTTTGTTCAGCCTGGGCCAGCGAGGGCATCGGCTGCAGCCCCAGCAGCGAGCCGCTTTCGCCGATGGCGCCCACCAGCAGGTCTTTCGCCAGCGGCGAAGCCATCTGGGCGCTGACTGAGTAGGAGCCGGCCGACTCGCCGGCGATGGTGATGTGCTTGGGGTCACCGCCAAACGCCGCGATGTTGGCGCGCACCCATTGCAGCGCCGCCGCTTGGTCGAGCAGGCCGTAGTTGCCGGACGCGTGGTTCGGCGATTCTTTCGTGAGCTCGGGATGGGCCAGGAAGCCGAACACGCCCAGCCGGTAGTTGACCGTGACGGCCACAATGCCCTGGCGGGCCATGCTTTCGCCGTCGTAGCGCGGCTCCGAGCCGTCGCCGGCCACGAAGCCCCCGCCGTAGAAATACACCAGCACCGGCCGGCGCTCCTGGGCCGTTTTGGCGGGAGTCCACACGTTCAGGTACAGGCAGTCTTCGCTCACGCCTTTGGAGCGGAAATTCATGTCGCCGAAAATGGGCAGCTGCATGGCGCGGGGCCCAAACCGCGTGGCCGGCCGCACGTGTTTCCAAGAATAAGCGGGTTGCGGAGCCCGCCAACGCAACTCGCCTACCGGCGGCGCCGCGTAAGGAACTCCCTTGAATGCGCGAATGCCCCCCGATATGACTTCAGCCGATAATTTACCACCCGCCACCTCTACGATGCCCATCGGCTCAGCCGATTCTCCCCTTGCGAATTGTGCCATTGTGTTGGCTGATGCCAACATACTTAAGACTAAGATGGAGAGAAGGAATTTCATGACCAATAGTTTGGAAGGAACAATGACTATCAATGAATTGACTTAGGCGGGCAAACTACACAGCAATCTACTAATATGGAAAAAGCCCCGCCGCCAACCAGGCGACGGGACTTTTTGCAGCGGTTTAGCCGAGGCTTAGAGCAACTCGGTGCTGCGCTTCACGAAGGCCGTCAGGGCCTCGCCTTTCAGCATGCCCTGGGCCAGCAGCGCGAGGTCGAAGGCTTGCTTGGCCAGCTTCTCGCCGTTGCCGTCGGTGGCCAGCACTTTCTGGGCTACGGGGTGGTTGGCGTTCACGGTCACGTCGTAGGAATCGGGGAAGGCGCCAAACATCTGCATACCGCCCCCGCCGCCGGTGCGCTGCATGTCTTTCATGCGGCGCATAAACTCGTTTTGGGTGATGATAACCGGGGCGTCCTGGGGCGAGAGGGCCGCCACTTTCACGTGCATGGTGTCGTTGGCGATGGCCGTTTTGAAGGTCTCTTCCAGCTTCTTCTGGTCGTCTTCGCTCAGCACGCTTTCGGTGGTGTGGTCCTTCTCGATGAGCTTGCTTACGGTGTCGGCATCCACGCGCTTAAAGCTGGTTTTCTCCAGCTTTTGCTCGAGCTGGCCCACGAAGTGCGGGTCGAGCACCTGGTCGAAGTTGAGCACGTCGTAGCCCCGCTCCTGGGCCGCGGCCACGAAGCTGTGCTGGTGCTCGGCGTCGTTGGTGTAGAGCACCACGGTGTTGCCGTCCTTGTCCTGCTGGTTGGCCTGAATATGCTCGATGTACTCATTCAGTGTAAACAACTTGCCGTCCACATTCTTGAGCAATACGAAGTCCTTGGCCTTCTCGTAGAACTTCTCATCGGAGAGCATGCCGTACTTCACAAACAGGCCGATGTCGTTCCACTTTTCCTCGTAGCCGGCGCGGTCCTTCTTGAACAGGTCGTTGAGCTTGTCGGCGACTTTCTTAGTGATGTAGGTGTTGATTTTGCGCACCGCGGCGTCGGCCTGCAGGAAGCTGCGCGACACGTTCAGCGGGATGTCGGGCGAGTCAATCACGCCGTGCAGCAGCATCAGGAACTCGGGCACCACGTCCTTTACCTCGTCGGTGATGAATACCTGGCGTGAGTAGAGCTGAATCTTGTTGCGCTGGAACTGCAGTTCGTCCTTCACCTTGGGGAAGTACAGAATGCCGGTCAGGTTGAATGGGTAGTCCACGTTCAGGTGAATCCAGAACAGGGGCTCGTCCAGGCTCATCGGGTACAGTTCCTGGTAGAACTTCTTGTAGTCCTCGTCGGTCAGCTCCGAGGGCTGCTTGGTCCAGATGGGCGTGGTCTGGTTGATGACCTCGCCCTCGAACTCAATCGGAATGGGCAGGAACTTGCAGTACTTGGTGAGGATGGTACGCAGGCGGGCCGGCTCCAGAAACTCGTCCGAGTCCTCGGCTACGTGCAGCACCACGTCGGTGCCGCGCTCGGCTTTGTCAGTGGTTTCCAGCGTGAACGACGTGCTGCCGTCGCAAATCCAGTGCGCGGCTTCGGTGCCCTCCTTGTAGCTCTTCGAGAAGATTTCCACGTTGTCGGCCACCATGAAGGCCGAGTAGAAGCCTAGGCCAAACTGACCGATAATCTGGTCTTTGGTAGCGGCGTCCTTGTCCTTATACTTCTCCACAAACTCGGTGGCCCCGGAGAAGGCAATCTGGTTGATGTACTTCTTGATTTCCTCGGCCGTCATGCCCAGGCCGTGGTCGGAAATCGTAATTTTGCGGGCCTCTTTGTCTACTGTCACGCGCACCTTCAGCTCGCCCAGGTCGCCCTTGTATTCGCCGAGTTGAGCCAGGCTCTTCAGCTTTTGGGTGGCGTCGACGGCGTTGCTGACCAGTTCCCGCAGGAAGATTTCGTGGTCGGAATACAAGAACTTCTTGATGATGGGGAAGATGTTCTCGGTGTGGATGGAGATGGAGCCGGTTTCTTGCATGGTAAGGAGATAGGGAAACGGTTGATTGCAGACGGAATGGCCGGGCACAGAGCCGCGGGCCGCAGTCCGAGCGGCTTTCAAAGGGCGTTCCAAGGGAGAGAGTGCTGTCAGATTGACAGCGGGCGGGGCTGCAGCTCTACAAGCCGGGCAGGTACAACGCTTCGGGCTCCGACATCAGATGGGACGTGTCGGGAATCTCGGGGCCGTACACGGCATGCCATTCGGCGAGCAGGGCCGGGAGCCGGTCCGAGAAGTCGCTGAGCCAATGCAAGCCGGGAGTAGCCGTCAGGAAATACTGAATGTCGAACTTGATAAACGGGCGCGACATGGCAATGAGCGAGTCGATGGCCAATTGGTTGTGCACCCGGCGGCGGTTGATGGCCAGCACCATGCGCTCGAGCGGCAGCTTCACCAGCCCCGGCATCCAGTTTATCCCCAGCCACACCTGGTCGTACACCGAGATGTCGGGGAAGCTGTTCATGTCCAGCAGGATGAGCCGCACTTCCAGCCGGCGGGCCAGCTCCAGCAATTGCTCCGCGCTCTTGCGGAACGTTCGAATGTCTTCGCCCGAGGCCCATTCTACGCGCAACAGGCCCAAGGCTTCGTCGTGCTGCAGAGAAAGGTCGGTAATAGTGTTATTTATCACAAAAAAAAGCCGGGCTAGGCCGGATGATACAAATATAATGAGCTGGATACGTAAAAGCTCATCCGCATGGCTAGGGCCGAATGATAAAAGTGCAATAGCTTAGCCTCCAAGCTTCCGGGTTTCCGCCCATCTTTGCACTATGCACGCCCTGCGTTCCCATATCGCCCTGTTGCTGCTGCTCTGCCTCACGCGGACGCTGCTGCCCGAGGCGTGGATTCTGGCGCTGCACCCGCACGCCCACACCGCAGAACCGGCCCAAACATCGGTTTTCGAGCACAAGGGCAAGGCCTTGGTCGGTGCCAAGCACCAGCATTGCGAGGTGGAGCAGTTTTATAATGCCGCCTTCCAGCCCGCGCTGCCGCTTCCGTTTCCCCGGCCGCGGGTAGCGCCGCGCTATGCCGCGGTGGGCGCGGCCGGGGCCGTGCGCGTGGTAGCCGGGCGGCTGCTTCGGTCGTCGGCCCTGCGCGGGCCACCTAGCCGCGCCTAGCACCGGCACCGTACAGTCTTTCTAATTGATAATCCCCTTACCGCGGCCGCGGCCGTGCCCTGGCACGAGCTGGCGGCTGGCGCGGGTCTGGCTTTTTTCACATGCTTCCTTCTTTCACTCGCTTTCCCTTATTTGTGGCATTGGCGGTATCTCCGCTGCTGCTGGCAGCCCAGCAAATTCCGCCAGCAACTGCGGCGCGCGGGCGCACCGCGGCCCCGCCGTTTACGGGCCGCGTCGTCGACGCGGCTTCCGGCGAGGGGCTGCCCGGCGCCAACGTTATTTTCGAAGACCTCAAGCAAGGCACCGCCACCGGAGCCGACGGCAGCTTCAGCTTTAACAACCTGCCCCGGGGGCGCTTTACGGTTCAGATTCGCTCGTTGGGCTACAACACCGTGACCCAGACCGTAGACACCGGCAGCGGCCAGCCGCTGGAAGTGAAGCTGGTGGTGGCCGCTACCGAAATCGGGCAGGTGGTGGTGACGGGGGTGTCGCAGGCCACGGAGCTGCGCCGCTCGCCGGTGCCCACGTCCGTGGTCGACCGCACCCGGCTCAACCAGACGTCGGCTGGCAACATCGTCGACGCCATAGCCCACACGCCCGGCGTGAGCCAGATTACCACCGGCGCGGCCATCAGCAAGCCCGTGGTGCGCGGGTTGGGCTACAACCGCGTCATCACCCTGAACAACGGCGCCAAGCAAGAAGGCCAGCAGTGGGGCGACGAGCACGGCGTGGAGATTGACGAGTTCAGCATCGAGCGGGCCGAGATTATCAAGGGGCCGGGCTCGCTGCTCTACGGCTCCGATGCCATGGCCGGCGTCATCAACTTCGTGGCGCCCGACCCGGTGGAGGAAGGCCGCATCACGGGCGTGGCCACGGCCAACTACCAGGCCAACAACCACCAGCAGGGCTACTCCTTCCAGAACGCCGGCAACCTCAACGGCTTCAACTGGCTGGTGCGCGGCACCCACAAGGTGGCCGGCGACTACCGCAACCGCTACGATGGCCGGGTGTACAACTCCGGCTTCGGCGAAAACGACGCCAACGGCTACGTGGGCCTGAATAAGGTGTGGGGCTATTCGCACCTCACCTTCAGCACCTTCAACCAGCGGCTGGGGCTCACCGAAGGCACCCGCAATGCGAACGGCCGCTTCGTGAAGGACGTGCCCGCCGGCCACGACCGGGCCGGCGCCGACAGCACCACCGCCGTGCCCGTGACCGACGCCGACCTGCACGGCTACGGCCTGGCCGTGCCCCGGCAGCAGGTCAACCACCTGCGCGTCGGCCTCGACAACAACATCATCATGGGCGACAAAGGCGGCCGGCTCACGCTGCAAGTAAGCTACCAGCAGAACCTGCGGCGCGAATTCGGCAACGTATACGACCCGGCCGAAACCTCGCTCTACTTCCAGCTGCGCACCGTGGATTATTCGCTGCGCTACTTCCTGCCCGAGCTAAACGGCTGGCACCTGACTGTGGGCACCAGCGGCCTGCACCAGCAAAACCGCAACCTGGGGCTGGAATTCCTGATTCCGGCCTACCGCACCAACGAGGGCGGGGCCTTTGCCGTGGCCAAAAAGACCATCGGCGCGCTCGACATCAGCGGGGGCCTGCGCTACGACGTGCGCCGCATCACGGCCGATGCGCTGTACCTGGATGCCAACGAGCGGCCCACTTCCGGCAGTACTTACGGCGCCCAGACCAAGTTCCTAGGCTTTGTGAGCACCTTCAGCAACTACAGCGGCAGCCTGGGCGCGGCCTATAGCGTAAACGAGCGGCTGACGGCAAAAGGCAACCTCTCGCGCGGCTTCCGGGCGCCCAACATTGCCGAGCTGGGCTCGAATGGCAAGCACGAGGGCACCATCCGCTACGAAGTCGGCAACGACCGGCTGCAGGCCGAAACCAGCCTGCAGGTCGACGCCGGCCTGAGCTACGTGACCGACCACGTACGCTTCAGCGTCGATGCGTTCGAAAACAGCATCGACAACTACATTTTCACGCGCCGCCTGCTCACCGCCGCCGGGGCCGACTCGCTGAACAACGGCGACGGCGTGTACCGCTACGAGCAGGGCCGCGCCCGCCTCTACGGCGGCGAGGTCAGCCTCGACTTCCACCCCCACCCGCTCGACTGGCTGCACTTTGAAAACTCCTTTTCCATGGTGCGGGCCGAACAGCTAAACCGCCCCGAGAGCGAGCGGTACCTGCCGTTTATCCCCGCCGACCGGCTGCAGTCGGAGCTGCGGGCCAACTTCCGCCGCCAGGGCAAGCGCATCACGAACCCCTACGCCCGGGTGCAGCTGGAGCACACCTTCGCCCAAAACCGCTTCTTCTCGGCGTTCGATACCGAAACGGCCACGCCCGGCTACACCCTCATTAACGCCGGCCTGGGAACTGACCTGGCCAATGCGCAGGGCAAAACCTTGTTCTCCTTGTTTATCACGGCCAACAATCTCTTCGACGTGGGCTACCAGAGCCACCTGAGCCGGCTCAAGTACGCCGACTACAACTACGCCAACGGCCGCCGCGGCGTGTTCAACCAGGGCCGCAACGTGAGCGTGCGGCTGGTGGTGCCCCTGGCGTTTAAGTAGTTTGGTTTTGTCATGAAAAAAGCCGTCCGCTTTCGATTTGGAGAGCGGGCGGCTTTTTTTTCGTATCCATGAGGTGATAGTTGGGTCAAAAATGGATTAATTGATACCATGTCCACTCCAATGACAACCTCCTTCCTTCCGCCCCCGGCCACTCCCGCCGCCACCCTGCGGCAGGAGCTGCTAGCCAACCGCGAGCGTGCTCTGACCCAGCTGTACCGGCGGGCCTTTCCGCTGGTGCGGCGGCACGTGCAGCGCCACAGCGGCTCGGCGCAGGACGCGCAGGACGTTTTCCACGACGCCCTGCTGCTCCTCTACGAACAGGCCGTGGGCGGCACGCTGGAGCTGCGGGCCTCGGCCAGTACCTACTTGGTGGGCATCAGCCGCAACCTGTGGCACCACGAGCTGCGGCGCCGGGCCCGGCACCCCCTGGCGCCCCTGGAGGCGGAAACAGCCCAACTTGTGGCCGATGCGCCCGACGCCACGGCAGAAACCGCCGCGGGGGTGCTCGATTACGTGGAGCGCCTGGGCGAAAAATGCAAGAGCATTTTGCTGTCCTTCTACTACTTCGGACAGCCCCTGGAGCAGATTGCGGCGGCCCACCAGTACCGCTCGGTGCGCTCGGCCACGGTGCAGAAGTTTAAGTGCCTGGAGCGGCTACGCCAAGCCGTGCGGGCCGTGGCATCGTCGGAAACCATTACTTTTTAAGCCATGCGCCCCGAGCTCGAACGCTTGTTTCTGATTGAGCAACAGCTGCTGAACACCCCGGAGGCCCTCCCGCCGGCCGAGTGGAACCTGCGCCGGCTCCTGGATGCCGACCTGGAAGCCGATGCGGCAGCCCAGCAGCGCCTTTACCAGGGGCTGCGTCGGGCCGGGCGCCGCCAGCTGCGGCGCGAGCTGGCCGCCATTCATGCCCAGCTGCACCACCAGCGGCCGCGCTCCTGGCGTGCGTGGGGACGCCACTTTCTCGCCTGGGTTCGGGCGTGGTGGGTGCCGGCCAGCCATCTGACGAGCTGATTTTATTGCCTTTACGGGGCTGCTTGCCCGGTGCTTCCCGAGCACTATTGGGCTTGCCCTGCCCGACGATTCTCCACCACCTCAACCCACGTTACTCCGATGCTGAATAAACAAGAGTTTCGCAAGTTCGCCGTGCACGGCCAGGGACTAAACGGCCTGGGCGTGGACCAGTACTTCACGCACCTCGAAGGCCTGGCCCGGCCCTACGTGCACAACATGACCCGCTCAGTAATTGAGGAGCGCCCCACGCGCTTCGCCGAAATCGACGTGTTTTCGCGCCTTATCATGGACCGGATTGTGTTCCTGGGGCAGGCCGTCGACGACAACATCGCCAACATCATCAACGCCCAGCTGCTGTTTCTGGAGTCGGCCGACACCACGAAAGACATTCTGCTCTACATCAACTCGCCCGGCGGCTCGGTGTATGCCGGCCTGGGCATGTACGACACCATGCAATACGTGCGCCCCGACGTGGCTACCATTTGCACGGGCCTCGCCGCGTCGATGGGCGCCTTCCTGCTGGCCGGTGGCGCGCTGGGCAAGCGCTCGGCCCTGCCGCACGCCCGCGTGATGATTCACCAGCCCTCGGGCGGGGTGCAAGGACCGTCGGCCGACATTGAAATCACGGCCCGCGAAGTGGTGAAGCTGCGCCAGGAGCTGTACGGCATCTACGCCGAGCGCACCGGCAAGACCTACCAGCAGATCCACGACGACTCGGACCGCGACTACTGGATGCGCGCCGACGAAGCCCGGGAATACGGCTTGATTGACGAAGTGCTGATGCGCCCGCCGAACTAAGGCTTTGGCGGGCACTGGACGGCGTCGATTGCACCCAATGCGCGGCCTTTACGTTATTCGCACAAGCCTTTGCTTTATTCCATGCCCCACGACCATTCGCACGGCCACGCCGGACACGTGCACGCCGCGCCGCCCCCCGGCGGGGCCTTCAGCGCGGCCTTTGCCACCGGCATTGCCCTCAACATCGCCTTTGTTATCGCCGAAACCATTGGCGGACTCGCGGCCCACTCGGCCGCGCTGCTCGCCGATGCCGGCCACAACCTGAGCGACGTGCTGAGTTTGGCGCTGGCATGGGGCGCGGCCTGGCTGGGCGGGCGCCGGTCGTCGACCCGGTTCACGTACGGCTACAAGGGTGCCACCATTCAGGCGGCGCTGCTGAACGCGGCGCTGCTGTACGCAGCGCTGGGCTTTATACTGTGGGAAACCATTGACCACCTGCGCCACCCCGCTCCCGTGAATGGCCAGACGGTGATGCTGCTGGCGGGCCTGGGCATCGTCATCAACGGCTTCACGGCCTGGCTGTTTCGCCACGGGCAGAAGAGCGACGTGAACGTGCGCGGTGCCTACCTGCACATGCTCACCGATGCGCTGGTGAGCGCGGGCGTGGTGCTGGGCGGTGGGCTGGTGATGTGGACCGGCTGGACCTGGCTGGACCCCATCATCAGCTTCGGCATCCTGGCCATGATTGCGGTGAGTTCCTGGGGGCTGCTGCGCGACACCGTGCGCCTGGGCCTGCAGGCCGTGCCCGAAGGCATTGACCTGGCGGCCGTGCGCAGCTTCTTGCTCCAGCAACCCGACGTGCTGAGCGTACACGACCTGCACATCTGGAGCCTGAGCAGCGGCGACCACGACACCGCCCTCACGGCCCACCTCGTGCGCCCCGGCGGCGCCGATGCCGCTTGGCTGGCCCGCTTGGCCAAGGGGCTGGAAACCGAGTTCCACATCCACCACAGCACCGTGCAGGTAGAAGACGGCCCCACGCCCGGCGGCTGCGCCAGCGGCTGCTCGACTTCCGACCACCCGGTGGAAGCCGCCGCGGCCGCGGCCAGCCACTGAGAAGCACAGATAACGGTGGAGGCAAAAGTTGGTGCTACATTTCGCCATGCAAGCCACTCAATCCACCAAAACCACCGTCTTCACGGCCGCTGTCATTGTGGCGGCGCTGGGCTACTTCGTTGATATCTACGACCTAATATTGTTCAGCATCGTGCGGGTCAAAAGCCTTAACGAGCTGGGCATCATCGACAAAACCCAGGTCACCAACCAAGGCCTGTTCCTCATCAACATGCAGATGGGCGGCATGCTGCTCGGGGGCATTTTGTGGGGCATCCTGGGCGATAAGCGCGGGCGGCTGTCGGTGCTGTTTGGCTCCATTCTGCTTTATTCCCTAGCCAACATCGCCAACGGCTTCGTTACGAGCATCGACCAGTACGCCTGGCTGCGGCTTATTGCCGGCGTGGGGCTGGCCGGCGAGCTAGGCGCAGGCATCACCCTGGTGAGCGAGAGCCTGCCCAAGGAAAAGCGCGGCTACGGCACCATGATAGTGGCCACCGTGGGCGTGAGCGGCGCCATGCTGGGCTACTGGGTGGGCGAGCAGTTGGGCTGGCGCAATGCCTACTTCGTGGGCGGCGGGCTGGGCCTGGCGCTGCTGGTGCTGCGCGTGAGCGTGTTCGAGTCGGGCATGTTTCAGCAGGTGCAGGCCCAGACCGAGGTGGTGCGCGGCAACTTCCTGAGTTTATTCACCCACCCCGAGCGCCTGGGCAAGTACCTGCGGGTGCTTCTGATTGGGGTGCCGCTGTGGTTTGTTATCGGCATTCTCATCACGCTGGCGCCGGAGTTTGGGCGGGTGCTCGGCCTCACCGGCGAGGTCACGGCCGGACTGGCGGTGTTCTGGTGCTACTTCGGGCTGGTGTTCGGCGACTTTATCAGCGGGGCGCTCAGCCAGCTGTGGCACAGCCGCAACAAGGCGTTGAAAGTGTTCCTAGGCTTTTGCGTGGCGCTGGTGGCCGTTTACCTGTTTGGGATAAAGGGCGCTACCCCCACCATGTTTTACGCCGTGTGCTTTGTGCTGGGCGTATCGGTGGGCTTTTGGGCGCTGTTTGTAACGGTGGCCGCCGAGCAGTTTGGCACCAACCTGCGGGCCACGGTGGCCACCACGGCGCCCAACTTTGCCCGCGGCTCGGTGGTGCTGCTGGTGCCGGCGTTTAAGTACCTGAGCGGGGCGCTGGGCTTCATCCCGGGCGCGGCGGTGCTGGGCGGCGTGTCGCTGCTGGTGGCCTTCTGGGCCGTGAGCACCCTGCCCGAGAGCTACGGCAAAGACCTGGACTACGTGGAGGAGTAGTCCCCCTGGTTTCCAGGGACTTTCTTAGATAGCCCGGCGCATTTCGAGCATATGCGCCGCAAAGCCGGCCTTCTCATAAGCCCGCACCGCGGGCTGGTTGTGGGCGTATACTTCGAGGCGCATTTCGGTTAGCCCCTGCGCGGCCGCCCACTGCGTAAGGTGCTGTAGAATAAGGCCGTTTAGGCCTTGCCCGCGGTAGGCCGGCGCTACGTACATGAAGCCCAGGTAGGCGTACTGTTCGTGTTTTAAGTACGGCTTGGCCGCTAGTATCCGGGCGTAGCCGGAGCCCACCACCTGCTGCTCTACTTCGGCTACCAGCACCAGCGCCTGGGAGCTGGCAATCAGCTCCGGCAGCTGATAATAGTGGATAGTTTCTTCGCGGAGCGTGGGGTCAAACGGTCTTTCGGCCTCGACAACCCCTTGCTCAAAGCGCAGCAGGGTTTCCAGGTCGTTGAGCGTAGCGGGGCGAATGCGGACCTCGGCCATAAAGCACAGTGGAATAAGGAGCGGATGAGCAAGCAAAATACGACCTGCTGCCGGCCGCAGACTTACCCCCGGCCAACTTCCGGTCCCCGGCCCCGTTTGAGGAGGTAATCCTTAGTTGATTGATTTTTAAATCCCATCATGAAAACCCTCATCCTCAGCGGCGCCCTCTTGGTCGCCTTGTTCACCGCCACCGCTGCTTCGGCCCAAACCACGCCGAGCCCCACCCCCACGACCACTACTGACCCCACCGCCGTGCCGCTCACCCCCGAGCAGCAGAAGCAGCGCGCCGACGAAGCCAAAGCCGCTTACGAAACGCAGAAGCAGCAATCCAACGCCTCTGACCAGTCGGTGCGCGAAAGCAAAAACCGGCTGAAAGAGCAGGCCAACAACGAGAAAGACCTAAAAAAGCAGCTCCGCGAGCAGCACGACCAGCAAAAGGCCCAGAAGGCCCAGCTCAAGGAGCAGCGCCACACCGCCGACGCCGCCAAAAAGCAAGAGCGGGCGGCCCGCGACCAGGCCAAAGCCGAAAAGCGCCGCGCCAAGGAAATGGGCGCGAACAAGTAATTCCGGGATGCTCCCAACTGAAAGCTCCGGCCAAGGCCGGGGCTTTTTTGTTGCCCCTTGAAAAACGCCAAGCAATTAGGCCTCATTACTCTGGCCCGTAAAAGCCGTCGTGCTTTCGGCTCAACTTAGCGCCCCCCTCTACCTTCGTTCTTCTTCCTCATTACTCCCTTCATGTCGGCGCCCACCAAAAACACTCCCATGTACTACCCGTGGCACCATTTCGTGCTGCTGCCCCTGGCCCTACTCCTGGCTGGCTACACCGTGCTGCGCTATACCAAAGTAGCGGGCGACGATGACCAGATAGCCCGGCTCTGGTTTAGCGTGGCGGCGCTGGCGGTCATTGGCCTGGGCGTGCTCTTGATGCTGCGCCAACACTACGCGCTACAGCTGCAGGACCGAATCTGCCGCCTCGAAGTGCGCCAACGCTATTTTGAGCTGAGCGGTCAGCGCTTCGCTCCCCTCGAAGAGCAGCTCAGCGTCAGCCAAATCCTGAGCCTCCGCCTGGCCGGCGACGCCGAGCTGGCCCCCCTGGCCCAGGCCGCCGTAGCCGAACGACTTTCGCCAAAAGCCATTCAGGGCCGTATTACCAATTTCCAGTTTGATTCCATGCGCGTCTGACCAGGAGAATTGAGCCAAGGAACGAGGGCGTGAACCGTCATTCTTTCTTTTCCGGCGCCTCATTTACCCCGTCACCTTCGCACTCAGCTTCTCTTTTTATGATTCTCTACAACGTTACCAGCAGCATAGAGCCGGCCGTGGCCGACAAGTGGCTGGACTACATGCGCACCACCCACATGCCCGAGGTGATGGAAACCGGCTTTTTCCTGAAAAGCCAGCTCTGCCGCCTGCTCAACGAAGAAGATGACGGCATCACCTATGCCGCCCAATACTACTGCCTCAGCGTGGAGCAGCTGGAGGAATACCAGCGCCTGTGCGCCCCCGCCCTGCGCGCCGACATGGAAGCCCACTTCGCGGGCCAGTATGTTTCTTTCCGCACGGTGCTGGAGGTGGTAGAATAAGCTGGCTCTGCCGCCCCGGCGGGGCACGAAAACGGCCTTGGTGCTGTTGAAAAAGCACCCTATGAAAAACATTATTTTCTTCGGCGACAGCCTGACGGCAGGCCACGGCCTGCCGGCTGCCGCCAGCTTTCCCGCCCTTATTCAGCGGCGACTCGACGAGCACCCGCTTCCTTATAGAGCTTACAACTACGGCGTGAGCGGCGATACCAGTGCCGGCGGGCGGCAGCGCCTGGCGGCGGTGCTGGCCCGGCACCCGGTCGATGTGTTTGTACTGGCCCTGGGGGCCAACGACGGCATCCGGGGCATTCCGGTGCGCGAAACCACTCACAACCTCCAGTTCATCATCGACGCCGTGAAGCTGCACTACCCCGAGGCGCAGCTGGTGCTGGCCGGGCTCGAATTCCCGTTCGACCTAGGCCCGCTGGGCGGCCACCGTCTGGCCCACTACGCCACCGAGTTCAAAGCCCTGTTCCGGACCCTGGCCGAGAAAAACAGCCTCCCCTTCGTGCCGTTTCTACTACAGGGTGTGCTGGGCCGCCACGACCTAAACCTCGCCGACGGCGTGCACCCCAACGCGGCGGGCCAGAAAATCCTGGCCGAGAACGTGTGGCAGGTGCTGGCGCCCCTGCTCGGCGTCACGGTCAGCTTTTAGCCCAACTAGCCCAGTGCTAGAAGTCGAACAGATTTCCCTGTACCGGCTGCGGAATGATGAACGGCGGGGGCACGGCGATGCCGGTGAGCGCGCGCATTTTCTCCAGAAAGTACGTGGCTAGTATTGGCGCGTGCCGCACGTCTTTCTGGTGGATAAAGAAGTAGATGTCGTGTACGCCCTGGGCCACCCAGGCGGCCAGGCGGTCGGCCCAGGCATCGGCGCGCTGGTAGTCGGTGCTGTGTAAGCCGTGGCCGTTGAAGCGGATGAAGGCCACCGGCGTGGTCAGGCGCATGGCCAGCACGTCGCGCCGGCCGGCCACGTCAGTTATCACCAGTGTCTTGTTAAGGGCTTCGAAGGTGGCAAACACGGCATCGGCTAGGCCCTTGTCGGCAAACCAGCGGGGGTGGCGCAGCTCCACGGCCAACGGCACCGTCTCCGGAAAGTCGAGCAGAAACCGTTCGAGGCGCGGCAGGTGCTCGGGGCCGAAATGCGGCGGCAGCTGCAGAAACGCCCAGCCCAGGTTGTCCTCCAGGCTTTCGAAGGCCCGCGCCATGGGCACCACCAGGTCGTCGGCCTGAAACAGCTCCCGCTCGTGGCTGATGCTGCGCGGCAGCTTGGGGCAGAACTTGAAACCCGGCCCCACGGCCTCGCGCCAACGCCGCACGGTGCCCGCATCGGGAATGCGGTAGTGCGTGGTATTCAGCTCAATGCTATTGAACTGCTGCGCGTAGTAGTGCAGGTAGTCGGGCTCTTTGATGCCGGCTGGGAAGTACGTGCCCAGCCACTCCTTGTTGGTCCAGATGGGGCAGCCCACGTGCAGGCCGGCCGGCGAGGGCTGGGCCGGGCGGGCCCGGGCCAGCACCCGGGCCGTTTCGGGGTGGTCGGGCGGCAGCCGAAAATCAACGTAGCGCAGGTCGGGCAGGCGGCCGAAATCCATGGGGCAAAGGTAGGGCCCCAGCGGGGCGAGCTCTACCTTGCTTACGAAAAATGCCCGACTTCTGCAACCCTGCTTCGGAGGTAGTTGGGGAGCCAATGCCCGAATTTTATACGGGCCATATAATCTAATTTTTGCACCCGCACAATGACTTTGGGTCCAAACCGCAAAATATAGTTTGCGGCGCCTCACGGCTACTTTTTCAGAAGCTTCTTGAATTAATTAAATGCAAGTTTTCTGGATAAAGGACAATTTTTAGCCTAAGCGCGTTAGCAGATGGCAGTAGATTTTTAGCATTGGGCCGGCGGTAGGCCTATGTTTGTTTTGCTCACCATCTGCAAAACGCATGATTTTATTCCGTCCCTCGAGATTACCTGTCCTCTCCAGCTTTCTTTTCTTCCTGCTGACTTTGTTGAGCGCTCCGGCGCACGCCACCACTGGCACCACCAAATCAGCGTCTGCCCCGAGCACTGCCGCCACTACCGTGTTGCGGGGCCGGGCTTCCTGGTACGGCAGTTATTTTCAGGGCAAACGGACCACCAGCGGCGAGCGGTACAACCGGTTCAAGTACACCTGCGCACACAAAACCCTGCCTTTCGGCACCCGCTTGCGCGTTACGAACGTGAAAAACGGCAAAGCTGTGGTGGTACGCGTGAGCGACCGCGGCCCGTTCCGCCACGAGCGGATTCTGGACCTTTCGGAAATTGCGGCCCGCCCCCTGGGCATCACCGAATGCGGCGCCGCCACGGTAGTGGCCGAAGTAGTAGCCGCCGATACGCCCCTGGGCCCGGCCAGCACCCCCGACAACCTGGCCGCGCTGTACGCCGCCGACCCCAACCCCGACGCGGCCTTCACCACCTACTCGGTGCCCACGGCTGCCGACCCCGCCGCCACCGAAACCCCGGCGTCGCTGATTGCGGCCTCGACGGTGACCAAGACCGAGGTAATCACCACCACCGAATCGGTTAACTGCCCCGCCGGCTTCCTCATTCAGGCCGGCTCCTTCACCGACGTGGCTAATGCCCGCAGCGTGCAGGCCCGCATCAAGTCACTGTTGCCGGAGGTGAAAGTGGAAGTGTCGCAGTACTTGCTCGACGGCCGCCAGCGCAGCCGCGTGCTCGTGGGCAACTTCGGCGAACGCCCCGAGGCCGAAGCCGTGCGCCAGCAGCTCATGGTATGGGGCATTGGCGGGCTCGTGCGCGAGGTGGCCCTGCGGTGAGTGTAGTGGCTCGTTTTTAGTTGTTTGTTATTAGGCTGCGTCCTGATTAAACAGCCTCTCCATTGATAGCAATGGTTTCCTTGAAGGCCAATTGACGTCGTTGACGTTATTTGGCCTTTGCTTTTGCGCGGAGGCCTGACAACGAAAAACTATCAACGGTCAACTATAATGATTAAAGCCCTGTTGGCCCTGGCCGTCGGCCTCACTTTGGTGTGGACGCTGAATTCAAAACAAGGGGACATTCCGCCGTTTGGCAAGCTGCTGAGCCCCTACCGCGGCTTCTGGCAAAACGGGGAGGCCGCGCACGACTTCCCGGCCCAGCAAACCCTGGCGTTGGCCGGGCTGCAGCAGCCCGTGACGGTGCGCTACGACGACCGCCGGGTGCCGCACGTGTTTGCCCAGAACGACCACGACCTGTACTTTGCCCAGGGCTACCTCACGGCCCGCGACCGGCTCTGGCAGATGGAGTTCCAGACGCACGTAGCCGCCGGCCGCCTGGCCGAAATCGTGGGCCCCGCCCGGCTGGAAACCGACCGGTTTTTCCGGCGCATGGGCCTGCCCTTCGGCGCCGCCAACTCCCTGAAAGTGATGATGGCCAACCCCACCACGCGCACCGTGCTGGAGTCGTATTCGGCTGGGGTGAATGCCTACATTGGCCAGCTAACGCCCGCCACCTTGCCCTTCGAGTACAAGCTACTCGACTACCGCCCCGAGCCCTGGCAGCCGCTGAAATGCGCGCTGCTGCTCAAGTTCATGGCCTGGGACCTGAGCGGCCGCACCGACGACCTGCGCATGAGCAACATCCTGCGCAAGTACGGCCCGGCCGTCACCAAAGACCTGTTTCCGGACTATCCCACCCGCGAAGACCCCATCGTGCCGGTGGGCACGCCGCTGGACTTCAAACCCCTGGCCGCGCCCCCCGTACCCCGGTCGTTTGAGGCGGCCTACGCGGCCAACCCGCTGCGCACTGAGCCCGATGCCGAGCTGGGCTCCAACAACTTCGCGGTGAGTGGGGCCAAGTCGGCCTCGGGTTACCCGCTGCTGGCCAACGACCCGCACCTGCAGCTCAATTTGCCCAGCATCTGGTACCAGATTCAGCTCAACGCGCCGGGTGTGAACGTGTACGGCGTCACCATTCCCGGGGCGCCCATGGTCATCATCGGCTTCAACGAGAACGCAGCCTGGGGCGTGACCAATGTGGCCGCCGACGTGCTCGACTTCTACCAGCTCAAGTTCAGGGACGCCACCCGCCGCGAGTATTGGCACGACGGCCGCTTGAAGCCCGTGCGCCGGGTGGTGGAGCGCATCAAGGTGCGCGGCCGGCCCGACCGGCTCGATACCGTGCTCTACACCCACCACGGCCCCGTGGTGTACGACAAGCCCGAGAAGCCTTTCCTGCCCCAGACGCCCATCGGCCACGCCATGCGCTGGACCGCCCACGACGGTGCCGACGAGATAATGACCTTGTACCGGCTCAACCGCGCCCGCAGCTACGCCGACTACACCGCCGCCCTCGCCTCCTGGGGCTCGCCGGCTCAGAATTTTATCTTCGCCGACAACGAGAAGGACATTGCCATCTGGCCCAACGGCCGCTACCCGCTGAAGTGGCACGACCAGGGCAAGTTCATTCTCGACGGCACCAACCCTGCCTACGACTGGCAGGGCTGGATTCCGCAGGCCCAGAACCCGCACGTGAAGAACCCGGCCCGCGGCTTCGTGAGCTCGGCCAACCAGTTTTCGGCCGGCCCCGACTACCCGTATTACCTGAACTGGACCTTCGCCAACTACGAGCGCGGCCACCGCATCAACCAGCGCCTCGCCGCCATGCGCCAGGTCACGCCCGACAGCCTGCGCCAGCTGCAAAATGATGTGCTGGACCTCAACGCCCAGCTCATGCTGCCCCGAATGCTGGCCTTGGTAACCAATGCGGGCACCAGCCCACCTGTCGATTCCCCCGAGGGCAAGGTGCTGGCCGAAATGCGCCGCTGGCCTTACCAGTACACCGCCGATGCCATTGGCCCCAGCGTATTCAACCTCTGGTACACCGACCTGGTGAAGCGCCTCTGGGATGATGACTTCGGACCCAAGGCCACCGGCCTGGAAATGCGCTACCCGGCCCGCGACCGCACCAACAACTTGATTCTAAACGAGCCCAACTCGCCGTGGATAGACGACCGCCGCACCGCCACCCACGAAACCCTGCCCCAGCTGGCCCTGCGAAGCCTGCGCTTCGCCACCGATTCGCTCACCCGCAAGTTTGGCCCCCTGGGCCCCAAATGGCGCTGGGCCAACCAGAAAAGCACCGATGTGCTGCACCTGCTGCAGCTCCCGGGCTTCGGGCAGATGGACGTGGACTGCGGCGGAGGCGCCGGCATCGTGAATGCCACCTCCGAGCGCAACGGCCCCTCCTGGCGCATGGTGGTGGCGCTGGGCCCGCAGGTGCGGGCTTACGGCGTGTACCCCGGCGGCCAAAGCGGCAACCCCGGCTCGCCTTACTATAACAACCTGCTGGAAACGTGGCGCGTGGGCCAGCTCGACGAGCTGGTGTTTCTGCGCTCGGCCCAGGAGCAGCACCCGCGGGTGCCCACGGCCTGGACACTGCAAGGCAAATAGCCGGGATTTCAGCTCAATTTCGGCTACTTATAATATCTAGCCTTCTATTCGTTGATTGGTTAATTTGCTACAGGTATAGCGCTTCCCGTAGAATCTTTCCTTTCTTATGAAAATGAAAAGCTCCCTGTCCGTTCGTTTCCCCAAGCGGGCCATTCTGGCTGCACTGCTGGCGGCCGCTGCGCTCGCCAGCCCGGCCGCCGCTCAAACCACTTCCCCGCAGGAAATCCCTCTAAAAACCATTGGCCGGGTGTACATCTCGGTAGAGCAGATGCCACAGCTGCCCACCGGGGGTGGCAACGAGGCCATCATTCAGACCATCCAAAGCAGCGCGGCTAAGTCCGGGATGCGGTTCGACAAAACGGCTAAGGGTACGGTGTACGCCACCGTCACCGTGGGGTCGGACGGGCAGCTGCGCGATGCCCGCATCGTGAAAGCCCTCGGGGGCGGCACGGATGAGGCCGTGCTGGCTGCCGTGAAGAAGCTGCCCCGCCTCGTGCCCGGCCGGCAAGCGGGGCAGCCCGTATCCGTGGCCCTTTCGCTGCCTGTGCCCTTTCCATTGCCAGCAGCCACGGTTTCGAAGGGAGAATAACCCTTCGAGCCTTCGTTACTGGTTACTGCATCAGTTACTAGCACACACTTAAACGCAAAAAAGCCGCTCCCAAGGAAGCGGCTTTTTTTATGAGTGTAGTTGCAGGCTATTTATTGCCCTTGTCCTTGTTATCGTCTTTGCTGGCGGCCAGCTGGCGCTTTTCGCCCCGCGGGCTCACGTCGTGGGCTTCGCCCTCGTGGTCATCGTCCATAGTGCGGCTGATGATAACGACCGCCACCGTGGCCAGCGCGGCAATGCCCAACACCATTTGAGTAGGAGTGAATCGTTGAGCGGCCTTGCGCAGCAACGTGCCGCCGTGCTTTAGCAGGTCATCCATGTGC
This sequence comes from Hymenobacter plasmatis, assembly GCF_020711255.1. GTDB lineage: Bacteria > Bacteroidota > Bacteroidia > Cytophagales > Hymenobacteraceae > Hymenobacter. Next base: position 75,490 of record NZ_JAJFAW010000011.1, read on the forward strand.
TCGTGCTGGCCCTGGAACAGTACATAGTAAGCACTTTCGAAAGTACGCGCGAGGTCCTCGGGCATGATTTTTTCGAGCTGCTGTTCGATTTGGGATTCCATAAAGAAGGTATTGAAAGTAGGAGGTGAAAGGAGACAAGGCGTTGGCCTCGAAAACTGCTGTACGCAAAAGTTCGCGGGCGGGCTGCCTTTTCAGCTCACTTTCGTTGGAAATAGCGCTGCGCTACTGAATGACGAGTATTCGCGAGCCACTGCGCACCGCTTCGCGCACCTGGCAGTAGTAGGCACCGGCCGCCAGCCCGCTCAGGTCCACGGGAAGCTGCTGGGGGCCCCGGGGCAGCACGCGGTCCACGGCGCGGCGCACCTCCCGGCCCAGCGTATCGAGCAGCACAACTTGCACGTGGGCGCCGGTGCTCTCGTAAGCCACGGTGGCTATGCCATCACGCGCGGCGGGGTTGGGGAAGACGGTAAAATTGGCGGCTTCCGTGGCCGGAGTGGTGGCCAGGGCGCCCGCCCGTAGCACCGGCACGTAGGGGAAACTCTGGCCAAACAGCTGCGTGAGGGTGGCCGGCGCTACTTGAAACCAATCTTGCAGGATGCTGGTGTAGACGCTGCGAAAGTCGTACTGCATGGCAATGTTGTCGTTCACGCCGGCATTGGCCGGCAGCGTGGGGTTGGGCCCGTGCACGATGGGGTTCACCTTGGTGCCGAACACCAGCAGTGGGGCCGCGGCGCCGTGGTCGGTGCCGTAGCCGGAATTGGCCCGTATGCGGCGGCCGAACTCCGAGAACGTCATCCCCACCACCCGGTCTTGCACCGATAGGCGGCGCAAGTCATCCTGGAACGCATTCACGGCCTCCGCAATTTTGCCCAGCAGCGCGGCGTGGGTGCCGGTGCTGGTACTGCCCGTGGCCGGCACTTGCAGCGTGTGGGTATCGAAGCCCCCAAGCGTGCACACGTAAATGCGGGTGCTCAGGCCGCCGGCCACCAGCTGTGCCACAATCTTGAGCTGGTCGGCCAGCGTGTTTTGGCCCGCCGTGGGGTACAGCGGCGAGAGGTTCTGGGCGCGCCGGGCCGCCGCCTGAATGGTGGTGGTGTATACCTGCGTCTGGCTCACTACCTGGCGGATAAACGTGAGCTCGTGCCCGGCCGGGGTGTTGGGAGCGGCATCCACGCCGCCGCTCAGCAGCTGGTAGAACGACGAGGTATTGGCAATGGCCATGCCCATGTTCACGGTGGGCCCCTGCACGCAGTTGCTCACCACCGAGCCGATGCTGATGGCCAGCGGGTCGGGGCTCTGGGTGCTCGGGTAGCCCGTGGGGTAGCCGGGAAACTCGTCGTCGAGGTAGCGCCCGGCCCAGCCCGTGGTCAGGGTCACGTTCGAATCCGAACCCGACGTCCAGATGTCGGTGGCCCGGAAGTGCGAGAAGTTCGGGTTGGGGTAGCCCACGCTTTGCACCACGCCCACCTGGCCGTTCTGGTAGAGGTTGTGCAACGCCGCCATGGCCGGGTGAATGCCGGTGGCCGCCGTGAGCGGCAGCACGGCGTTCTGGGCCAGGGCAATATTGGGCCGCGCCGCCATCAGGGCCGGGTATTGGTCGAGGGGGATAATCATGTTCAGGCCATCGTTGCCGCCCTGCAGCTGAATGATGACCAGAACCTTGTCCGACTGAGTGGTGGCATTGGTGAGCGCGGCCAGCTCTGGCGAGTACCCGTAGGCGCCAATGGGCAGCCCGCTCAGCAGCGCAGCACCCGCCGTGGCAGCCGCCGTAGTTTGTAGAAATTCGCGACGTTTCATAATTGAGCTGTTGGCTGTGAGCTACTGTTGTTAGCGTCCATGAGTACCGCCGGCTTCAGCCCAAGGGGCAAGGCGTGAGCAGCCGATGGCTAACCGCTTTACATTAAGACAAATGGTACTCGGCCAGCCCCATCAGGGCGCGCAGCATGGCCTGCAGCTTGGTACTCACCGCGGCTTTTTTGGCCGTGTTGGTGGGTGCAGCCAGGAACTGCTGCCACTCCACGGTCCACTCAAAATCGGGCAGGCCCGGCAGCAGCGCCGACTTCAAGAAGGCCACCTGGCTGGCCGTGAGCGGAATGGGTACCATCAGCGCCACAAACTCGGCAATGAGCAGGTTGCAGTCCGACGCCGTGGCTGCCGGAAACGACTGCACCAGCGTCACCGGGTCAATCACGATTTTGGTGCTATTACGCGTGTAGCCGTTGGCAATTAACAGGTCTGTTACCTGGTTGCGGCGCGGCAGGGTCACGGCGTTTATCCACAGCTCGTGGTACTGCGGCGTCTGGTAGTAGGCGGCCCAGCCCGCCACGTTCGGCGGGTCGCCGAGGGTTTGCTGCTGCAGGCTGACCACCCCGTTGAGGTAGTTCCACATCCCGTATTGAGCCACCACGTTGGTAGCGGGCGGGAACGCCACCTGCATCTGCCGGCACAGGCCCACCGAGAAATCCAGGGGGCTTTTGATAAGGCAGCCCAGATTGGCTGTGTCAAAGAAATGTTCGGAACTGAGCAGCGTCCGTAGCACCGGCGCCACCTCAAAGTTGCTTTGCACCAACAGCGTAGCCAACGGCTGAATGATGTCCGTTTCCGTCTGCGCATCAATTACATAGTACACAAACCAGCGGTACAGCTTGCGCACCACGAAGCGCGCCGTTTCGGCCTGCTGAAAAATGAGGTTGATGAGGTCCTGGTACTCGGCCGCGCCATTGGCCGCGATGCGGGCGTTGCCAAAAGCGGCCGAAAAGACTTTGGTGGTGGCGTCGTGCCGGCTGGCCGTGAAGTAGCTGCCCACCGGCGTGCCTTGGTCGCGCCAGCCGGTGAGCACGCGGGCGGCGGCTTGCACGTCGGCCTCGGTGTAGTTGGTGTAGTTGCCCGGCCCAATGAGCGGGCCCTTGCCCACGGTGAAGAGCTCCAGCAGCTCGCGGCCGTAGTTCTCATTGGGGTTGCCGGCCGTGCTCTGGTTGCCGTTGAGGTAGCGCAGCATGGCGGGCGTCACGGTCACGTCTTTGGCCAGCTGCTTTAGGTTGCCCAAGGCGTGCTGGCGCAGCAGCCGGCAGTATTCGTAGCCCATGCGGGCGTCGTTGATGTCGCCGAACTCCACCACGAAGTGGTTGTGCCAGAACAGCGTCATCTTCTCTGCCAGCGACGTACCCTGGCCCAGTACCTGCCCCAGCCACCAATCGCGCAGCGAAGCCCGGCGGACGCCCTCAAAATTCTGGTCGAACGCCTGCGTGGTCCAGGTCTGGCCAATGGGCACGCTGGTGTCGGTGGCCGAAACGTTTAGGGGCGGCGCCGGCGCGCTCGGGGCCGTGAGCAGCCCATTGAGCACGGCCGTGAGGTTGGAACCAGCCGCTGCCAGAACCTCGGAGCGGGTGGGGCCAAACAGGCAACGGCGTAGCAGGTGGGCGGCCTGGGCATAGCCCCACGGCCCAGTATAAGTTGTGAGCGCACTCGTGCTCCGCGCCAGCCCAGTGGGCAGCACCTTATTGGCGTAGCGGCTAATGGTTTCGGGAGGCCCCGTTTCGGCGGGCATTGTAGCAGCCGCACCAAGCTGCGCGGCACCGGCCCTGACCGAAGACCGAACGGCAGCCGTGTTTCGTTGGATGAAAAGTCTACGGTTCATAAACAAGCACGAAAAAAGACCCCGAGCGACTCTAAATATACCAGAAACCAACCATCTCCTGCCCTAAACGTCAACCTCTTAGCAATGACTCCTAACTCTGGCAAGGGTTTAAGGCAAGGCCAAATATTGTTGGACCCAGCCCGCTGGTTTCGGGCAAGAAAAAAGCGCCCGACCGCTGGGGCCGGGCGCTTTGCCTGTTTCTATTGCGCTACTGGGCTTAGTCGGCCGTCTCGTTGGCCTCTTCGGCGGCGCGCACGCGGCCGGCTGCGTAGAAATTGCGGTGGTAATAGGGCTGGTTCAAGGAGCTTACCATCACACCGCCGTTGCAGGCCGAATGCGCAAACTTGCCGTCTTTCAAGTAAATACCTACGTGGTAGATGGGCCCACGGCCCCGGCGGAAAAACACCAAGTCGCCGGTTTTCATCTCGCTTTTGGCCACGTGCTTGGTGGTGGTGAACATGGAGCGCGACGAGCGCTGCAGCGTCACGCCATACACCTCGCGGAAGACGCGGGTCACAAAGCCCGAGCAATCGGTGCCGCGGCGCGTGTTGTTGCCGTAGCGGTAGGGCGTCCCTATCCAGTCGGTCACGGTGCGCAGCAGGTCCTTGTTTTCGTCGAAGGCCAGGCGCAGGCCCAGGGTCTGCGCGTAGTAGTGGTAGGCCAGCGAGTCGCGCGAGGCCGCCAGTTCGGCGGCAGTGGCGGGCTTGGTAGCGGGCGTATTGGCCGGTGCGGCGGCTGGCTCGGAAACTTCCGAAACCCGCTCGTTCATCATCAGGTCCGGAAACAGCGATGCTTCGGCTACGGCGGGTGCCGCAGTGGCACGAACCGTAATCGAAGCATCGGGGGCGCGTTCGAAGAAGAAGGAGAGAGCTAGCGAGCCAGCGGCGAGGCAATACAGAATGCTATTTTTCATTGTCCGTCGTTAGTGGTTGGGCAAAAATTCCGGGTTCCTGTTCAGGGGAGGAAAAGCCGGGCTAAGGGGTTTCTTAGGCGATAGGCAAGGCTTGGTGTAGCCGAGTGATGAGGTGAGAGAAAAGACTTTGTATCTAGTAATTCATATTCCTTATGAATTCCGACGTTGGGTAAAGCTAGCCCTAACTTCTGGTAAACTCGGCATTTTCACGCGGAAAAAGTCAAATATTCTTCTTTAAAACCAATTTAATCATAGTAAAATAGCTTATTATATAACAACTGTGTTGCCCCAACCCTCGTATCAGCTTGCCCGCAATATTTCTATACCTTGCTCCCATGCAGCCCATCAGAACCTGGACTAACTCCCCCCTTGCCCGGATTGCCCGCGCCGTGCTGCGCAGCCAGCGCGTGGCCATGGTCATTGGCCAGACGGTACACCTGAGCGGCGCCAACCGCGAACAGTTCCTCGCCGACGCCGAATGGGTCGCCCACGAGCTGGTGCACGTGCGCCAATACCAGGAACATGGCCTGGTACGCTTTCTTTGGAAATACCTCGTCGAGTCGGCCCGCGTGGGCTACTACCACAATAAGTATGAGGTGGAAGCCCGTGATGAAGCCCGGCGCGTGGTGCTGGCCGACCCAAACCATACCCTTCGCCCGCTGCCCAAGCATTCGCAGCCCAGGCCCGCCCAGAGCTAGCCAAGTGCCCTGTCCTAAAGACGGCCCTCCTCTCTACAGAGGTGGGCCGCTTGCTTATAGCACCCCAAATTTCAGAGCACTTATGCTGCCTCAGAAGGGGAGCCAGGAAGCTGCTCGCCGCGGCCCTACTCCTGCCCAAAACAGCCGCCAGCGCGGGCCAACGGGGCTATGACGGCAAGCGCGTTAAGCCCAAGAAGCAACGAGCTTCTTCCTGCTAAGCAGCCAGGTATAGAATTATGGTTAAGTTTTAAATTATTGAGTACTAGTGCAACATATGCTATAAAACTTACGAATAAAAGCCCGCGCAGCCCTTCTGCTGCGCACCCGTTTTCTCCTTCCTTTTCACCTATCATTTAGTTACTTTCACTATGGATAACCAACAAAACCAATCGGGCTCCCCAATGCCTGGTGACGACGTTCGCAACCAAAACGCAGGTAATACGACAGGTAGCACAAGCGCCGATGCATCCGGTACCGGCGCCAGCGGTTCGCGCAAATCGAGTTCGGCCCGCGGCGCCTCGGCCCAAGGCAGCACGGGAGGCCAGGCTGGCGACCAGCGCAACCAGGAAGGCGGCGCCCAGGGTGAAGGCCAGCCGGGCGATAAGATGCTCAATTCGGTGCTGGAAAGCGGCAAAAAATGGATTGAGGACTCTGGCGTGCTCAACAGCGTGAACCAGCTTCCTCAGAGCGTAAAAGAATGGGGCTCGCGGGCCGCTACCCGCGTCGGCGACCTGACCACGACCCAGAAAATTGTGGGCGGTGCCCTGTTGGCCGTTGGCCTTGGGTATCTGGCCACGCGCAAGGGCAAATCAGGCACGTCGGAGTCGCGCTACGACCGCCAGAGCAGCGGTAGCTACGGCCGCCGTTCCAGCTACGGCTACCAGGCGCCCGATGCATCTAACAGCCGCCGTACCACGGTAGGCAGCGGCCGTTCCGATAGCGGCTCGGCCTATGGCAACAGCGGCTCTGGCTATGGCAGCAGCGGCAACTACAACAGTGGCAGCAGCTACGGTTCGGGTGCCGGCTCCAGCAGCAGCGACCGCGGTAGCAGCAGCTACGGCTCCAACAGCGACCGCGGCGGTAACTTCGGCTCTAATAGCGACCGCGGCAACTACAGCTCCAGTGGCAGCACCACGGGCGGCAGTGGCTCAAGCAGCGGCTCCGGCTTTGGCTCCCCGTCTTCGGGCGGCGACTTTGGCTCGCGCACATCGGAGGAGAGCAGCTACCGTTCTAAACACGAAGATTTCCGCAGCATCGAATAGGCTTATTGCCTAAGGCATGAGTGCCAACAAAAAGCCCCGCTTCAGCTTGAAGCGGGGCTTTTTTTATGCAGCAGTGGCCTGCTAGATGTTCATGGCTGACTCGCGGCGGCGCATCTTGCCGGCCGGAATGCCGAACATCATCTTAAAGCGGCGGCAGAAGTACGCGGTGTCTTTGTAGCCCACTTCCTTGCCGATGTCGCGGATGCTTTTCTTCGTCGTGCGCAGCAGGAACACGGCGCGCTCCATGCGCTGGTATTCGATGTAATCCTGCGGGTTGATGTTGGTCAGCATCTTGAAGTACTGGCCCACGTAGTCTTCGCTCACGTTGGCCACGCCGCTCAGCACCTTGTTGCTGAGGTCGCCGCCCAGGTTCTCCTTGATGTAGTTGAACAGGTCGATGAGGCGCGGGTCCTTGAAGTAGGTGCTGTTGGTGGCCAGCTGCTCCACAAACATGTTGTTGCGCAGCACGTAGCGCACCACTTCCACCACGATGTTCTCGGTGTAGATGTTGATGAGGCGCTCGCGGCCGGGCAGGTCCTGCATGCTTTCTTCTACCACCTTAATCACCAGGTTGGCGAGCTTGGGCTGCCCGCTGATGAGGAAGGCGGGCACGTCGAGCGAGGCGAAAAAGTTCACCGAGTCAAACACTTTGGCCTCGAAGCTCACGAAGCTGTGGCTTTCGTCGGCGTCGCCAATCAGGTCGAGGTTGTCGTTGGAATGAAAGAACTTATCCTTGTTGGTGATGAGGTCGTCGTTGGTGATAACCCGATTCTTCTGGTCTACGCCGTAGCTCACGCGGGTGGGCCGGCCGCCGGGGATGAAGAGCATTTCGCCTTCCTCCACTACCGTTTCCTCGTCGCCAAAGGTGATATGGCCCTTGTGCAAGAGAATAAGGTTGTTGCCGACGTCGTAGGAATTCTTAACCGTGAAGGGCTGGTGCAAAACCAGGTTCTTGGCTTTGATGTACCGGACGCCTAGCGACTCAATGACTTTATTGTAATCTTCCATAATTCGAACTGCCGAAATGGCCTGTTGGAGGGTGCGGGTTGGGTAACTGGGTGGCTACCGCAGTGCAATATAACAGGTTGAAATTCACAAAAACTAAAAACCCAGCCAAATAGTGGCTGGGTTTTGTGCAATGAATCTGAATTTTAGGCAATTCGGCCCTTACTTGAGGATTTCCCGCGAAATCACAATTTTCTGAATTTCGGAAGTCCCCTCGTAAATCTGGGTAATCTTGGCGTCGCGCATAAAGCGTTCCACGTGGTATTCTTTCACAAAGCCGTAGCCACCATGAATCTGCACGGCTTCTACTGCCGAGTCCATCGCCACCTTAGAAGCAAACAGCTTGGCCATGGCACCAGACTTGGCGTAGTCGGCGCCGTTGTCCTTGTCGGCCGCGGCCTGCAGGCACAGCAGGCGCGCCGCGTCGATGTTGGTGGCCATATCGGCCAGCTTAAACTGAATGGCCTGGTGCTTGGCAATTTCGACTCCAAAGGCTTTGCGCTCCTTGGCGTACTTCAGGCTGAGCTCCAGCGAGCCGGAGGCAATGCCCAGGGCCTGCGCCGCAATACCAATGCGGCCACCGGCCAGCACCTGCATGGCAAACTTAAAGCCGAAGCCGTCGGCGCCGATGCGGTTCTCCTTGGGCACCTTCACGTCGGTGAACATCAGCGAGCAGGTGTCGGAGCCCCGGATGCCGAGTTTGTTCTCTTTGGGGCCCTGGATGAAGCCGGGCATGTCCTTGTCGACAATCAGCACGTTGATGCCGCGCGACTTCAGCTCGGGGTTGGTTTGGGCGATTACGAGGTATACCGAAGCGGTGGTGCCGTTGGTAATCCAGTTCTTGGTGCCGTTGAGCAGATAGTGGTCGCCTTTGTCTTCGGCTGTGGTACGCTGGCTGGTGGCGTCGGAGCCGGCTTCGGGCTCGCTCAGCGCGAAGGCGCCGATGATTTCGCCTGAGCACAGGCGCGGCAGGTATTTCTGCTTCTGCTCCTCGGTGCCGTACTTTTCCAGGCCCCAGCACACCAGCGAGTTGTTCACGCTCATGATAACCGAGCAGGAAGCATCCACCTTGCTGATTTCTTCCATGGCCAGCACGTAGCTCACGGTATCGAGGCCGCTGCCGCCGTAGTCGGGGCTTACCATCATGCCCATAAAACCCAGCTCGCCCATTTTCTTGACTTGCTCGGTGGGGAATTTCTGGTGCTCGTCGCGCTCGATGACCCCGGCCCACAACTCGCTCTGGGCAAAGTCACGGGCGGCGTCGCGCACGGCCAGCTGCTCTTCGGTCAGCTGGTAAATGTTGGTGGAAGTGGCGGTTTGCATGTACAGGGTGGGAATAGGGCGTTGAAAGGACAAAAGTACGCCCATCGCGCGGGGCGGGCAAGGTGCACCATTCCGGCATTGTGGCATTACCCAACAATCTGAAATCCAAAAGTTTTACGCGCCGCCACTCCATTCGGCCAGAAAAAACCTGCCGGCACGCCGCGGCGGCGCTGTTGCTTCAGCTCAACAATGCCGCGCCAAGCACGACTTTTATTCCTTTATGACGCTACGCCTCCTCAGTCGCTACGCGCTGGCCTTGCTTTTTGTGCTGGCCGGCACTTGGCATTTTGTGCACCCGGGCACTTATCTGGCCATTATGCTGCCGCAACTGCCGCAGCCCCTGGCGCTGGTGTACGTGAGCGGGGTTTTCGAAGTCCTGGGCGGGGTAGGCCTGCTGCTCCACCGCACCCGTCGCCTGGCGGGCTGGGGACTGCTGGCGCTGCTGGTAGCCGTGTTTCCGGCCAATCTGTACATGGCCCTGATTCACGAAAAGCTCGGCGTTCCGGGGTGGGTGGCCTGGGGCCGGCTGCCCCTGCAGCTTCCGCTGATGTGGTGGGTATGGCGGGTAAGCCGCCAACGGTAGCTGGACATTACCTTGTAGCCACTTTTCTACCGCCTTACCGCTTTTATGATTTCCATCCGTTCGACTGGCAGTGTCCTAGTCCTGCTGGTGCTGAGCTGCCTATCAGCTCAAGCGCAGTCCCAATCCGTAACCGTTCAGTCTACTGTCGTTCGTGCGGCAGGCGCTGAGGCTGCGTCACCGCTCACGCGTTACACCGCCGTGCGCGATTCGTTGATGCGGCGGGTGGATAGGGTCCATGCCCAGGCCGAGCTTCGGATGGCTTCTTTCAAGAGCACGCGCGGCTCATTCGGGGGGCTGCATCGCCGGGTCAGGAGCTACGATGCCACCACCGCCCCTTTTATCAGCGACACCGGGGTTCGGAGCGCCACCACTCACCTGGTCAAATCCCAGCTTACCAAGCAGCGCGACGGCATCGAACTGGAGAAAGTGCGGTATTATGACCCGAAAGGCCGCTTGGTACTCTCGGAGCAGTACGAGGGGCATCGCCTCACCCAGCTTGAGCTACTGGAGTACCCCGAGTTGTTGAACGTCCCCACTACCACATGGCTCTTGGTGCGCGGCGACTATATCATGCGCACTTCCAACCCCGATTCCATCACTAAAACCCCAAAGAAAATCAGCTACTATTTCAGCTACCGCCCCAATGCGGAGTAGGAAGGGCAGTTGAGCTGGACCTACTCCCAGCGCACGTCCAATAGCCGCAGCTGCACGCTGCGCTGGCCGCGGTACTCGTTTAGCTCAACTGTATAGCACGCACTGAACGGCTGGCCTAGCTCAATTTCCGTCAGGTAGTCGGCCAGGCCAAACCCGATGGCGTCCACGGCCGGCCCCGACGTATCGGCCGAGGCCAGGCGCAGCTTGAGGTGCCCCTGCCCTACCACCCGGGCGCTATTGGGCACGGCCACCAACCGCCGCGACGCAAACACGGGATTAGGGTTACCGGGCCCGAACGGCTCCATGCGGCGTAGCTCCGCAAAAAACTCTTCGTTGATGCGGCTCAGGGGCAGCGCCGCGGCCACTTCTACCGGCCGCACGAGGTGCTCGGTGGTAAGGGTATCGGCCACCACTTCTTCAAACCGCCGCTGGAAAGCCGGCACGTTTTCTACCTTCAAGGTGAGGCCGGCCGCGGCGCGGTGCCCGCCAAACTGGTCGAGCAGCGGGGCACAGGCTTCCAGCGCTTCGTGCACGTCGAACCCCGCCACGGAGCGGGCCGAGCCCGTGGCCTTGCCATCGCGCTGGGTCAGGATGACGGTGGGACGGTAATATTGGTCCAGGCAGCGCGAGGCCACGATGCCCAACACGCCCTGGTGCCAGTCGGACTTGTAGAGCACGGTGGCGCGGGCGTTTTGCAGCGTGGGGCTGCCGGCAATCATGTCCAGCGCCTCTTGGGTAGTGTGCTGGTCGGAGCCGCGACGCTGCTGGTTCATCTGGTCCACCACTTCGGCAGTGTAGCGGGCCTCCTGCTGGTCGGGCGCGAGCAGCATGGCCACGGCGCGGCGGGCATCGCCCATGCGCCCAGCGGCATTAATACGCGGCGCAAAGCCGAATATCAGGCTGCTGATGCCCAGCGGGCCCTCGCGCAGCGTGGCCAGCTCGCGCAGGGCCGCCAGGCCCGGCCGCAGCAAGTGGGCATCTTCGTTGAAGCGCCGCAGGCCGTGGGCGGCTAGGATGCGGTTTTCGCCGGTGATGGGCACGATGTCGGCCGCAATGCTCACCGTCACCAAATCCAGCAGATCGTGCAGCCGCGCCTCGGGCAGGCCCAGGCGTTCGCCCAACGCCTGCATCAGCTTGAAGCCCACCCCGCAGCCCGACAGCTCTTTGTACGGATACTCGCATTCGGCCCGCTTGGGGTCGAGTACTGCCACGGCAGCGGGCAACTCTTCGCCGGGCAGGTGGTGGTCGCAAATGATAAAGTCAACGCCCTGGCTGGTGGCGTAGGCCACCTGTGCCACGGCTTTGATGCCGCAGTCCAGCGCAACAATGAGCTGGAAGCCATTGGCCGCGGCAAAATCAATGGCCTTCTCGGAGATGCCGTAGCCTTCGGTGTAGCGGTCCGGGATGTAGTCGCGCAGCCGCTCCGCGCCGAAGAGCGGCGTGAGGTAGCTCACCACCGTGGCCACGGAGGTAATGCCGTCCACGTCGTAGTCGCCCAATACCAGCACCTTTTCGCCGGCGTGGTAAGCCTGCGTGAGGCGGGCTACGGCGCGGTCCATGTCGCGCATCAGCAGCGGGTTGGGCAGCTGGCGCAGGTCGGGGTGGAAAAAGGCCGCGGCGGCCTCGGGCGTATCAAGGCCCCGCTGCACCAGGAGGGCCGCTACTTCGGGGGCAATAAATAAGGCCTCGGTGAGGCTGTGGGCCTTATAGCGGTCCGGTTCGGGGATATAATTCCAGCGCTTACTAGCGGATATGGGCATCTGATACGTCGTAGAAATGGCCTCAAAAGTACGACCAAACCCCTCCCCGCGCCCGCCGGCTTATCTTTGGCACCCGGCTTTGCTACTGCCGTGCCCTATGCGTAAGCTGCAAGATTTTTACCGCAAATACCGCCAGTACATCCTCTCCGATGGGCTGATGTACGTGGTATTTATTCTGGCGCTGGCGCTAATGTTCGTGTTTTTCGGGTAAAGTACGCGGAGCCTTTAATGGCCTAGAACACGCCGTCTGTCATGCTGACACGGGAAGCATCTTATCCCCGCTGAACGAGTCGTTGAGCCGTGAGAAGGTGCTTCCTGCGTCAGCATGACAGACGTTCTTATTTAACTACACCCCATCACCCCGGAGCTTGCGGAACCGCTTGCGGGCTTCGGCCACATAGATGCTGCCGGGGTATTTGGTGATAACCTGGTTGTACAGCTCCTGGGCCTTGGCTTTGTCCTTCACGTCTTCCTCCTGAATGCGGGCCAGCAGGAACAGCGCATCGTCGCTGAGCACGTCGTACTTGGGATTGTTGGTGATGCGCTCCAGCGTGGCAATGGCCCCAGCAAAGTCGCCGGTGCGGCGCTGCAGCTGGGCCTTCAGATAATAGGTGTCGTCGGAAAGGGAGTGGCCGGGGAATTTTTCCAGCAGCATATCCAGGCCCGCAATGGCCTCCTTCAGCTTGTTCTGGAACACCAGCTGCTCCACCGCGGCGTAGGCCTTCAGCCCCAGGCCCAGCGTGTCCTCCACGGTGTTGTCCTGAATCAGCAGCGAGAGCTGCATGGCGTCGTTGGCAATTTCGCGGGTCGTGGCTTCCTTCAGAATATCAAGGTGGCTTTGCGCGAGCTTAAAGTCGCCGGCGTAGTAGCTCAGGCGGGCATTGCGCAGCTTGGCTTCGTAGCCCAACGGCGAGTCCTTGTGCGATTTCTCCACCTGCGAATACAGCAGCGTGGCTTCCCAGGGCTCGCCCTTCAGCAAATACAAGTCGCCTTGGGTCACTTTGGCTTCGTCTACCACCTCGTCGCTGGCGCGGGGCATGTCTATCACCTCCTGCAGCAGGCTCATGGCCTTGGCGCGGTCGTTGAGCTGAAAGGCATAAAGGTTGGCCAGGTTGCGCAGCACAGGAGCCGTATCGGGCGTGCGGCCCAATTCGGCCAGCAGTTGCTCATAGTCGCCGACGAGGGCGCGCACCTTGGCCTCATCCACGGGGTAGGTGTCGCGCACCTGCGCCTCCCGGGCCTGCAGCAGCCTCTGCCGGGCCACGTTGCCATACGGGCCGCTACGGTACTCCTTGGCCACGTAGGCGTAGCCGTCGATGGCGCTTTCGTAGTCCTTGTTTTGCTGGGCAATGGCCGCCAGCTCCATCACGCGGCTGCCTTCGGTGCGGGCGCGCCGGTCGAGGGCCCGGGCCTGCACCAGCGCCCCCGTGAAATCGTGGCGCTGCACCTGCAGCCACAGCAGCAGCTCGCTGTAGGCCGCCTGCTCGGGGTGCTCCTGCGTGGCCGCCAGCAGGAGCTTCTCCAACGCATCAAAGTCTTTTTCTTCGTGCAGGGCGTTTTGCAGCATGTTGCGCACAAAGGGCAGCTGCTTTTCGTCCTGGGCTACCAGGCGCAGCGTCTCGGCCAGCACCTGGGGCTGGTTCTGGCTTTGAGTATACAGCTGAATAAGCTGCGGGGCGTATTCGGTGTCGTTTTTGGCCAGCGCCCGGCCGCGCAGGTAGGTACGCTCGGCCCACTCGGGCAGCTCCCGGCGGCCAAACTCCGTGGCCACGGCCAGCACCTGCGCCGGCGTGAGCTGGCTAAGCACCTTTTGCCACTGCTTCTCGGCCGCGGGCGCATCGCCAGCCGCGGCGTACACCGCCCCGAGCGCTACGCCCGTAGTGGCATCTTCGGGGTGCAACTTCACGGCTTTGCGGGCCAGTTTTTCGGCGTCCTTGTAGCGTTTCAGGGCCTGCAAAGAGGCCAGGTACACTGGGAATACGGCGGGGCTGGTTTGCTCCTCAGCCGAGAGCTTCTCATACAGAAACACCACCTTTTCGTGCTCGCCACGGCGGGCGTAGTCCTCGGCTAGCGCGGCCCCGCTCACCGGCGCCCACGGCTTGGAGGGCTCTTGGGCCAGCGCCGGAATGGCCAGAAGGAAAGCGGCGGCTACAACGAGAGAATGCGGACGCATGAGTTCAGGAGCAGTTTCACGCAGAAGTGGCAGAAGGCCCGGTTTGGGGCGCTTCGTGTCAACGCAAAACCTCAGGGGATGGTGCGTTTGATTTCAGGGCATTTGCAGCAGGCCCCAAAAAACAAAAAGGGCCGCTCCCGAAGGTACGGCCCTTTTCAAATTTGTGGATTGACGTCCTAGAAAAACTTCGTGCGGCTGTCTTTCACGTTGGCGTGGGCCTTGATGGCCTCGTAAATCTTGCCGTCCTGCTGCTGGGCGCGCTGCTGCGCTAGCTGCTGCTGCACGGCTTTCAGGTTGGTGTTGGGCGTGGCGGGCGGGGTCACGCTCACCGGCTCAACCACCAGCACGCCTTGCTCGCCCTGAATGGGGGCCGACTTCTGGCCGGGCTTCAAGGCAAACGCTTTGCCCACCGCCAAGGGCTCGAAACCCACGTTGGTAAGGTTGCCCTGGCCCATCACTACGTCGGCGGCGGTGCCAACCTGGGCCGTGGGGCCGTACTTGGAGGCCATTTCCTCCAGCGTACCCGCCTTCGGCAGCTTGGCCATGATTTGCTTGGCCTTCTCCTCGTTGCGCACCAGCGCCGACAGCTCGGGCTTCAGGTTGGTTACCGTGGCGGTGCCTTTGGCGCGCTCGTCGGTGAGGGCGGCAATCACGTACTGGTCGCCCATCTCGTATACTTCCGAGATGTCGCCCACTTTGGTTTCGGCACCGTTCTGGTTAAAGCCGAAGGCCCAACGCACCAGCTCACGCGCGTTCTGCAGGTTGTTGACGGTGCGAGCGCTGCGGTCCAGGTTTTTGGCCTCCTGCTTTACCAGGGTCTTGTCCTTGGTCACCAGCTTGCGGAAGCTCTCCAGGTCGGTGGCTTCACCTTTCAGCTGCTGCGCCTTGGCATAAGCAGCTTCGCGGGTAGCATCGCTGGGGGTAATGCTCTTCTTCACCTCGGCCACCTGATAGGTTTGCTTGGTAGGAGCTGCCGTGATTTTGATAACGTGGTAGCCAAACGAGGTTTCCACCACGTTGGGGAGCAGGCCGGGAGCGGTGGCGCCGAAAATAGCTTTTTCGAACTCGGGCACCATGCGGCCTTGGCCAAACCAGCCCAAGTCGCCGCCCTGTTCCTTGGTGCCGTCGGTACCGAACTGACGGGCCAAGGCGGCGAAGTCGGCGCCGGCTTTGATTTTGTTGAGGATGTCCTGGGCCTTGGCTTTCGCGGCGGCTTTGGCTTCGGGCGTGGTGCCTTCGGGCTTGATGAGGATGTGGCTGGCGCGGGCTGCGGCCTGCTTGCCGGTGCTCACCCCGGTTACCTTATACAGCGAATACGTGCCGTTTTCAGCGTAAGGGCCGTACACTTTGCCTTGAGCCAGGGGCAGCTGCTTGCGCAGTTGCTCGGGCAGGTCGGCGGGGCTGCGGAACGCCTTGTTGTAGGGCTGCTCCGAATTC
Source organism: Hymenobacter plasmatis (assembly GCF_020711255.1). GTDB lineage: Bacteria > Bacteroidota > Bacteroidia > Cytophagales > Hymenobacteraceae > Hymenobacter. The sequence goes on from NZ_JAJFAW010000011.1 coordinate 90,935, forward strand.
TGCATCACAAACAACGAGTCGACCGGGGCCGAGGCAAACTGCGTGGCCAACTCCGCAATGGAAGTCTTTACGGAAGCGCTGTCCTCTTTCGAGGGCACTACCGGGATGGTGATGTACTCCACCGAGCGGCCGTCTTCTACTTTGTACTTGCTCTGGTTCTTGTCGAGGTAAGCCTGCAGCTGGGCGTCGGTCACTTTCACGGCCGAGTCGGAAATGCTGGCGTAGGGCACGAACAGGTACTTCACCGTGGCCTTGGTGCCTTGCGAAGTGTCGTAGCGCTTGGCTTCGGCAGTGGTCACGTACACCGAGTTTTTCAGCAGGGCGTTGTACTTGTTGGCCAGGCGCTCGGCGGGGAGGTTGGCTTCGAAGTTGTGCCAGGCGGCTTGGTTTTCGGGAGGCAGCTTGTCGAGGTTTTTCAGGTACTCAATCAGCCGGGCCTTGTCGAACTGGCCCGTCTTCTGGTCGGTAAAGGCCTGCTTGATGCCGCTGTTGATGTTGTCGCCCTGCACCATGTCCACCAACTCGTCGTCCGATACGGTCAGGCCCAGTTTCTCCCACTCGGGCTGAAAAGCCAGGCGGTAGATGGTCTGGTTCCAGGCCTGGTCGCGCAGGTAACCGAGGGCTTGCTCGTCGGGCTGGCGCTGCTGCTGGGCGATAAACGCTTGCTTGGCTTGCTCGAGGGCGTTGTTGTAATCGGCCAGCTCCACTTTTTGGCCAGCCACCTCGCCTACTACTTGGTCGTTGCGGTTGAAAAGCCGGTTTTTGCCGCCTACCAGGTCGCCGCCCACAATAAAGAGCAGCATGCCGACGGCCACAAGGCCTACCGCTACGCCTGATTTTTCTCGAATCGTGTTAATTAAAGCCATTTACTTGTCAAAGGAATCGAAGTCTTGAGTGGGTCAAAAGAGGCGCAAAATAACCAGAATTTGGCCGGCTATCAAAGTTTTAACTGATTTTAAGTCCCGAAGCGCCGCGGTTAAAACCTCCCGGTTGTGAATTAGCCCAACGCTAGGGCCGCAGCCAGTGGCATGGGCAAGCCGGAGCTAGCGGCGTTTCTTGGTCGATTTAGCGGGGGTTTTGGCGCGGGCCTGCTTGGCCAGCCGGGCCTCTTCCTCGGCTACTTTAGCGGCCACCCGCTCCTGCTGCCGCCAATAGAGCAGGGGCATCCAGCAGAGCATCGACACCATGAAAATCCAGTAGTTGGCCGCCAGGTCGTTGAACAGTATTGTCTGATAGATGCCGATAACCAGCGCCACCACGCCCACGGCGAAAAGGACGGTGCGCAGAAGGGATTTGTCGAAAGTCATAGGAGTAATGGTAAGGGTGGGCTACCTGGCAAACCCAAATCCTGGGCCTTGGGTGCCGACGCGGTGGCCCTACTTCGGAGCCGGAGTGGCTTGTGAGGGCGCCGTAGCGGCCGGAGCCGGCGCCACCGCGGGCGCCGCAAACACGCCTTCCGGGCGAAGAATCCGGTACCGCGAGAAGTTCTGGTTCGCCGTCAGGCCGTAGCCGGTCAGGTATTCCGTGGGCGTGGTCACCTTCACAAACATGGCGGAATCGGTGTAAATCAACGCCTTATTCTTATCATAAAACAGCTCCTCGGTGTTCATGCGCTGTTCTTGCGGCACGTTTACCACCTCCACGGCGCCGCGCATGGTATACAGGTTCTTGGCCTTTTCGAATTTGGCGTACTTGGCCGTCAGCGTGTTTATCACGTGCTTCAGGCCATCGGCCGAATAAAACGTGACCACCGCTCCCTTGGGGTAGAGAATGTCGCCATTCTCAAACTGCTGCTCCAGCGGCGCGGTGAGCTGAAACTTGAGCTTGGCCGAGTCGCTGACCAGTGTCAGCACGTTGGTGGTTTCCATCAGCGGGCCGGTGTACACCAGCCGGGGGCCCGTGGCAGCTTTCTTGTCGCAGCCCGCTAGGCCCAACAGGGCGAGCAATACTGCGCTTCCCGCCGCGTGCCTGAGTCCGTACAATTCGATGAAGCCGTTAAAAGCCGTGAGTTATTGCAAGCGCCGCTTGATAAACCAGCGGTTGTTGAGCGTGATGCCCAGCTGCCCGCGGATGTAGCTTTCCTGCACGTTGCTGGTGCCGGTGCTCGCGTTGAGAATGTCGGTGTTGCCGCGCACGCCGTACGTAAAGCCCAGGCTGAACGTAGTGGCTTCCAGCGGCGTGGCCGTGGGCAGCGGGAACGCAAAACCCCAGCTCACGGCGCGGTCATACAGCATCTTGCCGCCCGGCTGATACGGAAGCTGCGCCATGCTCAGGCCGGCGCGGTACGTCACGCGGCGGAAGTAATGGTCGACCGACGCCGGCTCCGGCGTCAGCTCACCGCCGAGGGCCACGCGCACCGTGTTGTTCAGGGGCGTGCCTTTGTCGCCAAAGCTGGTGAACTTCGACCACTGCTGTTGCGACGCATCGGCGTTGATGCTCCAGTTCTTGTCGTTGTCGAAGCTGATGCCGACCTGGGCCAGTGTGGGCACGTAGGTGCTGCCGCGCACGTCGCTTACGGGCGTTGCCGTGCCGATGAGCGTTCCGTCGAGGTTTTCCTGCTCCTGGGTTTTCACTTGTTGCCCGTTCAGGTTGTGCCCGAAGCTGTACACGCCGGCCAGGTTCATGCTCAGGTCTTTGCCCACCTTCTGGCGGTAGTGCGCCCCGGCCCGGAAAGCGAAGTCCGAATAGCGGGTGTGCGTCCGGTTCACCGAATTCACCAACTGGTCGGTGCTATTGGCAATCTGGATGGTGGTGCCGGTGGTCTCGTCCACCACGCCAAACATGTAGGAAGCCGTGAGGCCCACCGTAAACGCTTTGGTGATGCGGAAACCCTGGCCAAAATAGGCCTCCGAGACGCCGCCCGTGCCCTTGTACTGCTTCAGTACCTGAGTAAGCACCGGCGTGCCCGCAACTTCCTGGATGGTGTTCGACTCGTAATCGACGGCGCTCACCGGCTTCAGGCCTACGGCCGCGCCCCACTTGCTGCTCAGGGGCACCGACAAGGCAAAGTAGCCCAGGTTGGCGCTGCCGCTGCGGCTGGAGGAGCTGGCGTTTTTCACGGTCTTGTACTGCCCGTTGTAGCCTGCCTCAAACGTGGTGCGGCCCGTGTAGTACAGCAAGGCCGGATTCAATTCGTTCACATTGACCGCGTTAGGCGCAGCCAGACCCGCTCCGCCCATGCCCATCTGGCGCACGCCGCCGGTGTTGGCGTTGAACTCGCCCAGCCCAATGCGGGAGTACGGCGAGTTGCCCAGGCCCTGCGCCTGCGCGCTTCCCACTCCCAACACCGCCACGCCCGCCAGCACCAGACCCAAACGCAGGCGCACCATCTCTTTATTTGACAACATGATAAGCTAAAATCCGATTAAGGCCGAGCAGCACCAGCTCAGGCACAACAAAGATACGAGCCGGGAGCCGGGCCGCCAGAAAAGCCGCGTCGCCCCCCGTGAGCAGCACACCCAGCCCCGGGTAGCGCTGCTGATACTGAGCCACGAAGCCCATGATTTCGGCCACGGTGCCGTTCACCACGCCACTCAACAGGCTCCCCGTAGTGGAGTCGCCCGTGAGCGGAATCGTTGCATCGGGCGCCGGCAGCTCCAACAGCGGCAGCCGCCCCGTGAATGCGTGCAAGGCCCGAAACCGCATGCCCAAGCCCGGCCCAATGCTGCCGCCGTGGTAGGTGCCGTCAGCCGTTACCAGGTCGCATTTCAGGGCCGTGCCCGCATCGACGATAAGCGTGGGCTGCCCCGGCCGCAGCCCAGCCGCGCCCACTGCCGCGGCCAGCCGGTCGGCGCCCAGCGTGTGCGGGGTGGCGTAAGCGTTCCGCAACGGAATGGCCGTGGTGGCCGGCGAAAAAGTCAGCAGCTCGCCCGGCACCAGCGCCCGCAGCTCGTCGGCCCGCAGCGCGGCATCTTCGGCTACAGAGGCGACAATGACGTGCTGCGGCTGCCACTGCGTTACCATTTCCCGCACCTGCCCCGCCGTGAGACCAGTAGCCATTTCCCGCAAAGTTGAGCCATCAAAGCAGCCGGCTTTCACCGCGGTATTGCCAATGTCGAGCGCGAGGGTATGCATTTAATAAATTGAGCTACTACAAAACAGAACGTCATGTTGAGCTGGCCGAAGCATCTTGCTCGCGGTAGTAATCAAATTACTTCCCCGGTAAAGATGCCTCGGCCAGCTCAACATGACGTTCTAATTCTAGTCAGAAAGCCTGCTCGTTGATTACAAGAAATACTTCAAGCGAATAACTTCCTGCTCGCTCAAGAAGCGCCACTTGCCACGGGGCAGGTCCTTCTTGGTGAGGCCGGCGTACTGCACGCGGTCCAGAGCTACCACTTCGTAGCCGAGGTGCTCGAAGATGCGGCGCACAATGCGATTCCGCCCAATGTGGATTTCGATGCCTACAAAGTGCGGGTTGCCGGCCACTACGGCCACGTCGTCCACTACGGCTTTGCCGTCTTCCAGCTCCACGCCTTCGGCAATCTTGCGCAGGTCGTCTTCGGACAGGGGCTGGCTCAGCTCAACCTGGTAGATTTTCTTGTTTTTGTGCGAGGGGTGCGACAGCTTCTGGGCTACTTCGCCATCGTTGGTGAACAGCAGCAGGCCCGTGGTGTTGCGGTCGAGCCGGCCCACCGGGAAAATCCGCTCTTTCGAGGCGCTGGCCACCAGCTCCATCACCGTACGGCGGCCTTCGGGGTCTTCCGTGGTCGTGATGAAGTCCTTGGGCTTGTTGAGCAGCACATACACCGACTTCTCGCGGTTGAGGTTGGTCTTGCCGTACTGCACGGTGTCGGTGGGCTGCACTTTGTAGCCCATTTCCGTCACCACTTCGCCGTTCACCTTGATTTCGCCGGCGGCAATCAGTGCGTCGGCTTCGCGGCGCGAGCAGATGCCGGCGTTGGCGATGTAGCGGTTCAGGCGCAGCTCGTCGGTGCCGAAGTCTTCGTCCTCCTCCCGGCGGCGCTTGTTGCCGCGGGTTTTGTCGTTTTCGTAGTGCTTGAGGTTCTTGTAGTCGGGCGCCTCGCCGGGCCGCTCGCCGTAGCGGGGCTTGTCGGCGCGGTTGTCCTGCACTACCGGGCGGGCGGCGCGGGGCTTGTCGACGCTGGCACCGTAGCCGGTACCCGAGCGGCGCACGCTACGCTCCTGCGCTTTCAGGGCCTCGCGGCGCTCGGCAAAGCTGCCGGGCGCGGGCGTCCACTTCTCGGTGCTGCGCTTCTCGTAACCTCCGGGGCGCTCCCCAGTGCTGCGGCTGGCGCCGAAGGTGGCGTTCTCGCGCTTGCCAAAAGCACCGGGCGTGAACTTCCGGCCGAAGGCAGCTTCATCACCCCGACGGTCGGCATCGCTGCCGCCGGCGAAGTCACCCCGCGGGCCACGCTCTTCGCGGGCCTGCGGCGGATTGGCTTCGAACGGACGTGCCGAACGGATGGGGCGGTTGGGCCCGCGCTCCTCGCTGCGCTGGAAATCTTCCGGCTCGCGGGGCGTGCTGCGGCCAAAGCTGCCGCCGCTGCGGGGGGCGCTGGTTTCGCTGGGCTCGTTGGGGTTTTGCTTTTGGAACTTGCGGTTGCGCTCGCCGGGCAAGCCACGGGGCACGGCCTTCTCGCCTTCGCGACGGTAAGGCTGGCCGTTCCAGTTCTCCTTGGGCTGATACTCGCGGATGGGACGCGCCGGGGCCGAAGCCGGGCCGCGCTGCTCGCCGCGGTCACTGCCGAAGCTGCCGCGCTCACTGCGCTCGGGGCGCGGCTCGGCGGTACGGCCGTAGCTGGTGCCGGTGCGCTGCTCTTTACCTAAGCGCGGACGCTCACTGCGCTCGGGCCGGTCGCCGCCGGGGCGGAAGCCACCTTGCTCGCGCTGGCCGTATTCTTTGTTGCCGAAGCTCTTGCCGCCAAAGCCTTTGTTAAAGCCGCCTTCGCGGTTGCCCCCACCGGCTCCGCCGTAGGTGCGCTTCTCGCCATCGCCAAAGCTCCGGCCGCCACCAAAGGCCCCGTTGGACGGGCGGCCAAAGGCGCCGTTAGTAGCCGGGCGCCCGAAAGCACCGTTGGTAGCCGGACGGCCATTGCCGGGCCGGGCCGAAGAGTATCCGCCGCGGTCGCCGCCACGGTCACGGTCGCCGCCGCGGCCTGCTGGGCCACCGGCGTTCGAACGCTCGCTCTTGCCACCGCCGAAGCCGCCCGGGCCGCCTGCATTGCGGCCGCCGCGACGGTCCGCTTTATCGTCTGAAAAATGTTTCTTGCCCATGGGGAAAAGTTGCTTGCCGTATCGCTACGGTATGATAAAAAACGTGGTGGTCAGTGCTCAATTCCTGGCTACCGACCTGCTAAAGCGCCCGGCTGCCAAAATGATTCACTTAAGGTAAAAGCAAAAGCCCGAACCTGCCAGCCGGCCGCCGCAGCGCCGGCCCACAGGTTCGGGCCTCGGGCCAAGACGCAAACTAGTCGCGACGCGCCATTTTGGCTTCGATGGAGTGCTGGGTGTGCGGTACGGCCCGCAGACGCTCCTTAGGAATCAGTTTGCCCGTGCCAATGCACACGCCGTAGGTGCCGTTTTTGATACGAACCTGGGCGTTTTCGAGCTGTTGAATGAACTTCATCTGGCGCGAAGCCAGCTGGTTCATGCTTTCTTTCTCGGCCGTTTCGGCGCCGTCCTCCAGCACTTTGGCCGAAGATGCGGTGGTGTCGGTCCCGGTGTCGTTGCTCCGGTTCAGGGTTTCTTTAATGAATGACAACTCCTTACGGGCCGCCGTCAGTTTTTCCTGAATAATCTGGTCGAACTCATTCAAGTCTTCCCGGGAATAGCGAATGTTGTCGTCGTTCATCGAAGGTGGTAAAAAAGAAATATGGGAGAGGTTGGGTCGTCACCGCTAGGCAACTCTCCGGCAACACCACCGGATACTAAATGGTTTGCCCGAGTCTAAGTGGACTTATTGCCACAAGCTGAAGCGGTTGAATGCTTGATTTTGCGGGCTCAAAGTTACGTAGCGCGGCGCGCTTTCCTCTTGTTCTGCTAAAAACCTAACATTTGGATAGCAGCCACAGCGGCTTCCACGCCCTTATTGCCGTGCTTGCCGCTGGCCCGGTCCCAGGCTTGCTCCAGCGTATTGGTCGTCACCAGGCCAAAAATGACCGGCTTGTTGAACTTCAGGCCTACCTGGGTAATGCCCTGGGCTACGGCATGGCAGATGTAGTCGTCGTGCTTGGTTTCGCCCCGAATTACCACCCCCAGGCAAATGACGGCGTCCATCTCGTCGTGTTGGGCCAGAAACTGCGCGCCCAGCGTGAGCTCGAAGCTGCCCGGCACGGTATTGCGGTAGATGTTCTCTGCCTTGGCCCCGTGCTTGAGCAAGGTATCGTACGCCCCGGCGCTGAGCACGTCGGTTATCTCCCGATTCCACTCGGCCACCACCAGCCCAAAGCGCTTTTCGCTGATATCGGTAAAATTGGAAGCGTCGTAGTCGCTGAGGTTTTGCAGAGCAGTAGCCATGTCAGAGGGGGCAGTCAGGGTTAAGAATTAAATTTGAGATGGGCCCACGGTGGGCAGCTTTCTTAAGAAGCAGCCGGGAAGAAGGTTTGCGCCGCGAGGTAAAAAAATTGCGCTTCCCCACTGCTGAGGAAGCGCAACAACATTCGGTCAAAGCGCCTTGCGGATTACTTCTCCAGCTTGGCTTTGTACTGGCGGGCTTCGGCTACTTCCTGGGCCGTGGGGTACTCGCTGATGATGCGGTCGTAGGCCTTGATGGCGCCTTCGGTATCGCCGGCTACTTCGCGGGCCGTGGCTTCCTTCAGTAGGTAGCCGGGCGAGAAGTACTCGTTGGCGTTGTGGTCGGCGGCTTTGGCGTAGAGGTCGGCCGCTTCCTTGGGCTTGTTCATCTCCATCTGGGCATCGCCCATCAGCGCGTAGGCGCGGCTCTGCACCAGGTAGTCGTCCGAGCTGAAGTCCTCCAGATAGTCGAGGGCTTCCTTGTACTTGCCTTGCTTCAGGGCTGCTACGCCGGCGTAGAAGTTGGCGAGGTTGCCGGCTTTGGTGTTGCCATACTCATTGGCCACAGTGGTCAGGCCGGGGGCTTTGCCGTCGCCCTTCACGGCTTTGTTCAGCGAGTCAGCCTCCCAGTAGTTCACGGCGCGGAACATGCTGGCCTGGGCCTTTGCATCCTGCGAATTGCGCCAGGTGTAAAAGCCAAAAGCTCCTACCACGGCCAGCACCACCAGCGCCAGCAAGCCCAACAACAGGTTGCGGTTGTTGCGCACGAAATTCTCCGACTCTACCAGTCGGGCGGCCAACGCGTCCGGGTCTTCCAGCAGCGGATTCTCAGACGGCAGGTTTTCGGCGGGCGCCAACGGGTCGGCCGGAACGTTCTGGGTGGTTTGCCCCTGACGGGCCTGCTGGCTCTTGCCAGTGTAAGGAATCTTCGACATTACGGAGAGAGTTTCAACAACAAGGCCTGCAAGCAAGCCGGATGGCCGGGTGGGCCGGTTTGATTAGTCGTGAATATAGGGGTAGTCGGCCTGTACGTACACGTCCTTGTACAATTCGTCGGGCGTGGGGTAAGGCGAGGTCTCGGCAAATTCTACCGACTCGGCCACCTGGGCCTTGATGCGCTCGTCAATGGCTTCGAGGTCGGCCTCCGTTGCCATGTTGTTGGTGAGGATGGTGTGGCGCACGCTTTCGATGGCGTCGCGGTGGCGGTAGTCTTCCAGTTCCTCTTTGGTGCGGTACTTGGCGGGGTCACTCATGGAGTGGCCTTTGTAGCGGTAGGTTTTAAACTCCAGCAAGGTGGGGCCATCGCCTTTGCGGGCGCGCTCGGCGGCGCGGGCTACGGCTTCGTGAATATCCTCCACGCGCATGCCGTTCACCGGCTCCGACGGCATGTCGTAGCTCAGGCCAATCTTGTAGAGGTCGGTCACGTTCGACGTCCGGGCCACCGAGGTACCCATGGCGTAGCCGTTGTTCTCAATCACGAAGATGACCGGCAGCTTCCACAGCATGGCCATGTTGAAGGCCTCGTGCAGGGCGCCCTGGCGCACGGCGCCGTCGCCCATGTAGCAGATGCAAAGCTTGCCCGTCTTGTTGTACTTCTCGGCAAAGGCAATGCCCGCGCCCATCGGTACCTGCCCGCCCACGATGCCGTGGCCGCCCATGAAACCAACCGCTTTGTCGAACATGTGCATCGAGCCGCCCTTGCCTTTTGAGCAACCGGTGGCTTTGGCAAATAGCTCGGCCATGATGGCATTGGGCGAGGTGCCCAGTGCCAAGGGGTGGGCGTGGTCACGGTAGGCCGTGATGTACTTATCGCCTACCTCCAACGCCGATACTGCCCCGGCTACGCAAGCCTCCTGGCCAATGTAGAGGTGGCAGAACCCTTTAATCTTTTGCTGGCCGTACAGCTGCCCGGCCTTGTCCTCAAACTTGCGCATGAGCTGCATTTGCTCGTACCAGCGCAGGTACGTCTCCTTGGGGAAGGAAGTCGAAGCGTTTGCTTCTCTGGAAAGGTCCGTCCCGGAGGCGGCCATGGTGGGCGCATCGGTACCAGGCATTACGGGGTCTGGTTGGACACTGGTGGACGCGGCTTTGCCTTTTCCTTTGGCTACTGAGCCATTGGTTGCCGTCGATTTATTAGAAGCAGCTTTTACTTTCGTATCCGCCATAGCAGTTTAAGGAAAATTTCGCGTTGGGAGGGCGAAATTACGTAAAAGTGCTGGCAATACCGAACCTTATGACCCTCGACTCCCTCCAGCTGCTTTTTTTTAAAAATTACGACGACGCTTCCCTGCGTTTATCCCCCGGCCTCAACTGCTTTATTGGCGATAACGGCAGTGGAAAAACCAATCTGCTGGATGCCATTCACTATTTGTCGCTCACCAAGAGCGCTATCACCGCTTCTGACGCCCTTTGCATTAAGCAAGGTGCTGATTTCTTTGTAGTTAAGGGAAATTTTTCTTCCGAAACGGCTCCCGAACACGAAACCATCCAGGTTAGCCTGCGGGCAGGTCAAAAAAAGACCCTCACCCATAACAAGCAGCCCTATGAACGCATGGCCGACCACATCGGTCGGTACCCCGCGGTGCTTATCTCCCCTTACGACACCGACCTCATTCGGCAGGGCAGCGAAGACCGCCGCAAGTATTTCGATAGCTTGATGGCTCAACTCGACCACGAGTTTCTGGAGCTACTCATTGCTTACAATGCCTTGCTCCGCCAACGCAATGCGGTGCTCAAGCAAGGCGGCGACCGCCCCTCGCACGGTTTCGACCGCGACTACCTACTGGCATTGGATGAACAGCTGGCTCCGATTGGGCAGCAGCTCACCTCACTCCGGGAGGCGTTTCTCGCCGAGTACGTCCCCATCTTTCAGCGCCATTACCGGCTGCTTGCCGATGGCCGCGAGTTTGTGACCCTAACCTATAAGAGCCAATTGCTCGGCGCTGACTTTGCCCAATTGCTGCGGAGCAATGAGCGGCGCGACTTTGCCCTGCAACGCAGCACCACCGGCTCGCACCGCGACGACTTCGTCTTTCTTATGGACGAACTGCCGGTGAAAAGCCACGCCTCGCAAGGGCAGCAGAAGTCCTTTGCCATTGCCCTTAAGCTGGCTCAGTTTGAAATGCTCGCGGCCAAGCAGCACCACAAACCCCTGCTTTTGCTCGACGACATCTTCGACCGCCTCGACGACAAACGCATTGCCCGCCTGCTTGAGCTGGTAGCCGACGAGACCTTTGGCCAGGTTTTTCTGACCGATACCAACCTGGAACGGACCGACCAGGCCCTTGCCCGGGTCTCCATTCCCATCCTCCGGTTTCGGGTGCAGGACGGTACAGTAGCGCCCGTTTAGAGCCGGTTAAGCGCTACCTTTGTGGCCCCCAAAACAGGAGCAGCTTTGCCCTTTTTGTTTGCCTGCCTTGCCTTGTGAAAAAGCCCTTCTCCCCTTCTCGCTCCGGTGACATCTCCCTCAAGGAAGGCCTCGAGGCATTGGTTCGGGCGTACCGCCTCCAGGGCAAGCTCAACGAGGTAACGGTGGTATCGAGCTGGGAGCGGGTCATGGGGAAAGCCGTAGCGCTGAAGACCCAGGAAGTGTACGTCAACAAAGGCCGGCTCTTTGTCCGTCTTAGCTCTGCTCCCCTCAAGCATGAGCTGCTCATGGCCAAGACCCGGGTTGCCGAGCTCATCAATGCCGAAGTGGGAGAAACCGTCGTCACGGAAGTCATTTTCCTGTAGCCATTCTTCTCGGCCCTCTTTTCGGCCACCGATACCCTTTGCCAGATTTAAGTCTGGCTAAAGCTCACAGTTTGTCTCTGCTGAGGGTGTCTCTATGGCCCAACATCGACAGTTGATTTCTGGGACTTAGCAGGAGCTATGGTGCTGCGCATGCCTTGATAATCGGCAAGCTATTTATGCATTCAACAGTAAGGCGGGGCAGGCATATCGGGTCTGGCGCTACGCTTACTCTTGGCTCCAAACAAGGCCAGCCTCCGCCTGTAAATCACGCCCGGCCTTTCATTAAAGCGGGCCCATGTCAGCAGTCTGTTACAGCCGCTCCCCTACCCCTGTGCGGACAAAAATGTTTCACGTGGAACATTTCTGTTACTTCGGCCCATACACTTTTAGCAATAGCTCATTGTAGGCCTCCAGAAGGGCGATGTACTTAGACTGGAGTATTAAAAGCTGCCGGGAAGGGTCAAGGTCAGGGGATTGCGACTGTGTTACACGACTTGTAACAACAGGTGTAACAACAGGACGCGGCGAAGATGTTACAAATGGCAAAGACGATTGTTGTACAGCTGTAAAGTCGTTTGAAAAATCATGATTAATAATCTCCCCCACTTTCTTTACGAAGTTGTAATCAATAGTATCTTCTTTGAATTTACGGTAAATAGTAGGACGTGTAATACCCAGTTCGTCCACGATACGCGTGATGGAAATACCGCTGTTTTTGATAGCTTCTTGCAGGATTTCGCCTTGATGTGGCATAATTAGAGTGTTACGTAACGCTTATGCAAATATGTTATACGGAGGTGGATAATACAAATATGTTCGAACAATAAAATTACAATTTATGTGTCACAATACATGATATACAGGTACACATTTTGTATCATTTACAATTAAACACTGTATCAACAACGTGTTACAAACGTTTACTGTAACACAGATGTAACACAATGGCACCCGACATAAAAGTGGCCATGACGTTGCCTAGCCCACATATTGCCTTGCCCGCATACCGCTTGTACTACTAGCCCTCCCGTGAAAGAATCGAGAGCAGCCGGTCGGGATAGTCTGTGGTCATGCCGTCGACGCCGAGGGCAAGGAGGCGTTGCATGTCTGCCGGTTCATTTACAGTCCAAGGCACCAAGCGGAGGCTGGGGAAATCTGTTCGCAAGGCCCGGACAGATTCTTCCATGACAGAATGAAAATCCGGTCCAAACGTGGAAGGTGTAAACCCTAGGTTGGCGATACTGAAAGGCCACGGTAGGTTGTCCTCAACCAAAAGGCAGGTAGCCAAATTGGGCTGAAGTTGGTGGGCCAATTGGAGAATGCGCACGTCAAAGCTGAGCAGCGTAGTGCGTGCCAACACCTGCGCCGCGCTCAGCTCAGACATGACTAGGGACAGGAATTCTGATGGCCCGGGATGAAAGATATTGTCTCCCTCGGGGCTGCTTTTGATTTCAACGGAGTAGCCAAGCGGCGGGCGCCCTAGCCGCTGGGTAGCGGCTTCCAGAGTGGCAAGCGCTTCGCTTAGCAGGGGCTTGTATGCGGGCGCCGAAACTTGCTCAGGAAAGCCCGGGTGCCGATGCTGGCCGCAGTCGCAACGGCGGATTTCGGCATAGGGCATTCGATACAGGTTGAACCGCTCCCTATCGTTTGAGCCTATACGCTGGCCGTTAGGGCCGAGGCAAATCTGGGAGTTGAGCCAGGGCTCGTGCGATACCACTACCTGCCTATCGGCGGAGATGACAACGTCCAGCTCGATAACGTCGACACCCAGCGACAACGCGTGCAGAAAGGCGTCCAGTGTGTTCTCGGGCCGCAGGCCACGGCAGCCCCGATGCCCGTGTACCTCTGGGCGGCGAGCGGTGAAAGGATGCGTTGAAAGTGGAGTAGGCATAGGCCAGCAGATGCGAATGAGGTGAATGGAAAAGAAGGTTGAACTGGATGATAGTGGCTCCATTCAAAGATTGCTAGTGAGCAGGGCGTAGAAGCCTCGTCCCTCAGGCCAAAGCTGAACGGCAGGTTTAGGGTACTTTTGCGGCTCATCACTATTGCTTACGCTTCATGAAAAAACTGCTGTTACTTGTATTGCTGCTGGCACTGGGCGCTGGCGGGTACTATTACTATCGGAGCCTTAAGAATGGCCCCAAGGGAGCATTGGTATCCGCTGCAGCTGCCGTACAGACCCACGACATGGCAACATTCGAGAAGTACGTAGACGTGAACAGCGTGACCACCCACCTGGTGGATGATGTAGCCCAACAAGGCTCTACATTGGCTTCGCTGGTACCCGGCGGGGGTTTGCTCATGGGCGGCGCCTTGCGCATGATTAAGCCGGCCTTAGCCAGCGCGGCGCATCAGGAAGTGCAGCGCTATGTGGAGACGGGCTCGCTGGAAGCGGCCGCTGCAGCTACTCCCAAGCGCTTGGTGAACCTGTCATTAACCGGATTGGCCAGTAGGGTTGTGAGCCCGGATAGTGAGTTCAAAGGCATCAAGTACACCCGCGAAGAAGGCGACAATGCCTTCGTTGGGCTGGAGGTGACGCAGCCCAGGTACGATACCACCATGGTGGTAGAAGTGAAGCTGCGCCGCCAGGGCGACCACTGGCAGATGACGCAAATCACGAACAGCGGGGAGTTGCTACGCGGCGCGGCGCAGTTGGAAAAGAAGCGGCTGCTGAACCCATAGGTTCCCTCGCCAATAAGGGTTGATAACGTTAAAAAAGAAAAGGCCCGTCGCAGATTTGCGACGGGCCTTTTCCGTTAGATGGTCCATTGGGGGAGGCTATACCACCCCGGTATTGGACTTGCCACGACCGGCAAACATGAAGTAGATGATGAGGCCGATGAAGGGGAAAAAGAAAATCACCGCGGCCCACAGAAGCTTCTTGCCGATGGTCCAGGGCTGGCGGAACACATCAAACATGGCAAAAAGGTCGAGCGCAAGAAGGACGTAGCCCCAGGTGCTCAAGCTGCCATTAGCATCGAAGCGGCTGCACGAGGTGGCAAGCATCATCAGGGGAAGCGCTAAGGCCGCAAAAGGCAAACGGGAAGCGAAATGGCGAAGGGTCTGCATGGAAAAGAAAGGAAAGTGAAAGAATGAACTATGCTCCCTTTACGCAATGCTTGCTAAATAGATTATACCAAATTTACTTTCAACCTTAAGTTATTGATTATCAAAATTTTGATTGAACAAACAAGCTTATCTGATTAATGAAAGCCGGCCCCGCGAATGGCATCAGGGCAAGCAGGAGTACCACGCCGTAGAGCGCGCCATAGAAGTGGGCGTCGTGGTTGATGTTGTCGGCCCGGCGCCGGCCCATGTACCAGGAGTAAGCCAGGTAAAGGACGCCGAAGACGAAAGGCTGAATGGGGAAAGGAATGGGGAAAATGATGATGCCGCCTCCGTTGTTATTGACCGGAAAAAGCAGGATGCTGGCGAACAGCACCGACGACACCCCGCCCGAGGCACCCAGGCTGCGGTAGCCCGGGTTATCGCGGTGCTGGAAGTACGTAGGCAAATCGGACAGGATGATGCCGCCGAGGTAGAGCAGCAGGAACAACCCCAGCCCAAAGACCTCGCCATAGCCCTCAGCCAAGGCCCGCAGCACCACCGGGCCGAAGGAGTAGAAGGCAAACATGTTGAACAGTAGGTGGGCCCAGTCGGCGTGCAGAAAGCCGGAGGTGAGCAGGCGGTACCACTGCCCGCCGGAGCGGGCCATGCGGTACGGCTCCATTATCCAGGCGTTCATCAGTTCGTCCTTGGACCAGGCGTAGGCGGAGATGGCGACCGTGAGGCCGATGAGAATCAGAATGGGATTGAACACGGTGGGTTAGTTTTCGCGGTCCATGAGCTGGAGCGCGAGGTGATGCAGGGGCTCCTTGCGCACAGCGGGGGCCGCCACGCGCTCCAAATGCTGAAGAGCATCCTGGAAGTAGGTATTGATGAGTGCTTCCGTCTGGGGACGAATTTCGAGCTCATCGTAGATGCTGCGCACGGCCAGCACCTTGGCATCGGCGTCGGTCACGGGCTGGGCGATTAGCTGGCGCAGGATGGTTTGCTGGGAATCGTTGGCCTGGGCCAGGGCGGTAAGCAGCAGAAAGGTCTTTTTGTCGGAAACGATGTCGCCGCCCACGCGCTTGCCAAAGGTGGCGGCGTCGCCGTAAACGTCGAGCAGGTCGTCGCGGAGCTGGAAGGCCAGCCCAATGTCGGTGCCGAACTGGCGGAGGTGGTCGGCGTCTTCCTCGGTGGCACCGCTGAGGCGGGCGCCCAGCTCCAGGCAGAAGCCCAGGAGCACGGCCGTTTTCAGCCGAATCATGTCCAGGTATTGGGCAATGCTAACCTGCGGCTCGGTCTCGAAATTCATGTCCCACTGCTGGCCTTCGCAGACCTCGGCGGCCGTCTGGCCGAAACGGCGCAGAATGGTGGGAAGCAGCTCGGCGGGCACGTCCAGGAACAGCTCGTAAGCCCGCACCAGCATCACGTCGCCGGAGAGGATGGCCACGTTCGGGTTCCATTTTTCGTGCACCGTGGCCTGGCCGCGGCGTAGGGGCGCCTGGTCCATGAGGTCGTCGTGGAGCAAGGTGAAGTTGTGGAAGACTTCGGTGGCCAGCGCGGGCTTGAGAATGGGCGTCAGCTCGTCGGTGAAGAGGTGGGCACCGAGCAGCGTGAGCAGCGGCCGAATGCGCTTGCCGCCCAAACCCATGATGTATCGGATGGGGGCGTACAACGTATCGGGCTGCTCGCCATAATTGAGCTGAGCGAGAGCAGCGGTGATTTGAGCGGGGAAGTCAGCAGGGGTCATATTGCGTGCAAAGAACGGGGGCGGCTGGCATCTTATTGGTCATTGGCATCTGCCCCTACCTGTCATCCTGAACGCAGCGAAGCGGAGTGAAGGACCTAAGAAGAGAAGAACAGCTGGCAGTAGATGAATACTGCTAACCGTTCAGCTTCCAAAAGGTCCTTCACTCCGCTTCGCTGCGTTCAGGATGACAGGCGTGGGTATGCTTTAAGGTTCTACCGGCGCTTGCCTTTGTGGGCGCCCTTCGCCATGCCGCCGCTGCTGTGGTCGCGGTAGCCACGAGGGGCTCCGCCGCCACGGGTGCGGCGGTCTTCGGCTTCACGCTTTTTCACGTGGTCGGGGCGGTTATCGACTAGTTCAAAGTCGATGGTGCGGTCGAGCAGGTTGGCAGATTTCACCACCACTTCCATCACGTCGCCGAATTGGATGATGCGCTTGGTCTTCTGACCTACGATGCGGTAGTTGTCCTTATCAAGCTCAAAGAAGTCGCCGGGAATGTCGCTCAGGCGCACCATGCCCTCGCACTTGTTCTCCTCGATTTCGATGTACATGCCGCGCTCGGTGAGGCCAGATACGACGCCCTTGAAGGTGTTGCCGATTTCGTCGGCCATGAACTCCACCTGCTTGAACTTAATGCTGGCTCGCTCGGCATTGGCCGCCAGTTTTTCGCGGGCCGAGGAGTGCTTGCATTCTTCTTCCACGGGGTCGACGGGCACGTTCTTGCCGCCGAGCAGGTAGTGCTCGAGCAGGCGGTGGGCCATCATGTCGGGGTAGCGGCGGATGGGCGAGGTGAAGTGCGAGTAGTGGTCGAAGGCCAGGCCGAAGTGGCCCAGCGGCTCGGTGCTGTAGATGGCCTTGGCCATGGTCCGGATGGCGAGGCCCTGGAGCACGTTCTGCTCGGGCTTGCCCACCACTTCCGAGCTCAGGTTGTTGAGCTCGGTGCTCACCTTTTTGGGGTTATCGAGCTTGAGCTGGTAGCCGAACTTCTGGGCGAAGAGGGCGAAGGTTTGCAGGCGTTCGGGCTCGGGCGCGTCGTGGGTGCGGTACACCATGGTGAAGCGTGGCTTGGTCTTTTTGAGGTTGAACACGAACTCGGCCACCTTGCGGTTGGCCAGCAGCATGAACTCCTCAATCATCTTGTGCGCGTCCTTGCGCTCCTTCACATACACGCCGAGGGGCTTGCCTTGCTCGTCGAGGCGGAACTTCACTTCCTGGGTTTCGAAGGTGATGGCGCCTTGTTTGAAGCGCTGGGCGCAGATTTTATGCGCCATGTCGTTGAGCACATTTATCTCCTCGGCGTGGTCGCCGGCCTTGCTCTCGATGCGCTCCTGGGCCTCCTCATAGGAGAAGCGGCGGTCGGAGTGAATGATGGTTTTGCCGAACCACGACTCGTAGAGCTTGCCGTTTTCGTCCAGCTCAAACACGGCTGAGAACGTCAGCTTGTCTTCGTGCGGGCGCAGCGAGCAGAGGCCGTTGCTCAGGCGCTCGGGCAGCATGGGAATCACGCGGTCCACCAGGTACACCGAGGTGGCGCGGTGCTTGCCCTCGCGCTCCAGCTCGGTGCCGGGGCGCACGTAGTGGGTCACGTCGGCGATGTGCACGCCTACTTCCCAGTGGCCGTTCTCCAGCTTCTGAATGCTCAGGGCATCGTCGAAGTCCTTGGCGTCGGCCGGGTCGATGGTGAAGGTGGTAATGTTGCGGAAGTCGCGGCGGCGGGCAATTTCCTCATCAGAAATAACCTCGCTGATGCCTTCCGATTCGGTTTCCACCTCCTCGGGGAATTCGAAGGGCAAGCCGAACTCGGCCATGATGGCGTTAATCTCAGCTTCGTTGCCGCCGGCCGCGCCGAAGTTGCGGACAACCTCGCCCACCGGCTGACGGCCGCTGTCTTCCGGAAACTCGTTGATGCGCACCAGCACCTTGTCGCCGTTGCGGGCATCGTGCAGCAAGTGCGGGGGCACAAACACGTCGAAGTACACCTTGCGGTTGTCGGCCTTCACGAAGCCGAGCGTGCCCTGCACCTGCAGGCGCCCGACGATTTCGGGGCGCACGCGCTTGAGCACTTCCACCACGTCGCCCACCGGGCGGCCGTCGCGGGAGCTGCGCAGGCGCACCCGCACCACGTCGCCCTGCAGCGCAAACTTGAGCTGGTCGGTGAACACGCGGATGTCGTCGGCATTGCCGGTGCCTTCGGGCACCACAAAGGCGAAGTTGGGCGTAGCCAAATCCACCGTGCCGATGACCGTGTTGGTATCGCGCTTCGGACGGGAGTCGTCGCCCACGTAGTCGAAGCCAGCCCCGCGGCGGCGGTGCACCACGGGGTCCTGGCCAAACTCGGCGGCGGCAAAACGCTCCACGTCCGGGCCTGTCGGCGGCTGGGCTTTTTTAGTCGATTTGCGGGCATTATACGGCATCAGTGCGGCGGCCACGGCTTCTGTATCGGCCAAGCGGTATTCGTCGTTCTGAAGCAGCGTAATGAGTCCGTTTTTGCGCAGCACCTTGATGTGGGCAAATATCTCCTCGCGCTGGCCCTTGGTCGTGACGCCGAGGCGGCGCGACAGCTGCCGGTAGGCAAGGACTTTGGTGGGGTTGTCGGTAAAGGCGCTCAGCACTTGGGCTTGCGTGATGGGCGCGGGTTCGGGCTTTTCGCGCTTGGCGCGGGGAGCCCGGGGAGTTTCGGGGGTGTTCATGTAAAAGAGTTGGCCGCCGAAAAGTTGATTGGTCGCAGGCGGCGAGAGCGGAAAAAATGGTTGGCCGAATTACCGGCACGGTAAGTAAAACGCGGCCGGCGCCGCTAGGTTGTAGCGCGGACTTTTAGTCCGCGCAGGTTATCGCAACGCGTCGTTTGAACACGAACTGCCTACAGCAGACTCTGTGGTGTGTCGCCGCAAGGAATTTGGTCGGGCGCGGACTAAAAGTCCGCGCTACAATTACGCTCGACTGGCTACGGCGGCTTCGATGTCGGCCAAGCTATCCTTCGGGATGGCAGCCAGCAAGCCCTGGGTGTATTCGTGTTGGGGAGCGGCGTAGATGCCCTCCGCCGGGCCGCTTTCCACGATGCGGCCCTGGTGCATGACCAGCAGCCGGTCACTCATAAACCGGGCCACGGACAGGTCGTGCGTGATGAATAAATAAGTGATGCCGAACTCGCGTTTGAGGTCGTTAAGCAGGTTGAGGACCTGCGCCTGCACCGAGACGTCGAGGGCCGAAACCGACTCGTCGCAGACAATCAGCTTGGGCTGCAAGGCCAGCGCCCGGGCTATGCAGATGCGCTGCCGCTGCCCGCCGCTGAACTCGTGCGGGTAGCGCTGGAAATGCTCGTCGCGCAGGCCCACGGTGCGCAGCAGCTCCATCACTTTCGCTTTTTGCTGCTGGCGGGTGCCGCCCACGTTGTGCACGCGCATCGGCTCCCAAATGGCCTCGCCCACCGTCAGCATGGGGTTGAGGGCCGCGTAGGGGTCCTGGAACACCAGCTGCAAATCGCGCCGACGGCGGCGCAAGTCCCCACTGGACAGTTTGGCCAAATCGGTTCCTTCGAACAGGATGCTGCCCGCCGTTGGTTCCGTGAGGCGGAGCAGCGCCCGGCCCAGCGTGGTTTTGCCGCAGCCCGACTCCCCTACCAGCCCAATGGTCTCGCCGGGGTAGAGCGTGAAGCTGACATCGTCCACGGCCCGCACGTAGTCGGTAGCCCGCCGGAAGAAGCCCTTGCGAAGCGGGAAGTAGACCTGGAGGTTTTGAACCTGGAGAAGCGGTTCAGTTGAGCTGGGCTTTTCGGCCACGAGCGGCTCGCTGACAGGCGCCGAAGTAAGCTCAACGGGGCGTGGAACACCCCCAATTGGGCTATGTTCCACGGGGAACGTTTTGGCGGTTTCAATTTTATCCCGTAACTGCTGTTCCTCCACGGCCGGCCAGGATTCCGCAAGTGCCTCATCTGGCAGCGGAAGCACGGGCGCGGGCTGGGCCAAAAGCTGCCCGCTGGCATCTTCCCGCATGAAATCGGCCACCACGGGCAGGCGTTTTTTGCCCACCGAGAGGCGCGGACGGCACGCCAAAAGGCCTTTTGTGTACGGATGTTGCGGATTTGAAAAAATATCCAGCACCCTCCCCTGTTCCACAACCTTGCCCCGGTACATCACCAGAATGCGGTCGGCGATTTCGGCCACCACGCCCAGGTCGTGGGTGATGAAAAGCACGGCGGTGTTGTGCTGCCGGCGCAGGTCGTCAATCAGGCGCAGCATGCGGGCCTGCACCGTCACGTCGAGGGCGGTGGTGGGCTCGTCGGCGATGAGCAGGGCCGGGCGGCAGGCCATGGCCATGGCAATCATCACGCGCTGCTTTTGACCACCCGAAATCTCGTGCGGGTAGCTGTTGAAAATGGCTTCGGGGCGCGGCAGTTGGGCTTCGGCAAATAGCTCAATGGTGCGCTGCTTGGCGGCCTTGGGCGTGCAGTCGGTGTGCAGCAGCAGGGCTTCCACCACCTGGCTGCCGCAGGTATACACGGGGTTGAGCGAGGTCATCGGCTCCTGAAAAATCATCCCGATGTCGTTGCCGCGCACCTGGCGCAGGTCGGTTTCGGAGAGTTTCAGCAGGTCGGTATTGCCGAGCTTTTCGGAGAGGAATACGGTGCTGCCGCTGGCAATGCGGCCGGGCGGCATCGGAATCAGCCCAAGCAGGGCCAGAGACGTCACCGATTTGCCCGAGCCCGACTCGCCCACAATGGCCAGCGTCTCGCCCCGGTTCAGCTCAAACGACACGTTGTCCACGGCCCGCACGTCGCCGCGGTGGCTGGAGAAGTCAATGGTGAGGTTGGAAACGGTGAGCAGCGGGTTGGGCACGGAGGGAAGTAATGGCGGTTTTTGAGCGATTTAGACATGCAAGAACGTCATGCTGAGCTTGCCGAAGCATCTCTACTGCTTCGTTGAGGTTAGCCGCCCCAACTTTCTAAATCAATGGCCTGCCAAGTCGGATTAAATGCAGTAATCAGCGCGTCTTTTTTTCGACGTGTCCAGCCTTTCAACTGCTTTTCCCGCGCTATGGCTTGCGTAGCATCAGGCGACGTTTCAAAGTAAACCAACAAATCAGCCTGATACCGCCCGGTAAATTTTCCTGCATCGCCCCGGCCGCGGCTGTGCTCATAAAGCCGTCGCGTCAGGTCGTTGGTAACGCCAATGTAAAGAACGGTTTGGGTTTGATTCGTCAGGATGTCAGGATGTAGACGTACACGTTGAAAATTTATGGCTTGCGAATAAGAGTGAAATACTCTTTATAAAACCTATAAATCTTCACGGAATCTTCCTTCGTGTACAGCTGCAATGTGTCCCCTTTTAGATTATAGCTCTCATTATGAAACACACCACTATGTTTTTGAGAGTCTAACACCAATTTCCCTGGAGTCTTATGCCAGATGCCTTTGTACGTATTTGTCTTTCGAGGACTGCTATGATACCAAGTTGAATATGCGAAAGTAGAATCGCTGAACAGCGTCACAATAAGATGAGAATGGTACGGACTTCCTCCCTCATATTTCTCTATAACATGCTTACGAGAAGGCAATAACAGCAGAACTGACAAGCTCAATACTTTCATTTTGAATTTGGCAAAGGATTGATGCTATCAGCTATTTTTGGTTAAAGCACTGTCAACGAAGCGGTAGAGATGCTTCGACTGCGCTCAGCATGACGGTCTAGTTGGCTGGCCTATTGCTACTAAAACTACAGCTACGCCAGGTTCTCAGTGTCAGGAGCTACTAAGGGAGCACGCTCCGGAGCAACGGCTTGATTCTCCTCTTGCTGATGGAAAAAGCGGCTCTGGTTGAGCAGAATCAAGGCCACGCCTACGAAAATGGAGGAATCAGCGATGTTGAAGATGGGCCAGAGCGACACGTACTTCCCTCCTAGCAGCGGCCAGTTTTGGGGCAAAAAGCCTTCGTAAATGTCTACGTACAGCATGTCGACCACTTGGCCGTAGAACCAGCGCGTGGGCGAGGCAAAGGGGGCGTTGTTGTAGATGATGCCGTAGAAAACTGAGTCGATGAGGTTGCCGACGGCGCCGCCTAAAATCAGGGCCATGCAGGCGATGTAGCCGGCCGAAGCCCGCTGGCGGCAGAGGCGGACAATGTAGTAGCTCAGGCCGAAGACAGCTAGCAAGCGAAAAGCCGTCAGAGCCAGCTTGCCGTAGGGCGCTGGCAATTCGGCCCCGAAGGCCATGCCCGGATTCAGCGTGTAATGGAGCTTAAACCAGTTGCCGAGCAAGGGAATTTCCCCCGCCATGCCGGGCTGCATGTAGGTGTGCACGGCCCACTTCGAGAGCTGGTCGATGGCAATAATGAGCAGGGCCAGCAGGAAGAACTTAGCGGCGGATTGCTGGCGATTGGTGAGGGTTGGGTGCATTCAGACGGTGCCAAAAGTGGCGAGAGCGACGGCCTGTTTTATTACCGTCTTTTTGTACCTTTTATAACTGACTGTCTGGGCTTTTGGGCCGATAAAGACGAGTTTATTTAACGTTTGTGCGACCGAGGACTCGCCGGGGTTTTGCGGCCCCGTCGAGTCGTTCAGCATCAAGCAGTTGCAACCTCCAAATGCACGGGCACGGAGTAGTCATCAAATTCGAGCACGGAACCGCCGTTCACGTTGGCCGCAAACGTCAGGGCCAGGGCCTGCGTTTCGGTGCGGATGTAGTCGCCGAACGCGGCCACAGCAGCCGTAAGCTCGGGCTGCTGGTCTGCCAAAGTGACGCGGATTTTGTCCTGCACTTCCAGGCCCGAGTCTTTGCGCAGGTTCTGCAGGCGGTTCACCAGCTCGCGGGCGAGGCCTTCCTGGCGCAGCTCGTCGGTCAGGGTCACGTCGAGGGCCACGGTGAGGGGGCCGTCGGTGGCCACGAGCCAGCCGGGCAAGTCGTCGGTGCGGATTTCCACATCGTCGGGGGCTAGCGTGATGGGCTGGCCATCTACTTCCACGGCGAGGCTTCCCTCCTTCTCCAGCTTGCTGATTTCCGCCGCCGTCATCTGCTGAATGCGGGCACCCACGGCCTTCAGGCGCGGGCCGTATTGCTGGCCGAGGCGCTTGAAATTGGGCTTCACCGACTTCACCAGCACGCCGCTTTCGTCGTCGAGGAACTCGATGTGCTTCACGTTGATTTCGGCGCAAATCAGGTCCTCCACGAGGCCGACCTGCTCCTTGGTCGAGTCGTTCAGCACCGGCACCAGGATGCGCTGCAGGGGCTGGCGCACCTTCAGCACCGACTTTTTGCGCAGCGAGTGGGCCAGCGAGCTGATGCGTTGGGCCAGCTCCATACGCTCCTCCAGCCTCGGGTCGATGCGGGCAGTGTCGGCTTCCACCAACAGCGTCAAATGCACCGATTCCGGGGCCAGGGGCGTGTTTTTGGCCACGGCCTCGGCGCGCATGCCGTCGGTCATGTTCTTGTACAGCCACTCACCGAAAAACGGCGCGATGGGCGACATGAGTTGAGCTACGACAACCAGGCATTCCTGCAGGGTTTCGTAGGCGGCGCGCTTGTCGGCGGTCAGTTCGCCTTTCCAGAAACGGCGGCGCGAGAGGCGCACGTACCAGTTCGAGAGCTGGTCGGTCACGAAATCCTGGATGGCGCGGGCGGCCTTCGTGGGGTCGTAGCTGTCCAGATGGCCGCGCACTTCCACAATCAGCGACTGCAACTTGCTCAGAATCCAGCGGTCCAGCTCGCTCAGTTCCGAGAGCGGAATGCGGTTGAATTCGCTGGTTTGAAACTCGTCCAGATTCGCGTAAAGCGCATAGAACGAGTACGTATTGAACAGCGTGCCGAAGAAACGGCGCTGCACCTCGGTCACGCCGGCGGGGTCGAACTTGAGGTTGTCCCACGGTGGCGCGTTAGCGATGAGGTACCAGCGGGTGGCATCCGGGCCGAACTGCTTTATGGTGGCAAAGGGGTCGACGGCGTTGCCGAGGCGCTTGCTCATCTTCTGGCCGTCCTTGGCCAGCACGAGGCCGTTGGCAATCACGTTTTTGAAGGCCACGGAGTCTTCCAGCATCACGGCCAGGGCGTGCAGCGTGAAGAACCAGCCGCGGGTTTGGTCCACACCTTCGGCAATGAAATCGGCGGGGAAGTTCTTCTGGAATTTCTCGGCGTTTTCGATGGGGTAGTGCCACTGCGCGTAGGGCATGGCCCCGGAGTCGAACCACACGTCGATAAGGTCGGGCTCGCGGTACATGGGCTGGCCGGTGGGGCTCACGAGGAATATATCGTCCACGTAGGGCCGGTGCAGGTCCACTTTTTCGCCGTTGGCGTAGGGATTGTGGGTCATGACTTCGGCCGCAACGGCCTTGTCAATCTCCGTTTTCAGCTGCGCTATGCTGCCGATGCACAGCTCCTCGGTGCCGTCCTGCGTGCGCCAGATGGGCAGCGGCGTTCCCCAGTAGCGCGAGCGGCTCAGGTTCCAGTCCACTAGGTTTTCGAGCCAGTTGCCGAAGCGGCCGGTGCCGGTGCTTTCGGGCTTCCAGTTGATGGTTTTGTTGAGCTCAATGAGCCGGTCTTTCACCGCCGTGGTCTTGATGAACCAGGAATCGAGCGGGTAGTAGAGCACGGGCTTGTCGGTGCGCCAGCAGTGCGGGTAGGTGTGCTCGTACTTCTCCACTTTGAAGGCCGTGCCGTCGCCCTTCATCTTGATGACGATGCTCTCATCCAGCGTTTTATAGTCGGCGCCGGATTCGTCGTGTCCGTCGTAGTTCTTCACCCAGCGGCCCGCAAACTCGCCCATTTGGGGCACGTAGCGGCCCGTCCGGTCCACGATGGGGCCGAGCGTGCCTTCGGCATCCGGCACCATCAGCGCCGGGATGTCGGCCAGCTGCGCGGCCCGGAAGTCATCGGCGCCAAACGTAGGCGAGATGTGCACGATGCCCGTGCCATCCTCCGTGGTCACGAAGTCGCCGTTGATGACGCGGAAAGCCCGCTCCTCGCCTTCAAACGGCGTGAAATCGAACAGGCGCTCGTACTTGATGTCGATAAGGTCCGCACCGGTAAACTCGCCTAGTACACGCCAGGGCAGCACCTTGTGGTCGCTTTCGGCATAGCCTTCCAGCGGCGCGGCGGCGCCTTTTTCGTTGAAATAACGGCTCACCAACGCCTTGGCCAGCACCACGTGGATGGGCTCGTAGGTGTAGGGGTTGAAGGTGCGAATCAGCTGGTACGGGATGTTCTTGCCCACGGCCAGACCAGTGTTGGCGGGCAGGGTCCAGGGCGTAGTCGTCCAGGCTAGGATGAACACCTTGGCGTCGTTGCCAGCCAGAGCAAACAGCTTCTCCGCAACCGGGCCCGGCTTCACCTTGAACTGCGCCACCACGGTCGTGTCTTTCACGTCGCGGTAGGTACCGGGCTGGTTCAGCTCGTGCGAGCTGAGGCCGGTACCGGCGGCCGGCGAATACGGCTGAATGGTATAGCCCTTGTACAGCAAGCCCTTGTCGTAAAGCTTCTTGAGCAGCGCCCAGCAGCTTTCGATGTACTCCGGCTCGAAGGTCACATAAGGGTCGTCGAGGTCGACCCAGTAGCCCATTTTCTCGGTCAGGTCGTCCCACTGCGCCTTGAAGCGCATGACGGTTTCCTTGCAGCGCTGGTTGTACTCCTCCACGCTGATTTTCTTGCCGATATCCTCCTTCGTGATGCCGAGCTCCTTCTCCACCTGCAGCTCAATGGGCAGGCCATGGGTGTCCCAGCCGCCTTTGCGGGGCACTTGCTTGCCCTGCAGCGTCTGGTAGCGGCAGAAGATATCCTTCACCGTGCGGGCCATGACGTGGTGGATGCCGGGCGCGCCGTTGGCCGAGGGCGGGCCTTCGTAAAACACGAACGTGGGCTGGCCTTCGCGGCTGCTCACGCTCTTTTCAAAGATGCCGTGCTCCTTCCACCAGGCGAGGATGTCCTCGCCCACCTGGCCATAATTGAGCGGCTGCTTGTATTCGGGGTATTTCATGTAGTGAGTGTGTCTATCAATCATTCAGCTCGTCATGCTGAGCGCAGCCGAAGCATCTCTGCCTCGGAAGTAATCAATGCTAGCTCAACGAAGCGGTAAAGATGCTTCGGCTGCGCTCAGCATGACGTTCTTCTAATTCAACGCCTAGGAGTGACCGGCTATTCGCCCAGTTCGCCCCGGCGCTGCACCGTCATTTTATCAAGGTTTAGCTCCAAATCGTCGTCTTCTTCGTGGTACGACTCGTCATAGTGCCGCACCAGCGCATTGTCGTCAATGAAGTTGCCTTTGCCGTGCTCAAAGGTGACCAATAGGCAAGGCAACAAAATCAGGTTGGAAAAATTCGTAATCAGCAGCGAAGCCGACATCAGTAGGCCCAGGGCCTTGGTGCCGCCAAACTCGCTGAAGGCAAAAATGCTGAAGCCCACAAACAGCACAATGCTGGTGTAAATCATGCTGGTTCCAGCCTCGCTTAGCGTTACCGATACGGCTTCGCGCACGCGCTGGCCATTCAGAGCCATTTCCTGCCGGAATTTGGCCAGCAGGTGAATGGAGTTGTCGCCGTCGATGCCCAGGGCGATAACGAAAATCAGGGCCGTGCCGGGCTTGAGCGGAATGTTGAAATAGCCCATGATGCCGGCGGTGAGTATCAGCGTTACGGCGTTGGGCACTAGGGCAAACAGCACCGTGCGGGCCGAGCGGAACAGAATCAGCACCACCAGCCCAACCAGCCCAAACGCCAGCAACAGGCTTTCCTGCAGGGTGTTGATGATGTACTCATTGCCCTTTGTGAACAGGATAGTGGTGCCGGTGGGACGCACATCCATACCCGTGCCGTTGAAAATGCGATGCATCTCGGGCAGGATTTTGTTATTCATCAGGGTGTCGAGATTGCGCGAGCCGATGTCGGCAATCTTAAGGCTGATGCGGGCCTTCTGGCCTGTGCTGTCCACAAACGAGCGAATCAGCTTGCTGTCCATGCCCGCGCCGGTTCCTTTGGAATTGGCCAGGCTGCTGAGAATGAAGTTTTTATCGGAGTTATCCGGCAGGCGGTAGAATTGGGGGTCGCCGTTATAGTAGGCCTGGGTGGCCGCCTTCAGGAAGGTAACGATGCTGATGGGCGAGGTTACTTCGGGCTGGGTACGCAGGAAGTTTTCGAACTGGTTGATTTTTTCCAGGTTCTTGAGCTTGAGCAGGCCGCGCTTTTTGTGGGTATCCACCACAAATTCGAGCGGCATCACGCCGTTGAAGTGGCGCTCAAAAAAGGTCAGGTCGGAGTTGACGGAGCTGCCTTTGGGCAGGTCGTCGACCATAAACGACACGGCCTCGATGCGCCGAATGCCAATGGCGGCCCCCAGCACGAGCACCAGCGCCAGCACGTACACCGTGGGGCGGCGGTCCATCACCAGGTAGTCGAAAAACTCCAGCAGCTTGGTGAGGGGCTTGGCGTCGAGGTGCTCGAGCTGCTTGGGCGTGGGGGGCGGCAGGTAGGTAAACACGGCCGGAATCAGCAGGAAGCTGATGATGAAGGCCACGAAAATATTGACCGTGGCCACCAGCCCAAACTGGAACAGAATGGCGATGTCGGTGAAGCAAAACACGAAAAAGCCCACGGCGGTGGTCGTGTTGTTCATCAGGGTCACGAGGCCGATTTTGCGGATTACCCGCGTCATGGCTAGCATCTGGTTGCCCGATTTGCGGTAGTCGTAATGGTAGCGCGAAAGCAGGTAGGTGCAGTTCGGAATACCAATGACAATGATGAGACTGGGAATCAGGCCGGTGAGCAGGTTGATTTTGTAGCCCAACAGCACAATGGAGCCAATGGCCCACACCGCCGTAACGCCTACCACCAGCAGCGGAAACACCACCGCGGCCCAAGTCCGGAAAAAGGCCAGCAGCGTGATACCGGTCACAATCATCGCTAGAATGGTAAAGAAGGTCATTTCCGACCCCACCTTGCTGGTCATGGTGTAGCGCACGTAGGGCAGGCCGGCGTAGTGCAGGCGGATGTTGGTCTTCTTCTCGAAGGCCTTGGCGTAGCCCAGAATGTTCTTCATCACGGCCTGGCGGCGCGACGAGTTGAGGTACTTCGGGTCCATGGTCAGGGCCAGCAGCGTGGCCCCCGTCGTTGGGCTGATGAGCTGCCCCTTGTAGAATTCGACCTTGTTGACCTCGCGCATCAGGCTGTCGAGCTCGGCCTGGGTGCGCGGAAACGTCTTGAATATTGGCTCGGTCTTGAACTGGTTCGTGACCGTGTCTTTGCGGATGGCCAGCAGCTTGGTCACACTCAGCACGCCGCTCACGCCGGGCACTTTGGCCAGCGTGTCGGTGAGGGTGCGCAGCTCGTTGAAGTTGCCCAGCTTGTATACGGCGCTGTCTTGCAAGCCCAGCACCAGCACGTTAGCATCTTCGCCGAAGGTCTTTTTGAACTGCTGGAAGTACAGCATGTCCGGGTCCTGCGGACTGACTACCTGGGCAAAGTCGTAGGTCATCTCCACGTCCTTGGCTTTCCAGGCCATAAACACGGTGATGACGGCCAGCACCGCAATGAGCGTGCGCCGGAACCGGATGATGAACAAGGCGAGGGAGGCCCACATAAAATCCTGCAAAAAGGCAAAGTTACATAAGCGCGGGCGCGGGGAACCTCACCCCTGCCGGGCACGGGCACGGCCCCTCTCCTGCGGAGAGGGGAGCCGGACGGACGTAGGGGCGGGGCTTGCCCCCGCCCGCCGTTCGCGCCGTTTCCACGATTCCGTTCAACGACGGGCGGGGCGAGCCCCGCCCCTACGCGCAAAAAGCCCCGATTCCTCTCTAGAATTGGGGCTTTTTGTTTAACGAACTTTCTCGCAATGACCGTTACTTACAGCTTCTCAAACACGCGGCGGAAGCTCACAGCCTCACTGATGTACTGGCGTAGCGTCGAACTTACTGACAACCACGCACTACAGTAACTGGTAAAGTCTTAGCCTGTACAGCTCGGGGAACTACCGTTATTGTAGGAGCAGCCACATCTTGAATACCTGTAAAAGGCTGTTCATTCAGCGCTGCCAAACCTGCGAATGTTTCCCGGCCGGTTATCACAGCTTGGAGCGAAGTTGTTGGGCAAAAGTTATTACCTCTGCGATTTGTTTTGTGAAATTGAAACTGACCATACAATATATCAGCATCCATCGCCTGTCGCCCGAGACTGTAGCAACTCCCTTCTGTTGTGCAAACCACTTGCATGGGGCTCTTTGACAAAAAGGGAATCAGCACCGTGCTGTTGCTACCTAAGCGTTGTCCTACACCATCTGCCTCACCATCTACAGCAACGTGGTAAAAATATTGCTGATTTTGATTGCGCATTAGTAAAGCACCTTCTCCAGTAGGTAGCAAATCAAAATCTGTCATTGCCGAACTGGTGAAATAATACGTGGCTTTCATCCGGCGGCCTGAAGAGCTCAATTGTAGCAGACAATTACTTCCCGGGTCTTGTAAGGCTACTAGTACTGTGCCATCGGCCAGTGCTCGCAGTTGCCCTCCCTCCGGTTTCGTTTCTACTTGCGAATTGACATAGCTCACCGCTTGTTCTGCTACTCCTACCGCGGAAAAACGAGTAAAAAACGCCCCGCGCAAAGCCCGGGCTACCATTACCAACTTACCTGTAGGCAACTCTACCAGTTGAGGTCCTTCTACTTGAGTGGAAGAAAAAGCAGTTTTACGCTCCCACCGTAAATTCCCAACAGGGTCAAGCCCAAACAATATCAGTGCTTCCCGCTCGGCAGTATACACTACACTTCCCCCGTCGGCCAGAGGCAATACGCCATAGCTCACCGCATTTATTTGGCTGGTAGGCGTGGTGCTGTATTCGTTGCTCCATTGCACCACACCTTGGTCATTTAGCCGGGCCACGACAAAGGAAGTGCTACCCGTAGTGAGCGTACCTGGACTACGCACCACCACAAGACCACCTCCACTTGGGCAAGGAGCAAAAGCCCCAGAACCGGTCACTGATGGCATACTGTATGTTTTGGCCCATACCGGACGGCCCGCTGTATCAATTCGCACTACAGTAGTCGCAGCGAAATAGCCCGTGCTGAACGACACGTCGGCTGCACTCACAAACTGAGCCCAAAAGGGTTCGCTATTGCTGCGTCCAGGATACAGATTCACTAGTTCGTTAAGGACCTTGGGGACAGTAATCATACTACTGTGGCCCAACGGCTGCGGCAAAGCCGGCCCCGTCGGGACCGTCACGACTGGTGATGGCAAATCAGGTTCATGGGTCGACTTACACCCGGTCATAACCGCAATGGCAAGCACAATAAAAATTTCTGTTTTCATCCTGCGCTTGCCATTGTGGTGTGATTTCATTCCTGATTTACCTACAGCTTCTCAAACACGCGGCGGAAGCTCACGGCCTCGCCGATGTAGCTGCGCAGCTCCGAAATCGGCATGCGGGTTTGCTCGCGGGAGTCGCGGTGGCGCACGGTCACGGTGTCGTCTTCAAGGGTCTGGTGGTCGACGGCGATGCAGAAGGGCGTGCCGATGAGGTCCTGGCGGGTGTAGCGCTTGCCGATGGCGTCGCGCTCTTCGAGCACCAGGCGGAAGTCAAACCGCAGGTCGTCGAAAATGGCCTGGGCTTTCTCGGGCAGGCCGTCTTTGCGGACGAGCGGGAAGATGGCGGCTTTCACCGGGGCCACCGCCGGGTGCAGCTTCAGGAAGGTACGGGTTTTGGTTTGCTGGGCGTCGCCCTCTCCTTCGGTGATGGTTTCTTCGGCGAAAGCCTGGCACATCGTGGCCAAGAACAGGCGGTCGGCGCCCACAGATGTTTCCACCACGTAGGGCACGTAGTTGCCGTAGGGCTTGCCGGTGGCGGGGTCCACGTCGTTGTCGAAGTACTGCTGCTTTTTGCGGCTCAGGGCCTGGTGCTGTGTCAGGTCGAAGTCGGAGCGGGAGTGAATGCCTTCGATTTCCTTGAAGCCGAAGGGGAATTCATACTCAATATCCACTGCGGCCTTAGCGTAGTGGGCTAGTTTGTCGTGGTCGTGGAAGCGCAGCTTCTCAGCCGGCAGGCCCAGCGCCTCGTGGAAGCGGCGGCGGGCGGCCTTCCAGGTGTCGTACCACTCGCCTTCGGTGCCGGGACGCACGAAGAATTGCATCTCCATCTGCTCAAACTCCCGCATCCGGAAGATGAACTGCCGGGCCACAATCTCGTTCCGGAAAGCTTTGCCGATTTGGGCAATGCCGAAGGGAATCTTCATGCGGGCCGACTTCTGCACGTTCAGGAAGTTCACGAAGATGCCCTGGGCGGTTTCGGGGCGCAGGTACACGGGCGGCGCATCCGAATCCACGGCCGAGCCCTGAGTCGAGAACATCAGGTTGAACTGGCGCACTTCGGTCCAGTTGCCGGTTTTGGAAACGGGGCAGAGAATTTTCTCGTCGATAATAAGTTGGCGCACGCCAGCCAGGTCGTTTTCGGTGAGCAGGCGGCCCATTTCGGCCGTGAGGGCCGCGCCGCGGGCGGGGTCGCCGGCATTTTCGTACTCGGCAGCTTTTTCTTCGAGCAGCACGTCGGCGCGGTAGCGCTTCTTACTGTCGAGGTTATCCACCATGGGGTCGTTGAAGCCGTCGATGTGGCCCGAGGCTTTCCAAGTCTGGGGCGCCATAAAAATGGCCGCGTCGATGCCCACCACGTCGTGGTGCAGCTGGGTCATGGCCTCCCACCACAGGCGCTTGAGGTTGTTTTTCAGCTCCACGCCGTTGGGGCCGTAGTCGTACACGGCGGCTAGGCCATCATAGATTTCGGAGGACTGAAATACGAAGCCGTATTCCTTGGCGTGGGCCACAATATCCTTGAGCTGGGTGGTTTCGAGTGCTGGGTTCATGCTTACAAAAGTAGGCCGATGTGGCAGAAGCTGAAACTACTGCGTAGAAGGCACGAAATATTCAGTTAACGCTTACTCCCTACTTCGCGTCACAATTCGGTAACATAGCCGGGACAAGCCTCCTCCCTACCTTTGGCGCGTGATTCAACCTAAATTCCCACTAATTCTCTGTTTATGTTTGGTTTAGAACCCCACGTGCTGCTGCTTCTCGGCGTGTGCCTGCTGGCCGCCTGCGCGTTCGAGTTCGTCAACGGTTTTCACGACACGGCCAACGCCGTGGCCACCGTTATTTATACCAACACGCTCCGGCCCTGGGTGGCCGTCGTGTGGTCGGCGTTCTGGAACTTCATCGGCGTGTTTGCCGGTGGCATTGGCGTGGCCATGGGCATTGTGTACCTACTGCCAGTCGAGAGCTTGGTAGACGCCAACGTGTACCACGGCATTGCCATGGTTGGGGCCCTTATTCTAGGCGCCATTATTTGGAATGTGGGCACTTGGTACTACGGCATCCCGGCCTCTAGTTCACACGCCCTCATTGGCTCTATTCTGGGCGTGGGCATTGCTTATTCGCTGCTGCCCGAGTCGCGGGGAACTGCCGTGAACTGGGCCAAAGCCGGTGAAACGGGCATTGCCCTGCTGGCAGGTCCCTTGCTGGGCTTCGCGCTCACCATCGGCATGATGTTCTTGTTCAAGCGCTTTGTGCCCAGCAAGGCCATTTTTAAGGAACCACACAAGCGCAAGCCCCCACCCCTGTGGATTCGCCTGCTGTTGATTGTGACGTGTACACTGGTGAGCTTTTTCCACGGCTCCAACGACGGCCAGAAAGGCGTGGGCCTCATCATGCTGATTCTCATCGGCATCGTGCCCTTCCGCTTTGCCCTCGACGAATCCAAGAACCCCCTGGACCTGCGCGAGTCCCTTGGCAAAGTGGAGTACGTGATAAACCGCGTGAACCGGCAGGAATTGAGCCCCAACGACCAAAAGAGCCTGAGCGAAATGCAGGCCCAAACCGCCGACCTCGACCGCATCTTTGCCGGCATAACCCACGTCAAGGACTTGCCTCAGAAGACGCGCTTCGAAATCCGCCGAGACGTGCTGCTGCTGGCCAACCGTGCCAAAAAGTTGCTGGCTTCGCCTAGCATTAGCCTCAGCACCCAGGACCGCGACATCTACGACGCGGCCACCAAGGAAATGAAAACGTTCACGGACTACGCCCCCTGGTGGGTGCTGCTCATGGTGAGCCTCTCGCTGGCCGTGGGCACCATGATAGGCTGGCAGCGCATTGTGAAAACCATCGGCGAGCGCATCGGCAAGGAGCACTTGAGCTATGCCCAGGGCGCCTCTTCCGAGTTGGTAGCGGCAGCTATGATTGGGGTGAGCACGCAGTTTGGCTTGCCGGCTTCCACCACGCACGTGCTCACTTCGTCCATCGCGGGCTCCATGGTGGCCAGCCGCGGTGTGAAGAATATTAACCCCGGCATGGTGCGCAACATTGCCCTGGCCTGGGTGCTCACCTTGCCCGTAACCATGGTGCTTTCGGGGGTACTGTTCCTGCTGTTCCGCGCCTTGTTGGGCTAAGAAGCTCGGCCGATAAAAACACAAAAAAGGCTGCCCCTTAGGAGGCAGCCTTTTTTCATGCTCGGGTTATTAGCAAAATCTGCGGTTGCTAGTGAAACGACCAAAAAGGGGGATAACCCGGCTGTTTTCACTGGTTTGTCCACTTATCCACATCGAAATACCGTCAAAATGTGGATAAGTCGAATTTATTTGGGCCACTGCACCTCCATGTCGTCATTGATGAAGACGCCGAAATTCACGAATTGCAGCTCGCCTTCCTCAAAATATAAGTCAATCATGGACTTCTCGTAGGACAGGCGCACCGCTCCTTCTTCCATGGTTTCGAGCTCGGGCGTGGGCTGGTTGTGCGACTGCATCAGCGCCTTTATCTGGTCGACGCTTTGGCCGTAGATGGCCTCGCCGAAGAGGCGCATGTTGGGGTTGTCGGTTTCGATGCAGCTCAGGCGGAAGTCGTCTTCGCGGTCGAAGTACAAGGACAGCAGGTAGTCGTCTTCGTGGTAGTTCCAGGCTTGGTGCTCGAAGTCGTCGTCGTCGTCCGATTCTTCGATTTCTTCCGGCTCGCCCACCAGGGTACGCACCTCGTCCATGGTGGCACCAAAGCGCAGGGGGCCCATGCCGGTGCCCAGAATAATTTCGTTTTCCTCGATGCTGGAGGGTTGGTTGGTGTTCATGGGATTGGGGTGAAGGGTAGTAAACAAAGGTAGGCAGCGGGGCTAGTTGTCAGTTATTCGTGGTCCGTTGTCGGTAGCGGGGGCTGTTGCCTCACTTGGTACTTGGCTACGAACAACTGGCAACGGCCCTACTTGCCGTATTTCTCAATGAAGGCTTCTTTCTGCCGCAGGTACTCGGGGTGCACTTTGGCCTGGTCCCACTTG
Source organism: Hymenobacter plasmatis (assembly GCF_020711255.1). GTDB lineage: Bacteria > Bacteroidota > Bacteroidia > Cytophagales > Hymenobacteraceae > Hymenobacter. Next base: position 125,210 of record NZ_JAJFAW010000011.1, read on the forward strand.
CGCTTGAAAATGGCGGCGGCTTCCACTTTGTCTTCGTCGGGGTGGGTGGTGCGGGGCAGCTCGGCACGGCCGTGGGCGCCGCTCTGGCCCTTCTTGTCGTCGGGCACGGGGCCGGCGTACTTCTTGCCGCCTCGGTGGTTGGCGTAGCGCCGGGCCCGCGTAAAGCCCATCTGAATGAATTTCCGGGCCATGTCGGCCCCCACAAAATCGTGCGCTTTCAAATAAGCTTCAAATAGCCCGTAAATGGTCTCCGACGACTCGGTGGCTGCCGCCGCGTCTTTGAAGCGCCAGTAGGGCAGGATTTCGCCTTTGTAGGGCTGTACCAGCAGCACGCCCTGCTCGCCCCGGCCCACGCGGTACAGCTCGGGGTGCTGCCGAAAATCAACAGTGTGGAAATCGAGGGTGTAATCGAACGGCATCCGGCGCTATACGCAAACCGAGCCGCCGCGGGATACACCCGGGCTTTCCATTCAGCCCAACTCGAGTGGGCACCCTAGCGCAATGTGGAATACCTGGGTGGATAGGTGGATAAGTTCAACTCAACTTCTGAATGCGCTAGGCAAGCCGCTTCCCACAGAAGCTAGTAGCGGAAGCTGCGTCTTTTCCCAGGAAGTGCGCAGCGCTTGTGGGCGAAGGGCGGCGCCACTTTTCGGGCCTGGCCTTTTCGGCGCGCTTGAGCCGGGCAAACGCCTCAGCCCAACGAGCCGCTTTGTGAAACAAAATTCTTGAGCTGAAAAGCAAACTTCTCAAATCGGGCCCAAACCCTTCAGTCGGGTTTTCCCCAATCTTAATTTTTTGTTAAATCTTTTTTCTAAAAAACCTTCTTTGTTTCCACTCATTAGGTCGGTTGATAAGTGGATAAGCTCGAGCGGTTATCCCCAGCGTGGAAAACGTGGGGGTAAGCAGGGCCTTATCCACGCACTATCCACCGCCATTGTGGAAAACAAACGGCTGCTAATCAGGCTATTATTTCCTTTTTCAACATCGGCCAGTGCTTTCCACATTTTTCCTGTCCCCACGAAAATGGGCATGTGGGAAGCCCGTCTGGCGTGGAAAAGTTATCCACGGTTATCCCCGCTCCTTCCGCCCTGTGCAGGGGTGCAAACCACCAAAAAAACTTGTACCCTACTTATCCCCGTTCAGCTTTCCACTATCCCCGAGGTTATCCCCGAAATTACCCCCAGAGCGAAATGAATGTGGAAAAGCCGGTGGAAAAGCGGTGGAATACCCTTCAAAAAGCCCCTCAGTAACTGGAATAAGCGAATAGTTATCCACGAATGTGGATAAAAGGGGCTCTTTAGGCGCATTGCGCCGTCCCAAGTCGAACCCAAGCCAAGTGCCACGAAGGCTAGCCCCAGTAGGGCTGAAATGTGAAAATTCGGGGCAGGGCCACCCTCTGTCGGGCAGCACTATTCATCGGGTAGACGGGCTTGCCGAGCTGGGTCCCGTGGCATTCCGAACAACAGAATCCGAATACTCCACTTTAGCAATGTAGTCCCTATGGCATAGAAAGCCCTCTGCCGGTGGCAAAGCCTAAAACTTGAGGGGCTCCACCATGTCGAAGCCGGACCGTACCTGCTGGGGGTTGGGGTCCAGGTATACCGGCTCGGGCGGGAGCAGCAGGTTGGGGTCGCCGTTGCGCCAGTGGCCATCGCCGTCGCTGTCAATCAGCACGCGCAAGTGGTAAACGCCGGGGGGCACGTCCGTAAAAAGGTAACTGCCCTTGGGCGAGGCCAGGCTGGCCACCACCTGCAGCTTGTCGTCGAGCAGCTGCAGCTCAAAGTTTTTCTCCTTGGTGGTAATCGGGCCCGACAGGCTATTCGACACGTCCTGCTCGCTGATGCCGAGGCGCAACGGCCGCAACCGCAAGGCCTGCCCCGTAATGGCGGTGATGGCCGTGCTGTCGAGTACGATGTCGAGCCGCGCGTGGGCCCTGCTATTGAACCGCACGATAAGGGCCGTGCGGTCGGGGCTGAGGGTGCCGTCGGCCGGCAGGCGCAGGGGCCGGCGCTTCGCTGAATCCTCGACCAGCGTGCCGAACGGCCGGCCCGTGGCCACGCGCACCGGTACGGCAAACAGGAACTTGACCTGGCCCTTGGGGAATACCGTGCGCGGGCTGCCATCCACTGAGTACAAGCTCGGGGGCGGGGTTTTTTTGCCATTGGTGGGGGCGGCCGGAAACTTCACCTGCAGCGTGTCGTGTCCCACGTTGCCGGTGCTGTCGGCCGTGGTGAGTAGGTAGCGCCCATCCCCTACCTCCGGGGTTTTGAAGAGCACCACCGTGCGGCCCCGGTCGGTGAGTAGCAGCGCCTCGGCCACGGCAGGCAGGGCCTGAGTTGAGCCAACCGGGGCCAGGGCTGCCGACCGCAGGCCTTCGCTGAAGCTCAGGCGCAGTTGCGTGGGGCTGGCCTGCCGGGTGGTGAGCAGCGGCGGGCGCCGGTCGGGCTGGGTGAGGACGAGCGCCACCGGCGCACCCGTGCTGCCGGCAATGGTGATAGGCGCGGGCAGGTAGGCAATTTTCTCGCCTTCGTCGTAGCGGCCGTTGGTGTTTTTGTCCACCAGGGCGTAGATTTTGTAGGGCCCGGCTTTGAGGAAGCTCAGGTTGAACTTGCCTTCCTTATCGGTGAGCACGGTGTAATAGGGCCGGCCGCGCTTCACGCCGGCGGTATCGGCCAGGCGGTAGAGGCCCACGCTGGCCTCGGCGATGGGTTTGGCCGTCAGTACGTCGGTGACGGTGCCGCTCACTTTGCCCGAATCCAGCACGGCGCCCGTGCTGAAGTTGAGGGCCGCGTTGGTGGCGGGCAGGCCCTCGGTGATGTCGACCACGCCGCTCCGGAAATTGAAGCTGTAAGTGGTGTTGGCGTCGAGCGGCTTGTCAAAAAGCAGGGTGATGGAGTTCCGCTCCTCGCGCAGCTTGTAGGGGTTGTCGGGGGGCAGCTGCGGGGTGATGAGCAGGTTTTTGCTCAAGTCTTTGGTGACGACGGGCTCCGAAAAGACCAGGCGCACGAACTGCTGCTTCACGTTGCGGGCGGCGCTATCCGGCGAACTGCTGATGCGGCGCGGCGGGGTGCGGTCGCGCGGGCCGCCCTGGGGCGGGGCTACGGCGGCGCAGCTTTCGAGCAAGGCAACCATTGCCAGCAAAGCCAGCAGTTCAGCGCGAACGGACATTATACAACAACGTGGTGAGAGTAAGCACAACAATAGCCGCCCGCTATGCCGCACAGAAGAAACCAGCGCGGCAGCGCCAGACTCGGCATTAACGACGGCAACGCGCCGAACGGTATCCGGTACAAAGGTGGGCGAAGGAGTTTAAACCGAATCCAGCCCAAGCCAAGGGATGGGTGGCACGGACGGCAGCAGTACCAATAAACCCGGGCCAGCAGCCCCTAACAGTCGACTTCGGCCGCGCATCTCCCCCATCGACAGGGTGCTTTAGGCCGCCGGGGTGCGCCGCCCGGCCACGTACAGCAAGCTGGAGTATTGCCCTTCGTGCTGCTCGGCGTATTGGTTCGACTTGTAACCCGCCTTTAGCACCGTGAGGATGCCCCCGGCGCGCTCTTCCTTATGCTTCTCGCTGAGCATGCTCACGTAGTAGGCGTCGAGCGGCATGGGCAGCGTTTCGCGGATGGCCAGCTTGTGCTTTTTGAGCAGCTGGGCCATGGTTTTGGGCGCGAAATGGTACAGGTGCCGGGGCACGTCGTAGGCCGCCCACAGCTCGCGGTAGTGCTGGGCGTCGAGGCTCTCCACGTTGGGCACGGCTATCAGCAGCACGCCATCGGGCTTGAGCAGGGCGGTGAGTTGAGCCAAAGTTTCGTTGAGGGTATGCACGTGTTCGAGCACGTGCCAAAGGGTAATGGCATCGAACGTGCCGGGCTCGAGCGCGCCCAGGCCGCCTTGGCCGATGGGCTGGCCGAGGCGCTGGCTTGCTTCTTCCCGGGCGCGGGCATTGGGCTCCAGGCCCGCTACTTTCCAGCCGGCCGCCTTGGCCGCGGCCAAAAAATGACCCGTGCCGCAACCGTAATCGAGCAGCTTGCCGCGGCGGGGCGCAAACTTGTTGAGCAGGCCCACCTTGCGGCGCATCGTGAAAAACCGGGCCACCTTGTAGGCTTGGTTCACGAGGCCGGCCGCGCCGCTGTTGTGCGAAACGTAGTCGTCGGACTCGTAGTACCGGCCAATATCCGCCTCGTTGGGCCGGGGATTGGTAAACTGGAAGCCGCAACCCTCGCACTGCACAATGGCGAAGCTTTCGTGGCTCACCGTGCGGTCTTCCACCACCAGCTTGTTGCGAAACTCGGTTTTGCCGCACACCGGGCAGCTTTCTAATCGTTCGTAGGACACGGATACTTCTAAAGGGCAAAACCTGGCCGGTTATAGTACGGCGCAGCAACTTTTATAGCCCAGCAAAGTTCGCAAGATTTTGGCGGCAATGGAACAGGCGCTTTTTTAGCCAAAAAGTCGGTCATGCGAGCGCAGCCACGCATCCCGTTTGTACAAGTAAACCAATCGGCTGTCCTGCATACTGACGAAGGAAGCATCTTATCGCCGCTGAACGACTCGTTCGAACGTGATAAGATGCTTCCTTCGTCAGTATGCAGGACAGCCGATTATATCTGGTTAACGCCCTTTACCGCCCCAGATACACCATCAGCACCGACACATCGGCCGGCGAAATGCCGCTGATGCGCGAGGCCTGCCCAATGGTTTCGGGCTGAATCTTGAGCAGCTTTTCGCGGGCCTCGTGGCTGAGCGCCGGCATGGCCCGGTAGTCGAGCCGGCCCTGAATCACGAAGTTTTCCAGCTCCTGCTGGCGGGCGGCCTGCTGGTGCTCTTTGGCCAGGTAAGTTTCGTATTTGATGTTGATGATGGCCTGCTCCAGGGCTTCGTCATCAAACGCCGCGAGGGCCGCATCCAGCGCGGGCAGGGAGCGGCGCAGGTCAGCCAGCTCCACGTTGGGCCGGCGCAACAGGTTCACCGCGCGGGTTTTTTCGTGGATTTCGGCCGAGCCTAGCTCAACCAGCATGGGGTTCGCCTCAGCCGCTTCGATGCCGAACTTCTGCAGCAACTCGGCTACTTCAGCGGTCTGCGCTTGCTTCATCCGTACTCTTTCCAGCCGCTCGTCCGAGGCTAGGCCCAACTCGTGGCCCAGTGGGGTGAGGCGCAGGTCGGCGTTGTCCTGGCGCAACAAGATGCGGTGCTCGGCCCGGCTCGTGAACATGCGGTAGGGCTCGTCGGTGCCTTTGTTTACCAAGTCGTCGATGAGCACACCTATATAAGCCTCGCTCCTTTTCAGGACGAAGGGGGCCTTGCCGTGCACCTTGTTGTGAGCGTTGATGCCGGCCATCAGGCCCTGGCAGGCGGCTTCTTCGTAGCCCGTGGTGCCGTTGATTTGGCCCGCGAAATACAGGTTCTGCACGCGCTTGGTTTCCAAGGTCAGCCCAAGCTGGGTGGGTGGGAAGAAGTCGTACTCGATGGCGTAGCCCGGGCGGAACATCTTGGCATTCTCGAAGCCCGCGATTTCGCGCAGGGCGCGGTACTGCACATCTTCGGGCAGCGAGCTCGAAAAGCCGTTGATGTAGCACTCCACCGTGCTCCAGCCCTCGGGCTCCACAAAAATTTGGTGCCGGTCTTTGTCGGCAAAGCGGTTGATTTTGTCTTCCACGCTCGGGCAGTAGCGCGGCCCCAGGCCCTTGATGCGGCCCTGGAACATGGGCGACTTCTCGAAGCCCTCGCGCAGGATGTTGTGCACCCGCTCGTTGGTGTAGGTGATGTAGCAGGGCCGCTGCTGCGTGAGGCGCGGCGTGTCGAGGTAGGAGAATTTGCTGGGCACGTCGTCGCCGCCCTGCACCTCCATTTTGGAGTAGTCGAGGCTGCGGCCGTCCACGCGGGGCGGGGTGCCGGTTTTCATGCGGCCGGCTTCAAAACCCAGCTCAAGTAACTGCTCGGTGATGCCGCGGCTGCCTTTCTCGGCGGCCCGACCGCCCCCAAAATTCTTCTCGCCGATGTGGATGAGGCCGTTCAGGAAGGTGCCATTGGTGAGCACCACCGACTTGCCCCGGAACTCGATGCCGAGCTGGGTTTTCACGCCCACCACGGCGTCGTTTTCCACCACGAGGCCGGTCACGGCTTCCTGCCAGAAGTCCACGTTTTTGATACCTTCCAGCGTCAGGCGCCAAGCTTCGGCAAAGCGCATCCGGTCGCTCTGGGCGCGCGGGCTCCACATGGCGGGGCCCTTGGAGCGGTTCAGCATCCGGAACTGAATCATGGTCTGGTCGGTGATGATGCCCGACTGGCCGCCCAGCGCGTCGATTTCGCGCACAATCTGGCCCTTGGCCACGCCGCCCATGGCCGGGTTGCACGACATCTGGGCGATAGTGTTCATGTTCATCGTCACCAGCAGCACTTTCGAGCCGAGGTTGGCGGCCGCGGCCGCGGCTTCGCAGCCGGCATGGCCCGCACCCACTACAATGACGTCGTAATCTTCTTGCTGAAACATAGGCGCGCGAGGTCTCGCGAAGTTTTAAATGGAAGGCTCGCCAAGGCGATAAAGGCTGTAACCAAGCTTTGCGCAACTTGATTGCAACTTTGCGGAGCTTAGCGCGAAAAAAGCCAGCCCGGCGTTGCGAGTTGCAAAATTACGAAATCAAAAACCCGCAGCCAGTTTCACGTGAAACGAGTTGCGGGTTCAAAAATTCGGGTTAAAGCACAGCCGTAGTTACTCGGTCAGGCCCGTTAGCTTTTCGGCGAGTTCGCGCAAGCCCTCGGGGAGCCAGTCGGCCAGCAGCTCAACTGAGTGGGCAGTTACGGCTGCGCGGGAGTACGTTTGCCACCGGCCCCTGACGCTGTCGAATACTTCGGTGGCCGCCGCGCTCAGCGACAGCTTGTAGTCGAATTTCGGGTAGTCGTGCACCACGTAGCCGGGGTAATAATAGTCCAGGTCCAGGCGGCGGGCATAGTCGGTTTTTAGCAGAAGCAGGTACTTGCCCAGGCTGTGCTGCCGATACGCGGGGTCGTAGAAATTCAGGATGCCGGCCACGCTGCGGTCGCCGCGGTCGAAGATGCCGGCGGCCACGAGACGGTGGCCGTCGCGCAGCTCAATAATGTACGTGTTGAACACGTTGTGCTCGGCCCCACCCAGCAGCACGGCCTCCACGGTGGACGAGGCATCGAAGGTGATGGCGCTGCGGTAGCGGGCGTACAGTTCTTCGTGCTCCGCGGTGAGCCGAAACGGCTGGATACTGGCCGCAAACCGGGCATTGCGCCGAATCAGCCGGCGTGGCTCGGCGCCCCACTCCACGCGGGGCAGCACCACCCGCAGCCAGTGGGCGGTGTAGATGCGCCCATTAAAAGGCACAAACTGGCAGGTAAACAAGTCCTGCTGCATGCGGTAGTAGCCCAGGCCTAGGTAATAATCCAAGGCTTCGCCCCGAATGACGGGCAAACCAGAAGAAGAGGCGGACATAAAACGGGGCGAAAAACGGGGAAGCAGGTACCGCGGCCAGCCGGGCCTGGATATGCCAACGCCCACTAAAAGCGGGCGTCGAGTAGTTTCAGAATAAGCAGAGCAGGACCTAGAAAGTTCGCAACGACAAGCAGTGGTCTTCCTTGGCCCGCATGGCCGTTTGGCTCAGCAGGTCTTTGTCGTGGTAGCCGAGCAGGTGCAGCACGCCGTGAATCATCACGCGGTGCAGCTCGTCGCGGAAGCTCACGCCCAGGTCCTGGGCATTTTCGCGCACCCGCTCTACACTGATGAAGATGTCGCCCTCAATGATGTCGGCATCGTCGGAGTTGTCGAACGTGATGACGTCGGTGAGGGTGTCGTGGTCCAGGTACTCAACGTTGAGCTGATGCAGGTAGTCGTCGGAGCAGAAGATGTAGGTGAGCTGCACGATGCGGTGCTCGTGCACAGCCGCCACGCGCTCAATCCACTCCACGAGGCTTTCGGCGTCCGAGAGTTCAAACTCAGGCACGTCTTCCACCATGAATTCGATGCCCGGGGCTTCGTGGTGCAGCTCGCCGGGCGGGAAGTTTTCGTGGTGGGGCGGGCCCACCGGCGGGGTGCTCATCATGCGGTTTTAGGCGGCGAGATGGTCGGCAGTGGGGGTTTCGTCGACGGGCGCCGACGTGAGCTGAAACGTGAGCTGCACGCGGCGCCCTTCTTTGCTAAACTCCACTTCATCGGCCAGGTGGCGGATGAGGAAGATGCCGCGGCCACCTGGGTTTTCCAGGTTTTCGGGGGCGGTGGGGTCGTCGAGGTTGTCGTAATTAAAGCCGGCGCCCTCGTCTTCGATTTCGAATTTGAGCAGCTGGGGCTCTACAAACAGCGATAAATAGACGTTTTTGTCTTTATCGAATTTGTTGCCGTGGCGGATGGCGTTATTCACCGCTTCGGTCACGGCCACCATGATGTTGCCGTAGATATCGTCCTCAATCTGAAAGGTATCCTTGGAATTATCGATAAAACTCTCCACCACGCGGATGTTTTCGACGAGCGACGGAATCTGAATTTTTACCTGCTTCATAAGGCGGTTTGATAGGAAGAGCGGCAGCGAGTTCGGGGCGGCAAAAATAGTCTTTTAACGGCAAAGCGCCACAACAATTTATATCGCCGGCCGAAGCTCAGTTTCGGCAGAACACCAACTGGTTAACGAAACGACCATCGGCTTGCTAGGAGCCACCATTATTTGATTTTCTGAAAATACTCGCCCACCTCGCGTTGGTAATACGGAGTGAGGTTCGGAGGAGTACTACGTAGCAATTCGGTTTGGCGTTCCTTATTCGCCTTGTATTTGTCGAAGGCCGGTGGAAAAACCGGCGGCTTGGCCTGTGCGGCTTGGGCTTCGCGCTTGGTATCCTGGTCGCGCTCGCGGGCCGATTTCTCGACTTCGAGCAGGCGGGTCAGGATTTGCTGCTGGCGCATGATGGTTTCTTCGGTCAGGCGCTTGTTTACGAGGTCGGTTTCGGTTTGCTCCATCATTTTCTTGATGTCGCCGGTGCCGCCTCCGCCCTGGTCGCCCTTGCCGTCTTTGCCATTGGCACCGCCTTCTTTTCCCTCCTTGCCGCCCTCTTTGCCGTCTTTGCCTTCGCCGGCTTGCGAGCCGCCGGGCTTGCCGCCCTGCTGCATCTTATCGAGCTGCTGCATGGCCTGGCGCAGCATCTGCTGCTGCCCGGCTAGCTTGGCCAGCTCTTCCGACATCTGCCGGCCGCTCTTGCCGCTCTGCGAGAGCTTCTGAATCTGCTCGTTGAGCTGCTGCTGCATTTTGCCCATGCTGCCGGGGCCGGGCTTGCTGCCCTGGCCCTGCCCTTTGCCCTTGCCCTTTTTCTTGCCGGGCTTGCCCTGGCCGTCCTGGGGCTGGCCTTTGCCGGCCTGCTGCTCCTGCTGCATCTGGTCGAGGGAGCCTTGCAGCATCAGGGCCAGGTTGTTCATGCTGGTCATGGCCTGCTGCTGGGTGGCGGTGGCGCGGGCGGGGTCGCGCTGCTGAATATGTGTGAGCGACTCGTCCATGCGGCCGTTCATCTCGCCCACCTCACGGGTCACGAAGCTCTGAATCTTGGGCTCTTTCTTGGCCAGCGCATAAAGGGAGTCCTGGATAACCTTGGCGTCGTCGCGCAGCTTGCGCTGGGTCTGGCCGAGCTGCACAAAGCGCGGGTCGCTCTGGTCCACCTTGCGGAAGTCCTTCATCAGGTTTTCCTGGTCGAAGCTCAGCGTGAGCAGGTTTTCGAGGATGTCGCGCAGGTCGTCGATGTTCTGCTGGGCCTGGTCGCTCTCTTCCTCGCTCATCTGGTCGCGCATCTTTTTGGCCATCTGCTTCATGCGCTGGGCGGCGCTTTTCTGCTTGGCGGCGGCCTTCTGGTTCTGGTTTTTGCCGAGCTGCTGCTGGCTTTCCTGCATGTCCTGGTCTGTCTGCTCCTGCTCGGGCTTCTGCTCGTCCATGCCGTTCTGGTCGCCGAGCTCCTTGTCCATCTGCTTGAGCTCCTGCAGTTCCTTTTTCAGGTCTTCAAACTCCTGCTGGTTCTGGGCCTGCTCCTGCTTGAGCTGTTCCTGCTTGGCCTTTTGCTCCTGGGTCGAGGCTTTGTTGTCGGGGTTGTCCTTGTCGTTCTGCTGGGTTTTTTCGGCCAGCTTTTCTTCCTGCTTGGCCAGCTCGTCCAGCTTGTTGGCGGTTTCCTCGGCCTTCTGCTCCAGCTGCATCTGCTTGAACATCTCGAGGGCGCGGTCCAGCTCTTTCTGCAGGGTGTCTTCCTTGTTTTCGAGCTGCTGCAGCAGCTTTTGCATCTCGGCGTCGGGCTGCTTTTGCTGCTCGAGTAGCTTCTTGAGCTGGTCGTAGAGCTTCTTGGTTTCGGGGTCGAGCAGGTCGGCCATCAGCTTTTTCAGCTCCTCGGCCTTCTTGGCCAGCTCCTCGCTCTTGGGGTTGAGCTGGTCCTGCTTCTGCTGCAACTGGTCAAACATCTTCTGCATCTGCTCCATCTGCTGGTTCATCTGCTGCTTCTGGTCGAGCATGTTTTCCAGCTGCTTGCGGTCCTGGAAGCTCATGTCGCGCTTGGTCTTGAGCTTGTCCTGGGCTTTGGCCAGCTCGCGCTCCAGCTTCTCGCTCTGCTTGGCAGCCTGGCTCATTTGGCTGGCCACCGATTGGGCCTGGGCGGTGAGCTCCTGGCGCATTTCGCGCCGGCCCGGCAGGCGGAACTCGGCCGGGCGGGTGCGCGTGGCCTTGGGGCCGTGCACGCCGTCGTTGTCCCAGGCTTCCACGTAGTATTCGAGGCGGTCGCCGGGCTGCAGGTTCAGCGGATTCAGGTTCCAGGTGTAGGTGTAGGTGCCGGCGCTGCCGGTGGGCAGGCTCAGCGGGCGCGAGGCGTAGGTGCCGGCTGCCCGGGCATTGCCCCCGCGCAGCAGCCGGTAGTGCAGCTCCAGCCGCGTCAGGCCATAGTCGTCGCGCACGGTGCCGCCCAGCGCCAGGTAGCGGCGCGTCACGGTGTCGGGAAAGGCCTCCAGCGTGAGCGTGGGCGCTTGGTCGGGCACGGCCGTGAGCTGGTAAGAAATGGGGTCGCGGTTGAGGCTGGCCGGATTTTTCAGGCGCAGCAAGTAAGGCTGCGAGCGCAGTACCCGCCGGGTGGCTACGAAGGTGCCATCGTCGCCGCTGGCCATCAGCGTTTCGTCCGGGTTTTGGAATATCAGGGCCAGCTCATCGGTAGCGGCCGTGGCAAATTCCCAGCGCACCGTGCTGCCCTCGGGCACCGTCAGGTTGCCGCCATTCTCGATGGTTTCGGGCGCTTTGCCGGTGTAGTCTGGGTACGTGATGTTGACCTTGAAATCGCGCAGGTTGGGCCGTTCCAGTACCGTAAGCTGGTATTCGGGCGAGTTGAAGCCAGCTCCCTTGAGCTGAAACGTAACGTCGCCCTGCGGCTGCTCAAACGTGTAGCGGAACTGGTCACTGTGGCCGGCTACCTTGCTCAGGCGCCGCTCGCCATCGTTGTAGTTAATGCTCACCTCGGCCGGCAGGGCGGCGCCCGCCACGCCCACGTCCAGCGTAAAATCTTCGCCCCGAAAAGCCGTCAGCTTGGGATTTTTAATCACAAACTGAAACGGCGCCGGCGGCGAATATGCCCGCTTGTAGTGCCAGATGCGCTCCGTGCTCTGCACCAAAAAGCTGGGGTAAAAAGCCAGCAGCGCCAGCAGTACCGCTACCGGCACGGCGGCGTACTTCCACAGCGACCGGGTCTGTTGCTTGATGTCGATGCCTTCGGCAAAGGAAAACTGGCCCAGCTGCGCCGCCCGCTGCTCGAGGCTGGCCGCAATCAGGGCATTGTCGCGGGCCTGGCCCTGCAGCTGTAGCGCATTTAGCAGCCGGTCCTGCACCTCCGGGAACAGCTCCCCTACCCTGCGGGCGGCTTGCTCGTCGCTTAGCATCCGGCGCAGGTGGGTGAGGGCCGCCAGCGGCTGCCATATCCAGCGCACGAAGCTGTAGCCCACCAAAGCCAGGAATCCGAACAGCAGCCCCGCCCGCACCACCGTGGGCAGGTAGAGGAAGTATTCGAGCACGTTGAATACGACAAACAGCGTGAGCAGCAGCCCACCGGCCACCAGCAGGCCGCGCACCAGCAGGTTGAGGTAAAACTTGCGCTTGAAAGCTTCCAGCTCCGTTCGCACCCGCGCCAGGGCGGGGTACTCGGCCGCTACAGCGCCGCGCTCCATCAGCATCGCCATAAATAAGGTCTTATTCAGGAAAGATACATCAAGATGGGGTGCTTGGTTCTGTGGCTGCGCGAAGTAGCGCGGACTTTGTAGTCCGCGTCCTGTGCCGTTCAGGCGTCAGTCAGGGACGCGGACTACAAAGTCCACGCTACTCCACTTCCACCCAAGCTGGACAGTGGTCGGAATGCACCACGTCGGGCAACAGACCCGCGCCGGTCAGGCGGGGTTGCAGGGCGCCGTCGGCCAGCCAGTGGTCGAGGCGCCAGCCCACGTTGCGCTGGCGCGAGCCGGCCCGGTAGCTCCACCAGGAGTAGTGGCCCACGGCCTCGCCGTGGTGGTGCCGGAAGGTATCCACATACCCGTCGGCCAGGAAATCCTTGAACCACTGCCGCTCCTCGGGCGTGTAGCCGGGGCTGTTCTGGTTGGCCTTGGGGTTGTGCAGGTCGATGGCCGTCTGACAGCAGTTGAAGTCGCCGCCAATGAGCAGCGGCGGCACCTGTTCAGCACGCAATCCTTCCACATACTTTCGAAAGAAATGCAGCCACTCCACCTTAAAGGCCTGCCGCTCCGGCCCGCTGGTGCCCGATGGCATGTAGGTGTTCAGCACCGACACATTGCCGAAGTCCAGCCGCAGCACGCGGCCTTCGTCGTCGTAGCAGCTTTGGCCGCAGCCGTGCACCACGGCGGTTGGCTCAATTTTCGTGAACGTGGCCACGCCGCTGTAGCCGGGCTTTTGGGCCGGGTGCAAGTAGGCGCGGTAGCCCAATGCTTCGAAACCTGAGACGTCCATGGGCTCGCGGCCGGCCTTTATTTCCTGCAGGCACAGCACGTCGGGTGCGGCATCGGCTACCCAGTCCAGCAAGCCCTTGCTCAGGGCCGAGCGCAGGCCATTGACGTTGTAAGAAATAACTTTCATGGGTTGGTTATTCTAAAAAAGAACGTCATGCTGAGCTTGTCGAAGCATCTCTACCGCGCTACTATACTTAATTAGTAGCGCGGTAGAGATGCTTCGACAAGCTCAGCATGACGGCCTAATTGCCTCACAGACTATCGCCGGGGTCCAGCATGAAATACTCCAGCACGTGCCACTTCAGCATGCGTTCCTGCTCCTTCAGGTTAGCGAAGGGCACCGGGCGCAGCAGCTTGTAGTGGGGCCAGCCGTCCTCGTCCACGCGCTCGAGCTCGTAGTGGCCGCTCAGGCTGAAGAGCCGGCAGGTGGCGATGTGCATCAGGTCCTGCTTTTGCTCTTTGGTGAACGTGGTGATGCCCTGGTTCAGCTCCTGGATGCCGATGAGCAGCAGTAGGGCGTTCAGGTCGGGCCGCTTGCCGAAGCGGGCCTCCATTTCGTGCATCAGGGTTTCCCAGCGCGCCTCAAAATCGGCTTCGGCTTCGGGGTGTTCGGCGGGGTTCAGGTCCTCGCTCATGCGGCGTGCTCGGCGTGGGGTGGCGCTGGCATCACAGCCTCCGTTTTCAGGATTTCCCAGTACTCCACCGCGCGGCGGAAGTGCGGAATCACGATGCTGCCGCCGATGATGTTGGCAATGGCGAATACCTCGTAAATCTCCTCGTCGGTGAGTTTTTCCTCGAAGCACTTGCCGAGGTGGTACTTGATGCAGTCGTCGCAGCGCAGTACCATAGAGCAGGCCAGGCCCAGCATTTCCTTGGTTTTAACGTCGATGGCGCCGGGCGCGTAGGTGTTGGTGTCGAGGTTGAAAAACCGCTTGATGACCTTGTTATCGGCCGCCATGATGGTTTCGTTCATCCGCTGGCGGTATTCGTTGAATTCGGTTACTTGGGACATGGATTGAAGTAGGTAAAGCAGAGCGCCATGCTGAGCGCAGCCGAAGCATCTCGCGTGCATAACTAATAAAACTAGCTCAACGAAGCGAGCGAGATGCTTCGGCTGCGCTCAGCATGACAAGCGCTTTTGGTTACATTGCTCCTTCAAAATTACTTCCCAAAACTTCGCCCTTCCCTTCTACCATGCTGCATTCCTTCTGGGGCGATTTTGTCGGGCTCATTTTCCCGCGCCTCTGCCTGGCCTGCCGTGAGCCCTTGGTGTCCGGTGAAAACCACCTCTGCACTGGCTGCCGGGCGGAGTTGCCCTACACCGATTTCCACCTGCTGCCCCCGGAGCAAAACCCGATTGGGCGGCGGTTCTGGGGCAAGCTGCCCGTGCGCCATGCGTTGAGCTACCTGCGCTTCGTGCGCCACGGCCGGGTCCAAAGCCTGCTGCACGAGCTCAAGTACCAAGGCCAGCGCGACGTGGGCACCGCCTTGGGCCAGCTCTACGGCGCCGAACTGCACGATGCCGGTCTTGCGGCCGACTTCGACCTCATCGTGCCCGTGCCGCTGCACCCGCGCAAGCTGGCCAAGCGCGGCTATAACCAAGCCGCGGCGTTTGCCAGCGGCCTCTCGGAGGGTCTGCAACTACCTTGGAGCGCCACGGCCCTGCGCCGCACCACCCACACCAGCACCCAGACCCGAAAGAATCGTGCCGAGCGCTGGGAAAACGTGGCCACCGTTTTCGAGGTCGAAAGCCCGTTGGCTATCGTAGGGCAGCGCGTCCTGGTCGTCGACGATGTGCTGACCACCGGGGCTACGCTCGAAGCCTGCGGGGCGGCGCTACTGGCGGCCGGAGCCGCCGATGTCAGCGTTGCCACCATTGCCTACGCCGACCGGTAGCCGCATCGAAGCACAGTAACGAAGAGCCACAAAAAAAGCCGTTCCTAATTCAGGAACGGCTTTTTTTTGAATTGAGCTCGTCGAATTACTTGTTCGAGCCGGCGTTAATCATTGCGCAACGGAAACCGATAGTTGCCGTGGCCGAATCTTCGGCCATGAAGCGACGGGTGCCGGGCGAGAGCCAGTAGGCTACATCGCGCCACGAACCGCCTTTGTAGACACGCACGTGGTCGTCAATCAGCGACTGGTAGCCTTTCTTGTCGTACTTGTCGGCGGGGTCAGCCACGCCGTTGCGGCGGAAGGGGTTCAGGTCTTCCACGTCCTGGTACGAGAGGGGGCGGTACACGTCCTGCACCCACTCGTTCACGTTGCCGGCCATGTTGTAGAGGCCGTAGTCGTTGGGCGGGTACGAGTAGATGTACTCGGTAATCATGGCGCCGTCGTTCAGGCTGCCGGCGATGCCGGCGTAGTCGCCGCGGCCCCGCTTGAAGTTAGCCAGAAACTGGCCCATCTTCTTGCCGTAAGCGTTGCGGGTGGTTTTGCCATCCCAGGGGTAAATGCGCTTCTCCTCCTGGTTTTCGTTGCCAGTTTCCTGGGTGCCGATGAGGGCCTGAGCGGCGTACTCCCACTCGGCCTCGGTGGGGAGGCGGTAGTTGGGCAATACGTTGCCTTTCTCGATGGATACGTTGTTGGTGGCCGTAGCGCCGGCGGTGCCTTCAGCACCTTCGGCAGCCTTGTCCTTCTTGCGGCTGAACAAACCACCTTTTTTCTTGGCGGGCTTGCCGTCGTCGCCTTCACCAGCCAGGCGCTGGTTTACCTGGGCCGTGCGCCAGGTGCAGTAGTCGTCGGCCTGCAGCCAGCTCACGCCCACCACGGGGAAGTAGCGGAAGCCGGGGTAACGCAGGTAGTAGGTTACGTAGGGGTCGTTGAATGACAGGTCCCGGGCCCACACGGTGGTATCGGGCAGGGCCGAACGATAAAACTCTTCCGCTGAGTCGGTGCGGATGAAGTGCAAATATTCAAGCCAGTGAATGTTGGCCACCTCGGCTTCGTCCATGTAGAACGAAGCAATGGTCACCGTGCGCTCGATGTTGTCGTGCGTCATGGTCACGTCTTCCGACTGCGAGCCCAGCACCGTACGACCCCCTTCGATAAAAATTAGGCCCGGACCTTCGGGAATTTTCTTGAAGTTGGCCACCGCCATTCCCTTCTCGGTGTTGTATTCAATACCCGTAGTAGAGGAATATTTACCTGGCTTTGAGGCAGTGGGCGGCCCACCTTTGCCACAGCTGGCTAAGGTCACAAGGCCCACTACGGCCAAGCGTAGATAATTGGTTAATTTCATAACAAAGTTAAAATGGGTATGAGGGAGGAAGGTTTAGCAAGGGCAATTAGGACACAATAGTACAAAAAATTAGAATGCGGGGCAAGGGGCTATCGGGTAAACGCGTCTTTTTAGGCGACGATGCGCGTTTTCTAGTCGGTCAAACGCCCGCAAGGCCACCGTTATTTCGTGGGCGCCGCCCAAATCGGCGCTCAGCCGGCTCAGTCCCACGTCGTAGCTGTAGCCCACGCGCAGCTCTCCCGCTTGGATGCCTGCGACAATGGCGAGGACGTGCTGAGTACCAACGTTGCTAGCTGAAAAAATATTGCGGTACACCGCCCCCAGTGTCACGGGCGAAGCAGTGAGGTACACGCCGGTTTCGGTGCGCTGCGACCCGCCCTGCCGGCTGTAGGCGGCCACGGGCGTGTAGCTCACTTCGCGCACGGCCACGCCGGTAGCCGGCTTGACGATGAAGAATTTATACCCGCCCGAAACGCTGAGCAGGATGGGGAGCTGGCTTTGCTTCTGGAAACCCAGGTTGGGCTGATTGAGGTGCTGGCCGGCCAAGCTGAGCCAGCCCTGCTCGGTATACAGCACCGCTCCGGTGCCCAGGCTCAGGTAGTTGACGGGGAAAAAATTCAACGCTTCGGCCGAGGGCCCTACTACCGTGCCATCTTCCGTAATCTGGTCGCCGAACACGAAATTGTCATATCCGACGCGCTGGCGGCCGTAGCTGGCCCGCACCCCGCCGCTGAGGGCCAGGTGCTCGTTGAGCCGGGTGTGGTAGGCGTAGAGCCCGCCGATTTCCAGGCGGGTGTAGCCCACCGAACCGGTGCGGTCCTGGTTTATGAGCAGGCCCAGCGCGTGGTGCTGGCCGGGCGTGTCGAGGCGCCAATCGGCCCCTGCCTGGGCACTCACAAAGGAGCCGGCCAGCGTGGGGAACTGATTGCGGTAGCTTAATGTGACGCTGTAGTCGTCGACCAGGCCCGTGAATGCCGGATTGGTGTGCAGGCGCGTGGCGAACGACTGCGAGAAAAAAACGTCTTGCCCCCGTACCCCACCCGCGGCGCCGAGCAGGACCGCAGCCGCGAGGCCGAGCCGAATTCTCAGGAGCAACGGGAAGTAAAACGCTGGCATAGTGAGCGGCATAACGCGGCCGATTCGCGGATTGGTACGGCCGGGCACGCGAATGTACGGCCACATACAACGAGGCTAAGACAAACAGTTCCTTGGGTTTCCAGCACCTTCGGGTGCCGGCCGCGGTTCATAAGCGAGCCCACCGCTGGAGTGGTGGGTGCATTACCGGAACCGTAGCTGGCCACTGCCCCGGGCGCTGGGGCAGCGTAATATTGCATATATGCCATAATCTGTACCGTGCTGCCCGCGTTTACTTGGGCTGAACTCCCAGGGCATTGGTTTTGGGAGAATGGTTTTTGGCCTGATTTTGACCGGGATGCTAGACAAACGCGGCTGCCCGGTCGGTTTACTTTGTTTCGATTATCTTATTACCCCCTGCTATGCGGAAGATTCTGATAGGTATTGCTGTGTTTCTGGTGGTGCTGGTGGCCGCGGCGGCCCTGGCGCCGGTGCTCTTTAAGGGCAAACTGCGGGCGCTGGCCGACAAGCAAATTGCCCAGCGTGTGCGGGCCAACGTGCAGTACGACCCCGCCAACATCGACGTGACCCTGCTCCATTCGTTCCCGGACATGACGGTCAATATCCGCGACTTGCGGGTAATTGGGCTGGATTCGTTCAGCCGCGACACCCTGGCCTACCTGCCCAACCTGCGCGTGGGCCTCGACGTGATGAGCGTGGTGCGCGGCGGCCAGGTCGACATCAAATCCATTGAAATGGACCGGCCCGACCTGAGCTTACGCCGCCTGAAAAGCGGCCTGGCCAACTGGGACGTCATTATTTCGGATTCGGCCGCCGCGGCCAAGGGCCAGGATACCAGCCAAGTGCACCTGGCTATTAAAGGCTGGGCGGTGACTGACGGGCGTCTGCGCTACGAAGACCTCGGCCTGCCCTTCTCGATGCAGGCCCGGGGCGTGAACCACAGCGGCAGCGGCGATTTTGCGAGCAACGTGTTCGACATGAAGTCGCAGACCACGGCCACCGACCTCGACATGACCTACAACGGCGTGGCCTACGTGACCGACAAGCAGCTCAACGCCGATGTGACGATGAACATGGACTTGAACAAAAACCTCTACACGTTCAAGGACAACAAAATCAAGCTCAACGACTTCCCATTCAGCTTTGCCGGCGCCATTGGGCTGCCCAACAACAAGGATATTACCTACGACCTGACCTTCAAGGCGCTGGAAACGGATTTCAAAACCTTGCTGAGCCTGGTGCCGGGCGCGTACACCGACAAATTCAAGAACATCGAAACCAGCGGCAAGGTGGCCTTCGATGGCTACTACAAGGGCACCCAAAACGACCTGCACATGCCCGGCTACGGCGTGAACCTGGCCGTGATCAACGGGCAGTTCAAGTACCCCGACCTACCCCAGGCCGCCCGAAACATTAACCTGAAAATGCAGGTCGACAACCCCTCGGGCTTCACCAACAACGTGAAAGTGAACGTGCCGCAGTTTCACCTGGACCTGGGGCCCAACCCCGTGGACGGCAACGTGACCATCGACGGGCTGGCACCGATGCGGGTGGACGGCCGCGTGAAGGCCAACGTGAACCTGGCCGAAGCCCTGAAGGTGTACCCGGTGAAGGACTTGGCCATGCGCGGGCAGCTGTACGTGGACGGCACGGCCCGGGGCATTTACTCCAAAACCCAGATGCCGGTGGTGAACGCGGCCATCCGGCTCACCAACGGCTTTGTGAAGTCGGCCAAGTTCCCGGCCCCGATTGAGAACATCAACCTGAGCGGCACCGTGGTGAACACCACGGGCCAGGTCAACGACACGCAAATCAACCTGCCGCAGTTTAAGATGGTGCTGGAGGGCGAGCCGCTGGAAGGCCGCCTCACGGCCCACAACATTGACAAGCCGGTGTTCGACACCAACGTGCGCGGGACGGTGGACCTGACCAAAATCACCAAGATTTTCCCACTGCAGGGCATGACCGTGACCGGCCGCGTGGCCGGCAACATCGCCGCCAAGGGCAACATGGCCGACGTGGAAGCCGGCCGTTACCAGAACGTGGTGGCCAGCGGCACGGTGCGCGCCAATAACGTAACCTACAAGAGTAAAGACCTGCCCCAGGGCGTGAAAATCAGCAGCGGCACGGCCACCTTCAACAACAACCAGATTGCGCTGCAAGGCGTGAACGGCATGGCCGGCAGTTCCGACTTTACCGCCTCCGGCACCATCAGCAACTACCTGGGCTACCTCTTCACGCCGGGCCAGCCCCTGCGCGGCAACCTGACAGTGAACTCACGCAACTTCAACGTGAACGAGTGGATGGTGGACGAGGTATCGGCCAAGCCCGTGGCCACCGGAGGCCGGCCCCCGGCCAAGGCCCAGGGCGTGCTGCAGATTCCCAAATACTTTGACCTGGTACTGAACAGCCACGTCGACAACGTGACCTACGACAACCTGAAGCTGACCAACGCCCAGGGCGCCGTGACGGTGCGTGACCAGACGGCCACGCTCAAAAACATGACCTTCAACTCGCTGGGCGCCACCTTTGGCACCACCGGCAGCTATAGCAGCAAGAACCTGGCCCACCCCAAATTCGACTTTGGGCTGAACATCAACGACCTCAATATTCAGAATGCCTTCTCGGCGTTTACCACCCTCAAGAAGCTGGTGCCGCTGGCCGGGCAGGTAGAGGGCGTGTTCGGCACCAATTTCAGCGTGAGCGGCGAGATGGGGGCCGACATGCTGCCCAACTTGGCCACCCTCACCGGCAAGGGCGTGGTGGACGTGGTGAAGGCGGCCATCAACCAGTCGGAAGTAATGAGCAAGATTGCGAGCCTGACCACCCTGCCGGAGCTAAAGACCCTGGTGGTGGTCGACAAAAAAATCCAGGCCAACATCGTGAACGGCAACCTGGTGGTGCAGCCCTTCGAGCTGACGGTGGGCGACGTGAAGATGACCTTTGGCGGCTCCAACAGCCTGGCCGGCGCCTTGGCCTACGTCACGGCCCTGAACGTGCCTACCGGCCGCTTGGGCTCGGCCCTCAATAGCAAGCTCACGCAGCTCACCGGCGTGAAAAACATTCAGGGCACCGAGCGCGTGACGCTGGGCCTGAACATTGGCGGCACCGTGGCCAGCCCGGTGGTGAAGCTCACCAGCGGCAGCGTGAAAGACCAGGGCAAGGCTATTGTGGCCAATGTGGTGAAAACCAAGCTCACCGACGCCCTCATCGGCCTGACCCAGAAGAAGCAGGCCCAGCAAGACAGCACCAAGCGCACCGATGCCGCCGCCGACCAAACAGCCGAAGAAAAGGCTCGCCTCGCCACCGAGAAGGCCAAGCTGGAAGCCCAGGCCCGCCTGCGCAACCAAGTGGGCCAGGGCCTGAACTCGCTGTTTGGCAAGCCCAAAGCCAAGCCCAAGCCCGTGGAGCCGCAGCCCGAGGACACGGCGCCGGCCGACACCGCTAAAAAAGGAAAGTAGGACAAGCCAATATAAGCTTGGCAGTATTTTTGGTAGAGGCGACGGCCCGGCAACTCAACAGTTAGCCGGGCCGTTTCACGACCAAATTATCCCACTCATCCATTTCCATATGAACGTTACCCGTCTATTCCCCTTGGCGTGCGCGGCCGCCTTCACCCTCGCCGGCTGCTCCAAAGACACCGAGAACGCCGATTCGGCCCAGCTCGAAGTTCGCATGACCGACGCCCCCGGCGACTTCCACCGCGTGGTGCTCGACGTGCGGCAGATTGAAGTGCACCTCAAGGACGAAAAAGAGGCCGATGGCTGGAAGACGCTGGGCTTTACGCCCCAGGCCATCGACATCCTGAATTATGTGAATGGGAAATCGGCGCTGCTGGTGAAGGAGGACTTCGCCCCCGGCGACATCAAGGAAATCCGCCTGATTCTGGGCCCCGACAGCTACGTAATCGGCCGCGACGAGCAGCGCTACGACCTCAAAACCCCCAGCGGCCAGACCTCGGGCGTGAAGCTGAAGCTCGACAAAGCCAGCCTGCGCCAGCGCGAAACCTTCCAGCTGCTGCTGGACTTCGACGTGGCCAAGTCCATCGTGGAGCGCGGCAACTGGAAGCCCGGCAACGACAAGAAAGAGCGCTACCTGCTCAAGCCCGTGATTCGGGTAGTGGCCCAGGACCTGCGCGGCGGCCTGCGCGGCACCGTGACGCCCGCCGCGGCCCTGCCCCAGGTGTTGGCCATCCGCAGCACCATCCTCGGCCCCGATACGGTGAGCACCTCGGCTGATGCTTCCGGCGCCTTCCAGCTGGGTGCCCTGCCGTCCGGCACGTACCGCGTGGAGTTCTTCCCGAGCACCACGGCCCCTACCGGCCAGAACGCATACCGCAACGTAGTGCGCACCGGCATCGTGGTAACCAACGACCAGGTGACGGACCTGGGCACCACCCCGCTCAACTAAGCGGCCTCCAAGCAGTCAAATCACAAAGCCCCAACCTTGAGAGAGGTTGGGGCTTTTTCATGGGCAATAATCGGCTTGCCGACGCAGGGCTATAAGCTCTGCAGCAGCGCCAGCAGCTCGCGCTGCGTGCTTACGGTGCGGTCCTTGGCGTACCAGCCGTGGAGCTGGGTCACGAAGTCCTCGTAAGGCACGGCTTCCTGCTTGAGGCGCTCGAATAGCTCCTGGGCGGGCGCTGGGCGCGGGCCCCAGGTGGCGACTTCGGCAAGCGTGTCGGCGTGCAGCACCACGAGTTTGGGGATGGAGCGACCGCCGTTGGTGAGGTAGCGGTCCATCAGGTCGAGGTTTTCGTCGCGCAGCACATAGCGCGTGGTGAGCTTGCCGTGGCTGGCCTGGGCCACCGCTTCAATCACGGGCACAATCTGGGCCGCGTCGCCGCACCAGCCTTCCGTGATGACCAGCAATTTATAGGGCTGATTGAGCTGCTGGAGAGCGGCCTGCAGCTCGGGCAGCAGCTGGATGGTCTTGTCCAGGCGCTGCATGCGCTGGATGTTGAGCCGGGCGTATTGAATAATCTGCTCGGTATGGTTCGTGCCAGTGGTGCGGTGGTGCGCCATCAGGTGGTCGAGCAGGTGGCGGTAGCTGGCGTAGGTATAGGCGCTGTGTAGGCGGTCGGCGTCCAGCACCGGCGCCGAGGAAGTGATTTCGGACATAAGGGATAGCGGCCTTCATGAGAAAAGGCATTAAAAAACCCTTCCGGTGCCGGAAGGGTTTTCTTGAGCTAAAAATTGAGCTGAATTACAGGCTGGGCACGGCCTTGCGGGCCGCGGCCGACAGTTCGCGGCAGTAGGTAATGAAGTCGGAATTGACGGGCTCGAAGCCATGGTCGCGCAGGCGGGTGGCCACTTGCGCGCGGTGGTAGCTGGCGTGCACCACGGCGTGGGTCAGGATGTCGTGCACTAGGCTCTCGTAGCTGTCGCCGAGGGAGTTGGTGTAGGAAATAAGCCGCTGCAGCTCGGTTTCGTCGGCGTTCACCATCAGCTGGTGCAGGGGCTCGGAGGTGCGTTCGTGCAGGGCGTGGCAGCCGGCCAGGTCGTGCTCCTGCCACACCTTCACTGGGCTGGTGGTGCCGGTGATGCGCGAAATCCAGATGGCCTGGGCATTGAGCACGTGGCTGAACAAGCGCAGCACCACCGGCGGCAGTTCCTGGCCGGTGGCCGCGATTTCGTCGAGGCGGTTGAGCACGGTGGTATTGGCCCACACGTTGAAAGCGCCGAGTTTTTCTAGAGTATTCATAGTGATAATTATGAGTTTTGGGTTATGAATTAAGAGTTAAGAAGTATGAACTGGTATGGTATAAAGACAACTCATAATTCATGACTCAAAACTCATAATTCCCTTATCGGGGGTCTTGCCAGACCAGCTTTTCGTTGGTTTTGTTTTTGTCAAAATCGGGGCACTTGCCGTCGCCTTTGCCCGTAATGCCGCCGTCGGGTTGGCAAATCAGCTTGCCCTTGGTGTCGAAGACGTTGGAATATTGGTCGCAGCACGGGGCTGAGATGTAATAGACCGTCTGCCCGCCGTAGGTATAGCGCAGGATGCGCGTGATGGGGTTGCGCTTGCGCTCCGCCAGCACTTCAGCAATGCGCTGCTTGAGCCACTGCGGGCGGGCCGTGGTGTCGGATTCGGGCACGCGCGCCGGCACGGGGTCCACGGTGTTGGCGCTGGTGGGAGCCGGCGTCGCCGGGCCGCTTACCTGGCCGGTACTGGGCGGCGTGGTGGGGTTGGTCACGCTTACCTGCTTGGGGGCGCAGGCCGTGGCGAGCAGCAAAGGAATAGCGAAAGAGAGCAGGCGCATGGATACCAGATAAGTAAGGGAAAAGACCGCCGCGAGCCAGCGGGCCGGTTATGGGTACGCCCGCAGCAGGCAATGGTTCAGGTTAAGCTCGGCATTAGGGCTTAAAAATCTTCGGCCCAAACACCAGCGCCCCCACTATTACGGCCCCCAGCGCCGCAAGGAGCACGGCGCCGGCGGCCACGTCCTTGGCCTTGCCCGCCAGCGGGTGGTAGTCGGGCGAGGCCAAATCCGTGAGGGCTTCGATGGCCGTGTTTACCAGCTCGGCCGCCCACACACCCGCAATGGCCAGCGTTACCAAGGCCCATTCCAGCCGCGTGAGGGCGTAGTAAAAGCCCAGCCCAATCACCACCACCGTGGCCAGGGCATGGAACTGCAGGTGCACCTCGGAGCGCAGCGCCGCCCACACGCCCCGGAAGGCATGCCCGAAACTGGCCACGCGCCGGCGCCAGAGCCGGTCGGGCGGCCGCAGCCGTTCGGAAGCAGGGGGTGCGGGCTCAGCCACGGGCTTCAAATTCCTGAAAAACCGACAGGCGCAGCTCCGACCATTCCGGCTTGATGATGCTGAAAATGACCGTGTCGCGCCGGATGCCGCCCTGCGTGATGCGGTGGCTGCGCAAAGTGCCTTCTTCGGTAGCGCCCATGCGGGCCATGGCCTCGCGCGACTTGCTGTTGCGCGAGTCGGTTTCCAGCTCCACCCGCTCGCAGCCCAACTGGCCGAAGGCGTGGCTGAGCAGCAGGTGCTTGGCCCCCCGGTTCAGGCCGGTGCGCTGGTGCTCGCGGCCCACCCAGGTGTAGCCGATGCTGATGCGCTGGTCGGCCTCGCTCACGTTGTAGTAGCTGGTGCTGCCGGCAAGGGCGCCGGTGTGCCGGTCCACGATGGCGAAGGGGTAGCGCAGGCCTTGCTCGCGGGCTTCCAGGGCCTGGCGCACGTAGGCGGCCAAGCTCACGGCGTCATCGCCGCGGGTGAGGGTGTAGCGCCACAGCTCTTCGTCGAAGGCCACGGCTTTGAGGGCTTCGAAATCGCTAATTTCCAGCGGCCGCAGGCGCACGCGGTTATTTTCGAGAACGATAGGAGCAGAGAAATCCATGGCCGCAAAGATGCTGGGAAAAAAGAAAAGCCGCCCGTTGCAGACCATTTGACTAATTAAAACGTCATGCTGAGCGCAGCCGAAGCATCTCGCGTGGGGTAGTAACTCAATCGGATGGTTTACTACTGCACGCGAGATGCTTCGGCTACGCTCAGCATGACGTTCTATTGACTACAATGACATGCCAGTGAAGCAGGGCGAGCTTACATGCCCACCATTTCCTCGGGCTTCAACCACTCATCAAACTCGGCTTCGGTCACGTAGCCCAATTTCAGGGCGGTTTCCTTCAGCGTTGAGCCGTTTTTGTGAGCGGTCTGGGCAATCTCGGCCGCTTTGTAGTAGCCGATGTGCGGGTTGAGGGCCGTCACGAGCATCAGGCTGCTATCGACGTGCTTTTTGATGTTGGCCTTGATGGGCTCGATGCCCACGGCGCACTTGTCGGTGAAGCTCACGCACACGTCGCCGATAAGGCGGGCCGAGTGCAGGAAGTTGTAAATCATCATCGGCTTGAACACGTTCAGCTCAAAATGGCCCATCGAGCCACCGACGCTGATGGCCACGTCGTTGCCCATTACCTGGGCGGCCACCATGGTCATGGCTTCGCATTGCGTGGGGTTCACCTTGCCGGGCATGATGCTCGAGCCGGGCTCGTTGTCCGGGATGTCGATTTCGCCGATGCCGGCGCGCGGGCCCGAGCTGAGCATGCGGATGTCGTTGGCGATTTTCATCAAACTCACGGCCAACGTCTTGAGGGCGCCGTGGGCTTCCACGATGGCGTCGTGCGCGGCCAGGGCCTCAAACTTGTTTTCGGCCGTCACGAAGGGCAGGCCGGTGAGGTCGGCAATGTGCTTGGCCACGTTCACCGAGTAGTTCGGCGGGGTGTTGATGCCCGTGCCCACGGCGGTGCCGCCCAGCGCCAGCTCGCTCAGGTGGGCCAGCGTGTTCTTGATGGCGCGCAGGCCGTGGTCGAGCTGCGAAACGTAGCCCGAAAACTCCTGGCCCAGGGTGAGCGGCGTGGCATCCATGAAGTGGGTGCGGCCGATTTTCACGATATGCATGAAGTCTTCCGACTTCTTTTTCAGCGCGTCGCGCAGCTTCTCGATGCCGGGGATGGTGGTTTCCTTCAGAATTTTGTAGGCCGCGATGTGCATGGCCGTGGGGAAGGTGTCGTTCGAGCTCTGGCTCTTGTTCACGTCGTCGTTGGGCGCCAGCACCTTCTTTTCGTCAGCGAGCTGGCCGCCCTGCAGCACGTGGCCGCGGTAGGCAATCACCTCGTTCACGTTCATGTTGCTCTGCGTGCCCGAGCCCGTTTGCCACACCACCAGCGGGAAAGAGTCG
The DNA here is from genome assembly GCF_020711255.1 of Hymenobacter plasmatis. Lineage (GTDB taxonomy): Bacteria > Bacteroidota > Bacteroidia > Cytophagales > Hymenobacteraceae > Hymenobacter. The sequence goes on from NZ_JAJFAW010000011.1 coordinate 151,210, forward strand.
GCGAGCTGGCCGGCCAGGATTTCGTCGCACACCTTGCCAATCAGCTCGGCTTTTTCGGCAGGCAGCACGCCGGCGTCGCGGTTGGTAAGGGCGGCGGCTTTTTTCAGGTACGCGAAGGCGGCGATAATTTCCTTGGGCATCTTGTTGATGTCCTGGGCAATTGGGAAATTTTCGATGGAGCGCTGCGTTTGGGCGCCCCAGTACGCGGTGGCAGGCACCTGCACGGTGCCCATGGTGTCCTTTTCGGTGCGGAAATCCATGCGGGGGATGATAAGTTGATGTAGAAGCGTAGGGATGAGCTGATATAGCCGAAGCCGTGCGCAAAAGTACACCGCGCCGCACGGCAGCTTTTACCCTAACCAAAATAGCTGCCACCTGGCTTGCTGCGTACAGTAGATAAACTGCGCAAGAGGTGCCACTCTACGCGGCTTCATTTTCTTAGCTCAACTCAACTCCCCTACCCTTTTAACCCATGAGTTCCATTAAACAAGTTATTGAAATCCTGGCGTCTTCCGAGAAAAGCTTTGAAGATGCGCTGCAGCGCGCCGTCGAGCAGCTGAGCTCGACGGTACCCAATATTTCTTCCATCTACATCAAAGACCAGAGCTGCAAAGTGCGCGACAACCGCATTGTGGAATACCGCATCACGGCCAAGGTCAGCTTCGGCTCGCCCACCGAGCCGCTGGACCTCACCGACATCGACCGCACCCTGGAAGAAGCCCCCATTCCGGCCGGCAACGGCGCCCCCGACTACAGCCACGTCCACCTGAAAACCGAACCCGAATTGCCCCGCGAAGTGGAGCCCGGCGGCAGCGCCACGGAGCCCGCCAGCGGCGGCGGCTACAGCGGCTAGAGCAACTTCACTGGCTCGCATGCATGCGCGATTCGGGGAACCTCACCCCTGCGGAACCTCACCCCCGGCCCTCTCCAAAAGCGAGGGAAGCCGAACGGTAATTAAATGAAAAAGACCCAGCTCAATATTGAGCTGGGTCTTTACTGTTTTCAGGAATTGAGCTAAAACTTGTGCCGTGGCTCCCCTCTCTTATGGAGAGGGGCCGGGGGTGAGGTTCCACGGCGTGCGGTTCCCGTAATGATGCAGCATGACCCTTGCCGGAACCCTCTGATTAGCGCTACCTTTCGCGGACTTCACGGGCGCTTGGGCGGAATGGCCTGGCCCCATTATTCTGCAAAGAACATGATGCTGAAACGCTACGCTCTTTTGCTGGCCGGCGGGCTGCTTGCCAGCATCCCGGCCTCGGCCCAAACCGCCCCCGCCGAGCCCAAGCCGCTGTTGGGGTTTGATGCCGGCACCGCCGCCACCGAGTACCAGCTCGAAACCAAGTTCGACGCCCAGCTCAAGGCCGACAAGCTGCGCGACTGGATGAAACGCCTCGCCGCCCACCCCCACCACGTGGGCTCGCCCTACGACAAGGACAACGCCGAATTCATGGCCGGCCTGTTCAAGTCCTGGGGCTACGACACGCGCATCGACGTGTCGTACGTGCTGTTTCCCACGCCCAAGCTGCGGGCGCTGGAGCTGGTGGCGCCCACTCCATACAAGGCCCTGCTCACGGAAAAGCCGTTGACCGAAGACGCGACCTCCGGCCAAACCGGCGAGCAGCTGCCCATCTACAACGCCTTCTCGAAAGACGGCGACGTGACCGCCGAGCTGGTGTTTGTGAACTACGGCGTGCCCAAGGACTACGACGAGCTGGAGCGCCGCGGCATCAGCGTGAAGGGCAAAATCGTCATTGCCAAATACGGCGGCTCCTGGCGCGGCATCAAGCCCAAAGTGGCCGCCGAAAAAGGCGCCATCGGCTGTCTGATTTACTCCGACCCCAAAGACGATGGCTACGGCCAGGGCGACGTGTACCCCAAAGGCGCCTTCAAGCCCGAAACCGGCGCTCAGCGCGGCTCGGTGCTCGACATGCCCACCTACCCCGGCGACCCGCTCACGCCCGGCTACGGCTCAACGAAGAATGCCAAGCGCCTCGACTACAAAAAAGCCCCCACGCTGACGCAAATCCCGGTGCTGCCCATCTCCTATGGCGATGCCCAACCGCTGCTGGCGGCGCTGGCTGGGCCCATGGCGCCCGATGCCTGGCGCGGCGCGCTGCCCATCCCCTACCACCTTGGGCCCGGGCCGGCCAAGGTGCACTTGCAGCTGGCCTTCAACTGGAAAACCGAGCCGGTGTACAACGTGATTGCCACGCTGAAAGGTAGCCAGTACCCCGACCAGTGGGTGATGCGCGGCAACCACCACGACGCCTGGGTGAACGGCGCCAGCGACCCGCTCAGCGGCATGGTGGCCGAGCTGGCCGAAGCCCAGGCCGTGAGCGAGCTGTACAAAACCGGCTGGCGACCCAAACGCACCCTCATGTATTGCGCCTGGGACGGCGAAGAGCCCGGCCTGTTGGGCTCCACCGAATGGGCCGAGACCAACGCCAAGCAGCTGCAAAAGAACGTGGTGGCCTACCTGAATACCGACAACAGCGAGCGCGGCTTCCTGTACGCGGCCGGCTCGCACACCCTGGAGAAGTTCTTCAACCAAGTGGGCCGCGACGTGATGGACCCTGAGAAAAATATGTCCATCAACGAGCGCCGCCGGGCCCTTGATTTGGTGAGCGGCAGCCCCGAAGCCCAGAAAGACGCCCGCGACCGCGCCGACCTGCGCATTGCCGCGCTGGGCGCCGGCTCCGACTACTCGCCCTACATCCAGCACCTGGGCATTCCGTCGATGAACGTGGGCTTTGGCGGCGAAGGCGAGGGTGGCGAATACCACTCCATCTACGATTCCTTCGACCATTTCACCCGCTTCAAGGACCCCAACTTTGCTTACGGCATCGTGCTGGCCCAAACCATGGGCCGCGCCGCCCTGCGCCTGGCCAATGCCGACGTGCTGCCCTTCGAGTTCCAGAACTTCTCCAACACCGTGGCCAAGTACGGCACCGAGGTGAAGCAGCTGGCCGACAACATGCGCACCGAAACCGACAAGCAAGCCAAGCTCCTGGCCGAGAAGCGCTACGAAGCCGTGGCCGACCCCACCGAAACCCTGCTCCCGCCCAAAGCCCACGAGGCGGTGCCCTACCTGAACTTCGCGCCCCTGGACAATGCCCTCGTCAAACTGGAGCAAAGCGCCCAGGCCTACGCCCAGGCCCGCAAAGCCAACACCACCCTGTCCAACGACCGTAAAAAGGAGCTCGACCAACTCCTTTATCAGGCCGAGCAGCAGCTCCTGAGCGCCGAGGGCCTCCCCCGCCGCCCCTGGTACCGGCACCAGATTTACGCGCCCGGTTTCTACACCGGCTACGGCGTGAAAACGCTGCCCGGCATCCGCGAAGCCGTGGAAGAGCGCAAGTGGGCTGAGGCCGACGAGCAGATTAAGCGCACCGCAGCGGCCGTGGAGCGGTTTTCAGCCCAAGTGAATCGGGCGGCGGCGGTAGCCAGCCCGCCCCCGGCTCAGTAAGCTGGGGTGAGCTGAATTCTTTAATCTTCTTCCGCTTGCCAATGAAATTGCTTGCTTCTTTTCGCGGGGCCACGGCCTTTCCGCTGCCTGCCGGGCTGGGCGTGGTGCTCGCGCTGGCCGGGCACCCTGCGGCCGCTCAACAATCGGAGGCCAAGCTGCAAGCCAAAGCCCGCGCCATTCACGAGCGGGCTTTTGTGGTCGATTCGCACGAGGATACGCCCAGCGAGAGCCTCGTCAAGCCTGGGTTTGACCTGGCGAAAGACCACACGGCCACTGAGGGAAGCCAGGTAGACCTGCCCAAAATGAAGCGCGGCGGCCTGGATGCCGCCTTCTGGGTAGTGTACGTGGGGCAGGGCCCGCGCACACCAGCCGGGTACGCGGCCGTGCGGCAGGAAGCCCAGGCACAGTTCGATGCCATCGCAGCCACCATCCGGAGGTACCCCACGGAGTTGGCCCTGGCTACTACGCCGGCCGAGGCGCAGCGCGTGCGCAAAGCGGGCCAGCGGGCCGTTTTTATCGGCATCGAAAATGGCTACACCATCGGCCAGGACCTGGGATTGCTGCAGACTTATTACAACCAGGGCGCCCGCTACCTCACGCTGTGCCACTCTTCTAATAACGACCTGTGCGACTCATCTACCGACCCCACCGGGCCCGAGTACCAGGGGTTGAGCCAGCTGGGCCGGCAGGCGGTGCAGGAAATGAACCGGCTGGGCATCATGGTCGACGTGTCGCACACGTCGGATTCTACTTTCTACGACGTGCTGCGGCTTTCCCGCGTGCCGGTCATTGCCTCGCACTCGGCAAGCCGGGTCCTGGGAGACATGCCCCGCAACCTGACCGACGACATGGTCCGGGCGCTGGCCCGCCAGGGCGGCGTGGTTCAGCTCAACTTGTTCAGCCCCTACGTGAAAACGGAAGCCAAATCGCCGGAACGGCTGGCCGCTGAGCAAGCTCTTTTTGCCAAATATCACATCAAGACTTCGCTGAACATGCACGCCCTGCTGCCCGCTGAAAAGCAACAGGCGCTGGCCGAATACGCGCAGCTGCAGCAGCAGTACCCCGTGCCGCCGGCCACCGTGCAGGATGCTGCCAACCAGCTTGACCACCTCGTGCAGGTGGCCGGCATCGACCACGTGGGCATCGGCTCCGACTTCGACGGCGGCACCATCCTCACCGGCCTGGCCAACGTGGGCGACTTTCCCAACCTGACCCTGGAGCTGGTGCGCCGGGGCTACTCCGCCCGCGACCTCAACAAAATCTGGAGCGGCAACCTGTTTCGGGTGATGCGCGCCGTGGAACGCGGCAAAGGCAAGCCCTAGCTTCGCAACGGTAAACAGTGGCGCTGATGCAGCTGCTCCCGCTCTTTATAGCTCAACTTACCCCCACTCCTACTGCACGATAAAGCCTTGTCGCTACCTGTTGCTGCTAGCCTTCGCCCAAGTCCAACTCACTGCAAAAGGCTGCTGATTTCCCTGACTTCATCACCGCTCACGCGCTATTCCGACATTTACTAACGACCCTTTTTTCTTGATGAAATCCATACTCCTTGGCCTGCTGGGCTGCCTGGCCGTCGGCTCGGCTAGTGCCCAACAAGGCCCCGAGCCGATGAAAGTTACCGACCTGCTTAAAATCAAGCAGATTGGCAGCATTACCCTCACCCGCGACGGGCGCAAAGCCGCCTTCACCGTACTCAGCATTGAGCCGGATGAGAAGAACAAAGCCGACTACAAAAACGTGAGCCAGCTCTACTCCCTTGGCACCGAGGCGGGGGCCACGCCGCGGCAGCTCACTTCCACGAAAGAAGGCGCCACGCAGCCCGCCTGGAGCCCCGACGGCCGCCAGCTGGCCTTCGTGCGGCCCGTCGACGACAAGCCCCAGGTGTTTGTGATGCCCACCGACGGCGGCGAGGCCCGGCAACTCACCCGCTACAAGCACGGCGCCAGTGCCCCCAAATGGTCGCCCGATGGCCGGCAGGTGCTGTTTTCGTCGGCCATTCCGCTGCATGAGCTGCTGAAAGATTCGCTGCTGAACGCGGCCAAGACCCTGCCGCGCTGGCCCTTCGAAAAGCCCGGCTTCGACAAAAACGGCCAGCTGGCCGCCAGCTCGGCCAAGCCCGACGCCGACGGTAGCCTGGTCGAAATCCGGGCGTACCTCGACAAAAACGAAACCGACAAAAAGGCCAAGGTCCTCACCAAGCTCAACTTTCAGGACGAACGCGAGGTGTCGGCCGAGCAAAGCTTTTCGCAGTTTTTCCTGATTGATGCCGTGGCGCCCGATGCCAAGCCGGTGGCCGTCACCAGCGGCTTCTACCGCTTCAACCAAGCCGAGTTTACGCCCGACGGTCAGCACCTGCTACTCTCGGCCGACATCGACTCGCTGCAGCACCCCGACCGCTCGCTGGAAAACGAAATCTACCTGGCCGACCGCGCCGGCCGCCACCCGCGCCTGCTGCTGGGCAAGGAGAACATGGCTTACTCCAACCCCACGGTATCGCCCTCGGGCAAGTGGCTGGCGTTCCAGATGTCGCCCACCATGGGCGTGGACGTGCCCGTGCTGGCCGTAATGCCGCTCAACGGCACCGAAAAGGACCTCATCACCATTCCCTTCGACCGCAGCAAGGGCAATCTGGCTTGGAGCGACGACGATAAATACGTCTACTTCACGGCCCAGAGCAACGGCGGCGCCCCGCTCTACCGGGCCAATGTGAAGACCCGCAAAGTGGAAAAGCTCTCGGCCGCCGACACCGGCATTCTGAGCTACGGCATCGCCAAAAACAAGCTGGTGTACGCCCAAACCGGCGTGCTCAACCCTTCAGACTTGTTTGTGGGCGACGCCGGCTTGAAGAAGGTGCAACACGCCGGCTCCTTCAACGATTGGGTGAAAACCAAGCGGCTCTCGCTACCGGAAAAGCACAGCTTTGTCAACGACAAAGGCCAGATGGTGGAATACTGGGTGATGAAGCCCACCGCCTACCAGGCCGGCCGCAAGTACCCGGTGGTGCTCGAAATCCACGGCGGGCCCACGGCCATGTGGGGCCCGGGCGAGGCCAGCATGTGGCACGAGTTCCAGTACTTCGCCGCCCAGGGCTACGGCGTGGTGTACAGCAACCCGCGCGGCTCGGGCGGCTACGGCCAGGACTTCCTGCGCGCCAACATCAACGACTGGGGCACGGGCCCGAGCAGCGACGTGCTCACCGCCCTCGATAAAACCGTGGCCGAAGGCTGGGCCGACCCCGCCAAGCTCACCGTGACGGGCGGCTCCTACGCCGGCTACCTCGTGGCCTGGATAATCAGCCACGACCAGCGCTTCAAGGCCGCCTGCTCGCAGCGCGGCGTGTACGATTTGGCCACCTTTTTCGGCGAGGGCAACGCCTGGCGGCTGGTGCCCAACTACTTCGGCGGCTACCCCTGGGAGCCGGCCGTGAAGGCGGTGCTCACCCGCGAGTCGCCCATCAGCTACGTCGATAAAATCACCACGCCCTACATCCTGTTTCACGGCGAAAACGACCGGCGCACTGGCTTCGTGCAGGGCGAAATGATGTACCGCAGCCTCAAGGTGCTGGGCCGCCCCGTGGAGTACGTGCGCCACCCAGGCGGCACCCACGAGCTTACCCGCTCCGGCGACAACCGCCAGCGCATCGACCAGATGCTGCGCACCTTCGAGTTTTTCGAACGCTACCTCAACACCAAAAGCCTGCCCAACTAAGGCCCCATCTCCTTTTTCGTTTATTCATGAAAAAAATCTTCTCGCTGCGGCTGGCCGCGGCCCTGCTGCTCGGCGCGGCGCTGCTCCCGGCATGCAACCAGCCCAATGCCGCCGCCGACACGGCCACCTCCCCGGCCGCCGTGCCGGCCTCTTATTTTGAGAACCCCGAAACCGGCGTGCAGGACGGCAACGTGCGCATGGTTTCCATCAGCACGCCCAAGGGCAAGTTCAACGTCTGGACCAAGCAATACGGCAACAACCCCAAGGTGAAGGTGCTGCTACTCAACGGCGGGCCGGGTGCTACGCACGAATACTTCGAATGCTTTGAGAACTTTCTACCCCGGGAAGGCATCGAGTTTATCTACTACGACCAGCTGGGCTGCGGCAATTCCGACAACCCCAAGGACACGTCCATGTGGAGCCTGCCGCGCTACGTGGAAGAAGTGGAGCAGGTGCGGCAGGCCCTGAACTTGGGCAAGGACAACTTCTACCTGCTGGGCCATTCCTGGGGCGGCATCTTGGCCGCCGAATATGCCTTCAAGTACCAGCAGAACCTCAAGGGCCTCATCATTTCCAACATGATGATGAGCTGCCCCGCCTACGGCCGTTACGCCCAGGAGGTGCTGGCCAAGCAGATGAAGCCCGAAGTGCTGGCCGAAGTGCGGCAGATTGAAGCCAAGAAAGACTTTGCCAACCCGCGCTACATGGAGCTGCTCATGCCCAATTTCTACCGCGAGCACATCTGCCGCATCCCGCTCGACCAGTGGCCCGAGCCCGTGAACCGCTCGTTCAGCAAAATGAACCAGTCGCTTTACGTCACCATGCAGGGGCCCAGCGAGTTCGGCGTAGCCGGTAAGCTCGTGAACTGGGACCGCACCAAGGACCTGCCCAAGCTCACGGTGCCGGTGCTCTCCATCGGCGGCAAGTACGACACCATGGACCCCAAGCACATGGCCTGGATTGCGACGCAGGTGAAGAACGGCAATGCCCTTATCTGCCCCAACGGCAGCCACATGAGCCTCTACGACGACCAGCAAACCTATTTCGCCGGCCTCATCAAGTTTCTGAAGGCCGTGGACGATGGCTCCTTGAAGCCCGGCGCCACGCTCTAGCCTAGCCGCCCTGCCAAACAGGACGCACAAAAAAAGGCAGCCCGTTGGGGCTGCCTTTTTCATTGTTAGCAATAGAGCCGAAGCGGCTTAGAGGTGCGCAATCGGGTCGGCGTTGCCGTCCGGGTCGTTCTTCACAGCACCGCTGATTCGGAACGCCGTGCCGCGCATCAGCAGCACACCGGCCATGTGGGGCGTGGCCATCGAGGTGCCGCTCATCGTGGTGTAGCCACCGCCGAGGTAGGTCGAGTTGATGAACACGCCGGGCATGCACACGTCAACCGACGA
>NZ_JAJFAW010000012.1 GCF_020711255.1 Hymenobacter plasmatis
TCCGGATTACCAACCCGGCCTGTAAAGCGCAGGCCGGATTATCACCCCCACCTGTATAGCTATAGCCGGACGAGACACAACGCTTCTTTCTTTGCTCGGGTCCATCCTTTGAGTTGCTTCTCGCGAGCTATGGTTTGAATCGCATCAGGGCAGTGTTCGAAATAGACAAGGAAGTTTGTTTGGTACTTGCTGGTGAAACGACTACTATTTCCTAGCCCGGCTGAGTGTTCCGCAAGACGGCGTTTTAGATTATTACTAACTCCGATGTACAACACCGCGCGGGTGATATTGGTCAGAATATAGACGTGCATTGCTTAAGAACTGGCAACGAAGCGGGCGAGATGCTTCGACAAGCTCAGCATGACGACCGGTTGAGGTAGGTGCTTTTATTGAGCTAAATTCTACTTCCCTTCCCACACATTATCCTTCGGAAAACTATCCGGCACGAGCGTGCTGCCCAGCGTCACACGCTTCACGGGCTGCTTTGAGGCTACGGGCACGGTGACGGACGTAGCGCCCGTTTCCCAGACGCTGATGGTGCGGTGGAGCTTCTGGGTGGAGTTGTCTGCGAAGGTCACGGTTAAATCTACGGGCACGGGCTTGCTGCCTTTGGCTTGCACCACGATGTCGTAGCCGGGCGTGGTTTTGTTTACGCCAGCGATGGCCAGGTCGGGGTAGCCGCTGTCGAAAAACCAGCGCTGCCAGAACCAGTTGAGGTTGCGGCCCGCGCCAGCGTTCATGCTGTTGAAGAAGTCGTAGGGCATGGGGTGCTTGCCGTTCCAATTGCGCACGTAGGTGTGCAGCGCTTTGGTAAAAAGCTCGTCGCCGAGCAGGTCCTTCACGTAGAGGTAGCCCATGCCGGGCTTGGGGTAAGAGTTGAGGAAGAACGGAATGCCGCTCTGCTGCGTGCTGAGCGTGACAATGGGTTGGTCGTTTTCGGTGGCAGCGTAGGTAGCGTAGCGGGCCACGCCGTAGTCGTCGTCCAGCTTGGGGTCGATAATCGACGACAGCAGCCACTCGCCGATGGTAGCCCAACCCTCGTCCATCCACCCGTACTTGGTTTCGTTGATGCCCATGTAGAAGGGGAACATCGTGTGGAAGATTTCGTGGTCGGTTAGCTCAATGGCGTCTTCGCGGGTGGCGGTGGGGTTGTCGTTCACCATCATGGGGTACTCCATCTGGTCGAGGCCGTCGAACACCGTTTCGTGGGCGTAGGGGAAGGGCCACTTCGGAAAGGTGTAGCTCATGGCCTCCACTGTCTTGCGGCTGAAGTCGATAACTTCTTCGTAATCCTTGTGCTTGGGATTGTACACGGCATCGACGCGGGTGCGGCGCTTGGTGGCGGGGTCTACCACCAGGCTGGTGGCTTGCCACACGTAGTGGTCGCTGGTCGCAAACACGAAATCCGTGACGTTGCGGGCCTCGAAGCGCCAGGTGTTCTGGGCATTGGGCGCGGTGATGTCGCGGCGCTTTGCATCGTCGGCCGTGATGATGGCGGCTACGGCATCCTTGCTCTCGGCGTCCTGCAGGCGTTGGGCGTACTTCTTGGTGAGGACTTGGGCGGCGTTTTGGAGGTCGCCAGTGGCCCATACCACGAAGTCTTTGGGCACCGTAACGGCGGCTTTGAAATTGCAGAAGTCGTTGTAAAACTCCTGGTCGCCGGTGTAGGCCAGCTTGTTCCAGCCGTCGATATCGTCGTACACGGCCACGCGGGGAAAGAAGTAGGCCACGAATGCGGCCCCTGGCTCAACTTCGCCGGTGCGCTGGTGCGAGCCTTTGTTGAGGGTGTAGGAGTAAGTGGCTTTCACCGTGGCCACTTTACGGGCACCGACGGCGCGGCGCAGGGGCACAGCCAAGTTGGTGTTTTCAACGGCCAGCTTTTTCACATCGAACACCTCGCCGTTGATGGTGAGGGCCGAAATGGTGATGCCTTCGCCCACGTCTTCGAGCTTGAAGCCCCGCGTGCGGGGCGCGCCTTTCTGATAGATGTTGGGGTAGAGCTTGAACCAGAGCTGCCGCAGCGAATCGGGGCTGTTGTTCTGGTAGCTGATGGCCACCGTGCCCGCCACGCGCCGGGTAACGGGGTTGAACGTGACGTTGAGGTCGTAGTCGGCGGTGTTTTGCCAGTAGGCGGGGCCAGGCAGGCCGGTTTCGGCGCGGGTGCCTTTGGTGTAGGTGGCTTGCAGGTTGCGCGGTACGGGGAGTGGCTGTTGGGCCAGGGCCGCGAAGGTGAGAAGGAAAGAAGCGAACAGTAAGGGTAAGCGCATGGAAAGGGCAAAAGGCCGGGTAAGAAATGTAGTAAAACAGAACGTCATGCCAAATGGACCATCAATGCCGCACCGTCTGTCATGCTGACGAAGGAAGCATCTTATCAGGGTCGAACGAGTCGTTCCGCGGTGATAAGTTGCTTCCTTCGTCAGCATGACAAACGGCGCGAGCGAGATACTCCGCTCAGTATGACGTTATAAAAGGTGCAGGCAGACCTGTAAAAAGCTACTTCAGCCGCACCAGCGTGGCGCCGAAGCCGAACTTCTCCTTGCGGGCGTCCTCAAAGAACTTGATGTCTTTGTTCCGGCTCAACTGGCGGTGAATTTCCTTGCGCAGCACTCCGTTGCCCATGCCGTGGATGAACACGATTTCGTGCATGTTGGTGGCCAGCGCGCGGCTCAGCGCATCCTCAAAAGCATCGAGCTGAATGCGCAGAATGGCGGTGTTCGACAGCTCTTCTTTGTGGTTGGGTCGCAGGGCTTCCAGGTGCAGGTCGAACTCGTGGGGCGGGGCTACTACCGGGCCGGTGGGGGCTGGCGCCGCGGCCGCTACCACGGCAGCGGGCTTGGCGGGCGCATCGCCGGTGAGTTGGGCTTTCAGGGCGGCGGCATCTACGCCGGCAGGTTTGGCCGGGGCGGGCGCCGGGGCAGCGGGTGCTTCCTGCGTGAGCTGCTCGGGGGCAATGGCCGCGGCAGGTTTTTCATCCAGCTGGAAGAGGTAGGCCTCCTTGCCGATAATAGGCGCGGGCCGGTTGCTCGAGTAGAAGGTGCTGGCTTTGAAGGCCTGGCGCTTGGTGAGCAGCTCGTAGGCGGCTTCGCCGTTGAGGCGGTGGGGCAGCAGCTGAAAAATAACGGCCGGCCAGGTCTCAAAATCCTTCATGTGCAGGAAGGAGAGGGGCTTGGTCGTGGATTTGGGGCCGAGCTTGTCGGCGGCCAGGGCGCGGTAGGGGCGGGTGCTGGTTTCCTCGCCGTAGGTGTAGAGCACCTCGGCTTCGGTGTTGTTGATGAGCGTGACGCCCAGCAGCTCGGGCGACTGGTGCACCAGCGCCAGAAACACGCCTTTGGCCGCCGGGGCCTGCTTGGCGCCCGGGGCGGGCGTGTTGATTTTGGCCACTCCGGCGCCGCTGGAGGCCACGGCGGCTAGTGCCTCGGCCAGCGAGGGCTGAGCGGGGCGGGCCGCTACGGGCTTGGCGGCGCTTTTGTCTTTTTTGCTGGCGTTGGCATTCTTGCCCGGCACCTGGCCCACGCGGTAATCGGGGGCGGTCCGGTCAAAGTTGTTGCCTTCTTCCTGGGCCACTACTACTACCTCGCGGCGTAGCACGGGAATGGTAAAATCGTTGTCGATGGCTACTTCCACCAGTTCGCTGTCGAGCAGGCGGGTTACAATTCCTTCTTCGGTGCCGGTGAGCAGGCGCACTCTATCTCCTACGTTCATAATATCACTGATTTACGCTGGCTGGGGCTGTTGCTATGAAGCAAGAAACAGCGGCCGGGGCCAGTCGGGTTCTTCAAAAGTACGGTTAGAAGGGGTGGAACGGGTTTGCCAACGGATTTCGGCGAATGCTTCCTTACAGGTAGAGTCCGTGAAATTGAAAACCGTTGCGTCCGTTGTATTCCAGGGCGGGGGCGGGCAGATGGAAAATGCTGAGGGTGTAGAACACCCGCTTAAGCAGCACGCTGCGGGTGGGTATACGGCGCAAATCCACATCGAGCGACAAATACAGCTGGCGGTAGGGGCGCAGGCCCGCGGCGGCGTTGGTGCCGTCGTCGTTGTACACCATGTCTTCGCCGCCGTAGCCCACGGCCGGCTGCAGCCAGCGCGGCCAGCGGTTGCCGGGCTTCAGGAAGGCGCCCACGTCGGTGCAGAGCCAGTAGGTTTGGCCGTTGTAGTCCTTCAGCCAGCGCTCGGGCACGGTGCGGCCCAGCACGTTGGGCCGCTGCTGGGCGTAGCCGGTGAGGTGAAACGACCACTTCGGCATGATGCGGATGTCGTGCCAGGCCAACTGTTGGGCCAGCAGGGCCGAGGAGCCCAGGAAATTGGCGGCCAGGTCGGTTGCCGAGGCGCCGTAGGCCGGGTCGCGGCCGTCGAGCAGCTCCAGCGGGCTCTGGATGGCAAAACCCACAAATGAGCCGTACCAGATGGCTTTTTTCTCGCTCAGGCCAGCCCAACGCAGCATGTCGATGGCGCCGCGGCTTTCCTGGAAAGAGCCCCAGAAGTGGCCGGCCTTGTCGAGCTGCTGCCACTCGGGCAGGTCATTGAACCAATGCATCGGCACCCGCTCGCCGGTGTACCAGGAGGTAGTGAGGCCGGTGTAAATGACGCTGTAGCCCACGGCGGAGCCGCCTACCAGCAGGCGTAGGCGGCGCTTGCGCTGCGCCGCGGCATCTGCGGCGGCCTGCGACGGCCCAAGCAACGGCGCCGCGGCCGGTATGCTGTCGGATTGAGGGATAATCTGGGCATTTGCCTTCCCTGGCGCAGCTAGCAAAAGCACAGCCACTAATCCAGCTAAATACCACAACCGCAATGGAACCAGAAAGCGAAGAAAAGGCGTCATGCGGCAACAATAGAGGGCAAAGGTACGGCGGGCCTGTCGGGCAGGGTGCGGCGCCGCCGTATCTTGCCAGTCAATTCACCGTAGAGCTTGCACGTACTCCCGCGCACGCAGACCTTCCTCCAGTTTTCCTATCCCACCAACCATTATCTAATGCAAACATTTCGACGCTTAACAACCCTGCTGTTGGTACTGCTGGCCTGGACAGCCCAGGCCCAAGTGGTAACGAACCAGCCGGTTTTCTTTTCGGAAACCACCCCGGTTACCATTAATTTCGACGCCAGCCAAGGCAACTCCGCCCTTAAGGATTTCACCGGCGACGTCTACATCTGGACCGGCACGGTGACCAACCTGAGCACGTCTAACACCAACTGGCGCAACGTGAAAAGCCCCAGCTTCTCAGTGGCCGACCCGGCCGCCCTGATGACCCGGGACGCCACCAACCCCAACCTCTACCACATCACCTTCACGCCCCGCACGTTTTACCCAGTGCCCGCCAACGAAACCATCCTGCGGTTGGGCATGATTTTCAAAAACGCCAGCGGCTCCATTGTGGGCCGGGCCACCAACGGCGGCGATATTTTCGTGGACGTGACCGCGGCCGGCCTGTCGGCCCGCATCACCAGCCCAACTACCGGCGCGGGCGGCACCCCGCTGTTTGTCAACCTCAACGACCAGCTCACCATCACGGGCACCGCTTCGGCAGCCGCTACCCTGACCTTTAGCCTCAACGGCACCCAGGTAGCCCAACAAGCCAACGCTACCACGCTTTCCACCACCGTTACGGCTTCGCAAGCGGGCCGCAGCGTGGTGAAGTTTAAGGCCGATAATGGCAGCGCCCAGGCCACCGACTCACTGGTGTTTGTGGTGCGCCCCCCGGTAGTTACGGCGGCTTTGCCCGCCGGGGCCAAGGACGGCATTACGTACCTGGCCGGCGGCACTTCGGTTATTCTCAACCTGACGGCCCCAAACAAGCAGTTTGCCTACGCCATTGGCGAGTTCAACAACTGGCAGCCCGACAACAGCAGCTACATGAAGCGCACGCCCGACGGCAACCGCTGGTGGGTGCAAATCGACGGCCTGACCCCCGGCCGCGAATACGCCTACCAGTACCTCGTGGACGGCACCCTGCGCGTAGCCGACCCGTATTCGGAGAAGATACTGGACCCGAACGACGACCAGTACATTCCGGCCGCAACCTACCCCAATCTGAAGCCTTACCCGGTGGGCAAGACCTCGGGCATCGTGTCGGTGCTGCAGTCCAACCAGGCGCCTTATGTGTGGAGCACCACCAACTTCCAGCGCCCCAGCCGCGCCGACCTCGTGATTTACGAGCTGCACCTGCGCGACTTCCTAGCCCGCCACGACTACCAGACCCTGCGCGATACGCTCAACTATATCAAGCGCCTGGGCATCAACGCCATTGAGCTGATGCCCATCAACGAGTTCGACGGCAACGACAACTGGGGCTACAGCCCCGACTTCTACTTTGCGCCCGACAAATATTACGGCACCAAGGAGGCCCTGAAGCAGTTCATCGACGAAGCCCACCGCCGCGGCATCGCCGTGATTCTCGACATGGTGCTCAACCATTCCACCGGCCAGAGCCCCATGGTGCAGCTGTACGAGAGCGGCGGCAAGCCCGCCCTCGACAACCCCTGGTTCAACCGCGACGCCACGCACCCCTACAACGTGTACAACGACATGAACCACGAGAGCCCGTTCACGCGGTATTTCTCGAAGCAGGTGATGTCGTTCTGGCTGCAGGAATATAAGGTAGACGGCTACCGTTTTGACCTGGCTGGCGGCTTTTCGCAGAAAATTACCACCACCAGCACCTATCCCAACTACGACCAGTCGCGCATCGACATCTGGAAGGATTACTACCAGCACATGGTAAGCGTCGACCCCACGCTGTACCCGATTCTGGAGCACTTCCCCGACAATAGCGAAGGCAAGGCCCTGTCCGACGTCGGCTTCATGTTGTGGGGCAATGCCAACCCTGAATATAACGAAGCCACCATGGGCTACCTCACCCGCTCCAACTTCAGCTACGGTTACTACGGCAGTACTGCCCAAGGCGGCCGCGGCTGGAACCAGCCCAACCTGATTACCTACATGGAAAGCCACGACGAGGAGCGCCTGATGTACAAAAACCTCACCTTCGGCAACTCTTCGGGCACCTACACCACCCGCGACCTGAACACCGCCCTGGCCCGCCAGGAGCTTGCCGCCGCGTTCTTCTTCACGGTGCCCGGCCCCAAAATGGTGTGGCAGTTTGGCGAGTTGGGCTACGACAAGTCCATCTTCATGTGCTCGAACGGTACCGTGCCCACGCCTTACCCCAACGACCAGTGCAAGCTCAGCGCCAAGCCCGCCGTGTGGCCCTACTACCAGGACCCCAACCGCCGCAAGCTCTACGACGTGTACCGCAGCCTGATTGCGCTCAAGAAAAAGGAGCCGGTGTTTGAAACGCCCACTTCCTACACCCAAAGCCTGGCCGGCGCCGCCAAATCCATACACCTTTCTGACGCCACGGTGAGCGTGACCGTTATCGGCAACTTCGACGTGACTGCTACCACCATTGACCCTGCTTTCCAGAGCACCGGCAAGTGGTACAACTACCTGAGCGGCGACAGCATCACGGTATCCAATGTGAATGCGCCCATCAGCCTGCAGCCCGGCGACTACGCTGTGTACACCAGCCGTCGCATCAAGCGCAGCACCTTGCTGGCCACCCGCCCCGGCCAAGAAACGGCCAATGCCTTCCACCTGACCGCCGCCCCGAACCCCGCCAGCGGCACTACCACCGTGCAGTACGAACTGCTAACCGGCGCGCCCGTGCAGCTCACGGTGCGTAACGTGCTGGGCCAAAACGTACTGACCCTGCCCGTCGTTCGCGAAGCAGCCGGCGCTCACACCCGCGAACTGCCGCTCGGCAAGCTTGCCCCGGGCGTATACATCGTGCAGCTACGGGCCGACAGCCGCCAGCAAATGCTGCGCCTGGTAGTCAACTAGCTCAATTTAGCTGCCTCGGACAGCAAAAAGGCCCGCCGTGTAGTACGGCGGGCCTTTTTTGTAAAGTAAGCAACCAAGCTTTTTATCTCAATAATCCGTGTGTCAACTTGGGTTACTGCTGTTCGCTAGGGGCGCCAGAAGCGGTGCCTATTCGTGCTCGTGGTAAGTCACCAAATCATCGATGGGCGAGCGGATAATCTTGCCGACTTCCATGCCGTGGCCGCGTGCCACCTGCGTCAGGACGTCGCGGAAGTTGTAGCCCACCGAGCCCACGCAGTTAAAAGTGTAGTCCTGGTAGCGGGGGTAGTGCAGCACCAGGTTCTGGAAGAACGTCTCGAAGCCTTCGAGCACGATTTCGCGGCAGTAGCTCACGTTGTTGTGGTCGTAGGCAAACTTGGCGAAATTGGCCAGGTAGCGGTTGGGCAGGGGCTGGTTGTAGAGCCGGTCGAGGATGTCGTTGCGGGTGCCCAGGGAGTACGTCTCGCGGAAAACCTCCTGCAGGCCATCGGGGAGCAACCCGCGCAGGTAGTCGCGCAGCAGGCGCTTGCCAAAGAACGACCCCGAGCCTTCATCGCCCAGGAAATACCCGAGCGAATCCACGTTGTAGGTGATTTTCTGGCCATCGTACAGGCAAGAGTTGGTGCCGGTGCCCAGAATGGCGGCAAAGCCGGGCTTGCGGCCCAGCAGCGCGCGGGCTGCGGCCAGCAGGTCTTCCGTCACCGTGGCCTTGGCCTGGGGAAACAGCTGGCGCAGCGCGGCCGCAATCACTTCGGCCTTGAGCGCCGACGACACGCCGGCGCCGTAGAAGTGCACTTCCGTCACCTTGTCGCGCTGGAGCGTATCGGGCAGGTTCTGGGAAAGTGAAGCGGCAATGCCGGCCGTAT
Source organism: Hymenobacter plasmatis (assembly GCF_020711255.1). Lineage (GTDB taxonomy): Bacteria > Bacteroidota > Bacteroidia > Cytophagales > Hymenobacteraceae > Hymenobacter. Next base: position 8,722 of record NZ_JAJFAW010000012.1, read on the forward strand.
CTATAAAGTCGGGGTTGTACCCTTCGGTATTGAAGTAAATGCGGTTTTTGGTATCATCGAGCAGGCACCAGCTGCACTTGGTTGAGCCGCCGTCGGCAATCAGAATCATAAGCTATAGTTACGAGTGGGACAGTGAGGCGAAAGTAAGGACGAGTTACGAAACCGGAAGAAGGGTGGTGCGTATTGACTAAGCCTAAGCGAAAAACTTTAGGCACAATTGAGCCACGCCAAACCCCTGGAGCAGTCAAACAATTCTCTTGGTTGGCACTTTATCAAAGCTGCATACGGCATTACCAACTCTTGTTGTACTTTGCACGCAAACAATAGCTTTTTTTCACACCACATTTTAACCCAACAACAAATGAAAAAAGTATTTACTCTTGTCGCCGCCGGAGCCTTGACCGTTGCGGGTCTGAGCGCCCAGGCGCAAATCACGCTGGATGGCAAAGTGACCGCCGCCGAAATTGCTACTACTCCCACCACCAACAAGTACCAGCTGGTAAGCACCTACGCTGGCACCCACTCCATCGCCGATAGAGGCCTGAAAAGCTTGTACATGGCCACCTCCGCTACCAAGCTGTATATCGCGGTAGTGGGTGCTTTCCTGCAGGACAATACCTACCCAGCTGTGGTTATGTACCTGAACGTGCCCGGCAAAACCGGCGTACCCGCTGGCACCAAGCTCGCCGGCGGCGCCGCCGGCGACAGCCCCCTGAAGATTAAGCCCACGATGGATTTTGAAGTGGACTACGGCGTTCGGGTAAACTTCGACAAGACGCCCGCCAACGGGGGCTACTTCAGTTTCGCCGACTATTCCGGCGGCAACGTAACCGGCGGTGTGCCCGATACCTATCAGGGCAATGTAAAAGAGGGAACTGCCGGTCTCATTACCGCTACGGCCACTACTGGCCCGTTGCTGGGTGCCCGCGTTGCTTATACCAACGCAACCGGGCTTGCGGCCAATACCGACAACTCGGCAATTGAATTTGAGTTCGACCTCGCCGCTCTGGGCCTCACGGCCAACAGCAAGGTGGACCTGTTCGTAGCTTACACCAACGACGGCGGCGTATTCACGACCGATACTTTCCCTCCCATTGCTGGCCAAACCACTGCATTGGCTCCCGACCAGGACTTTACTCTTATCCCTGGCAAGCAATTCCTGACCTACCAGGTAGGTGCTGGCGTGCTGGCTAGCCGCAGCGAAGTGGCCAACTCCCTCCGCTTTGGTGTGTACCCCAACCCCGGCTCGGCCGTAGCCGTGAGCTACACCGTTCCCCAAGGCAAGCAGGCAGTCGCTCTGAGTGTATATGATGCTACTGGCAAGCAAGTGCGGAGCATGAATGAAGCCCAAACGGGCACCCAGTCCTACAAGCTTGGTAGCCTGAGTGCCGGCATCTACGTTGTCAAGCTGAACATTGGCGGCGAGCAGACCAGCAGCAAAATTGTTATTGAGTAGTCTCCTCATTAAATAAGGAAAAAGCCCCCGTCGCTTGAGCGACGGGGGCTTTTTTGTGTTCCTTTGGGCTTCATAAACAGATACGCTTGCTCTTACAAGCCCCGCTGGGCAGTTTGCTTGAGTTAACAAACAATCTATTTAGCTCAATGACGGGTGAGGGAAGTTAGTCCACTTTGCTTTAGCTAAACTTGAGCCTTCTCTAATAGGCCCAACCAAAAGTCAGTGCTGCTTAGCCGCAGGTTCATTTGCGCAGGCAGGCAAGTGATAGGCAACCTTACAGGGGTTGCTTAACTGCCTGGTACCACAACAAAAAAGCCCTGGCGAATCTCGCCAGGGCTTTTTTGTGTCAGTAACAACTTGCTTGGCTTTTATTCCAACAACGTATTTTCGCCATGTGGAGGAATGAGAAGCGGCTTGTTCTCACTAGTTGATAGAATACTTCATGTTATTCAAATCCAACTTAATGGTGTAGGTGCCAGCTTTTGTAACGGTGATGTTGCTGCCGTCTTTTACGATAGTACCGCCCGTGCTGGAGCTGCTGCCATAGTTCAACGTCCAGGCGTTGTCGGCGCGGAATTTGAATTCGCCTGCATTCATCTGACGCGTAACATCGAAGGTTTTGGTGGTGCAGTTATAAGTCAACGGAACATCGGTGTTCCAGTCCACGCCCGCCGGGCCGATGATGGACCACGTGTTCGAGCCAGCCGGAGGCAGGCATACCGTGTAAGCCGTAGCCGTAAGCGGCACGGCATTGGAAACGAAGCTGTGAGCATCAGTGCCTGCTACTGCGGCCACGCGCGCATAGACGGGGGTAGCCGTGCCAGCAGTCACGCCCAGTGTAGTCAGTGCCGTGTTCAGCTCGCCCACGGTTACGGCTTTGGTGGTACCCGTACCGCCGTCGATTACGACCGGATAGCCGAACCCATCAGCCGTTTTGGATAGCTGCAGCTGGTAGGTAACGGCCGGGGTCTTGGTGTAAGCTGTGCCGCTCAGCGTCAGTTGTACGGGCGTCCAAGTGTAGGTGAGAGCGGTTTGAGTGCTGTTGGCCTGGGACAGCACCACCGAGTTGGTAGAGGCCGTCAGAGTTGGCGTAGCGGAAGGGGTGGCCGTCACCTTGTCGCCGTCCTTTTCACAGGATGCCAACGTTGCTACGGCAAACGCCATAGCGGCGACTTTAGTAAGCAAATTTTTCATGATTGTTTATTGATTGGAATGGGGTTACACAATCTGGATATACTCTCAACCGCAACACTTTGGACTTAGTAAAAGTGTCGCTTTCAAAAGCCTGAAGTGGGCTGGGTCGAAAGGCGGGCCATTTTGCAAACGAAGGGAATAAAGCTAAGGAGCTGAACTAATATACATCAGCTCAACTCCTTGCTTAACAGATTAGTAACCCGGGTTTTGTTTCAAGTTCGGGTTGGCGGTGAGGTCAGCAGCCGGGAGGGGGAACAACCGGTACTTAACGTCAACAGCCTTGCCGCCGGCAACGCCGCCTTTCCAGGGCCACAGGTACGTAGCGTCGGTGAACTTGCCGTAACGGATAAGGTCCGTGCGGCGGGTGCCTTCCCAGTGCAGCTCGCGAGCACGCTCGTCGAGGATGAAGTCGGTGGTCATCTGAGCATCGCTGATGTCCGCCACCGCGCTGGCGGTGGCGATGGGCAGGCCGAAGGCACGACGACGAATCTGGTTTACGTAGCCCAGTGCCGTGGCGCGGTCACCATTGCCGCGGGTAGCCGCCTCGGCGTAAATGAGCATCATGTCGGCCAAACGCAGCATGGGGAAGTCAACGCTGGAGAAGTTGCCCGGACCACCCTGAGGAGTCCCGGTCGAGGTAACGTTGCGGTACTTCAGCACGCCAAGGCCTTGGGTGAATTGGCTGAGGTCGTTGATGGCCAGCGTCTGGCCTTTGGTGTAGAAACGGCCGCGGCGGTCGCGAGCGGTGTCGCCACCGGCCAGGAAGAACTTATCGAACAGGGCGCTGGTCGTGCGCACACCGCCCCAGCCCGTGGTCTGGCCCACAAGGCGCTGCCATGCAGCGTCGGCACCGCTGGTAGAGCCGTTCACGAGGAACGTGGTGCCCCCGTAGCTCTGCACGCTGTTGGCGTCAAAAATAACGGGCCAAATGATTTCATTTTTGGCCGGGGCCAAGTTGTTGTCGGCCAAAAACAGGCGGCCGTAGGCTGAAGCCACGGGAGTAGCCGGCGTGGTGTTCAGCGTATAGCCCGCGTCAATTACAGCCTTGGCTTCGGCGGCGGCTTTGGCGTACTGGGGAGTGCCGGTGTAAACCCCGGCGTTCAGGTAAAGGCGGGCCAGCATGCCGTGCGCGGCTGCCTGGTCTACGCGGCCGTACTCGTTGGTGCGGGGCGCGGCCATGTCTTTGGTCAAGGCCAGCAGCTCGCTTTCCACGAAGCTATACAGCTCCTGGCGGGTGGCGTACTTGGGCAGCGGGCCGCCCACGGGGTCATTTTCCGTCACGAAGGGGCCGTTGCCAAACAGGTCGATAACGTGCGAGTAAGCCACGGCACGCAGGAACCGCGCCTCGGCCCGGAACAGCTTGCCCTGCTCCAACTCGCCTCCGCCCAGGCGGCTGCTGAGCTTGTCGTCGGTGGCTTCGCGGAGAAACTCGTTGCAAATGGCAATTTCGTAGTAGAGACGGCTGTAGAAGCCCCGGGTCAGCGGGTCGCTGGCGTCCCAGTTCATCTTGTGCCATTCCTGCACGCCCGGGTCGTTCCAGGCAATGACGGCTTCGTCGGTGGTCAGCTCCTGGGCACTCCACCACTGGCGGATGTAGTCCGAAGTACCGGCGTCGATGCCCGAGATATCGCCCGAGCCGGGGCCCGAGGAACCGGTGAGCGCAAAGCCGCCGTAGAGCTTGGCAAGCACCTGCTTGTAACCCGTCAGGCCAGTGTACACCTTGTCGGGCGTGAGCTCGTACTTCGGCGTCTGGTCCAGGTCTTTGGTGCAAGACGTGCTGAGGCTAACCAGGGCCGTGCTCAGCGTGAGGGCCGTGAGCCCCCGGGATAATACTTGTTTCATGAGAGGTGGGAATTAGATGCCGAGCGCGAGGCCGAGGGTGAAGGTGCGGGCACGCGGGTAAAAGTTGGTGTCGATGCCGCCGAATACTTCGGGGTCAACCCCTTTGTACTTGGTGATGAGGAAGGCATTCTGCACGTTGGCCGTTACGCGGAGCGACGAAGCGCCGAGCACCTTGCCCACGTTGTAGCCCAACGAGATGTTTTCGCAGCGCAGGAACGAAGCATTTTGCACGTAATAGTCCGAGAACAGCTGCTGGCGGGTAAAGCCCGTGTTCTGAACGTCGGGGCTCAGGTTACTTACGAAAAGAGTGGAGCCTTGGGCGTTGGCATAGTTGCCAAAGTTTGCAGCGTTAGCATTGTACACGTAGTTGCCGAGGTTGCTGCGCAGGGTAAACGCCATGAACAGCTTCTTGTACGTTACGTTCGAGCTGAAACCCAGCGTCACGAGGGGAGCGGGCTGCTTGTAGAACGTGTAGTCGGCGTCGTTGATGATGCCGTCGCCATTCTTATCTACGTACAGGCCTTCCACTGGGCGGCCATTTGCACCGTACACCTGCTGTGCGGTGAAGAAGGAATTGATGGGGTGGCCCACCGCCTGAATCTGGATGGTGTTGCCGGTACCGCCGCCAATGCCACCAACCTTGTAGCCCTGGAAGTTTTCGGCTTGCTGGCCCAGGTCGGTGATTTTGTTTTCGTTGTAGGCGCCGTTCAGGTTCACATCCCAGTTCAGGTCTTCGCTGCGCAGGATGCCGTAGTTCAGGCCTACTTCGATGCCGCGGTTACGCAAGGAGCCAATGTTGGCATCGAGCTGGTTGGTGAGGTTGGAGCCGGCCGAGAAGTTCACGCGGGCCAGCAGGTCGCTGGCCGTGCGCTGGTACACGTCGACGGTAGCCGTGAGGCGGTTGTCGAGGAAGCCCAGGTCCAAACCGGCGTTGTAGGTGTTGGTGGTTTCCCAGGTCAGCACGGCGTTGTAGCCTTGGGGGCTGTAGCTTGGCACGGTGCCGCCAGTGTTGCCCAGCGGGTACGTGGTCGAGGCACCGCTCAAGATGTAGCGCGGCTGCGTGTCATAGTACCCATTGCCGAGGTCCTGCTGGCCGGTGCGGCCGTAGCCGGCGCGCAGCTTCAGCTCAGAAAACAGGTTGTTGTCTTTCAGGAAATCCTCGTTCTTAACACGCCAGGCCAGGCCCAGTGCCGGGAACCAGCCACTACGGTAGCCCTCACGGAAACGCGAGGTCCGGTCATTGCGGAGGGTGGCGGTCACCAAGTACTTGTCCTTCACGTTCATCGTGGCGCGGCCGAAATACGACAGCATCACGAGCTTGCCATAGTAGCGGGGCAGGAGCAGGGTATCAGCCTTGTTGACTTTGGTGGTGCGGTCGAAACGGTAGTCCAGGAAGTTGGGACCCTGGTACTGGAATGTCTGGTAGGCGTAGCCGCCCTGCACGTCAACCTTGGTGCCGCCGAGCTGTTTGCCGTAGGCCAAGTAGGCTTCGAGCAAATGCATGTCCTTGTCTTGGGCGTACTGGGTGTACTTGCCGTTCAGGCCAGCGTTGGTAGCAGCGGCTGCGGCGCTGTTGTAGTTGCCGAAGTCGATGGGCTGAATAACGTTGCTGCCGCGTCCGCGCGAGGCGTCGAGGCCCAGGTTGAGGTTGGCGCGCAGGCCATCAATGCCGTGCACTTTGTAGTCCAGCTGCACGTTGCCGATGAGGCGCTTCACCGTGCTGGTGTTGTTGGAGTTGTTGAGAGCAGCTACCGGGTTGCCGGGAGCGTTGCCCAGCGGCTGGCCCACCGAGTTGGTGAACTGGTAGTAACCGCCATAGCGCGAAAAGCGCCCTTCGCTCGAGGTAATTGGCTGCGTGGGGTCATACAGCGCAGCGTTGGCCACGGTGCCGTAGTCCACGAAGCGGTTGTCGACCATCGTGCCTTTGGCATTGATGTCGATGCGCAGGTGGTTGTCGAGCAGGGTGGGCGTCAGGCTTACCGAGCCCGAGTTACGCTTCAGGTTGTTGGTGATGACGATGCCTTCCTGGTAGAGGTTGCCGTACGACACGCGGAAAGGCACTTTGGCCACGCTGCCAGTGAGGCTAACGGTGTTGTCGTAGGTACCAGCCGTGCGGAAAATTTCGTTCTGCCAGTTGGTATTGGCCGTGCCCAGCGTAGCATACTGGGAGGGCGCGCCATTTTGTTGAATCAGGCTGCGGAACTGGTCAGCGCTCAGCGGCTCGTAGCGGCGCGCCACAGTCGAAACGCCAACCTGCGAATTCAGCTCAACGTGCAGCTTATCGCCCTGCAGACCGCGCTTGGTGGTGATAAGGATAACACCGCCAGAAGCCCGGTTGCCGTAAATAGCAGTAGCCGAGGCGTCTTTCAACACCGTGAAGGTCTCGATGTCGTTGGGGTTAATCAGCGAGAGCGGGTTAGAAGCACCGCTGATACCTTCCTTGTCTACCGGCACGCCGTCAATTACATACAGCGGGTCGCTGTTGGCGTTGAGCGAGGAGTTGCCGCGGATGCGGATGGTGGTGCCAGTGCCCGGGGCACCGCCGGTCGTGGTGATGGCAACACCGGCCACCTTGCCCTGAATCAGCTGCTCGGGGTTGGTTACCTGGCCCTGTACAAACTGCTTGGAGTCAACCGTAGCCACGGCGCCGGTCACGTCCTGGCGGCGCTGGGTGCCATAACCTACTACCACGGCTTCAGAAAGCTGGGTGGCATTTTCAGTCATCTTGGCCGAAATCTCGGAATTGGCGCCGGCAGTCACCGTCACTGGCAGGCGGACAGCATTGTAGCCTACAAACGAAATAACCACGGTGTGGGGACCCGCTGGTACGTTCTGAATGCTGTAAGTGCCGTCGACAGCCGACGAGCTGCCCAGGGAAGTCCCTTCGATAAGCACGGTTGCACCCGGAATGCCTTCGTTCTTACTGTCGGTAACCCGGCCGCTTACGGAGCCGGTTTGGGCAAAGGCTCCCGAAGGGAATCCAAAGCCCGCGAACAATAGCAGAAACAATAGTTTCGCTAGATAATGGTGTTTCATAGGAAACGGTAATTTGGTGAAAAATGTGAGTGGTGGGAAAATGTAAAAAAGTTTTCTGAAAGAGGGCGCAAGTTACCCTATAAATGGCATTATAGCAGCTTGTAGGTGGCTTTTTCAAGCTGCTATTTCCTAGCTACATAGAGAGGTGGAAGTTAGCTCTGGGCCATTAATCGGTGGCCGAATTGATGGGTATAATTTACGCATTTTTCACTGAATAAAATGTTTGTAACTAGTGAGTTAAGGTGATTAATGGAACTATTTTCCTTGCGGCTACCACCTGCAAACGATTAGGATTGCAAAGGTTTGGGGCTGCAGTTGGCGGGGCTCCACCGCAGGGAGGCGCGCATTTCAGCTCAATTTTTCTGCTTTCAGACTTCGCCCAAATCTTGATTAGGAGTACGGCGGCCTTCTCAGCGGAGAGTAGAACTCGCCCCAGCATCGGCTTTTTCGAGTGGGAGCAGGGGAGAAGGCAAGCGGCAGGAGCAAGGTGGCGACACCACACTTGAGCTGATGCCGAATGGGTGCCAGCGGCTCAAACGATAGTCCGGTAAGTGGCTGACCGATAGAGTGTCAGAAACGAGGGCAAGCGCTGTAGCTCAACTCTTTCCGGTAAAGCCCCGTTAAAGGCCAAGCTATATTGGCTTATCGCTGAAATCAGCTCAACTTTTCTACTTCAACGAACTTACCTGCACTTATGAAAATGAACAAGCTCCTTGTCTTAACCGCGTTGCTAGCCACCGGTGCGTATTCAGCTAGTGCTCAAACCAGCACTACCACCACCAAGCAAACCACAACCACCACGCCCGCACCTACTACTGTACCCGCTCCGGTGCAGGACGTAACCCCGCCAGCCACTACCGCTCCGGCAACGACGAACACCGTTGAGTCGACCACGACGACCGTGACTCCGGCTCCCACAGTAGCCCCCACGCAAACCGTGCCCGCCAACACCAAGGTGAAGGACAAGCCAAGAAAGACCAAAATCAAGCCCAAGCACTAATTAGGGGTTGCTTTTAATAGTTACAAAAGCCCGGCCGCAGCACACGCGGCCGGGCTTTTGTTGTGTTTGGGGCCGCTGAAACGGCACATTTCGGGTGGTCGCCGGCCCCTGGGTGCCAGGCCCTAACGCAGGAGCTAATGGTGCCTGCCGCAATGGTACTGCCGCATTGTGGGAGGCGGGCCAGCGGCCTTGCAAGGCCAATGTCTGCTCGTTACATTTGGCTTTTCCTTAGAAGATGAAAAAGCCCCATCTGCTGATTCTTTTACTGCTGGCCACCGGCATGACCACTGCCACGGCCCAGTCCCGTACCGGCGCGCGCAAGCCCTCTCCAAAGGAGAAAGGCAGTTCGACAAAAGGGGGAAGCAAACAGCTGCCCGCATACGGCCCAGTCACAGCCGAGCGGACCGGCGAAGGCCAAAGCGACGCTCCGCCCGTGTATGTCGGCAAGGTCAAGCTTGAGAAGCCCGTGCTGGTGTATTACGAGGAGGCGCCTCCGGGCAAGGCGGTGCAGCAGCTCATCATGGCCGAGGAACACCTGGGCCTGCTCAAAACCTTAGACCTCGAGCACCTGATGTCCCGTCGGGAAGTGTTTGTGGACGGCTTGGGCAACCTGGCCTTGCCCGGCAGCGACCTTGCCAAGTACCGCCTGCTGGGCACCAGCGCCGTGGCCGAAGATACCCGCCGCCCCGCCGGCGACGGGCGCAGCTTCTACTCGCGGCTCAAGGTGCCAGCATCGGGCATACTCTACGTAGTGCGCGAGTCGGCCGAAGAATACCGCCATTTTGTGAAAGGCCCCCAGAAGAAGGGCTCGTTCCTTGATTTTCAATCCAACGGCCTGCCGGGGGTCGACTCCGTGCGTGCCGTTTACACCCTGCGCAAGATGGATTCGGCCGAGCGCGGCGCAGGCAGCGGCGAAACCATCCGATAATAAACCAGCTATTTATGATTAGAAAAGCCCTGCTAACCAGCAGCCTTGTGCTTGGGTTGAGCCCTGTGTTTGCCCAAGCCATTCTGAAAATCACCAAGGTGCCGGCCACCACGCCGGCCAGCGATACGCTGTTCGTAGCCGGCTCCTTCAACAACTGGAACCCGCACAATCCGCGGTTTGCGCTGAAAAAGAATGCCGACGGTACGTATCAAATAAACCTGCCGCTGAGTGCGGGGCAGGCCGAATACAAGTTTACCCGCGGCAGCTGGGCCGCCGTGGAAGTAGACGACAAAAACCAGCAGATTGCCAATCGGAAAACGGATTTGAGTTCGGGCCGCGAATTCACGCACCAAATCCTGGCCTGGGACGACCAAAGCGGCGCGGCTGCCAAGCCCAAAGTGCATACGGCCACGCCCCGGGTGCACGTGCTGGCCAACTCCTTTGTAATCCCCCAGCTCGGCCGCCAGCGCCGTGTGTGGGTGTACCTGCCCGCCGACTACGCTCAGAAACCCTCTCAGCGCTACCCCGTGCTGTACATGCACGATGGCCAAAACGTATTCGACGATGCCACCAGCTTCGGCGGCGAGTGGGGCGTAGACGAGACCCTTGACAAGCTGCGCGCCGCTGGCCAGGACGCGACTGGTGCCATCGTAGTGGCCGTTGACAACGGCGACCAGTTTCGTTCCGACGAATACATTCCCTGGCCCAGCGCCGCCCTAAAAGACCAGCCCCACCAGGGTGGCCAGGGCGACCCTTACGTTGACTTTCTGGCTCAAACCCTAAAGCCGTATGTGGACTCCCATTACCGCACCCAGCCCGACGCAGCTCACACCGGCGTGGCAGGCTCCAGCTTGGGCGGCCTTATATCGGTGTATGCTGCCTTGAAGTACCCCAAAGTGTTCGGCGAGGTAGGCGTGTTTTCCCCAGCCTTCTGGGTATGCAACGACTCGCTCTTAGCCTATGCTAAAACCCACAAGGCTGCTTCCACGGCACGTTTTTACTTCGTGTGCGGCCCCAAAGAATCAGAAACCATGCTGCCGCTGATGAAGGCTTGGCGCGATGAACTGCGTGCCCAGGGAGTGCCTGCTGCCAACCTGGCTTTTTCTGCCCCGGCCGATGGCCAGCACCGCGAGTGGTTTTGGCGCCGGGAGTTTCCAGCCGCTTACAAGTTCATGTTTAGCCCAACTGTGAAGGCGAAAGGCTCAGTAGGAAAGGGTGTTTCTAAAAAGGCTGCCCGATAATCTATCACACAAATCAGGTGGGCCGTTGTGCCGAGCTGACCATTGTTAATTCATTGCTTCGTTGGACCCGACCTGTCATGCTGACGAAGGAAGCATCTTATCCCCGCTGCACGAAACGTTGTGAGGTGATAAGATGCTTCCTTCGTCAGCATGACAGCCTAGGCGGCTAAGTAAGCTCTGCCCAATTGCTGTAATGGGAGGTTGATAAATCAATGACAAATTAGAAAGATGATTACCAGACTCGCATTAAAATTCAATACGTATTGCTGGTATTTTAAGAAAGTGCCGTTATCTTTGCGTCGCGTTTCCAGGAAGCGCACTCCCAATATGACCTTACATCGTACTTCCCAGGCTTGGTGGTGGCAGCTCCGAAACATCGGACCGGACTGCCTGTGCGCCTAGTGAAGTCAACTTTGATTTTGCCTTTGACCACAAAAGCCCGGCCCACCAGCCGGGCTTTTTGCATTTTAAATCTCCCCTGAGGCACCCGATTCGCCTCGTTTGTTCCACATCGCTTCCGTGTCTTACCAACTCACCACCCGCCACCGCCGCCTGCTGGCCGACACCGTAACGCCGGTGGGCCTGTACCTGCGCCTGCGTGACCAGTATTCCAACTGCCTGCTGCTGGAAAGCGCCGACTACCACGGCCAGCAAAACGCCTTCAGCTACTTGGTGTGCGAGCCGTTGGGCACGTTTGAGCTGCGGCGCGGCGGCGAGCTGCGCCAGTCGTTTCCAGATGGGCGCGCTACTACCGAGCAATTGAGCCAGCCCCGCCAGGCCCTGGCTGAGCTGCGGGAGTTTGCGGCCGCATTTACCCCCGATGAAGCCGCTGCCAAGATGCCCTTCATCAGCACCGGGCTGTTTGGCTACATGGGGTACGAGGCCGTGCAGAGCTTCGAGGACGTCACGTTTGACGCAGACAAGGTGCCGGCCGGCGATGTGCCGCTCATCCGCTACGGCGTGTATCGCTACGTCATCGCCTTCAACCACTTCCGGCAGGAGCTGTACTTGTTTGAGCACGGCGTGGCCGGCCAACCAGCCGAAGCCGACGGCCTCAACCGCCTCGAAAACCTGGTGCGCAACCCCAGCGTGCCGGTGTTCAATTTTGCCACGGTGGGAGAGGAGGCCAGCAACCAAACCGATACCGAGTTTCTGGCGCGCCTGACGCAGGGGCAAGCACATTGCCTGCGCGGCGACGTATTTCAGATTGTGCTCTCTCGGCGGTTTCAGCAAGGTTTTTCCGGCGATGAGTTCAACGTGTACCGCGCGCTTCGTTCCATTAACCCTTCGCCGTACCTGTTCTACTTCGACTACGGCGACTACAAAATCTTCGGCTCCTCGCCCGAGGCCCAGGTGCTGGTGCAGGGCCGCGAAGCCAGTCTGTACCCCATTGCCGGAACGTACCGCCGCACCGGCGACGACGCTGCCGATGCCGCCGCTGCCCAGCGCCTGGCCGCCGACCCCAAGGAAAACGCCGAGCACGTAATGCTGGTGGACCTAGCCCGCAACGACCTGGCCCGCCACGGCAGCCAGGTGCAGGTGCGCACCCTACGCGAAATCCAGTTTTACTCGCACGTCATTCATTTGGTGAGCCACGTCACGGCTGAGCTGGACGAAGGCACCGACACCCTGCAAGTGGTGGCCGATACTTTCCCGGCCGGCACGCTCTCCGGCGCGCCCAAGCACCGGGCCCTGCAATTGATTGATGGCCTCGAGCCCACCGCCCGCGGCTACTACGGCGGCTGCATCGGCCACCTGGGCTTCGATGGCAATTTCAACCACGCCATCATGATTCGCTCGTTTTTGAGCACCGGCAACCAGCTTTATTTCCAGGCTGGTGCCGGCGTGGTAGCCGCCTCGAGTGTGCAGTCGGAACTAGAAGAGGTACATCACAAGTTGGGCGCGCTCCGGGCTGCTCTCCGCGCCGCCACCGACGTTCAATAGTAATCAGCACGATAGCAACGCCATGAAAATCCTCGTTCTCGATAACTACGACTCCTTCACCTACAACCTGGTGCACCTGCTGCGCGAGCTCGGGCACGGCCCCAACCTCACCGTGACGCGCAACGACCAGCTGCCCCTCGAAGCGGTGGATGCCTACGATGCCATTATGCTGTCGCCCGGTCCCGGCATTCCGGCCGAAGCAGGCCTGATGCCCCAAATCATTAAAACCTACGCGCCCACCAAACGCATTTTGGGCGTGTGCCTGGGCCACCAGGGCTTGGCCGAAAGCTTTGGCGCAACGCTCTACAACATGCCCGCCGTGCTCCACGGCGTTGCCAACGAAGCCGAAGTAACCGCGCCTGACGAGCGACTTTTTGCTGGCTTGCCGCCCCGCTTCCAGGTGGGCCGCTACCACTCCTGGGCCGTGCGCCCCGAGACCATGCCCGCAGAGCTGGAAACCACGGCCCGCGACGCCAACGGCGAAGTGCTGGCGTTCCGCCATCGGCAGTATGATGTGCGCGGCGTGCAGTTCCACCCCGAAAGCATCCTCACCGAGCACGGCGCCAAGATGCTGGAGAACTGGTTGAGCTAAAGAATGGAAATATAAAAATGGACGTCATGCTGAGCGCAGCCGAAGCATCTCGCTCACGCCGCTTGTCATGCTGACGAAGGAAGCATCTTATCTCCGCTTAAACGAGTCGTGCTGACGAGATAAGATGCTTCCTTCGTCAGCATGACAGACGATTGATTGAGTTGCAACTGCATGCGAGATGCTTCGGCTGCGCTCAGCATGACGTTATGATAATGAAACCCCTACGTTTTGAAACCGATACTCACCAAGCTTTTTGACCACCAGCCGCTCACGCACGCCGAGGCCCACGCCGCCATGCGCCAGCTGGGCGAAGGCGGGGCCAACCCGGCCGAAACCGCGGCGTTCCTGGCCGTGTACCGCATGCGGCCCATCACGGTGGCCGAGTTGGCCGGCTTCCGGCAGGCGCTGCTCGACTTGAGCCGGGACCCGGAGCTGGGCACCAACGAAGTGCTCGACATTGTGGGTACGGGCGGCGACGGCAAAAACACGCTCAACATCTCCACGCTGGCCTGCTTTGTGGTGGCTGGGGCAGGGGTGAAGGTGGCCAAGCACGGCAACTTTGGCGTGTCGTCGGTCTCGGGTGCATCCAATGTGTTGGCGCATCATGGCTATGATTTCGAGGCCAGCTCCGACCAGTTGCGGCGGCAGCTCGACCAGGCGGGCATCTGCTTTTTGCACGCGCCGGCTTTCCACCCGGCCATGCGGCATGCCGGCCCGGTGCGCCGTGAGCTGGGCTTGCGCACGTTCTTCAACATCCTGGGCCCGCTCGTGAACCCCGCCCGCCCCGCGGCACAGTTGCTGGGCGTATTCAACCTAGAGCTGCAGCGCGTGTACCACTACCTGATGCAGCCCACCGGCACCCGCTACGCCGTGGTGCACGCCCTTGACGGCTATGATGAACTGGCCCTCACCGGCCCGGCCAAGGTGGTGTCGTCTTTTGAGGGAGAGCGGCTGCTCACTCCCGATACGCTGGGCTTGGCCACCTGCACCGCTACCGACCTAGCCGGCGGCAGTACCACTGCCGCGGCCGCTGAGCTGTTCAAGCAGGTATTGGATGGAAACAATACCCCCGCCCAGCGCAATGTGGTGACGGCCAACGCCGCCCTTGCCCTGCAGTGCGCTCGCCCCGGATTGAGCTGGGAAGATGCCCTTGAGCAAAGCCGCGAATCCCTGGATTCCGGGGCCGCGAAGCGCGCGTTCGAAACCATGCTCAGCATCAAATAAGGGCAGCGCTGCTGGCTCAATTTCTTAAATAATCAACGTTTTGCGAAGCAAAATCTTCGCCTCCCTGTTTCCCTACCTATGTCTCAGCCCACTATTCTTCAAACCATCGTCGCGCACAAGCGGAAAGAGGTGGCCACCCGCCGCGAGCTGGTGCCCGTCAAGCTGCTTGAAAGCAGCTTGTACTTCAACTCGCAGCCCGTGTCGCTGCGCCAGTATCTGCTCCGCGAAAACGGCAGCGGCCTCATAGCCGAATTCAAGCGCAAGTCGCCTTCCAAAGGCTGGATAAACCAGTACGCCCCGGTTGAGCGCACCACGTTGGGCTACATGCAGGCCGGCGCCGCTGCACTGTCCATTCTTACCGACACCGAATTTTTTGGTGGTAAAAACGAGGACCTGACTACGGCTCGCCGCTTCAATTTCTGCCCCATTCTGCGTAAGGATTTTGTGGTGGACGAATACCAGATTCTCGAAGCCAAAAGCATCGGGGCCGATGCCGTGCTGCTGATAGCCGCCGTGCTCACGCCCGAAGAAATCAACACGCTGGGCAGCCTGGCCAAGTCCCTGGGTCTGGAAGTGCTGCTGGAAGTACATGATGGCGAAGAGTTGGCCCGCTCGGCCAATGCCCAAGCCGTGGACTTGGTGGGCGTTAACAACCGCAACCTCCACGATTTCAGCCTGAGCCTGGATACTTCGCTGGAGCTCGCGGCCGCCATCCCGAACGAATTTGTGAAGGTGTCGGAAAGCGGCATTTCCAGTGCGGCTGCCATCGGCCAGTTGCGCGAAGTTGGCTACCGCGGCTTCCTACTCGGGGAGGCCTTTATGCGCAACGCCCGCCCTGAGCGCGCCTGCGCGGCCCTCGTGCAGGAGATTGCCGCTTTGCCCAAACCGGCTGCCGTTTCCTAGCCCTAGCAATGAAAACGCCCCGCCACTTACCCGCCGATGTTGCTAAGGCTGCCGGCTTGCCCGAAGCCAGCGACCGGCCGCAGGCCCCAGCCCACCCGGCTCCCCCGGCGCGGCTGCTGGTGAAAGTGTGTGGAATGCGCGATGCCGCGTCACTCGCTGAGGTAGCGGTTTTGACCCCGGATTTTCTGGGCTTCATTTTCGCGCCAGCTTCACCGCGTTTTTTAGGCGAGGCGCTGGCCCCGGAATTGGTGCAGGCCTTGCCCGCCAGCATCTGGAAAGTGGGCGTGTTTGTTAATGAAACGACTGAAACCATCGTCACTACTGCCCAACGTTTCGGACTGGCTGCGGTGCAGTTGCACGGGCAGGAAACGCCCGCGCAGTGCGAGGAATTAAGCGAAGCCGGCCTGCTAGTCATTAAAGCATTTTCGGTGGGCAAAGCAGTTGACTTTACCGCGCTGCTGCCTTACGTGCCCCATTGCGACTTCTTCCTCTTCGATACCAAAGGCGCAGCGCCGGGCGGCAACGGGACCGTGTTCGATTGGGACTTATTGAAAAGCTACAACCTGCCCGTGCCGTATTTCTTGGCCGGTGGGCTAGGACTAGAACACGCCCCTGAGCTGGCAGCTCTGCGCCTGCCGGGTTTGGTGGGCGTCGATTTAAACAGCGGATTTGAAACCGCGCCGGGCGTGAAAGACGCCACTAGGGTAGGGAAGATGCTGAAAGCGTTGCGACCTACAGTGACTTAATAGTCTAAAAAAGAACGTCATGCTGAGCGAAGTCGAAGCATCTCGCGTGTCGTAGTAATCAATGCAATTGCAACGAAGTGGGCGAGATGCTTCGACTTCGCTCAGCATGACGTTTAGAGAATAAAATCAATCACCATGACTCCATCCTATCAGCAACCCACGGCCCGCGGCTACTACGGCGAATTTGGCGGCGCATTTATCCCCGAAATGCTCTACCCCAACGTGGAAGAGCTGCGCACGCGCTACCTGGACATCCTGGCCGACCCGGATTTCCAAGCGGAGTTGCAGCTGCTGTTGCGCGACTACGTGGGCCGGCCCACGCCGCTGTTCGAAGCCAAGCGCTTGTCGGAACGTTACGGCACGCGGGTGTTCCTGAAACGCGAGGACCTCTGCCACACCGGCGCGCACAAAATCAACAACACCGTAGGCCAGATTCTGCTGGCCAAGCGTCTGGGAAAAACGCGCATCATAGCCGAAACAGGCGCCGGGCAGCACGGCGTGGCCACGGCCACGGTGTGCGCCCTCATGGGCCTGCCCTGCGTGGTGTACATGGGCGCCGTCGACATTGAGCGCCAAGCGCCCAACGTGGCCCGCATGCGCCTGCTCGGGGCCGAAGTACGGCGGGCCGAAAGCGGCAGCCAAACCCTGAAAGACGCCACCAACGAGGCCATCCGCGACTGGATTTCCAACCCCGTGGATACGCACTACATCATCGGCTCGGTGGTGGGCCCGCACCCGTACCCAGACTTGGTGGCGCGCCTGCAGGCCGTTATCAGCGAGGAAATGCGGGCCCAGCTGCTGGAGAAAACCGGCTCCGAGCTGCCCAATTTTGTGGTGGCCTGCGTGGGCGGCGGCTCCAATGCGGCGGGTGCGTTCTACCATTTTCTGGATGAACCTTCGGTGCGCCTGATTGCGGTGGAAGCGGCCGGCCACGGCATTCATTCCGGGCATTCGGCGGCTACGTCGGTGCTGGGCACGCCGGGTATCATCCACGGCAGCCGCACGCTGCTCATGCAAGACGAGCACGGCCAAATCACGGAGCCGTATTCGCTGAGTGCTGGCCTCGACTACCCGGGCATTGGGCCGTTGCACGCTCATTTGGGCGCCTCGGGCCGGGCCGAGTTCGTTTCCATCACCGACGACGAGGCACTGAAGGCGGTAAGCGAATTGAGCCGTTTGGAAGGCATCATTCCCGCCCTGGAAACGGCCCATGCGCTGTCGGCTCTGGGCCAGATTGGCGCCGGTCCCGACGACGTGGTGGTGGTGAACCTCTCCGGCCGCGGCGACAAGGACCTGGAAACCTACCTCAAGAACATGGACAAGCTGGTGTAGCCCTCGGCCCACCACTTCACAACTACGATGGACCGAATTAAACAAGCCTTCGCGAGCAAGCAAAACCTGCTCAACATGTACTACACGGCCGGCTACCCCAGCCTGCACGACACGCTGCCCCTTGCCAAAGCCTTGGTGGGCGCCGGCGCCGACATTCTTGAAATCGGCATGCCGTTCTCTGACCCGCTGGCAGATGGCCCCGTAATTCAGCGCAGCAGCTCGGCGGCCCTGGCCAATGGCATGAACTTGCCGGTGTTGTTTGGGCAACTGCAGGAGCTGCGCGCCGCCGTGCCCGAAACGCCGGTGCTGCTCATGGGCTACCTCAACCCCGTGCTGCAGTTTGGGGTGGAAGTCTTTCTGCAAAAAGCCGCAGAAGTGGGCGTCGATGGCCTCATACTCCCAGATTTGCCGCTGGATGAGTACGAGGAGATGTACCACCCGATGTTTCAGAAATATGGCTTGAAGGCGGTGTTCCTGATTACACCGCAGACTTCGGAAGCACGCATTCGCCGGCTCGATGCCTTGTCGGATGCGTTTCTCTACCTCGTGTCGGGGCCCGGCACCACCGGCGGCACCACGCTACCCGATGTGGAAGCTCAGAAAGAGTACTTCGAGCGCATTGCTGCCATGAACCTCAAGACTCCGCGCCTCATCGGCTTCGGCATTGCCGACAAAACCGGCTTCGACCGCGCCTGTGGCCATGCCGACGGCGCCATTATCGGCTCCGCCCTCATCCGCGCGCTGGAGGATACTGACGATGCGCCCGCCACGGCTGCCCGATTCGTGCAAGCCATCAAGCAAGCGTAAACCTTACAATCACCAAAAAAGACCGACATGCTGAGCGCACCCGAAGCATCCCGCTCGCTTCGTTGCAACCATCTGTATTACTGCTGCACGCGAGATGCTTCGGCTTCGCTCAGCATGACGGTCTAATTAACTTCTTCACTCCGTGATAATTCAACTTGAGAAAACTGCCCTAGTGCCGGCCATTACCGAGCATCTGAAGCAGCAGGGCTACAAAACCACCGAAGTCACTACCCAGCACGCCCACTACCTGGTGGCTATTGGGAAGAAGGACTTCGACATCCGCACCATTGGCCAGTTGCCGGGCGTGCGCGACGTGCACCGCGTGTCCGACGACTACAAGCTAGTGAGCCGCAAGTGGCGCGTGAAGCCCACCGTGCTCGACCTCGGCGACGGCGTGACGATAGGCGAAGGGACCCTGGCGTTGTGCGCCGGCCCCTGCAGCATCGAGAGCGAAGCCCAGATGGAAAAGGTGATGACGCACCTCGTCGAAAACAGCGTGCGGCTGATGCGCGGCGGCGTGTTCAAGCCCCGCTCATCGCCCTACTCGTTCCGCGGCCTGGGCATGGACGGCCTGAAACTGTTCCATCAGATGGCCCGCGCGCGCGGCATCAAAATCGTGACCGAGGTGATGCAGGTTTCGCAAGTCGAGGAAATGCACGACTACGTGGACGTGTTCCAAGTGGGCGCCCGCAACACCCAGAACTTCAACCTGCTCGATGCGCTGGGCGGCGTCGACAAGCCGGTGATGATAAAGCGCGGCATCTCGGGTACTATCGAAGAGCTGCTTTCTTCGGCCGAATACGTGTTTTCGGGGGGCAATGAGAAACTGATTCTCTGCGAGCGGGGCATCCGTACGTTCGAAACAGCCAGCCGCAATACCCTGGATTTGAACGCGGTGCCCATTTTGAAGGAGAAGAGCCATCTGCCGGTAATCGTGGACCCGTCGCACGGCATTGGCATTCGGGACTATGTGCCGGCTATGGCCCTGGCGGGCGTGCTGGCCGGCGCTGACGGCATTGTATACGAAACTCACGAAACGCCCGAAACCGCTGCCTCGGACGGGCAGCAGACGCTGAACTTCGACGAGTCGGCCAAGCTGGTGCGCAACCTGCGGCGCGTGTTTGCCCTGCGCGGCGAGCTCGAATAGAAGCGGTTAGCGGTTGAGCTTACTCAAATTTAATTTTGGCAGGCCCTTGTATTCTTAAAATCCGTCCTTAAATTCGTCTTAATCATGCGCCACCAACACGTCAATATTACCAACCTAATGACTTGCCCCAAACAGGGGGAGATTGGGCTGCTATTGGCGAAAAGGAAGAGCAAGGCATGATGCCAGACCTTCACTAAGAACCTTCAAAAGCCCGAATCCGCCAGGATATCGGGCTTTTTTTTCGCCCTTTTAATTAGCTCAAGTACCATGTTTGCCAAGCTCAACCCCGCAACTGCCACCGGCCAAGACCAGCTGATTTGGAAGATTCTGTTTGACCGCCAGACCGCGCTGTTGCACCGTCGGGCCGCGCCGGCGTTTACCCAGGGCCTGGCCCGCTTGGGCATGAGACGCGAGGTTATCCCCGACATCGGCGAGCTCAGCGCCACCGTGTTTGAGCAAACGGGCTGGAAGCTGGCGCCAGTGGGGCGGCCCTTCGAGCCGGCCGCTTTCTTCGAGCTGTTGGCTGAGCGCCGGTTCCCAATTGTGACCCGCATCCGGCCCATGCACGCCTTCGATTTCAGCCCGCAGCCCGACTTGTTCCACGATTTGTTCGGGCATGTGCCCATGCTCCTGGACGAAGGCTTGGCCGATTTCCTTCACATGCTGGGGCAGGCGTACCGGGCGCAGCCCGTGGGCTCGCCGGCGCGCGAGCAGCTGTGGGCGCTCTATTTCTTCACCGCCGAATTTGGGCTGGTGCAGCACGAGGGCCAGCCCCGGCTCTACGGCGCGGGCCTGCTTTCTTCGGCCGGCGAAATCCACCACTGCGTGAATGAGAACACGCCGCGCCTGGTGTTTGACCTGGCCACGGTATTGCGGACGCCCGTGACCGGTGCGCGCTACCAAGACCAGTACTTCGTGCTGCCCGCCTGGGAGCAGCTCACCGACTACGTGGCCGAGCTGGCCGGCATGTTCGTGACGGCTTAGGGAGCTGCCGAAAGCGGTGACCAACAGCCGCCTGCGGTTTGTAGCTTCGCACCGTGCTGTTTGAATTTAATGCCCATAGTGCGTTGCTGTTGCCGTTTGTGGCGCCGGGGCTGGTGCTCGCGCTCCACTTACTGGTGCGGGCCGCCCGCCACGGTACCCTGGCCGATGGCTTGCTGGCGCTGCTGCTGCTTCTGAACGTGCTGCCGGTGGCCCAGTGGATGCTGGGCTTTGCCGGCTGGTACGACAGCCACGATGGGCATTCCACGTTCATGTTCTATGTGCCGTGGCGGCCGTGGCTGGCCTGGGGACCGGTGTTTTACCTGTACTTCCGCAGCCTGACCAACCAGCAGTTTCAGCTCAAGGGGCACTGGTGGCACTTGGCACTGTGGTTGGTGTACGTGGCCCTGCATGGGGCGGCGGCGATTTACGACTTGGGCTGGCAGCGCGGCCTGCGGGGCCAAGCGCTGCCGTACCACTTCGGCACGAAAGGCGCGGCCATTGAAGCACTGGAGCACATCAGCCTGTGGACTGAGATGGCCGGCTACGCCCTGATGTTGGGCTACGGCGCAGCCACGTTGCGCCGCTACCGCCAGTACCGCCGCTACCTCGACAACAACTTTTCGGATACCACCCGGCTGCGATTTCGCGGCTTGCGCGATTTGTTAATCGCCGCCCTGCTGGCGCTGGTGGTGTGGCTGGGTTTCTCCGTATTAGATGCCCTGGTGGGGCCATTGGGCTACCGCGACTCCTGGTTTGCGTACCTGGCCAATGGCGTGCTCATTTATTACCTGAGCGTGGTAGGCTTGCAAGCCAACTACGCCGCCGTGGTGCCGCTGCGTTTCGAGCCTGATGGGGAAGGCACCGCGGCGGATGCCCGGTCAGGATTACCAGCAGCAGCAGATGCCAGCCCAACTTCCGGGGTGGAAGCATTCTTCCAACTCAACCGCAGTCACAATACCAACAGCTGGGAGCGGCCCGGGGTTAGCCCAATCTACCGCAACTACTGGCGTTACTGAGAAATCAATGCCGACTGCTGCGGTAGTTGAGCTGGCACCGGAGCTACAGCCGTGGCGCGAGAAACTGCTGCGCCTCATGGCCGAGGAACAGCCGTGGCTGGAGCCGGAGCTGACCCTGGCTGAGCTGGCGCACCGCCTCCGCACCAATACTTCCTTGCTCTCGCACGTCATCAACACCGGCTGCGGGCAAAACTTCAACGACTTCGTGAACCGCTACCGAGTGGCTGAGGCCGAGCGTAAACTCCAGGACCCGCGCTTGGTGCATTACTCGTTGGTAGGTATTGCGTTAGAGTGTGGCTTTAATTCCAAATCTACCTTCAACCGGGTGTTTAAGAAACTGACTGGCCGCACCCCGGGGGAGGTAAGTAGGCCCAAATCATAAGCTGGGACGGCCCAAGGCGTAAGTTGAAGCGCGGCGGAAAGTGTAGCGGGGGACATTTGGGGCATCGTTTCACAACCCACATTCGCCTGCTTCCCCATGAAAACCGCAACCTCCTCCCTGGCCGCTTGGCGCGGCCCAGCCACCTACTTGGGGCTGTTCGTCTTCCGCTTGCACTTAGGTGTCATCATGGTGCTGGGGGCATTGCTCATCGCCGTACCCGCCGTGGCGGGCGGTTCCTTTGGCCCCATTCATTCCGATTTGACCATTGAGCCCGGCAAGCAGTTTATTCTGGGGGGCGGCCAGGGCGGCGCGTTCCGGGTATCGGCAAAAAATACGGGCACCGTGGCCGTGGAAATCAAGGAGCGGCTCCGTGGCGGCGGTATTTTTGGGAAAACCACCCTGGCCCCGGGCCAGCGCGGGGTGCTTCGTTTTGCCGCCGGCTCCACGGCCGTGCTGCTCAACCCGAGCGCCACCAACGCCCGCCTGGACCTGACCATTACCGGCGATACCGATTTGCGGATGGACTATGAACCCGTTCGTACTAGCAGCACGGTACCCGCGCCCCGCCTGACCGAATCGGAGCTATCCGAGGCGATGGGTCAATGGCAGGGCTCGCTCACGTACCTGGATTACAGCAGCGGCAAAACCGTGAAGCTCAACACCACCATGCGTGGCGAAATGGCCGGCCCCAACCAACTCCTGTTGCATTTCGACTACGAAGAGCCCAACAAGCGCCACGTGCTGGGAACGGATACCCTAACGCTCGCCCGTGACGGCGCCCACATGCGCTGGGACAAGAGCGACTTCACCATTCAAGCTAAACAATGGCTGCCCGAGCAAACCCTGCGCCTGGTGCTGGAAGGACCGGGGCAGGACGACAACCGGCCTGCCACCATCCGCAAAACTATCACCTTGGGCCGCCACCAGTTTTACGTTAAAAAGGAAGTGAGCTTTTCCAATGGCCAAGCTTCTCTGCAGCGTCACGAATACCAGTTTAACCGGTAAATCACTTCAACCAAAAAGGCCGCTGAGTAACCTAATCGGCCTTTTTGGTCTCGGCTAGCGTGCCGGCAGTCAGTAGCTCCAGCCCAAGCGGCGGTATACGAAGTGTAGTAGCCAGAGCGGCCCAATTAGCAGAAACTGCAAGTCTTTGAGGAAGCTGGGTTTCTTGCCTTCCACTTTATGGCCCCAGAACTGGCCCACCCAGGCCAAGGCGAAAATGATGAGGCAGACGGCCCAGAGCGGCAGCACGGCAACCTCGGCTACCAGGTGCAGGGCCCCGGCCATGGCCACCCATACCAGCACCATGCCCAAGGCCAGGCGGCCGCTCAGGCGCACGTAGTAGGCGAGGGCCAGCGCCATCACCAGCGTGCCCCAATTGAGCCAGGGGCTGATGCGCTGAATGGCAGCCGGCACCGGCATGGCCCAAAGCAAGCCCAGCAGCGAAAACATGATAAGCGGCACGCACACCCAGTGTACCAGCTTGTTGGTCGGGTTTTGGTGGCTTTCACCGTATTCGGACAAGAGGTCGGAGAGCGAGGCCATGGGAATTCTAGAAAGGAGAAAGTTGAGCCAGGTAGCTTGTAAGGGCCAACAAATTAGCATAAAAAAAGCCTTCCCAATTGGGAAGGCTTTTTTGCTATTGGGTAGTCGGCTTTACGAGGCTTTTACCTTGAATTTGGTGCGCAGGTAAGCCAGCGCTTGGCTGTGGGCCTTGGCAGCAAACTCCTTGTTGAACTTGGGGTTGGAGGGGTTGGCAAAGGCATGGTCGGCGTCGTAGCTGTACACGGTTACTTTTTTGCCGGCTGCGGCCATGTCTTTCTTGAACTGGTTCACTACCTCGGGGTTAATCCACTTGTCCTGGCTGGCAAAGATGCCCAGTACGTCGGAATTCAGGGTCTTGAGCTTGGCTACGTCCTTCTCGGGCATGCCGTAGTACATCACGCAGCCCACGGTTTGCTTGCCGCCGAGCAGGGCCTCCTGCAAGCTCCAGCCGCCACCGAAGCACCAGCCGATGCTGGCAAACTGCGCCTTGGGGCCGGCGTACATCTGCGCGCCTTTGAGGATGGACACGGCGCGCTCCGATTTTACTTCGCCCATGTATTTGCCGGCTTCTTCGGGCGTGGTGGCCACCTTGCCGTCGTAGAGGTCCACGGCGATGACGTTGACGCCGGGCAGCTCCTTCGCGAAGGTGGCGGCTTCCTTCTTGATGTAGTCGTTCAGGCCCCACCACTCGTGAATTACGAAGAGGTACTTGTTACTGGGCGTGGCGCTTTTGATTTCGTAGCCGCGGCCCGTGGCACCGTCGGGCGTTTTGAAGGTGATATCCTTGCCTTCGCCCGTGAACACGAAGGGCAGGGGCGCGTCGTGGCCACCCGAGAAATCTTTGTCGGCAGCCAGCATGGCGAAGGCCTCGGTGGCCGAGGCCGAGAGGTTGGCGGCCGGCTTGGCGCAGCAGCTGGCCATTTGTTGGGCCGAAACGGAGAAAGTGAGGCTCAGCAGGGCTACGCCGAGGGTAAGTAGTTTTTTCATGGGAATTTTGAGAATTGGAACAAATGTGCCAAAACAACAACTAACCCGGCAAATCTTCCCGCAAAACACTGCGAAGTTTGGGGAATTCCCGCTCCGCACGGCTGTGCAAAACGGCCGACTTCGTAGTAGCCAGCACATTTTCGGCCGCCGCCAATAGCTCACTCGTCAACTCAGGGTAGGGCATGGCCAAGCGCACGGCGGCGCTCAGCGCATAGACCCGGATGGCAACCGGCTCGGCCGGGGATTGCAGCATGCCCAGGCAGGTATCAAAGGCCAGCGCCTGCCACTCTTCCGGCACCGGCACAAATTGCAGCACCCGCGCCACGCTGCGCCGCACCGCCGGGTGCTGGCCTGGGCTGGGCTGCGCGGCCGCCAGCAGGCCCGGCAAGTGCGGCACCAGCCACTGCGGCCGCCGCTGGCCCACCCAGCCCAGCACATCGGCGGCCAGCTGCCGCTCCCGGGGCTCGCCGTACCAGAACACCTGCAGCAGCTCGGCCAAGCACGCCGGGTGCGAGCAGGCGTAATCGGTCAGCCGCTTGGTCTGGCGCGCCGAGTGTTCCCGCAGTAGCTCCGCCCGGATATTCATGGCCGCGAAGGTAGCACGGCCAATGGAGCCAGGTTTTAACTCAATCTCTCGAATTGCCAAACTGCAGCTTCAGCCGCAGTGGGCACGTGGGTTTCTATCACGGCGCCCAGCGCGGTAAGCAGGGCAAACAGTCCCACATAGGTCCGGTTGAGGTAAATGAAATGCTCAGAACCGCGCGGTTCGCGCTGCTTGCGCAGCTCGGGGTCGGCCATCAGGTCGTCGCCCAGGGCATAGAGCGCGGCCATGTACGTGGGGTCGCCGAAGTCGAAGGTGGCCTGGCGGAAGGGCCGGCCCACCAGCTCCAGCGACACCTGCATGGTGCGAAGGTAGAGCACCCGCATTGCCGGAGCATCGGTAGCCCGAAGCACACCGGCCTGCGTGAGCAGCGCGGCGAGCCGGGCTTCGTCGACGATGGTTTCGGGAGCCAGCAGGGCGGTAAACAGCTCGTACACGTCCTGCGGCACGTCCTTCACGCAGCCAAAATCCAGCACGCCGAGGGTGCCGCCGTTGTCGGCGCGCATCAAGAAATTGCCGGGGTGCGGGTCGGCGTGCAGCCGGTGCAGGGTGTTAAACTGAAACTGGTAGAAGTCCCAAAGCGCCTGGCCCAGCTGATTGCGGACCTCCGGCGCCGGGTTGGTGGCCAAAAACTCCTTCAGGTGCTGGCCGCCGAGCCAGTCCATGGTCAGAATGCGAGCCGTGGAATATTCCGGGTAGTAAGCCGGGAACTCCAGGTGCGGCAGCCCCTGGCATTGGGCCGCGATTTCCTGCCCACGCCGCAGCTCCAACTGGTAGTCAGTTTCTTCCAGCAGGCGCGCTTCAACTTCTTCCAGGTAGGGCCGCACCTGGCTTTCGCTGAGCCCCATTATCCGGAGGGCAATGGGTTTTACGAGGTTAATGTCGGATTTAATGGTTGCAGCCACGCCCGGGTATTGCACCTTCACGGCCAGCGGGCGGCCATCCTTTCGAGCCAGGTGCACTTGGCCGATGCTGGCGGCCTGCCGGGCTTCGGGCTCGAATTCATCGAACAACGTGTAGGGCGACTGCCCGAAAGCGTCGCGAAAAGCCTTCACCACCAGCGGCCCGGAGAGCGGCGGCGTTTGGTACTGGGCCTTGGCAAACTGGTCGGCGTAGGCGGTGGGGAGCATGTTTTTCTCCATCGCCAGCATCTGGGCCACCTTCAGCACCGAGCCTTTCATCTCGCTCAGGGCGCCGTAGAGCTCGGCGGCGTTGGCGGCGTGCAGGTCCTCGGTGGTCGATTCGGCACCCACGGCCCGCTTGGCGTAGTGCTTCACGTAGTTGGCGCCCACGCTGATGCCGGTTTTGGCAAAGCGCGCGGCGCGGGCCACTTTGGTGGTGGGCAGGGAGGTTTGGGGTTCGTCGGACATCAAGGCAGGATTAGCGACGCACCAAAAACCGCACGAAATCCACGGCCGAATCCAGAGTGTTGCGGCCCACGAGGTCGAAGCTCAGCGTCACGGCTTTTTCCACGGCGGCATCGGTGCGATCGAAGTTTACGGAGTCGTCTTTGGCAAAAAAGCCCAGCACGAACAGCGCCTGCTGCCAGAAGAAGCGGGGGTAGCCCTCCTGCACCAGCGGGCGGTTGGCTATTTCGCCGCTCACCCGGCCGTCGCGCAGCAAGTCGCTCACAAACAGCTCAAAATCCTGCCGGAAATCGTCGAGCACGCGGGGCGTGAGCGCCGGCATGCGGTGCAGCGAGCGGCGCAGGCTCATGAGGGCATACGAGCGGTTTTGCTTGAGAATCTCTAGCAGCGTGTAGTAGAAGGCCAGCAGCTTTTCGCGGCTCCCGTAGCCTTCCCACACGGGCTCGGATGCGGCTGTGGTGCGCGCCTGCCGGCCAAAGTCGGACCACAGCTCGCGGTCGATGGCTTCAAAATTCGGGTAATGCTTGTAGAATTCCTGCTCCGCAATGCCCAACTGCTGCGTGAGCTTGAACACCGACTGCGGCGGGTGGCCTTCGTTGAGCACGAAGCTGAGATAGGCTTGTTTGATACGGTCCTTTTCCATGCCTACACAACCGCCGCAAGGGGCCTACGGTTCTGATGTAGTGTGGACTGTGCGAGGCCGCGCCCGCCATCGAAAATCCTGGCCCGGCGCGGACTCGTAGAGTCCACGCTACGATGCCGCGATCCGGGCGGCCCGAATGGCTTCCACGGCCCGGTCCCGCGCAAACTTGTGC
Organism: Hymenobacter plasmatis; assembly: GCF_020711255.1. Taxonomy (GTDB): domain Bacteria; phylum Bacteroidota; class Bacteroidia; order Cytophagales; family Hymenobacteraceae; genus Hymenobacter. The sequence goes on from NZ_JAJFAW010000012.1 coordinate 35,811, forward strand.
TCCACAATTGGGGCCGGGTAATCCTTTGTGCCCACTTCGGGCACCCAGCGCTTCACGTATTTCATTTCGGGGTCAACTTGAGCCAGCTGGTTTTCGGGGCTGTACACCCGGAACCACGGGGCCGAGATGGCGCCGGTGCCGGCCATCCACTGCCAGTTGCCCACGTTGTTGGCCAGCTCGTAGTCGAGCAGCTTGTCGGCAAAATACCGCTCGCCCCAGCGCCAATCGATGAACAGGTGCTTCACCAGAAAGCCCGCCACGGTCATGCGCACACGGTTGGGCAGGTAGCCGGTGGCGTTGAGCTCGCGCATGCCGGCATCCACGAGCGGGTAGCCGGTGCGGCCCTCGCACCAGGCCTGGAATTCGTCTTCGTTGTTGCGGTAGGGCACATGCCGCATCTTGGGGTCGTAGGCCTCAGTGGCAGTGTTGGGGTAGTGCCAGAGCAGCATCATGAAGAAGTCGCGCCAAATGATTTCGGCCAGCAGCTTCGGATTCATGGCTTTGGCCTGCCGCATCACCTGCCGCACGCTGAGCGTTCCAAAGCGCAGCTGCACCGAAATGCGGGCCGTGCCGTTTTGCAGGGCAGGGGTGTTGCGAGTGTTGTGGTAGTTGCGGACCACGTCCTCGGCCGGCAAGTCGGCGGTGGGCACGTACTGCTCCAGCCGTTCGAAGCCCATGCTGGTCAGGGTAGGGCGGGGGCCGGCTTTGGCGGCCGGGAGGCGCTGCAGATTCTGAGCTGTAAAGTCGCCCAGCGAGCCGTAGGGTAGTAATAGGTCGTCGGTGAGCTTGGCCAGAAAGCTCTTGTGGTACGCCCCAAATACCTTGGGCACGGTGCCCGATTTGGTCATGATTTCTTCCTTGGCGAAGATGACCTGGTCTTTATAAAGCAGGAAATCAACGTTGTACTTTTGGAGCATCTGCTGTACGGCTGCGTCGCGCTGGGTGGCGTAGGGCTCGTAGTCTTCGTTGGTGTGCACGGCCGCCACTTCAAACTCCTGGACCAGTTTTTCCAGCACTTCCACCGGCTTACCGTAGCGCGCCAGGAAGGTGCCGCCGGCTGCTTCGGTGGCCGCGGCCATGCTCTCCACTTCATCGAAAATGTAGGTGAGTCGGGCGTCCGCCTTGTTGGGCAGGTGGTCGAGAATGTCTTGGTCGTAAATGAAAAGTGGCACCACCGGTAAGCCGCTGGCCAGGGCGGCGGCCAAGCCGGCATTGTCGTGGAGGCGCAGGTCGCGCCGGTGCCAGAAAATGCAGATTTTCATAACACTGTGCTATTTCAGCTTGCCCATACCGCCGTCCACGGCCAGCACTTGGCCGGTTACAAAAGAGCTGTGGTCAGAGAGGAGAAACGAGGCTGTGTAGGCCAGGTCCTGGGGCTGGCCGATGCGCTGCAGGGGGTGGCGCTTGCCGCCGGCTTCTACTTTCTCGGGCGAGTTGAGCAGCGCCGCAGCCAGGGGAGTGTTGGTGAGGGAAGGCGCAATGCAATTCACGCGCACTCCGCTGACGGCGTACTCGGCGGCAAGGGACCGGGTGAGGCCTTCCACCGCCGCCTTGGCCGTGGCGATGCTGGTGTGGAAGCTCATGCCCGTATCGGCGGCCACCGTGCTAAACAGCACTACGGAGGCGCCGCCTTCGGCCTTTTTCAGGCGCTTGATGGTGGCTTGCAGCACCCGCACGGCACCCAGCACATTCAAGTCAAAATCGGCCAGAAAATCATCGGTGGGAATGCGCTCGAACGGCCGCAGCTTGATGCTGCCCGGGAAGTAAGCCACGCCGTGCAACACCTCCGGCAACCCGTCGAAAGCAGTGCCGACGGGCTGGGTGGCATCATAGACAATGTGCGTGGTGCCTAGGGCTTCCAGCTCCGGCGACAGGTGCCGGGAGGCGGTGAACAAGTTCACGTGCAGCTGGCTGAGCAGCTGCGCCGTGGCCAAGCCGATGCCCGACGAAGCGCCGATGAGCAGAATGTTTTTGTCGGTGAAATCCATGTGGGGAAGTGAAGAATAGCGGGAGGTGCCTTCCTAACCCCTATGCTGCCCACATGTTTTGCCGCCAGGCCGCGGAGGTTATTGCTCGAGAATCAGGTCGAAACGCCCGTCGGTGAGCGCCACCGACTGACCAGTGCCCTGCTCAACCAACTTTACTGAGAAAGTGCCTTGCAGGTGCCTGCTTGCAGCATCCCATTGCGTAACCGTAACCCGCGCCCCTGGTGCTGAAACGGGATAGAAAGTCAGGGGCGAATCCAAGCGCTTGTCGCTGTTGAACACCGACACTTGGTAGAATGTCTCCGGCGCGCCAAGTGCGTAAGTGCCTGGTCCTTGAAACGCGGGCAACTCCAGGTGCAGCACGTGCTGCTTTTGGCCGGCTGCCGGCGGGTTCTGGCTATCCACCCCATGAATAACCAGCTGGTTGGTGAAATCCAGATAGCCGCTAACCGGGCCCTTTCCGCCAAATATTGAGCTGATGATGGTGCCGAAGCTGGAATCGTTGTGAGCCACCACGGGCAACCCCTCGGCCCGGTAAACGAGCGTGTTGCCGCCGCTGATGCGCCCGGTGGGCAACTTCGGCTCCACTTCGCTGGACGTAAGCGAGCAGCCGACCACCAGGGGCAATAACCCCATGAAGAGCATATGTCCGTGCAAGTGAGTAAGAAGTGGACGCATCGTGGCAGGAAAAGTGGCGGGTAAATAAGGCGTGAGCTGCTGGGCCATTAGTTGCCGTGGCCCGAAGGGGAAGCGCCAAGCTGGCCGCCCCAGAACGTGAGGAGCAGGCAGTACACGGACTTCTCGGGGTTGAGGTTAGTTTGAAACGCGAGCCCGATACCCAAGCCCCGTTTCGTGCCCGGGGTTAGCAAGCCCACTTCCAGCGGAACTCCAATGGCCTGGTAGCTGCGGTAAGCATAGTAATGGGTGTCGTTGGAAAAGAAGTTGTTGCTTCTAATCGTGTAGCGGTAGGCTCCGAGCTCCCGGCCGGCTACGTAGCCCACGCCGGCTGCTGCATAAGCAAGGCCGCGGCCTACGGGTAGGCCGTAGCCGGCCAGGGCGGCCACTTCGGTCTGCCGCGAACGGGTGTTGAAATTCTGTAGCAAGTTGCTGGAACCGGGACCTTCCTGGGGCCCCCACCACTTATAGCGGCTGCGTCCCACTAGCAGCAGGTGCCCTTTGAGGTAATCAGCGTGGATTTCCAGGCCATTGCCGATGCCAATGCCACCGCCCCAAGCGCCTGGGCTGGCAGGAGCCGGAAGCGGCGCCGCCGATTGTGCCCGCGCCGCCAGGCTTAGCAGCAGGGCGGGTAGGAGATAGCGGAAGCGCATCATAAGCAAAGGGCGGACTGTCGCAGCCAAGTTGAGCCAAATATAGCCGTATACAGCTATCAGGCATTTGCTGCACCTGAGCTGCGTAATTCTACTCCAGGCAAATCCTGAATTGGGCAGCCTATGACGTAGTTTCGCCGTAAGCGCGCTTGTCTCACTCCTCGCATATGAACATAACTAAACTCCTGGTCGCCAACCGTGGCGAGATTGCCATTCGCGTGATGCGCGCCGCCACCGAGCTCAACATCCCCACGGTAGCCGTTTATACCTACGAAGACCGGTACTCGCTGCACCGCTATAAGGCCGACGAAGCCTACCAGATAGGCCGCGACGACGAGCCGCTGAAGCCCTACCTCGACATTGAGGGCCTGCTGCGGGTGGCCAAGGAGAACGGGGCCAACGCCATCCACCCGGGCTACGGCTTCCTGAGCGAAAACGCCACGCTCTCGCGCCGCTGCGCCGAGGAAGGCATCATTTTCGTGGGCCCCCGGCCCGAGGTGATGGAAGCCCTCGGCGATAAGGTGCGGGCCAAGGAAGTGGCCCTGCGCTGCCAGGTGCCTCAGATTGAAAGCAGCGAGGCCGACCTGGTCGATTTTGAAACGGCCAAAACCGAGGCCAACCGCATTGGCTATCCCGTGATGCTGAAGGCGGCCAGCGGCGGCGGCGGGCGCGGCATGCGCATCATCCGCGACGACGAGCAGCTGGAGAAAGGCTTTTTTGAGGCCCGCAACGAGGCTATGAATGCCTTCGGCGACGACACCGTGTTCCTGGAAAAATTTGTGGAGCGGCCCAAGCACATCGAGGTGCAGCTGGTGGGCGACCACCACGGCAACCTTGTGCACCTCTACGAGCGCGACTGCTCGGTGCAGCGCCGCTTCCAGAAAGTGGTGGAAGTGGCCCCGGCCATGAACCTGCCCGACCACCAGCGCCACCTCCTCTATGAATACGCCCTGCGCATCGGTCGGGCCGTGGGCTACGACAACGTGGGCACCGTGGAATTCCTGGTGAACCCCGAGCACGACCGGATTTACTTCATCGAAGTAAACCCCCGCATCCAAGTCGAACACACGGTGACGGAGATGATTACGGGCGTTGATTTGATTAAAACGCAGATTTACATCGCCGCTAATTACAATCTCAGCGACCCCGAAATTGGCCTCGGGCCCGACGTGGTGCCGTTGCGCGCGGGCTTTGCCATCCAGTGCCGCATCACCACCGAAAACCCCGAGAACGACTTCAAGCCCGATTACGGCACCATCGTGGCCTACCGGGCCGCCGGCGGCTTCGGCATCCGGCTCGACGAGGGCTCGGTGTACCAGGGCGTGGTGGTGTCGCCGTTCTTCGATTCGATGCTGGTGAAGGTGTCGGCCCACGCGCCCACGCTGGCCGGCGCGGCCCAAAAAATGCTGCGCAGCCTCGACGAATTCCGGGTGCGGGGTGTGAAAACCAACATCCAGTTTCTGAAGAATATCGTCGGCAACGAGGAGTTTCAGCACGGGCAGGCCAATGTCGATTTCATCAAGGACCACCCTGAGCTGTTCAAGTTTGAGACCCGGCAGGACCGGGCCACGCGCCTGCTCGGCTTCATCGGCGAGGTGGTGGTGAACGGCAACCCCGACGTGCGAAACCTGCTCGACCCGCGCGCCAACCCGCGCCGGCCTCGCATCCCGCAATTCGACCACGCGGCGCCCGCGCCCGGCACCAAGCAAAAGCTGCACGAGTTAGGCCCCGAAGGCTTTGCTCAATGGCTGCGCGACGAGCCCTTGGTGCACTACACCGACACCACCCTGCGCGACGCCCACCAAAGCCTGCTGGCCACCCGCATGCGCACCTGGGACATGCTGAAAGTGGCCGGTGCCTACGCCCAGCAACACCCCCAAACCTTCTCCCTGGAAGTCTGGGGCGGCGCCACCTTCGACGTGGCCCTGCGCTTCCTGCGCGAAGACCCGTGGGAGCGACTGGCCAAGCTGCGCGAAGCCATCCCCAACATCCTGCTGCAGATGCTCATCCGCGGGGCCAACGGCGTGGGCTACAAGGCCTATCCTGATAACCTCACCGAGCGGTTTGTGATGCAGGCAGCTGAAACCGGCGTCGACGTATTTCGCATTTTCGATTCCCTGAACTGGCTCAAGGGCATGGAGGCCTGCATCGGCTTTGTGCGCAACAAAACCGACCGGCTGGCCGAAGCCTGCATCTGCTACACCGGCGACATTCTGGACCCTAGCCGCACCAAGTACACGCTCGACTATTACCTGAAGCTAGCCAAGCAGTTGGAAGATGCCGGTGCGCATATCCTCTGCATCAAGGACATGGCCGGCTTGCTCAAGCCCTACGCCGCTACTGAGCTGATACAGGGCCTGCGCGATACCGTAAAGCTGCCCATTCACCTGCACACGCACGACACATCCTCGCTGCAGGCCGCCACCTACGCCAAGGCCGTAGAGGCCGGCGTTAATGTTATTGACGTGGCGCTGGGCTCTTTATCGGGCCTCACTTCTCAGCCCAACTTCAACTCCGTAGTAGAGATGCTGCGTCACACGCCGCGCCACCGCGAGTTCAACCAGCAGTCACTGAACGAGTTCAGCAACTACTGGGAAGCGGTGCGCGAGATGTATTACCCGTTTGAGTCGGGCTTGAAAGCGGGCACTTCGGAAGTGTTCCAGCACGAGATTCCGGGCGGGCAGTACTCCAACCTGCGCCCGCAAGCTGCGTCGCTGGGCTTGCTCGATAAGTTTGAGGAAGTGAAGCAGCGCTTTGCCGACGTGAACGACCTGTTTGGCGATATCGTGAAGGTGACGCCGAGCAGCAAAGTGGTGGGCGACATGGCCTTGTTCATGGTGAGCAACAACCTCACGCCAGCCGATGTGATGGAGAAAGGCGAAACCCTGAACTTCCCCGAGTCGGTGCGCGAGTTGTTTCGCGGCGACATTGGGCAGCCCGAAGGCGGCTGGCCTGCCGAGCTGCAGAAGCTCATTCTTAAGAACGAATCCCCCTTCACCGACCGACCCAATGAGCACCTGTTGCCCATTGATTTCGACAAGGAGTGGCCCGCATTTCAGGAGAAGTTTCCGGGCGCGAAGTTCACCGACATGCTGTCGTCGCTGCTGTATCCCAAAGTATTCGAAGAATATTGGGCTCACCGCCTGAAGTTTGGCGATGTAAGCAAAGTGCCCACGTCGGTGTTCTTCTACGGCCTGAAACCAGGCGAGGAAACCATCATTGAAATAGCCCGTGGCAAGTCGGTAATCGTGCGCGTCGAGTCGGTGGGCACGCTCAACGAGGAAGGCTGCCGCACCATTTTCTTCACCCTCAACGGCCAGACCCGCAACCTACAAGTGCGCGACCAGTCGGTGGCCGTCACCAAAATTAGCAATGCCAAAGCCGATAAGGCCAACCCACACCAAGTGGGCGCGCCGCTGCAAGGCATGCTGAGCAAGGTGCTGGTGAAGCCCGGCCAGGCCGCAGCCAAAAACACGCCGCTCTTCGTCATCGAAGCCATGAAAATGGAAACCACCATCACCGCCCCGCACGATGTGGTGGTCGACAGCATTGTGCTGGCCGAAGGCAGCCGCGTGCAAGCCGACGATTTGGTACTGACGTTGAGCTAAATTCAATAACCCAAAAAAGGCGGGCCGCAGCCGGATACATTCCAGCTGCGACCCGCCTTTTTTGGGTTATTGATTTATTGGCCCAGCTTAAAGGTCAGGCCGGCGCCTATGGTAGCCGTGCCGCTGGCCAGGCCGCCGAGTACGCGGCCGGCATTGATATCTACGCGGGCCTGCGGTACGGGGCGCCAGTAGAGGCCAGCCGTGGTGCCGGAGGTGAGCACCGATCGGCCGGTTCCGTAGGCTTCCACGAAAAAGCCGGTTTTATTTGTAATGGCGCCATTCAGGGCCAACGTGCCCAGGAACTGGCCTTTCTCGATGTCGGCCACTTTCATGCCGGGCTGGCTGAAGCCGAAGTTTGCTTCGAGGCCGTAGCGCTGCCCAATTTGCTCGCTAATGAGCAGCCGGGCGCTGGGGGCGAGGGTTTTAGCTGCCAGGGCCTCGCTGCCGGTATTCGGAATTGGCGACTCAACCAGCAGGGCCACTTGGGTGCGGGTATCGTAGTTGGGCGAAATCATAAACTTGGCCCCCACTACTACCGGCGCCCAGCCCGGGGTAGGTTCCATTTGGCCAGATTCGGGGTTGAGTCGGCGGTAGTTGTGAAAGTACGGCTGGGTCACGCGCAGCTCCATGCTGTTGAAAAAGCCCACGCGGAGGGTGGCGCCGGTGCTCAACATGCTTGGGCCAAGGCTGGGAGACGTCCGCAGCGTGCCTACTTCCAACTGAAAGCGACCGGGCTGCAGCACCTGCGCGGTGATGGTTTGCCCGGGACGGTCGGCGCGAATGTTTCGCACGAAAGGGGCATCAACGTTGGGGTTGTTTTCTTCCGGCGTGTTCTGGGCCAGGGTGAGGCCGGGGCTGCTCAGCAGAGCAGCGACGGCCAACAGAGTGGTCTTTCGCATGCAGCCAAGACCCGCCGCGCTACGGCATGGTTCATTTAGGGTTGCATTTTGACGTAATTTCCTTGAAAAATAGAAAATCTATGTAAGATAATGCCACCATGTGGCTATTTAGCTCAACAGTTCGTACAATTGCGTTATCTATGAAAACGACCCGCTTTCTCCTCATTCCTGGCCTCGTGCTGCTGGCTGCCGGCCGCCTGCTGGCCCAGCAAACCTTCCCGCTCTACTCCGGCACCATCCCCGATTCCAAGCCCAGCGGAATCCAGGAAACGAGCATCACGTTGGCCAACGGTGGGGTGCGCATTTCCAACGTGGTCCAGCCCAATCTAACGGCCTTTTTGCCTGCGCCCGGTACCGCTAACGGCACGGCCGTCATCATTTGCCCCGGCGGCGGCTACACGCGCCTTTCCATCGACAGCGAGGGGTACGACGTGGCCAAGCGGCTCAACGAAATGGGTGTGACGGCCTTCGTGCTGAAATACCGCCTGCCCAACGACCAGAGCCAGCCCGATAAGACCATTGCGCCCTTGCTCGATGCCCAGCAGGCCCTGCGCCTCGTGCGCCAGCAGGCGGCCAAGTACAGCCTTAACCCAGAGCGCATTGGCCTGATGGGATTTTCGGCCGGTGGCCACCTGGCCGCCTGGGCTGGAACGCAGTTTGCGAAGCCGGTGGGCCCCAATCCCGGCCCCGTGTCGGTGCGGCCGGCGTTTTTGGTGCTGATGTACCCGGTTATCAGTTTCAGCGACAGCCTGCGCCACCCCGGCTCCCGGGATAATCTGCTGGGCAAAACCCCTGCGGCGGAGCAGGTGCGCCAGTATTCCAACGAGTTGCAGGTGACGGCCCAAACGCCGCCCACCTTCCTGGTACACGCCCAGGACGACAAGACGGTTCCCGTCAACAACAGCATCGTATTCTACCAGGCCTGCCTGCGCCACGGCGTGCCCGCCGAAATGCACCTCTACCCACACGGCGGCCACGGCTTCGGCCTGCATAACAAAACCACGAAAGACGATTGGACCGAACACCTGAGAAACTGGCTCGACGCCAACGGGTGGCTCACGAAATAAACGACCAAGGGTGCCTGCCTGGCCATTTATTGATATGAAAAGAATAGCTCTTCCGACCGGGGTAGGTGTATGTTTGCGCAAGGTGCAAGGTTACTGCGCCAAACATAAAATCTTAAGTTGATTCTTGAAAAGGGGCACTACCCTTCAATTCGTTTAAATGAAAGCACACCTGCTCACTTTAGCGCTCGCGCTCACGGCTCTCACTGCCCCAGCCCAACGGCGCAAAGCCCCAAAAGCTGCCCCTGCGACTCCGCTGGTTTCGGCGGTCACGGTAGGGCGCGTGCTCACCACCCTGGCCGGCGATGCCATGCAGGGCCGCGGCACCGGCCAGCCGGGAGGGCTGAAGGCAGCTCAATTTCTGGCGGGCGAATTCCAGCGCATTGGGCTGCTGCCGCTGCCCGGTGCTACGGGATTCGAGCAGGTGTTTCCGGTATATAGTTCGCGGGTGGCCGGGCTGAGCGCGACGCTGAATGGGGCCGCCATCCCGGCTGACAAGCTGCTGCTTGTCAGCAACCAGCCCACAGTGGAGTGGACCCAGCAAACCCCTGACTTGGAGGTGCTCACCATTACGACCAACGGCGATTTTGGGCAGGTGTTGAGCAAAATCCGGCGGCCCAGCCAGAACTTACTGGTGCTGCTAGACCCCATTCACAGCGCCGATTTTAAGAAGCTGGTGGATAGCCGGCGGCAAGTGCGGTTTCGGGCTACGGAGGCCGGCAGCCCGTATTCCTGCGTGGTGCTCGTTACGCCCACAGCGCCGAGCCTGGCCAACAACGCCAGGGCCAAGAGCATCACGTTTGAGGTGAAGGGCAAGACCGAGCAGGTGGTTACCGAGCTGCGCAATGTGGTGGGCATGCTGCCTGGACGCGACACGGCGCGGGCCAAAGAAAAAGTGGTGTTTTCGGGCCATTACGACCACCTGGGCATCATCAAGCCCTCCGCCGCTGGCGATTCCATTGCCAACGGGGCAGACGACGACGCCAGCGGGACCACCGCGGTAGTAGCGCTGGCGGAATATTTCAAGCTGAAAAACGACAACGCCCGGCCGCTCATTTTCACGGCGTTTGCGGCCGAGGAAGTTGGAGGGTTTGGGGCCCGCTACTTCTCCCAGCAGCTTGCCCCGCAGCAGGTGGTGGCCATGTTCAACATCGAGATGATTGGCAAAGAAGCCAAGTTTGGGCCCAACACTGCATTCATAACGGGGTTCGATAAATCAGACTTTGGCAAATTGCTGCAAGCCAACCTGACGGGCAGCAAGTTTCGCTTCGAGCCCGACCCATACCCCGAGCAAAATCTGTTTTACCGCTCCGACAACGCCACCCTGGCCAAGCTCGGCGTGCCGGCCCACACCATCAGCAGCGACCAGATTCCCGACGACAAGCTGTACCATTCGGTTGACGACGAGGTGGAAAGCCTGAACCTGCCCAACATGACGGCCATCATCCAGGCCATTGCGCAAAGCGCGAGCGGCATCGTGGCCGGCCGGCAAACGCCCACCCGCATTGCGCCCGAGCCTGCCGCCAGCAAGTAGCGCGCAACAGCGAAGGGTATTTAGCTCAACAGGCTGCTACCGGCTGAGGATTTGGGCGGCCGCCTTTTGCACTTGCAAGAGCGAGCGGTGAATTTCTCTGAATACGGGCCGGGCAGCCACGGTGGGCTGCACGCATTGCCGCTGCAGGTTCCAGAGTGCCTCAAATGGCTCCGGCGTGGCCTCCGCAACCGCGCAACGCTCCAGTAGTTCTTCCAGCAGACACCCAAAGGCCCGCGCTTCCAACTGCTGCAGGCTGCGGGATGTTTCGGGCTCATCATGTGAGAAAAAGCAAGCCGCGCCAAAATCGCCCAACAGCGCGTCACCCGTGTCGGTGGTCAGAATGTTGTGCGCATACAAGTCACCGTGCAAAATTCCGTTGGCGTGGAGCTGAGAAGTGGCGGCGGCTATTCCGGTGGCTAGGCGCAGGGCAGCTTCCTGGGTGAAAGAAGTGCCGGCTGCATACACGTCCCGCGTGCAGGAGGCCAGGCTGGGCGGGCCCGCCAGGTTCTGAAAATCCGGGCTAATCAGCTCAAGCACCAGCCCTTCTGCATTGGCCGGGTGTTGAGCTACCTTGCCTTCCACGGCAATCAGGTTGGGGTGCGCGCCTGCGCTGATGCAGGCCGCCATTTCACTGTGCGGCAGCCCGTCGCTGGTAAGGGCACCCTTGAACAGCTTGACGGCCACATTCGCCGCGGGCGCACCCGCTTTCTGCCACTGCGCTTGGTAAATCACGCCTGATGCGCCTTCGCCTAGTTGCTGCTCGATGGCCAGTTCCGCCCAATCGATGGTGCCTATGGGGTGTTGGGCCACGGCTGCGGTTTCGGCTCGTTCGCAAAATGGGTTGCCGGCGTAAGCCAGCCACGCGAGCCGTGGCATATCGAGCAGCCAGGCGGGCAGGGCCGTGAGCTGATTGGCCGCAATGCGCAGCAACTCCAGTAATGTGCAGCGGCTTAGGCTCTCGGGCAGCTCCCGTAGCTGATTGCCGGCCAGCATCAGCTTTTGCAACTGCGGGCAATTGCCGATTTCATCGGGTAACTCGTTGAGCTGGTTGTCGGTGAGAATGAGCCAACGTAGAGCCGGGGTGAGTGCTTCCGCTGGCAGGGTGTGAATCTGGTTGGCCTTGAAGCCCACCATGCTCAGCTGCGGGCACTGCCCCAGCACCGCGGGCACGGTGGTGAAGCGGTTGTCGGAGCAGAACAGGACGCGCAGCTTGTGCAGGCGGCCCAGGTCATCCGGCAGTTCGGTCAGTGCGTTGCCCGAGAGATTCAGGACTTCAAGCGTGTCGGCCAGGTCAAATATCTCGCGGGGAAACTCGGTCAAGCCAGCGGCCAAATCGAGCCGCTGGATGCCGGCCAGCTTCCCGGCGCGCAGTTGTTCAAGGGTGTGCATGGGCCAAAGTTCGGCAGGGGCGGCCCAAGGTTCAGCTCAACCCCCGTTCCACCGCCCTCAAACCTCCACCACTTCCTCGGTGCCGAAGTAATAAATAATACCGCGCACCTCGGCGTAGCCCAATTGCTCGAACAGCGTGGCGTAATTGCGCAGCAGCCGCTTGTGTTTTTCCTGAGGCGGTGGCAGCCGGAAATCCAGCAGCGTGACGCGGCCCCCGGTGCGGTCTGACACTTCCAGGGAAGGCGCCAGCACCACGCGGTCGGGCTTGTAGTCGCGCAGGCGCACGCCACCCACTAGTATTTCCCGCTCGGTTTCCACGCTCAGGTGCGGGGCAAAGTAGGGGGCCAGGCGCGGGTCGCTCACCAGCTTTTCCAGACTCTCAACCAGGGCGGGCCGTTCGCGGGCGCCCAGGATGCCTTCGGCCACGAGCTGGCTCGCCACCCGGCCCACGTCGGCGGCTGTCAGCAGGCGGCGAAGGGCGTAGTGCAGCTTGCGGTTCCACTCACCCTGGGCTTGCTGCTCGTCAAAGTCAAACAGCGTGGTAGCGTGCCGGCGCAGCTTCAGGCGGTCTTCCCAGGGGGCGGCGGCCAGGTTGGTGAGGGTAAAAGTGGGAGCCGGTACGGCCGCCGCCTGCAGCACCGCCATCGACCCCTGCGACAGCACAAAGGATACCTGGTCTTCCTGCCACTCGCCGCGCGCCAGCAGGTAGCCGTGGAGCAAATCGGCCACGTTGCGAGCCGCCGTGCCGGGCACCGAGGGCCCGGCTTCGTCGCTCGATTTCGCTGTTTTCTTTTCCTCGGGCCGCTTGCTGATAACGTAGAGCCGGTGGCGCGGCCGCGTAAAGGCTACGTACAGCGTATTGAGCCCTTCCAGGAAGGTTTTTTCGCGTTCCTCGTCGTACTGCGCGGCCAGCGCCGTTTGCTGAATGCCTTTGCTGAGGCTGACCACCGCAACCTCAGGCATGCCTTCCAAGGGCTTTGACTCAGTTTCTAAATGCCCCCACAGTAAAGTGCCGCGGTGCGGCTCGAGGCTCCAGTCGGCAAAGGGCACAATGACTACGCCGTATGCCAGGCCCTTGGCCTTGTGCACCGTGGTAATGGTGATGGCCGCCCGCCCGCCCGGTGCGTTAATGCTGATGCGGCCTTTGCGCTCTTCCCAGTGAGTAAGGAAGTTGCCCAGGTTATTGCCAAACTTCAGGCTGTATTCCAGCGTCAAATCGAGGAAGCGAAACAGGTAGTCGCTCTCGCCGTTGCGGCCCAGCAGGCCAAACAAATTGAGCAGGCGCTCGGCCAGTTCGTAGAGGCCTAGGTTGCCGGTTTCGTCCTCCCGCACGTCGTAGCCCAAGGCCCGCAGCTCGTCAAAAAAGGGCTTGCCGTGCAGGGCGTTGGCAATTTCGGCAATGTGCCGGGCGCGGGCAGGGGTAGGAGCCAGGCCCCGCACTACCTTATCTACAAGCAGCAGCGTTTCGGCGCGGGCCAGGGTATCGGCGGGCTGGTGCAGCACCCGCAGGATGCTTACCAGCAGGTTCACTACCTCGGCAAATTCCAGGGCCAGCGAATCAGCCGAAATGATGGCGTAGCCCCGCTCTTTCAGGAACTTGGCAATGATTTTACTGGCGTACCGCGTGCGGCACAGCACGGCAATGTCGGCCAGGGCAAAGCCGTCGCGCAAAGCCTGCTCCACCAACTGCAGCGTGAGGTAGCAGGTGCTTTCGTCGTAGGTAAGCAGGGCTTCGGGCAGGTGGCCCGGCAGCGGCTCCTCGATATAGGCTCCCGCCGCGGCATCGAACCACCGGGCGGGCGCGTCTTTTTGGGTAAAGAGCAGCTCCACGTGCCCTTGCTGCGTGCCGGCGCGGGCCTCGGGCACTTGCTGGCCAAACGCATCATCGTAAATGCCGCCCACCAGGCCCAGGGCCGCGTGCCGGGTGCTTACCGCCTCGAAAAAAGCATTGTTGAAATCAACAATCTCTCGCGCCGAGCGGTAGTTCACCTGTAGTGCCTTGGCTTGCAGGGCGGGGTCGAGGGTTTCGTAGCGCAGCCGCAGCAGCTCGCGCATTTCCTCGTCGCGGGCCCGGGATACCAGCGCCGCGGTGTCGCCTTGGTGCAGGCGTAGAATCTGCTCCATCTCGCCGCCGCGCCACCGGTAAATGGCCTGCTTTGCATCGCCCACCGCCAGGCTGGAGTGCCCGTTGGCCAGCGTGTTTTCTACCAGCGGCAGCAGGTTGTTCCACTGCAGCACCGACGTATCCTGGAATTCGTCGATGAGAATGTGCTCGTACTTCTCGCCCAGCCGCTCGTACAAAAACGGCACCGGCTCGGTGAGTACAATGCTGGCAATGCGCCGGTTAAACTCCGAAATCAGCACCACGTTGCGTTCCTGGCTGATTTGCTCCACCAGCTTATTGAGCTCGCTCAGCAGGGAGGCATGAAACAAGTAGGGCTGCATGGCGGTCAGCAGGCCGTAGTTGGAAAGTTGAGCCAGACGGATTTCGGCCAAGGCCAGAAACGCGTCTTCCAGGGCCGGGCGCACGGCCTCAACGTCTTCCAGCCGCTTGTCGGTTTTGGCCTGGCCGCTGCTCCACTTGCCGCTTTCTACCACCTTGCGGGCCGTGGCCGTGGGCGTATCGCCGGCCTGGAGCCAGCGCAGCGGATTGGCAAAATGCGTGAAAATGCCGTTTTTTCCGCCGCTCAGGTGCGTGGGGTCGAGGCCCGCGGCTGTGATGGCCTCAGTGGCCTGCCGGCCAATTTCCAGTACCTGCGTTTCCAGCTCAGCGCGCCGCGTGCGCATCTGCTTGTCGAGCCGCCGGAAATCGGCGAGCGAAAGCTTGCCCAGTTGAGCTACGGCCTCCTGCACCGTCTCATTAAAGAGCACCTTGCCAAAGCCGGCCAGCTCCTCGGGCAGCCGACTCCAGCTTTTGCCCTCTTCGGCCTGGCCCAGCGCATATTCGGCCAGGGTTTGCGAAAGCAGCTTGCTGTTCGGGTCCCGGTTCACTTTATCGAGCAGCGCGGCCACGGCGCTTTGCAGCACACTATCCGTATCCAGCTCAACTTCGAAGGTGGCCGGCAAACCCAGCTCCCGCGTGAAGGCCGTCACGATGCGCTGCACAAACGAGTCAATTGTGCTCACCGCAAAGTCGGCGTAGTGGTAAAGCACCAGCCGGAACGTTTCGGCGGCGCGGCGCTGCACTTCCCGCTGCTGCTCCTCGGAGGTTTGGGCGTGGGGCGGCAGTTGCCCGCTGGCTGCCAGCTCCGCCGCCACTTCTACCAGCAGCCCGTCAGCCTTGCCGCTTTCCGGGTAGGCAAAACGCCGCAGCGCCCCCACAATCCGCTCCTTCATTTCCCCCGCCGCGTCGTTGGTAAAGGTGATGGCCAGAATGCGCTTGAAATAGGCCGGGTCGTCGGCGCCCAGCGCCAACAGCAGGTATTCTTTGGTGAGCTGGTACGTCTTGCCGGAGCCGGCAGAAGAAGAGTAGATGCGGAAGGAAGCAGACATAGGTAAGAAAGGGGCGCGGCGCCTGAAGCAGTCAGGCCAGCACCGTAGCGCAATTAAGAAATATCAGCAGTCAACCAATTCACCATCTCCGAAGTCACCCGCACCGGCCGGCCCGTCTTGGGGTCGAGCAGGGCCCAGGTGGTTTCGGCTTCGCACAGCAGCACACCGTCGCGGGCGCGGGTCAGGCGGGTGAAACGCTGCGAGGTGGCTCCGCTGGATTCGCCCACCCAGGTAGTGGCCCGCAGTATTTCGCCTGCCAAAGCTGGCCGCTTGTAGCGAATGCGGTGCTCGCGCACCACCCAGATAATGTCGTCGCGCTTCTCGGGCGGGCAGATGGCTTGCCAGTGCGCCTCGGCAATATCCTGCACCCAGCGCACGTATTCCACGTTGTTGGCGTGGCCCAGGGCGTCGATGGCACTGTTGGGTACTTCGAAATCGTGGGAGAAAGAATGAGCGGGTGCCTCGGCCATGGCTATTAAACAGGAGGGGAGCGGGCAAAGGTCGGCACCGGCTGAAAAAAATAGCTATGCACTTGGTGATTTGGAAATTGTGCCTATCTTTGACGCAACCTAAGAAACCAAGCCACGGTGGCCCAAAAGCTTAGGGAAACTCCACAACCAACCACCATGCCCACCGGAACGGTAAAATTCTTTAATGAGACCAAAGGCTTTGGTTTCATCAAAAACGACGAAACTGGCGAAGACATTTTCGTACACATCAGCGACCTGCAAGTAAGCTCGATCCGCGAAAACGACAAAGTTCAATTTGAAGTAGCTCAGGGCAAAAAAGGCCCGAACGCTGTTAAAGTATCGCTGGTTTAATCCTGCCTTAGCTTTGTATTAAGAAAGCCCGCCTTTGGTGGGCTTTTTTTTGTGCCCGGTGTGGCCGTAAGAACGAAAGCAAAAAGAACGTCATGCTGAGCGCAGCCGAAGCATCTCGCTCGCAACGTCCTCACGAATGGATTACTGCCACACGCGAGATGCTTCGGCTGCGCTCAGCATGACGGTTATCCGAACTCGAAAACCCATTTCGCCCATTGTCTAGCTAATCCAAAATAAAAACCCTACCTTTGCACCCGCATTTGAGGACGGCCCTAAGTCCGCGCAAGCCTGAGAGAGGCATAACGCATTGGCCGCATAGTTTTTTGGTTGTTTTTCCCGCCTGATTGTGACAAGGTAGAAGGAGGGGAAACGTCGCTGAGTACGGCTGTTTTCGGAGCGAGTCTCTTACCCCTTACCATTTTCCACATTCATGGAAGCTGAAAAAATTGTAGTTCGTTTTGACGAACTGAACCTCTCTGAGGAAGTACAACGCGCTATCACCGAGATGGGCTATGAAGAAGCATCGGCCATTCAGGCTGCTGCTATCCCCGTGCTCCTCGCTGGCAAAGACGTTATTGGCCAGGCCCAGACGGGTACCGGCAAAACCGCCGCCTTCTCGATTCCGGCTATCGATAACATCGATACCGAGAGCAAGGACGTGCAAGTACTGGTGCTCTGCCCCACCCGCGAACTCGCGGTGCAGGTTTCGGGCGAAATCCAGAAGCTGGGCAAATACAAGCGCGGTTTGATGGTAGTGCCGATTTACGGCGGCAGCCCCTACGACCGTCAGCTCCGCGCCCTGGAGCGTGGTGTACAGATTGTTATCGGTACTCCTGGCCGCATCATGGACCACATCGAGCGTGGCACCCTGAAGCTTGAAAACACGACTAAAATCATCCTCGATGAAGCCGACGAAATGCTCGACATGGGCTTCCGCGACGACATCGAGTTCATTCTGAGCAAGATGCCGAAGGAGCGCCAGACGGTGTTCTTTTCGGCCACGATGAGCAAGCCCATCATGGAGCTCACCAAGAAGTACCAGCGCGACCCGCAAGTAGTGAAGGTGAACCACCAGACGATGACGGTGACCAACATCGAGCAGAGCTACTTTGAGGTACGCGGCCCCCAGAAAAAGGACGTGCTGACGCGTATTCTCGACATGTACAACCTGAAGTCGACCATCGTATTCGCTAACACGAAGCGCATGGTAGACGAAATCGTGTCGGACCTACAAGCCAAGGGCTATTTTGCCGAAGGCCTGCACGGCGACATGGGCCAGCAGCAGCGCCAAAACACGCTGGATAAATTCCGCAAGTCGACCATCGAAGTACTGGTTGCTACCGACGTAGCCGCCCGTGGTATCGACGTAGACAACGTGGAAGCCGTATTTAACTACGACTTGCCCGCCGACGAAGAATACTACGTGCACCGCATCGGCCGCACGGGTCGCGCTGGCAAGTCGGGCAAAGCCTTCACGTTTGTGAGCGGCCGCGACATCTACAAGCTGCGCGACATCATGCGCTTCACCAAGGCCCAGATTAAACTGGAGCAGGTGCCGTCGTTTGCCGACGTATCGGAAGTGAAAACTACGCTGTTCCTGAATCAAATCAAGGAAATCGTGGAGAAGGGCAACCTCGAGAAATACGTGGGCCGCGTGCAGCGCCTGCTCGACCAAAGCGAAGAAATTACCTCGCTCGACATCGCTGCTGCCCTGCTGAAGATGACGATGAAGGAGGACAAGAGTGCTCAACAGAGCCTCGACGCCAGCAAGGCCGCCGGTACGGCGCGCGCCGGCTTCACCCGTCTGTTCGTTTCGATGGGCAAGAAAGACCGGATTCACCCCCGCGACATCGTGGACCTGATTTCGGAGTCTACCAACCTGACCGGTAGCAAAGTGGGCGACATCGCTCTCTACGACAAGTTCAGCTTCGTGGAAGTGCCGTCGGAGTTTGCCAACGAGATTGTGGAGAAACTAGGCCGCACCAGCATCCAGGGCACCCCAGTTAGCTTCAGCATCGCCACTCCGGTTCAGGAGGGCGCAGCTAAAGAAGAAGGCTTCAACCGGACCGGTGGTTCGGGTGGTCCCGGCGGCTTCGGCGGCGACCGCGAGCGTCGTCCCTTCAGCGGTGGCGAGCGCCGCGAGGGTGGCTACAAAGGCGGCAACCGCGGTGGCAGCAGCTACGGTGGTGGCGAGCGTCGCGAAGGCGGCTACGGCGGTGGTTACAAAGGCAACCGCGACGGTGGCGACCGCCCCAGCTACGGCAACAAGCCGGCGTACGGCAACCGCGAAGGCGGCAGCGGCTACGGCAACAAGCCCAGCTACGGTGGCAACAAGGGCAGCTACGGCGACAAGCCCAGCTATGGCAACAAGCCGAGCTACGGCGCTCCCCGCGAGTACGAAACCCCCCGTACGCCCCGTGCACCCCGCAACGAGAGCTTCGACGAATAGGCTAGCTAGTATGTAAGTGTACCTGGATTATCCAGCTTATGTGAGCAATCAGGTAAGATTATATTAGGTTAGAAAGCAAAAAAGCCGCTCAAATTGAGCGGCTTTTTTGTTGGGCTGAACAATCAGGCAAATTTATTTCGCCGTGTCCCGCAGGGTGCGGATGGTGTTGTGGGCTTCCTGCACGCCTTGGTATTGTTTTTCGATTACCGATTTCAGGGGAGTGGGCAGGTCCTGCGCTTTGAGGGCCGTCTGGTAAGCTTTGATGGCGTAGTCTTCGCCGCGCTCGCACTCATTTAGCACGGCTTTGTTGTCTTTGCTGGTCAGGGCCGATTTCAGGTCAATCCAAGCGCGGTGCACGGTGCCGGTTAACGAAGAGCTTTCGTCGGGCTTGAGGTCCAGTTTGAACATTTGGTCCTCGATTTCGGTGATGTAGCCGGCGCGCTGGGCCGCGTATTTTTTGAAGGTGTCTTTCAGTTTGGGGTCCTCAACGTCGGTCATGGCGTCGGCGTAGCCTTTCTGGCCATCTTTGAGGGTTTCAACCAATTCGTTGAGCAGGGCTTGGGTGGCTTTGGCTTCCATCGGAAAAGGGGAGTAGTTAAAAGTGAAGAATTACT
This sequence comes from Hymenobacter plasmatis, assembly GCF_020711255.1. Classification (GTDB taxonomy): domain Bacteria; phylum Bacteroidota; class Bacteroidia; order Cytophagales; family Hymenobacteraceae; genus Hymenobacter. Next base: position 54,994 of record NZ_JAJFAW010000012.1, read on the forward strand.
ATCTCCTTTACTGTCTGACCCTAAGGAAAGTTGCGGACAGGCCGTTAAGTATTAGCAGTGAGCTGTTTGTATTGGAAGAATTGGGCTGATTCGTCAACATTATCTAACACTGCTGATGGCCCGGTTTGCTCATGGCGCGCCCGGCCAGAAACCCCGTGGTCCAAGCCGCCTGGAAGTTGAAACCGCCGGTAATGCCGTCGACATCGAGCACTTCGCCGGCGAAATACAGCCCCGGAACCCGACGGCTTTCCATGGTTTTTAAGTCAACTTCTTCCAGCAAAATGCCCCCGCAGGTGACAAACTCTTCTTTGTAGGTAGTCTTGCCACGTACGGCTAGGGGGGTGCGCAGCAGTAGCTCCAGCAGGCGGTTTTGGGATTTGGCGGGCAGGTCACTCCACCGGATATCGGGAGCAATGCCGGCTTGCTCGAGGAGGTTGCGCCACAGCCGCTGCGGCAAGCCAAATTGCGGGTTGGCGGCCACAGTTTTCTTGCCGTTTTCCTGTCGGAACTGCTGCAGCCACGGCCGCAAGGTTTCTTCGGTAAAAGTGGGAATCCAGTTGATGAGGGCCGTGCCCACGTAGCCCAATTCGCTGAGGCGGCGGGCGCCCCAGGCTGAAAGCTTGAGCACCGCCGGGCCGCTCACGCCCCAGTGCGTGACGAGCAGCGGGCCTTCGTATTGCAGCTTTTCGCCAGCCAGCACCACACGGGCCTGGGGTACGCTCACGCCCATCAATTCATTCAACGGCGAGTTGGGCACGTTGAACGTGAATAGCGACGGCACCGGCTCGGCAATGGTGTGGCCCAAGGCGCGCAGCCAGTCGTAGTTGGCGCTTTTGGGGTTACCGCCGGTGGCAATGAGCAGTTGGCCGACCCGGAGGCTGGTCCCAAATTGGGCCGCCCTGCTGCCACTCAGCTTGAGCTGAAAACCACCCCCGGGCAATGGCTCAATTTCTTCGACCCCACAATTGGTAAGAATGCGGACGCCTGCCTGGCGGGCGGCCTGCTCCAGGGCTTGGGCAATGGTTTCACTGGAATCCGTGGTGGGAAACATCCGGCCGTCGGCTTCAGTCTTCAACTGCACGCCGCGCTTGGCAAACCAGGCGATGGTTTCTGGGACGCCAAACTGCTGGAAAGCCGCCTTGAGCTGTTTGTTGCCGCGCGGGTAGTGGGCCACCAGTTGGGCCGCAGTGTCGCAGGCGTGCGTCACGTTGCAGCGCCCGCCGCCCGAAACCCGAACCTTGCTGAGCAGCTTGCCCGTCTTTTCTAGCAGTATGACCTGGGCATTGGGGTTGGCCTCGGCACAGGCAATGGCGCCGAAAAAGCCGGCCGCGCCACCGCCCAGCACGGCCACGAGGGGTTGGGCTGCATCGTTGTTCACGGGACAAAGGTACGGCGCCCGCCGAGGCGATTGGGGCGGGTTTAGCAGTGGGCGAGGGCATTGAGCACGTCGTCGTGCTGAAACTGGTAGGGCAGCAGGCTGCGCACCAAGCTGCTGTCGATGGTTTTACCGCTCGGGCCTGTTTCGTCCTTAAAGGTGGGCGATTCCAGCTTGAGGTACTGGGCTGCGGCAGGGTAAAAGTCGCGCCGCAGCGGGTGCTGGGCCGAGCACACGTTTAAGGTGTGGCCCCATACGCCGTGCTTGATAATACCCGACAAGACCCCCACCGCATCGGTCAGGTGCACCAAGTTGACGGGCGCATTGCCCTGGGCCAGGTCCCGGCGGCCGGCCAGGAAGCGACCCGGGGAACGGTCGGGCCCAATTAGACCGCCCAGCCGGACCACAGTGCTCTTCCACTGGCCATAGCGCGGCACAAAATGGCCCTCTGCCCGCAACACGTCGGACGCCGCATCGCGGGTGCTCAAGGCATCGGTCTCGTGCATCACGCGGGGCTCGTCGGGGTACACGCTCGTGGAACTTACAAATATTACGTGCTTGGTGCCAGCGGCAGCCACCGCTCGGTGCACGGGCCGCAAGAGGGTCGGGTAGGCTCCGGCGGCGGAGGCCCTGGGCGGCACGTTCAGCACCAGCACATCGGCCGATTGCAGGAGGCGGTGAAGCAGCTTTTCGGCCGGAGCGTCAAAATCGGCCCCCAGCCGAAGCAGGTGCGCCTCAATGCCCGCCGCTTCCATGATGGGCAGTTGCTCGGGGGTGGTGGTGGTGCCGAGTACTCTGTGCCCCGCTGCCACCAGCGCGCGCGCCAGGGCCATGCCCAGCCAGCCGCAGCCCATTACCAATACCGTTTGGGGTTCCGCTCCCAAATCTGCGCCCATAGAGCTTCTGGAACTGGAACTATTCATGTAAAATTATTGCGTTTCTCTGGTACTGAGTGCGAAGTTGCGAAAAAAATACGTAGTACTTTATACCGTAACCAAAATATGTGGCGGTGGTTTCAAGCCTGATTGGTTAAGATTCGCATCTGTAGGCTTGTACCTTCGGGCCTCGATTAAATCCGCAATTCCCACCTTCATCACTGCTTTCGCATGACCACACCCTACACCCAGCCCATGTTGCGCGACAACGCCCTGGCCGGAAAAACCATCATTGTAACCGGCGGCGGTACTGGCTTGGGCCGGGCCATGACCACCTATTTCCTACAGCTTGGAGCAAACGTCACCATTACCAGCCGCAAGCTGGATGTGCTGGAAAAAACCGCTGGCGAGCTACGCGAGCGAACCGGTGGAAAAGTGTTGGCCATTGCCTGCGACGTGCGTAAGTACGACGAGGTGGAAGCCATGCTGGAACGCACCATTCAGGAGTTTGGGGGCGTGGACGTGCTGCTGAACAATGCCGCCGGCAATTTCATCAGCCCCACGGAGCGCCTGTCTCACAAGGCGTTCGATGTGATTGTGGACATTGTGCTGCGGGGTTCCTACAACTGCACGCTGGCCGTGGGCAAGCGCTGGATTGCCGATAAAAAACCCGGCACCATCCTCAACATTGTCACCACCTATGCCTCCGTGGGCTCGGCTTATGTAGTACCATCGGCCGCTGCTAAAGCGGGTGTGCTGGCCATTACACGCTCTTTGGCGGTGGAATGGGCGAAGTACGGCATTCGATCGAATGCCATTGCTCCCGGCCCTTTCCCCACCGAAGGCGCGTGGAGCCGGCTCTTCCCCGAGCCGCTGGCCAGCAAGCTAGACCCTGCTGCCAGCGTACCGCTCAAGCGCGTGGGCCAGTACCAGGAGTTGGCCAACCTGGCGGCATACTTGGTTTCGGACTTTTCATCATATGTCAACGGGGAGGTTGTGACCATCGACGGCGGCGAATGGCTCAACGGCGCCGGCGAATTCAACAAGCTGGAAATGCTAACCCCGGATATGTGGGACCAGATAGAGAAAACAATGCGCCGCTAAATCATTGTTTTTCTAATTCGAATAGATTTTGTAAACGATTATAATTAAAATAAAAAGGCCGCTTTTCAAAGCGGCCTTTTTATTTGCAAATAATTAATTAGCTCAATAAAAACTATACTTGTAATAATTCTGAATCGTCTGGAGAATCTCTCTGCTTCAATTTGAAAAATCAGGGATTATAATTTGTAGCCATTATAATCCCTGGTAAATTCTTGCGCAGGAATAGGCTGATTGGCAATAACGTCGAGGAATTCGAATTTCTCATAAAGTCCCTTGTCGTCGTCTACTTGCACCATGATGGGTAGGTAGGTTTTGGGGTCAATGCACACGGTGGTGCGGCGGCCGTAGGCGTTGGGCACTTGCAGCACTTTGCCCTCGGGTATTTTCTCGCCAATGGTCAGGTTGTTGCGCTCAAAAACACGGTATTCACCACAGCCGAATCGTTCGGCTACGGTAGAAATGGTTTCGTTTTTACCCGCCCGATAGTTCACGTAGCGGAACTGCGGGTAAACCGAGCGCAACACGTAGGCCGGCCGGCCCAGCAGTACGGTATCACCGGTGTAGCGGAAAGAGCGGCTAAAGGAATTGTCCTGCCGCAGCCCCGTGGTGCGCAGCAGGTCGGAGATAGTGCCGAAGCCAGCCTGCAATGCCGTGTGGTGCTGGTTGCCACGCATGAGCTTGCCATTGGGGTCCAGGCTGAGCGTGACATAGGGGAAGCTGGCGGGATATACCCAGGCATCGCCGCCGTTTTGGCCGGCCACCCACAGTACTTCAACACCTTTTTGATTTTTGATGTAAATGCGGAGGGGCTTGTAGCTTATTTTCATAATGCTACGGGCCTGATTGATGCTGTTGCCAATCCGCTCTTGTGCCTTTACGGTGCAGCGCAAGTACTTTAGGTTTTCGATGGCCGCGCTCATCCGCGTGGTGAGCTGTTCGGTGGTAAGGGACGTTGGTTGGGCTGGAGCTGCGGCCGCTAATAGGGCCAGCGCGCCAAGGGGCCAAATATTTCGGAATCGAGGAAGGAACGAGGTGAGCAATGCTACCATAAATGGAACAGGAGTGGCCGGCCTAATGGGAAAAGCCGGCTAAAAAGCAATTAATTGAGACTAATGTGGGGGAAGCGCGAATAAGCGCTGTCAAAGATGAACAGCTCATCAATTTCCACGCCATGTAGGTAGGGGTAAAGCGGAAATTGTTCGACCACAGCTTGCACTGCCACGGCGTTGTCGGCGTTTATCGTTACCCAGCCCCGGCTACGGTCGCTGCTGATGGCGTACACTTCAATCACCTTGTCATTGAGCAAGCGGTTGATGAAAGCACGATGGCTTGGGATAAGGGAAATGAATTCCTCATCGAAATCGTCGGGTAGGCGCAGAGAAACAACGAAAGTAGGCATAAATGCAGGCGGCTAAAGCTGGCAATTTAACGCCGGCCGTAACCCGAAAGTTGGGGAGGAAGGACGGAGGATAAATTTCAGCCGATGTCCTCCAGGACCAGGATAAATTATCGCAACAGCGTTTTTAGGAAAACCACGCGACTGTTTTAATTGCGATTCCGCTTTAATAGTAAGCCTTTGTAATACTTACTCCGGAGCTAATCAATAAGGTTAGTTTGCGAGGCAGCTAAGCGCATAGCCCAACTAAAACAAAAGCTCCGAACAACGTCGGAGCTTTTGTTTCGGTAGTGTTTTATTGGGCTGGCTAGTAGTAGTCGACGCTTAAGAATGGCCGAGTTCGGCAACACTCGGCTGTGAGACGTCGCCCAAAGCAGGCATTGCCGCGGCATCTGGGGCGCCCGCGGTTCCGTGGGTGCTGGCGGCCTGGCCCCGGCCAGTGGTTTCCCATTCTCTGAACCGGGTGATTTCGCCGTGAAACTTGCCAACGAACCAGCTTACCAGGCTTAGGTCGTCGAGGAAGCCGAGCACCGGAATGAAGTCCGGAACCAAGTCAATGGGGGAAAGCACGTAAAGTAGTACCGCTAAACCCGATACGATGGTACCGGTGGAAATTTCGCGGTATTCGCCGCTTATGTAGCTGCGCACCATGCGAACCAAAGTCAGCCCAACTTCAAATAGCTGGCGAAATTTATGCGTCTTACTTTCTTTATCGGCCAGCTTATCGGCGGCTTCGTTTAGTACCGTGACAACTTTAAAAGGCTTGCCCAGTAATTTGGCGGCCCGCCCTACAAAGACGTTAAAGAGGACATTCTTAGAGATTTTGAGACCGTTATCAGCGAGTGACATGGATTGCGAGTGAAGGGTGATTGGCCCTGCTTTACGCGCAACTATTCCCGTGCGTTGCTGAGGCTCACTGCAAACCCGCGTTTTACTGTTTAGCACTCAAACATGGGCGTGGTGCCGCCCACCCAATCTTTGTCCTTGTTGAAATCCACGCCAATCATGGCGCCCCGGCTCAACCGGCTCAAGCCCGTGAGCAGCTGTGGGCGGGCTTCGCCGGCCGGCCAGATGTAAAGCAGGCGAATCTCGCACTTGACCAAGCCATCGGGCGATTGCACCACCGGCTCGTAGCTGACTTTGCGCTGCAATAAATAGTTCTGCTTGTCAGGCAAAGCATCCAGGTCGGCGGCCGTAACGTCCAGGCGTACACCCGCTCCTGCAAACGAGAACAAAGGTTTTAGCACGTAATTCTCCAGGTCGGCCGGGTACTCGGTGAGTTCGTGCAAAAAATAGCTCGGCGGCACAAAAGGCCCGTGCAAAAGCGGCAGCGTGTATTTGCTGATGCGGAAAAACCAATTTGGATGGCCGACCCAGGTTACGTCAACGTCTTCGGTCAAATTAAAAGACAAATTGAGCTCCGGATAGCGCTCCAATTCATCAAAAATAATTCGATTGTAAATCCGCTTTATTTGAATTTGGCGACCGTCTCTTTCATAAAACAAATTCCGCCCTTTGCGCTGAATTTTGGTTAGGCAAACGGCCTCAACACCCCAGAATTTCTTTGATAACGCGAAATCAATTCGGGTTTTTTGCTTCTCCGGAAATAGCTCTAATAAAATAACTTGTTCCGCAGGTTGGTCGCCCAAAATAAATTCGCGCATCCGCTCCTGGTACGTGTCAAAATCAGGAACTCCCAGAAAGGGATTGACCGAATCGGCAATTGGGTAATGACTACGGAAAACCGAAGGCAGCCAGGACTGAAACGCATAAAGCGAAGGGAAGCCCTGCATTTCAATCAGCTGAGGTTCCAGTTCGCCGTTGGCGTTGCGGCACACAGCGAAGTCAAACGTCAGGAATTCGGGCCATGCGTCTTCATTGGGCACGCGCTGATGCGCCGGAATGGCCCCTTCCGTTAATTCCTTGAAATTGGGCTGCTCAATTACCTGTATGATGCTTTCGCCGGCCGCAATTAGCTTGTCGCGCAACCCGGCCGGCACAAATACCGGCGTTTCGGCTACCCGGAAGTCGAGTTGGCCGGGCAGCTGGCTGTCTATGTCAGCGAGCATTTCTTGATAGCGGGCCGGGCTGAAAGCGGCGTTGAAAGTCTGGCGGTGTTCCGGAATCATAGAGCGAGGCTAAGCAGGCACAGCGGGCAATGGACTAGGCAGCCGTGAGGACGCCCAGTTGGGCCACGGCGCGGCGCAAAAAGGTAGGCACAATTACCGACTCCGTGCGCTCGATGGTGTCCGGATTGGCCAGCAGGTGCACCATTTCTTCGTATTTGGCTTCGCCGTAGGTGGTCACTACCTGCTGCTTGCGCTCATCAGTGAGCATATAGCGGAGCATGCCCTCGCCGTCGGCTTCGGGGTGAAATTGCGAGCCGAACACCTCCGGCGTGAAGCGAATGGCCATGATGGCGCGGGCCAGGGGTACGTGGGGCCGCTCTTTTTCCAGGCACACCACTTCGGCGCCCAGCTCTTCGAGGCGGTTCATGTCGAGGTTGGTGAGCTGATAATCGCGCGAATCGACAATGTAGAACGGCTCGGGCAGGCCCTGCAGCACAGGCTCGGCCAGGCCGGCCGAGGTGAGGTGCACGGGCAGCACGCCAAAGGAGGTGGACTTGCGCCGGCTCACTTCGCCCAAGCCGAGGTGCCGGCTCACGAGCTGAAACGAGTGGCAAATGAGCAACAGGTGCTTTTTGTGGTCCTGGGTCTTGTTGTAGGCCAGCAGCGAATCGATGAATTCGAAGTAGCGCGGCTCCCAGGCCTCGCCAGATTCCAGGGGGCTGCCGGGGCCGCCCGAGGAAATATAAATGTCGTAATCCAGCCCGGGCAAGGCATTTTCGGCGCGCACGTTATAGGTGTCGACGGCAAACGGAACGCCGTTTTCTTCTGCGCCGCGGGCCAGCAACTGCCTGATGCAGCGCATGCCTTCGTTCGGCGCGTTGTTGTACATATCCAGAATCGCAATGCGAATAGCCTCCATAGGGTAATCAAAATAAAAACTGCCAGCACCGCCAGCCGATAAACAAAGCTAAACCGTAGTTAAGGCAAAAAAAAGCAACGCCTGCCGTGACGGCGGGCGTTGCGTTAGCAAAGGTCGTTTACTTAACTTATAGCCCGTGAGCGGTTTCGGCGAGGATATAGTCGACTACCTTGCTCAAATCGCCGGTTTCCCGGAAGACTTTGAGCTGGCGGTCGGCGCCGGTGCCCATCTCCATCATCGTCAATACGTATTCTACCTCGTGGCGGCTACCTAAATCGTCGACAACGTCGTCAATAAAATCGAGGAGCTCCAAAATCAGCTTGCGGGTGGGCACCTCTTCCTGCTTGCCAAAGTCAATCATGTTGCCGTCGAGGCCGTAGCGGGCGGCGCGCCACTTGTTCTCCTTAATCAGAGCACTACGGTAAATGCGGAAGTTGAGGTTCTGCATTTTAAGCTTGTAAATCTTGGCCACCAGCGCCTGCATGATGGCCGCGATGCAGATGGTTTCGTCGGCGCGCATCATCATGTCGCAGATGCGGTACTCAATGGTGTCGAAAAAAGGGTGGAGCCGCAGGTCCCACCAGATTTTTTTGCCGTTGTCGATGCAGCCGGTCTTAATCAGCAGCTGCAAAAACTCGTCGTAGTCGCTGGCGCTGTGAAAGAAGCCTGGGATGCCCGTGCGCGGAAACCGCTCGAATATCTTGGTGCGAAACGACTTGTAGCCGGTTTCGCGCCCTTCCCAAAACGGCGAATTGGTGCTGAGCGCAAATAAGTGCGGCAGGAAATACCGCAGCGCGTTCATCATGTACACGCCAATGTCGCGGTTTTCGATGCCCACGTGCACGTGCATGCCAAAAACAAGGTTGGAGCGAGCGGCTTCTTGCAGCTCCTCCACAATCTTGTCGTAGCGGACATCGGGCGTGATGGGCTGGTCTTGCCACCGCGAAAACGGGTGCGTGCCAGCCGCCCCGATTTTCAGGTTCTGCTTGTCGGCCAGCTCCATTACCTGACGGCGCAGGTGAAACACTTCGGTGCGCGCCTCGCCTATGTTGTGGCAAATATTAGTACCGACTTCCACCACGGCCTGGTGCATTTCGGCCTTCACCTGCTCCTGCAGGGTCACCCGGCCGCCTTCCACTATCTGAGATAGATGCGAGCGCAGTTCCCGGGTATCGGGGTCAATCGTCTGAAATTCTTCCTCGATGCCGAGGGTAAACGCGGGCATGGCCATAGACGGTGCGAATGGAAAGGGGAAAGGATGTTGCACTCAAACCCGGCGCGCACAACGGCGCGCCGGGCTTAGCCAGACAGATAAGTAGCTTACTCGGCCTTCTTTGCCGCCGGCTTTTTCGCCGCAGCCTTAGGAGCAGCCGCTTTGGGAGCTGCGGCCTTTTGGGCCGCGGGCTTTGCCGCAGCAGGTTTGGCAGCAGCTTTAGGAGCTGCGGGCTTTTTGGGAGCAGGAGGGGTGTCGCCGACCGTGAAGTGGGTTACGCCGGCTTTGGCCCGGTGCGGGTGCACAAACGTGCCCCAGGTCAGGTTGTCCTCGCCGGGCTTCTGGGCAATGGCCCGGGCAATGGCCATGTTGGCGGCGGCTTCTACCACCCACTCGAAGTTCTTCTCGCCCACGGAGTTAATGTCGGCGTCGGGAGCGGGGTTGCCGAAGTCAATAGCAATCGGAATGCCGTCGCGTACCGCAAATTCTACCGTATTGAAGTCGTAGCCCAAGCCGGCGTTCAGCTTCAGCACGTAGTCCTTCATGGTGGCCAGTAGCTTCTCGCCCGCTTCGCCGGTGGTTTTCATCTCGGTGGCATAGCGCAGGTGCGGCTCGTTGCGGGGCTCGTAGGGCATGATGAGCACCTCGGTGCCGCCAATGCAGTAGCAACGGAAATAGTCGGTGAAGTCCACGGCTTCCTGGAAAAGCATCACCAGCTGGCCGGTTTCGTTGTAGGCCCGGAAAAATTCATCGGGCGAATTAACCTTGTACACGCTTTTCCAACCGCCGCCGGAGTGGGGCTTCATGTAGGCGGGGAAGCCAATGTGGGCAAAGGCCGCGTCCCAATCCATCATGTTGAGGTTGCGGAAGCTGCGCTCGCTGGTATCGGTGGGCCGCTCCTTGCTGGGCAGGAGCAGGGTTTTGGGCACGGGCACGCCGAGGCGCACGGCCAGCGCATTGTTAAAGAATTTTTCGTCGGCCGACCACCAAAAAGGGTTGTTGATAACGGCCGTGCCCATTAGGGCCGCATTCTTGAGGTAAGCCCGGTAAAAGGGCACGTCCTGCGAAATCCGGTCAATGATTACGGCGTAGTCGGGCGCTACGTGCTGCTCAACCTGGTCGATGCGCACGAACTCGGCGCGGATGTCGGCCGGTGCTTTCTCATTCACGCGGTCGATGAAAGCTTGGGGGAATGTGTTTTCCTGTCCGAAAAGGATGCCGATTTTTTTCATGTTCTGGGGTGTGTTGGTAGCGGTGAAGCTAGGTGTGAAAGGATGAAGTAACGGGCGGCTTAGCCGATGGTGTTCAAGTACTGCGGAAACATTTCGCGCCACACGGGCCAGTCGTGGTCGCCGAAGGGCTTAACGTCCAGGGTGTAACGAATGCCCTTTTCGCTGAGGATGCGGGCGATTTCAAAGGTGGAATCTTTGCAGAAGTCGTGCTCGGCCGTGCCCAGGATGATGTTCATCCACTGGAAATGCTCGCTCTGCGCGCCCGGCAGGTACTCGGGCGGGTTGTTGTAATACACGTTGTCGTCGTGGTAGCCGTCCACAAACTGGCGGATATCGAAGGCCGCGCCCATCGTAAATAGGTGGGCTACCTGGTTGGGATGGCGAAAGGCAAAATTCAGGGCATGATAGCCACCAAAGCTGCAGCCCGCCACGCCAATCTTATCCACGTTGCACTCCTGCTGGAGCATGGGCACCAGCTCCTCGCTCAAAAACTGGTCGTAGAACACGTGGTTTTGCACCCGGATGGACGGGTGCAGGTGCTTGGCGTACCACGAAAACCGGTCGATGCTGTCGATGCAGTAGAGCTTGACGCGGCCGGCTTCAATCAACGGGCGCGCCGATTCAATAAGTTGGAAGTCGCGGGCCTCGTTGATGCCGCCGCCAGAAGTAGGGAAAATGACAACCGGGTAGCCCCACTGGCCGAATACCAGCATGTCGATGTCTTGGCCAAGGTGGTGCGAGTAAAAGCGGCGGTGTTGTTCCTGCACGGGAAGGGGGAAGTAAGGGTGAGGCGAAGAGCAGTTTTCAAGCTGTACGGCAAACTAGCAAAAAATAACGGTCCGGCCATATCCAGGTTGTCTGATTCAGCTTTTTAAGCTCAACTCATCCGCGAATCGTTACTTTGTTTAATGCTTACCGATACTCCCACTGTACTTACCATGTCCACCGCCGTCCGGCTAGTTCGGGAAGTGCTGCCTTCCAGCTTCTTGGGGCGCGATGTGGAGCTGAGCATCCTGTTGCCACCAGCTTACGAGGAGGCTTCGGGCCCGTACCCAGTCCTGTACCTGAACGATGGGCAGGACCTGGAGCGGCTAAATTTCCAAGCCACGCTCGATGAGCTGTATGCCCGCCACGCGGTTCAGCCTTTCCTGGTAGTGGCCATGCACGCCAACGAGCAGCGCAAGCACGAATACGGTACGGCCACTCACGCCGACTACGACGGGCGCGGCGACTTGGCTGGGGCATATTCCCAGTTTGTACTTGAAGAGGTATTGCCTTTTGCTCAAGCTACTTACCAGGCCTCACCCAACCCCGCCCACGCCGTGATGGCGGGTTTTTCGCTCGGCGGCTTGTCGGCGTTCGATTTGGTGTGGCATCACCCCGATGCTTTTACACGGGCTGGCGTGTTCTCGGGCTCCTTCTGGTGGCGGCAGCGGGCCGTAGGAGCGGGCTATACGCCTTCCGACCGCATCATGCACGGCCTGGTGCGGGCCCGGCACCCGCATCCGAGCCACCGTTTCTGGCTGCAAAGCGGCACCCTCGACGAGCACAACGACCGCAACCAAAACGGCGTCATCGACTCAGTAGAAGACTGCCTGGATTTGATTGAGGAGCTGATTAAAGTTGGGCTGGACGTGCGCCAGGCCCTGCGCTACGTGCAAGTAGAAGGCGGGCATCACCACCCCGATACCTGGGGCCGCGTAATGCCCGACTTCCTGATTTGGGCATTTGGGCAGGAGGGAAGCGCTGCCGCGCTGCCGGCTCCTTTGCCCGTGGTGCGCCTACAGTTTGACCCCGATTTGGCACCTTCCATTCTGCCGCCCACGGCAGAGGTAGTTGAGCCAGTTGCTCCGGCGCCGCTGGTGCTGCCAGAAACTTTCGCGCCGTCCGTGCAAACGCTTCACCTCAGTTCCCCCCTTACCGCCATTTCATCGCATTCCACCATGCCTATTGCCCGTCCTGCCGAAGGGGATTTCTTGCCCTACGCTTCCACCTACATCAATCAGGTGCCCGAAGGCGCCGACCCGCGAGAGGCTCTGCGGGCCATTGCACCGGAATTGCACGCCATCTTCGAAAACCTGAGCGAAGCACAGGCCGAAAAAGGCTACGCCGACGGCAAGTGGACGCTCAAGGAAATGCTGCAGCACCAGATTGACACGGAGCGCATTTTTGCCTACCGCGCCATGCGCTTTGCCCGTGGCGACAGCCAAGACCTGCCCGGTTTCGACCAGGACAACTACGTAGCTCAGAGTGGGGCCAACGCCCGTACCGTAGCCAGCCTCTTGGCCGAGTACGACGCCACCCGCGCCTCCACTCAGGCCCTTTTCGACAGCTTCACCGACGAGCAGCTCGACCGCCGTGGCACGGCCAATGGCGGCCCGGCCACCGTGCGGGCGCTGCTCTACATTGTGCCCGGCCACGAGCTGCACCACCTCAACATCATCCGCGAGCGGTACCTGCCCGTGCTGTAGATTTTCGGCAAAACTTCTACCTTCGCCCGGCACAACACATCGGCGGGGCCGTGCGTTGAAATCATCCACACCTCAGACCCTACATCCCTAACCTTCTTTTCAATCATGGCCAAAGCACAAGACGCCCGCAAAGAGAAAAAGAAAGAGCCCGTTAAAACGACCAAAGAGAAAAAAGCCGAAAAAGAAGAGAAGAAAATCGCGCGCGCCCGCAAGCAAGACTAAAGCGCAGTCGTTTTTAAAAAGCGGATGTTTCCCAGCTCAGGCTCGGGAAGCATCCGCTTTTTCTATTGCAGTTGTTTTTTGAGAACTCTTGAAAAGCGCTGGAACGTCATGCAGAGCGCAGCGAAGCATCTTTACCGCTTCGTTGCAAACCATCTGTCATGCTGACGAAGGAAGCATCTTCTCAGGTCAGCACGACTCGTTCAGCGGGGATAAGATGCTTCGCTGCGCTCTGCATGACAAGAGGCGCGGTGAAGTAGACGCAGCAGCCCAACAGGACCAGTGCTACAGCGTGTAGTAGGGTTCCTTTTCCTTGTCGTGATGGCGGATATAGCCGTGCAGCACCAGCTTTATCAAGGTTTGATAAGCCCGACGCTTGCCGAAATTCACGAGCTTCATAAACTGCCCCAGCGTGATACGCGGATGGCTTTTCAAGTAGTCAATCACCGCCAGCTCCTGTTTGTTGAGCGGGATTTTTTCGAAGCGTGATTCGGGCTGTTGGCGTTCCATTACCTTTTCGGTGAGGCCACTGGTTTGGACACTAGCATCACGCACGCGGACGTAGCCGCGCCAGTCGCCGGGCGCCACCTGGGCGCGGTGGGGTTTGTTCAGGCTTTCGGGCACGGTGACCACCAGCACGGTGCGGCCGTCTTCTTCTATTTCGAGAAAGTGCAGGGTAGTGAGGGGCGGCTGGATGTAATGTTGGGCTGCTTCGCGCAGTACAAAAAGTTCTTCTTCGGTGTCGCGAACACCCACCACGCGGCCCAGGTCGTCGACGCCCACGAGGACTTGCCCGCCGCGGGTGTTGGCCAACGAAACCAGCGTGCGCGAAATTCGGTGCGGGTGCGTGGTTTTCTGCTTGAATTCCAACTCTTCGCCCTCGCCGCGTGCAATTAGCTCGAATAAATCCATGCCTTTCTATACGTGAGATGGACATAAAAATGCCGCCTCCGATAACCAGAGGCGGCATTTTTAAGAATTGCGTTCAGCCGCGGGGCGGCCGCAACGATGGAGCTACCTTAGAAGGGCAGGTCGTTGTCGTCGTCGCTGGCGATGGGTGCTGCCGAAGGCTGGGCACGCAACGTTGGATTCTGGTTCTGAGCTGCGGGACGGGGAACGGCTTGCTGCTGGCCACCGCCGAAGCTGCCACCGCCGTTGCCACCCGAAGCCGGCTCAATCTTCCAGGCTTCCAAGTTGGTGAAGTACAGCATCTGGCCGTTTTTGTTGAAGCCACGGCCACGCAGGTTAAAGGTCACTTTCACCTCGTCGCCCATTTTGAAGGGGTCGATGAGGCTGGTTTTGTCCTGGACCATCTGAAACTTGATATGCTCGGGATACTGGCCGTCCTGGACTTCGAGCACGAACTCACGCTTGCGGAATTTCTCGCTTACCTGCTGTTCGTCAAATATTTCGTGCAGCCGGCCGGTTACGTCGTATGCCATAAAAGTAAGGTGTTTGGGGATTAAAAAACTTAAGGGTCAAACCTACGAAAAAAAACACTAGCCGCCCGCTACCCGTTCCCTACGGCTACCTTTGGGGCCATAATTCTCAACATTTTTATTCCTCAATGTTCGCTCTCGCCCTCCACGGCGGTGCCGGCACCATTGCCCGCGCCACGCTGCTACCCGCCGACGAAAAGCTTTACCGCACGGCTCTGGAGCTGGCCCTGAACACCGGCTACGACCTGCTGCGCGACGGCGCTTCGGCCCTCGACTGTGTGGAAGCCGTGGTGCGCAGCCTCGAAGACTGCCCCTTGTTTAATGCCGGGCGTGGCGCCGTGTTCACCCACGAAGGCCACCACGAAATGGATGCTGCCCTCATGGCCGGGCACACGCGCCTGGCCGGCGCCGTGGCCGGCGTGCGCCAGGTGCAAAACCCTATCCGGGCCGCCCGGCTGGTGATGGAAAAGACCGAGCACGTGCTGCTGGCCTACCCCGGTGCCGACGAGCTGGCCCGCGAGTACGGCCTACCGCTGCAGCCGCCCGAATATTTCTTCACACAGCACCGCTACGACCAGTTGCAGGAGGCCCTGCGCGAAGGCCGCATGCGCCTCGACCACAGCCAGGCTCAGCCCGTCGAAGCACCAACGTCGCCCATTACGGCGCCGCTGGAGGAGCCCGGCAAGGTGGTGGAAACGGCCGACCCCAACTGGAAAAAAGGAACCGTGGGCGCTGTGGCGCGCGACGTGCACGGCCACCTGGCCGCCGCCACCAGCACCGGCGGCATGACCAACAAGCGCTACGCCCGCATCGGCGACACACCACTCATCGGCGCCGGCACTTGGGCTGATGCGCGCTGTGCCATCAGCTGCACCGGCCACGGTGAATATTTTATCCGGGCCGTAGCGGCTTACGACATCGCCTGCCTGATGGAGTACAAAGGCCTGAGCCTGGAAGAAGCCTGCCGCGTGGTGGTGCACGACAAGCTCGCCCCGGCCGGCGGCGAAGGCGGCCTGATTGCCGTGGACGCAGCCGGCAACGTGACGCTGCCCTTCAATTCCGAAGGCATGTACCGCGCCAGCCGAACCGAAGGAGGAGAGGCCCTGGTGGCCATCTACAAGTAGGCGCCCGCTCCGGCGCAGGCGCAAAAAAGAGCGGCTCCTATACCTTATATATAGGAGCCGCTCTTTTTTGTGAATTCCCTTACCAAGTGAAGTGGACGAGGGGCTTAATTTTTCGGTCGTACACATCGCGCACGGCCTGCAGCTGCTCGGCCGAAAGGGCTGGCAATTCAGCGGCCTTCAGGTTGGAGAGAATCTGTTCGGGCCGGGAGGCGCCGGGGATAACGCAGCTGACCTCGTCGAACATCAGAATCCAGCGCAGGGCAAAAGCAGCCAGCTGGGTTTCGTCGGGGAACACCCGTTTCAATTCCTCCACAGCGGCCAGGCCGGTGGCATAATCCACGCCCGAAAACGTTTCGCCTTTGTCGAAGGCCTCGCCGTTGCGGTTGAAGTTTCGGTGGTCTTCGGCCGAAAAGCTGGTTTGTGGCGAGAATTTGCCGGTGAGCAAGCCGCTGGCCAGGGGCACGCGCACTATCAGCCCAACGTCGCGGCGCGCTGCTTCTTTAAACAGCAGCTCCGGCGGGCGCTGCCGAAACATGTTAAAGATAAGCTGCACCGTCTCTACGTTCGGAAATTCGATGGCCTTCAGGCCTTCTTCCACTTTCTCGATGCTCACGCCCAGGTGCTGGACTTTGCCTTCGTCCCGCAGCCGGTCAAACAGCTCAAATATCTCGGGGCGGTAGTACACCTCCGTGGGCGGGCAGTGCAGCTGCACCAAGTCCAGGGTTTCGAGCTGCATGTTGCGCAGGCTGTCTTCCACAAACTGACGCAGCACGGCGGGTTGGTAGGCGTCGGCGACGTGGGGCTGCAGGCGCCGCCCGCATTTGGTGGCCACAAAAATCTGCTCGGAGCGGGAGCGCACTAGTCGGCCCACGGCCTTTTCGCTTTCGCCCTCGCCGTACACATCGGCCGTGTCGATGAAGTTGATGCCCGCATCAACGGCGGCGTTCAGGATTTTGTCGGCATTGTCGTGGCTGAACGGGTCGCCCCATTTGCCGCCGACCTGCCAGGTGCCCAGGCTGATTTCAGAAACGGAAAATCCGGTTTTGCCAAGCTTGCGATAATTCATTGAGAGGAATATGAGAAAGGTGAGGTAGTTAAGGCTGCTTCACGGCGGCCCGCTAGCCGAGAAAAGTGGGCGTGAAGTTAACGTACGTGCTGAGGCGGCTACGGTAGCAAAAAAGCCCGCTCATCCTGAAGAAGAGCGGGCTTTTTTGTAGTTGATAGAAAGTTGAGCTAAAAGAGCCGAGGCGGCAAGTGCCCGGCCAGCCGGTTAGGCTTGCTCTACCGTCGAATCCGCATCCACGGTGTCCGGCTTGGGATGGCGGGCGGCTTGGGCTTCCTTGCTCACGTAGAATTTCCGCTCGTGCATGTCGTACACATTGCCTTTGGCCAGCACGTGCATGGTCACGTTTTCTATCGAAAGCACGGTTCCTTTCTTGGCGGCTGCGGCGTTGTTGTGCTGAATATGATGGCCGTCGAGGATGATAACCAGGTTAGAGCCAATGGTTTCAACCAAGTTGCCATCGGTGATGAGCACGCCGGTGTCTTCGCCCAGCCCAATGCCGATGAGCTTGGGGTGCAGCGCTACCGATTCGATGAGCCGGCCAAAGCGGCCTCGCTTTACAAAGTGCGAATCGATGATGGCGGCCGGCAGCAGGCTCAGCCCAACGCCCATTTTCACGGCGCCTTTCAGCAACGCATCGGGCACAGAGCCACCCCGAATCATATGCTCGGACATGGCCATGGCCCCCGCGCTGGTGCCGGCAACCACAAAATGAGGCTCGGCGTAGTAGCGCTGCGTCATGCACCTGAGGAATTCGGTATCGCCGAACATTTCGCGCAGGCGCGACTGGTTTCCACCCGAAAACATCACGACGTCGGCGACCATCAGGCGCTCCAGATACTCCGGCTGCCGGGCATCTTCGGGCGTGCGAATGTCCATGACACCCACATTGAGGCAGTTGAGCATGGCAAACGACCCTGTGTAAACCGGCCCAACTTCCTCCGGAATCATGGAGGCCGTGGTGATTACCTCGATGCGCGGGTCGAGTTTGCCGGTTTCCAGCACAATGCGCTTGAGGATGCCCAGCTTGAAAAAGTTGAGGTAATACTTGCGGCGGGTGCGAGGATTGGGGTACGTGCCCTTGTCTTCATTGCCGCCAACGGCGATGAGCTTGCCAAGTGGAATGATGTTTTTCAACTTATAAATAGCGTAACTGAGAAATGCGAAACTAAGCAGGCGTGCGAGGACGCCTAGTGGGAGCTAGGCTCCGAACAAAGTTCGGGCCGGATGGACTTATGTGCGTTCGGCCAGCAAGGTGTCGAGCGTACCCGTTGCCACGGAGTGATAATTGGGCCGGGCTTCGGCATAGATGGCCCGGGCGCGCTGCTGCCCGTCGGGGGTGGCGAGTAAGGCCCGGTACAGCGGCACCAGAAATTTGCGCCGCCCCACGTGCCGCAGAAAATTTTCCAGCGCCGGGGTAGCGGCCGCATAGCCGGCCCGCAAGGTATGCGGAAACCAGGCCGTGAGAATTTCGGCGTTGCCGGAGGTGGTAAAATGAAAAGCGTCGTCGAGGGACTTTAGTTGTTCCGCCGATAAGGAAGGCGGGAGGCCGTGTAAGAAATGCACCCATTCGTGGCTGCTCCATTCGGCCGTCTCAGTTGCGAGAGACGCCGGCGCGGTGCCAGCCGCCAGCCGGGCCAGCGCCTGGTCCACGGCTTCGAACCTGTGGGAGGTCACGGCCGGGGCATTGGCGGGCAGGCCGGGACCGTCTACCCAATCGCTCAGCTGCAACCGGGCTTCCAGGCCGGGCTCCTTGTCCAGGAGTTCGGTGCGGAGGTAGGCGAGAAAGGTGGCCGTGTCCATGGCCTGAAAACTGAAGCGCGCGAAGTACTCCTTAATAAAGGCATCGAGCCGGGGTCGGCCAATCAGCCCTTCCAGGGTGAGTAGGAGGGAGCAGCCTTTTTCGTAGGCAATTTCGGTGAGGCCTTCGTCGGGGTCGCGGCCGGCCAGGTTCAGGCGCAGGTGGGTGTCGGAGCTGGTCGCGCCAATCTCCTCGATGGTGTGGTGCAAGGCATCGCGCCCCAGCACCTGCAGCATGTCGGCATATTCGCGGCCATACAAATGTTCCATGATGCGCCGCTCGAAATACACCGTAAATCCCTCGTTGAGCCAGAAATCATTCCACGTTCCATTTGTAACCAAGTTGCCGGACCAAGAGTGCGCCAGCTCGTGCGCCACCAAACTTGTCAAACTGCGGTCACCGGCCAGAATGGTGGGTGTTACAAATGTTAACCTAGGGTTTTCCATCCCGCCAAAGGGAAAGCTGGGGGGTAGCACCAGCAAATCGTACCGCTCCCAGCGGTAGGGGCCGTAGAGTTGCTCGGCTGCGGCCACCATGTGTTCGAGGTCGGCAAACTCGTGGGTGGCCAGGGGCAGGGTGGCCGGCTCGGCGTAGATGCCGGTGCGGCCGCTCAACGGCGCAAACTCCAGGTCGCCCACGGCCAGGGCCATGAGGTAGGCCGGAATGGGCTGGTCCATCCGGAACTGGTACTCGCCGCTTGCGCTTCGCTGCTGGGGGTTCTCAGCGCTCATCAGGGCCAGCAGGTGGGCCGGCACGCGCACGCGGGCCTCGTAGGTGAAGCGGATGCCGGGGGAGTCTTGGCAGGGCAGCCAGGTACGCGCCAGGATGGCCTGCGATTGGGTGAAGAGGAAGGGCTGGGTGCCGGAGGTCTGGGCAGGGTCCAGCCATTGCAGCGCGGCCGCGGCAGGAGCGGTGCGGTAATGGATGCGTACGCTCGTAGTGTCATTCGTCAGGGTGACTCGCAGGGGCTGGCCAAGCACGGGGTCGGCGGCGCCCAGCGTGAACTCAGACGGGGCGGCAATGCCCGAGCCGTCGAGTCGTTCGACGGACTCGATGGTCAACTCACGGGTATCGAATACGACTTGGCTGGCCTCGCCGGCATTGGCCAGGTGCCAGGTAGCGCTGCCCGCCAGGGTGCGGCTGTCGAAGTCAACGGCCAGCTCAAGCAACAGGTGCTGGACCCGCACCGGGCTTGAGCCTGCGTAGCTGTGCGGGTCGGTGGGCAAGGCGACCGGCGAAGTATTAGGAGAGGCCGAAGTAGTAGGAGAAACCATAAGGGAGGGAATCAAAAAGCAGAGATTGAAGAAACAGAAAAAATTACCTGAAGTGTGGCGTGCGGGGTTCCAACTGAGGAACTAAGTATTAGCTCAATGCCCGGCGCGCCTCGCAACTCCCTCGTTATTTGTGCTTCAGCTTCTGAACGCCGGAGCAAGAGCGCAGCCGAAAATCCTTTTCGCGGTGTCCGGCCGGGTGGCAACTTCTATTTTGGGGTGCTTGGAGTACGAACTTGGCATGATAACGGCCGTTATAAGGCCAAGCTATGCCTTACGGTTGCGTACTTTGCGTTAGGACTGCCTGCGGGCGGCCCGGTTCAGGTTCGCCCCGCTTGGCAATTCACCGCCCGGCCCCTTGCGACTGCCCGAGGCCTTTGTTCTCTCCGTTTTAATTCTCTCAATGTCCCTTCTGTTTCGTTTTACTTCCCTGCTGTGGGCGCTGCTACTAGTGGCGCTTGGCAGCGCCACGCTGCAGTCCTGCGGGTCCGATAAGGGCCAGTCTGCAGATGGCTCCGCGGGCGAGTCGGCCGCTTCCGTGGCCGCCGGTCCGCAGCCCCTGGTCGACAGCACGTATGTCATCAACACTATCCGGTCCGAACCGGCCTTCAAGGCACAGCTGCTTGCGGCCCGGCGTTTTTACCGAGAGCGAAAATTCAAGTTGGGCTGGTTCAAGGACCATCAGTTGGTGCCCCAGGCCCAGACGTTACAGAACATCATTGCTAAAGCTAAGGAAGAAGGTCTTGACCCTAAAGACTACCAGGTTAAGGACTTTAAGAAGCTATTCGCCGAGCTGGAACAGGTTCGGGCTGATTCGGCGCGCCGCAATGCGTTGGAGCGAAAGATTGACGTTGCCCTTACCGGCACCTACCTAAAGTGGGCTTCTGATTACTACCGGGGCGCTGCCAATCCGCGCGATTCGAAGAACACGGCGTGGCAGGTAAAGCCCAACAAAATCAAGCTGCATAAGGCCCTGCTTACCTTTTTGGGAGAGCGAAAAAGCCGCTACAACTACTACGAATTTGCGCCCCTGCACCCCGAGTACGACCAGTTGCGCAAGGCCCTGGCGGCCTACCGGGCGCAGGAGCGGGCCGGCGGCTGGCCCGTATTACCGGCCACGTTGAAGCTCAAACCGGGGCAGTCGTCGCCGGCCGTGCCTGCGTTGCGGCAGCGCCTGTTGGGTGGTGCCGGCAGCCCTGGTGGCACCCAGCCGGCGACCACTCCAGCCGCGATGCCAGTGTCGCTCAGAGATAGCGCCAAGACTGGAAAAGCCGCCGTGGCTCCCGTCGAGCAGGTGTACGGCCCCGATTTGGTGAGCGCCGTGAAGACCTTCCAGGAGGATGCCGGGCTGCGGCCCGATGGCATTGTAAGCGGCGAAACGTTGCGCCAGCTCAACGTGCCCATCGGCTCCCGTATCGACCAAATCATCCTGAACATGGAGCGGTGGCGCTGGCTCCCCAAGCGCTTCGAGCCGAGCTACCTGCTGGTTAACATTCCGGAGTATACCCTGCACGTAATTGAGAACGGCAAAGAGGCCTTCAACATGCGTGTCATCGTGGGCAAAAGCCTCCACGAGACCCCCATTTTTAGCGATAAAATGGAGTACGTGGTGCTGGCTCCCTACTGGAATGTGCCCTTTAGCATCATCGAAAATGAGCTCAAGGATAAGCTGATTGCCGACCCCCACTACATTGACCACCTCGACATGGAGGTGGTGAAAGGCTACGGCAAAAAGGCCGTGGCGGTGGACCCCTCCTCTATCGATTGGGCTGGGGTGACGGAGGAAAACTTCAAATACACGTTGCGCCGTCGGCCCGGGCCGGAGAATGATTTGGGCAATATGAAGTTCATCTTCCCCAACTCCAACGACGTGTACTTGCACGATACGCCGCACCGCGAGTTGTTTTCCCAGAGCCTGCGCAGCTTCAGCCACGGCTGTGTGCGGGTGCAGGACCCCCTGCGGCTGGCCACCTACTTGCTGCGCGATAAGCCGGGCTGGGACCAGCAAACCATCCTCGATACGGTGGCCCGGCGCCGGGAAAAGTACGTCCCTCTCAAGACCAAATTACCCGTGTACCTGGTATACTTCACGGCGTGGGCCGATGCCGATGGCCACCCCCACTTCCGCGATGACATCTATGGCCATGATAAGGCGCTAGCCCGCGAGTACTTCGATTAGCCGGCTGCGTGCCGACTGAATCTTTCTGGCTTCGTTATCCAAGCGGTGCCAGGATATATAAGAGCCCGACAACTTCGCAGTTGCCGGGCTCTTACGCGTTACCATATATATAACTCCACAAGCAATACACACACTGGCCAAATTGATTACAATTATAACGGCCGGATAAAAGGTTGTATCCATGTTCTTTTGAGATGATATAGAAATGTAATGCAAACATATGAAAGAATTGTAATCAAAGTCAAGAGTTGTAAAAAAATATTTTTCTTCATGTCAGAAATTATGTGGTAGATTTGTAATCAAACAAACTGCCATGGTCGAGCGTATCCGGACGCTGTTGGAAACCCGTCAGCTTACTCCTACTCAATTTGCCGATGCCATTGGCATTGCTCGGCCGATTGTGAGTCATATTCTGTCCGGTCGCAACAAGCCTAGTTTGGAGGTGGTGCAGCGCATTCTGGCGGCCATGCCTGACTTATCCATGCCATGGCTGCTCAATGGCACCGGGCCCATGTTAGCGGCGGCTGTTGCTCCGGTTACT
Source organism: Hymenobacter plasmatis (assembly GCF_020711255.1). Lineage (GTDB taxonomy): Bacteria > Bacteroidota > Bacteroidia > Cytophagales > Hymenobacteraceae > Hymenobacter. Next base: position 77,285 of record NZ_JAJFAW010000012.1, read on the forward strand.
ACTGTTGCTGCCCCCGCGGCAGCCATACAGGCAGTGGCGCCGCCTAAACAAGCTCCTCAAGTACCCGAAAAGGAGCCGGCCCCGGCGCCAGATGCAATTCCGGTCGTTGCCGAGGCACCAGCTACCCCGGCTCCTCGTAGCCCACGAACTGCTGTCGCTGCCCCTACTGGGCCCATTTCCCGCCCGGTCAATACAGGTGCCAAGTACCCAGTACCTAAGCGGTTTACCACTTCGCGGCCTAATGCTGCCCCTGCGCCATCTGCTGCTCCGCTGGTGGCCCAGCCACAGCCGGCCGTTGAAACGCCCCCTGCGCCTGCTACCAGCCCTACGGCAACGGTAGTGCCACCGGTAGCTGTAGAAGCTGCTCCGGCTCAACCAGCTGTCGACCCCACGGCTGCCGCATTAATCGAAAGGACTGAAAAGCCGATTCGGCGAATCGTGATTTTCTATCGCGACGGGTCCTTTGCGGATTATCAGCCCGAGTAAACAAAATCCCTCTTCCGGGCTGCCGACTATAGGTCTGCTGAGGCACCGTCTCCATTTCCAAATGTTTGGGAATGGAGACGGTTTGCTATTCTGGGATTGGAGTAGACCCGGGTCACCTTGCTTATAACAAAGCGGGTCAGTAGCTGCATCATTTGGCTGCCTTTCTGCCTGCCTACAGCGTGCCTACAGCGTGCCTACCGTAGGCTTCAGCGACTTTGCTAGCGCTTCATTATGGCTGGCGTAGGCCAGGTTTAAAGAAGGAGTAGGTTGCTGCATTGGTTTGGATAGCGACACTAGCTAATTATAAGGTCAGCTTGTAATAGCACAATTTGTCAGCCTGACAATACGAGCTATTTTGCTTTCCAGGAATTGACTTGGTAATGAGTTAATGCGTTAGTATTATTTATATATTCAGCTTATAAGGATACTAATTTCCGTGGCTAGTTAACGGATAAGGCTTTTGGAACTCATTTATGTATCATAAACACCTCTATTTCAATTAATTTGATTTAGCTAATGAAACCAATGGATTAGGTGATATTGAATGCATTTATACTTGGTTTGCTGTTCAGGTCAGTAACCCCATACCTAAGTTAGATGGCACCTGTTCTTAATGGCGTAGCTTAGTTATACGGGGAGTGGTGCTAAGAATATGGGCACCTGCCAGGCTCATATAAACACAATGAGTGAGGAGCCCTGCTTATTTTTAATACTAACCGATTGAGCGCTTGTGAATCGATGTTGAGCTGGATTCTAACAGCTCAACAGCCGGATGTAGCTAAGTTGTGCTTGGCTAATTTGGATAGGATAGTCGATGCGTGGGTGAAGCCTTAACGGCATTAGTTTAGGTAAACCAAAGTTGGTTGGTTGTCATTTGTAAATGCTGGTTTTCCCTTTGTTGGTGCCTAATGATTCTGCCGAAATGGCTCCGGTGTTGCGGTTGAATTGGAACAGGAGAGTTGAGCTTGGGCTCAGTAAGCGCTGCTGGTTCGGTTGTGCGTTTGGCGCGGAGCGGTTACCTTCGCAGCATGAAACTGACCCGCACAAATCTTTGGTTGGCCGCTGCCGCGGCAATGTTCCTGACGGCCTCTTGCTCGCAGGCCCCCGACGCTGAGAAAGATCCCAATGCCGACGCTACCTACAAACGCGCGCACCGTGCCGAAGGCTACCGCGAAGCTCAGCGCTCCAACGTCACCCGTTAATCTAGGAGTTTAGCGGCCAGCCAACTCAACTGCCCCTGGCTTGCATCCGATAAAAATGAAAAGCCCCTGCCAAAATTTGGCAGGGGCTTTTTGCGGGTTTGCATATTTAAGTCGGCTTGGCCCCGAAGAAGGGGCACGGCTTACCTGGCGACTGCGGTCTTATACATCCGAAGCTACACTTTCCAGGGCTGGGCTCGGCGTGGGGGTTGGCCTGAAGTTGGGCAGGGTAATGCCGGCCAGTAGGTTTTGCTCCAGTAGGTCGGCCCAGGTGCGGAGGTAGAGCACCACGTCGTCGCGCTGGTTGTGGCGCAGGGCGTCGCGGCGCTCAAAGGGAATGGCAGCGCGAATGGTAGGGTCAGAAATTTTCTCTAAGTGGGTGAGGTCGGCGCGCGTGAAGCCCAGGGCCAGCATCTCATCGATGGTCTGGTCGATGGGCAGGCCGCTGGTGGGGCAGTAGTCGATGAGCTGCCGCTCCCAGTCGCCGTAGCGCTGCATGGCCCGGGCATGGATTTCGGCCTTGGTGAGGCGCGTCACCGTTTGGGCCAGGTGACCGCAATTGCAGCTGCCCATGTGGCCCCACTGGTAGGGCGCTTGGGTGGCGAGGCGGTGCGCCGTGTCGCGCAGGGCCTGGATAACGGGAAGCGTGGACTGAGCCATGAGCAAACAGAATAATGTATTCGTGGGTAAGCACGTAATCTGCCTTAAAAAGCAAAACAGCCCGGAAAAAGTTTTCCGAGCTGTTTTGCTTTTACTTGAGGACGTTGCCTAGAACGAGCCGCGGCGCGTGCCGCCGGCATCGCCCCGACGACGGCCGCCCTGGTCGCCACCTTCGCGGTTGCCACCCACGTTCACGCGGGCCCCGCCGCTGCCGAAGCGGCGAGCCGTATCCGAATGACCGCCGCCGGCCGGAGCCGCCGGACGGCTACGCTCGCCGCTGGGGCGGCCGCCGCCTTGGTTGCTGCTGGGGCGCCCACCGCCCTGGCCACCGCCGGAACGGCCGCCACCACCATTGCCGCCATCGCGGGGGCCGGAACGGGCCGGACGACCAGCCGGGCCCTTGGGCCGGATGATGCGCTCGTTGCCGTGCAGCATAACGGGCTTGATGCGGCCCGAAGTAAATGGATGCTCGGCTTCCACGTCAATCTGACGGCTGATGAGCTTCTGGATATCCTGGAGGTAGGCGCGCTCCTCGTCTTCCACGAAGGAAAACGCGGTGCCGAATGCCCCAGCCCGGCCGGTGCGGCCAATGCGGTGCACGTAGGTCTCGGGCTCGTTCGGGATTTCGTAGTTGATAACGTGGGTCAGCTCGTCCACGTCGATGCCGCGGGCGGCGATATCGGTGGCCACCAACACGCGGGTGCTGCCGGCCTTGAAGTTGGACAAGGCGCGCTGGCGGTGGTTCTGGCTTTTGTTGCCGTGGATGGCTTCGGCCTGAATCTGGTTGGCGGCTAGAGCCTTCACCACTTTGTCGGCGCCGTGCTTGGTGCGGGTGAAAACCAGGACGCGCTTGATGCCTTTGTCCTCCAGAATGTGGCGGAGCAGGGCGGGCTTGTCGTTGGTTTCAACCAGGTAAACCGACTGCGTAACGGTATCGGCGGTGCTGCTGACGGGCGTTACGGCCACGCGCACGGGGTTGGGGCGCAGGATGGTGCTGGCCAGCTCCTGAATCTGGCCGGGCATGGTGGCCGAGAAAAACAGCGTCTGGCGCTTGGTGGGCAGCTTGGGCAGGATGCGCTTGATGTCGTTGATGAAGCCCATGTCCAGCATGCGGTCGGCTTCGTCGAGCACGAATACTTCCACCTGGCGCAGGTCCACGAAGCCCTGGTTCATGAGGTCGAGTAGGCGGCCGGGAGTAGCGATAAGTACTTCCACGCCGCGCTTGAGCTGCGCTACCTGCGGGTTTTGACCCACGCCGCCGAAAATAACGGTGTGGCGAATCTGGCTCAGGTGGCGGCCGTAGGCGCCGAAGCTTTCGTTGATTTGGATGGCCAGCTCGCGGGTTGGCGTGAGCACGAGGCAGCGAATGGCGCGCGGGGCATGGTTGGAAACCTGGGCCGTGCGGTGCAGCACCTGCAGGATGGGCACGGTGAAGGCCGCCGTTTTGCCGGTGCCGGTTTGGGCCACGCCGAGGAGGTCTTTGCCTTCGAGCACGTGCGGAATGGCTTGCTCCTGGATGGGGGTGGGGGTGGTGTATCCTTCCTCTTTGAGGGCTTTGAGGATGGGGTCAATCAGATTTAAATCGTCAAACGTCATGTGTAGTGTTTGGTACTGGGTACTTAAGTTAGGAGTCTGGCAGACACGGGCCTGCCGAACAGTAGGGTGCGCCTAACGCGTTGGCATAGGCGGGCATGGCCACGCCGGACTGCGCCAGGCGTGGGCGGGGTTGGCGGCTCGTCGGAGGCCGTCATGTTCCCTGAATGAAGAGAAGTTGGGGTGAGGTGCGCTTACTTGCGGAGGCAGCCGAGGCGCGGGGCTTTGCCCGGCACAGCCGGGCGGCGGGCTGCTCCGACGGCGGCCCTGGTTTCTACAAAGGTACAACATTGCTTCCCCACCATGCAGATTATTGAGCGGAGCCGCGTATTCAACGGCCATTACAAAGTCAATCAACTTATCGTTCAAGACGGCGACACCCAGCTCAAGCGCGAGCAGTTTGCGCCCGGCAAGGCCGTGGCCGCGCTGGTCTACGACACCGACCGGCAGGTGTACGTGCTCACCCGCCAGTTCCGCATCGGCCCCGAAGCCGAAATCCTGGAGATAGCCGCTGGCATGATAGACGGCGACGAAACCCCTGATACGGCCGTGCGCCGCGAGATTCACGAGGAATTGGGCTACGAAATCGACAAGCTGGAAAAAATCGTGGACATGTGGCCCTCGCCCGGCACCAGCTCCGAACTAATCACCGTGTACTACGCCGAGGTGAGCCACCGCAGCGGCGATGGCGGCGGGCTGGTTGAGGAAAACGAGAATATTGAAATGGTGGACTTCACTTGGGACCAACTGGTGGCTGAGCCGCTGCAGGATGCCAAGACGGTGATTGCCGTGCAGTGGGTGCGGCTGCGGAAGTCGTAGGGGAACCTCACCCCCGGCCCCTCTCCAAAAGAGAGGGGAGCCCCGGCACCAAGTTTCAGCTCAATCTCAATTTAAATAAAAAGGCCCGGCTCAATTGAGCCGGGCCTTTTATTGGCTTACCGTTCGGCTCTCCTCTCTTTTGGAGAGGGGCCGGGGGTGAGGTTCCCTACTGCGCCGCTGGCAAGTTTAGGATATAATCGAACGTCTGATAAAGCTTGGCGTCGCGGATGCTCACGGCCAACTCCTGGGCATCCATTTTAGGGAAAGGGATAGCGCGTTGAGCCATGTAGAGGTCGCGGCCGAAGAAACGGCCGTTGCCGGGCTCCAAGGTTTGGGCGAAGACTTCCTTTCCGTCTTTGGAAGTAACGGTAAGCGTGAGGTTGGCTAAATCAGCGTTTTTGGGGCCTTGGCGGTGGATGGTGACCAGCAAGGCACCGCCAGCGGGAATGGCGGCCACGCGGCGCTGGTAGGTCGTATCAGCCCAATCCTTCAGTTTTCGTAGCGCGTTGATTTCGGTCAGCAAATCATTGTAGGAGCGGTAGCCCAGGCGGGTAAAAGAACCGTCGACGTCCTGCTCCTCGTCGGTGTTTTTGGTCACGTTCTGCACGTAGGGCGACACGGCATCTTTCTGGGCAAACGTATAGCGCTTGCGGCCTTTGGCGGCCTTGCCGGTGGGCTGAGCCATTGCGGTGCCGGCCAGCAAGCTCAAGAGGCAAATGGTGAGTAGACGGCGCACTAAAAGAGGAAAAGTGGGCATAGGTGGGATTTAAATAAATGAGTACAGGAAGATTGCGGGCAACCTACAATGAATTGAGCCCACAAAAGTAACTGACTGCCACGATAAACCCGGCCGTGCTGTCCCGCAGCATTCACCTATTTCAGCATTTCGCGGTAACTCATAAACCGCTCAATCAGTCCCTCTGGGTGCTGCTCGTCAAATTCCCCAAAACCCAGTACGATGGCGGGGGCGGGCTGCACGAATTGGATGGCCTGCTTGACGTCTTCCAGATACCAGCCGATGCGTTCCCGGTCGCCATCGGCGGCCGCAAATTCGGCGTCCCAGCGCAGCGCGTCCGGGCTTTTGCGCACCAGAAACGGCAGCACGAAGGGGATATAGCGGCTGAAAACCGGGTTTTCGGTGCTGGTCAGGCGAGTGTCGGGCCATACGTTAAACTCGGCAAACGAGGCCGGCGGTGCCACCAGAAATTGGGCTTTCTCCAGGGTCATCTCCCCGAACATTTCGATGCGGTTGGGCTGGGCGTAGAACTGCGCGAAAGCCGTGTACCACACCGACACACCCGCGGGATTCAGCAGCTGGTAGGGGTGAAAGGAACTGCCGATGCTCAAGCCGCCATGGGCACCGATGACGAGGTTGTACAGCTCGCCAAACTTCGCAATGTCAGCGGATTGCTGGTAGGGGCTGTTGGTGAGGCCGTAGAGGTAGAAGCTGGCAAAATCATTCAGGGTGGGGCCGGTAGGGCCAGCGGCAGGAGTGGTATCAGGCACGTGGAGCAGCGGTAAAAACGGGAGGGAGGCGAGTGAGAAGTGGCTTAGCTGTACACAAACCTACTTCCCATTGGGCTGAACTTACTAGGCTCTGGTTCGCCCTCAGCGTAGTAGCACCCTTTGTATCAAGACAGTCTTTGGGGGTATTGGTGCGCGTTCGCGCTAGAGAGCTAGCCGCGTTATAGAACGAATGTAGAGACGCGACACTTCGCGTCTCGGCGTTGTACGATTGCGACAGAACTAACTTTGGCTTCGCTAATCATCGTTCAACGCCGAGACGCGAAGTGTCGCGTCTCTACATTTTTACAATGCAGGAGCCGCCGCTTTTTCAGGACAAATACCGCATTCCTTCTGCGCGCCTGCCTGGTTATGATTACGGTCAAAGCGGTATGTATTTCATTACCGTTTGCACCAAAAATCGACAGCCTTATTTTGGAAATATTGAGGTGCCGGATAATGATTGGAACGCTGCATTTCTGCAAGCGACTGCGTTAGGAAAGAAGGCTGCTGAATGTTGGTCCGCTATTCCGCATCATACGTCGTTTGTACAGTTGGATGCTTTTATTCTGATGCCAGACCATTTGCATGGGATTTTGCTATTTGATAAGGATATTGTTAACGGCGCGGACGAGGAGACGCGAAGTGTCGCGTCTCTACACGCCTACGAAAACCAGTTTGGGCCTCAGTCTCGGAATTTGGCCTCGGTAATTCGAGGATTTAAATCGGCTGTAACAAACTATGCCCGTTACCATGAAATTGAATTTCAATGGCAGGCTAGGTTTCACGAAAGGGTAGTCCGCAATCAAAACGAGCTGGAGCGTATACAACATTATATTCTAACCAATCCGAGCCGCTGGGAAGCAGACCAAGACAATGGCGAAGGCCTTTATAGATAAAATGTAGAGACGCGACACTTCGCGTCTCAGCATTCGGGCCGACCTGCTACTTCCCCACCATCTTATCCCGCACGCCCTTAAACTCTGAGCCTTCGCGCCACTTCGGAAACGTGGTTTCGCTGGCCAGGCGCTGGCCGACGCGGAAGTAGAGCTGCGCATCTTCGGCCACGCCGGTGAGGTCCCAGCTGGGGTCCATTTGGTCGGCGGGTTTGTGGTACATGTTGGTGGTGTAGTTCTGGCGCTTTTCGGCGATGTATTCCTTGCCGTGGGCGCGGCTTTCGTAGCCGCCGCTGGCGTAGAGCGAGGGCACGCCCACGTGGGCAAAATTGAAGTGGTCGGAGCGGTAGAACATGCCGGTTTCAGGCGTTTGGTCCGGCAGCACGTACCGGCCCTGCTCCTTGGCGGCGGCGCGGGCGTAGTCTTCCAGCTCCGACTGCCCGTAGCCGATAACGGTGAGGTCCTTCATGCGGCCGTAGGGCCAGAGCATGTCCATGTTGAGGTCGGCCACGGTTTTGGCCAGCGGAAACGGCGGGTGCTGGGCGTAGTAGCCCGAGCCCAGCAAGCCCTGCTCTTCGCCGGTCACGGCCAGGAACACGATGCTGCGGGCGGGCTTCACTTTGGCCGTCTGGAAGGCTTTGGCGATGCTGAGCAGGGCGGCCAGGCCGGTGCCGTCGTCCACGGCGCCGTTGTAGATGGAGTCGCCGGCAATGGCTTTGCCCACGCCGAAATGGTCCCAGTGGGCCGAATAGATGATGTATTCACCGGCGCGGGTGGTACCAGGGAGCACGGCCAACACGTTTTTGGAGGTCTGGCGGCGCAGCTTGTTTTGCAGGCTGGTGCTCATGCTGAGGCCCAGGGCCCGGGGCCGGAAACCGCGCTGGTTGGCAGCGGCATAGAGCGCTTCGTAGTTCTGGCCGGCAGCCGTGAAGACGCGTTTGGCAGCGTCGAGCGTCAGCCAGCCTTCCATGGCGCACTTGCTGGCGCCGCGGTCGGGCGTTTGGGGGCGCAGCTTGGGGCCCACGGCGCCGCTCAGCACCACGCTCCAGGGGTAGGCGGCGGGCTTGGTGTCGTGCACGATGAGGATGCCTGCGGCCCCGTGGCGGGCGGCTTCGTCGTATTTGTAGGTCCAGCGGCCGTAGTAGGTCATGGCCTTGCCCTTGAAGAGCGTGCTGTCGTTGCCGGCATTGCCCGGGTCATTCACCAGCACCACTACGGTTTTGCCCTTCACGTCGAGGCCGGCGTAGTCGTCCCAGCCGTATTCGGGCGCCACCACGCCGTAGCCAGCAAAGACCAGCGGCGAGTTGGTGACGGCCACGGTGGGCTGCTCGCGCTGCGTAAACACCACGTAATCGGTCTTGTACTGCAAGGTCAGCTGTTGGCCCTTGCCCGCAATCTGCATGGTTGGGGCCGGCGTGACGCTGATTTCCACCATCGGAACCGACTGGAAGTAGCTGCCATTAGGCCCGGGCTGTAAGCCCAACTGCTTGAACTGCGCCGCCAGGTAGTTGGTAATGCGCTCTTCGCCCAGTGTAAACGGCTTGCGCCCCTGCATCTCCTCCGAGGACACAGCTTTGAGGTAGCTGCCCACTTCCGCCGCTGTAATTGCGGCGGAGTCGCCGGCCGTGGCCTCGACGGGCGGGGTGGCCGTGGTGGTAGCAGTTTCATTGGTAGACTTGGATTGGCAGCTGGCCAGGGCCAGGACCAGCAGCCCAACCGGCAGCAGCCGTGGCGTAATCGAGTGCAAAGGGGAAAGCTTATTCATAAGCAATTGAGCTGGACGCCAAAGCGGCTGGGTTTACCGGTTCAAGGTACTCGACATTCGTTCTTGCACGCGCTTGGTGCTACCGTAAGGTCAATTTTCTGGTTGACTGGAAGCTATTGAATCACGCCGTTTGAAGAGGCAGTAAGCATTGACAATCCAGGAAATGGCCTAGCACCATTCAGCCACTGCGGTGCTGTAGCAGCTGTAGCAGACTGGGATTGGGGCCGTGGAGTAGTGGCTATTTTACTTTTTTTAGCTCCGCTTCGCTTGCCGCCAGCGTGCGCTCTATCCGCCGGTCCGGAATCAGCCACATCAGCGCTACGCCAATGTAGATGCCGCCCGCCACCCACGGGTTCCAGAAGCTGGCAGCTATGCCCGCTGCGTAGAGCGGGCCCGAGGATTTGCCCTTCAGGTCGCGCCCAATGGCATGGGCCAGCACCGAATTGGGTCCTTCGATGGCAATGATGCAGTTCTGCATTATTAAGTAAGCCAGCCCGGCCATTAGCAGCACCACGCCATACACCACCAGCGTGGCCCGGGCGAAGTGGTTTTCGCCCATCCAGCCGGTTGCGAAAGGCACCAGCGACAGCCAGAACAGCAGGTGCAGGTTGGCCCAAAGTATGCCACCCGAAATCCGGTTGGTGCCCGCCAGCATCATGTGGTGGTTGCTCCAATAAATACCGATGTAAATGAAGCTCAGTACATAACTGAGCACCGTGGGCAACAGCGGTTTCAGGGCCGCAAAATCGGCCCCGTGCGGCACCTTGATTTCCAGCACCATAATGGTGAGGATAATGGCCAGCACGCCATCGCTGAAAGCTTCGAGTCGTCCTTTGTGCATGGGCGCAACTTACACAGGAAGCGCAACGGGTAGGCCCCTGGGCGGGCTACTGCAGCGGCACCAGCTTCACGCCCGTGTAGAGCTTTGGGTTGGCTACCGAGGCAATGGGCTCGATGGTCAGGCGCTTATCAAACTTGCTGACATTGGCCAGTTTCAGCAGCGCGTTGTAGTCCGATGCGTGGCCGGATTTGGTCTTGATAAAGTAGCTGTTGACGTGCAGCGTTTCGGGGTTGTAGCTGACCTTCAGGGCCGTGGTATCGCGCCAGTAGGTGTACAGCGCTTCCGTCCCGCCCGTGGCCGACTCGCGGGGCGTGCGGTCATGGTCGGGCCGAATGGATTGGCCGGTTAGCGGTTGGGCAATCTGGTTGGCGTTCATGCCCAGCAGGGCGGGCACGTCGAAGGCGCGGTCCACTTTCAGGGCGCGGGTTACGGCAGGCGTTTCAGCAGTTGGTTTTTCGGTAGCGGCGCAGCCCATCACAAGGGCAAGCGGAAGGAGGTAGGCGTAACGCATGTTGGAAGTAGTTGAGGTGAGTAAGGCTGCTACGAAATAGGCCGAAAAATAGCTCAGGTTTCAATGTTGGTGCTCAAAATTAGCTATATATTTCTAATTTTTTGCAATAAGTTCATATAGTGACACTAAAACCCACCTATGGGTGAGGTTTGCTTGAAGCGCGCATGATAATTTGCAGATTTAATATTATTCTATAATGATTAATTGAAAGTATTTCAGTAACTTAAGCGCAGCATTGAAACCCGCTTACAAACCTGGCCTCATAACCCCCACGAAAAATGGATACCACACTTCATGCTCCCGAAACACTGTTACCTGACTTGATTGACGTTATAAACCAAGGGCTTGGCGAAAAGGGAGTTAATCCCTCTAAAGGGGAATGGGGAGTGCCTGGCAATGCGCTTAAAGTTGAAGTAGGAGAGGGAAAAGGGGCTCACACTTTTATTCACTGCGATAAGAAGGAGGATTTCGATAGCATTTACGATAAATTAAAAGGCCTAGGGCTAGCTATTAAAGAAGACAAACGCACTTTGCCTGAATTTGGTAAAAATGCGAAGGGTGTAATTCCAGGAGATACTAAATTCTATAGTTTCTACTTGCACGACCACAAAGGGGCAGACTCCTCAACCGATATGTTGACCGATTCTGACTCAATCGGCTTAGTGATTCACAATCCGAATTACTGATTCTCAGTATTCAACAACGCAGCAATGCTGCGGCGCGATTGGGGCAAGTAAGCAGCTGGCTTAAGAATGAACTAAGTGGCTGTGGCTTAAGATGAACGAGCATCCTGGACTTTCCCTACGCAAGGTGAAAGCGAACAAGTGCATGTAGACCCTGGGCTGACTCGATTATTAATGCCTCAGCATGAAAGCATACATTGTTCTGTTTTTCTTGGGTTTAGCTCAACCGACGCTTCCGGCACCAGCTTCAGCCCAAACAGCCCGGCGCCAGCAACGGCCGCAACCCTCCCGGCTGGATACCGCTGGTGTGCGCCGGCTATTGGCCCTGGCCCAGGAGCTGCGGGCCACGGATGCCGCCCAGGCCACAAAATTGAGCTATCAGGCGCTTGAGCTGGCACGGCAGCTGCACGACTCCCGGGCGGAGGGCGAAGCCCGACTGGCCATAAGCATCGGGCTGCGCCGGCAGAGCCAGTTCGAGCAGGCGCGAACGTATGCCCTGCAAGCCCTGCGCCTTTTCCAGAGCCGTGCCGACCCCCGAGGGCAGGGAAAAGCATGGCTGCAGCTGAGCCTGATTCACATGCTGCAGGGCAACCCGGCGCCCGCCTTGGCGGCTGCTCTCAAAGGCCTGCCGCTGGCCGAAAAAGCCGGCGATGCCCAAACGGTTACGCGCCTCGAGGCCAATTTGGGCGACATCTACTATTCCATGGGCAATTATGCGGAAGCGCTGGCGGTGCTGCGGGTTGTCTTGAAAAGGGGGGAGCGCACCGGCGACAAGCAAGTGGTGCTCACGGCCCTCAACGGCTTGGGCAACTCGTACGAGCAGCTCCGCAAATGGCCCCAGGCCCTGGCGTACTACCAGCGGGCTCTCGCCCTGAGCCGGGAACTGGGCGATACGTCGGGGGAGATAGGCAACGAAACCAATCTGGCCCAAGTGCACGGCATGCTGGGCCACCAGGCCGAGGCGCTGGCGCACGGGCTGCGGGCCCGGCAGCTGGTGCAAGCCACCCACGACGACTACAATCTGCCCCTGGTGGAGCTGATGCTGGCCCAGGCCTACCTGCTGGCCCAGCAGCCCGACAGCGCCCTGGCCCTGGCGCACCAGAGCCTGACGCTCAGCGAGCAAGCCCGCAGCAAGGACAACATTCGCAAAGCGGCCGACATTCTGGCCCGGGCCTATGCCTTACGCCGCAACTTTGAGCAGGCCTACCGCTACCGCACCCTGCACATGGCCTACAACGATTCGCTGTCGGGCGAAGACACCCAGCGCCGTACCAGTGCCCTGCGCTTCGGGTACGAGCTGGACCGGAAGCAGGCTCAGATAAACTTGCTCACCAAAACCCGGGAGCTGCAGGCCCAAACGGCCGCCCGGCAGCGCATGCAGCTCTACGGCCTGCTAGCCGGGCTGGTGGGCGTGGTGCTGGTGGTGGCGCTGCTGCTGCGCAACATCTTCCTGAAGCTGCGCACCAACCGCCGCCTGCAGGAAAAGAACGTGGAGATAGCCGCCCACCGCGACACCCTGGACCGCACCCTCACCGAGCTGAAAACCACCCAGGCCCAACTGGTGCAGCGCGAGAAGATGGCCAGCCTGGGCGAGCTAACGGCGGGCGTGGCCCACGAAATTCAAAACCCGCTCAACTTCGTCACCAACTTCTCGGACCTGAGCGTGGAGCTGGCGGCCGAGCTGGAAATGGAGCTGGCCAAGGAGCCCCTCACGGTGGGCGGCAAGCACACCATCGACCAGCTCCTGCAGGAGCTGACCCAGAATCAAAGCAAGATTCATGAGCACGGCCACCGCGCCGACCTCATTGTGAAGCGCATGCTGGAGCACTCCCGCTCGAGCAACGGCGAGCCCCAGGTAACGGACCTGAACGCACTGGTCGAAGACAGCTTGCGGCTGGCCTACCACGGCTGGCGGGCCAAGGAAAAGAACTTTACCGCCGTGCTTATCTCCGACCTCGACCCGGGCATGCTGCCGCTGCGGGTGGTGCCCCAGGACCTGAGCCGCGTGCTGCTCAACCTGCTCACCAACGCCTTCTACGCCGTGGCCGAAAAAAGCCGGCAAATCGGCGAAAGCTACCGCCCCGAAGTGTGCGTGCAAACCCGGCGCACCGCGAGCGCCGTGCAGATTCTGGTGCGCGACAATGGCAATGGCATTCCGGCGGGCGTGCAAGCCAAGGTGTTCCAGCCCTTCTTCACCACCAAGCCCACCGGCGAGGGCACGGGGCTGGGCCTCTCGTTGAGCTACGACATTGTGACCAAAGAGCACGGCGGCTCCATGGAGGTAGAGAGCGAGGAAGGGAAGTACTCGCAGTTTCGGATTTCACTGCCGGTAAGGGTAAGCGAAATGGTTAATTCAATCTGAACTATTCTGCCTTTTTTTTAAATTAATTTTATATCTTTAGCAAGTCTCCTGCTACAATTATTACCATGGGACCGGGCGGGCCCGTGGTGGTTGGGGCAGGAGGCCCGGACCATGCTCATCACATGGCTTCCTCGATAGGAGGAAGCAGAACAGGCGCCAGCTTCAAGCCTATGCCAGATAACGGCTTGGCTTGCGCTTTGAACTCTACGGTGCCAGCAAAATTTACTGGCAATAGGCTGTTTTTCTATGGTTTATCCGGCACCGATGGTCGCGGTACGCCAGTAGCTCAGGCAGCTTTTCGTTGTAATTACCGGGCTTTTGCTGGTTGTGATGTTACTCGAACAATTCCTTCCTCCGCGCTTTCGCACCAGAAAGCTGGCCCGGCAGGCCACGCCGGCGGCCGGTGGGGGAGTAGTGGCAGAGCCAGCCGCCGTCGCCACGGGCCCGCTGCCTGGCATTTCGCTGCAGGCCGTGGGGCAGTGGGTGTTGCAGGGGTTTTTCCTGGCGGCAGGGATGTTTTCGGCGGCGTTGGGCCTGAAAGGTTTTTTGCTGCCCAACGGCTTCATCGACGGCGGCGTGACGGGCGTCTCGCTGCTGGTGAGCCAGCTCACGGGCGTGCCCTTGTCGCTGCTGATTGTCTTAATCAACATCCCGTTTATTGGGCTGGGCTATTACCACCTCGGCAAGAAGTTCGCCATCAAGACCTTGCTCACCATTCTGGCGCTGGCCGGGACCCTGCTGGTGGTTTCCTTTCCGGCCCTTACGCAGGACAAGCTCCTGATTGCAGTCTTCGGTGGCTTCTTTCTGGGGGCCGGCATTGGGCTGGCCATGCGCGGCGGCGGCGTGCTCGACGGCACCGAAATCCTGGCCCTCTACCTCAGCCGCAAGCTGCCCATCTCTATTGGCGATATTGTGCTGGTAATCAATATTGTCATCTTCGGGGTGGCGGCCTGGCTGCTGTCGATAGAAACGGCCCTGTATTCCATCCTGGCGTATCTATCGGCGGCCCGCACGGTGGATTTTGTGCTCGTGGGCATCGAGGAATACACGGGCCTGACCATCATCTCGTTTCACAGCAACGAAATCAGGCGGATGATAACCGACAAGCTCCGCCGCGGCGCCACGGTCTACGAGTGCACCCAGGGCTACGGCACCCACGGGCACCAGCACCTCAAAGTGGAGGCGATTTTCACGGTGGTAACGCGCCTGGAAGTGGTTAGCCTGGTGGACGAAATCTATAAAATTGACTCGCATGCCTTCATCGTCATGCAAAGCGTGAGCGACATGAAAGGGGGGCTCATCAAGAAGCACCCCTTGCGCTAGCGCCGCAGCCCCGGCCCCAAAGCAGCGTCTTTGCTGCTGAAGCAGTACTGCCGGAGCCTTGCTTTAATCAGAAAAAATATCATGGAAAAGTGGTACCGTTTTCTGGGAGTTCGGCCAAGCGAGACCAAGACCGTCTGGCTGTTTTTCGTGCACAATTTTCTGCTCGGCATCGGCACCATTCTGGTGTACGTGGCAGCCAACGTGCTGCTGCTGGCCGAGCACCCGGAGCGCAACCTGCCGCTGGCCTACTGCGCCGGCGCCGTGGCCATGATGGTGGTGGGCCGGCTATACGCCTACTATGAGCGCAAGCTGCAGCTCAGCTCGCTGGCCGTGCGCACGCTCATGGTGACGGTGGTGCTCACGCTGGTGCTGGGGCTGGTGCTCCTGCGCGGGCCTTCGGTGGTAGCGGCCGTGGCCATCATGACGGGCTACCGCCTCATTTACCTGCTCACCAACCTGGAGTTCTGGGGCATGTCGTCGGTGGTGTTCAACGTGCGGCAGGGGCGGCGGCTGTTTAGCGTGATTAGCTCCGGCGACATGCCGGCCAAGGCCCTCGGCGCGGTGCTCACCATCTTCGTGCATGCCCACAATGCACTCTACGCGCTGCTGCTCACGGCGTCGGCCTTCTACTTGCTGGCGCTGTTCATCCAGCGGGCCACATTCCGGGCCCAGACGGTGGTGGCCCGGCCGGGGCCGGTGCGCGAATCGGGCCGGGAGCTGACCCCGCTGTTCCGGCAGTTTTTTGGGGCCAGCCCGCTGGTGCGGGCCATGGGCTTGAGCCTCACGGCCATTGCGGCCGTGGCCGTGGGGGTAGAGTACCTGTTCTTCGTGAACGTGAAGTACAAGCTGCAGGACCAGACCACCATCCTGCAGTACGTGGGCGGCGTGCTGGCCCTCACCTACATGCTGGCCATGCTGTTTAAGCTGGGCTTTTCGCGCCACAGCCTCGACCGGCTGGGCGTACGCTGGACCCTGGCGCTGCTGCCGCTGCTGGCTTTTGCCGGGGTGCTGCTGTTTGGGGTGCTGCAATCGGCCCACATGGGGCCCTCCGCCCTGATGGCCTATTTTGGCGGCCTCTACCTAGTGCTGGAAGTGCTGAGGCGGGCCGTGTTCGAGCCCGTGTTTCTGGTGCTGCTGCAGCCCCTGGCTGCGCCCGAGCGGCTGGAAGGTCACTCCCTCGTGAAAGGGTTTTACGAGCCGCTGGGCCTCGGACTGGGTGGCCTGCTGCTGCTGGGGCTGCCGCAGCTACCGGAGCTCAACCTGTGGGTGCCGTTTGTGTGGATGGGGCTGCTGCTGCTGGGGTCCGTCTTCCTGCTGCAGCGCACCTACTGGACGTATATCGACGAGCTAAAGCGCACCCTGGGCCTGCGCTTTACCACAGATGCGGCCTCGGACTCGGCCCTGCACTTCCAGCCGGAAACGGAGTACAACGGCTCGCGCATTAGCCCCACGGATGCTATCCAGGCCATTGATTACCTGCACAAAGCCGAGGCGGCCGCGGTAGTGAAACATGCCGAGCACCTGCTCAAGCACACGGACAGCCGGGTGCGGTACCGGGTGCTGAGCGTGGTGGGCCAGTCGGCCGATGTTGCCCTGCTGCGCCGTTTGGCCATGGCCGACCCCGACCCGGCCCTGCGCGAAACGGCCAGCGAGCTAGCCAGCCGCCACCCCGAATCCACCGATTTGCTGGAGCACCCCGACCTGGCCGTGCGCAAAGGCGCCATTCGGGGCCGGCTCGAAACCACGCCCACCGATGCGCCGGCCCGGGCCAGCCTCGCGGCCATCGTGGCATCCGACGAAACCAGCTCCCGCCTCGCTGCCCTGGCCCTGGTCGACCTGCTCACGCCGGAGCAGCAGGTAGAGCTGGTTACCACCAGCCTCTGTAACCCCGACCCGATGGTGGTTTCGGCGGCGGTGCAGGCCGCGGCCGAAACTTCCAACCAGGCCCTGATGGAGCAGCTCATTGCCTTGCTGCGCATCAAGGCCGTGCAGAAATATGCCACCACCGGATTGGTGAAGATTGGTGCGGCCAGTCTGCCGCTGCTGAAGCAGGCGCTGGCCCGCGAAACGGACTCGCGCGGCTTCCAAAGCCTGGCCCAGGTGTGCGCGCACCTGGCCACGCCGGCGGCCCGGCAGCTGCTGGTGGAGCTGGCCCAGGGCCCCAACCTCGTGGGCCGCGCCGCCGCGCTGCGCGCCCTGAGCTCCTTTGCCACGGAAGCAGCCGATACGCCGCTGTTTCAGCGCCTGGTGGAGGAGGAGATGCGGCTGGCCCAGCAGCTGCTGCACGGCATGGTGAACGCCAACGCCGAGCTCCGGGCGGCCCTCCGCTACGAGCTGCGCAAAGGCCAGCAGCGCATTTTTGGGCTACTCGCGCAAGTATATGAGCGGCAGCCCATCCTGGACGCCCAGCGCGGCGTGGCCCACACTGCCGGCGAGCGGCAGGCCAACGCCCTCGAAATGCTCGATAACCTGATTCCGCGCCCGCTGTACCACGGCCTGCAGGCCATGCTCGACGTGGGCCGGCTCCGCGACAAGGTGCGGAAGTTTGATGATTTGCTGGGCCCCACCAAAGCGTCGGAAAGCATCCAGACCGTCATCGTGCGCGGCGGCACGGCCGCCTTCTCCATCTGGACCATCAGCCTGGCGCTGCAGCAGTGGCACCCGCAGCCCGATACCGTTGCCTACCTCTACCCGCACTTGGAAAGTACCAATTTGCTGATTCAGGAAAATGCCACTGCGGTGCTGCGGCAGTTGCCCATTCAGCGGCCTGCCGCCTACGACCAATTAATCAGCCTGTTCCCCTCTGTTGCCTCCCTGCTCATGTCACCTCAAGGCCCCACATCCAGCGTTTCGGCGCGTGAGCGTGTGCTGATGCTCAAAGGCACCACGCTGTTTGCCGAAACCCCCGAAAACGTTCTTAGTACCATCATGCCGATAATGAAAGAAGTTGCTTTCCAGCCCGAGCAGCAGATTTTTGCGAAAGGGCATCTCGGCACCTCGCTGTTCATCATCAGCGAAGGAGAGGTAGGGATTTTCGATGGCTCCCACCACCTGACCACCTTCCGCAAAGGCGAGTTCTTCGGGGAACTGGCTCTGCTCGACGCCGAAGCCCGCTCGGCCACCGCCCAAGCCATGTGTAAGGTAGTGGCCTTCCGCATCGACCAGGAAGACTTCTACGACGTGATGGAGGAGTGCCCCGAAGTAGTCCGCAATGTGATGCGGGTGCTGTGCCAGCGCCTGCGTCGGCAAAACGAAAAGATGCAAACCATCATGCCAGCTGAAACCTGATGGGCCGAAATGGCAAACGCCCCGTTTTCCGGTGCGATAGGTAAGCATCATTGCAAAACACTACGGCCTTTCCGATTAGGGGATGGCCGTAGTGGTTTTTAGGGAAGAAGTTGGCGGGCCGAGGAACATTTCGCGCCTCAGCGGTTATCAACCCCCTCCAGCGCCCCAAAGCATTGCCTCGGCGCAGTCCTTCTTTCCAGTCCTTTATGAAAACTCAAACCATCGTTTTGGCCAGCCGGCCAAAAGGGGAGCCTACCGCAGCTCAATTTCGCTTCGAAACCCAGGAATTGCCACCCCTGCAGGCTGGTCAGGTGCTGCTCAAGACCTTGTATGTGTCCGTAGACCCCTACATGCGGGGACGCATGAACGCGGGCAAGTCGTATGTGCCGCCGTTTGAAGTGGGCGCGCCCATCACCGGCGGCGTAGTAGCTCAAGTAGTGGAGAGCCAGCTCAATTCGCTGCCAGTGGGCAGCGTGGTGGTGGGCAATCTGCCCTGGCAGGAATACAGCGTTTCCAATGGCCAGGGCCTAAACCGTATTCCCACCGACCAGGCGCCCATCAGCTATTTCCTGGGCTTGCTGGGTATGCCGGGCCTCACGGCCTACTTCGGGCTGCTGGATATCTGCCAGCCGAAAGCCGGCGAAACCGTGGTGGTATCCGGGGCGGCCGGGGCCGTGGGCATGGTGGTGGGCCAGCTGGCCAAGATTCAGGGCGCCCGCGTCATCGGCACGGCGGGCTCCGATGAAAAGGTGGCCTACCTGAAAAAGCTGGGTTTCGACGAAGCCATTAACTACAAAACCACGCCCGACATCAACCAGGCCCTGGCCGCCGCGGCCCCCAACGGCGTGGACTGCTACTTCGATAACGTGGGCGGCGCCATCTCCGACGCCGTGTACAACAACCTGAACAAACAAGCCCGCATTGCCATCTGCGGGCAGATTTCCATGTACAATGTCACCGACGTGCCCGTGGGGCCGCGCCCGGAATCCAAGCTGCTCACCACCAGCTCCCTGATGAAAGGCTTTATCGTGAGCGACTATTTCAGCCAGTGGCCCGCAGGCGTACAAAAGCTCAGCGAATGGTACCGCGATGGCAAGCTGCAATTTGAAGAAACCATTACCGAAGGCTTCGACCAGATTCCGGCGGCGTTCCTGGGCTTGTTCAAAGGCGAAAACACCGGCAAGGCCGTGGTAAAAGTGGCCGAGCCCACCGCCCAATAATCATCCGAGCTACCTCACATTTCCAACAATTCCACCTTTTACACTGACGATTATGAATATCCTGATGGTGCTGACCTCGCACGACCAACTGGGCAACACGGGCAAGAAAACTGGCTTCTGGCTGGAAGAATTTGCTGCGCCGTACTACGTGTTCAAAGATGCCGGCGCCACACTGACCCTGGCCTCGCCCAAGGGCGGCCAGCCGCCCCTCGACCCCAAAAGCGACGACCCCAGCGCCCAGACCGAAGCCACCGAACGCTTCAAAAAAGACCCCGAAGCCCAACGGGCCCTAGCCAACACGGTGCCGCTGGCCAGTGTATCGGCCCAACAGTTTGACGCTGTGTTTTACCCCGGCGGCCACGGCCCGCTGTGGGACCTGGCCGAAGACAAGAAGTCGATTGAGCTGATTGAAACCATGCACGCCGCCGGCAAGCCCGTGGCCCTGGTGTGCCACGCGCCCGGCGCGCTGCGCCACACCAAAGCCGCCGACGGCACGCCGCTGGTGCGCGGCAAAAAGGTGGCCGGCTTCACCAATACCGAAGAAGAGGCGGTGCAACTGACCAACGTGGTGCCCTTCCTGGTGGAAGACATGCTCAAGCAAAACGGCGGCGACTACTCCAAAGTGGCCGACTGGCAGCCCTACGTCCTGCGCGACGGCCACCTCATCACCGGCCAGAACCCGGCCTCGTCCGAGCCCGCCGCCAAGGAGCTGCTAAAGCTGCTGGCCGACTAGGTTCAGCCCAATTCCATGCCTTGCCTCAGCTGCTCCGCGTCCGGGAGTGGCTGAGGCATTTTGGGTTATGGGAGCTTGGGGTGCTGGCGGGTTCTTGGGCATCGGAGGGGGCGCCAGCTGGTTTCCCTTCGCCAAAGTGGTTTCCGGTGTCGTTCTTCACCATTCTTGCTCCGTAGCTACCTTGCTGCTGTGGGCTGCACGTTGCCGCTGCCGGTTGTCCTCCTATTTCATTCCCCGTATGCCATCCCTGCAGGTATTGCCCGACCATCAGACCGTTCCCATCGAGCCCGGGCAATCGATACTACAGGCCACCTTGGCCGCTGGCATACCGCACGTACACGCCTGCGGCGGCCGGGCCAGGTGCTCTACTTGCCGGGTGGTGGTCCTGCAAGGGCTGGAGAGTTGCCTGCCGCGAAACGCCGCCGAACAAGAACTGGCCGATAAGCTCCATCTGCCCGCTGAAGTTCGCCTGGCCTGCCAGACCTGCGTGCAGGGAGATGTGGAAATACGCCGGCCCGTGGTCGACGCCCTGGACCTGGCCATGGCGCGCCAGGAGCTGGAAGCGCCCGGACAGCGCCTGGGAGAGGAAAAGCAGCTGGCCATCCTCTTCACCGACATCGAGAACTACACGCCCTTCGCCGAGGCGCTGCCGCCCTACGACATCATCCACGTACTGAACCGCTACTTCCGGCTCATGAACGAGGCCATCGCCGCGCACCACGGCTACCTCGTCGATTACGTGGGCGACGGCTTGCTGGTGGTGTTCGGCCTGGAGCGCCCCGCCGAGGCCGTGGCCGACGCCCTGGCCGCCGTGCAGGCGATGTACCAGGCCCTGGACCGGCTCAACCCTTACCTTAAACAGATGTACGACCGCACCTTCCGGGTGCGCGCCGGGCTGCACTACGGGCCTGTGGTGGTGGGCCATGTAGGGGAGGGTACCTCGCGCAAGCTGGCCGCCATCGGCGACAACGTGAACATGGCCAGCCGCATCGAAAGCACCAACAAGGAGTTGGGTACCCAGTTTTTGGTGTCGGAAGCCGTGGTACAAGCCGCCGGCTCCGAATTGTTCATCCATCGCAGCTGCTCGCGCGCCCTAAAGGGCAAGTCCGGCAAGTACCAGCTCTACGAAGTGCTATTGCCCCAGGCGGCTGGAGCTTAGCGTTGGGCTAAAAGGCGCAGCGTGTTGGGGTCCTGGTGGCCCTGAAAAAACTTGTCCAGCACCTGTTGAAAGACGGGGTTGGCGTTGGGCAAGGACGCAAACAAGGTCATGGACGAGCGAAGCTTGACGTCGTCCGGGCTGCCCAGAATGCGCGTCGCATCGCTACCAGGCAGCCCGAGCAAAGCCTCGCTGATGCGCACCAGCCGCGGCCCCAGCACGGGGTGCTGCAGAAAGGCCCCAGCCTCGCTGGCCCCCGTTAAGCCATAATACTGAGCTGTTGAGCTAAAGCCCAGCCCCTGCAGCTGCGGGAAGATGTACCACATCCAGTGGCTTACTTTTTTGCCCCGCTGGATTTCCGCCAGGGCCGTGGGATAGGCAGCTTCCTGGGCGTCCAGGAAGCGTTGGAGGGAAGTGTCGTCGCTCATGAGACATCATACGAAACTTCCTGCTCAGGTGACCTGCTTCGGGTCGTTCTATCTTGCGGCAGGGCAGAAGTGCCTGTTAATCAGTTTCTGGCTGGTCTTCTAAAAAAAGCAACTTCGATTCTGTAGGTTTGCGCCTGTATTTCCCCTCTCTTTTTTTATGTTGCTTGCGATATTGTTACCCGGCATCTCGATGATTCTCAACGGCCATGTGTTGAAGGGAATTCTCTGCGGGGTGCTCCACCTCACCCTCATTGGGTGGATTCCGGCTGCCATATGGGCCGTGGCTTCGCGTGCCCAGGATTTGGCCGAGCGGCGCCATCGGGAAACGCTGGCTGTGCTGGCCGCTCAAGGCCGGCGCTAGTGCGCGGCGGCTCCTAGGTGGGGTTGGGGCTTTCAAGGGTTTGCCAATATTTTGGCAGGCGCGGCGTTCGAAAGGGCTGCGCGGCTGTGGCATGCCTGAAGTACTCCTGCACGAGAGAGGGCTTGCTCAATTAAACTGGAAGGCTATTGGAGTTAGCTGTTTGAATTAACGAAAGCAGCAAGGTAAACCCATGGGAAGCTCCTATGAATTTTGTTTTACTGATAAATAATATTATATTTATCAGAAGGCCTTGCGGTCGAGCAGAGCGGGTTCCTCACCATAGCCCCATCCCGAAGTGGCAGCTGGTCATAACATAAAATGACGTTAAGGAATTGAGCCAATAAACGGTAACCAACTGCCCCTTTATGGAAGTAGGAAAAGCAATTAAGTTGAGCTAAAACAATTATTCATTAGGGTATTGTGCTGATATTTTCCTCCAAATTTGCTTGTTAACCAGTTGTTTATAGGCCTCCGCCAATTTGAGAAGGCTGGCAATTTGGTATAGGGCTTTCTACTTAATCCGTCGAGCGCCATGGCTTTCCTTGCACCCCTCGGGCGGCGGAGCCGCTACCATGCTTCTGGCCCCGTTGGGCCTGGGCTTGGGCTCTGGCTCTTTTGCTGGCTGCTGCTCCTGCTCGTGGGCTTTGCGCCCCCCAAAAAGCGCATTCGCACCAAAAACGTCATCATTGTGGTCATCGACGGGCCCCGGTATTCCGAAACCTGGGGCAACACGCCGGGCTTGATTCCCAATATGTCCACCAAGCTGAAGCCCCGGGGCGTGTTCTTTTCCAGCTTTTACAACAACGCCTTCACGTATACCAACTCCGGGCACACGGCCATCACCACGGGCGTCAACCAGCCCATCGACAATTTCGACCAGGAGCTACCCGCCAATCCTTCCATTTTCCAGCTGTGGCGCAAAGCCACCGGCAAGCCCGCCACCGCCGCCTGGCTCATCACGAGCAAAGACAAGCTGCACATCCTGGCCAATACCCTGAACCCGGAGTGGAAGGACCAATACCCGCCCTCCATCGATTGCGGAGTGAGCGGCCCCGGCACCGGCTACCGCGCCGATTCCCTGACCCTGGTGGCGGCTAAACGGATTCTGACCCAATACCAGCCCAACCTGGTGCTCATCAGTTTTATGGAGCCCGATGGCTTTGCCCATGCCGGCAACTGGCCCAACTACCTGCGGGGCATATCGCGCGACGACCGGTACATCATGCAGCTGTATGATTTCCTGCGCAAGAACAAAGCCTACCGAAACAACACGACGCTGCTCATCACCAATGACCACGGCCGGCACCTCGACGGCGTGGCCACCGGCTGGATAGACCACGGCGACGCCTGCGAAGGGTGCCGGCACATTAGCCTATTGGCGCTGGGGCCGGATTTCAAAAAAGGCCGCACCATCACCGAGCCCTTTAACCTGGTCGATGTACCTTCCACGGTGGCGTATTTGCTTGGACTTCCCTTTCCCCAAGGCCAGGGAAAGGTGATTGAGAGCTTGCTGAAACGTTGATAATCGGTTATGTTTTAAATGCTTTAGCTCAACGGGCTAGGCCGTTCCTACCCGTTCATCGGTTCACGAAGCACGCTGCTCTTCGCGGCTGCTTTTAGTGGTGATGTTGCTGTGATACCCCAGCTTCTATCGGTTCTGGCAAGCCTGAGCCTGCTGCTTTACCAGCCGCCCGCGGCACCGGCCGGCTGTCGGGAGCTGGTGTGCGCCTACTCGCCCGACAACCCTTTTTTTGCCCGGGACGAGGTCGTTGAGCTAACGCTCGACCTGCCGCTGGACGCAGTGCTTAATGACCGGGGTGCTACTACGGGGCTCCACTCGGCCGTCCTTTCCTACCGGGATGCTACGGCGGGCCCCAAAACCCTGTCCGTGCAGGTAAAGGTGCGGGGAAACCGGCGCAAAGACCCCACGGTGTGCGGATTTCCGCCGCTGCTGGTAAAATTCCCACCGGAGGCCACGACGAGCCACATTTTCGGACCGGTAGGGGAGCTGAAGCTCATCACGCATTGCCTCTCCGATACGTACACGCTGCGGGAATACCTGGTGTACAAGCTCTACAACACCCTCACGGACATCAGCTTTCGCACTCGGCTGTGCCTCATCACCTATCGGGATAGCCGGGGCCGGCGCAGCGCCATGGTGCACTACGCCTTCTTTCTGGAGAATGCCGACGCCCTGGCCCGGCGCAACCAGGCCACGGAAGTGCCGAAACGGCTTTTTATCGGCATGGAAAACATGAACCAGACGGCCATGGCCACGATGGCCGTGTTCCAATACATGATAGGCAACACGGATTGGTCGGTGCCTTACCGGCACAACATCCGGCTGCTGACGCAGAACGTGCAGAATCCGCCCGTGCCGGTGCCCTACGACTTCGATTACAGTGGCCTGGTGATGGCCCCATACGCCGTCCCGCCCGAGCAACTCGGCATCACGTCGGTCCGGCAGCGGCTTTTCCGGGGCTACGACTTCCCGCCGCAGACCTACGCTCTGGTTCGGGACCTGTTCAATTCCCGGCGCGCGGCCATGTACAACGTCTACTTGGCGTGTCCTTACCTCAGCCTGGAGGAGAAAGAGTTTGCCACTCGCTACCTGGACGGTTTTTTTAAAACGCTGAATGACCCCAAGGACTTCGAGCGCCACATCGTGCGCGCCGGTCTCCTAAATCAACGGAAGTACACCAACGTCCGAGGGTTTGACTAAGTACAGATGCTTCGTCCTTGGGGCGCTGAATAGTTGGGCTAATTCCAGAAAATTGAGCTGGAGCCAGTGCTTGTCCGCGAGAAGACCAGGGCCGGTAAACCGACAATGATTCGCTCAAACATTAACCGGAAATCAGCAAAAATTCGGTAAATTAAAGAAGCGGTACACATAGCTGAACGCTAGCCGTTTATGCCGATATGGCCGCTGAAAATATCTGTTGCCGATGGGGTTGCGGGAATAGATGGCGAGCGTGTGACAACCCTTCACCAATTCTCATTTCTACGGCCATGAACGAGCAGCAAAACATCCAGAGAGTTCAGGAAGGATATGACCTTTTTAGGAAAGGCGATATCCAGAATTTGATGAAGCTGTATACCGAGGACATTGAATTTATTATTCCTGGCCCGGCGCAGGACGTGCCGTATGCCGGCATCTACCGCGGGCAGGAACAGGTGCAGTCTTTTTTTGCCAAGCTGCACGAGGCCATAGACTTCGAACGTTTCGAAACCGTGGAATGCATCGCCCAAGGCGAAGCCGTAGTGGCCCTGGGCTACGCCAAAGGGAAGGCCCGGACCACCGGGCAAACCAGCGAGGAGGAATGGGCCCACGTGTTTCGGATGCGCGACGGCAAAGTAGAGCGCTTCCAGGTGTACACCGATACGGCCGCGGTGGCGCAGGCCTTCCAGCGCCGCAGCCAAATGGCGATGTAAGCCTAGGCGCCCGCTGCTGCCACGCCGGCAAAATGCTATATTCAGGGCCTCGGCAGCCGCCCGCCTTCCCAAAGTCGTCGGGAAGGCGGGCCGGCTCGTTCCTTAACGCCCTCTTACGGCATGAAACTCCGACTCCTCCAGCAGTGGCAGCTGCTCCGCGAATCGCTCTGGTTTGTGCCCGGCCTGATGGTGCTCGCGGCCATTGCCGCCGCCTTCGGGCTGGTGCGCTACGATGCGCAAACCACTGTGCAGGGCACCAAGCACTTCCCGCTGCTATTCGGCATCGGCGCCGATGCCTCGCGGGGGATGCTCACGGCCATTGCGGGGTCGATGCTGACGGTGGCCACGCTGGCGTTTTCCGTGACGCTGGCCGCGTTCTCGCAAATCAGTACCCAGTACTCCCCGCGGGTGTTGCGCAACTTCATGCGCGACCAGGTCAACCAGGTCATCATGGGGTACTTCGTGGGCGTATTTGCCTACTGCCTCGCGGTGCTCGGCACCATCCGCGGGCCCGAAGAGGGCAAGTTTGTGCCGTCGTCGGCGGTGCTGGCCGGGTTGCTGCTGGCCATGGGCGGGGTGGCCGCGCTGGTGTTTTTCATTCACCACATTGCGGAATCTCTGCAGACGGGCACGCTGGTGCGCAACATTGCCCTGGAAACGCTCGAGGCCGTGGAGGACTTGTTTCCCAGCCACTTTGGCGAGGCCGTGGCCGATGAGCGCCAGGTGGCCACGGCCAAGCAGCTGCTGCGCGAGCAGGCGGGCTGGCACCCGTTGCCTGCCACCGCCTGCGGGTATCTGCAGCGCATCGATACCGTTGGGCTGCTGCATTGGGCCATTCGGCACCGCGCGGTGCTGCGCATCAACTTCCCCATGGGCGCGTTTGTGGGCGAGGGCCAGCCGCTGTTCAGCGTGCGGCAAGGGCAGGACGCGCCCGGCGAGCCCCGCGCCGAATGGCCCGCCCACCTGATGGATTACGTGAGCATCGGCCGCCACCGCAACATCGAGCAGGACATCGGCTTTGGCATTCAGCAGCTCGTCGACATCGCCCTCAAAGCCCTCTCCATCGGTATTAATGACACGACCACGGCCATCATGGCCGTCGATTACCTAGGCGAAATCTGCGGCCGCCTGGCGCGGCGGGAGTTCCCGGCGCCCTGGCGGGGAGCAGGCCAGCACCTGCGCGTGTTGGTGAATATTCCCACGTTTGAGGACTATATCCGCCTGTCGTTTAACTTGGTGCGGCTCAATGCCCAGAACAACCCGGCCGTATTACGGCGCATGCTGCGAGCCCTGGCCCTGGCCGGCGAGCAAGTGCTGCTGCCCGAACGCAAAGCCGTGCTGCGCGAACAGGCAGCCCTGGTGCTGGCCAGCGCGGAGGCCAACATTCCCAACGACTATGAGAAGCATCAGGTGGAGGCGCTTTACGAAGAACTGCACAGTGTGTGGCAGTAGGGTTTAATGCTGCTCTTTAGCTCAATTCCGCGGGCTCGTGCATTCTTGGCTACAAGTGGTCAGCACCTCGTGTAGCTGAAGGACCATCCGCAGGGCATCGGCTAGTACCATCAGCTCATACAAGTGAGAAGTAGGGGTGGAGAGTTGACAAAGCTATTGTCACACCAAGTCGCTCCTGGGCGCTTTCCATGACTTAAATCGGCATTGGCTCTGATTTTTATCATTCTTCAGCCCAAGGCTCGCTGCTATTTTTAAGTAGTGCGCTTTGGCGTAGCGAAGGCTGCCCATTGCACGGTCCATTTATCACACCTAATGACTCCATGGCTTTGAAAAAATCTGAGCGTCGATTACAGGCCAGGCTTTTCAAGAGCCTGCCTGCGGACCTGAGCGAACTAGACAAAAAGTACGCGAGGGAAATCAGCAAGCCGATGGTCCGCCTGGCCGGGGAGCTGACCAAACGGTTGTATCGGCTTCTGGAAAAGGACCGCAAAAAGCAAACCCGGAAATCCTCGAAAGCCGCCATTGGTCTCCTGGCTAGACGATTTCGACAATTGGTAAATGTATGTGATTTTAAGATGGTTGGATAAGTCAGCAAGCCAATCAAAGACTGCATCGTGGACGCTCCGTCGTCGGCGTCATTGGTGTACCGAAGTTCTGAACGCCCATGTCCGCACCTGCCTTTCATTCGCAGCTGGTAAAGACTCCGCCTGCTGCGGCGCCCGATACGCCCACGCCCCTTGTGGCGCCTAATGAAGGCACTTCCACAGTAGAAGAGCAGCCTAAGCAGCCGGGCCGCACCAGGCTATGGCTGTGGCTGGCACTGATTGTCGCCGTGGGGGCGGGAGTGTATTTCTGGCTGCGCCCGCGGCCAACCACCTGGAAGTGGTACACCACGCCGGTGGCTGTAGCGCCCCTGGAAAAAACCGTAACTGCCACCGGACCGGTTACGGCGGTGCGCACGGTAGCAGTAGGCACGCAGGTATCGGGGGTGATTTCGGCGATTTATGTGGATTACAATTCGCCCGTGCGCAAGGGCCAGGTGATAGCCGAGCTGGACAAAACCAGCCTGCGCGCGGCGCTGAACGATGCCACTGCCAATCTGCAAAAAGCCACAGTGCAGGCCCGCCAGAGCCAGCGCGATTTTGCCCGGTCCCGGGCGCTGTATGCCAAGAGCTATATCGCCCGCTCCGAATTCGAAACGGCCCGAAACACCTACCTGACTGCCCTTGCCAATCAGCGTTCGGCGCAGACGCAGCGGGACCGGGCGCGCATCAACCTGGGCTATGCTACCATCACGGCCCCCATCTCGGGGGTGGTGGTCAACCGGCAGGTAGACGTGGGCCAGACGGTGGCCGCCAGCTTCAACACCCCGACGCTGTTCACCATTGCCAACGACCTGACCCGAATGCAAGTGGAAGCCGCCGTGGACGAGGCCGATATCGGGCAAGTTAAAATTGGGCAGCCGGTGCGTTTCACCGTTGATGCCTATCCCGGGCGCACGTTCCGGGGCGTGGTGCGGCAGGTGCGGCTGCAGCCCAGCATCATTCAAAGCGTGGTCACCTACACCGTCATCATCGGCGTGGCCAACCCGGACCGGGCCCTGCTGCCGGGCATGACCGCCAACCTCACCATTGCCACCGCGCGGCACCCGGCGGCGCCCACCGTGCCAGCCGGCGCTCTCAGCTTCACCCCGCCCACCGAATACCTGAGCAAGACAGCCCAACCCGCGCCCGCCGGCAAAGCCAGGCAAAGGGGCGAGGCCACGGTGTGGGTGCAGGAAGGCACAGCGTTGCGGCCCGTGCATGTGCGCGTGGGCGCATCCGACGGGCTGCGAACGCAGGTGGAAGGCCCGCTGCGGGCCGGCCAGCTGGTAGCCACCGGCCAGGACCTGGGCACGCCCAAGCCCCGCTCGGGTAGTCTGGTGCCGGCATTTCCGGGCGGGCCGGGTGGCCCCGGTGGTCGCCGCGGCCCGGGTATGTAAGCGCGCCCAATTTTCAGCCCAGCACCATGACCCCCGCCGCGCCATCCTTCCAAGCGCCTTTGCCAGCCGATGCGAAGGCCGGAGCGCCAACTCCCAACGGCCAGCCCAAGCCGAGCGGCAGCCCGCTGGTGCGCCTGCGCGGCCTCACCAAAACCTACCAGACCGGCGATGTGGTGGTGCGCGCCCTGCGCGGCATTGACCTGGATGTGCCCACGGGACAGCTACTGGCCATCATGGGAGCGAG
This sequence comes from Hymenobacter plasmatis, assembly GCF_020711255.1. Taxonomy (GTDB): domain Bacteria; phylum Bacteroidota; class Bacteroidia; order Cytophagales; family Hymenobacteraceae; genus Hymenobacter. The sequence goes on from NZ_JAJFAW010000012.1 coordinate 106,221, forward strand.
CGGCTCAGGCAAAAGCACGCTGATGAACATAATGGGCTGCCTGGATGTGCCCACCAGCGGGCAGTACTGGCTCAACGGGCAGGCTGTGGGCAAATTGAGCCGCGACGAGCTGGCCGGCCTGCGCAACCGCGAGCTGGGGTTCGTGTTTCAGGGCTACAACCTGCTGCCTGGTACATCTGCCTACGACAACGTGGAGCTGCCCCTGCTCTACGCCGGTAGAATGGCCACGCCCGAGCGCCAGCAGCGGGTGCGCGCCGCTCTGGCCGCCGTGGGGCTGGCCGGCCGCGAAGCCGCACTGCCGCACCAGCTTTCGGGCGGGCAGCAGCAGCGCGTGGCCATTGCCCGCGCCCTCATCAACGACCCGGTGCTGATTCTGGCCGACGAGCCCACCGGCAACCTGGACACCCGCACCAGCGTGGAGGTGATGGCCATCTTGCAGCGGCTCAACGCCGAGCGCGGCATTACGGTGGTGCTCGTGACCCACGAAAAAGACATCGCGGGCTTTGCCGACCGCACCATTGTGTTCCGCGACGGCCGGATTGTGACCGATGCGCCAGTGCCCGATAAGCAAATTGCCACCGAGGTGCTGGCCCACCTGCCTCCCGTGGAGCCCTAACGTATTCGCCGCCCCGCCATGCGCCTGCTCGACCTACTGAAAATCACCGCCCGCTCGCTGCGCAAGAACAAGCTGCGCTCCTTTCTCACCACGCTGGGCGTCATTATTGGCGTGGGCGCGGTCATCGCCATGCTGGCCATTGGCAATGGCACGCGCCAGAGCATTCAGGAGCAGATTTCCAGCCTGGGCACTAACGTTATCACCGTCACGCCCGATGCTTTTGCCCAGGGTGGGGTGCGGCAGGAGGCGGGCTCCATCGCCACCCTCACCCAGGCCGATGCCGACGCGCTGGCTGGGGCCAGCCCGGCCGTGCGGTACGTGTCGCCGGCCGTGCGCGCCACCGTGCAGGCGCTGGCCGCCGGCCGCAACTGGCGCACCAATGTCTTTGGCGCCTACCCGGCGTATTTCAACATCCGCGTCTTGGCTCTGCAGGCCGGCACCCGCTACACCGAGCGCGACGAGCGAGTGGCCGCCAAAGTGTGCGTGGTGGGGGCCACGGTGGCTCGGGCGCTGTTTGGTACTACCGACGTGGTGGGCCAGCACCTGCGCCTGGGCCGTATTCCCTTTCTGATAATCGGGGTGCTGGCCGAGCGGGGCCAGAGCAGCACCGGGCAAGACCAGGACGACCTGATTCTGGCCCCGTTTGCCACGGTGCAAAAGCGCATCCTGGCCGGCACCTTCATCCGGCAGATTTTCCTTTCGGCCCAGAGCGAGGCCCGCATTCCCGAAGCCGCGGCCAGCGTCAGTGCCATGCTGCGCGAGCGCCACCGCCTGGCGCCGGGCGTCGCCAACGACTTCACGGTGCGCACCCAGGCCGATATTGGCGCCACGGCCACCACCACCAGCCGCTCCCTCACCGTGCTGCTGGCCAGCGTGGCCAGCATTTCGCTGCTGGTGGGCGGCATTGGCATCATGAACATCATGCTCGTGTCGGTCACGGAGCGGACCCGCGAAATCGGCATCCGGCTGGCCATTGGGGCCCGCAGCCGCGACGTGCTGCGGCAGTTTCTGTTCGAGGCCGTGGTGCTGAGCATCGCCGGCGGCTTGCTGGGCATTGGTCTGGGGCTGGGCCTGGCCCAGTTGGCCGGCCGCGCGCTGAATTTGACTACTACGGTATCCTTCCCTTCGGTGGCACTGGCCTTTTTGTTCAGCTCAGTGGTTGGCGTGTTTTTCGGCTGGTACCCGGCGCGCAAGGCCGCCCGGCTCAACCCAATAGATGCCTTGCACTATGAATAGCCAGGGGTGAACAGGGTAATTAAAATCTAGCCCAATGCCGGCTCAAGCTGGAAATTGGGCTGATTAAGAACGCCTAAAAAAGCTTGCGCAAGGCCCAGAGGCTCCAGCAGATAACCATCAGGCCCACGCCCAGGAACATCCAGCGGGTGGGGATTCGCCCGGCTAGTTTGGCGGCCAAGGGCGCGGCGGCTACGCCGCCGACAATCAGGCCGGCCACAATCTGCCAGTGCGAGATGCCGATGAGGGTGAAGAAGGTAAAGGCACTGGCGAAGGTGACAAAGAACTCGACCAAACTCACCGTGCCGATGACGTACTGCGGCGTGCGGCCGTTGGCAATAAGCGTGCTCGTGACCAGCGGCCCCCAGCCGCCCCCTCCAAACGAATCGAGAAATCCGCCGGCCCCGGCCAGCCAGCCGGCGTGCTTCACTTTGCGCCGCTTCTGCTGATGCGTGCGCAGCGCCTTGCTCAGAATCCGAATGCCCAGTATCAGAAGGTACGCGGCTAGCAGGGGCTTAATCCAGGCGGCGTACTGCTCGCCAAAGTGGGCCAGCAGCAAAGCCCCGCCGATGGAGCCGGCCACGCCGGGCAGCAGCAAGACCCGAAACAGACGCTTGTTGACGTTGCCAAACCGGTAGTGCTGGTAGCCCGAAGCGCCGGAGGCGAACATCTCGGCCGTGTGGATGCTGGCACTCACCGCCACCGGGCTCAGCCCCAAAGATATTAGGCTGATGGCCGACACCACGCCGTAGCCCATGCCCAAAAGCCCATCGATGAGCTGGGCCACAAAGCCCACGGCTACAAAGGCGTAGAACGTACCCGAACCCTTGAGCAGCGCCACCGCCTGCCCCAGGGTGAAATAGTAGGAGAGGATGTTGAGCAGAATAAAGAGCGCAAACGTGACCAGTGCCCCCGTGGCAATGCGCCGCCAGTAGGCCGTGGCCGGCGACTCATAGCGCGGCCCATAAGCCAGCTCGGCCGTAACGGCGTTCAGGGACTTGATTTTTTGGCCAAAGTCGCCCGTGAGCCGGGTCCGGATGACGGTCATGTTCTGTAACAGGGAGTGGAGCTCACCGGGCAGGGCTTCTTCCAGCACGGCCCGCAGGCGCTTGGCCACGGTGGGCGACTTGCCATTGGTAGAAATGGCTACTTTCAAATCCCCCTTTTGCACCACCGACGAGAGGTAGAAGTCGCATTCCTCCGGCGTGTCGGCCACGTTGGTGAGAATGCGGCGGGCGGCGGTGGCGGCTTTGATGTGGCGATTGAGGGCTGGGTTGTCGGTAGCCACAAACACGAAGTCCTGGTCGTCGAGGTCGTCCTCGTCGTAGGGCCGGGCGTGGAGCTGCACCCGCGGGTGCCGGTCGGCCAGCTCCCGCAGCGCGGGCAGGATGCGCGGGGCCACCACCGTCACGGCCGTGGCCGGGCTGTTGCGCAGAATAGCCGAGAGCTTCTCCAGGCCCACGTTGCCGCCGCCCACCAGCAGCACCCGGAACTGCTCCAGCTTCAGGAACACCGGAAACAGGGCGTTGGATGTGGGAGGCGCCGCGGGGGCGGACTTTAACTCGGGGAGGACGGCAGCAGAAGCGGCGATGGGGTCAACGGCCATAGAATTTTAGGAAAATCAGGCGTGAAAGTTCTGGCCGTGGGTGGTGGCGGCCACGTAGCCCTGGCGCACCACAAAGTCGCCAAAGGCCTCCTGCGGCTCGCGCTGGGCGGCGTAGGCGGCCAGCAGGGGCGTGAGCTCGCGCAGGATGCCGTCCTCGTCCAGCATTTCGCGGTAGAGCTTGTTGAGCCGTTCGCCGGTGTGGTTGGCACCGAGGTACAGGTTGTAGCGGCCGATGGCGCGGCCCACCAGCCCAATTTCGCCCAGGTAAGGCCGGGCACAGCCGTTGGGGCAGCCCGTCATCCGGACCAGAATCCCTGCATCGGCCAGGCCGTGGGCCCGGATGACGACGTCGAGCTTGTCGAGTAGCTGCGGCAGGTACCGCTCGGCCTCGGCGAAGGCCTGCGAGCAGGTGTTCAGGGCCACGCAGGCCAGCGCGTTCTGGCGTAGCGCGGTTTGGCGCACGGTGCCGGGCCAGATGCCATGCGCTTCCAGCACTGCCTGGATGCGGGGGCGGTGCGCCGGCTCAATATTGGCCAAAATCACGTTCTGGTTGCCGGTGAGGCGGAACTCGCCGGTGTGGAAGCCGGCTATTTCGCGCAGCGCGGTTTTGAGGGTGTAGCCCGGGCGGTCCAGCACCCGCCCGCCTTCGACGAACAGGGTGAGGTGCGAAAGCCCAGTAGCATCGCCCGACCAGCCAAAGGCATCGGCCGAGGTCTGGAAGCGGTAGGGCCGCGCCGGGGCCAGGGCGTAGCCCAGGCGCTGGTGCAGCTCGGCCTGGAACGCGGGCAGCCCCACCCGGTCGATGGTGTACTTGAGGCGCGAGAGCTTGCGGTTTTCGCGGTTGCCCCAGTCGCGCTGGATGGTCACCACTTTCTCGCACAGGTCCACCACGTCGGCGGCGGGCACAAAGCCGATGAGGTCGGCCAGGCGCGGGTAGGTTTCGGGCAGGCCGAAGGTCATCCCCAGACCGCCGCCCACGGCCACGTTGTAGCCCAGGAGGCGGCCGTTTTCCTCGATGGCAATCAGCCCAATGTCGTTGGAAAAGATGTCGGCGTCGTTGTAGGGCGGCACCGCCAGCGCGATTTTGAACTTGCGCGGCAGGTAGGTTTTGCCGTAAATGGGTTCGTCGTCCACCACCTCGGCCGTGGGCTGCTGCTCGCCGTTCAGCCACAACTCCCAGTAGGCCGTGGTGCGCGGTGTAAGGTGCGCGCTGATGGCCACGGCGGCCGCGTACACCTCGGCGTGCACCGCCGACTCGTGCGGGTTGGTGTTGCACATCACGTTGCGGTTCACGTCGCCGCAGCCCGCAATGCTGTCCATCAGCACCTCATTAAAGCCCTGAAAGGTGGGCCGCAGGTGGCGCTTGAGCACGCCGTGGAGCTGAAACGTCTGGCGGGTGGTGAGCTTGAGCGTGCCGTTGGCGTAGGCATCGGCCAGGGCATCCAGCCGCTGCCACTGCGCGGGCGAGGCCACACCGCCCGGCACCCGCACCCGAATCATGAAGGAGTAGAGCGGCTCCAGCTTCTGCAGCTTGCGCTCGGAGTCCAGGTCGCGGTCAGTTTGCTGGTAGGAGCCGTGGAACTTGATGAGGTGGGTGTCGTCGTGGTTCAGCGCGCCGGTGACGCGGTTGCCCAGGCTCTCGACGATGCTGCCGCGCAGGTAATTGCTGGCATCTTTTACGATTTCGACTTCGGATAATTTGGAAGACATAGGGTTAGGCTCTAAGCTTAGTTAAATGGCCGGGACGCAGCGCGGGCTATTGCGGGGTGGGAACGGGGGCAGCGCTGGGCCGCAAATCGAAATTGTGGAAATAGAAAAGCCGGAGGCTGTGCTGGTTGCGGTAGACGTTGCCGGCCGGCAATTGCTGGAACAGGTGCATGTAGCCCCCTTGCAATTGGCCGTGCTTGCTCACTTGGTACACCAGCCCGGCAAAGAGCCGGTTCTGGTCGAAGGTGTTGTAGCGGATTTCCTCGCCGAAGTTGACCATCAGCTCGTCGTTGAGCAGAAACTGCAGTCCTCCGGGCTCGAAGGCATCCTTCGTGATGGGCAGAAAAAGCGCGGCGTTGTAGCGGGTGCGGTAGTTGAAATTGAAATCGGAGCCCAGGTCCTCGTTGTTCACCACCTGCTGCCGGAACCGCTCTTCCAGCCGCACCCACTGCATCAGCCTGGCCTTGGGGAAGCGCGTAAACCACTGCACCTGCTGCCAGGGCCGGTGCTCGGGCTGGCCAATGGTGCGCGCGCCTTCCGGGAAGTGGTGCACGTAGGCGTAGCCGGCCGTCAGGCGCACCTCATCGGTGAGGTAGTAGGTGAGGCCCACCCGCGCCACGCCCTGAAACAGGCGGTTCACGAAATGCTCGTGCAGGCGCAGGTGCAAATCCGTCCAGGTGCCCCAGCGCGGCGAAAAGCGGGTTTGGTTGAACACACCCAGCCACAGCTGCTGCTCCTGCACGTACTGCTTCTGGGCCCGCGCCGGCAGCGCCGCGAGCCCCAATAAGCCCAGTAAAAGAATCGGCCGTGTCATAAGTCGCTCAGCGGATTACGGTGTTGTCAAACGTCAGGGCCACGTAATACAGCCCGCCGATGGTGGGCCCGGCCGCGTACTGGATGTAGCGGTTGTTGAGCAGGTTGGCGCCCCCAAGCTTGATGGTGCTTTTGAGGGCGGGCACGCGCAGATTCACCTGGGCATCCACGGTATGGTAGGCGGGCACCTGGCCGTTGGCCAGCGGGCTTTCCCAGTAGAAGGTGCTCTGGTGGCGCCACACCACGTTGAAGCCCAGGTTGCGCACGATTTCGCGGTTGCCGAAGCTCACGTTGGTGGCCCATTTTGGGGTGTTGAAGCCAGTGACGAAAATGTCGGACTGGCTATTGGCCGAGATGTTGTTGTAGCCCACGTTGCCGCCGAGGGTGAATTTCTGGTAGAAATTGTAGGTCAGGCCCAGCGTGGAGCCGTAGCTTTTGTACTTGTTCAGGGCGTTGGTATACACGCGGTAGCGGTCCTGGCGGGCGGCGCGGTTGCTGTTCAGGGCGGCCAGCACGGCATCATCGGAGCCCACGGCTACTTGCTGGCCGGCGGCGTTTTTCGGCACGCTCACTTCCACCTGGCCCAGGAAGCCGGAGTACACGTTGTAGTAGGCGTCGGCGTCGAGGGAGAGGCGGTTGTCGAAGAGCACGCTGCGGTAGCCCACTTCGTAAGCGTTGATTTGCTCGGGCTGCTCGGTGGGCAGGTTGCCCACGGTGAGCAGGCTGCGGATTTCGGGGCGCACGGCGGCCTGGGCGGCTGTGGCGCCGGAAGTGGCGGCCACGTAGGCATTCACGGCCGCGTTGAATTTCGTGATGGAAGCCAGCGTGTAGGAGTTGTCGAGGTAGTTTAGGCCCTCGTTCACGCGGGCCAGGCCGCCCACGCGGCGCACGTTGCCGTTGTTCACGAAGGAGAGGGCCTCAAACAGGGAGGGAAAGCGCCAGCCGTTCTGGTAAGAAGCGCGGAAATTGTGCTTCTCGGCCACGGTGTACACGGCCGCCACCCGCGGGTTGATTTTGGGCGAGAACTCGGGGTTGTAGTCGGCCCGCAGAGAGGCGGTCAGCTTCAGCCGGTCCTGCAGCAAAAGCTTGGTGGCCTGGGCAAACACGCCGGCTTTTTTGTAGTACTGGTTGGTGCCACCGGGCTGAATCCGCTCGGCCAGCGGCCGGCTGAAATCCACGAAGTTGTTGCCGTCCGGAATCACCTCGTAGAGGCGGGCATCGGCCCCAAGCAGCACATCGGCAAATTTGATGCGGTTGCCCAGGCTCCACGTCCCCTCGGTGTGGTAGGTGTGGCTGCGCTGGGTGAGGGCCGCGCCGCCGGGCACGGGCGCGCCCGGCACGTTCACGCCGCTGTCCCAGTTATTGGTGTGGGTAATCTGGTTTTTGAGGTCGTTGAAGGCGGCGGTGCCGGGCAGGGCCCGGCCCTGGTCGGCCACCACGCGGGCCTGCTGCATGGCGGCGGCCAGGGGCTGGCCGGCGGTGAGCTGACTTTGCAGCTCGGTGCGGAATTTGTTGCCCCACATGGCGTTGGAGCCGTTTTGCAGGTCCAGGTTTAGCGCCAGGGGGTTGAGGTTGTAGGAGTTGCCGGTGTCCTCAATCAGCATGTAGGCGCGGGCCGTGAAGTCCTTGCCTTTCAGCTCAACTTTGTGGTTTTGCACGGTCACACCGTCCAGCTGAATCTTGTTGCCGCGCTGAAACACCCCGTCCATCAGCCCGAAGCGGTAGCCGTAGCTCAACTCCAGGTTGTCGCGCAGCTTGTAGTGCAGGCTTGCGTCGGCCTTGAGGTTGCGCACGATGGGGTTGGTGAGGTCCCGCTCGTAGTAGCCGGTGCGGCGCACGTTGAAGGTTTCGTTGCGGCCGTTGTAGGGGATGGTGATGCTCACGTTGCCGGCATTGTCGTCGCCGTAGCGGTTCCAGAGGTCGGCGGCGGGGTTGGCGCTACCGCTCAGCTCGGGAAAGCGGGGGTTGGCCGAAGCCAGGTTTTGGGGGTTCTGGTCGGTTTGGGTGTTGGCCAGCCAGTCGGTGCCGCGCAGAAAGCTGCCGTTCACCTTGAAGGCGAAGCGGTTGTTGAAGGCCTGAGCGTAGCGGATGGCCGTTTCGGTGAGCCCGCTCGGGTTGCGGTCGGTGCCGTCCACGTGGTTTACGCCCACTTTCTGGTACACGCTCAGGCCCTGGTAGGTGAAGGGGCTTTTGGTGGTGAGGTTGGCCATGCCGTTGATGGCGTTCATGCCGTAGAGGGCTGAGGCCGCGCCGGGCGTAATTTCCACGCTGGCAATGTCCAGCTCCGTCGGCCCAATGGCGTTGCCCAGTGGCACGCCCAGCGTGGCGGCCTGCATGTCCACGCCGTCCACGAGCTGCATAAAGCGGAAGTTGTTGGGGATGTTGAAGCCCCGCGTGTTCGGCACTTTGAAAGTGAGGCTGCTGGTGGTCATCTGCACGCCCTTCACGTTTTCCAGGGCGTCGTAGAAGCTCGGCGCGGGCGTCTCCTTGATGGCCCGGATGTCGAGCTTCTCAATGGCCACCGGCGACTTGAGCCGGCTTTCCTCAACCCGCGACGCCGATACCACGACTTCGTTGGTGATGATTTCGCGGGAGTCCAGCGACACGGCAATGCGGCGGCTGCCGCGGGCAATTTCAATCTCGCGGGCCGCGTGCCCGATGGTGTTGAACACGAGCACAAATGGGTACTGCAGCTTGGCTTGCAGCTCAAATTTGCCCTCTGCGTCGGTTTGGGTGCCCATGCTGGCGCCTTTCACGCTCACACTCACGCCGGGCAGGGGTTCGTTGGTGCCTTTTTCGCGCACTTCGCCACTGATGGCAATGAGCTCAACCTGGGCAAAAGCCGCCGTGGTACTGACCAGCAGCAGGAGTAAAAACAGCCAAAGCGCGGAGTAATAGAATTTCATCTCAAGGTGATTTGGGGAAAGTTGTTGAGGGCTTTTGGTGAGGATGCGCACCGGGCCAAGACCCCGCGCTCGGGCGAAAGCAGGTTCAACAACAGCAGCTTGCAACAGTGGCGGGCAACACAATTCGGTTTGAGATGATAGTCGTTTTCATTGCTCAGAAAGAAGGTTTTTTGACAGGTATTATTTAGTCTTCATGTGGCGCTGGCTGAACCTCACCCCCTGACTCCTACACGGCCCCAGTTTGCCGCGGGAAGTAGCGCGGACTCTGTAGTCCGCGTCCCCGGCGGACACCCGAACGGCGCGTGGACGCGGACTACAGAGTCCGCGCTACAATCGTCAGGCTCCCCTCTCTTTTGGAGAGGGGCTGGGGTGAGGTTCCACTGCTCCGCGCTGCCTGCAGGTTTTAGTACACGTCCTCCAGGTAGCGGCGCTGCTTCTTCAGGTCGCGCACGTAGCTGGTGGCTTCTTCGGCCGAGAGGCCAGCTTCGCGCCGCACCACTTCGGTGAGGGCCGTTTGCACGGCTCCGCCTAAGCGCTTTTTATCGCCGCAGACGTAGAATTGGGCGCCGCCTTCGAGCCATGCAAACACCTCGCGGCTGTGCTCCAGCAGGCGGTCCTGCACGTAGATTTTTTCGGCCTGGTCGCGGGAGAAGGCCACGTCGAGCTTCGCCAAGCCGCCTTTCTGCAGGTGCCGCAGCCACTCGGCCTGGTACAGGAAGTCGGTGGTAAAGTGAGGGTTGCCAAACAGCAGCCAGTTGCGGCCGGTGGCGCCCAGCTCCACCCGCTCCTCCACAAAGGCCCGGAACGGGGCCACGCCAGTGCCCGCGCCCACCATGATAATGTCTGCAGCTGGGTTGGCGGGTAGTTTGAAGTACTCGTTGGTTTCCACGAACACCCGGGCCGTGTCGCCCACCGAAATCTGGTCGGCGAGGTACGACGAGCACACGCCGTGCTTGCGGCGGCCGTGGGCATCGTAGCGCAGCGCGCCCACCGTGAGGTGCACCTCATCGGGGTGCACCAGCAGGCTGCTGGCGATGGAGTAGGCGCGGCTGGGCAGTGGACGCAGGGTTTCGGCAAGCACCTGGGCCGTGAGCTGGTCGGTGGGGAAATCGGTGAGCAGGTCGGCCACATCGCGGCCGTATAGGTAGGGCTGCAGGCGGGAGGTATCGGCCAGCAGTGCGTGGAGCTCGGCGTGGGGCGTGAGGGCGGCGTAGCGCTCCACCACATCGCGGGTGAGGACCGTGAGCTCACGCCGGCTGGCCAGTACCGCAGCCAGCGGCCGGCTTTCGTTGCCCAGCGTCACCGAGGCCGTGTCGCTGAGGCGGGCGGCGCGCAGCACTTCTTCTACCAGGCTGTCCTCGTTCACGGGCAGCACGGCCAGGGCATCGCCGGGGGCGTAGTGCAGGCCCGAGCCGGCCAGGTTTAGCTCAATATGGTAGGTTTCTTTGGAAGAGCCACGCCCGTTGAGCTGAATGGTTTCCAGTACCCGCGCCGACCAAGGGTTGGTCCGCGTAATGGCTGGGGTAGTGAGCGCCGCTGGGCTGGCCGCCACAGTAGCATTCGCACTGACGGCAGCCGCCGGCGTGCTGGCCGTTATTTTATCCAGCGCCGCCGCAATCCAGGACGTAGCGGCATCGTGGTAATCCACGTCGCAGTCGACCCGGGCCACCAAGCGCTGCCCACCCAATTCCGCCAGTCGCTGGTCAAACTCTTTGCCCGTCTGGCAGAAGTGCAGGTAGCTTTTATCGCCCAGGGCCAGCACCGCGAATTGCAGCTTCGGCAGCTGAGGCGCGCGCGGCCCCAGCACGAAACGGTGCAGTTCCTCGGCCGCCACGGGCGGGTCACCCTCGCCGTGCGTGCTCACGATGAGCAGCAGGTTTTGCTCCTGAGCCAACTGCCGGGTGGCGTAATCGTTCAGGTCGCGCACTTCTGCCGTGAGGCCCCGGCTGCGGGCGGCCTCAGCTGCTTGCTGGGCCACCTTTTTGCCGTTGCCGGTATGCGAGCCGTACAGGATGGTGAGCTTTTCTGCCGACGGTACTAGGCCCCGGGCTGTGGCAGAGGGCGCGCCATTGGCGACGGTCGCCCCGGCGGCTTGGCCATAGAAATACCCGCTCAGCCACACCAACTGCTGGGCGTTGAGGCCGGTCGAGAGCTGGCGGAGCGCCGCTTCGTCGAAACCGGCAGGCAGGGGCAGGGTAAGAGGTAGCTGATTCATAACTATAGAGAATGCTTCGTAGAAAAAAGGCGATTGGGCTGCGTCAGGCCACTTTGGCGTAGGGCAGGAGCAAGGCCTGCAGCGCAGCCTGCCAGGCCGGCGCGACAGCCGCCGCGGCCGGGGCGGTGGCCAGCCGCACCACCTCGCCCACCACGATGATGGCCGGAGCACCCAGGCCGGCGCGCGCCGTGCGGACAGCCAGGTCGGCCACGGTACCGGTCACGAGGCGGGCGGTGGGCAGGGTACCGTTTTGAATGACGGCGGCTGGCACGTCGGCGCCGCCGTGCTGGCCGAACAGGGCCATGATGTCGGCCAGGCGGTTCAGGCCCATGAGAATGATGGTGGTGGTGCGCGGCGATTGGGCCGCTTCGGCCACGGCGCCGGATAGTTGGCCATCGGCCGTGGTGGCTGTTATTACCCGGAAGCCTTCGCTAAGCCCGCGGTGCGTGGCCGGAATGCCCAGGCAGCCCGCCGCCGCTACCGCGCTGCTGATGCCTGGAACATACTCGGTGCTGAGGCCGTGCTGCTCCGCGTAAAGCATTTCTTCTCGGCCCCTGCCAAACACAAACGGGTCCCCGCCTTTCAGCCGCACTACGTGGCCGTGGCGGTAGGCCTGCTCCACAATCAGGGCGTTGATTTCGTCCTGCGTATAGCCCGCGAACCCACGGCGCTTGCCCACAAATAGGGTGGGAGTGCCGGGCCGGGTGTGGACCAACAGGGCGTCATTGGCCAGCGCGTCGTAGAGCACCACGTCGGCCGCCGCCAGCACGTGCGCGCCCTTGAGCGTCAGCAGCTCCGGGTCGCCAGGGCCGGCGCCTACTACGGTCAGGCGCGGAATAAATAAGCTAGTAGCACGCATGGCTTGGGCTGCTTAAATGTTAGATGGAGAAGCTCGCCTCAGCCAGCACGGGCGGGGTGAAGTAGTCCCGTTCGGTGCCTTCGATGAGGCCGGCGGCCAGGGTTGCTCCGGTCTGCTCGTCGACCAGGATGAAAGCGCCGGTGGCGCGGTTCTGGCGGTAGTCGTCCACTACCAGCGGGCCCGCGGTTTTCAGCTGCACCCGCACGATGTCGTTGAGCTGGGCGGCGTCGGTGCCCACGCTTTCGAAGGTGGCCACGTTGGTTTTGTACACAATGGCTGTTACCGAGGCCTTCACCACGGCGGTGTGGTGCTGCACCAGCAGCTTGCGCCCGGCTTTGAGGGGCCGCTCGTCCATCCAGCACAAGGTGGCTTCCACTTCGCGGGTCACGGCGGGGTGGGCGTTCACCGGCACTATGGTGTCTCCGCGGCTCACGTCCACGTCGTCGCGCAGGCGCAGCACCACCGCCTGGGGGGCCGTGGCCGCGGCCACTTCGCGTTCATTTATTTCAATGGCCTCAATCTCCGTTTCCAGCCCCGACGGCCAGACGCGTACCCGGTCGCCGGGCCGGTAGGTGCCGCTCTGAATGCGGCCCGCGTAGCCGCGGTAGTCGTGCAGCTCCTCGGTCTGGGGCCGAATCACATACTGCACCTGGAAGCGCGGCTCGTTGGGGTTGGCATCGGCCGGCACGGGCACTTGCTCGAGGTGTTCGAGCAGGCTTGGGCCTTCGTACCAGCCCAACTGCCGCGAGCGCCGCACCACGTTGTCGCCATTGAGCGCGCTGAGCGGAATGGCCACCACGCTGGCGAGCTTGAGTTGCTCGGCCACAGCGTGGTAGTCTTCCACAATCTGGTTGAACACCGCTTCTTCGTGGCTCACCAAATCCATCTTGTTCACCGCGAGCACAAAGTGCTGAATGCCCAGCAAGGAGGCGATGAGCGTGTGCCGACGGGTTTGCTCAATAATGCCCTGGCGGGCATCAACCAGCACAATGGCCAGGTCGGCATTCGAGGCGCCAGTCACCATGTTGCGGGTGTACTGCACGTGGCCCGGGGCGTCGGTGATGATGAATTTGCGGCGCGGCGTGGTGAAGTACTTGTGCGCGACATCAATGGTGATGCCCTGCTCGCGCTCGGCTTTCAGGCCGTCGGTGAGGAGCGCCAAATCCACGGCTCCGCCGGCGTGGCGGCGCTTTTCCAGCGTGGCCAGCACGTCGAGCGAGACGGAGTCGCTGTCGTATAGCAGGCGGCCGATGAGCGTGCTTTTGCCGTCGTCCACGCTGCCGCAGGTGATAAATCGAAGAAGGTCCATGTATTTTGAGTTTTATCAGTTCGTCATGCTGAGCGCAGTCAAAGCATCTCTACCGCTTCGTTGAGCTAGCATTGATTACTGCTGCAGTAGAGATGCTTCGACTCCGCTCAGCATGACGTTTTTGTAATTGGTCGGCTAGAAATACCCGTTGCGCTTGCGGTCCTCCATGCCGGTTTCGGAGAGGTTGTCGTCGAGGCGGGTGGCGCCGCGCTCGCTCACTTTGGCCAACAGCAGGTCCTGGATGATGTCGTCTACCGACTCGGCGTCGCTTTCCACGGCGGCGGTGCAAGTGGAGTCGCCCACGGTTCGGAAGCGCACGCGGCGGCTCACGATTTCGTCGGTGTCGTCGAGGTTAAGGTGTTCGCTTAGGCCCAGGAGCTGGCCACTGGGCAGCACCACGCAACGGCGCTCGTGGGCGAAGTAGATGTCGGGCAGCTGGATGTTTTCGCGCTGGATGTAGTTCCACACGTCTAGCTCCGTCCAGTTGGAAATGGGGAAGACGCGCACGTTTTCGCCCTTCTGGATGCGGCCGTTGTAGATGTTCCACAGCTCCGGGCGCTGGCGGCGCGGGTCCCACTGCCCAAACTCGTCGCGCACCGAGAATATCCGCTCCTTGGCGCGGGCCTTCTCCTCGTCGCGGCGCGCCCCGCCGATGCAGGCGTCAAAGCCAAATTCCTCAATCACGTCGAGCAGCGTGTACGTCTGCAGCGGGTTGCGACTGGGGTATTTGCCGCCCGGCTCGTGCAGGCCCCGCTCCCGGATGGTGTCGGCCACCTGGCGCACAATCAGCTGCTCGCCCAGCGAGGCCGCGAGGGAATCCCGGAAGTCGATGATTTCCTCAAAATTGTGGCCCGTGTCGATGTGCACCAGCGGGAAGGGGAACCGGCCCGGGCGGAAGGCCTTTTCGGCCAGGCGGGTGAGGGCAATGGAGTCTTTGCCGCCCGAAAAGAGCAGCGCGGGGCGTTCAAACTGGCCGGCCACTTCGCGCAGAATGTGGATGGCTTCGGCCTCCAGCCGGTCCAGGTAGTCAAGCGTAATCGTATTCATGGGGCGTAAAAAGGAGGGCTCAAGCTGAGCCATTCACTGATAAATCTTGAATAGGGGAGAGTCTTAGGCCGGCAGCGGCTCCACCACGGGGTCGAGGCCCTGGTGGGGGGCGGTGGCGTGCAGGCCGCACTCTTTGGCCGCCTGGTCTTCCCACCACCAGCGCCCGGCCCGGAAGTCCTCGCCAGGCTGAATGGCACGGGTGCAGGGCGCGCAGCCGATGCTCACAAAGCCCTGCTGGTGCAGTGGGCTCACCGGAATGCTGTGTTCCTGCGCAAAGGCGCGGGCCTGCTCCCAGGTCCAGTCAAAGAGGGGGTGCACTTTGATAAGCTGGTGGGTGTCGTCCCACTCCGCCGGGTGCATCTGCTGGCGGTTGGCCGACTGCTCGGCGCGGATGCCCGTCACCCACACTTTTTGCCCCGCCAGGGCCCGCTGCAGCGGCTCCATCTTGCGGATGTAGCAGCACTCCTTGCGGTTATCTATGCTCTCGTAAAAGCTGTTGGGCCCTTTTTGGAGCACCAGGGCTTCCACGCTGCTTTGCTGCGGGGCGAAGGCCTCGATGGGCTTCTGGTACCGCAGCAGCGTCTTGTTCCAGGTCGAATACGTCTCCTGAAAATTGCGGCCCGTGTCGAGTGTAAACACGCGAATGGGCAGGTCGTGGGTGAAAATGAAGTGGGTGAGGATTTGGTCTTCGAGGCCAAATGAGGTCGAGAAGGAGGCTTGGCCGGGGAAGTGGTCGGCAATCAGCGCCAGGGTGTCCGGCACGGATTGGCCCACCAAATAGCGGCGCAGGTCGTCGACCAGCCCTGCCAGGGGGTATTCCATGATGTTTGAAGGGAGTGGCGCTTTTCAGTGAAAGCTCCGGGTGGCTAAAGAGCCGGCCTGGCAGGCGTAGCCGCAGGACATGCCCGTGCGGTTAGTCGCCAAAGCGCTTTGCAGCGGCCGGCTTCAATGAGTTGCCTCAATGGCAGCTATAGCAGGAAAGGGAGCTTCAACAACCCGCGCTGGTCCCCGCCATACACATGCCCATGCCTGGCATGCAACAACACATCGGTTGCATGGCAGCAAAAGGGAGGGGCATTAGGCGGAGGTGGTTGGAAACGCGCACGGCTACTTGTTTTTATATGGTCAGGAATTGGCACCGTTCTGCGTTAGCAGGGGGTTGCCGGCGTTTCGTCGAGCCTGTCTCTCCGCGCCTCTGTATAAAAACAATCCTTCATAAGTGAGGAATTGATGCTGACAATAAGGGGACTATTTTTTGTAAAACCAAAAAAACTTGTTTTTGAGATTGGCCACTTAGTCTAATTCTGCTCGAATGGCGCATCAGTAACGGCCCGGGACATCTCCGGATTTCACCATTCTGAGTTTAAGCGAAAAGGGCGGAGGTAACAGGTAAAAGGGCTATTAAGCGTTCTGAAAGACGTTTTTGCTAATATTCGTGTGTCTTTTGCTATGTCCTTAATGCACTGCTTGATTACGGGCTGGCCTTGCTCAATTACCTAAATTGGGCTGACTGAAAAATACCGGAATTGTTTTTAGGCCCCGGCCCGCTGAATAAGCAGAGCTCGCTTTTAGGGCAGCCGTGACCACACCACCGTGCGCCCAAATAGGGGAATCCCTACATATCCCCGGACTACCAGCGTATTAGCATCTCGCAGCCTTAGGGTGGCAGCATAGGTCTTGCCGTTGGTAGGGTCGTAAATGGTGCCACCCTGCCAGGTTCCCTTGCCGTCGAAGCGGAAGCCTTGCAGGATGACCGTGCCCAGCAAGGCGCGCTGCCTCAGCTTCGGGTTGGGATTCTCCGTGTCGAGGCGTGGGGGAGTCGTGGGGCCCACCACTTTGCCATAAAAATGGCCCTGAGCCGCATAAATCTCCAGCACGCCCCGCTTATCCGCGGGCTGCCAGCGGCCGGTAATGGCAGTGGGTGCCGGCTCCTGTGCCCCACCAGTCAGCCCAAGGAGCAGCGGTAGCAGGAATAAGAACAGCCAGTTCATGCACTCTCGACAAGGATAAAAAAGCAGAGGTTCCAGGGCCGTGGCGCGCTGCTTGTCTGATTTTGCCTGGTGCGGAGCAGGAGGGAGGTGTTACGGGCTGCATAGCTGCGGCCTAGTCCCGGCTGCACAATGAAAGCTCACACGGTAAAACCTCTAAAGGGCAAGAATTGAGCTGGTTTGCTAACCTAATGGTATCGCCACGTCCATTTAGGGGCGCAGTTGCTCGGTTAGGGATAGGTGCCGCAATCTGATAAGGCACACCCATGGGGTGTATTCCTGACTTGGGATGGAGCTGGGCAATCTGTATTTCCGCTCTCCAGGGCTTCAAGCCAAGGGCCGACTAGCTGCAAAAAGGAGGAAAGGCGCCGGCCAGCCCAGAAGGCTTGAAAATTTTCTCGCTGATTATCAGTCAATAATTCAAAGCAACAGCGGGAAAAAATAAATTTTTACACCCACTACCTTGCTTTGCAAAGTACCTAGCATACATTTGTATTGTTCGTCACCCAGTACTATACGTAACCGTAAGGCCTGGTTTTTTCACTCCACCCTACTTTTTTCTGTAATCATGAAACGTCCCAACACCTCCCGCAGCGAGCAGCCTCTGGCCGCCGCACAATCTTCCACTCGTGCCCGTTCTTTTATGGCAGCACCGCATTTCCGCGCCGCTCTGCTCGGTGGGCTGGCTTTGTTGGGCAGCGCCGGCACGGCCCTGGCCCAAGACGCTCCCAGCGTGAAAGCCAAGCAGCCCGATGCAGCCAGCCTGTGGGTAACGATTGAGAACCCCGCTAAAAAAGCGATGCAGATGCAGGTTATCAATCTGGATAGCTACAACAGCTTGATAAACGAGGTCAATCACCGCCCTTCGAATGGCTACCACTTGAGCTTCCGCAAAGTGCCGGCTGGCCGCTACGCCGTGCTGCTGCGCGTGGGCCGCGAGCGGTACCGCTACACCGTGCAGGTGAAAGCCCAGCCGCAAACCATTATCTCAGTGAATGAATTAGCTCCCGCTACGGCAGCGCCGTCGATAGCCGCCATTTCCCGGTAAACACCAATGGGGTCTGGTGGGGCTGACTGGTCAGCCTTTGCTTCTACTGCCGGCCCTGGGCGAAGGCTGCTTTGCCGAGGGCCGGTAGACCGGAGGGGTGGGTTTTGCGTACGCTTAGAAACACAAGGGCATTTTTAAGCACGCCATGACAGCTCCACTTGCCGGCAAGAACGGAAAACACCACCGCGACATTGTGGTAATTGGAGCCTCCTCGGGCGGTGTCTCGGCGCTGCTGGAGCTGGTCAAAACCCTGCCGGCCGACTTCCCGGCGCCCATTTTTGTGGTACAGCACGTGGCGCCCGACTCTCCCAGCATCCTGCCGCAGCTGCTCAGCTCGGTATCGGCCCTGCCGGCGCGACACCCGCAGAACGGCGAAACCGTGGAGCCCGGCGTGATTTACGTGGCCCGGCCCGACCACCACCTGCTGCTGGAAGGCAATAAGGTGCTCGTGACGCGGGGCCCGAAGGAAAACCGGTTCCGGCCGTCTATCGATGCGCTGTTTCGTTCGGCCGCGTACACCTACGGCCCGCGCGTGATTGGCGTGGTGCTCACGGGCTACCTCGACGACGGCACTTCCGGCCTCTGGAGCGTGCAGCGCATGGGTGGGCTGGCCATCGTGCAGGACCCGGCCGATGCGCAGTCGCCGGCCATGCCCACCAACGCGCTAGAGTTTGTCAAAGCCGACTACGTCGTGCCGCTCGCGGAGCTGGGCTCGCTGCTGGTGCGCCTCACCCTGCAGGCCGCTCCTGCCAAAACCCACCTCCCGGCCGCTGAGCTGGACCTGCTCCAGGTGGAGCTGACCATTGCCAAGCAGGGCGGCGGGTTCGAGCTGGGCATCATCGAGAAGGGCAAGCTCACGCCCTTCACCTGCCCCGACTGCCACGGCGCGCTCACCCAGCTTATCGAAGGCAAGCTGATTCGCTACCGCTGCCACACCGGCCACGCCTACTCTTTGAGTGCGTTGCTAGGCGAGGTCACGGCCTCGGTAGAAAGCATGCTTTACCAGTCCATGCGCGGGCTGGAGGAAACCAAAATGCTCCTGCAAAGCCTCGGCCAGCACTTTTTGCAAGACAAACAGGATGACGTAGCCCAGCTGTTTTTCCATAAAGCCGACGAAACCGGCCGGCAAGCCCGGGTGGTGTACGAGTCCATCCTGCATCACGAATCCCTCAGCGGGGACCTGCAGTTTCAGAAAAAGAAGTTGGGCTAAAAACTACGTGCCCAGCACCGGATGCGCCGCAAAGTAGTGCCATATCCAGCTCAACAAAGCAACACTGCCCCAGGCCACTAGGCCCAACACCACCAGAAAGGCCAGCACCAGCACCGCCACCAGACCTTTGCCGCTGCCGCGGTGCCGGCCTTCGGCGTAGTGGCTACGCAGCAGGGCTACGTTGCGCTCGTTGCTTTTATAAGCGAAGTCGAACAGGTTGCCCAAAACCGGGACGGCGCCCACTACGGTGTCGAGCAAGATGTTGAGCGTCATGCGCACCACCACCGCGCCGCTGGCACCGTGGCGCAGCATGGTGAGCAGCAAGGCCACCGACACGGCCGTCGACGAAAGGTCGCCCAGAATGGGCACCAAGCCCAGCAGCGGGTCGAGGCCAAAGCGGAACCGGGTGCCGGGCAGCCGAAACTGGCTATCCATCAAATGAGCAATGCGCTCCACCCAACGCAGCCGCTCATCGGCGTCGAAGGGGCTGGAGACGGGCAGGCGAGAAGGCTGTGGCATGGGCTAGAGGAGGTGGTAAGGCCCTATACGCCCCACCACGCAGAAAGGACACCTAACCCAGCAAGGCGTACCTGGCGGGGTAGTGCGAGTGCTGACTGTCAGGCTTAAGGATGGGCCAGTTTGATTCTGGTGCGGGTGCCGAGGCCAGGCGCCGAATGCTGCTCCAGTTCCGCGCCCAGCATCTCGACCCGCACGCCGATGCTGCGCAGGCCCATTCCCCTAGCGGCAGTGCCGTCCGGCGGGGGGCTAGTGGCAAACCCGCAGCCGTCGTCCTCCACCGAGAGCACCAGGTTCCCATCCTGCTGGCGTAGCTGGATGCGCAGGTGGGCGGCGCCGCTGGCGTGTTTGAGGGTGTTGTGCACCAGCTCCTGGCAGATGCGGTACAGGGCCAGCTCCTTAACCAGGGGCAGCGGATGGGGGTAATGCGCGTCGAAGTCGACGGCCAGGGCGTCGGTTCGGCGGCAGAGTTCGGCCAGATGGGAGAGGGCCGGGACCAGGCCCACGCGGGCCAGCTGGTCCGGGTAGAGGTTGTGCGACACGGTGCGCACGTCCTCCACGGCACTGCCCAGCACTTCGCGGGCCAGGGCCAGCATTTCGGGCGCGTCGGCGGCGTTGGGAGCGGTGCTGAGTTGGTCGACCAGCATCTTGGCCATGGCAATAGACGAAGCCACGTCGTCGTGCAAGTCGCGGCCGATGCGTTCGCGCTCGGCCTCCTGCGCCGCGATTACGGCCGTGAGCAGGTGGTGCTGGTGGGCGGCCTCGGCTCCTCGCAGGCGCAGCTGCTGCCGCATCAGGCGCTGCTGGTAAGTCACAACGAAGCCCACGAACGCCGCCGCCAGCAGCAGCATCAGCCCAATGCCACCCAGCAGCAGCGTGCCGAAAGTTACCTCTGCGGGCGCATCCATAGGGCGCGGCCATAGCCGAGGTACAGCACAACGATGAGCATGGCGTGTATTGTCCACATTACCAGGCTTAATTGCAGGGAGTAGTGCGCCAGCATGTAGTTGCTGAACAGCGCAATCAGGAACTTGCCCAATGCGTACAGCAGCAGCCCCGTCGACACCCAGAACATGGGCGCCTGGCTCAACCGCGGCACCTGCAGCTCGTTGAGCAGCTTGCGGAAGTACAGCCCCGCCAGCAGCATCATTCCCAGACTCTCGAGCACCATGACCCCGGTTTTGAATCGGGTAAATTCGGGCGCCAGCGCTACAGTGAATCCGGCGTAGAGCACAAATGCGCCGAACAACCAAGGCCGCAGCCGCGAGAAAGTAGCCGAGTCCAGGGCCCAGGCGTAGACCAACGATAGCAGCCACAGCTCGCCTGCTGCATCAATCGGCGCAAGCAATAGGTTAGAGCCCTTCCAGTCGTGGAGCACCTTTGCGCAAACTTCAATAGTCAGCCCAAACCACACCAGCCCCACCAGGTAGCGAAGCCCCGAGGGCAGCTGCCGGTAGCGCGCCAACCCCAGCAGCCCCACTGCCAGCAGGATTATCCTCGAAAGTTGCCCGGTCCAAACCAACCAAAAGGAGGCGTCCATATGTGAAGGCTACGATGCGTGTGGGAAGAAAAGCCCCGAGTGAGGCAGTGAGAAATGTTCCGAGGAACTTAAGAACCGGGAGGAATGGGGGTAGCCAAGTCGTATTCCGGGTCCAGCTCCCCGTCCTCGGCCTGGAGGCCAGCCAGGCGTACCATGAGCCCAAAAGTGGCGGTGAACACCTCGCCCGACGGGCCGGGGCCATAATGCGTGTGCAGGCCCAGTTCAAGCAGTAGGCGCTGGTCGCCCAGCTTGTCCAGCACCAGCAGCGGCTTCATGAAATCGCTGAGCTCAAAGTTGTAGCCCCGCAGCGGGCCGTAGTGGCTGCTGAAGAGCTGGGCCGTGAGCGGGAAGCGCGCCACATCGGCCCACTGGGTGGCCCAGTGCGCTGCCAGCACATTGGCGATTTCCATTCTTAGCGGGGGCGCGTCCTGGGCCGGGTCCTTGCGCGGTTTCCAGAACGGCTCGGCCAGGTAGTAGGAGGTAAGGCGCGTATCGAGGGCATCGGTGGCGAAAAGCGCGACCGAGAAATGCGGCCGTTTGTGCTCATCGGGCACCATCAGGAAACGAGCCTTGATGGTGCGCACGCCCACCGCCGAGAGCAATTCGGCTATGCACTTTACCGGAAAACTCACCGCCGACACGCGCAGGTCGCCGTGAGGGGCACGGAAGCTGGCGGTAAGCTCGGCGCCGTCGGCCGCGCCGCTAATGCGCAGCCACTCGGCAGCGTACTGGTCAAACAGTTCCTGGCCGATGATGCCCTCAGCAACAAGCTGGGGGCCGGCGGAAAGCACGTGGCTCATTAGATTAAGTTGACGATAATTGGTAAAGCTTGCAGCCAGCTCAGGCCACAGCATTCCAACAAAGCTAATCTTTATAGTCTCATAATGCTATAGCATAGCAGGTTGGTGCCGTTGCACAGGAGGTAACCGAGTTGGGGTAGCAACTGCCGCACCCGGCTACGGCTAACAACCTAGAAAGAACAGTTTATAGGCCGTCGGGCCGTTTCTTCGCATCGACTGCAATGCTTGCCATGACTGAACCGCTGACTTTTGAACGCTCGCGGCCGGTGGTGCTGGTGCCCCACCAGCCTGCTTGGGCCACCGAGTTCACCGCCCTTGCCCGGCGCCTGCAGGCCCTGGCGGGGCCTGAGCTACTGGCCATCGACCACATTGGCTCCACGGCTGTGCCGGGCCTGGTAGCCAAGGATGTGCTTGATGTACAGCTGCGCGTGGCGCAGTGGGCCGATGCCGCGATATTGGTGCAACGGCTTCGGGCCGTGGGGTTTCGGCAGGGCCTGCAGTGGGAGTACGACCTTTTTCATGGCTTGCCGGCGCGCTCCGTAGAGGTGCGCAAGCTGTACCTGCGCGAGCCTGAGGGCGAGCGGCGCATGCACCTGCATCTGCGGGAAGCCGGCCGTTTCAATGCCCGGTTTGCGCTGCTGTTTCGCGACTACCTCCGTGCCCATGGCCCCGCCCGGGAAGAATACGGGCTGCTGAAACAACGCGCCGCCGCAGTCTTTCCCGACAGCATCGATGGCTACTTGTTTTTAAAAGAACCCGTGTTTCACTTGCTCTACCACGCGGCCGAGCTGTGGGCTGAAAAAGTGGGCTGGCAACCTGATTCCGTGGTCGACCAAATCAGCTAGTCAACACCTTACTTGGTATTCAGGCAAAGGTGCAAAGGTCATTTCGCTGCTTACGTCAGCGGCCATTCCTGGGAGTAGGAGGCGGCTACCGGCACGTAGTGGCCTTGTATGCGCACCTGATGGCGTTCGATGGTGTCGATTTTGTCTTTGGCCACCACGAAGGAGCGGTGCACGCGGGCGAACTTATTGGCCGGCAGGAGCTCCAGCGCTTCGTTTAGGGTGATGCGGGAGAGCAGGCGCTTGCCCGGCAGCACGAAGGTGACGTAGTTGCCGGCCGCTTCCAGGTAAAGAATGTCGTCGAAAACAACCTTGACCTGCTCGTACCCGGTTTTCAAAAACAGGTATTCTTTGGCGGGAGCCGCCGCGCCTTGCAGCCGGAGCAGCTCCTGCGCTTTGTTGCAGGCTTTGGCAAACCGCGCCAGCGAAAACGGCTTGAGCAGGTAGTCAACGGCATCAAGCTCAAAGCCGGTGATGGCATGCTCGGAATGGGCGGTGGTAAAAATCACCAGGGGCTTGCGCGGCAGGCTGCGCACCAGCTCCAGACCGGAGATATCGGGCATGTTGATGTCAAGCAGCAACAGGTCAACGGGTACCCGCTGCAGGTATTCGGTGGCCGCAAAAGCATCGGTGAAACAGGCCTGCAGTTCCAGAAACGGCAGTTTGGCCGCCAGGGAGCGCACTACTTCCAGGGCCAGGGGTTCGTCGTCGATGGCAATTGCCTTCATGGGTCGTGGGTGGGTTTTCCGGCGCTCGGCATTATTGCTTCAAACCTAATGCCGGGCGCCGGGCGCTACAACTGCAGTGTGAGGTGAACGAAATATTCGCCCGCGGTTTGCCGAATGACCAGCTCGTGCCGGCCCGGGTAGAGCAGGGCCAGGCGTTGCCGTACGTTTTCCAGCCCCACGCCCGAGGCCGTGGAGGCCGCATCCGGCGTGGGCTTGGCGTGGGTGCTGTTGTGCAGGTCAAAGTAGAGGGTGTTTTGGCGGCATTCCAGGGTGAGGGTAATCCAGGATTTGTGCTGCAGGCTGATGCCGTGCTTGAAGGCATTCTCCACAAACGGAATGAGCAGCATGGGCGCAATCTGCAGGTCGGTTTGCACGTCGGCCAGGGTGGTGGCAATGGTGATGTTGGGGGAGGCGGCCGTGCGCAGTTCTTGCAGGGCAATGTAGTTCTGCAGGTACTCCACTTCGCGCGCCAGCATGATGCGGGGCTGGTGGTTTTCGTGCAGCATGAAGCGCATCATGTCGCCGAGCATTTGCACGCCCTGCGCCGTGCGTTCGCTGTTTTCCTGCAGGGCCATGCCGTACAAGGTGTTGAGGGCGTTGAACAGGAAGTGCGGGTTTATCTGCGAGCGCAGAAAGTCGAGGTTGGCGGTGGTCTGGCCCAACTCAGTTTCCAGCACGGCAATTTGCTGGGTGTGCCGGGCCTGCCGTTTGTAGAGCACCCAGGAAAGCGGCCCGGTCACGACCAAGTGAAAGAACGCATTCAGCAAGCCAAAGTTGGTACTTGCATCGGGGTCCTGGGTCAGGACCAACCCCACCGTAAACAGGACCGCCGACGAGACGACCAACACCCCGACGAACCGCAGCAGGTAAGACCGAAACCCTTTCCCCTGGCTTTCCAGGCGGGGAATCAGGTAGTAAAAGCAGTAGCCATGCAACGCAAAGCCATGAATCACCAGGAGGCTGATGAAGAGCGACAACTCCCCGTGTTCCTGGTCAACGAGAATGAGCAGCAGGGTAACCAACAGGCACCCGGCTATGGCCACAATGCCATAGCGAGTGAAGCGGCTGGCCGCGGCCCAAGCGGTGGCTAAGGCCTCCCACAGCCGGCCGGACACATCTTTACTGGTATAATACATGGTGGCAGTGCCTTGGTTGGTTCATCAATTGGATTGTAGGCGCGCAAATTGACTTTGGTGTGCAGCGCCCTTCGGTAACAATGTTAGGGCGCCCAACCCGCACCCGAAACTAATTGGGCTGAGAACCCCGGAAAATGGGACGAATGCCGTTTTTCCGGGGTGGGAGCGGGGGTTGGGCTGCCGCATCGGTAGCCCAACCCAGCCCAATTTGTTGGCTCAGTAGCCACGCAATGGCTGCGGTGGCTGCCGAAGTAAGAGCGGGCCGGGCCCCGGCATTCATCCCATTTTATGGGTAGCCCATCCCATCTTATCTCGGGGTCGTCCCATTTGGTTTTGGGGCTGGAATGGGGTGCCTAACCTTGTTGCATTCCGGAGGGACAGCCCAGCAGCGTGGGCCGCTACCCGTTCCGGCCACCTACGAGGCAAAGCTGTGGAACTGACCATTCAGAATGTGTCCAAAACCTACCCCAACGGGGTGCGGGCACTGCAAAACGTTACCCTAACCATTCCCCCGGGCATGTACGGCTTGCTTGGGCCCAACGGCGCGGGCAAGTCTACGCTCATGCGCATTCTGGCCACGCTGCAGGAGCCCGACGCGGGCGAAATCCACCTGGGCAGCATCGACGTGGTGCGGCAAAAAGACCAGTTGCGCGCCACGCTCGGCTACCTGCCGCAGGAGTTTGGCGTATACCCCGGCATGCGGGCCGAAGACCTGCTCGACTACTTCGCCCTGCTCGAAGGCATCCGGGGGCGGCGGGCGCGGCGGGAAGTGGTGGCGGGGCTGCTGCGCCAAACCAACCTGTGGGAAGTGCGCCGGCAGAAACTGGGCGGCTTCTCGGGCGGGATGCGCCAGCGCTTCGGCGTGGCGGTGGCCCTGCTGGGCAACCCCCGCCTGATGATAGTAGACGAGCCCACCGCCGGCCTGGACCCCGCCGAGCGGGTGCGTTTCCTGAACCTGCTCAGCGAGTTGGGCGAGCGCAGTGTGGTGCTGCTCTCCACGCACATCGTGGAGGACGTAGCCGAGCTGTGCACGCGCATGGCCATTGTCAACAAAGGCCAGATTTTGCTGGAAGGTGAGCCGCTGCGCGAAGTAGCTGGCCTGCGGGGCCGCATCTGGCGGCGGCTGGTGGCCAAGCAGGAATTGCCGGCGCTGGCACAGGCCCACACGATTATCTCCACCAAAATGCTGGCCGGCCGCACGCTCGTGCACGTGCACAGCGACGAGCAGCCGGGGCCCGCGTTCGAGGCTGCCGAGCCCACCCTGGCCGATGTCTACTTCAGCGTGATGGCCGGTCACGGCAGCCGGGTCGCCCCTCACTTTCAACCCGAAACCGCGCTATGAAGCTCTGGGGAATCTTTCGCTTTGAGGTAGCCTACCATTGCCGCCGCGTGGCCACTTGGGTGTACCTGGCTACCTACCTGGGCCTGGCCATCGGCATTGCCCTCATTTTCGTGCAGTCCGCGCGCAAAGGTGGTTTTTACTTCAATGCGCCCATCGTCATTGCCGCCGTCACGGCCATCAGCAGCTTATTTGGGCTGCTGGTTACGGCCGCAGTAGCCGGCGACGCCGCTACCCGGGACCTGCACACCCGAATGGCGCCGCTGCACTACACCGCGCCCATCGGCAAGGCGGCCTACCTGGGTGGCCGTTTCCTGGGCGCCTGTGCCGTAAACGGGTTGTTGCTACTAGCCTCCGTGCCGCTGGGCCTTGCCATGGCCATGTACCTGCCCGGCATGGATGCCCAACTTGTGGGGCCCTTCCGCCCGGCTGCCTACCTGGGGGCCTGGCTCAACTTTGCGTTGCCCAATGTGTTTGTGGCCACGGCGCTGCTGTTTTCGCTGGCGGTGCTCAGCCGGCGTACGCTGGCGAGCTATGGCGGCGCCGTGCTGCTGTTTGTGCTGAGCAACGTGGCAAAGGAGTTTGTAGCCGGCCATCTGGGCCGCTGGGCCCTGGGCACCTACCTGGACCCGACCGGCTTCACAGGCCTGAGCGCGCTGTGGCGCAGCTGGACGCCCTCCCAAAAAAACCTTCAGCTCGTTGGGCTGGCAGGGCCGCTGCTCACCAACCGCCTCTTGTGGCTCGGCCTGGCTGCCGCTGGGCTGGGGCTGGCTTTCCTGCGCTTTCGTTTTGCGCACCACGCTTCAAACGGTGGGAGGAGCCAGCAGGCCCTCCGGCTTGCCCTGGCGGTGCCCCAAAGCAGCACTGGCCTGGAGTTGGCTGCTGCCGCGCTGGGCCCGGTAACCTGGAGCGTGCCCGTTGCTATGCCGGCCGGCAGTTTCAGCTCAATTTTCAGTGCTCACCTGTGGCAGGCCCTGGCCATTGCGCTGCGGTCCTTTCAGGCCATCCTGGCGAGCCGCAGCGCGTTGGTTTTGCCGTTGGCAGCGGTGATGATGGTGATAGCTGGCCCCGAGCTGTTGGAGGGGGAGCTTGGTACACCCAGCCTGCCCACCACGGGGCGCATCGCCATGCTGTCGGGGCATGTGGTTATCGGCATGATGGTGGCAGCCTTCACCACCCTCTTCGCGGGCCAGCTGGTGTGGCAGGAGCGCGCCGCCGGCCTGAGCGACCTGGCCGATGCCTCGCCCGTGCCGAACTGGGTTCTTTACGTGGGCAAGTTTTTGGGGCTCTTGATGTTACTGTTCGCGTTGCAAGTGGTGGTCCTGACTTCGGGAATCCTCATTCAGCTGCTCGAGGGCTACCACCATTTTGAAATTGGGCTGTACCTGCGCATCCTTTTCGGCCTCCGCCTGACGGACTACCTACTCTTTGCGGTGGTGGCCATGGTAGGGCACGTGCTGGTGCGCGACAAGTACCTGGGGCATCTGGCGGTATTCCTTGTGTATCTCTACATCACGTACGCGGGCCAGTTCGGCCTGGAGCACCACTTGCTGGTATACGGCTCGGCCCCCGGCTGGAAGTATTCCGATATGGGTGGTTTTGGGGCCTTTGCGGCGCCGTGGGTGTGGTTTAAGCTGTATTGGGCTGGCTGGGCCGTGCTTCTGGGGCTGCTCCTGATGCTGTTTTGGGTGCGGGGCCGGGAGCCGGGCCTGGGCGGCCGGATGCGGGAAGCGCGCCGCCGCTTCTCCCGCGTGCCCGCTACGGTTGCTGCGGCCTCGGCTGGTAGTATCCTGCTGCTGGGAGGGTTTGTTTTCTACAATACCAACGTGCTTAATCATTACCAGCCTACTGCCAAACGGGCTGAGCGTCAGGCTGCATACGAGCGCCGTTTCGGCCAGTACCGCAACGTGCTTCAGCCGGTTCTCACCGGCACCAAGCTCCATGTGGAGCTCTACCCCAGCCAGGGCCAGGCCACCATCAGCGGCACCTATCGCCTGGTGAACCATGGCTCAACTGCCATTGATTCCATTCACCTGGTTTCTTCACCCGATGTTCAAATAACAACTGTTCATTGCGACCGGCCGGCGCGGCTGGTACTCGCCGACGAGGAGTTTGGCTATCACATTCTGGCTCTGTATCAGCCGCTGCCACCCGGCGACACCCTGCGCCTGCACTTTGAGCTGCGCATCGGTACGCGCGGGTTTGCCAACAGCGACAGCCATCCGGCCGTGGCGCGAAATGGAACCTGGCTGGAGCAAAGCTGGCTGCCCGCCGTGGGCTACCAGCCCGGCCGCGAGCTGCCGGACGCTGCCACGCGGCGCCAGTATCGCCTGCCCACGCGCCCGGCCGTACGCTCGCTGCACGATGCCGCCGCCCGGCAGAGCCCGGTGGGGCGGGAGCAGATACGCTTCGAAGCCACCATCGGCACCGAGGAAGGCCAGACGGCGGTGGCGCCCGGCACATTGCGCCGCACCTGGCGGGAGTCGGGCCGCCGCTACTTCCACTACGCTATGGATAAGCCAATAAGGAACGTCTACGCAATCTTCTCTGGGCGCTATGCCGTGCACACGGCGCACTGGCAGCACGTCCCGATTCAAATTTTTTATCATCCCGGCCACGCCCACAATCTTAGCCGCATGGTGCGAAGTGTGCAGGCCTCGCTGGCGTATTACACCCGGCAGTTTGGCCCTTACCCATACAGCCAGCTGCGGCTGGTCGAAACACCCGGTGCCGGGAGCAGCATGCGCCTCACGGCTTATCCCGGCACCATAATGTACACGGAGGCCTTTGCCCTGGTGAGTCCCCGACAAGACCAGCGGCTGCTGGACCTGCCCTTCGCCGTGGTAGCGCACGAGGTGGCCCACCAGTGGTGGGGCCATCAGCTGGTGCCGGCCGATGTGGAAGGCGCCCCGGTGCTCACCGAAAGCCTGGCCTGGTACAGCGCGATGATGGTGGTAGAGGAAACCCATGGCCGCGAACAGTTGAGCCGGCTGCTGCACATGATGCGCCGCGAGTACCTCACGCCGCGCGAAAGCGCCGGCGTTCCGCTGCTGCGGGCCACCGACCATTTTGGCGTGTACCGCAAGGGCCCTTTTGCGATGTACGCCCTGCGCGAGTGCCTCGGCAAAGACTCTGTGAATAGTGCTCTGCGGAAATTGCTCCGGCAGTACGGCTCCGGTAAGCCACCGCTGCCGGTTTCCCTCGACTTGTACCGCGAGCTGCAAGCTGTGGCGCCCGATTCGCTCCGGGGCCTGCTGCACGACCTTTTCGCCGCCAATACTTTCTGGGAGCTCAAGGCCAGCACGGCCCGGGCGGTGCCGGCAGGAGCGGGGCCGTGGCAGGTCACGCTCACCATCAAGGCGCAAAAGGTGACTGTAGACAGCCTGGGCACCGAAACCCCGGTTTCGATGCACGACCTGGTGGAAGTGGGGCTGTACGCCGCCGGCCCGGAAGGGGAGTTGGGCAAGCCGCTGTACCTGCGCCGGCACCAAATCCGCGCCGGCACCCAGACCCTGACGGTGCGAGTGCCGGCGCGGCCCGCCAGCGCCGGGATAGACCCGCGCCGGCTGCTGATAGACCGGAACGTAGACGACAACTTGGTGGAGGTAAGCCAGCCAGCTACTCCGCCCTTAAGTTATTGACCGGGTTGGCAGTAGCGGCCCGCACGGCCTGGTAGCCCACCGTGAGGAATGCCACCACGGCCGCAATAAACCCGGCGGCCAGAAAGGCCCACAGCGGCATGTCGATGCGGTAGGCGAAGTCCTGCAGCCAGCGGCTCATGGCCAGCCAGGCGGCGGGGAAGGCGATGACGGCGGCCACCAGCACCAGCACCATAAATTCCTTCGACAAAAGCGACACGATGTTGCCCACGCTCGCGCCCAGTACTTTCCGGATGCCGATTTCTTTTTTGCGACGCTCGGCCGCGTAGGTAGCCAGGCCAAACAGCCCCAGGCAGCCCACAAAAATGGCAATGCCCGTGAATAGCCAGAGCAAGGACTTGAGCTTGTCTTCGGCCTTGTACATGTCGTCGAAGTTTTGGTCCAGAAACTTGTACTCGATGGGACTATCGGGGCTGAACTTGGCCCACACCTGCTTCACGCCGTCCACGGAGCTGCCGAGGTTTTCGCCCTTGAGTTTCACGGCTACTTTCCAGTAGGCGCCGGGGAATATCTGCAGCACGGCCGGCTCCAGTTTGTCGTAGAGGCTCTTGTAGTGGAAGTCTTTCACCACACCGATAATCTGCCCCACTTTGAGCGAATCGGGGTTCCGGTCGCTCCATACTTTCCACTGCACTTTTTTCCCGAGCGCTTGCTGCGGCGTGCCAAAGCCGAATTCTTTCACGGCCGTTTCGTTGAGGATGAAGGCGTGGTCTTTGTCGGTGGTCTGCTCTTTCGAAAAATCGCGGCCCGCCACCAGCTGCAGGCCCAGGGTTTTGATGTAGTCGAAGTCCACCATCAGCTGCGTAGACGGATGCTCTTTCATCTCGCCGTTGGTGGGTATCATAATGCCGTCGCCGGCCACCTGGTCGCCCGGGAAGCCGTAGCCGATGCTCACCGAGGCCACGCCGGGCACTTGAGCCAGCTCGTTTTTGAAGGCGTCGTAGTGCTTGTTCATGTTGTCGCCGCGCATGGGAAAGAACATGATTTGGTCGCGGTTGAAGCCCAGGTCCTTGTTGTGCAGGAAGCTCACCTGCTTGAAGACCACAAAGGCGCAGATAATAAGGAACACCGACAACGCAAACTGCACCACTATCAGCCCGTGGCGCAGCCACTGCACCCGCCCAAAAATGCCGTCCGTGACCACGGCGCTTTTCAGCACCTTCACCGGCTGGAAGCTCGACAGCACCAGCGCCGGGTAGAAGCCCGCCACCAGCCCCACCACCAGCGTCAGGGCCACCAATAGGCCCAGCAGCGCCGGGTTGCGGAGCAAGTCAAACGTCATCGTTTTGCCGGTGAAGGCATTCAGCGACGGCAGCAGCAGCGCCGTGAGCACCACGGCCAGCACCACGCTCACCAGCGTGAGCAGCACCGTCTCGCTCAGAAACTGCCCCATCAGCTGCTGGCGGCTGGCCCCGATGGTCTTGCGGATACCCACTTCCTTGGCCCGCTGCATCGACTTGGCGGTGGCCAGATTCACGAAGTTGAACCCGGCAATGAGCAGGATAAACGCCGCGATAAAACTCAGGGCCTTCACGTAGGTGATGTTGCCCTTCACCGACAAATCGTACTTGAAGGTGGATGAATACAAGTGGATGGCGTGCAACGGCTGCAAAAAGGGCTTGTCGTTCATCTCCCCGTCCTTCAGCGTTGGCGTCACCTTCTCCGCGATGTAGCGCTGCAGCTTGGCCTCGGTCTGCTTGGCGTCGGTGCCGGGGCGCAGCTTCACGTACGTGAAAAACTGGTGCCACCCCCAGTTTTTCATGCGCTTGGCCGGGAGTTGCGCCGCCGAAAGTGGGATGAGGTAATTGATTTTCAGGTGGAATTTCGACAAGTCGTTGCGCAGCACCCCTTTTACGATGAAGGGCGATTTGCCTATTTTTATCTCTTTGCCCACGGGGTTTTCGTTGCCGAAAAAGCTCTTGGCCACGTCCTCCCCCAACACCACCGACGTGGGCGCATCCAGCGCCCCGGCCGCCGTGCCGTACTTGAAAGCCAGCGGAAACACCCCGAAAAAGGTAGAATCCACAATCTGCCCGCCTTCGAAGTAGATTTTCTTGTCGCCGACTTCCAGCAGGTTGGTGGTCGACTGCATCAGAATGCGCATCGTTTGCTCCACTTCGGGAAACTCCTGCTTGAGCGTGGTGGCGTACGCCGGCGACACCGGGGCGTAGGTATCCGGCATTTCCTTGTTGGTTTGCTCGGTATACACGCGGTATACCCGGTCGCCGTCGGGCACAAACTTGTCGAACTGCAGTTCGTCGTACACAAACAGCCCAATCAGCAGGCAGGCCGTGAGGCCAAGGGCCAGGCCGGCAATGTTGAGAAAGGAAAAGCCTTTGTGCCGGACGAGGTTCCGGTAGGCAACGAGGAAATAGTTCTTAAACATGGCGGGAGGCGGTAAGCGCAAAAAAAAGGGCAGGAGGGGAGGGTTAGGCCGTGAAGGCCGGCTGCAGGTTTTCGAGCACCACCTGCCCGTCGAGCAGGCGGATGACGCGGTGGGCGTAGCGGGCATCGTGCTCCGAGTGCGTGACCATCACGATGGTGGTGCCTGCCTCGTTGAGCTCGGTGAGCAGTTCCATTACCTCGTTGCCATTGCTGGAATCGAGGTTGCCGGTGGGTTCGTCGGCCAGAATCAGGCGGGGGGCATTCACCACCGCGCGGGCCACGGCCACGCGCTGCTGCTGCCCGCCCGAGAGCTGCTGCGGGAAGTGGTTGCGGCGGTGCATAATCTGCATTTTCTCCAGCACCTTGGCCACTTTTTCCTTGCGCTCGGCCGCGCCCACCCCCAGGTATATGAGGGGCAGCTCCACGTTTTCGGCCACCGTGAGCTCATCAATCAGGTTGAAGCTCTGGAACACAAACCCGATGTGCTTTTTGCGCAGCTCGGCGCGGCGGCGCTCGGGCGCGTGGGCGACTTCGGTGCCCGCAAACGTGAAGCTGCCGGCATCGGGCTCATCGAGCAAACCCAGAATGTTGAGCAGCGTGGACTTGCCGCAGCCCGAAGGCCCCATGATGGCCACAAACTCGCCTTCGTTCACGGCGATGGACACGTTGTTGAGGGCTTTGGTCTGCACTTCTTCCGTGCGGTAAATCTTTTCGAGGTTTTCGATTTTAATCATCGGAGTAGGGGCTGCGGGTTGAGTGGATAAGTACTTTTTGCAGAAGGTGAGAAAAGCGGTGTGGTATTATTTCAGAAAAAAGGACGGATTGTAGCGCCTGTTAGAACCGTCATGCTGAGCGTAGTCGAAGCATCTCTACCGCTTCGTTGCAGCGAAGCGAAAGCACTCACCATTGATTTACTCTCGTGGTAGAGATGCTTCGGCTGCGCCCAGCATGACGGTTCTTTTTAGCTCAATGCGTGCTCAGTTTTAGCTCAATTCTTATGTGGCTTAGAGGCTACTGCGCCTTCGCTTTTAGCTCAAGCTCACCCATCTTCTCGTAGCCTTCGTAGCTGGAGGTGATGACCCGGTCGCCGGGTTTGAGGCCTTCGAGCACTTCGAAATAGTCCGGGTTTTGGCGGCCCAGGTGGATGTCGGTTTTGTAGGCTTTGGTGCCATCCTCGCTCACCTTGAAAATCCAGTTGCCGCCGGTTTTCTGGTTGAAGCCGCCTTTGGGCACCCGCACGGCCACGGTGGGGTCGCTCAGGGCCAGGCGCACGGGCAGGGTTTGGCCGCGGCGCAGGTCGGGCGGGGCAGCACCCACAAACTCCATGTCGACCTGCACGCCCTTGGTTACCTGGGTGAAAATCTTCTTCACGCGCAGCTCGTAGGACTTGCCGTTCACCGTTACCTCGCCTTTCTGGCCGGGGAAGATGCGCGAGATGTAGTACTGGTCGAGGGTGGCGCGCACCTTCAGGCCGGTGAGCATGTCGAGCTGGCCGATGCGCTGGCCCCGGGTTTTCAGTTCCCCAATTTCGGCATCGAGCGAGGTGATGCGGCCGGCCGCCGGCGCCTTGATGGTCAGGTCCTCCAGCTTGCGGCGCATCAGGGCCAGGTTGCTTTGCATGCGCGTCACCGACTGCTGCATCTGGTTGATTTGCTCGCGCATGGCCAGCGAATCCTGGTTCAGGGCCTTGCGGCTGAGCTGGCGCCGGCGCAGCTGGTAGTCGTAGGCATTTTTGGTTTGCTGGTACTCCTGCCGGGCAATGACTTTCTGGTCGTAAAGGGTTTTGTTCAGGTCGTACACGCGCTTGGCTTCGCGGAGCTGGTTGTCGATGTCGGCCTGCTGGTTGAGCTGCTGAATGCGGTTTTGCTGGAGCAGGTTGCGGGTGTTGTGCAGGTTGTTCATCAGGTCGAACACCGCCGTTTCGCGGTTCACCATTTCCAGCTGCAGGTCCGTATTAGCGAGCTGAATGATGGGCTGACCAGCCGTGAGCGTGGCGCCGTCTTCCACCAGAATGCGCTGCACCGTGCCGCCCTCGGGCGCATCCAGGTAGATGGTTTTGATGGGCATCACCACGCCATCCACCGGCACAAACTCCTGGAATGCCCCCCGCGAAACCGTGCTGATGGTCAGCCGCTCCGGGTCTACATTCAGCGTAGCCGGCCCGGCCGAGGACAGCAGGCTGGCAGCTACCGCCACCACCAGCAGCACCAGCGCCCCCAGCAGGAGGAGCTTGGCCGGGGTCCAGGTCTTTTTTTCAATCAGTACATCCATGTGCTTGGCAGCCTTACTAATAGGCCCGTGCCAATGCACACGAAGAACGATGCCAAATGAGTAATTTATTGATTGTGAGTTATTTAATTTTAAGACGTTTATTAACGGCGCCAAAATCGTACGTTTTTGATACACCTGCTGTCCGCTTCTGATACACTGGCCCGAACCAGTTGGGCTAAAAAGTTGCCGCCAGATGCTTGGCAGGCCGTTTTTAGAAACTAGTACAATTGTGGCTAGGGCTGTTTCATTGTAGCGCGACCAGTAGCGCGGACTTTGTAGTCCGCGTCCCCGGCGGACACCCGAATAACACACGAACGGCGCGGGGACGCGGACTACAAAGTCCGCGCTACAGTCCGCGCTACTGTCTGACGTGTAAATGCCGAAACCGCTCCAGGAATGCGTGCTTTGCGTCCGCAATGGGCTGGGGTCTCAAGTCGATTAGTTTTACTGAATTCATGATTCTCAAGAAAGCACGTGTTTTGGTGGTAGACGATGACACGGACGTGTTGTTTGCCGTGCGCATGCTGCTCAAGCCCGAGGTGCAGGAAGTGGTGACGGAAAAGAACCCCGAGCTGCTGCTCTCGCTCCTGAGCAAGCAGCATTTCGATGCCATTTTTCTGGACATGAACTATAAAAGCACCCTCGGTTCTGGCAACGAAGGCCTGTACTGGCTGGGGCGCATCCGCGAAAAAGACCCCACGGCCACGGTCATCATGATTACCGCGCACGGCGACATCGGCACGGCCGTGCGCTCCCTCAAAGCCGGTGCCACTGACTTCATCGTGAAGCCCTGGCACAATGCCCAACTGCTCGAAACCCTGGCCGCAGCCCTGGAGCCCAAGGAAGCCGGCAAGGCCACCCCCGCACCCGCGGCCCGGCGCCCGGCTTCCTTCGCCGAGTTTTCCCTGCTGGGCGAGTCTGAGGCCATGCAGGAGGTGTTCCACAAAATCGAGAAAGTGGCGCCCACTGAGGCCAACGTACTGCTGCTAGGCGAAAACGGTACTGGCAAAGAGCTGGTGGCCAAAGCCCTGCACCAAAGGTCGTTCCGGGCCGCCAAGCCCTTTGTTACGGCCGACCTGGCGGCCATGAGCGAAGGCATATTCGAAAGTGAGCTGTTCGGGCACAAAAAGGGTTCGTTCACCGATGCCCGCGAAGACCGGATTGGCCGGTTTGCGGCGGCTTCGGGCGGAACCCTGTTTCTGGATGAAATCGGCAACATCTCGCTGGCCCAGCAAGCCAAGCTGCTCACGGCGCTCCAAAACCGCGAGGTGATTCCGGTGGGCAGCAACGTGCCCGTGCCCGTCGACATCCGGCTGATTTCGGCCACCAACGCGCCGCTCTACGAGCTGGCCGCCCAGCAGCGCTTTCGCAAAGACCTCATCTACCGCCTCAACACCGTGGAAATCACGCTGCCGCCCCTGCGCGCCCGCGGCGACGACGTGCTGCTGCTGGCCCGCCACTTTGCCGGACTGTACGCCGCCCGCAACCGCAAGCCCACGCCCGACTTTGCGCCCGCCACGCTGCAGAAGCTGCAGCAGCACAGCTGGCCCGGCAACGTGCGGGAGCTGCAGCACACCGTGGAGCGCGCCGTAATTCTGGCCGAAGGCGAGGTGCTGCGGCCGCAGGATTTTCACTTCTCGGCCATGGAAGCCGCCACTCCCGCAGCCAGCTCAACTTCCTCAGAAGGCCCGTTGCAGCTCAGCGAAGTAGAGAAAGCCACCATCATGCGCGTGATTGAGCGGCACCACGGCAACATCACCAAGGCCGCCAAGGAGCTTGGGCTAACGCGCACGGCCCTTTACCGCCGCCTCGAAAAACATGACCTTTAAGCGGCTGGAACTGGGCATCGCGGCGCGGCTGCTAGGGCTGTTCGCCCTCGTCTACGGGGCCGAGCGGGCGCTGGAGCACGGCAAATACGGGCTGCTGGCGCTGGCGGTGCTGCTCCTGGTAGCGGCGGTGTGGGAACTGGGCCGGCACGTCACGCGCGGCAGCCAGGCGCTGGCCGACTTCCTGCTGGCGGTGAAGTACCGCGACTTCTCGCAGCACCACAACGAGGCCCACCCCAACCGGGCCCTGCGGCCGCTGCACGTGGTATTCAACGAGCTCAGTACTACGTTTCGGCAGCTCAGCGTGGAGCGCGAAGCGCAGTTTACGTACTTGCAAACGGTGCTGCAGCTCATCGACACGGGCATCATTTCCTACGATGCCGAGGGGCAGGTCGAATCCATTAACGAGTCGTTTAAGCGGACGCTGGAGCTGCCTTTTCTCAAGCGTCTCTCCACCCTGCAAAAGCGCTTGCCAGTGCTCTACGAGGCCATCAGCCGCCTGGAACCCGGCGAGTCCACGGTGGTGAAGCTGACGGTGGGCCAAAAAACCATGCAGCTGCTGCTCTCCGCCACCACCTTCCGGCTGCAGGGCCGGGCGTTTACGCTGGTGGCCTTCAAAAACGTCAGCCACACCCTCGACGAAACCGAGGCCGAAGCCTGGCAAAAGCTGCTGCGCGTGATGACCCACGAAATCATGAACTCGGTAGCGCCCATTGCCTCGCTGGCCGATTCGCTCCGGCGCGACTTGAGCCGGGAGCTGGAGCAAGCCACCGCCCTGGCCCCACCCGAGCGGGAATTGCTGGCCGATGTGGTGGAAGGCATCGGCATAATTCAGAATCGTAGCGAGGGTCTGCTTCGGTTTTCGCAGGTCTACCGCGACTTCAGCACCATCAGCCCGCCGGTGCTAGCCCCAGTCGAGGTACAGGAGCTGTTCAATAACATTCGCCGCCTGATGAGCTCACAGCTTGAAACGCAAGGTATTGAGCTGGTACTCACTGTAGAGCCTGCAGACCTGTGCCTGCAAGCCGACGTCCACCTGCTCGAACAAGTCCTCATCAACTTGGTTCTCAATGCGGCCTACGCCGTACAGCAGAGCCCGCAGCCCCGGATTGAGCTGCGCGCAACTGAGCCAGAGCCCGGGCGCGCCGCCATCGAGGTATTCGACAACGGCGCCGGCATTCCGGCCGAGGTCCTGGATAGCATTTTCATTCCTTTTTTCACCACCCGGCGCGGGGGCACGGGCATTGGCCTGAGCCTGGCCAAGCAGATAATGCACCTGCACCGGGGCAGTATCAAGGTACAATCGGGCCCGGGCGTAGGCACCGCTTTTCGGCTGGAGTTTTCGTAACGGGATGGGATTGAAAACCAATCTCATTCACGAATTTTTCAGTTCCGGTGCAGTACTAGGTTTTGAATTCTCCATGCAAGGACGATACTAATATCATCTTTCTACCGCAAGTGTTGCAGCGTTATTGCATGTAAATCAAAAATTTATCTAAATTATCTAGGTAACGCTCGTCTTTGAAACCGGTTCGGTTCATCATGAGCACGCTGCCCATTTCCTTGGCAGGATATATTCGCAATTCACAATAATATCCGCCACCTCCGCCGGCGTGAGCAAAATATTCATGGCCCTGCAACTGCCCCCGGAACCACGCCAGACACATGCCGGTACGTTGACCAGAGTTGGTGTGGTTTTCGACAAATAACTCCTTTTTGTAGTCGTCAGAAATCAGCACTGAATTGCTTTTTATTAGCTCTTGAAGGTACCGGACAAAGGCCTGTGCCGTGCCGATTAAGCCGCCGTACGATGCGCCGTTCACATAAAACGTTTTAAACGGCCTCCAGATGCCCTCCGCTGGGGCCATGTATTTTCGCTTATCGAGCAGAAATCCCAGGAGGAGGTAAGAAAAACTGGTTCGCTTGTGATACCCCTTCGCGTGCAGGCTAGCCCCGGCTACCGCAAATTCAATCTCGCTGGCTTTTAGCTTTAGAGGCGCTAAAATATGCGTGCGAACATAGTCCTCATATCTCAGGCCGGACACTTGCTCAATAATTTGACCAAGTAAAACGTAGCCCAGATTTGAATAAGCAAATTGGTCGTTTGGTTTTGAACGAAGCCGGGAATTTTGGAGAAACACCTTTTTGAAAAAGGCATTTCTATCAAAAGCGGTATGCTCACTTTCCAGGTGTATCCAGTTCAGCGGAATAGGATTTGGAATACCGGCAGAATGCGTCAGCAACTGCTTAATCGTGATTTCCGGCGAGTAGGGGAAATCGGGCAAATAGCACCTTGCTGATTGCTCAATTTCAAGTTTTTGCTGTTCTGCTAATTGCAGAATGGCCAATGCCGTAAATGTCTTCGTGACCGAATACGCGTGGTAAGTAGTTTGCTCAGTCGTTGGTATTTGGTGGCTTACATCCGCATAACCCAACTGGCAGTGTTCTATTGTACTGTCCTTATCGAAAAAGACATACTGCACCGAGGGCGTCTTATTCCTTTCGACTAGTTGAGCCAGAATGCGGTTTACTTCGCTCATCGCTATTCTGATTTTCGATATGCAGCATAAATTAACGAAAGCAAGATTTTCTTTTCCGACAACGGTGGACCCACGCGCGTACCTATCAGAACAGTAAATTAAGGATGCTTCTTAGGCGAAATAAAGAAGGCAAATACCATTGTTGAAGTGGAGCCAGTTCAACAGGCTAATGGAAGAACACGTCCATAATTCAGCAACAGCCATGGATTAGGTTTCGCAATCTACCTTCGCTAACCCATAATCAGCAGTCAATGGTTTGATTCCAGTTGGGCCCACGAAAAACCCCTTCTATTGCAGATAGAAGGGGTTTTATTTTTTGCTGCCGTTGCACTACCTGCTGTGAGGAAAGGCTATGTTGTGTCCAAAAGCACGCTTGGTACTATGCTAGCAACCCTCATTCCAGCACCTGCGGTTACAAAATGGGCGCCGAGCTGGTCGTTTCTAAGGGTTGTACAACCGCTGCCATAGGCCCGGTCAGCCGGGCTTGCAGCTCCTCGGCGTAAGCATCCCAATCGGTGATGGGCTGTTGAGCCACGCCGCTTGCCATGGCGGCGCGGGCCACGGCCGGTGCAACTGTAAACAGTAGGCGCGGGTCGAGCGGCGTAGGGATGAGGTAGCGACGCCCGTAGGCGAGCGAGTCGTCGGAATAGGCCTCGTGCACGGCGGCCGGCACGGGCTCTTTGGCCAGCGCGGCCAGGGCGTGCACCGCCGCTAGCTTCATTTCTTCGTTGATTTCGGTAGCGCGCACGTCGAGCGCGCCCCGGAAAATGTAGGGGAAGCCCAGCACGTTGTTCACTTGGTTGGGATGGTCGGAGCGGCCGGTGGCCATCACAATATCCGGGCGAGTGGCCAGCGCCAGGTGGTAGGCAATTTCCGGGTCGGGGTTGGCTAAGGCAAACACGATGGGGTCAGCGGCCATGGTGAGCAGCAGCGCGGGCGGCAGCATGTTGGCCGCCGAAAGCCCAATGAACACATCGGCTCCGGCCAGCGCCTCAGCCAGCGTGGTCAGCGGTTGGTCGGTGGCCAGCTCGCGTTTTTCGGGGCTGAGCGTGGGCCGCTGCGTCGTAATCACGCCGGTGGTGTCCAGGACCACAATATTTTCGCGGCGCAGGCCCAGGGCCACGTACAGGCGCAGGCAGGAGACGGCCGCGGCGCCCGCGCCGTTTACCACCACGCGCACGTCTTCGATGCGTTTGCCCACCAACTCCAGCGCGTTGAGCAGCGCGGCCGAGGAGATGATGGCCGTGCCGTGCTGGTCGTCGTGCATGATGGGAATGTTGAGCTGCTCCCGCAGCGCAGCACCTTCAGCCCCATTTCCTTTACCAGCTCCAGGTCTTCCCGGTACCGGTTGTAGTGGTCGCATTCGGCCAGCAAGTCGCGGCGGGTCCGGCCGGTGTCGATGGTGGGGTAGCTGCACTCAATGCCGGTGGCAAACATGAAGTTGCCGGGCGCGCCGCTGGGCAAGCCACTGCCCACGGTGCCCCCGGCCCCGCCGTATTCGTCGCCGGGGTAATGACTGGCGCCAAAGTGCTTTTTAATTTCGGTTAAAAAGGAGGTAGCCATGGGAATCAGGGCGTGGGGTTAAGAAAACAGCCGCGGGTGGCCCGGCACAGGCCGCTACAAAATATTGAGCCGGCCGCCGTCGGCCACCACGGTGGCGCCGTTCACGAAGGCCGCTTGCGAGGAGGCCAGAAAGCAAATCACCTCGGCAATGTCCTCGGGGCGGCCCACGGCGCCTTCCACTTTTTCCTGGCCGCTTTTCACGTTGGGGTTTTCCCAGAGCATGGGCGTATCCACAGCGCCGGGGGCCACGTTGTTGATGCGCACGTTCCCGATGTCGTACTCCCGGCTCACGCCCCGGGTGAAGGCCTCCATGGCGCCTTTGCTGGCGGCGTAAGGAATCACATTGGGCGTGGTTTCGTGGGCATGCACCGAGCTGACGTTGACAATGGCCCCCTGCTCCATGTGGGGGATGCAGTACTTGCACAGCAGAAACACCGCCCGCAGGTTGACGGCCATCACTTGGTCCCACTCTTCCACGGCTAGCTCAATCAGGGGTTTAAAGGTCATCATGGCTGCGTCATTCACCAGCACATCCACCCGCTGCCACTTGTTGAGCACCTCGTCCACCGCGGCCTTTACTTGCTCGGGGTTTCCCACGTCGGCCTGCAGGAACACGGCCTGCCCGCCGGCCTGGCCGATTTCGGCCACCACGGCCTGCCCTTCATCCTGAGAACGGCTCAGAATGGCCACCTTGCCCCCTTCGGCCGCCATTTGCAGCGACGTCGCCCTGCCGATGCCGGAGCTGCCGCCGGTGATGAGGCAGACCTTGTTTTCAAATCGTTTCATGGCTTCTGCGTAGGCAATGAAGGAGCCGGCAGAGCTTGCGCCGGTTCCAGTGGCCTATGTAAGAGTTGCGTAAGGGCGGCCTCGTCGTGGTTTTCCAGTGCAACTTCGGCCCGCAGGTTATCCAGGTCGCGCTTTACGCTGGCCACGGCTAACGTCTGGCCCTGCCCGACGAAGGCCACGCTCCCGGCCCGCTGCGCCAGCGGCCCGTCCACCACGAGCCCATCCCACTTTTCGGCGTGGCCAGTGTAGCGAATCGACAGGGCGTAGTGCTTGCTCCAGAAGAAGGGCACCGCGTCGAACCGCTGCCGCTGGCCCAGCAGGTTGCGGGCCGCGGTCTGGCCCTGGCGTTGTGCCACCACCCAGTGCTCCACCCGGATGCGTTGGCCGGTGTGCGGGTCGGGCCAGCGGGCAATGTCGCCGGCGGCATAGATGCCCGGCACGCTGGTTTGCAGGTATTCGTCCACCAGCACGCCGCGGTCCAGAGCCAGGCCGGCAGCCTCGGCCAGCGCCAGCCGGGGGCGCACCCCAATGCCAGCCACCACCAGGTCGGCCAGCAGCCGCTCGCCGTTTTGGAGCACCACCGCATCAGTTTCAATGGTGGCGGCGGTTTGCTGCAAGTGAAACTGGATGCCTTTTTCCTTGTGCAGCGCCCGCACCATGGC
Organism: Hymenobacter plasmatis; assembly: GCF_020711255.1. Classification (GTDB taxonomy): domain Bacteria; phylum Bacteroidota; class Bacteroidia; order Cytophagales; family Hymenobacteraceae; genus Hymenobacter. Next base: position 147,371 of record NZ_JAJFAW010000012.1, read on the forward strand.
GCCCAGCTCAGGGCCGAGCACCTTGGCCAGGGGGGCTTCGTCGGGGGCCACCACGTGCACTTCCAGCCCAAGGCCCAGCAGCGCTGCCGCCACTTCCAGCCCAATAAAGCTGGCCCCCAGCACCACGGCGCGCCGGGCCTGAGCGGCCCCGCTCATAATGGCGCGGTGGTCGGCCAGGGAGCGCAGCACGTGCACGTGGGCTAGGTCGTGGCCGGGAATGTCCAGCCGCACGGGCTCGGCCCCGGTGGCCAGCAGCAGCGCCTCATAGGCGTGCGCGGAGCCATTGGCCAGCAGCACGCGGCGGCCCGCCACGTCGAGCGAGGTTACCTCCCCGTGCACCAGCTCAATATTGTGTTGGGCATAAAAGCCCGGTGGCCGCAGGGCAATGTATTGCTCGTCATCGGGGGAAAAGCTTTTGGAGAGGTTCGTGCGGTCGTAGGGCACGTCCGCTTCGCTGTCGAGCAGCGTGAGGCGGCCTTGGTAGCCTTCGCGGCGCAGCATCTCGGCGGCCGCGTTGCCCGCCGCGCCGGCCCCAATAATGACAATGGTCTTGGGGTGGCCGGAAGGCACGGCCGTCACGGGCGAGGGGGCCAGCGGGTCGCGTTCCTGCTTGCCGGTCACGTAGGCCCGCCCGTCGCGGCGCTCTACCGTCCAGCAGGGCAGCGGGTTGAGGGCCGGGGCCCGCAGGGCCGCCCCTGTGCGCAAGCTGAAACAGGCATGGTGCCAGGGGCAGCGCACCGTGCCATCTACAAGCAGGCCCTTTTCCAGCGGCGCCCCAAAGTGGGTACACTGCGCCCCGACGGCCAGCAGCTCCTCGCCCTGCCGCGTCAGCAGCACCGGCTGCCCGAAGGCATGCCCGCGGACGAGGGCGCCCTCGGCCAGGTCGGTGAGCGCAATGCCGGCTACCCCAAAATCGGGTCCCGGGAGCGGGGGAGCTTCCATGACAAAATCTGGTGATTAGAAGAAGGTCAAACGCAGCGCTTTCATCCGGAACAGGCCATAACTACTATTTAAGCAACCCGGTGCCTGGCGCAGTGTTTCGAGGTAGCTGAGCTTAGATGTACTGGAAAACCCGGGCCACTATCTCGTCTCAGTAAATAAGGTTGAACTCGTACACGCTAGCCCGTGGGGGGCCAGGGCCAGCCGGCCGCCGGCCATGGGAATCGTGCCGCTGCTGCCCAGCAGGGCGGCTTTGAGGTGGGCCGGCATGTCGTCGGGGCCCTCGGCCGTGTTGCGGAAGTAAGGCGCCTGCTCGGGGGGGGCGGTTGAAGAACTGCTCGAAGTCGTGGCGCACCGTCGGGTCGGCGTTCTCGTTCAGGTACACGCTGGCCGAGGTGTGCTGCAGGAAGACGTGCAGTGGCCGGCCCGCAGCCGCCCCAGTTCGGGCAGCTCGCGCAGTACGTGGTCGGTGATGAGGTGAAAGCCCCGCGCCATGGCCGGCAGCAGGAGTTGTTTCTGAATAATCATAAGAGAAGCCGAAAGAACAACTGCTTTGGCGAACGGCAGTCCCTTATTCACCCAATGTCGTCGGGGTCGTAGTGGAAATGCTCCTGGCTGCCGGAGGTAAACCGTTGGATAAAGGCGGCCTCGGTGTGTTCCGGCTCCGTGGGCTGGAACAGCTGCTTTTCTTTGGCCCAATCATACACGCCCTGGTCTATGGGGTAGCGAGTTAATACGCCAGTTAGGTCATGCTGGTGAATCCACGCCTCAGCCTGGTCACGCGTGGTAAACACCCCGCTGGCAAACCGGCTGCCCGAACCGTGAAAGACCCACACGCCAGCATCAGCATCCGCTTGCTCCATTGTTATTTTCAGTTGGGTGAAGGCGCAAACCTACGGCAGTTGCACAAAGACGCGTTTATCTTCCGACCGTGGCTGTTGCAGAACTCGGTTTAGGTGGTTCTACTTCTGAGCCGCTACTTCACGAGTGCCCGGCTTAGCGCTTCG
>NZ_JAJFAW010000013.1 GCF_020711255.1 Hymenobacter plasmatis
ATTTCTGGCGCTCTTTGCGCGGCCTACGCTCGTTCATGGAATTCAGAACTAGTGTATAGCTCTGGCCGGACGAGACACCCCAGCTTGCAGGAACGGGCGGCCACGGCGGCCGCAGCTTGCCCACGCACTTGGTCATCATTCCCTCGCTTTGCTTTCCGGCAGTATCTACCGTTTAGGTAAGCTTTCAATAGGTTTCTTGCTGGGATGGTCCACCGTAGCGCGTGACGAACCAGCCGACCCTAACCCATTCCCATTTGTAGGAGGGCACGGCTCCGCTTACTTTTGGTAAGTCAACTATTCAACTATTCCTCTACCGCTCGTTCATGAAGCACGCTTTACTTCTTTACACAGCCGGGACGCTTACCCTGCTCGGCTGTAAGAAATCTACTCCCACGGACCCAACCCCAACGCCCTCCGTCGCCTACCAAGGAACCGTGGTCATGGTGGATGAATTTGGAACGCCGAAGGCCGACCGCAGCTCGGTCAGCGTCACCGTGACGGATACGTCGCCCAACTGGGTTGTGCGCACGGACGCACAAGGGGCCTTTAAAATGCCGCTGGGCAATGTAACCGCTGGCACCCATCAGCTACGCTTCTCCTACGCGGGGTATGGCACGTTCGTGATGGACAATGCCGCCACCGGCAGCCCGATTCCTCCTATCACCTTGGGCCAAGTATCCACCACCCACACGACCGTGACCGCTTCCAAGAACGGCACGGCTTATGTGATTCAGGGCAGCGTCGCCGAGCGGCCCACGGCGGCGCAGCCCCGGCCCTACCGACTGTTTTTAACCCGCAGCTTTGCCCCGGCGCCCCCGCTGCCCATTGCCAATGCATATTACCTGTCCGTGGGCGGGGTCCCCGCTGCCGATGGTTCTTTCACGGTCAGCTTAACCGCCAGTGACCTTACGGCGGCCGGCTTCCGAACCGGAGACGATGTGCTGGTCTATGCCGCGGGCGATAACCCCGCTGCCAGCACGTACATCGACTTTGCGACGGGCAAAAAAGTGTTTCCCGCATCAAACGTAACCTTGAGCAGCACGGCGGCCTCGTTCAGCTTTTAGTAGACCCTTTTTCATGAAAGCTCTTTTACTCGCGGTCTTACTGCCCTTGCCCTTTGGCAGCCACGCCCAGCAGGCACCTGCCCCTTCTGGTACTTCTCCGGCATCGGTACGTCTGGGTACTGCTGCCGATACGACGTTGCACGTCATTGACAAGACCCTACTATTCGCCTGGGGCACCATCAAGCGCATGGACGGGCAGGAAGTACAGGCCTACCTGCCGGTGTTTACCCAGTATCCCGGGATGGATTTTCCCTTCGACTACTATTTTACCCCGCCCGAGGTCAAGCCCACCCCGCCGCGCCAAACAATTGCCGTCGAGCAGGTGCACAGCATGACGGCGGGGCCCTACTACTTTGAAACCATGCGGCTGGAAGGCCAAAAAAAGGCTAAAATTCTGGCCCAACGCATGGCCCATGGCCCCGTGGAATTGTTTCTGCAAGCCGAGCAACAGCGGGCCCCGTTGCCCATCCCGGTACCGGGCGCCATCCTGCACACGGCCATCCCCTACACCAACAGCCATTTCTTTGTGCGCCGCAACGGCCGCTTACAGCAAGTGGAACGCGCCTCGTTTGGCCCGCAGATGAGCCAGTACCTGGCCGACTATCCCGACCTGGCGGCGAAAGTGGCGCGTGGCGAAACCAATTACCACTACCGCGACCTGGTCAGCATTATTACGGAGTACAATCAACACACGGCGACCTCTCCGGCCCGTAGCGGCCAGTAGGATTCGGTTGTGAAAGCAGAAGGGTTGTTCGACACGTCGAGCAACCCTTCTGCTTTATATACCCGCGGCGTTCCTGCCGAACGTAATCCCCACCAATCCGGGCAACCCGTGGTGCTTCCGGCAGGGGCCGTTGGCACCGTTCAGGTCGTCGACCTCGTTGCGGTGGTGGAGGCCCGCCGGACGCCGTCGGCCGGGATAAAAGCTCCCTGGTTCCTGCCCATACGCCCTTCCCCGTTAATACAGGTTCGGCTTGAGCACGCCTTTTTTTTCGTAGCGCGCCTTGTTCATCTCGTAGTGCATGCTCGTCATCATGTTCAAGTAGTCCTTCAACGGCCCGAGCTGGTACGCTTTTCGGCGCTGGTCCACGTTAGCCGAATCCAGCAGCCCGATTTTGGGAATCGCGCGTCCGGTCGTGGCCACCTCGTACGTGACCTGGGTACCAAACAATTGCTTCAAGCCCGCGTTCACTTGCACGCGGTCGTACAGCAACGCATAATCGCTGGGTTTGGCATTCCCTTTTTTTACTTCCCGGTTCATGGCCGGCAGCACGGCTCGTTGGAAAGCCGGGTACTTATCACAGTGCTGCACCAAGAGCCAAAAATGGGTTGAACCATCCGGGCCCACTTGGTTGAAACCTAAAAAGCCATATCTTTTGAACAGGCGCTCGACCCGTTCCTTATTGCTCGTAAAAACGCTGTCTTTAAAGCTTTCCCATCGTTTGGGGGGATACTGTTGATACTTACCCTGCGGGATGTACGCGGCAATCTGGTCCACCTGGGCCATTTGCGCTAACTCCGCTTGAAGCTGCGACTTCTTAGTTGCGGTCAGCGTGGTGGCGCAACCCGCCAGCAACAGCGGAAGAACAACCAAGCAAAAAAAGGGGGTTAAGCGTAGTGACTTCATACACAATGGCCGCTATTCAGCGTTATGTCATAAAAACGGCACAGAAGCGACAGGTGCTACGCCTGGGCCTTAGATGCTATCCATCTTGCACACTAGGTTGCCTTGTAGGTAGTAAGGGGCAAACCGAACGTTGGGTCCCGTCAGCGAGCTATTCAGCTCAGTTTGCCGGACCACCTTCCCATTGACGAGTATTTCGGCCTTAAGGCGAGTCGTAGGCCCCGGTCGCGTCGAAAAACGGTTGTCGACGCTACGAAAGCCGATTTCAGCGGCGACGTAGTCTTTGGGTTCCCGAGGCCCTAAATTGAATGTTTCGGCATACGACGAAGTCGTGATGGCGGTATTCACCGTCGTGGACTCGTAGGGAAACATGGACCGGTAGTCCATTTTGAAGGTGGCCTTGACGTAGGCCCCCATCCCCGTTAAATCGGTGCCCGTAACCCGCACCTGCACGGCCGGGTTGGCGGCGGTGGTGGGCGGAGTGGGGGGGGCAGGGTCCGCTTTCTTAGCGCAACCCGATAAGGTTAGCAGAAACAGAAGAACGGGTAGCGGCTTGTTCATGGGGTAGAGAAATAGGAGTGTGGTAGAAACAATCGGAGGACAGCTCAGTCGTGGACGAAATTAATCCAATATCTCCGGATAGTAATGTTTGCCATATTCCTCGCTTTTTGTTGCTGGCAGCGGAAAGCATTGGCCTCGCAACTTCGACGCCACCGCCAGAGCTGACAGCGACCGGGGCCGCCACCATGCCTGGCCGGCAGTTCCATGTCTGTGCCACCGCGTAGTAGGCGCCAGAACCGAACGGGCCAACCGTTGCGTGCTCAGCCTTGACCGCACCAGTCCCAAGTACCCGTTGCTGGTCATCGTCAAGCCTGAGCTGGTGGGCAGGCTCCAGCTGCCACCCGCCAAGCTGAAGTGGCGGGTGGTGCTGGTGCAAGGCTACGTTCACGCAGCCGAGGGCTTCACCTCGCAAACCTGGCTCGCTCGGGCCCCGGCGCTGTACGTGCCGGCCCCTTCACCCTCCCAAATCCGGCGCATGGTCTGGTGCTGGAAATCCTCGATAATCTTGGCGTAGATGAGGGTGGTTTGCACCTTCTTATGCCCAAGGACTTTCTGCAGCACCTCCACCGGCATTCCCCGCAGCAGGCTCTGCGTGGCAAACGTGTGGCGGGCCGTGTGCATCGTCACCAGCTCGCACTTGGGCACCGCGGCCCGCACGATGCCGCCGCCCTCGGTGCTCACCAGGTCGGCCGCGCCCGTCAGCCCCGCCAGCCGGGCCACCCGCTTCAGGTACTTGTTCATCACCTGGTTCGGATGCACCGGCAGCAGCTTGAGCCGCTCGGGGTCGTTGTATTTGTCCAGAATAGCCGAAGCCGCCGCCGTCAGGTAGATGCTGACCCCGGCCCGCGTCTTGCTCATCATCAGCCGCAGCAGCCGCCCGCCGTCCCATTCGTGCAGGTGCCCCCGGTGCAGCCCCGCCACGTCCGAATAGCGCAGCCCGGTATAGCAGCAGAACAGAAAGATGTCCCGCGTGGGCACCAGGTTAGCCGGCAGCATTGCCGAGGCCAGCCGCTCCAGGTCCGAGCCCGTCAGGTACAGCTTGGGGGTATCAAAAGACTTAATCACCAGCTTGCGTACCTCGATGCCAACAGTTACCCCCCGCTCGTCCCGCAGCCACCGCAGAAACGATTTCAAGTCTTTCATGGCCGTCACCAATGAGTTGGGCGCCAGCTTCCGCACTTCGCGCAAATACACCAGCAGCCGGTCGTGCAGCTCCAGGCTGTACGTAACCGGGTCCAGCAGCTGCCCGGCCCATTCCTCAAAGCCGGCCATCCAGTTGCGGGTTACGAGGTGGTGGCGCAAGGTTTCCCGCGCATACCCCCGCGCCAGCATCGAGCGCCGGTACTCGTCATACCACACCGTCACCGACTCCTGCTCGGCTACCGCCGCTTCCGGCTCGGGTTTCGGCCGCAGCACCTCGCGCAGGCCGGCCAGCGTCGGCGCTTCGCCCGCCGCCCGTAGCTTGCGCCACCACGCCAGCGTATCGGCCGCCAGCCGCGCCAGCAAAAGGTTGGCTTCCTCCGCCAGGGGGTAGGAAGCGCGAAACCGCTGCCGGTCCGCGTTCCAGTCCACCGGCTTACACTTCTCACCGGTGGCGCATTTCAGGCGAGCCCCGTCGAAGTATACCACCAGGTGCACCGGGCACTTTCCGGCCTTGTCTTTCTTATCCGTTCGCAACACAAATTGGGTAACCATACACAGGGGGCGTCAGGGGGGGCGTCCCTCGCGTAGGGAACCCCCGGTTTCGCGTCGGGAAGGACCGAGACCCCCGAACGCAAAAAACCCGGAAAACCCCTTTCACGACGTGAGAAGGCATTTTCCGGGTGTTCCGGGTGTGCATGTATGAGCCTCTTATTGGACTCGAACCAACGACCTGCTCATTACGAATGAGCTGCTCTACCAACTGAGCTAAAGAGGCTTGTTACCCCACCAACGGTTTTGGAGGGGGCTGCAAAGATAGGCAACCCGCCGGAAGACCTGCAACCGCGACCGTAGAAAATTTAGTAACCCGGCCGCAAACTCCGCGTTTGATTGCTGACCACTACCGTCCGCCCATGAAACTCCTTCCTTCCCTTGCCGCCGGCCTGGCCGGTGCCACCGCCCTCACCGCGCTGCACGAAACCGCCCGCCGCCTGCGCCCCCAGGATGCCCCACGCATGGACGTGCTGGGCATGCGCGGCCTGCGCAAGCTATTGCGCAAAGCCGACGCCCCGCAGCCCGACGAAGACACGCTCTTTAACTGGACCATGGCCGGCGATATACTATCTAATAGCCTTTACTACAGCTTGGTGGGTAGTGGCCGCCACGCCCTGCGTCGGGGCCTGGTGTTGGGAGTGGCGGCGGGAGCGGGCGGTGTGCTCCTGCCCGGTCCGCTGGGCCTGGGCAATGGCCCGAGCAACCGCACGACCCAAACCCAGCTCATGACGGTGGCCTGGTACACGGTGGGCGGACTGGTGGCCGGCGCCGTGGCCCGCACCCTGCGGCGCTAAGGCCGCGCCGGCACCAAACCCCGGCTAAAGTATGTTGTTGAGCCAGCCGTCAGCAGGCGCTGGTTGTACCTTGCGGCGGCATTCTCGTTCTAGCTTTTATGCGTTTCTGGCTCATCTTCATCCTTCTCTTTTTTGCAGTGCGCTACGTGCTGCCCATCGTGTTGCGGCTGGTACTGAGCGGCTTTGTGCGCAAGCAAATGCGCAACGGCGGCTTTGGGATGCCCCCGCAGGCCCAGGCCGGCCCCACGCGGGCTCCGGGCGAAATACGCGTAGATTATGTGCCGCCCGTGGCCCCGGAGGCCGATAAGCCTGCCGGGTTTAAAGGCGGCGAATACGTTGATTTTGAGGAAGTAAAATAACCCGGGTAGGGCAGGGGTAAGGGCGGAGCGAAAGCCGCGCGGCTCAACTGCCGTGGCTAATTCGGTGGGGGCAGGCAGAATAGCGGGGCCATAAGTTGAGCCATCGTGCGGTTCTACTGTACCTTCGGGCACGTTTTTGTGTTCCCTAAAATTGCCCTAATGGCTGCTGTTGCTTCTGCTTCTTCTGTTTCGTCCGCGCCGTGGTGGCAGCGGGCTTTGCCCCACGTGCTGGCGGTGCTGTTTTTCGTGGTGCTGGCTTGCCTCTACTTCTCGCCCATCATGTTCGAGGGCAAGACCTTAGCCCAACACGACATCACGCAGTTTCAGGGCGGTGCCCACGAGGCCCAGGAATACGCCAAGGCCATGGGCAAAGAAGCCCTGTGGACGAACTCCATGTTTTCGGGCATGCCCACCTACCTCATCAGCCTGCACTTCCCGGGCGACTGGTCGGTGTATTTGCAGAAGGTGCTGACCCTGGGGCTGCCCGCTGTGGTGGCCAACCTCTTTCTGGCCTTGCTCTGTGGCTACATTCTGCTGGTGGCGCTGGGCGTGCGGCCGTTGGTGGCCGTGGCCGGGGCCGTGGCGCTGGGCTTTTCGAGCTACAACCTCGCCATTCTGGCCGCGGGCCACAACACCAAGAGCCTGGCCCTGGCCTACGCGCCCCTGGTGCTGGGCGGCCTGCTGGTCACCTATCGCCGCGACAAGTGGCTGGGGGCGGCCCTGTTTGCCGTGGGCCTCACGCTGAACGTGCACGTCAACCACCTGCAGATTACTTACTACCTGCTGCTGCTGGTGGCCCTGTTCGGTATTTTTGAGCTGGTGGCCGCGGCGCGTGCCGGCCGGCTGCCCGAGTTTTTCAAGCGCACCGCTCTACTTGGGCTGGGCGCTGCCTTGGCCGTGGGCGTGAGCTTTGGCCGCTTGTATACCACGCTGGAATACAGCAAGTACAGCAATCGCGGCCGGACGGAATTGAAAACCCCCGCGCCCAACGCCCCGGGCCAGGCGGCTGCGGCCAACCCCGAGGAGGCCAGCACCGGCGTCGACCGCGACTATGCGTTTCAGTACAGCTACGGCGTGGGCGAAACCATTACCCTGCTGATTCCCAACTTCTATGGCGGCGCCAGCGCCATGCCGCTCGGCCCCGAGTCTAACCTAGCCAAAGCCGGCCTGCCCCCGGAGTACCTGAACGGCATGCCCACCTACTGGGGGCAGCAGAGCTACACGGCCGGCCCGGTGTACATGGGCGCGGTGGTGTGCTTCCTGTTTATTCTGGGCTTGTTTGTGGTGGATAAGCGCACGCGGTACTGGCTGCTGGCCGGCACTGTGCTGTCCATTCTGCTGGCCTGGGGCAAGAACTTCGAGTCGTTCAACTACCTGATTTTCGACTTGCTGCCGGGCTACAACAAGTTCCGGGCGGTGAGCATGGCGCTGGTAATCGCGCAGCTGGCCATGCCCATCCTGGGCGCGCTGGCCCTGAGCCGCGTGCTGCGGCCCCGCCCCGCGCCCCATCTCCTGGCCCCGGCCGACCCGCAGCTGCACCCCGCCCTGGCCAAAGCCGCCAAAGCGGCCGGCACTGGCTCAACTGCGCCGGTGGCCTCGCCGGAAGCGGCGACCCTGCTGCCTAAGGTGCTCTACGCGGGCGCCATCACGGCGGGCCTCTGCCTGCTGGCGTACCTGGCCAGCTTCAGCTTCGATTTTGCCGCGCCCATTGATAATGAGCTGACCAAGCAGGGCTTTACGCCACAGCTGCTGAGTGCCCTGCGCGCCGACCGCGCCGACCTGCTGCGCAACGACGTGTGGCGCGGGCTGCTGTTCATCGGCGCGGCGCTGGCCGTGCTGTACTTCCACCTCAAGGGCCGCCTGGCCATGGTGCCGGCCGCGGCCCTCATGGTGGCGCTGGTGCTGGTTGACCTGTGGGGCGTGGACAAGCGCTACCTCGGCACCGACAAGTTTCAGCCCACGAGCATTGCCGCCAGCTTCCAGCCCACCCCAGCCGACGAGTTGATTTTGCGCGACACCGCCTTGAGCTACCGCGTGCTCAACATGCAGAACCCCTTCAACGAAGCCCAGACCTCGTACTTCCACAAGAGCATCGGCGGCTACCACGGGGCCAAGCTGCGCCGCTACCAGGACCTGATTGAGCGCCAGATTTCCAACAACAACCAGCAGGTGCTCAACATGCTGAACACGCGCTACCTCCTCACCGGCGACCCCAAGCAACCAGTGCAGCGCAACCCCGGCGCCCTGGGCAACGCTTGGTTTGTGAGCACGGTGAAGACCGTGAACAGCCCCGACGAGGAGATGGCCGCCCTCAGCACCCTGAGCCCTGCCACCGAAGCAGTGGTTGACGCCAGCAAGTTCCCGCAGCAGAAAGCGGCGACCTACGATGCCGCCGGCTCTACCATTACCCTGACCAACTACAGCCCCGACGAGCTCAAGTACCGCTACACCGCCAAGAACGACGGCTTCGTGGTGTTCTCCGAGATTTTCTACGCCGATGGCTGGCAGGCCTTTATCGATGGCAAGCCGGTGCCGCACCTGCGCGCCGACTACGTGCTGCGGGCCATGCCAGTGCCGGCCGGCTCGCACGTCATCGACTTCAAGTTTGAGCCGAAAGCGTACGCCGTGGGCAATGCCGTTTCGCTGGCTTCCAGCATCGTGCTGCTGCTGGTGCTGGTAGGTGCCGGGGTATACCTGGCCCGCCGAAAGCAAGTGGTGGAAGACGACGTGGTGGCCACGGCCGTGCCGGTGGCCTAGCCCAGCGGCTCGCGCCGCCGGCTGCGGATATTCTTAATGCGTGAGGGTGGTGGAGGAGCTTTTGCAGGAAATCGACGAGTCGGCAGCAAGCGCACACGGCGTGCGCTTGCTGCTGTGGCGCGATGACATGGCTCACCCCGACTTGCCCGGCAACAAAGCCCGCAAGCTCAAATACAACCTGGCGGCGGCCCGGGAGCAAGGCCACCACACCCTGCTCACGTTTGGCGGGGCCTACTCCAACCACATCGCCGCCGTGGCTACCGCGGGCCGGCTTTTCGGCTTTGAGACCGTTGGGTTGATTCGGGGCGATGTCCCGGCCCCGGGCGCAGCGCTAGCGGGGCTCAACCCGACCCTGGCCCAGGCCGCGGCCGACGGCATGGCCCTGCACTACCTGGACCGCAGCACCTACCGCCGCCGCTCCGAGCCTGATTTTATTGCCGAGCAGCTCGCCCGTTTCGGCCCGGCCTACGTGCTGCCCGAGGGCGGCACCAACATCCTGGCCCTGCGCGGGTGCGCCGAACTGGTGGCCGAAATCCAGGCCCGAACCGACTTTGATGCCCTGGCCGTAGCGGCGGGCACGGGCGGTACCTTGGCGGGCCTGCTCACGGGACTGGCGGGCCGGCAGCAGGCCGTGGGCGTGGCCGCCCTGAAAAATGGCGGCTTTCTGCGGGCCGAAGTCGACGCCCTGACCCAGCAGGCAGTGGGGCAGGTCTTTACCAACTACGCGCTGCACACCGACTATCACTTCGGGGGCTACGCCAAATACTCGGCCGAACTGCTGAAATTTATTGAGCTGTTTCGGGCGCGGCACGGGGTGCTGCTGGACCCCATTTATACCGGCAAGCTACTCTTTGGGGTGCTCGACTTGATTCGGCAAGGCCATTTCCGGCGGGGCAGCACGGTGGTGACTATTCATACCGGGGGGCTGCAGGCGTGGGCGGGGTGGCACGCACGGTTCGGGACTTCGGGCTGAGCGCCGGAGCCGGCAGCCGCCAGCGGGCGGTGAGCTCCAGCGCGGCCAGCACGAACACCACCGACAGTACCGGCGCCAGAAACCGCACGTCCCAATCATCGACGGTGAGCATGATGATGGCCGTTTGCAGCAGAAACACTGCCGCCAGAAACACCCGCGCCGGGCGCCAGATAGCCCCGCGCCGGGTAGCCAGCGCCGCCAGCCAATAGGCCGGCCACAGCACCAGCACGCCCACCACGCGGTGCGCCAGGGAATAATGCGGCTTGAGGTAGCTGATGAAAATGAACAGCTTCCCCACCATCAGGCGGCCCAGGTACAGGGGGTTGTGCACCCCGAAGTAGAGCACCCGCGCCACCGGCCCGGTGCCGGGCGGCGGCATCTGCAGCGGCTGGGCCTGGTGCACGGCCCACAGCTGGTAGCGGAAAATCAGCTCGCCGCGCTGATAGGTATCCATGAGGTAGTAGGTGGCCAGCTGGTGGTTGAGTGCCTGCCACAGCAGGGGCGAGAGCAGCACCAAAAGCAGGAGTGCCGCGCGCCAGGGCCGGCGGTCACGGCGCCGGCGCAGCACATCAAGCCCCGCGAGCCCGGCGGCCAGCCCCACCATAAAGCCGTTGGGCCGGGCCAGGGCCGTAAGAGCAAGTACGATAATCAGCCAGGCCCAATCCTGGCTCTGGCCGTGGCGCACGCGGCTGAAGGCTCCGAACGACAACGCCACCAAGCTGATAAAGAGCGACTCGGTGAGCAGAAATACGTTGAACTGCTGGATGTCGGGCCAGGTAATGAAGAGGAGCGTGGCCAGTGCAGCGGCCGCCCGCCGACCCCCCGCTAGGCGGCGGGTGCCCTGGTAAATGGCCCGCGTGGCCAGCGCCGAAACAGCCATCTGGCCCGCCACGATGCCCCACCAGCCCAGGCCCAGCCAGAGCCAGATGCTCTGGAAGAGCGGGTAGAGCACGTAGCGCAGGTTGTGGCCGGGCGCGAAGTAGCCGCGCTCGGCAATGTCATGGGCATATTCGAGGTAGCGGGCGCTGTCGTTGGCGAAGTGCGGGCCGTGGTGCTGCCGCAGGTATACCAGCTGCACCAGCACCCACAGCCCCGCCAGCACAGCCGGATGGTGCGGCCACAGGCGCAGGCCCCACGCACGAATGAAGGAGAATAAGCGCATCGGCCACAAAGCTAGGCCCCCGCTCGGCCCAACGCCGCACCGCCGGCCCCGTACTGTAGCGCATATGAACCTTATCCGCCTTATTCGTCGGCTGCTACCGCTCTTGTTTCTGGTGGGCCTGGGCTGGCTGCTGTGGAGCAAAGTGAGCCCGGCGCTCCGCGACCTGAACCCTTTGGCCAGCGCAGGCCCGCAAATCACCGTGACCCACAATACGGTGCTGACACAGGTAGAAGCCCTGGGCCGGCTGGAGCTGGTGCGCTACCGCTTCAAGGACGTGGTGGAGTACAAGCGCCGCGCCTACCGGTTTTTGCCTGAATCGAAAGTGGCCCTTGTAGTGGGCGGCGAGGCCGTGGGCTGCATCGATTTGCGCAAGCTCAAGCCGCAGGACGTGGTGCTGGAAGGCGACTCGGTGGTGCGCGTGGCGCTGCCCCCGCCCGAGCTCTGCAGCTTCCAGGTCAACCACAACCAAAGCCGCGTGTTCAGCACCGAAAACGCCTTGTTTCAGGATGCCGAGCTGATAGACGAAGGCTACAAATACGCCGAAGCCCAGGTGCGCAACGCCGCGCTGCAGTCGGGCATCCTGGCCGAGACCCAGCGCAACGCCGAGCAGATTCTCGTGCCCATGCTGCGCACGCTTACCGGCCGCCGGGTGGTATTGGGCCAACAAATGCGCCTGCCCAAGCCCGGGCCCAAGCAATAGCCAGCGGCTACGCCATGGCCTGCATCTTGTCGTTTTGGTGGCGCAGGCGCTGGCACAGCACCCGCAGGATGTTGCGCAGCACCTCGGGCCGGTCGCCCATCACGTCGTAAAAATCGTCCTGGTCGAGGCGCAGGGCCATCACCGGCTCCAGGGCGCGGGCCGTGGCCGAGCGCGGCTCGGCATCGAGCAGCGCCAGCTCGCCAAAAAAGTCGCCGGCCTCGAACGTGGTGAGCTGCTGCCCGCCGTTGTAGATGCCCACCGTGCCCTCGTGCACAATAAACAGCGACCCGCCCTGGTCGCCCTTGGCAAAAATCTCCTCGTCGGCCGCGAATCCCACCTCGTTCATGATGGGTACGATGGCGCTGAGCACGTGCTCGGGCGTTTCGGCAAACAAGGCGGTGTGTTGCAGAATCCGGACCCGCTCGGCGGCGGATACGCGGGCGGAGTCGGAATCGGGGAGCATGGGGAAGGGCGGCGCCGCGTGGGGCCAGTGGTGGAGCAACGCTTTGTGAACAATGGGCTGGGTTTCGGCCAGGCGGCGCAGCGCGGCAACGGCGCTTTCGCGCACAAGCCGGTTTTGGGCCCGCAAATGGGGGAGCAGGGCTTTTACCGTGGTAGCAGTGGGCTTCCAGGTTTGCAGGGCCTGGGCCAGGGTCCAGTCGGCAAACGCGGCCAAGCCCTGCACGGCCACCAGCTCGGCCACCGGGGGCAGGACGGCGGGCGGCGGACCCAGCAGCTCGTCGAAGGCCCGGGCCTTGGCGGCGGCCGGGGCCGGGTCGAGCAGCGTGAGCAGGCCCTGGTACACCTGCGCCGGAATGAGGTGGCGGAGCAATTCCAGCGCCGTGGCCTGGCGCTCGGGGGCGGCGTGGGCCACCGTGCGCTGCGCCTGGGCAATGAGCTGCGGCGAATACAGCCGAACGAGCAGGCCAAACAAGCGGCTTTGCACGCCCTGCAGCTCGTAGGCCAGGGCCTTGGCCAGCGGCGCTGGAGCGGTGGCCTGGCCGTGCAGCAGCTGCCGGGCCAGCTGCAGCTCGCGCTGCACCACGGCTTCAAACACGGCGGCTTCGGCCGGCTCGGGTCGGGGAGTGGTGGCGCGCAGGGCCGCGGCCCGCGCAAACAGGTTTTCGTTTCGAATCAGCTCCACCATCAGCTGGCGGCTGGCGGGGGTATTAAACAGGGCAGCAGCCTGCACCAGGCGGCGCAGCAGGGCCGGGTCGTCGGTGGCCAGCGCGGCGGGCAGGGCCGCCGCCAGGGCCGGAATGGCGGTGGGGCCCAGCTGCTGCAGGCCCGCCGCGGCGGCGCGGTGCTGCCGCGGGTCGCCGAGGGCGGCCACCAGGGCGGGCGCGCTATCGGCTGGCAGCGGCTTGCCCAGGGGCGCTTCTTCGCCCGGCTGGAGGCCCAGCAGCTGCTGCAAGCTTTGTCGGAAAGTCATTGACGAAAAAGAAGATGAGCGAAGAACTCCGCGGTGCAAGTTAAGGGGCGGGCTACCGGCCGGGCCAGAAGGCGTGCCTGAGCGGGAACAGCCGACGGCAGAGAAGGGGCCGCATCCAAACCAGCGAAGCTGGGCTAAAACTGTGGGGCGGTACTGAGCTCAGGGCCGGCCGGTGGCTGCTACTCGTCGTCCTCGGGCGCTTTGCCCAAGTCGTCGAGCGCGATTTTTATCAGGTCCTGCTCGTAGCCTTTGCCGGTGAGGTACTGCGAGATTTTCATGCGGCGCACCCGCGGGTTCGACTCCTTTTCCTGGCGGTCTTTCTTTTCCATAATCTCCACCAGATTCTGGTAGTACTCCTCGCCATCAATCTCCTTCATGCCCGACTTGATGCAAAACTCGCTGAGGCCTTTCTGCTTGAGCTCCTGCAGGATGCGTCGGCGGCCCCACTTCTTCTGGCGGTAGTGCCCGCGCACAAAGGCCTTGGCAAACCGCTCTTCGTCCAGCAGCTTTTCGCGGCTCAGGCGGATGATAATCTCGCCGGATTCGTCCTCGTCCAGCCCGTAGGAGCGCAGCTTTTGCTCCACTTCTTTCTGGGTGCGCTCCTGGTAGGCGCAGAAGGCCGCAATCTTTTGCAGGGCCTCGCCGGGCGTGTACTGCTTGGGCGTTTTGTCGGGGCTTTTAAACATTTAACAGTTATCAATTAACATTTATCAGCCGTTCGGCTTTTGCTTTCGGCGGCTCCTGTCTAACAACGCTGGCTCAAGTTCGTTACCCGGGCCGGCCGGTGGAGTGGAAATCCTCGAACGTTAAATAAGGTCTGTCAGATGTTAATTGGTAAATGTTAAAGGATATCACGCCCGGCATCCGGCTGATGCTGCTGAGTACCTTGCTGTTTGCGGGCATGAATGCCTGCGTGAAGCAGCTGCACCACCTGCCCGCGCTGGAAATCATTTTTTTTCGCTCCATCTTTTCCATCGTGGCTAGCTACGTGGCCCTGCGGCGGCTAGGCGTGGCCCCGTTTGGCAACAACTACCGCCTGCTCATTAGCCGCGGCAGTACCGGGGCGGTGGCGCTGGTGTGCTATTTTCTGGCCATTCAGCACCTGCCGTTGGCCACGGCCGTCACGGCCCAGTACCTGGCCCCGATTTTTACGGCCGTGATGGGCATCTGGCTGGTGCGCGAGCCGGTGCGCAGCTGGCAGTGGGTGTTCTTCGCCCTTAGCTTTGGGGGCGTGGTGCTGGTGCAGCAGGGCGGGCCCGCCACGCCCAGCGCCGGCCCGGCTGGGCCAGCCGACCTCGGCCTGGTGTACCTGGGCATTGGCGTGCTGGGCGCGCTGCTTTCGGGGCTGAGCTACAACGCCATCCGCAAGCTGCGCGGGCGCGAGCACCCGCTGGTTATTGTCTTCTACTTCCCCTTGATTTCGCTGCCGCTGGCGGCCCTGGGCTGCCTGTTTCACTGGCAAACCCCGCAGGGGAGCGACTGGCTTTGGCTGCTGGTGTGCGGCGCCTTCACGCAGGGCGCGCAAGTGGCCATGACGCGCGCCTACCAGCTGGAGCGCCTCAGCCGGGTGGCGCCGCTCAACTACCTGGGCATGTTTTACGCCCTGGGGTTGGGCTACGTGTTTTTTGGCGAAAGCTTTGGGCCGGTGGCCTATGCCGGCATGGCCATGGTGCTGCTGGGCGTGGGCCTCAATGCCTGGTACACCAGCCACGTAGACGCCCGCTCGGCCAGCTTGCCGCCCGCCGAGGAGGTGGTGGCGTGAGGCGCCGGCGGCAGGCATTCGCCTCTCAGCCCAAGCAACTGTTTGGCGCCGCGCGGCATCAGTTGTACCCGGGGCGTAACTTGGTCGGGTCCTTTGCTTCTGCTGTTTGCTGCTTTATGTTGGTGTCTGCGTTTCGTCTGGTTGTGTTTGCCTTACTGCTGAGCGGGTTGCCGGGGTTGAGCTACGCGGGCATCATCAAGGGCACCGTGAAGGGGGCCAACCAGGATGGGCTGGCCTTTGCCAACGTGGCCGTGCGCGGCGCCGCCACCAGCACCGGCGCCAACGAGCAGGGCCAGTTTCAGCTGCGGCTGCCGGCCGGGCAGTACGAGCTGGTGTTTCAGTACGTGGGCTACCGGCCCCAAATCCAGCCGGTGCGCGTGCTCGGCGGCGATACCGTGGTGGTGCTCAACGTAACGCTGCAGCCCGAGGCCTACAACCTGGGCGAAGTGCTGGTGAAATCCACCGACCGCGACCCGGCCTACGCCATCATTCAGCAGGCGCAGCAGTGGCGGGCCTACCACCGGCGCGAGGTGGCGGCCTACCGCGCCCGCATCTACATCAAGAGCCTGCTCCGCGTAAACGACACGCCGGCCAAAATCATGGGCCTGTTCAAGGTGGGGCCGGATATCAAGAAAGGCATTCTTTACCTCTCCGAAAGCCTGTCGGACATCAGCTTTACCCAGCCCAACGTCATCAAGGAGCGCATGATTTCGAGCCGGGTGAGCGGCGATTCGCGGGGCCTGAGCTTCAACCGAGCCAGCGCGGGCCGCAACTTGGGCTTCTACGAAAACCTGATTAAAATCCCCTTCTCGGAGCGCGGCTTCGTGTCGCCCATCGCAGCCAACGCCATGCTGTTCTACAAGTACGAGCTGGTGGGCAGCACCCCGCAGGGGGGCGCGGTGGTGCACAAAATCCGGGTGATTCCGCGCCGCCGCACCGACCCCGTTTTTTCGGGCTTCATCTACATCGTCGACAATTCCTGGCGCATTCACTCCGTTGATTTGAGCCTGGACAAAGAGGCCCACATCGACTTCGTCGATGTGCTTCACCTGGCCCAACAATACGTGCCCGCTCCGGACAATCACAACGTCTGGCTCATCCAGTCGCAGCAGATACGGGCTAACCTGTCGGGCATGGGTTTCAAAGGCACCGGCTACATCACAGCCGTGCTGTCCAACTACGCCAACGTGGTGCCCACCTACCCCACGCCGCCCGCGGCCACCGCCCCGCCTGTGGTGGCCGAGGCGAAAGAAGCCGCCGTGGGCCAGGAAACCGCCGCCCAAATCCGCAAGCGCAAGCCCGACCTGCGCGGCCTGAGCGCCCAGGTGCGCAAGCAGGTGAAGCGCGCCCAGCGCGACTCGCTGAAAAACGACCCATTTGCCCAGATGCCGCGCGGCGAGGTGCAGCTCATCGAGAAAGGCGTGAACGAGCGCGACTCCAGCTACTGGGACCAAGTGCGCCCCGTGCCACTCACGGCCGAGGAGAAAAAGGACTACCGCGTGAAGGACAGCACGGAGGTCATCCGCAAGTCGCGCCCCTACCAGGACTCGCTCGATAAAAAGCGCAACGAGTTCGAGCCTATAAACTTGGTTATCGGGGGCTATACTCACCTCAATACCTTCCGGAAGCAGTCGGTGACCGTGCAGCCGCTGGCCCAGATATTCCAGTACAACACCGTGGAGGGCGCGGTGCTCAACGCCCAGGCCGTCTTCAGCCAGCGCACCGACGACCGCCGCTACTTCACCCTCACGCCCACGCTGCGCTACGGCTTCAGCAGCCAGCAGCTCAACCCCAGCTTGGTGGCCACCTGGCAGCTACACCCGGCCAAGCTCAAGCAATTCAGCCTGGCCGCGGGCCGCACCGTCGAGAACTTCGACCGCAACTCGCAGCTCACGCCGGCCATCAACACGCTGTACACGCTCTACGCTAACCGCAACTACGCCAAGCTCTACCGCCGCGACGGCGCCGAGCTTACCTACCTCACCGAGCCGATAAATGGGCTCAACCTCCGCGCCACCGCCGCTTACTTCGACCGCCACGAGCTGTTCAACACCACCGAGCGCCTCGTGCGGGACGTGCGCGGCCGCGCCTTCACGCCCAACCGGCCCGTGAGCGAAGAGCTGCCCGATACCGGCTTTGGCCGCAGCCAGGTGCTCACCGTGGGGCTCTCGCTCGATTACAAGCCTGGCCAGCGCTACATCAGCCGGCCCGATGGCAAGTTCAACCTCGGCTCGAAGTGGCCCACTTTCAACGTGCAGGGCCGCCTGGCCGTGCCCCACGTGCTGGGGGCCGACGTGCGCTACCTGCTGCTGCAAGCCGGCGTGCGCGACAACCTGCCGCTGGGCCTGCTGGGCACCAGCAGCTTCCGCGTGAGCGTGGGCGGCTTCGTGGGCCGGGAGGTGGGCCTCACTTTCGCCGACTACCGGCACTTCTCCGGCAACCAAACCATTCTGGCCGGCAACTTCAGCAACTTCCAGCTGCTGGACTACTACCGCTTCAGCACCAAGAATACCTACCTGGAGGCCCACTACGACCACCACTTCAACGGCTTCATCTTCAACAAAGTCCCGCTGCTGCGCCAGCTCAAGTGGCAGGAAGTAGCCTCGCTCAACTACCTCACTACGGCCCAGGCCGGGCACTACGTGGAGCTGGGAGTGGGCGTCGAGCACATCCTGAAAGTGCTGCGCGTCGATTTCTACACCGCTCTGCAAAGCGGCCAGCGGCTGGGCACCGGCGTGCGCGTCGGGTTTGGGTTTTAAGGCCTGAGCTTCCTGGCCCAAGGTTGCTTCTCCTTCGGGCGGGTCAGGCGCGGTTTACAAGGCTTTCTCCGATTTGTATTTATTGATAAGCCGGAGCAGGACCCCATTGGTCCAGCCGAAGCCGTCTTGCAGGGGGTACTCGCCACCGCCGGCTTTCAGGTGCGGGTCTACCACGTTGTATTTCTCCATCAGCTTGCCCGTTTGCTGAAACACCCCGCTGTTCAGGTCAATCCAGCGGGTGCCGATGGTGCGGGCCAGGCCCGACTGATGGTACCGCTCCAGGCCGTCGATGGCCATGGACTGCAGCGGCGCCCAGGCATTGGGGGCGTCCCACTGCTGGCCGCTGCGGCTGCGGGTGGTGGCCAGGCCGCCGGGCTTCAGGAAGTTCTGCTGCAGGCCCTTGCCCACCGCAGCGGCCTGAGGCGGGGTGGCAATGCCGAACTTCAGCGGGTACACGCCGGCCAGGGTTTGAAGGGCCGAGCGCTGCCCCCGGCGTAGGTTGTAGTCGACAAACCAGCCGGCTTTGGCATCCCAGCAATACGCCAGGATGGCTTTTTTGCGGTTTTGGGCCTTGGTGAGAAACGCATTGGCCCGCGCCGGGTTGCCCTGTTGCTGGTAGGTTTTGGCAATCGTGTTTTCGAGGTTGTAGAGCAGGCAGTTCAAATCGACGGGCACCATGTCGGTGGTTTGGATGCTGCCCAGCTGGCCATCGGGCCCAAACCAGCGGGTACTGAAATCCCAGCCCGAAGCGGCGGCGGCGCGGATGTTGCGGTAAAATTGAGCTGGCGTTTGCTTGCTCAGCTTGGCGGCGGCTACGTCCTCGGCGTAAGATTCTTCGCGGGGCTGGTCGCTGGTGTCGTAGTAGCGGTTGAGCAGCTCGCCGTGGGGCATCCGCACGGCCCGGAGCCGGGCGGTGCCGGGCTTCAGGGCTTCGGCGCCGCGCATCCAGTAGGCGTATTCGCGCAGCAGCTGCGGCTGGTAGCGCAGCAGCGTTTTAGGCGTGCCCTCCTGTTCGGCTAGTAGGCCCACCATCAAGGCGAAGAACGGGGGCTGCGAGCGGGTGAGGTAGTAGGTGCGGGTGCCGTTGGGAATGAAGCCGTAGGTGTCGAGCAGGTACGCGAAGTTGTCGACCATGTCCCGAATGACGGTGGTGCGATGGCTCTCGGCCAGCCCCAGCATGGTGAAGTACGAGTCCCAGTAATACACCTCGCGGAAGCGCCCGCCGGGCACGATGTAAGGCCGGGGCAGCGGCAGCAGCGACGAGCCCACCTGCCGAACGGAATCGGGCCGCCGCTGCAGTACGGTCCAGAGGGTATCGAGGTGATGGCGCAGGCCGGCCGTTACCTCGCTGTGGTACTGGCCACCGGCCGGGGCAGGCGGCGTAAAGTGCGCGGCCACAAATGCTTTTAGGTCGAAGCCGGGCGTGTCCTTTTGCTGGGCGTAGGCCCGCAATATTTCCGCCGCGGGCTCTTTGGCCACAGCGTCCACGAAGGTTTTGTTGTCGGGATACACGCGGCCGAGCTGCACGGCCTCGAACAGGCCCGGGAAAAGCTGGCGGGGCGAGGGCGGCAGCGTTTGGGCGGCGGCTAAGCCCGATAGAGCGAGGAGGACCGCGAGGAAGAGCTTGCGCATGGGAAAGCGTTAGTTGTCGGTTGCTAGTTGTCGGTTGTTGGGGTGGCTTTCGGCGTGGGGAACCTCACCCCCGGCCCCTCTCCAAAAGAGAGGGGCCTGACGTGAAGCAATTGAGTCGGTAGGCCTCTGCTGAATTGAGTGAAAGCTTGAGCCGTGGCTCCCCTCTCTTTTGGAGAGGGGCCGGGGGTGAGGTTCCAATATGCCTACCGGCCCACGGAATAGGTCTTGCGCTGCACGCCCACGCCCGTAATCTTCACCGATTGCCAGCCCGTGGGCAGGGTGGTTTTGCTTTGGGTGATGCCCGCGGGCGTGATGTTCAGCCCCCCGAAGCCCATGAGCACGGCCTGCAGCACGCCGCCCGCGCCGGTGGCGAAGTAGGGATTGGTGCCGCCCTTGGTTTCGGCGATGACGCGGAAGGGCGGCAGCAGGTTGGGCTCGTAGGCGTCTTTAAACCACAGCTTGGCCTTGTCGCCGTTGCCGAGGCGGGCGTAGAGCAGGGAGAAAATGGCCTGCGTCATGGCCGGGGTGCCTTCGTTGGGGATGCGGGTTTCGTAGTAGGCCAGGTCTTTCTTGATTTGGGCCGGGGCCGTCACGATGCTGAGTGGGTAGGCCAGCAGGTTCACGTCGCCTTGCTTGATGCCTTCGCCCTTGTACGTGGCGTGCTCCTGGGTCACGCCGTCGGCCATTTTGAGGATGGGGATGTTGCGGGCCACCAGCTGCCAGTCGGGGTCGGCGGGCAGGCCCAGCAGCTTGGCGGCCGCGGCGGCCGCTTGCAGGTTGGCCTGGGCCGCGCCGTTGGTGAAGGCGTCGTTGTCAATGTTTTCGGCCCACTCGTCGGCCGCCACCACGTTCTTGATGTCGTAGTGGCCGGGCCCGTTGCGCTCCACGCGGCTGGCCCAGAAGTCGGCCGTGGCCGAGAGCAGGGGCCAGCCCTTCTCGCGCAGCCAGGCCTTGTCCTGCGTCACGCAGTAGTACTGCCAGGCGGCCAGGCCCACGCAGGCCGTGATGTGGTGCTCAAATGGCCCGCTCAGGGCCCACACCGGCGTTTCTTCTACGCCCGAGTCGGCGCTTTCCCACGGGAACATGGCGCCCTTGTAGCCGTGGGCGAAGGCGTTGTGCCGGGCCGGCTCCAGGCGCCGGAAGCGGTACTCCACCAGCGACTTTGCAATCTCGGGGTGCAGCACCAGCAGCGCCGGGAACATCCACAAATCGGCGTCCCAGAAGACGTGGCCGTTGTAGCCCAGGCCCGAGAGGCCCATGGGCGAAGGCGAATACTCGGTGCCCGCCCGCGAGAAGCTGTAGAGGTGGTAGAGCATGCTGTGCACGTCCTGCTGGGCCTGGGCATCGCCGGCAATCTGAATGTCGCTCTTCCACAAGTCGTCCCAGGCTTTGGCGTGGAAGGCGAGCAGGCGCTCGCGGCCTTCGAGCCTAGCAAAAATGGTCATGCGCTCGGCCTCGTTCAGGGGGTCGGGGTGGTGGGCCGAGGTAATGGACGAGCCCGCCACGGCGTAAGCGTAGGTCTGCCCCGCCTTCAGCGCCTTGCTGAACTTCATCAGGTGCATGTTGCTGTCCCACATTTCGTGGATGACCCGCGGCTCCTGCCCGTGCACCTCGTTGAACAAGAAGCTGGTGGAGGCGCACAGCTGCAGCTTGCCGGTGCTACTCTGGGCCGACGACGTGAGCAAGCTGAGCGTGGCGTGCGGCCGGTCGATTTCGTTGTAGTAGTTCTGCACGTCGCGCAGGGCATCGGGCGCGTCCATCACGCTGGCGGCGGTGAGGGCCACGTCTTTTTTGGCCGTGATGGCCACGTCCAGCAGCACCGTGAAGGGCAGGTGGCGCAGGGCGTAGTACGTGTACTTGATGGTGGCCTTGTCGGCGTAGTCGAAGGTGGTGGTGAGCGCGCCGTGGCGCATGTCCAGCTCCTGGCGGAAGTTGGTGGCGTCCTTGCCCGAGAGCCGGCGGCCGTCCACTTCCAGGTACATGTTCAGCAGGTTAAAGCTGTTGAGAAAATTGCTCACCCGGCCCCGGCCGTACTGGTCGTAGGCGCCGGCCAGCACCACGCTCTTCACCTGAAATGGCTCCGGCGACGACACAATGCCCAGCATGCCGTTGGCCACGGTGGCGCCGTAGTAGTTGCGCGGGTCCACCTTATCGGCGGCAATGCGCCAGGGGTCGGGCGCTTGAGCGGCGGCCGGGGTTGCCGGCGCCACCCACAGTAGCGTTAGGACGCTTATAAGGAATTTCAACTTCTCGGGTTTAGCTAGCAACATGTAAGAGAGTATGGAAGAAGCAGGCGACCCGCCTACTAATAAAGTTGGCCTATGAAACAAGAGGCAGAACTTGAAGAAGCATCTCTGCCGCTTTGCTGCAGCAAAGCAAGTTTCCCACCACTCATGGCAGAGACACTTCAACAAGTTTGATGGGGATGAATATTAGCGCAGCGGCAGCACCAGCGCCTGCCAGGGCAGCAGGGCCAGCGTGGAGCCAGCCGCGAAGGTGGGGTAATTATTGAGCCAGGGCGCGCCGCCTAGTGTGAGCCCGGTGGGCAGGGTCCAGTCGCGCTTTTCGGACGTGAAGTTGAGCACCACCAGCACCTTGTCGTTGCCCTGCGTGCGGGTGTAGGCGTAGACGTTGGGGTTGGCCGCGTCCAGCAGCTGGTACTGCCCGTACACCAGCACCTTGTGCTGCCGGCGCAGGGCCGTGGCCTTGCGGAAGTAGTTGAGAATGGAATTGGGGTCTTTCTCTTCGGCCGCCGCGTTTATCTGGGCGTAGTTGGGGTTGATGGTCAGCCAAGGCTTGCCGGTGGTGAAGCCGGCGTTGGCCGTGGCATCCCACTGGAAGGGCGTGCGGCCGTTGTCGCGGGCCGTAAGCTGCTGGGCCGCCAGAAACTTCGTCAGGTCGCCGCCCTCGCCCTTCAGCTGGGCGTACATGTTGCGGGTTTCGATGTCCTGGTAGTCTTTGATGTTGGTAAAGCGGATGTTGGTCATGCCCAGCTCGTCGCCGCCGTAGTAGTAGGGCGTGCCGCGCATGGTGAGCAGAAACGTGGTGAGCAGCTTGGACGACGGCGCGCGGAATTCGGGCCGGTCGTCGCCCCAGCGCGTGGTCATGCGGGGCTGGTCGTGGTTGCCGAGGTACACGGTGCCCCAGCCCGTGCGGGCAAAAATGCTGTCCCACTTCGTGTACACCCGCTTAAAGTCGAGCAGGCTGTAGCGGCCGGGCGTGCGCATCCGGTACTTATTGCCGGGTACCAGTCCCACGCCCATGCCTTCGAAATGATAAAGCATGTTGAGCTCTTTGCGGGCGGGGTCCACAAACTGCAGGGCGTCGGCCTGCGTTACGCCCGCGCCTTCGGCCACACTCATCACGTCGTACTTGCTCAGGGCCTCGCGGTTCATCTCCTGCAGGTACTCGTGCAGGTGCGGGCCGTTGGCGTAGTAGCGACCGAAGTCGCCGTGGTATTGGGCTGGCAGGGGTGGAAACGTGGTGTCCTTGGAGATGAACGGAATCACGTCCATCCGAAAGCCGTCGATGCCTTTGTCGAACCAAAAGCGCATCATGCTGTAAATCTCCTCACGCAGCTTGGGGTTTTCCCAGTTCAGGTCGGGCTGCTTGCGCGAGAAGTAGTGCAGGTAATAGGCCTTGGTGGCGGGGTCGTAGGCCCAGGCGTCGCCCTTCACGTCGAAAAAGCTCTGGCGCTTGTTGGGGGTGCCTTTTTCGGCGGGCCACCAGTGGTAGTAGTCGCGGTATGGGTTGGTGCGCGAGCTGCGTGCCTGCTTAAACCACTCGTGCTCGTCGCTGCTGTGGTTCACCACCAGGTCGAGCACCACTTTCAGTCCGCGCTGGTGCATGCCTTTCAGCAGCTCGTCGAAGTCCTGCATGGTGCCAAAATCCTTCATGATGGCGCGGTAGTCCGAGATGTCGTAGCCGTTGTCGTCGTTGGGCGAGCCGAAGATGGGGTTGAGCCAAATCACATTCACGCCCAGGCTCTTGATGTAGTCGAGCCGGGAGATGAGGCCGCGCAGGTCGCCCACGCCGTCGCCGTTGCTGTCCTGGTAGCTGCGCGGGTACACCTGGTACACCACCGCTTCTTTCCACCAGGTTTCGTTTTGGTTGGCCGCGGCCGCCGGCTTGGTGGCTTCTGTAGCCGCCGGGCCGGCCTGAGCTGTTTCTGTTTTTTGTTGGCTCCCACCGCAGCCAGCCAGGGCCAGGAGCAGGGCTGCCGAGAGGGTTTTCGCTGCGTTTCTCATCACGGGAAAAGTAAAGGGCATCGCCGGGCCAAATGAAAACGGGCCGCTGGTTGCTGCTCCTTAGCAGCCGCCAACGGCCCGTTTTCGCTATACCGGCAGGGCCTGCGTTAGTAGCCGGGGTTCTGCTTGATGTTCGAGTTTACGTCGGCCTGACTCTGCGGAATGGGATAAATCAGGTACTTCGGGGCGCTCTGGGGCTTGTCTTTACGGGCCTGCAGGAACTTGCCGAACCGGATGAGGTCCTGCCGCCGCCACGACTCGCCGTACAGCTCCCGGCCGCGCTCGTCGAGCAGCACGTCGAGGGTGAGCGCCGTCAGCGGGCTGGCGCCGCGCGAAGGGTGGGTGCGCAGCGTGTTCACGATGGCCAGCGGCGTGGCGCCGTAGGTGCCGGCGCTGGTGGGCGTGGCACCGCGCAGAATGGCTTCGGCTTTCATCAGCAGCACGTCGGCCAGGCGGAAGGACACGTGGTCGTTGTCGGCGCCGTTGCCGCCTTTCAGCTCGCTGGCGTAGTCGACGGGGTACTTCAGGGGTCGTATGCCCTTGGATTCGAGGTCGGTGCCGGTTTCGAGGAGGTTGATGTCCTTGGTAAAGGCCAGCGGAGCCCCGCCGCGCGTGGTGAGCGGTGCGTCGGTAATCAGGTTGTACTGCTGGCCCGCGAGGAAGCCCACGTTCACGCGCCGGCCCGGGTTAGGCGGGCCGCCGGGCGAGTCGTAGGCGACGCCCCGGCGCTTGTCGGTGGCCTCAAACAGGTCGTAGAACTCGGCCGTGGTGGCCGGGCCGTTGTAGCCGTCCACGGGCCGCATGCTATAGTGCGACACAAACTTCCAGAAGTCGCGCGTGGGGCCGCTGTTGCCAAAGGAGTTGGCCTGGGTGAAGATGTTTTCCAGGCCAATGGCCGTGTTGTTGGGCGCGAAGTTGTCGAAGTAGTTGGGCGTGAAGGAGTACTTGCCGCTGCTGATTACTTCGTCGGCCAGCTTCACTACCTGGTTCATGTCGGCCACGTCGAAGGTCGGGGCCGCGCGGTTGGCGTACACGCCCTTGTTGAGGTAGCACTTCATCAGTAGTACCCGGGCGGCGTCTTTGTTGGCGCGGCTGGCGGGGCCATCGGGCAGGTCCTTCTGAATGGCGGTGATTTCGCTGATGATGTAGGTGAGCGCCTCGGTGCCTTTGCGCACCTTGGCCAGCTCGCCCAGGCTGCCGCCCGGCTCCCGGTACAGCACCTGGTCGTAGAGGTCGAGCAACAGGAACTCAGCCCAGGCCCGCAGAAACCGCGACTCGGCGGCCTGCTGGGCCGTGGGCGAGAAGCGCAGCAAGTCGGTGGAGGAGTACTCGATGCCTTCGAGCTGGGTGAAAGTTTCGCGCACCCGCTCGTTGTTGCCGTCCCAGGTGTGGTTGAAGAGGGCGCGCCACTTGCCGTTGTCGTCCCAGTCGGGCCCGCGGGTGGGCATGATGCGGGCATCGGTGGATACCTCTTCGAGGGCAAACACGCTCACACAGCCCTGAATGGGGTCGCGCTGCGCGTTGTAGACGCCCTGCAGCAGGGCGGCCGGGTCGCCTTTCGGAATCTGGTCTTCGGTGAGCTGGCCGTTCAGGGTCTCGTTAATCGAGCAGCCCGTGGTGCCTTGCAGCAGCGCCAGCACGGCCGTTGCCCAGGCAAACTTTGAATATCTCATGGGGGGAAGCATGTAGGATTTAGAGAGAGAAGTTCACGCCGAACGTGAAGGTGCGGGCGCTGGGGTAGGGCAGGTAGTCGATGCCCACCGAAGGCACCTGGTTGGCGCCGCGCTTCACCGTGTTGATTTCCGGGTCAAACCCGGAGTAGTTCGTAATCACGAACAGGTTCTGGCCCGTGGCGTAAATCCGGGCGCCCTTCATGAAGGTGCCCACGTTGCCGAAGCTGTACGCCAGCGTCAGGTTGGACAGTTTCAGGTAGTCGCCCTTTTCCAGGTAGCGCGTGGTGGCTGCCGAGGCGTTGCCGAGGGCTTCTTTGATGGGGTTCTCGAAGGTGGAGAGGGCAATGTTCTTGCCGGCGCCAATCTGGCCCACGTTGCCCACGGCATTGAGCGTGTTGTTGTAGATGTACTGGCCAAAGACGCCGGTCATGTTCGCCACGAGGGAGAGCTTGCCGTAGCGGGCGTTGGCGGCCAGGCCCAGCAGCGTGCGGGGGTTGGGGCTGCCGGCGTACCCAATGGCGCCGAACGTATTAGACAAGCCTTTCTCACTGAGGCCATTGTACTGGGGCAGGAAGAAGGCGTTGATGGGGTAGCCGTTCTGGATACTCTGCGACAGTGCCCCCGACAGGCCCTGCCCGTTGATGGCACCGGTGGGGATGCTGGCGCCGGTCAGGCCCGACACTTCGTTGCGCACGAAGGTGGCGTTGGCGTTCAGGCCAATCTCCACTTTCTCGTTGGTAACCAGGGTGGCACCCAGGGCCATTTCCACGCCCTTGTTCACAATCTTACCGTCGAGGTTCACCCAGTAGATGGCCTGTACCGGCGGCGCGGGCTGGCCGGGCAGCGAGGGAAACAGCAGGTCGGTGGTGGTCTTGTTGAAGTAGTCGGCCGTGAAGGTGAGGCGGTTGTTGAAAGCCCCGATGTCGATGCCCACGTTATACTGCGCATCGGCCTGCCACTTCAAGTTGGGGTTCGGGCCGTTGATGGGGGCCTGAGCGCCGTTGTTGTCCAGCGAGAAGCGGTATTGTGCCGCGCCGGCCGGAAACTCCTGGTTGCCCGTGCGGCCGTAGCCGGCCCGCAGCTTGAGTTGGCTGAGCTTCTCGGCAGGGAAGAAAGCCTCCTGGCCCAGGTCCCAGGCCGCGGCAAACGACGGGAAGTAGCCGACCCGCTCATTGGGGCCAAACTTGCTGCTTTCGTCGCGGCGCAGCGTGCCGGTCAGCACGTAGCGGTCTTTGAAATTCAGAATGGCCCGGCCAAACACCGACTGCAGCTGCGACGACGGGTCGACGAACGACGACACCTGGCGGTTTACCGAGCTGGAGTACTGAATGTAGTTGGTGTAGTCGAGGCCAAAGTTGCCAAAACCGCCCGCGTCGGCGTTGCCGTAGGCATTCACGTTGGAGCCGGAATTGGAGAACTTCGTGTACTCGTAGCCCAGTACGGCGTTCAGGTTCAGGCTGGAAGTCAGCGCCTTGTTGAAGTTCAGGGTGTGGGCGATTTGCTGGGTCACCAGCTCGTTGTTGCTGATGGCGGCAAAGCCCTGCTTCTCGATGCCGGGGTAGTTTATCAGGCGCTGGTCGATGGAGGTGCGTCGCTCGCCGCTGTTGTAATTCACGCTCAGCAGCATGCGGTACTGGAGCCAGTCGGTGAACTTATACGAGGGCGCGATGCTGGCCAGCACGGTGTTCACCCGCGAGTTGTCGTTGAACAGCTCCTGGGCCGCCAGCGGGTTCACCACGTCGCCGCTCTGGATAAAGAGCGAGCCGTCGGCGTTGCGAAGGGGCTGGGTGGGGTTCCACTGCAGGGCCTGCCCGATGAGGCTGCCCCGGAAACCGGCGTCGGTGGTAATCGGGGGCAGCTCCTCACGGAACTGGCTGGTGGCAATGTTCACGTCCACGCCCAGCTTCTTGCTTTCCAGAAACTGCAGGTTGGTGCTCAGGTTGGCGCTGTACTTCTTAAAGCCGCTTTTGCGCACAATGCCGTCCTGGTCGAGGTAGCCCAACGAGAGGCGGTAGCGGCCGGTTTCGCCGCCCCCGCTCATGGCCACGTTGTAGTTCTG
The DNA here is from genome assembly GCF_020711255.1 of Hymenobacter plasmatis. GTDB lineage: Bacteria > Bacteroidota > Bacteroidia > Cytophagales > Hymenobacteraceae > Hymenobacter. The sequence goes on from NZ_JAJFAW010000013.1 coordinate 27,254, forward strand.
CAGGCGGCCGGTGCGCAGAATTTCCTTGAGGGCGTCTACGTCGCCGCCCTTGTCGTTGGTGGCCGGGGCGCCGTAGTACGTGATGGCCTGCCGGTACTGGCTGGCGTTGAGGAAAGCCGGCCGGCGAAGCAGGGTCGAGAAGCCATTGGATACGCCCACGTTGAGCACCGGAGCGCCCGCTTTGCCTTTCTTGGTGGTGATGAGCACCACACCGTACGCGGCCCGCGAGCCGTAAATGGCGGTGGCCGAGGCGTCTTTGAGCACCGTCAAGGACTCCACGTCGTCGGGGTTGAGGAAGTTGAGCGGGTTGCTGTCGGCACCGGTGCCCACGTCGCCGGAAGCTACCAGGCCGGGCCGGGCCGTGCGGCCGTCGAGCGGCACGCCGTCCACTACGTACAGAGGCTGGCCGGTGCCCGTCACGGCCGAGTTGCCCCGGATGCGGATGGTGGCCGGCCCGCCGGGCTGGCCGCTGTTGTTGCTCACCTGCACGCCTGATACGCGGCCCTGAATCAATTGGTCAGGCGACGTAAAGGTGCCTTTGTTGAAATCCTTCTCACCAATCACCGCAACGGCGCCGGTTACGTCCTGCTTGCGGGCGGTGCCGTAGCCCACCACCACGACCTCGCTCAGGCCCTGGGCATCTTCCTTCAGCGCTACCTGCACCGAGGTTTTGCCTGTGATGTCGACCTGCTGCGTGGCGTAGCCAACAAACGAAAACGACAGTGCCGTCGCGGTTTCGGGCACCTGCAGCGTAAAGGCGCCGTCGGCCCCGGTGCTGGTGCCTACCGTAGTGCCGGGCACGAGCACGGTTACCCCGGGCAAGCCCGTGGAATTAGCGTCGGTCACCTTGCCGGAAACCGCCCGATTGGTCTGCGCCTGCCCCAGCAAGGGGCATAAAATAGCCAGGATGGCCAACGCCAGCAGCCGAAGCCGTGGCATGAGCCGGAGCAGGCCAACGGGGGAAGCTGGCTGCTCGTGGTTTTTGTACCAGTCGTTACTCATAAGTGAAAAAAAGTGGTGGGATAAAAGAGTATGGTGAAAAAGAGCTTTTGAGGATTAAGCCAAGGGCCCCAAACGATTGCAGGGCAGAGTTGAGCTGCTTAAGGAGTTTCTGGCAGCAGTTGAGCTACCAGAGCTGTTGTGGGTGGCTACCCAGCCTTTGGGATTCGTCTGGAACTTTGCTGCCGACCAGCGCTGCGTTCCAGAATCAAGAGTTGTGGGACTTCGCTGCTAAACCTGGCCGAGATTGGTAAAGCCTTGATGCCCTAGGAAACTGCGACTTACCTATGCAAAGCCGAGGGCCGTTTTCCACAAGCCCCAATCGGCAGTAAAGAAGGACTCGACTAAAGACAGCTGGCTCACCAGACATTAAGAGAAGGAGTAGCGTCTTGACTCCTGCATCTCGTGTTCATATCGCAAACGTTTGCGGTCTATGCAGTTTTAGGTTTGGCAAATGAATCGGCCTGCGTAGTCGGATGAAAACCAGCATTGCCAATCTGCCAAAAAATATTAATTGTTATTTGCAGTAAAATGCAAATAATCAATAATTTGTCTCTGGCTCTCAAACAAAAAATATCAGTCAATTATTACAGGTAATATTTCCTGACTTGCTTGCTCATTCCTTCTTTTGAATATTCCAGCTCAACTCTGCCACCGCCGGAGATGGCCGGTGCTGCTGGGCTGTAAGCGCCGGGCTGCTGGCGCTCCATGCTATTCACCACACCTGTAAATTGAAAGTCTGCGCTCCCGCTTTTCTCGCTGCTGCCTCTCTGCCCCCGGCCGTGGCGTCGCCAGTCATTTCCAGATTAGCTTGGTTACTTGGGCTGTGCTGCCTGCTGCTTCGGGCCGCGCCCTGCCAGGCCAGCGACGGCAAAACCGACAGCCTGCTGCGGGTACTCGACCAGACCCTGGCCCGCCAGCCCATCTACGACCAGCAACGGCTCAACCGGCTGGCCGTGCTGAAAGCAGAGCTCCGGTCCCGGCGGAGCGATGAGGCCGCCAGCTTTGACCTGGCTCTGTTTATCTGCGACGAATACCAGGAGTTCAAGTACGACTCGGCCTTTGCCTACAGCCTGATGCTGGGCAAGCTGGCCCGGCGGCTGCACAGCCCCGAAAAACTGCAAACCGCGCGTACCAAGCTGGCGCATACCCTGCGCTCGGCCGGGTTATTTAAGGATGCGTTCGATACGCTGAAGGTTATCAACGTGCAGCGGCTGGAGCCGCGCTACCAGGCCGAGTTCTACGAAGTGTATAGCATCGTCTGCATTGAGCTGGCCGCCTACGACCAAGACAGCTACTTCGAGCCGCTGTATAAAGCTCAGGCCTACGCCTATGCCGATTCGGCGGCCCGCAAGGAGCCCAGCGGCTCCTACGTGCATCTCAAGCAGCTGATATTTAAGGCACGACAGCGAAACGACCTGCAAGCCGGTGCGGCGGCCTACGCCCGACTGCTACGCCTGCCCCTCACGCCGCACCAGGTGGCCGTCAATGCCAGTTCGCTGGCCATTATATACCAGCAGGCCGGCCAGCCCGATAAGGCCGCGCAGCTGATGACTGTGGCGGCCATCAACGACATTAAATCGGCCACGAAGGAGGGCATCGCGCTGTTCAATGTGTCGTCGTACTGCTACCGGCACGGCGACCTGCCGCGGGCGTACCGCTACATCACGGCGGCGAAGGAAGCGGCGGTATTCTTCCGTGCCCGGCAGCGTTTGCTGGAGATGTCGCCCATTGCCGCGCGCATCGACGGCGAGAAAATCATTTCCGTGGAGCACCAGCGCCAGCAGGCCCGCAATTATGCCTGGGCCATTGGGCTGATGGCGGCGCTGGTACTCGGCCTGGCTGTGGTTATCTACCTGCAGCTGCGACGGTTGCGGATAGCCGGCCGGCTGTTGGCCGCCACCAACCAGCGGCTGCACGGCAACAACAACAAGCTGCAGGAGCTCAACAGTACCCAGCAGCAGCTCAACGACCAGCTGCAGGCGCTCAACCGCAACCTGAACGAGGCCAACCACATCAAAGAAGAGTACATCGGCTACTACTTCAGCAATGCCTCGCGCTACGTCAACCAGCTGGAAGCCCTCCAAAACAAGCTAAGCACCTTGCTAAAAACCAAACAGGTAGCCACCGCGCAACGCCTGGTGGAAGACATTGACATCAAAGCGGAGCGCATCGATTTGTTCAAACGGTTTGATACCGGCTTCATCCGGTTGTTTCCCGGCTTCGTCGCCGATTTCAACGCCCTTTTTCCGGAAGCCGACCGCATCGTTTTGCCAGACGACCAATTGCTTACCACCGAGCTGCGCATTTTCGCTCTGATTCGCCTGGGTATTACTGATAGCGAACAGATTAGCCGCATATTGGGCTACTCCATTCACACGGTATACGCATATAAAACCAAGGTGAAAAACCGCTCCTTTGTGCCCAACGAAGCTTTTGAAGCTAAGGTGCTGGCGATATAGCTGCCGCTTCTGCAGTAGCAGGCATTAGCCTTCAAATGGCTTTGCGAAAGGCCGGTGATGTACTGCTTGAAGGAATTGTTGCAACAGGGCGAATGCGCAAGCCTGAGGCTGTCCACAATTGTGGCTCCGTCCCAACAGTGAAGTGCAAAAAATGGCAATGCGCGAAGGCAGTCAGCCGCTCCCCACCGGTTGGCGAGGAGCGGCTGACTATAGTTCACCGATGCTGTACTATTGCTGGCCGGTGCGGCGCAGTTCCTCTAGCTCACTGTTGCGGGGGCGGGCCGCTGCCTGCTGCCCGTGCTGGAAGCGGTAGCGTAGCGTCAGCCGCAGGCTTTGGGTGCCGGTGTACTGGTCAAAGGCGTTGACGTTGCCGTTGATGTTGGCTGCGCCGCGGATGCGGCGGGTCCGGAAAAGGTCGGTGGCGCTCAGGCTCAGGTCCAGCTTGTCGTGGCAGAAGGCGCGTTTCAGGCCGGCGTCGACCCACCAGTTGGCTTGCAGGCGGTAGAGGCCGTAGGCCATCGGGCCCTGGTAGCCGCTGTTTACTTCCAGACGCAGCCCGCGCGGCAGTTGCACGGTTTGGGTCGACTGCAGCTGCACGAGCAGCTGTTGGTTGCGCAGCGCCAGGCCGCTGAGGGGTAACTCGAAGCGCTGGTAGGCCAGCGTGGCGTGGTTACTCATCTGCCAGCTCGCCGCCACCCGCACCGGCGCCAGCACCGTGGCGCTGAGGCTGCGGAAGCGCTGCACGTTCTGCTGCTGAAATACCGTCGTCTTGTCGGCGGCGTGTTGCTCGGGTACTTCGGCCATGTAGCCCTGCGTGGTGGCGTAGCCCAGCACTAGGTTGTACTGCTGCTTGAGCGTCTGGCTAACTTCGAATGAGCTGGTGTATTGGGGCTTGAGGCCGGGGTTGCCCTTTATCCAGGAGTAGGGGTCGAGGTAGAAAATGAAGGGGTTCAGGCTTTCGTAGCGGGGCCGGTCGAGGCGGCGGCTGTAGCTGTAGCCCACCTGATAGTCGGCGCTAACCTGCTGCTGCACGCTCACGGTCGGGAACAGGTTCAGGTAGTTGCGGCCGGTGGTTTGGGCCAGGGTCAGCGAGTGGCCGTTGGTCAGGGTTTGTTCGGCCCGCAAGCCGCCCTGCACCTGCCAGGTTTTGCCGAAGTGCGTAGCGAGGCTGGCGTAGGCCGCGTACACCGTTTCCTGGTAGAGGAAGTGGTTGCTGCGGGTGGCGTCGAGCGGCGCGGCGGCATCAGAGCCAGTATAGAAGCGCACTTCGTTGTCGGAGGCCACGTGGCTGGCTTTGGCGCCCAACTCGAGCTTGGTCTGGCGGCCGAGGGGCTTGCTGAAATCCAGCTTGGCCGCGTAGATGGTGTAGGCCACCGGGTTTTCGCTGCTGAGCCGCGTGGTGTAGCCCTGCCCGGGGTGGCCCAGGCTGTCGTAGTCGTTGCGGAAAGTTGAGCTGCTCGTGCTGCTGAGGCGGGCGTAGTCTACATCGGCGCTTAGCGAAGTGCCCACCGTATCGAGCCGGCCGGCGTAGTGCAGGTTCGCGGTGCCGTTGGCGAAGTGGCCGTCGGTGTGGTTGCGGGCCTGGATGAACAGGTCATTGGCTGCGCTGCCGTCGCGCAGCAGGGAGCCGGTGCTGAAGTTGTCGTTGGCATTGCGCTGCGTCAGGTTCAGGCTGGCGCCCAGGCTGTGGCGGGGGCTGAGGGCGTAGTCGGCGCCCAGACGCAGGGCGGGCACGTCGCGGAGGCCTTCTTCACGGCCGTTCTGGTCGAAGGTGCTGGTGCGCGTTTCGCCCCGGAATTCGCGGTGCATGGCCAGGGTGCGGAAGCGGGTGCGCCGGGCCAGGTCCACGCCCACGGTGGCGTTCCAGCGGCCCTGGCGGTAGCTCAGGTCAGTGCCGGCGCTGTAGCCGTGCAGCGTGCTGTACTGGTAGCCGGCGTAGGCGCTGCCGCTCAGGCCGCTCATCGTGTTTTTCTTCAGGGTGAGATTAATCACGCCAGCCGAGCCAGCCGCGTCGTCCTTGGCCGAGCCGCTGGTGCTGATTTCCAGGTCGCGCAGGTTTTCGGCGCTCATGCTTTGCAGCAGGTTCTGCAGCTCCTTGCCCGTGAGGTAGGTGCGCTTGCCGTCGATGAGCACCTGCACACCGGCCTTGCCGTTGAGCTGCAGGTTGCCGTCCTGGTCCACGGCCACGCCAGGGGCCCGGGTCAGTACGTCCAGGGCGGTGCTGCCGCCGGCCAGGGCCGAGCCGGCTACCGTGACAATCAGCTTGTCGGCGTCCTTGGTGACGGTCGGGCGCACGGCCCGTACCTGCACTTCCTGCAGTTGCTGTGCGTCGGGGTGCAGCACCAGCCGGCCGAAGTCTTTGCTGAAACTGGGGCCACTTACGTCAAAAGCGGGCGTTTGCAGCGGCGCGTAGCTCAGCATGTTCAGCTTCAGCACATAGGTGCCTTTGGCGGGGGTGGGCAGGGCAAACTTGCCGTCCACATCGGCCGCGATGCCGGTGATGAGGGCCGTGGTAGCCGCGTCCAGCAGCACCACATTGGCGAAGCTCACGGCCGCGCCTTTGTCGTCGGTGGCGGTGCCGGTCAGGGTGCCGCGGCTCTGGGCCTGGCTAAAGAGGGGCAGCAGGCCCATCCAGCAGAGCAGCAGCCAGAGCACCCGGCAAGGAAAGCAGAAAGTAGCAGGCGTTTTCATGGTTTTGGGGTTGGGTTTGAGCAGTGAGTGACGGTCGTTTGGCGGGTCAATCAATTGATGCTCAAAAGTGCCCAACCCCAGAACCTAGCGAAACCAGAAAGTCACGAAGGCGGAAATGCGGGGGGTGAACGGGGATATCCGGGCGATGAAAAAGCCGGGGTGGGACGGCGCTTTGGCCGTCATGCATCGCGCGTCGAGGCGGAGTTCGGTAGAGCCAAGCAGCTCGCCCGCGCCTCTTGTCATGCAGAGCGCAGCGAAGCATCTTATCAGGTTCGAACAATTCGTTCCGCGGCGATAAGATGCTTCGCTGCGCTCTGCCTGACAGGCGATTGGGTTACTCGTGGAGTAGAGCGATGCGGACTAGGAATAACCCCCAACAAAAAGCCCGACCACGCCCGTAATGAAACAGGCGTGGCCGGGCGGGCAAAATGAATGCGACTCAGCAGCTCAGGAGTCCAGCCACTGCTTGAAGGCGGCAGCGCGGGGGCTGCTGATGAACGTGTCCTCTGCGGTCGCCGGGTTGAGCAGCAGGAACAAGCGGCCTTTCAGGTAAGGCTTCACCTCGCGCACGGCGGTGATGTGCACCAGCAGTTGCCGGTTGGCGCGGAAAAACAGCTGCGGGTCAAGCTGTTCCTCCAGCTGGTCGAGCGTGAAGTTGACGATGTAGCGCTTCTTCTCGTGGGTGACCAGGAACACCACCGCGTCTTCGGCTTGGAAGTAGGCGATTTCCGGCAGCTGCACCACCTTGATGCTCGGCCCCACCTTGACCAGAAAGCGGGAGCGGAGCGGCCGCTGCGCGGGCGCCTGTAAAGTCTGCAGCAGCCCCTGCAGGTTGCCCAGGCCCTCGGCCAGGAAGTGCCGGCGCGACTCGTCGTACATGCGCAGCGCGGCCGCCACGTCCTCGCGCTTCACGGGCTTGAGCAAGTAATCAATGCTGTTGACTTTGAAAGCCTCGAGGGCGTACTGATTGTACGCCGTGGTGAAGATGACCGGGCAGCGCACCTCCACTTGCCGGAAGATGTCGAAGCTGCTGCCGTCGGAGAGGTGGATGTCGCAGAAAATCAGGTCGGGCGCCTGGTGCAACTTGAGCCACTCCACGGCTTCTTCCACCGAACCGAGTATGCCTACTAGATCCGCCTCGGGGCGCACCTGCCGGATGAGGTCGGTCAGGATATCGGCCGCAAATTGCTCGTCCTCAATTATCAGCGTCTTCATAACGGTCCGGGGGAAGCAGTGGAAGGGCCACGCGGAAAGTGGTGGGGGTTTCGGCTATGCGCACGGCCGGCGCGCCGAGGTAGCGGTAGCGGCTGCAGATGTTGTTCAGCCCAAGCTTAGTAGATGCTACCGGGCTGCTGCGAGGCTGGCGGTTGTTTTCGACCACCACGGCCTCGTCTTCGGTGAAAATGCGCACCTGCAGGGGCTTCTGGCGGGTTGAGCCGTTGTGCTTGATGGCGTTTTCGACCAGCATCTGCAGCGCGGCTGGCGGCAGGCCCTTGGGTAGGGCTTCGGGTTTTAGCTCAATTTCGAACTGCAGGTTGGCACCCAGGCGCGTCTGCATTAGAAACAGGTAGGCTTCCACCAACTGCATCTCGGCCTGCAGGCTCACTACCGGTTGGGCGCTGTGGTCCAGGGTGAGGCGGTACACGGTGGCAAGCTGGTCCAGAAACTGGTGCGCCAGCTGCGGGTCTTTGGCGATGAGCGAGTTGAGCACGTTCAGGCTGTTGAACAGGAAGTGCGGGTCGACCTGGCTTTTGAGCAGCTCCAACTGCGCCCGGAAGTTCTCTTTCTGCAGCTGCGCGGCCCGCAGCAGCTCCTGCCGCAGCCGCGCCCGGCTGCGCTCGCGCTCCACGAAGTAGTAGAAGAAAAGGCAAATGATGTTGCTCACCACGAACCCCATCCGCACCCGCGCCGGCTCAATATTCACCTGCAGGCGCAGCCCCCGGATGATGAGCCAGTAGGGCAGGAAAATGGTCAGCAGGCTCACCACAAAATTGGCTGTGAAGACCGTGAGGCCCTCCAGCAGCGCCCGTTGCCAGCCCACCAGCCGACTAAGCGGATGCGCTTCAAAAAATGCCGCAATGCGCTGGTTCGACCAAAAAATGACCAGCAGGTACCCAAACACCAGCCCCAGTTCCAGCGCAATGCCCCGATCGAAGAGCCAGATGGTGCCCTGGTTGATGAAAACGAACGTGTAGTAGAAAACCACCGCCGTGAGGGCGGCCTGAACACTGGTTCTGAGCAAGCGGGGCGAGGGCATACGTCGGAGTAGAGTCGGCCAGCAAAATAAGGCCGGCGGCAACTCGGGCGCAAATGAGCGACTTACGCACTGGCTAAGTCAATAGCAAAGAGCGTGAGCGAAGGAAATTGGGCAATGAAACCGGAATTAGCATCCATGAACCGGGACACTCGCCAGAAAATCATTTTGGTCTCTAGACCATGAAATCACCAGGTGCGCCACCTGCTTCCATTGAGCAAGAAATGGGCCGCCGAATAAGGGGCAGCTGCCCGTTTTAGCTCCGGCGGGTACTGTCAGTGCTGAGTTCAAGAAGCTCATCCCAGGTACCGTTTTCTGTAATTTGATTTAATGAACCAGTTTTTGAACCCAATTAGGGACTGAGGGAGCTTCAGTAGCTCAGTTATTGAGTACAAGCCAGCAGTTAAGTGACAGGAGCACTTCAGCCCTACTATAATTAATTGAAAATATTTACTCGCGCTAAACGCTGTTGTTAAGCCCAAACACGAACGGTAAAAGCCCTAGCTAATCAGTTAGGGCTTTTACCGTTGGGCGCTCTACCTGACGTTTTCAGCCGGCGCAATCTTTTACATTACGCCTCTTTAACCCGTTGGGAAGCGCGGCTACTGGCAATCCAAAGGTGATGCAATAATGCGTAGACCCCGCCCCCCGCTGCCCAACCGACGCCATCAACATAGCGCACGCCACTAAAAGCGGGGAAAGATGCGCTACCCCACACGGGTGCCGTCACTACTGTCGCCAGTCCAGCCCCTAGGAGGGCCGCCGACCAAGAGCTAAGAGCCCATCGACGCGTTACGGCCGCGTAGCCCACTACAAAGGGCACGTAGAATATCCAGCCGTAAAACGCATGAAAGACGAAGCAATAAATCCACTTCTGGTAAAAGCTCAAGTCAGTGGGCAACGCCTGCAGAGCAGCCGCGACTCCAAGGCTTATGAACAGCAAAAGGATTGTTTTGAACAAGGAAGCCATAGCTAGCGACAAGGCACCGTAGAAAGTGATTGACCATTTTGTAACGCCGCTCGTCTATACGCCTGTTTAGGCCGGTTAGCAAGCGGCGGGCAATAGAAATAAGCAGGGGAAGCCTACGCTCGGCAACAAGTTCAACGCGTAACCGAAACGCCCCCGTCAGTGCCGTTTCCCAGGCCCCTGGTCGCCACCAGAGTCTAGCCATTGCCGTCGTGGAGCCGCAGATGTTCTCCATCTATAGGAAAGAGAATAGTACCAAACAGCGGCCTTATGAAGCGTATTTCGTCAACGGCTTCTGGTACGTAGCAGGCGCGCTCCCTTACAACACGGTTGGTGGAACGTTTGAAATCATCGTGGAGGCTCAAAACTACGCGTATGGAAGCTAACCCAAGGTAAGTAACCGTTCAAGAAAACCGTCCTTCGATTATGCGGAGGCGCGGGCCGGCTGTCCATTTTTCGTGAGCATTACCAGCTTTTCCTCCAGCTCGCGGGCGGCCAGGGCGCACACGGTTTCTATTTTCCCGAACAGCGTGTGGATGCGGGCCCGGCTTTCGTCGCTGGCCCAGTCGCCGGTATCCTTCAGGATAAGCATCACGGCCAGCGCCTGGATGGCCTTGGCAATGTCCTCGTACTGCGGGTCGATGCCCATAGTGGCGAAGGTGGGGATGATGGAATGCGTCGCCATTTTCAAGGCCACCCAGTTTTTCTCGCCGATGGACTTTTTCATGGTTTGCACCAGCTGCGGAATCTCCTGCAGGTACAGGCGAATCATTTCGGCCATGCGGGCCTCACTCTTGGTGATGCGCTTCAGGTAGTCGAAATTGACGCAGATAAAAGCCGGGCCCGCCGAGTCTCCTTCCTGGGTTTCCGGAGTGGCAGCGCTGCTGCTTGCCAGCTTCAGGAACTTGATGATTTTGCTGTAGAGCAGCTTGTCGTCGATGGGTTTGGAGATGTAGTCGTTCATGCCCACGGCCTTGCAATGCTCCACGTCCACGGTGGTTACGTCGGCCGTCAGGGCAATGATGGGCACCTTCAGCTTCAACTCGTTGCGGATGTAGGCGGTAGCCTCAAAGCCGTTCATCACGGGCATCTGCAGGTCCATCAGCACGATGTCGAAGGCGGTGGTGCGCAGCTTCTCCAGGGCTATCTGGCCGTTGCCGGCCACCTCCATCTCAAAGCCGAAGTCTTCGAGCAGCGTTTTCATCAGCAGCTGGTTCAGGGCAATGTCTTCCACCACCAGCACCTTCACGTTTTTGAAGCCCGCTTCCAGGTCGATGTGCAGGCCCAGGTCGGCGGCGGCTTTTTCGGTGGTTTTGGGGAAGCTTAGGATGAAGCTGAACGTGGAGCCTTCGCCCACCCGGCTGCGTACGTTCACGGTGCCGCCTTGCGGCTCCACCAGGTTCTTCACAATGGCCAGGCCCAGGCCCGTGCCCCCATAGAGGCGGCTCGTGCCGCTGGTGGCCTGCTGGAAATTGTCAAACACCGTATTCAGCTTCGCCTCCTCGATGCCGATGCCGGTGTCCGTCACGGCAAATTCCAGGATGACCTTTTCCTTGTCTTGCACCAGCAGGCGCACGCCCACGGTGATTTTTCCCTCGCTCGTAAACTTCACGGCGTTGCTCACCAGGTTCAGGATAATCTGGTGCAGGCGCACGGGGTCGCCCATCAGTACCTCCGGAATCCGGGAGTCGTAGTCCATCACCAGGGCCAGGTTTTTCTCCTGGATTTTGGTTTCGAACAGGTGCACCATGGCCGTCACCGACGCCGCGAGCTTGAAGGGAATCTGCTCGAAGGTCATCTTGCCCGCGTCCACCTTGGCCAGGTCCAGGATGTCGTTGATGAGCACAATCAGCGTGTCGCCGCTGAGCTTGATGGCCGTCAGGTATTCCCGCTGTTTCTCGCTGAGCTCCGTTTTCAGCACCACCTTCGTGAAGCCGATGATGGCGTTCATGGGCGTGCGGATTTCGTGGCTCATGTTGCTCAGGAACTGCTGCTTGGCCTTCACCGCGTCTTCAGCCTTAGCCTGCGCTTCTTCGGCCAGCACGGTGGCCAGCTCGGCGGCGATTTTGGCTTCGGTGAGCTCGGTGGCAATGCGCTTCTGGTCGGTCACGTCGCGCGCCACCACCACCACGCCCAGCACTTCGCCCTCGTCGTTCTTGTACACCGAGCCGTTGAAGAGCACGTCGGTGAGCTTGCCGTCTTTGTGGCGCAGGGTGAGCGGCGAGTCGGCCACGGTGCCCTTGGCAAACACTTCCTGGTACACCTCGCGCGCCATCTGCGGGTCGGTGAAGTACACGAAGAAGTCGGAGCCGCTGAGCTGCTCGCGGTCCAGGCCGGTGATGTTCACGGTGGCCTGGTTCATGTCCGTGATTTTGCCTTCCGGGCTGATGGTCACCAGCGGGTCGCGGCTGGCTTCAATCAGGCCGCGGGCGTAGTTGGCGATGCGCAGCTCCGCCGCCCGCTTCACCTTCTCGTCGTTCTGGAACGCCAGCTCCTTATTGGCCAGCACCAGCTCGGCGGCGCGTTTTTCCTTCTCGTCGTTCTGGAAAGCCAGCTCAATATTTGCAATGCCAAGCTCGGCCGCCCGCTTCTCCTTTTCGTCGTTTTGAAATGCCAGCTCGGTGTTGGCAATGCTTAGTTCTTCGGCTCGCTTCTCCTTCTCATTATTCTGAAAGGCCAGCTCTTCGTTGGCCACACTCAGCTCCTGCGCCCGCTTTTCCTTCTCATCGTTCTGGAAAGCCAATTCTTCATTGGCCACACTCAGCTCGGCGGCTCGCTTTTCCTTTTCGTCGTTTTGAAACGCTAATTCTTTGTTAGCAATGCTGAGCTCGGCGGCGCGCTTTTCTTTCTCATCGTTCTGGAAAGCCAGCTCGGTGTTGGCAATGCTCAGTTCCTGGGCACGCTTCTCCTTCTCGTCGTTTTGGAAGGCGAGTTCTTTGTTGGCAATGCTCAGCTCTTGGGCTCGCTTCTCTTTTTCGTCGTTCTGGAATGCCAGCTCTTCGTTGGCAACGCTGAGCTCCTGCGCCCGCTTTTCTTTCTCGTCGTTCTGAAAGGCCAGCTCTTCGTTGGCAATGCTGAGCTCATCGGCCCGCTTTTCTTTTTCGTGGTGCTGGAAGGCGAGTTCCTTGTTGGCGATGCCCAGCTCAGTGGCCCACTTCTTCTCCGCAATTTCGCGGGCCACGATGACCGCACCGAGCAGCTCGCCCTGGTCACCCTTGTACACCGAGCCGTCGAAGAGCACCTCCGTCAGCGTGCCGTTGGTGTGGCGCAGGGTGAAGGGCACGTTGCTCACGGCGCCGCTGGTTACCACTTCCTGGTACACGTCCCGCACCAGTTCCGGCTCCGTGAAATAGTGGAAAAAGTCCGAGCCCATCAGGGTCTCGCGGTCGACGCCCGTGAGTTTCACGGCGGCCTCGTTGGTGTCGATGATGCGGCCCTGCAGGCTCACCGTCACCAGCAAGTCCTGACTAGCTTCAATCAAGCGCCGGTACCGCTTTTCGCTTTCCTTCATGGGAGTGGCGCCGATGTTACCGGCAATATTTCAGGTAGTTAGTCGGTGCGCCTGGGTCGGTCGCCCCACGGTAAAGCAGGTGGTCTATCTGAAAAAGGCCAGCCCAACTTCTTTAAATGCAAAATAAACCAGCGCCATTCATTTCTTAGATGGCTGATTCATATGCAAGGTACGCCTTATAAGCCCTGAGAAAAGTTCTATCCCCTGACAGCGCCTAACGATTCTGAGTGACCAGGTCATTATTCAGGCGGGAAAACGAAGGAATTAACCCGGCGGCCCTCCGGCTCGCTTCGTTCGCCACAGGCTATTCTCCCCAGGGAGAGCCCCGATTTTTGCCCTGAATAACTTCGAGCGCGTAGTGGCCAAGCATCAGCCACGGCCCCGCCGTCTGCGGATGGCGGGCAACTATTAGCCGTAATGAATCACTACGCCGCGCTACCGGTTCCGGATGGCCCGCAGCATGTTGCTTAATGCTGCCGCCGGGTAGGCTTTGCCGCGCGAAACCACGGCGTCGATTCTTTTCACGTTGGCAATGTTTTCCAGCGGGTTGGCGGTTAGCAGGAGTAGGTCGGCGTCTTTGCCCGGGGCGATGGTGCCGGTGCGGTCGGCCACGCCCATGAACTTGGCGCCGTTGATGGTGGCCGCCTGCAGGGCCTGGGCTGGCGTGAGGCCCGCCTGCACCAGCAGTATCAGCTCGTCTTGTAGGGACGCGCCGGGGTAGATAAAGGAGTTGAACGGCCCACTGTCGGAGCCAGCCAAGATGGGCACGCCCGCAGCCTGCATCAGCGGCACGAGGCTGAAGAATTTAACTTCCAGCTTCTTGCTAAATGCCTGGGCTTCGGCCGACTGCTGGCGGGCGCTGGCCAGCCGCCGGGTATAGGTGGCTTGGATTTTGGGGTCGATGTAGGCCCGCAGGGTGTCCTGGGAATGGTCGTTTTCGGGCAGCTCGCTCAGGGTTTTGCCGATGTAGAGCGTGGGCACCGCGGCCGTGTGGTGCTTGGCCATCAGCTTGAAAATGCGCTCGGCGGCGGCTGGGCTGTAGGTATCGTACACGGCGGGCAGCACGGCAAACAGCCCCAGCGGCTTGGGCGTCTTCAGGCTGTTGCGCACCAGCGTGGTCAGGCTGTCTTCTTTGCCGGAGCAGGCCTTGAACACGTAGTAGAGGTGCTCGGTGGCATCGAGCCCGCGCTTCACGGCCTCGCCCAGGGTCACGGAGTAGGGCATGTGGCCGGTGGTTTTCAGGCCCCGCTTCTGGGCCTGCGAAATGGTGTTCAGGTAGGCTTCGCCGGAAATTTTGCTGTCGTAAATCTTCACGTAGTCCACGTGCAGCCGCTGGAGAGAGTCGAGGGCTTTGCGGACTTGGGCGGGCGTTTCCACTTCCAGCGAGCCCGGCCAGTACGCCTGGGGCCCGTCTATCTTGGGGCCCGAGGTGAAGATGTGCGGCCCGGCAAATTTGCCCGCTTCCATCTCCTGGCGCCATTGCATCACGCTGGGGGTGAGGTCGCCGCCGGCGTCGCGCACCGTGGTGATGCCGTGGGCCAGGAAAAGTGTGAGGCTCTTTTTGTTGGCCGCAATAAGGCTGTCGCCGCCCCGGAAGTGCACGTGCATGTCCCATAGGCCGGGGATGAGAAAGCGGCCGTTGCCGTTCACGTACTGCTTGGCGGCGTAGCTGTCCTTGTCGGCGGGGTCCACGCCCACAATCTTGCCCTTCGACACGGTCACTACCTGGTTGGGCTTGAGCTGGCCCGTCACCACGTCCACTACGGTCACGTGGTTGATGACCACGTCGTAAATCTCCAGCTTGGTGGGCCGGCGGGCGCAGTCGGTGAGCAGCGCGGCCGCACTCAGGCCGAGGAGAAGGCGAAGGAATTTCATGCGGAGAAGAACTGGCAGCGGGCCGTAAAGTTAGGCGGGTATTCGGACCGTGAATTCGGTGAACTCGCCTTCCAGGGTTTCCACGGTCAGGGTGCCGTGGTGGCCTTTGGTAATGATGTCGTGGGCCAGCGACAGGCCCAGGCCGGTGCCTTCGCCCACCGGCTTGGTGGTAAAGAAGGGCTCAAAAGCCCGGGCCGCCACCGCGTCGGACATGCCTATGCCGTTGTCGCGCACCCGAATGATGACCTCCGCCGACCCGCGCTCAGTGGTGACATCCACCATGGGCTGGTAGCCTGGCCCGGCGGCCTGCCGGCGCCGAACGGCGTGCAGCGCGTTGGTAAATAGGTTGAGCAAGGCCCGGCTCAACTCGCTGGGCACCACGGCCACGGGCCGGAGGTCGGGGGTGAAAGAGGTGTGCAGCTCCACCGCCGAGGTGGCGCCTGCAGTCAGGGCGCCGTGGTCGGTAAGCAGCAGGGCTTGCGCCACCAGTGCGTTGAGGTCGGTAGGCACGGGCTGGCTGGTGCCGGTGCGCGCGTGGTCCAGCATTTCTTTGATGATGGACGTGGCCCGCTGGCCATGCTGGCTGATGTTCTGCAGGTTCTGCTTGAGGCCGGCCAGGATTTCTTGCTGCAGGCCCGCGGGCCGGGCGGGGTTGGGCTGCTCCTGGTCAATGAGGGCCACGCTCACTTCGGCGAAGTTCTGCATGAAAGCCAGTGGGTTACGCAGCTCATCGGCAATGCCGGCCGACAACTCGCCCACAAATGCCCACTTTTCGGCGGCCACTAGCTGGGCCTGAGTGGCGCGCAGCTCGGTGAGCGCGGTATCCAGCTCCTGGTGCTGGGCTTCAATCCGGGCGTTGCGTTCGTTGAGCAGCTGGTTGGCAATGCGCTGCTGGCGGTTTGAGCGCCCCAGCAGCAGCGCCACTAGCCCAATAATGCCCACGATGGCCAGCAGCCCCATGCGCTGGTACCGAACGGTTTGCCGCTCCTGCGCTTCGCGCTGCTGCTGCTGGCGCTGCTGCTCGGTGAAGGCCAGCAACTGCAGCCGCTGGAACTTCTCGGGCCCATACAGGCTGTCGTGCGTGGCCATGGCCAGGCGCTGGTACCGAAACGCGCTGTCCACGTTGGCGCGGGCTTGGTACAGGCGGGCGAGCAGGTTGCTGGCGTCTAGCATGGTCACGCGGTAAGACACCTGCTGGGCTGTGCGCAGGGCTTCCCGGGCATACCGCAGGGCCGAGTCGGGCTGCTGCTGAGTATGGTACAAGTTGGCCATGAGGTACTCGGCCATGGACCGGTTGCGCAGGTCGTTGGTGCGGTAGGTTTCGCGGATGGCCCGGCGGTAGTAGGCGAAGGCCTCCGGGTGCTGGCCCAGGCGGGCGCGCACGGTGCCCATGTTGCGCAGGGCCAGCGCCGCCGCCAGCCGGGGCCTGGGAAAGCGGATAATCAGGGCTTCGGCCTGCTGTTGCGCTGCCAGGGCCGAGTCCAGCACGCCCAGCTTTTCGTAGCAGCTGCCGATGTTGGTGAGCGCGCCGCCCACCCAGGGCGGCTGGTTAAGCTGGGCGTATAAGGCTTTCGACTGCTCGTAATAACGCAAAGCCTGCCGGTATTGGCGCAGGTCCAGGCTGATGTTGCCCAACGAGTTAAGACTACTGGCTTCGCCTTCGGTATCGTGGGTTTGACGGCAGAGGCGCAGGGCCTGCAGCTGGGTGGCAAAGGCCTCGGGCAGCTGCCCACGCTCGCGCTGCACGCTGCCCACCATGCTCAGGGCGCGGCCTTCCCCTTTACCAAAACCAACCCGCCGCGCCAGTCGCAAGGCATTCTGGGCCAGCTGCATGGTCGAGTCCGGCTGGGAGGCCCGGTAGGAATACGCCAGCTTCAGCAGCCGCAGCACCCGGTTCGAATCGGGCGGGGCTTGCGCTACTAGATGCCGCAGGCTGTCGGTGGCAGCCGTTTGGGCACTGGCCGCATGCCCTGCGACTGCCAGCATCCACACAGACAGAAGCAGGAGTCGCGCAGAAAGGA
The DNA here is from genome assembly GCF_020711255.1 of Hymenobacter plasmatis. Lineage (GTDB taxonomy): Bacteria > Bacteroidota > Bacteroidia > Cytophagales > Hymenobacteraceae > Hymenobacter. Next base: position 44,034 of record NZ_JAJFAW010000013.1, read on the forward strand.
AAACAGAGGTGTGAGTAATAAGAAGGGTCTTTTGTGCCTGCGCAGCTACAAGATGCTGCCGGCCGTTGGAAGGGGTAACGTAAAACACGGCAAAATCAGCGCACCCCACGCGTTGAGCTGGTGTATTTCTTTACAATTGAAGCCAAGGCAGTGACTAATGCCGCGGTTTCAAATAGTTACGAATATTCAGCTCAACTGGCTTGGCTCCTTGTCGTCATGGGCTTTAGCAGAGCTTGTCTGGGTGGAATTGGGCTGGAATCCAGGCGTGCTATGCGGTAAGCAAAGCAGAGGTGAATTGTCATTGCGAGGCCGCAGGCCGTGGCAATCCGTCCTCTCTCAGCGACTAACTCAGCGTAGTGACAATGTGCTTTTAATGCAAAAGTCCCGACTCGTGCCAGAGCCGGGGCTTTCCACAATTAGTAGGCGGGTCGCATTGACAGAACGGATTGCCACGGCCTGCGGCCTCGTAATGACAACCGTGCCGCCGTGGCTCCCCTCTCTTTCGGAGAGAGGCCGGGGCCGTGCCCGGCAGGGGTGAGGCTTCTACCTACATCGGCTTCTTGCGCTCGGCCTGAAACTTCTTGAGCTGCGGCTCAATCACCTTTTTGTCGCCCACTACTACCACGGTCATGGCCTCAGGGCGGATGTACTTGCGGGCGATTTCACTCACTTGCTGGGGCGTCACGGCGTTGATGTTCTTGACCTGCTGGGTGAGGTAGGTTTCGGGCAGGCCGTGCAGGTCCAGCACGTTGAGCTGGCCGATGATGCCGCCGGGGTTGGAGTTGCGCAGCACAAACATGCCGCCCTCGTAGTTCTGGATTCCCTTCAGCTCATCGGTCGAGGGCGGGGTCTTTTGCAGCCGCTCGATTTCGTTCATGATTTCATGCAGCGAATTATAGGTGTCGGCGGTGGTCACGTCGGCGTTCTGACTCCAGTTGCCGGTGCGGTAGTGGGTTTCGATGAAGCTGTAGGGCGAGTAAGTGTAGCCCTTGTCTTCCCGAATGTTGCGCGTAATGCGCGAGCCAAACGAGCCGCCGAGCAGCGAGTTCATCACCCGTAGCCGGATGTAGTCGGGGTTGGTGGGGTCGATGACGGGCAGGCCCACCACGATGGTCGACTGCGGCGCGTTGGGCCGGTCCTGGGTCAGCAGGTCGGCCTTGGCCAGCGGCTTCACGATGTCGATGTGGGGCGCCGGGCCCTGCGGGAAGCCGGCCCACGCCGCCGTGATGGCCTGGCGCAGGGCGGGCGCCTCAAACCGGCCGGCCACGTAAAGGCTGGTGCGCTGGGCACCGTACTGCGTCTTGTAGAAATTCTGCGCCCGCTCCAGGGTCAGGGTATCCAGTTGGGCATCGGTGGGCAAGGGCCGGCCGTAGGGGTGGTTGCCGTAGATGGCGGCTGTGAATTTCTGGCGGGCCTGCACGCCGGGCTGGGCGCGGGCTAGGGCCATCTGGCGCTTGAGGTCGGTTTTCAGGCGTGGCACTTCGGAGGCGGGCAGGGCCGGGCGCTGCACCACTTCGGCCAGCAGCGCGGCCATCTCCGGAGCGTATTCCGAGAGGCACGACGCCCACAGGCTGGTTTGGTCGGCGCCCACCGAAATGTTGAGCGTGCCGCCCATGCGGGCCACGCGCTCAGCCAGTTGGGTAGCCGACATCGTGGCCGTCCCTTCCTGCAGCAGCTTGCCCAGCAAGTCGGCCACGGCTACTTCGTCGGGCGCCTCGTGCACGTTGCCGGCCTGAATGGCCACCATCATCGTCACCTTGGGCACCTGGCCGTAGGGCACCAGTCGGGCCTTGAGGCCGTTATCCAGGGTAAATTCTTCTTTGGCGGGCAGGGTAAAGTCGCGCGGCTTGCCGCCCGGGGGCGGGACCTGCTTAGGGGTGGCTGGAGATTTAGCGGCCGCCACGGCTTTGGCGACGCCGCCGGCGCGGGTGGTCGCCGGCTTGGCGGTGGTTTTGGCCTTGGTTTTGGCGGGGGCCTGCTGGGCTAGTGCTTCCGGGGCGGCCGTGGCCACGAGGGCGGCGCTGAGCAGCCCAATAAATAGCTTGTTCATGGCGATAGAAGAGAAGGCTAGCTCTTGGCCAGGGGGTTGACGGTGATGATAGTGCGGTTGGTGGGCCGCAGGTATTCGCTGATGGTCTTCTTCATCAGCTCGGGCGTCACTCTGCGGAACTCGCTCTCGAGGCGGTTGATGCGCGACGGGTCGTTGTCAAACAATGCAAACGAAGCCAGCAAATCGGCTCGGCCGAAGTTGTCGGACCCGCTCACCTGGTCATAGAATGCCGAGCGAATTTTTACCATCGCCAGGTCCATGGTGGCCTGGTCGATGCCGGTGCGGGCCAAGCGGTTGATTTCCTGGTCGAGCACCCCCACCACCGAATCGGCCTGCACAGTGGGGTCGTACACGAGGCTGCCCATCCATAGCATGGGGCCGTTGTAGTTAAACTGGTTGCCCAGGTCCGAGTTGATGCCGCCGCTCACGTCGTCGGTGTAGCCGCGCTTCTGCACCAGGGCCTGGTAGAGGCGGCTGTCTTTGCCTTGCAGCAGAATCTGGTCGAGCATCACCAGGGCGTAGTATTCGGGGGTGTTGCGCTCGGGCATGTGGTAGGCGAAGGCCAGGGCGGGCTTGGTGGCCAGCTTGTCGTCCTGCACGAAGCGCTGCTCCTGCTCCTGGCGCGGCTCCGTAAGGTCGGGCTTGGGCGGCTGCTGAGCGCTGGGGATGTTGCCGTAGTACTTCTGCACCCAGGCCTTGGCCTCGGCGGGCTCGAAGTCGCCCACCACGGCCAGTACGGCGTTGTTGGGGGCATAGTAGGTCTTGAAGAAGTCCTTCGTGTCTTCCAGAGTGGCGGCGTCGAGGTCCTTCAGGTCGCCGTAGAAATTGTGGGCGTTATTCCAGTTTTTGTTGGCCTTCTGGGGCATCGAGAGCCAGGGGAAGCCGCCGTAGGGCTGGTTGAGCACGTTCACGCGCACCTCACTTTTTACCACCCCCTGCTGGTTGGTCAGGTTGGTTTTGGTGATGGCCAGGCCGCGCATGCGGTCGGCTTCGGCCCAGAGAATGGTTTCCAGCTTGTGGGCCGGCACCACCTCGTAGTAGTTGGTGAAGTCGAAGCGCGTGGAGCCGTTCAGCGCCCCGCCGTTTTTCTGAATCAGCCCAATAAATTCGTTCTTGCCCAGGTTCTGCGAGCCCTGAAACATCAGGTGCTCAAACAGGTGCGCAAAGCCCGTGCGATTGCGCGGCTCGGTGCGGAAGCCCACCGCGTAGTACGCCGCCACCGTGGCCGTGGGCGCCGTATGGTCGGGCGAGAGTACCACCCGTAGCCCGTTGGGCAAGGTGTAGTACTCGACCGGAATCTGGAAAGCCGGGCCCGCCGGCGCAGGTTTGGGGACCGCCGCTGCGGCAGTCGGGGCTGCGGCGGCGGGGGCCGCGGGCGCCGTTACTACAGAGGTGGCTTTGTGGCTGCAGGCTCCCAGGGCCAGCGCCGCCACCGGTGCCCACAGCAGGCCCCGGCTCAATACCTTAAAACGTCTCATAGGAAAAGGAAAAAGAGTGTGAGCAGAAAGTAAATCCGATTTACACAATATTTGGCAAACAAGCTAAGGATGAGCTGCTTTAGGCCTGTGATTCCTGTATGAGGACCGTGGCCGCGCAAAGACGCGGGCAAAACCGGGCCGCTGCGTGGCTGCAAGCCTTGGTGCCGCATTTCCGGAGCCGCCGACGACCTTTGCGCCGTGTTCGTCTTTTCTGCTCTTCCGGCCCTGCTGGCCGGCCACCTGCTCCAGGCTCCAGCCGACCCCGCCGCCGCGGTCCGGCACCTGGTGCTCGACAGCCGCCGGGTGGGGTTGCCCGCCGGGGCGTTGTTTTTCGCCCTGCGCGGCCCCAGCCACAATGGCCACCGCTACCTGTCCGAGCTCTACGCCCAAGGGGTGCGGCTGTTTGTGGTAGAAGAAACGGCCGAAATGCCCGGCGGCCTCAGCGCCTATCCCGGCGCCGGCATTATCGCCGTGAAAAGTCCGCTCGCAGCCCTGCAGGTTCTGGCTGCTGCCCACCGCGCCGAATTTGCCGGCCCCGTGCTGGCCATCACCGGCTCCAATGGCAAGACCATCGTGAAGGAGTGGCTGGCCCAACTCCTGAGTCCCGATGAGGATATCTGCCGCTCGCCGCGCTCCTACAACTCGCAGGTGGGCGTGCCGCTGAGCGTGTGGGAGCTGAACCCGGAACGCCACACGTTGGGCATTTTTGAAGCCGGCATTTCGGAAGTAGGGGAGATGGCGCGCCTGGCCGCAATCATTCAACCTACCGAAGGGATTTTTACCAACCTCGGCACGGCTCACGACGCCGGCTTTGCCTCCAGTGAGCAGAAGCTGGCCGAGAAGCTACAGCTGTTCCAAGGCCCGCAGTTTCGGCGGCTGTTTTACTGCTACGACCAGCCGCTGGTGCGCGATGCCGTATCCCGCCTACGCTTGCCCAACTTGAGCTGGACGCGCCATGCCGGCCAGCCGGCCGACCTCTACTTTGCCCTCGACCCCAACAGCACGAGCGGCAGCACCAGCCTGCATGCCCGGTACGTCGGAGCCGGGCTAGAAGCCGCGTTCACACTGCCTTTTTCCGACGAGCCATCCATTGAAAATGCGCTGCACTGCCTGGCTGTGCTGCTGCACCGGCAGGTTGAGCCGGCCGAAATTCAGCGCCGTCTCGCCCGCCTGCACCCCGTGGCCATGCGCCTGGAAATGAAGCTGGGGCGCCACGATTCTTACCTGCTCGACGACACCTATAACAACGACCTCGCCGGGCTGGCCCTGGCCCTGAATGCGCTGGGCCGGCAGTCGCGCCCCGGCCGCCGCACCCTGATTTTGAGCGACGTGCTCGAATCGGGCCTGAGCGGGGAGGAGCTGTATGCCCGCGTGGCAGCCCTGCTGCCCCCGGCCGGCGTGACACGCCTCGTCGGCATTGGCCCCGAAATCAACCGGCACCGCCGCTTCTTTACCCAAGCGCCGCCCGCGGGCCACCCGCCGCTAACGGCTGATTTCTACCCCGATACTGAAGCCTTCCTGGCCTCGCTCGACCCCAATGCCTTTGCCCGTGAAGTCATCTTGGTAAAAGGTGCCCGGCGCTTTGGGTTCGAGCGCATCGTGGCCGCCTTGCAGGCCCAGCAGCATGGCACCGTGCTGGAAGTCAACCTCGATGCCCTCAGCCACAACCTGCAGCACTACCGCCGCCATTTGCAGCCCGGCACCAAGCTCATGGTGATGGTGAAGGCCTTTGCCTACGGCGCCGGCTCCTACGAAGTGGCAAGCCTGCTCGAGTTCCAGCGGGCCGACTACCTCGCCGTCGCCTACGCCGACGAAGGCGTGGCCCTGCGCGAAGCCGGTATCAGCCTGCCCATCATGGTGATGAATCCGGCGCCGGATTCGTTCAGTACACTGCAGCACTACCGCCTGGAGCCCGAAATCTTTTCCTTCGACATGCTGAATGAGTACCTGGCCGCTTTTCCAGCCCAGGTCCCGTCCTCAACCGCTCAGCCGCTTAGCCACTCCCTGGCTCCCCCGCCCATCCACCTCAAGCTGGATACGGGCATGCGCCGCCTGGGCTTCGACGAAGCCGACCTGCCCGCGCTGGCCGCGCTGCTACAGCAGCACCCGGCCCGTCTGCCCGTGGCCAGCCTGATGACCCACCTCGCCGCGGCCGACGAAGCCGAGCACGACGACTTCACCCGCACGCAGCTGGCCGCTTTCCGGCGCATGGCCGCCGTGCTCGAAGCCGCGCTGGGCCACGCCGTGCTCAAGCACGCCCTGAATTCGGCCGGCATCCTGCGCTTTCCCGAAGCTCACTTCGACATGGTGCGCCTCGGCATCGGCCTCTACGGCGTAGATGCTAGCGGCCGCGACGCCGCGGCCCTGCGCCCGGTGAGCCAGCTGCGCACCACCATTTCCCAAATCAAAACCCTGCCCGGCGGCCACACCGTGGGCTACGGCCGCCGTGGCGCGGCCACCGAGGCCGAGCGCCGCATTGCCACGTTGGCCATTGGCTACGCCGACGGCTACGACCGCCGCTTCGGCAACGGCGCGGGCACGGTGCTCATCCACGGGCAGCCGGCGCCGCTGGTAGGCTCCGTGTGCATGGACATGTGCATGGCCGACGTGACCCACATTCCACAAGCCCGCGCCGGCGACGTGGCCCTGGTCTTTGGCGAGGGGCTGCCGCTGCCGGAGCTGGCCGCCCGCATCGGCACTATTGCCTACGAGCTGCTCACGAACGTGAGCGAGCGGGTGAAGCGAGTGTTCGTGAGCGAGTAAATTTTACTTCGGTCAATACCGTCGAATCGGGGTTGAATTACATTTTTTCAGTTCCGCGGCGTGCCGGAATACGGGTAGCCAGATATTTATTTTGCTACTTTACAGTCGGCTTGCCCCGCCCTGAATAACTTTGGGTGAGATTTAGCCTTTCGATGCTTCTTTTTATTATGACAATCAATACCCTCCGCTTATCCCGCCTTTTTGGTACTCTCCTTATTTGTTTAACCCTGGCGGCCTCGGCGCAGGCCGGCACCCGGCAGAGTGCGGCCGTAGCGGCCGTGCCGGCTGAAGTCCCGGCCCTCGACGGCTTATGGAAGGGCCAGCTCAAAGTGCCGGGCGGGCAGCTGGAAGTCATCTTCCGTTTTGTGAAGCTCAGCGGGGGCGAATATTTCTGCTCGCTCGACGTGCCGCTGCAGAAAGTAAGCCGCATGGCCGTGAAAACGGAGGTGAAAAACGACACCGTGCGCCTGTTTGCCGAAGAAGCCAACAGCCGCTTTGTGGGCCGCGTATCGGCAGATGGCAAGCAGATGACCGGCACCTGGCAGCAGCCCGGCTTTAAGGTGCCCATGGTGCTCGCCTTCAGCCCGCTGCCCGACATGACGGCCAAGAACGTGCGCCTCACCCCGCCGTACCGCGAGGAAGAAGCCACCTTCAGCAACCTCACCGTGAATGCGCGGCTGAGCGGCATGCTGACCATTCCGGCGGGCCCGGGGCCGTTTCCGGCCGTGGTGCTCCTCAGCGACGCCGGCCCCCAAGACCGCAACGGCACCGTGGGCGACTTTGGTCCCCTGGGCCTGCTGGCCGACTACCTCACCCGGCGCGGCGTGGCCGTGCTGCGCTTCGACGACCGCGGCGTGGGCAAGTCGGGCGGCACTCCGGCCGTAACCACCGCCGATTTGGTGAGCGATGCCCAGGCTGGCTTGAACTACCTGCGCACCCGTCCCGAAATTGACCTGGCCCACCTCGGCCTCGTGGGCCACGGCGAAGGCGGCAACGTGGCTTTGCTGGCCGCGTCGCAGCCGCTGCCGCCCGCTTTTGTGGTGGCCCTGGCCGCATATGGCCTGCCCGGCCGCGACATTGCGGTGCAGCAGCAGGCCACTACCCTGCGCACTCTCGGCAGCGAAAACGCGCAGATTGAAGCGGCCACCAAGCGCCAGCTGGCCATGCTCGAAATCATTCGGCAGACCACCGACAACTCCCAGGCCCAGGCCATTGTGGCCAATATGCTGAAGCAGAACAACGCGGCCATCGACAACGCCGCCGCTCAGTCGAGCGCCGCTGAGTTGACTTCGCCCCGCTACCGCTACTTCCTGGCCTTCAATCCCCTCGAAAAGCTGGTGCTCGTGCATTGCCCGGTGCTGCTGCTCAACGGCACTTCCGACCTCACCATCAACGCCGACGCCAACCAGAAAGCCCTGCAAAAAGGCCTGGCACTGAACAAGAGCGTGACCGCCAAAAAACTGGTCGGCGTCAACCACCTCTTTCAGCCCGAGCCCAGCAAATGGCCCGTGCTCAACGGCCAGCCCCAGCCCAACTTCTCGCCCGAAGCGCAGGAAACCATTCGTGAATGGATTGTGGCGCAGAGCAAGAAGTAAATAGCTCAAGGCAACCGCCGCTGCCACGCGGCGGGCCTTGATTTGTATTAGCTCACGGAGAGCACGGTTTACCACCACGAGGTAAGGCTTTCCAACGCTCATGGCTCCAACAACAGAAAAGGCCCTGCTTGCGAGCAGGGCCTTTTCTGTTGCTATCGTAATCTTATAAAAGGTGCAGGCCGGGTGTGAGCAGCGGTTGGCCCACCCGGCGCCGGCTTATTTAATCATGTCGACCTCGGCCTTAATCATGGCGTTGTAGCGGCGGCCCTGGCCGTTGGCCAACGTGAGCAGGTTCCAGCCCTTGCCGATGGTGTAGCTCCAGGTGCGGCTTTCCTTGAACTCAAAGGTGGGACGCATAATCTGGCCGTAGGGCGTGTAGTTGTCCATGAAGTTGGTGGTGTAGAACTTGTCGCCGCCCACAATCCACTCCATGGCCACAAAGAAGCCCTCTTCCGGCGCCGGGATGTTGTAGGTGCTCAGGTCGATGGTGTACCACTCGCCGCCGCGCGACGCCGAGACCACCACGTTTTCGGTGAGCAGGTCGGTGTTGGGGGCGTTGTAGTTACCGTCGGCTTTGTAGATGCGGACGCGGAAAGGCTCGCGGGGGAAGCCGTTTTCGCCGATGTAGAACGACACTGTGCGCACGTTGCCCAGCTTCTTCTGTTTATCGTTTTTCACGAAAAAAGCATATTGGCTGCCGGGCAGGCCCTGAATCATGCCTTCGCCGGGGTTATTCGAGTTAGAGCCCAGCTCCAGGTTCTTGACCTTGCCGCCTTTTACCACCACATTGCCCAGCTCAATTACGCGCTTTTTCAGCTCAATAATGAGGTCTTCGGTGCTGCCCCGCTTGATGAGAACGGCGCTGCGCTCGTAGCCCAACGTCATCACAATCAGGGAGTCTTGGGCGCTTTTCTCGAGTCCGGCTAATTGGAAATAGCCATATTCGTTGGTCAGAGCACCCGTGCCTTCTTCGCGCAAGCCGATGGAGGCGAACGGCACCGGGTCTTTCGTCTTAGCGTCTACAACACGGCCCGTAATGCGGTTTTCCTGCGCCCAGCTCAATGCCGGCAGTAGCAACAAAACCCATAATGCAAGAAAAGGTAAGTGTTTCTTCATTGCCAAAAATAATAATAATGGATGGTAGACTGGCAAATTTACAAATTCTACTCCATTATATCGCCATCCATCTTCAGTGAGGGCAGTAAATGGTCTGCTGAATGCAAATTAAAATTTGCCGTAAACCGACAGGGGTGCGTTTTTATTGCTATACGAATAGATTTTAAGCTTTTCGCTCAGGAACCCCGCCAGGGCACTTGCGCACCCAAAAAAACAACATACTTGCATATAATGCGTAACGGAGCAGGAAATACTTCTTTAATCCAACTCCCTTTCCATGACCAGACCCTTGCTTTCTCTCCTGGCTGCGGCCGCGTTGCTCACCGGCTGCGACAACCTAAATAAGCCCGAGACCAAAGACCAGCCCCAGGAAGCCACCGCCGATACGGCCGTAGTGTACCGCGACGGCAAAACCGCCGCCGATGCGGCCGCCGGCGCGGCCGACGCCGTGGACAATACCTGGGACATGAGCAAAGCCAAACTGGCCGACGTCAAGTTCAAGGAAATCACGCAGCCCGGCGTCACGGTGCGCGGCGATGGCAGCTACAACGTGTACAGCGTGGATGAAAAGGTACTGTTCGACACCGATAAGGCGGCCATCAAGCCCACCGCAGCCGCCACCCTCCAGCAGATTACCAGCTCCATTGGCCAGCGCTACGGCACGAGCCAGGTGCGCGTGATGGGCTTTGCGGATTCGCGCGGCGACAAAGACTACAACAAGGACCTGAGCGCCCAGCGGGCCGAAGCCGTGAAGAACTACCTGGTAGGCGACGGCAAAATCGACGCCGCCCGCGTGAGCGTGGAGCCGATGGGCGAATCGTCGCCCGCCGCTTCGAATGCCACGGCCGCTGGCCGGCAGGAAAACCGCCGGGTAGAAATTGCGGTGCGCATCAAATAAGCTTAGCTGCAAGAAAACTGAGCTGCTACCTAATCGCCGCAGTTCGAAGCTTGGAAAAGAAGCCCATGCGTTTGGTCGCGTGGGCTTCTTTTTTGCCCGTTAGTGGCGGCTGTATTGGTTGGCTAATAAATCAGGAAGGAGCGTGCAAATTGAGCTGGAAAACTTCAGCCCAGGAAAGTGAATTGGCGTCAGCGCATCACGGTGATTTGCTGGCGTTTTGAACAGTAGTTTGGGTAGGGTTTAAGCTTGGGTAAGTTGTGGCTCAATCACCTGAATACGAACTACTGCTTATCTTTAGGGTGCCATACGTGCATGTTAAAATAGATAAGATGAAAAGGGGTTTTATTGGGACTTTCATGCTGCTGCTGTGCCTGTTGGGTGCAGCCAGCGGCTCGGCTAATGCCGTGGCACCGGCAGAAAAAGTTTTGCCACTGGGCGGCTTATGGAGGGGGAAGTTGCCGGTGTCGGCCGGTGGGAATGACATGACGATTAGCGTAGTGCCGCTGGCCGGCGGGAAGTACTTCGCCGCCTTCGACGTGCCTGCTCAAAAGGTGAGCCGAATGACCACGGAAATCACCGTGCGCGGCGACTCGGTACTGCTGCGCATGCCTAAAGCCGGCAGCAGCTACGCGGCCCGCCTCGATACGGTCCGGCACGAGCTCAACGGAGTATGGTCCCAAGGCGGAGTGAAAGCGCCGGTGCTGCTGCGGTACTCGCCCATGCCCACCATCGGCGGGAGCGGCACCCGCCTGCCGCCGCCCTACCGCGAAGAGGAAGTGGTGTTCAATAACCCTATGGCGCGGCTCAACTTCAGCGGCACGCTGACGGTGCCGGCTGGCCCAGGCCCGTTTCCGGCCGTGGTGCTGGTGAGCGACTTAGGGCCGCAGGACCGCGACGGTACGGTGGGCGGATACCACTTTCTGGGTGCCCTGGCCGACTACCTGACCCGCCGCGGCGTGGTCGTGCTGCGGTACGACGACCGCGGCGTGGGCCAATCGGGCGGTAGCACGGCCACGGCCACCACCGAAATGCTGGTGACGGATGTGCAGGCGGCGGTAAACTACCTGCGCTCCCGATTGGAAGTCAACATCAATCGCATCGGCGTGGTGGGCCACGGCGAAGGGGCCAACGTGGCCTTGCTGGCGGCGGGCCAGCCGCTGCCCCCAGCGTTTGTGGTGGCGCTGGCAGGCTACGGCCTGCCCGGCGAAGAAACCCTGCTGCAGCAGCAAGTGGCCCAGCAGCGCGCCAAGAAGGTGGACCCCGCCAAGGTGCAGGCCGCCTACGAGCGCCAGCGTACCATGTACGACATCATCCGGCAAACCAATCAGCAGCAGGCTCAAGCCATTGTAAGCAATATGCTGCGGCAAGACCAGCCGGGCCTCGACCCCCAGGCTGCCCAGGCCGCGGCCACCAAAATGCTCACGCCCTGGCAGCGCTACTTCCTGTCTTTCGACCCCGTAGCGGAACTCGACCAGGTGCGCTGCCCCGTGCTGCTGCTCAGCGGCACCGATGACCTGGAAGCCCCCGCCGACCTGCACCTAGAAGCCCTGGAAAAGGAGCTAAAAAGCATCGGCCGCAATACCACATCCAAGCGCCTGCCGGGCGTAAACCACCTGTTTCAGCCCCCCAAAACGGAGTGGACGCTGATGAACGGCGAGATGAGGCCCGTGTTCTCGCCCATAGCCCAGGAAACTATGCGCGCCTGGATTGCCGGCCTTAGCCAGCCTGCTAAGAAGAAGCCGTTTTAAAGCGTTAACGAATTAGGCATTATGCAGCTGTAGTTGAGCTGAAACTGATGTTGCTGCCAGCAAAAAAAGCCCCGCTCGAGAGCGGGGCTTTTTTGCTAGGTGATAAGGTATGGCTTATTTGTAAAGCTCCTTACTTAATCATGTCGACTTCGGCCTTAATCATGGCGTTGTAGCGCAGGCCCTGGCCGTTGGCGGCGGTGATGAGGCTCCAGCCCTTGCCCATGGAGTAGTTCCAGGTGCGGCTTTCCTTAAACTCGAAAGTGGGGCGCATAATCTGGCCGTAGGGCGTGTAGTCGTCCATGAAGTTGGTGGCGAAGAACTTATCACCACTTACCACCCACTCCATGGCCACGAAGAAGCCTTCTTCCGGCGCCATGATGTTATAGGGTGTGAGGTCTACGGTGTACCACTGGCCACCCTGGGGCGCCGAGACCACCACGTTTTCGGTGAGCAGGTCGGTGTTGGGGGCGTTGTAGTTGCCGTCGGCTTTGTAGAGACGCACACGGAAAGGCTCGCGGGGAAAACCGTTTTCGCCGATGTAGAACGACACGGTGCGCACGTTGCCCAGGCGCTTCTTTTTGTCGTTCTTCACAAAGAAGGCGTACTGGCTGCCGGGCAGGCCCTGAATCATGCCTTCGCCGGGGTTGTCGGTGCGGGCGCCGAGCCCCAGGTTCTTGATTTTGCCGGCCTTCACCACCACGTTGCCGAGTGCAACGGCGCGCTTGGGAACTTCAATAGTGAGGTTGGGCACGCTCACGCCCCGCTTTACCAGCACTGCACGGCGGCCGTAGCCCAAGGCAATCACGACGAGGGAGTCGTCGGCGTTTTTGCTGGGCGCGGGCACAATAAACTGGCCGTGCTCATTGCTAAGCGCACCAATTTGCTCGTTCTTCAGTCCGATGGAGGTGAAGGGCAGCGGCTCCTTGGTGTCTTTGTCAACAATTACGCCTTTGATTTGGGCCTGCTGTGCCCAACCGGAAGTTGCAGCGCTGACTATAAATAATGCTACGAGAAGTAGGCGTGTAAGCATAGGATGAGAGGTAGAAAGAACAAAATTACAAATATTAGCGCTGAAAGTTATTGTAAAATATTAGTACATGCAACCTGTATAGCAGCGGGCGACTGCCAAAGCCACATTCGAGCCCACAGACGTGCTTATCGGAAGCCCGAAAAACTATAAGCGTTCGGAAAGCGTTTGGTGGCGTACCTTTGTTTGTACTCTTTCTAAATAAGCTTTTCGCCCTTCTTCGCCCGTGGCCTTATTCCGTCGTTCCGCCCCTCTCGTCGCTGCCAGTGCCGCCACCCGCCGCACCGCCAAAGACTTGCGCCTGGGCGAAACCGGCACCATTTGCTGCCTCGAAGACCCCGAAATGGCACTCAAGCTATTGGAAATGGGGTGCGTACCCGGCGTGCAAGTGCGCCTAAGCGGCCGCGCCCCCCTGGGCGACCCGCTGATGCTGGTGCTGGGCGACCAGGAATACACCCTCTCGGTGCGCGCCAGCGAAGCCGCCACCATTTTGCTGAAAGAATAGGGCGCAGCGTATGGCGGCGATAGTGAGTGATACGGCAACGGCAGCGCCCGTTGCAGCGCCAACCGGCCCAGCGGCCGGGGCCCGGCCCCTGCGCATTGCCCTCATTGGCAACCCCAACAGCGGCAAGACTTCCTTATTCAATCAGCTCACCGGGCTCAATCAAAAGGTAGGCAACTTCCCCGGCGTGACCGTGGACCGCAAGTCGGGTTTCGCGCAGCTCACGCCGCTGCAGCGGGCCGAAATCGTCGACTTGCCGGGCACGTACTCGCTCTACCCCAAGAGCTTGGACGAGAAGGTAATTACGGACCTGCTATATGACCGGGCCGCCGCCAACTACCCCGACTTTGTGGTGGTGACCGTGGATGCCAACAACCTGCGCCGTAGCCTGCTGCTGTTCACCCAACTGGGCGACTTGGGCCTGCCGGCCGTGCTGGCCCTCAACATGATGGATGTGGCCGAGCGCCACGGCGTAAAAATCGACCTGCCGGCGCTGGAGCGGGAGCTGGGCGTGCCCATCATCCCCATGAATGCGCGCAAGGGCATCGGCGTGGCCGCCCTCAAAATTGTGATGGCCCAGCGCCTGGACGCGCCTCCCGTGCGCTTCTGGGAGCCCGACGAGAAGCTGCTGCCGCTGGTGCGGCAAATCCGCTACTACTTCGACCTGCACAACGACTACCTGGCGCTGCACTACGCCCAGCAGTACCGCCATATCAGCTTCCTGAGTGCTGATGATAAGGCTCATATTCAGGAGCTGACGCACAAATACGGCTTCGATGCCACGGCCCAGCAGGCTGCCGAGACCATTGCGCGCTACGCCCGCATCAATGAAATCCTGCTCGAAACCGTGACGGTGACGCGCACGGAAACCCGCGAGCCGGTGAGCAACCGCATCGACAAGGTGCTCACGCACCGGGTGGGCGGCTACCTGATTTTTCTGGGCATCCTGTTTACGCTGTTTCAAGCAATTTTTGCCTGGGCGCAGTACCCTATGGACTGGATAGACCAGGGGATTTCGGCCTTGAGTGCCACCATTCAGGCCAACTTCCACGGGCCGCTCATCCGCTTGCTCACCGAGGGTGTGCTGGCCGGCCTGGGCGGCGTGCTGATATTCATTCCGCAGATTGCCTTGCTGTTCGGCTTCCTGGCGGTGCTGGAGGAAACGGGCTACATGGCCCGCGTGACGTTCTTGATGGACAAGCTGATGCGGCCCTTTGGCCTCAGCGGCAAAAGCGTGGTGCCGCTCATCTCCGGCCTGGCTTGCGCGGTGCCGGCCATCATGGGCGCCCGCACCATCGAGAGCTGGAAAGACCGGATGATAACCATCTTCGTGACGCCGCTCATGTCGTGCTCGGCGCGCATTCCGGTGTACACGGTGCTGGTGGCGCTGGTAGTGCCCGACCAGGCCGCGTGGGGCATATTCAACCTGCGCGGAGTGGCCCTGATGGGCCTCTACCTGCTGGGCTTGTTCTCCGCCCTGGGCTCGGCCTGGGTGCTGAAGAAGGTACTCAAGGCCCGGGAGCGGAGCTACTTCATCATGGAGTTTCCGGTGTACCAGTGGCCGCGCTGGAAGAACGTGGGCCTGACCATCTACCAGAAAGTGCAGGCCTTTGTGCTGCAGGCGGGCAAGGTGATTGTGGCCATCTCGGTGCTGCTGTGGGTGCTGGCCAGCTACGGCCCCGGCCAAAAGCAAGCCACGGCCGAAGCCCAGGTGCGCCAGCAAGTCGCCACCCAAGGCTGGAATGAGGCCGAGTTGAGCCGCCAGATTGCGTCGGCGCGGCTTGAGAATTCGTATGCGGGTTCCTTTGGGCGGGCGCTGGAGCCGGCCATCCGGCCCTTGGGCTACGACTGGAAAATCGGGATTGCACTGCTCACTTCCTTCGCCGCGCGGGAAGTGTTTGTGGGTACCATCTCTACCATCTACAGCGTGGGCCAGGACGCCGACATGGGCACGCTGCAACAGAAGCTGCAGGCCGAGAAAGATGCTAATGGGCAGCCGTTCTTCACACCGGCGCGGGCGTTTTCGCTGCTGGTGTTTTACGTGTTTGCTATGCAGTGCATGAGCACACTGGCCGTTACCTACCGCGAAACCAAAAGCTGGAAGTGGCCCCTGGCTCAACTGCTCTACATGACGAGCCTGGCTTACGTGGCTGCTTTTGTAGTGTACCAAGTGCTGGCCTAAGCCGGGTGTCCGGTAAGGAATGAGGTCTTTTAACGTGCAGTGAACCAGCGAGGGGAGAAGCAGCGTATCTCGCGGAGCTCACCAGCTTAATCGTCTGTCATGCTGAGCGCAGCGAAGCATCTTCTCAGGTCAGCGCAACTCGTTCGACGGTGATAAGATGCTTCGCTGCGCTCAGCATGACAGACGGCGTGAGCGAGCAAAAAGCCTGAAATAGTTCGGGTGTCCGGTTAAAGCCGGCGTGTCCATAATTGGACACATTTTTCAAATAGCGTAACGACTATAAACGCTGTTAAAATCTGAAAATCAGGCATTTGTAAAAATGGCACACGGCTTGGCCTTAGATGCAGAAACCTCCCTTATTTCTGCACGAAAATGGACAGAGCTATTGCCCCCGCTATTCAAAGCCAACGACAGCGCCGCCGCTGGCTGTTCGGGGCCGGCGTAGTAGTTGCGCTACTGGTGGCGGTGCTGGCCTTCCGCACCGTGCTGAAGCCCAGCATCCGCCGCACCGACATCCTGACGGCCACAGTGGAGAATGGCGACGTGGAAGCTTCGCTCACAGCGGCGGGCACCATCATTCCGGGCCGGGAAGTGGTGATAACCAGCCCCATTCAAAGTACCATTAGCCGGGTGGCGGTGGCGGTGGGCGCGCGGGTGAAGCCCGGTGAGGCCATTCTGGAACTAGACAAGGAACTGACCAACTCTGCCCTGGCCAAGCTCAGCGACGAGCAGCTGCGCAACCAGAACAAGAACTCCCAACTGCAGCTCACCCTGGAACGCAGCCTCAACGACTTGCGCGCCCAAGCCCAAGTGCAGGCCGTGAAAGTGCGCAGCCTCCAATCGGCCCTGCGCGACGAGCAGCAACTCCTGAAAATCGGTGGGGGCACCGCCGAAAACGTGCGCCAGGCCGAGCTCAACCTGACGGTAGCCCAACTGGAAGCCCAGCGGCTGGCCCGCCAGATTCAGACGCAGCAGCGCTCCAACGCGGCCGACGTGCGCGAATTGGGCTACACCGTCTCGATGCAGCAGCGCAGCATTTCGGAGCTGGCCACCAAGCTGCGGCAGGCCAACATCAGCAGCCAGCAGCCCGGCGTGCTCACCTGGGTGAACGAAAACATCGGCACCACGGTGCAGGCCGGCGACCCACTAGCCCGCGTGGCCGACCTGAGCAGCTTCCGGGTACGGGCCACGATTTCAGATACCTACGCCGATGCGCTGCACCAGGGCGACCCCGTGGTGGTGCGCATCAACGGTCTCGACTTGCGCGGCACCGTGACCACCATCAGCCCCAGCGTGGAAAAAGGCGTGGTCACCTTTTATGCCCAACTCGACAACCCCCACCACCCCGCGCTGCGGTCCAACCTGCGGGCCGATGTGTTTGTGGTGACCCGCGCCCACCACGGCGTGCTGCGCCTGAAAAACGGGCCCTACTACCAGGGCGGCAAAGAGCAGCCGGTGTTTGTGATAAAGGACGGCCGGGCCGTGCGGCGCACCGTGCAGTTTGGCGACAGCAACTTCGACTTCGTGCAGATAACCGGAGGCCTGCGGGCAGGGGAGGAGGTCGTGGTGTCCGACATGAAGGCGCACCTGGATACGCCCGAACTCATTGTCAAAGACTAAGGCGGCCCGAACATGAAGACTTCTATCCTTTTCGTTCTGCTGGCACTAGGCCTGTTCAGCCGGCCAGTCGTAGCTCAAGTTCAGCCCACAGGCCTTACCCTGGATGAGGTAATTGCGCAGGCTCTCAACCACTCGGCGGTGGGGCAGCAGGCCGTGACCACGCGCGAAACCAGCTACTGGAACTGGCGCGTCTACCAGGCCAACTACCGGCCCCAGCTGGGCCTGCAGGGCACCTTGCCCAATTTCAGCCGCGTGATTACGCCCGTGGTGCAGCCCGACGGCAACACCGATTTCCGGGCCGTGCGCATCAACAACTCCGACCTGAGCTTGACCATGTCCCAGAATATTGGGCTAACCGGCGGGCAGATTTTTGTGGGCTCGGTGATGCAGCGATTCGATGACTTTAATGGCCAGCTGCGGCGCTACAACAACCAGCCCGTGATGGTGGGCCTCACCCAGCCGCTGGGGCAGTTCAACGCCCTGCGCTGGGCCCGGCGCATCGAGCCGCTGCGCTACCAGGAAAGCCAGCGCCAGTACGTGGAAGAGCGCGAAACCATTGCCCAGCGCGTCACGGAGCTGTATTTCGACGTGCTGCTGCAGCAGGTGAACGCCGAAGTAGCCCGCCAGAACGCCGAGGCCACGGCCGAATTGCTGCGCATCGGACAGGAGCGGTTTAAGTTGGGTCGCCTGTCGCAGAGCGACTTGCTGCAACTTGAGCTGAATTTGCTCGACGCCCGCCAGGCCCAGAACCAGGCCCAGCTCAGCGCCCAGAACGCTACCGTGGACTTGCAGGCCTACACCGGCCTGGCCGACGCGCCGGCGCTGGTGGTGCCCGCCTCGGCGCCCCAGCCGACCGTATTGCCCGCCCGTGCCCTGGAGCAGGCCCGCCAAAACCGCAGCGCCACGCTGGCCTTCCGCCGCCGGCTGCTGCTGGCCGAGCGCGACGTGGCCCAGGCCCGCGGCACTACCGGTTTCCAGGCCACGCTCCTGGCCAACATGGGCTACGTGAACCAAGCCACCAACCTCGTCGACACCTACCAGAACCTGCAAAACCAGCAGCGAGTGAGCCTGGCCTTCAGCTTGCCGCTGGTAGACTGGGGCCGCCAGAAGTCCATCATCAAAACCGCCGAGCTCGCCCGCGACCAGGTGCAGCACAACGTGGCCCAGGAGGAGCGCAGCTTCGAGCAAACCGTGCTCAGCCAGGCCGGCCAGCTGCCGACCCTGGGCGAGCAGCTGCGCCTCGCGGACCGGGCCGACTCGCTGGCCCAGCGCCGCTACGACATTGCCCGCGCCACCTACGTGCTGGGCCGCATCAGCCTCACCGATTTAACCCTGGCTTCGGTGGCCAAGGACAGCGCCCGGCGCGGCTACATCGCGGCCCTGCGCGCGGGCTGGGTGGCTTACTACCGCCTGCGGGCCCTCACCCTATATGACTTTGAGCGCCAGCAGCCGCTGGTGGCCAACCAGTAACTTTTTTCTGCAACTTTCTTCCTCTCTTTTTTACTCCCATGGCAAACCTGCTCACTTCCTCCGCCCCCGATGCCCGCCCGCTGCCCGCCAGTAGTGGCCCGGCACCGGCCGACGCCACCCCCGTGCTGCGGCTGGTCGACGTCGAAAAAGTTTACCAGACCGACACCATCGAGACCGTGGCCCTGAACCGCGTGAACCTGGTCATCAACCGCGGCGAGTTTGTGTCGGTGATGGGGCCCAGCGGCTGCGGCAAGTCCACGCTGCTCAGCCTCATGGGTTTGCTCGACGAGCCCACCAGCGGCACCATTGAAGTTGACGGCCGCGCCGTGCGTTCTTATACCGACAAGGAACTGGCCGGATTGCGCAACCTGAAAATCGGCTTCGTCTTCCAGAGCTACCACCTGATAAACGACCTGGCCGTGCTCGACAACGTGGAGCTGCCCCTCCTTTACCGCCCGGGCCTGAGCGGCAAGGAGCGCCGCCAGCGCGCCCTCGCGGCCCTGGATAAAGTTGGGCTGAGCGCCCGCACCACGCACTTCCCCAGCCAGCTCTCGGGAGGGCAGCGCCAGCGCGTGGCCATAGCTCGGGCCCTGGCCGGCAACCCCGAAATTATCCTGGCCGACGAACCCACCGGCAACCTGGACTCGGTGATGGGCGAGGAAATCATGGACTTGCTGCTGGGCCTGAACGAGCGCGAGGGCGTGACCATCGTGATGGTGACCCACGACGAGCGCCAGGCGATGAAGACCGAGCGGGTTATCCGGTTTTTCGACGGCAGCCAGGTGGGCTAACGCCCGCCAAAAAACCTCCCACTCTTAACTCACACGGCCATGCTGCTCAACTATCTCAAAATCGCCTGGAAGGTGCTCTTGCGGCGCAAGTTCTTTACCTTCATCTCTCTTTTCGGCATCAGTTTTACGCTGATGATTATGCTCGTGGTGGTGGCCTTTGTCAACCACGTGGTGGGGGCCGAAGCCCCGCAGTCGCGCATCGACCGCATGCTGTTTGTTTCCTCCGTGCGGCAGCAGATGTTCGATGGCGGAAATATGAACATGCCGGCCAGTATCTTCTTCATCGACCGCTACGTGCGCACCCTGAAGACCCCGGAACTGGTAGGCCTCACGTCCATCTCGTCGAGCGCCACGTCGTTTGCCAACAACCAGAGCCTGACCCTGGACGTGCGCTACACCGACGGCAACTTCTGGAAAATAAGCGACTTTGCCTTCCTGGGCGGGCGCCCCTTCAACGACCAGGAAGTGAAAAATGCCGACCGGGTGTGCGTCATCAACGAGCACACGGCGCGGGCGTTTTTTGGGACGGCGCAGGGCGTGGCCGGGCGCACCATCGAGGTGGGGCCGCACCGCTACCGCGTCACGGGCGTGGTGCCCGACGTGCCCATCGTGCGCGTCTTCACCAGCTCCGATATCTGGGTGCCCTACACCCTCAACCCCGCTTACTTCCGGGATAGCCGCCTGGGTGGCGAGTTTATTCCCATCATCCTGGCCCGCTCTACGGGCGAGGTGCCGGCCGTGCGCGAGGAGTTTCAGCAAGTGGTGCGCCGGATAGAAATTCCCAACCCCAAAGAAATCAAGCAGATTTTTGCGCACGCCGACTCTGCCCTGGGCAGCCTTACCCGGGAGCTGACGATGCACCAATCGGACGAGAGCGACGGCATGGGCGTCTTCCTGCTGGCGTGCGCCGTGCTGGGGCTGCTGTTTATGCTGCTGCCCGCCCTGAACCTGGTGAACCTGAACGTGACCCGCATTCTGGAGCGCTCCAGCGAGATTGGGGTGCGCAAGGCCTTTGGGGCTTCGGGCAGCATGCTGGTGGGGCAGTTCCTGGTCGAAAACCTGGTGCTGACTTCGCTGGGCGGCCTGCTGGGCCTGGGCTTGGCGGCCGTGGCGCTGCGCTTGCTCAACGACAGCCACCTGTTTACCTACGCTCAGTTTGGGCTCAACTGGCAGGCTTTCGGCTGGGCGCTGGGCCTGGCCGCGGTGTTCGGGCTGATGAGCGGCGTGTACCCGGCCTGGAAAATGTCGCGCCTCAACCCCGTGGATGCCCTGCGCGGCAGCGGCGGCGGCCCGCAGTAAGCGCGGCCGGCCCCACGCAACTACTTCCTCTTCACGCTTTCATCTCCCACCGCCATGATTCGCCACCTTTTTCGCCTTATCTGGAACCGCAAGCAGTCGAACGCGCTGCTGCTGACCGAGATATTCTTCTCCTTCGTTGTCCTGTTTGGGGTGGGCACGCTGCTGCTCAACTTCGGCCAGAATTACTTTATGCCGCCGGGCTTCCAGCACCAGAACGTGTGGCGGCTCAACATTGCGGCAGGCCAGGGCGAAATGATGCCCCGCCCCCTGCTCGACGAGGCGCTGCGTGCAGTGCGGGCCCTGCCCGGCGTACTGGACATTTCACTCGGCAGCCCCAATACCCCGTTCCGGTTCGTTACCATGAACACGGACTATAGCTACGGCAGCAAAGTGGCGAGAGGGGTGGACTTCTACGACGCCGACGACCGCTACCTCCAAACCCTGGGCCTGACTTTGCGCGAGGGCCGCTGGTTCCGGGCCAGCGACGATGCCTCCACGCGTCGGCCGGCCGTTATCAGCCAAAAAGTGCGCGAGGCCCTGTTCGGCCCCGGCCAGCCCGCGTTGGGCAAGGCGTTTCGGCCCAATTATGGCCCTGGTACCGACCGGCACGAAGAATACCAGGTAGTGGGCGTGGTGGACAACGTGCGCACGGGCGGCGACTTTACCGCCCCGGAGAAGTCGGTTTGGCTGCGGCTTGCGCCCCACGACACCACCAGCTGGGAGGGCGCATCGGTGCTGGTGCGCGTGGCCCCCGGCCAGGGCGCGGCCCTGCAGCAGCGCATCGTGCACACCGTGGCGGGCGTCACGCGGCAGTGGAGCACGCAGGTGCGCACCCTCGAAGCCGACCGCCTCGACAAGCTGCGTGTGACGCTGGCCCCGCTGGCCGGCCTGGCCATCATCAGCACCTTCCTGATTGTGAACGTGGCCTTGGGCCTGTTCGGCATGCTGTGGTACAACATCAGCCAGCGGCGGGCCGAAATTGGGCTGCGCCGGGCCATGGGCGCCACGGGCCCAGCCATCAGCCGGCAATTCCTGGGCGAAATGCTGGTCCTGACCACGTTGGGCGTGCTGATTGGGGTGCTGCTGGCAGCTCAATTTCCGCTGCTGGGCGCTTTCGATGTGGAGCCGCAGGTGTATCTTATGGCCATGCTGGTGGCTACGGGGCTGATTTTCTTTCTGGCGGCCGTGTGTGCCTGGCAGCCGGCTCGGCTGGCGGCGGGCATTCAGCCGGCGGCCGCGCTGCGGGAGGAATAAGGTATGGTTGGGCTGATTCAGCTCAACTTTCCGGCACCGCTCAGCGGCGAGCGGTGCCGGGAGAATTTCTAATTTCGCGCCGAATATTATAGTACTGCTATGTTTCTCATCGTCGACGATGACCTCGCTATCCGCACCTCGCTGAAGCTCCTGCTGAAGCAAGGCGGCTACGCGGCCGAGGCGGTAGCAACGCCCGAAGAAGCCCTGCGCGTGGTGCGCGAAACGCCTCCCCGCCTGGTGCTGATGGACATGAATTTCTCGCTCGACACCAGCGGCCACGACGGCCTCGAACTGCTGGCCCAGGTGAAGCGCATTGCCCCGCAAGTGCCGGTTATCCTCATCACGGGTTGGGGCTCCATCGGCCTGGCCGTGGCGGGCATGAAGGCCGGCGCGGCCGAGTTCGTGACCAAGCCCTGGCACAACGACGCCCTGCTGCAAACCATCCGCACGGTGCTGCGTCTGCACGAAAACCAGGGCGACCACGCCGCCACCGAGGCCGACGCACCCGCCGCCAACCGCCGCCTGCTCGACAAGCAGTACCGCTTCGGCGACATCATCGGGCAGGATGCGCAACTGCTCCACGTGCTGCGCCAAGTAGGCCAGGTGGCGGCTACCGATGCCTCGGTGCTCATCGAAGGCGAAAGCGGCACCGGCAAAGAGCTGATTGCCGAGGCCATTCACCGCAATAGCGAGCGGCGCAGCGGTCCCTTCGTAAAAGTGAACCTGGGCGGTATTTCGGCCTCGTTGTTTGAAAGCGAGATGTTCGGCCACCGCCGCGGCGCCTTCACCGACGCCAAAGCCGACCGCCTGGGCCGTTTCGAGATGGCCAACGGCGGCACCATTTTCCTCGACGAAATCGGGGAACTGGAAATGGCCAGCCAGGTGAAGCTGCTGCGCGTGCTGCAAGACCGCACCTACGAAGTGCTCGGCGACAGCAAGCCCCGCCGCCTCGACATCCGCGTCATCGCCGCCACCAACCGCAACCTGGCCGAGATGGTGCAGCAGGGCCGCTTCCGCGAAGACTTATTCTATCGCATCAACCTGATTACCGTGCGCCTGCCCGCCCTGCGCGAGCGCGCCCAGGACATTCCCCTGCTCACCCAGCACTTCGTCGACCAGTTGCGCGCCACCTACCACCGGCCCGCGCTCAAGGTGGGCGCCCGCGCCCTGCACTGGCTGCGCGAGCAACCCCTGCCCGGCAACATCCGCGAGCTCAAGAACCTGGTGGAGCGTGCCGTGCTCGTGAGCGGCAAAGACGAGCTGGGCCCCGAAGACTTCCAGGCCAATGCCCAGCGCCTCCCTGTGCGGCCCCCCGCCGCCGGCGAGCTGCCCACCCCCGGCACCATGACGCTCGACGAGCTGGAAGCCCAGATGATTCGGCAGGCACTCACGCACTACGAGGGTAATATCAGCCGCGTAGCGAAGGCCTTGGGCTTGAGCCGCGGGGCGCTATATAGAAGGCTCGAGAAGCACGCCATTCCTTATGATACAGTGGAGTAGAGCCTGTTTTTCAATAGTAAATCGTCTGTCAGACAGCGCGTAGTAGCTCCCCCGCGTCGTTTGTCATGCTGACGAAGGAAGCATCTTATCACGCCTCAACGATTCGTTCTAACCTGATAAGATGCTTCGCAAGCTCAGCATGACAGCCGATACAACGAAGCAGTAAAGATGCTTCGCTGCGCTCTGCATGACCGGTTATCCAGCAAAGCGCATTTACTTATCCATGACGCTCCGCACCAAATTCCTTCTGTTCGTCGTCATTATCCACGCAGTACTTATTGCGCTGGCGGCGCAGCTGCGCACCACCAACCCGGTGCTGTTTCTAGCCTCTGAGGCGCTGCTGCTGGTGAGCATCTACCTGACTGTGCAGCTGTACCAGGGTTTTGTGCGGCCGTTCCAGCTGATTGCGGCGGGCACCACAGCCATTCAGGCCAAGGACTTCTCGATGAAGTTTGTGCCGGTGGGCCAGCAGGAGATGGACCAGCTCATCAACGTCTACAACCAGATGATTGACGCGCTCCGGCACGAGCGGGTGAGCCAGCACGAAAAAAGCTTCCTGCTCGAACGCCTCATCCAGGCCTCACCGGCCGGCATTCTGCTCCTGGATTTCGACGGCCGCATCGAGGAAGTGAATGCAGCGGCCGAACGGTTCCTGGGCCAATCGGCGGCCGCGCTGCACGGCCAGCTACCGGCCGATTTGCCCGGGCCCTGGGGCACAGCCCTGGCGGCGCTTGCCGAAAACCAGCCGCAATCTTTGCGCTTGTCGGGCCTGCAAACCTACCGGGCCCACGCGGCCCACTTTCTGGACCGGGGCTTCACGCGCCGCTTTATTGTGCTGGAGGAGCTGACCCAGGAGCTCATTCAGCAGGAAAAGCAAGCCTATGGTAAGCTGATTCGAATGATGTCGCACGAAATAAACAATTCCATCGGCGCCATCAACTCCATTCTGCACAGCTTCTACCACTACGCGCCCCAGCTCAGCCCCGACGACCGGCCCGACTATACCCAGGCCCTTGACGTCAGCATTGCCCGCAACACCCAGCTAGCCAACTTCATCGCCAACTTCGCCCGCCTCGTCCGGCTGCCGCCGCCCACGCCCCAGCCCACCGACCTGCACGCGCTGCTGCGCAGCATCTGCCGGCTGCTGCAGCCCCAGAGCGAGGAGCGCCACATCAAGTGGCACATGGAATTCCCCACCGCTCCGCTGTTCCTGAGCCTCGACGCCCAGCAAATGGAGCAGGCTCTGCTCAACATTGCCAAAAACGCCCTCGAAGCCATCGGGCGTGACGGCAACATCTGGGTGCGCACCACCGCGCAGCCGCCCACGGTGGTCATCGAGAACGACGGCCCCCCGCTAACCCCCGAAGTAAGCCAGCGCCTGTTTACTCCCTTCTTCAGCACTAAGCGCGATGGCCAGGGAATTGGACTGACGCTGATACGCGACATCCTGCTAGCTCACGGCTTCACGTTTCAGCTGCAAACCGAGGCCGAAGGACGCACCGCGTTCCGTATCAATCTGCTTCAAGCGTAAAATTCGATTTTGTTGATATTGGCTTTCTAAATGAAGGTGTAGTTGCTCGATAATAGGGATAATTTTCGATGATGGCTTGCAAAGCGATAGGGTAAGAAATAAAAGTGTGTAATTTAGGGTCTGGATGACCTATAAAATTACACCTGCTATGACCCGTAAACAATACTTGGCCTCGGCCTGCTTGGGCCTGCTCCTTACGCTTGCCCTGGTGGCCGCTTTGCTTCCCCAGGACCACCCGGATGCTAAACCCAATGTGTTTGTAGCCGCCGACCTGGCGTGGATGCTCACAGCCTCGGGCCTGGTGTTGTTTATGGTGCCGGGCCTGGCGTTCTTCTACGGTGGCATGGTGAGCAAGCGCAGTGTCATCTCCACCATGTTCCAAAGCTTTATTGCGCTGGGAGTCATATCGGTGCTGTGGTACGTGGTGGGCTTTTCGCTGGCGTTTGGCGACAGCATCGGCGGCGTTATCGGCAACCCGATGACGTTTCTGCTCTTTAACCACGTGGGCACGGCTCCGCACCCGCGCCTGGCGCCCAACCTGCCGCTGGTGCTTTATGCGGCTTTTCAGCTCAAGTTTGCCATCATCACGCCGGCGCTTATCAGCGGCGCTTTTGCCGAGCGGATTCGTTTTTGGGGCTACCTGCTGTTTATGTGCTTGTTCAGCCTGCTCATCTACTGCCCACTGGCCCACTGGACCTGGCACCCCGATGGCTTCCTGTTTAAGTGGGGCGTGCTGGACTTCGCGGGCGGCACGGTAGTGCACATTTCGGCGGGCTTCGCGGCCCTGGCCGGCGCTCTGGCCCTGGGCCGGCGCGAGACGCACAAGGCCGGCCATCAGCACGTGCCGGTCAACATTCCCTTTATCCTGCTGGGTACGGGCCTACTGTGGTTTGGCTGGTTTGGTTTTAATGCCGGTTCGGCACTGGCCGCCAATACGGTAGCAGTGCAGGCCTTCTTTACCACGCACCTGGCCTCGGCGGCGGCCATGCTGACCTGGATGCTGATTGAGGCCGTGCGGGGGCAGCGCCCCTCGGCGGCTGGTGCGGCCATTGGTGCGGTGGTGGGCCTGGTGGCCATCACTCCCGCGGCGGGCTACGTGAGCTACGGCCCAGCGCTGTTCATCGGCGCGAGCGCCGCGGCTATCAGCGCCTGGGCTGTGCACATGAAAAACCGCACCACCCTCGACGATACCCTCGACGTATTTCCCTGCCATGGCGTCGGCGGCATCGTGGGCATGATAATGACGGCCGTTTTCGCCAAGGAAGGCGGCCTGATTACCGGCCCAACCACGCTGCTCCTGCATCATATTGGCGCCTTGATTTTCATCTCTGCCTTCACTTTCGGCGGCTCGTTCCTGCTCTACAAGCTCACCAATCTGCTGATTCCAATTCGGGTGAATGCCCGCCACGAAGCCGATGGCCTCGATGTGAGCCAGCACGGCGAAACAGTTTTCAGCGAGCCGGTAATGGCCATGGCCAGCTAAGCCATTGGGCTGAAGCTGTTATACCGGTAGTGATGCTTCGCTTCGCTTGTCATGCAGAGCGCAGCGAAGCATCTTCTCACGGTTCAACGACTCGCGCTAACCTGATAAGGTGCTTCCTTCGTCAGCATGACAAATGGTGTGGTAGAGAGGCTTCGCTGCGCTCGGCATGACGGTCTTGTTACTCAGCGCGCCTAAGGCAAAGCGTTAAGTACCTATTATAAAAACCGTGGGAATCTTGTGCAGCTCCGGGGCCGGCAGGCGGCGCCAGTCCGATACCAGCAGGGTCTTGATAAACTCTCCGGCGCCCGTTACGTCGGCGGCTACGCACAGGCGGGTGCCGGGCTGCAAGTGGGCCAACAAGTCGCTGAACAGAGCCCCGTTGCGGTAAGGCGTTTCAATAAAGAGCTGCGCCTGCTGCCGCTGCTGGGCCTCGCGCTCCAGCGTTTTAATGGCTGCCACGCGGGGTGCTTTCTCAATAGGCAGGTAGCCGTGAAAGGCAAACTGCTGCCCGTTCAGGCCCGAGGCCATCAGGGCCAGCAGCAGGGACGACGGCCCCACCAGCGGCACCACTTTTATGCCCAGCCGGTGGGCCTCGCGCACCAAAGCCGCGCCGGGGTCGGCGATGCCCGGGCAGCCGGCCTCGCTCAAAATTCCCCCGTCAATGCCTTCTTTCAGCAGGGGCGCCAGGGCGGCGCGCACCTCGGCATCGGTGCTGTCTTTGTCGATGACTGTGAAACGGATGTCTTCGATTACGCGGGCCGGGGCCACGCTCTTCACGAAGCGGCGGGCCGTGCGGGCATTCTCTACCAGGAAATAGGGGAGGGCCGCCGCGGCGGCCACCACCTGCGGCGGCAGCACTTGCGGGGCCGTGTCTTCGGCCAGGGGGGTGGGGAGGAGGTATAGCGTAGCGGGCATCGGCGCGGGGAAGAAGACGCAAAGGAACGGCGCGGCCGGTTGCCATTCCTGCGCACTCCCTCTCCGACGCCAGCCAACGCGAATAACGTAACGGGCCGCCCTGTACCAACTGGACGGTCCGTTAAGAAATTAACCGCTTTCCAGCGTGGCCTTGAACCACTTCTATTCTATGTAGATAAATCAGTTGAGTTGAGCACAATGTGGCCTTAGGGCCGGGCTTGCTGCAGAATCATCATGAAGCTCGGCGCTTTGGGCATTTCCTTAAGCAACCGGGTGTCGTTCAATCCCCAAGCCTCTACACCATCCAATGAGCTCAGGTCGCCCCCAGAGCCGGAGGAGCTTGGGCTGGATTGTTTCGTGAAGACGGACTCCTGGCTCATGGGCTGGTTGTGGTCGAGCGCCGTGCCATCGCCCAGCTGGCCAAAGCGGTTGGCGCCCCAGGCGTAGAGCTGGCCATCGGCGGTGTAGGCCAGGTTGTGAAAGCCTCCGCTGGCTATCCGAGTCCAGGCAACTGCCGCTGAGGCGTTCTCGGGCAGGGTAACCACTACCGGCTGCAACTGCCGAACGGTGGTGCCATCGCCCAATTGGCCGGCGCAGTTGTTGCCCCAGGCTACCAGGCGGCCGTCGGCGCTCAGGGCCAGGGAGTGGGCATCGCCAGCGGCCACTTGCGTCCACACGGCGTTGGCTAAGCTGCCGGGCATTAGCATGAGCGTGGGCAAGTTGCGTCGGGTATCGTCTTCCTCTCCCAACTGGCCAAATCGGTTGGAGCCCCAGCTATAGAGCTTGCCATCTCTCGTCACGGCGAGGGTGTGAAAGCGGCCGGCGGCCACGTTGGCCCAGCGCAGCGCCGCCAGTTTCTGGGTTTGCCCTACGGCTTCGGGCTCGCGCGAGGTGGCGTAGGAGCCGTCGCCCAACTGGCCAAACTGGTTGTTGCCCCACGCAAATAAGCGCCCATCGGCTGTGAGAGCTAGGGTGTGGTCGTTGCCCGCGGCTACCTGCGCCCAGGTGGTGTTGCGGGCACTCTCGGGCAGGGGCACTTCCACGGGGTGAGCGTAGTCGAGGCTCGTGCCTTGCCCGAGCTGGCCGTTGGTGTTATTGCCCCAGGCATAGAGGTGGCCGTCGGTGGTGAGGGCCAGCGAATGCGAGGTGCCCGCGGCCACCTGCTTCCAGGTGGCGTGGGCTGCCTCCTCGGGGAGCTTCACCGCCACCGGGGTCAGGTGCTGCTTGGTGGTGCCGTCGCCCAGTTGGCCTTTGCTGTTGCCGCCCCAGGTGTATAGGCGGCCGTCGGTGGTCAGGGCCAGGGTATGGGAGGTGCCGGCAGCTACCTGCGCCCAGTGCGTGTTCGGGTCTTCGGTCTTCACGCGCACGGGGGTAGTGCTGCAGGTAGTGGTGCCGTTGCCGAGCTGTCCTTCCAGGTTGATGCCGCTGGTCCAGAGGCTACCGTCGGGGCGGATGATGGCGGAATGGTTAGTGCTGGCGGCGAAGGTGTTAGCAGGCGTCTGAGCGATGGCTGTACCGGCATTGAAGAGCAGGCACAGCCCGCCCCACAAGGGGATTGATTTAAGTAGCATGACGGTTTGCAGAAAAGAAGTGAGAAAGTTTTTCGTCTCCTAGGTCAGACAATCCTATAGATGCTCGGGATAAACTACCGTTGTCTGAAGGGATGAAAAAATTTAATAAAACTGCGTTTTCGCTGCGTCTTGGGCATAAAAAAATAGCAGCTCCGAAGCTGTCGGAGCCGCTATTGGCGTAACGCTTGAGCTAAAATTGAGGGGGTGAAAACCTGCCCCATTCAAGAGGCAACCATTAAGCAGAACGGTCTACTGCTGCACAAATGCCTTCACCAGTTGAAACGCTTCTTCGGGCTTCTCGGCATGCAGCCAGTGGCCGGCATCTACAACGGTTTCAACCTGCGAGTTGGGAAACAGCGCTGGTATGCCGTAGAGCTTGTCTTCGGCAGTGATATAGTTCGACTTGCCGCCCCGCACAAACAGCGCGGGTTTCAGAAATGGCTGCGTAGCGGACGTTTCTTCCCCCACAGCAGCCATTGAGGCGGCGAGCGTCTTCAGATTGATGCGCCAGGCAAAGGAATTGTCTTCGCGGCGGTACAGGTTTTTAAGCAGAAACTGGCGGACGCCCACTTGCGGAATATGCTGGGCCATGGCCGCATCGGCCTCCTGGCGGCTGCCGAGGTGGGCGAGGTCCACGGCGTGCAGGCCGGCGAGGATGTCGGTTTGGTGCGCCATGTCGGAGAAACGCGGGGCAATGTCGAGCACGATAAGGCGGGCCAGGCGCTCGGGGTGGTCCAGGGCCAGGCGCATGGCCACTTTGCCACCCATGCTATGTCCCATGAGCGTGGAGTCGGGCCCCAGATGCAGGTGGTCGAACAGCGCCAGCACATCCTGCGCCATGAGGGCGTAGCTGTGCTCGGGGCTTTGGAAAGAGCGTCCGTGGTTGCGCAAATCCACGCTCACCACACGTAGCCCCGCTTCGGTGGCCCAGCGCCGGGCCAGGGTTTGCCAGTTGTCGAGGGTTCCGAAGAGGCCGTGGAGAATAACCAGGGGCCGGCCCTGGCCTTGGTCGAGGTAGTGAAGCAAAGGCATGGGGCAAAAATAGCGCAGCATCTCTGGTCCGGCCGGGTGGGCCGCTGCGCTTTAGCTCAAGCATAGGGGGACGATAAATAAAGTAGTGGGTTTTAACTCAGCTTCACCTGCTCCACACCCACGGCCTCCGATTTTTGAGTCAAATTGATTCGCTTTTCCCTTCTTAGTTCTTCTGATTCTGAAACTCTCCTCATTCCTGCTGGGCGCTATGCTGCTGTTGGTTGGCCGTGCCAATGCGCAGGTTACGCCGCCGGGCACCACGCCCCCCGTTACGCCGCCCAATGCCGCCGCGGCGCAAGAGCCTGCGCACCAGCCCAACGACACCGCGGGCCAGCCGCGCGACTGGAGCCTGCATTTCCAGCAGACCCTCATCGACCAGTGGCACAACGACCTAAGCACGCCCTATGCCGGCGACTACAGCCTGGCAAACCGCGAATCCGCGAAGCTCTCGTTTACATCCACGCTGTTTATCGGCCGGCGACTGTGGAAGGGCGCAGCTATCTACTTCAACCCCGAAGTAGCCGGCGGCAGCGGCCTGAGCGGCGCGCGGGGCATTGCGGGCTTCACCAATGGCGAAACCTTCCGCATCGGCGACCCCTCGCCCAGTCTGTATTTGGCGCGCCTGTACCTGCGGCAGGTTTTCGCCCTGGGCACCGGCACGGCAACAGATGAGGACGACCTAAACCAGCTGGCCGGCCTACGCCCAGAGCGCTACTTCGCCATCAACCTGGGCAAGTTCAGCACCGCCGATTTCTTCGACCAAAACAGCTACTCGCACGACCCGCGCACCCAGTTCCTGAACTGGAGCCTGATGAGTGCCGGCGGCTGGGACTACGCCGCCAATACCCGCGGCTACACCGTAGGCGGCGTGCTGGAGTACGTGACGCCCGGCCTGGCCTTGCGTTTCGCTTCCACGCTCATGCCCACGCTGGCCAACGGCCCGGTGCTGGACTTCCACTACGGCACGGCCCACGCCGAAACCCTCGAACTCACCAAAGGCTACCGCCTCGGCGGCCGCCAGGGCACAGTGCGGGTACTGGGGTTCCGCAACGTAGCGGCCATGGCTACCTACCGCAGTGCCATTGCATTAGCTCAAGCCACCGGCACGCAGCCCGATGTGGTGGCCGTGCGCCAGAGCGGCCACACCAAAGTGGGCTTTGGCCTGAATGCGGAGCAGGAGCTGACGCAAAATGTGGGCCTCTTCGCCCGCATCAGCTATAACGACGGCAAAAACGAAACCTGGGCCTTCACCGAAATTGACCGGAGCGCCAGCCTGGGGGTGGTGAGCACCGGCGCCCGCTGGCAGCGCCCCGACGACCGCCTCGGCGCGGCCGTGGTCGTGAACGGCATCAGCCCGGAGCACCGTGCTTACCTGGCGGCCGGGGGATATGGCTTTATCGTGGGCGACGGCGCGCTGCGCTACGGGCTGGAAAGAATCGGCGAGGTGTATTACAGCATCAGCCTGCCCCGCTACCATGCGGCCATCAGCCCTGATTATCAATTTGTGATGAACCCCGCCTACAACCGCGACCGCGGCGGCCCGGTGCATGTGGTGGCGCTGCGCCTTCACGTGGAGTTCTAGCGGAAACGCCTGCTGGGTCTACCAGCATTTGCGGCCATAAAACGAGCGGGGGTATAAAATTCGGGCATATCCTTGCCCGGTCCGGCCGCCGCGGGCCCGTTGTCGTACCTTTGCCACGGCGCAAAGCGCACTAGAATTTCCCACCCAACACCACCCTGTGTACCTTCATCATGTGGCTGCCTACCTTCCGGAGACAGTCGTCACTAATGCTCACTTCACCCGCCTCAATGGCTTGGCCAACGAGTGGATAATTGAGCGAACCGGCATCCAGGAGCGCCGCAAAGCCGGGCCCGGCGAAAATGCCAACACCATGGCTATTGCCGCTACGCAGGCCGCTTTAGCCGCTGCGCCCGCCTTTGCCCAAGATACGGTCGACCTAGTGGTTGCCGGTACCTACACGCCCCACGATACCATCTTCACAGCCGCGCACGCCGTGCAGCGCTTCATTGGCATCAACGAAATTCCAACGGTTAGCATCTCGTCGGCCTGCTCTTCTTTGCTGAACGCGGTGGAGATTGTGGAAGGCTACTTTGCGATGGGCAAAGCCACCCGCGCCATCGTGGTGGTAACAGAGCACAACACCGCTTACAACAACGAGGAGGACACCATGGCCGGCCACCTGTGGGGCGACGGCGCGGCGGCTCTGCTCATCTCCAAGGAGCGCATCAGCCCCGAAGATTTGGTTATTGCCGAGGTCATCACCGGTGGCGCCGCTCCGGTGAGCAAGGCCGATGAGGCCGTGACGCTCAAGCCCGTAGAGAAAGGCATTGTGATGCCTTTTGGGCGCGACGTGTTTCAGCAAGCCTGTATCTACATGGCCCGCGTGACGCAGAACCTGCTCGACAAGCACCACATCGCCACACCCGACCTCACCTACCTCATCCCGCACCAAGCCAACCTGCGCATTTCAAAAAACGTGGTGAAGCAGCTGGGCATCGACCCTAGCCGGGCCGTGAACAACATCGACCGCCTCGGCAATACCGGGTGCGCCGGAGCCGCCATTGGGCTGGCTGAAATCTGGGACACTCTTAAGGGCGGAGACAAGGTGATTGTCACGGTGTTCGGAGGCGGGTATTCCTACGGGGCCATGCTCTTGAATAAGTAAGGGTTGAGTTTTGAATGTTGAGAGTTGACTGAGCTGATAAGCCCAATCAATCTGCGCATTCGTCGCAGCACCAAGGGCTAAATGAGCGGCTATTTCAACTCAACATTTAACCCTCAAAACTCAGCACTTCCCCATGTTGCCTCCCGCCGACGCCTTCCTGCCCGAAATCACGTTTCAAACCAGCCGCTCCAGCGGACCCGGTGGGCAGAACGTGAACAAGGTGGAGTCGCGGGTGGAGCTGCGCTTTCCGTTGCTGAGCTCTCAGGTACTCACTGAGAGCCAGAAAGCCTTGATTCTGGAGAAATTGAGCAACCAGCTTACGGCTGAGGGCTTGCTCATCATCACGGCCCAGGACGACCGCAGCCAGCTGCGCAACAAGGAAATAGCCCTGGCCCGTTTCCACGAGCTGCTGCAAAAGAGCCTACGCCGGCCCAAGCCCCGCAAAGCCACTAAACCCAGCAAAAGCGCCGTGCGCAAGCGTCTAGAAGGCAAGAAGCTGCAGGGCGAAAAGAAAGCTAGCCGTCGGCGGCTAGAGTAGGTATTCGCACAGAGTTAAAATAGGAAAAGGGAGTTACGCAGAGCAAAATTCTCTCTGCGTAACTCCCTTTTCCTATTTTAACTCTGTGCGAAAGCTTAAAGCAGCGTGCCGTGCAATAGCACCAGGGCCACCGTGAAGTAGATAATCAGCCCAGTTACGTCGACCAGCGTGGCCACGAAGGGAGCAGAAGAAGTAGCCGGGTCGAGGCCCAGCTTCTTGAGCAGCAGCGGTAGCATGGAGCCCGCCAGTGAGCCCCACAGCACAATGCCTACCAGCGCAATGCCCACCGTGAGCGCCACCATCAGCCAATGCGGGCCATAAATGGGGGTGATGCTTTGCCAAACGGCGATGCGGGCAAACCCGACGATGCCCAGAATGACGCCCAGCGCGAGCCCCGACATGATTTCGCGCCGCAGCACCCGCCACCACTCGCTGAGCGTGAACTCGCCCAGCGCCATGGCCCGGATGATGAGCGACGTGGCCTGCGAGCCCGAGTTGCCGCCGGAGCTGATAATGAGCGGAATGAACTGCACCAGCACAATGGCCTTTTGGAGCTCGCCTTCAAAAAACTGCATGGCCGAGGCCGTGAGCAGCTCGCCCAGAAACAGCACCACCAGCCAGCCGGCCCGCTTCTGCACCATGCGCAGGAGGGGCGTGGCGAGGTAGGGCTCATCGAGGGCTTCGGAGCCGCCCAGCTTCTGCATGTCCTCGGTGTCTTCCTGCTCGCGGATGCTCAGGATGTCGTCGATGGTCACGATGCCGAGCAGAATGCCCTGGTCGCTGACCACGGGCAGGGCGTTGCGGTCGTTGCGACGAAACACGTCGATGGCGTCTTCCTGGTCCTGGGTAGCGGTGAGCTGCACAAAGCGACGGTCCATGAGGTCGCGCACCCGGGCCGTGGGCGCGGCCAGTAAAAACTCGCGGATGCGGATGTCGTCGAGCAGGACGCCTTGGGCATCGGTCACGTAGAGCATGCTCAGCGTTTCGGACTGCCCGCCGTGCTGGCGAATGTAGTCGAGTACCTGCTGCACCGTCCACGTCTCGCGGATGGCAATGTAGTCGGGTGTCATGAGGCGGCCCACCGACTCTTCGGGGTAGCCCAGCAGCTGCAGGGTCACCTTGCGCTCTTCTTCGGAGAGGCTCTGCACCAGCTCGGCCACGAAGTTGGCGGGCAGGAATTCGAGCAGGGCCGTGCGGTCGTCCGGCGACATTTCGTTGAGAATGTCGGCCATCTTGTCCTGGGCCAAGTTGTCGAGGAAGTGCCGCTGGATTTCCAGGTCCAAGTACTCAAACACCTCGGTGGCCAGCTTGAGGGGCAGCAGCCGGAAGATAATAAGCTGTTCGCGTTCCTCTTCTTCTTCAATAAGCGCCACCAACTCCGAGGGTTGAAACTCGCGGAGCACCTGCTTCAGCTTGAAAAATTCGCCCTCCTGAATCAGGGACGTGATGGTTTCCACGGTCTGCGGCTGCATGGGAAGAGGGGAGGAGAGTGCTTCGCTAGGCAAGCAGGATTGTTAGGAGAGAAAAAGCCCTGCAAAAGTAGGGCTAAAGCACAGCTTCAGGTCAAAAAAACGCGTTATGGAATCGGGCAAAGTGGTGTTGCTGCCAAAACCACCATCTTGCCCCTTCAAACCAGTGCCTATGCCCGTTGATTCCCCTGTTTCCGTTGGCGCGCCGCGCGGCATCCTTGTGATGCTGGGCGGCGGCGACGACGACCCGCTGCTTTCGCTTTTGGCCAGCCTGCTGCCCGACCACGACGCCACCATAGAAGTGCTGACCACGGCCACCCGCCGCCAGCCGGCCCGCACCGCCGCCGCCTACGCCCACGCCTGGCACCAGTTGGGCTACCGGCACGTGCGGCATTTGCAAGTCGATGAAGACCACCCCGCCGACGACCCCGCTACGCTGATGCGGCTGCGCCGCGCCACCCTGGTCTTCATGAGCGGCGGCGACCAGGAACGGCTCACCGACTTCTTGCTCGATACCGAGTTTCTGAGTATTCTAAAACATAAATACGAGAGCGAGGATACCTTTATCATCGCGGGCACCAGCGCCGGGGCCTCGGCCGTGGCCGAGTTTATGCTGGTGTACGGGCACGGCTGGCGCAGCTTGAAAAAGGGCAGCATCGAGGTGAAGCCCGGCCTGGGCTTGCTGCCCGGCGTGCTGCTCGACCAGCACTTTGCCGAGCGCGGCCGCTACCCCCGCCTGATGCACGCCGTGCTGGACCAGCCTACCCTACTCGGCATTGGGCTGAGCGAGGAGACCGGCCTCATCGTGCGGCCGGGTGTGCCCGCAGAAGTATTCGGCGACGAAGTCGTGGTGGTGGTCGACGCCGCCCAAACCACGCACAACAACCTGCCCGACCTGGCCCACGATAAAATCATCAGCGGCCACCGGCTGCATGTGCATTTGTTGGTAGCAGGCCAGCGGCTCAACCTGGCCACCCGGGACGTAATGGAGTGCTGAACAGTAGGCCTGCCAAGTGGAAACGGCCAACCGCTTTCAACGCCATTTGCCTGTAGCCTTATTGTTTAAGCGGGCACGAAACCATCCTACATTTGCGTTGATGCCGCGAAATAATCCCGTGCGATTCATGCGTATTTCCCGTTTGTGGCTGCGGCCGCTGCGTTTTCTGGGCCTTGCCATGCTGCTGTGCACGCTGCTGCCGTGGGCCTGTACCCGGAAGGCTGTGTCTTTCAATAGCAACCCCGACCAGCCCGCTACCGCCGCGCTGGTAGCGGATACGCTCGTCCGTACTGCCGATACTATTAAGGGTCAGCCTTCGCTCAGCACGGCCCGCAAGGTGGTCATTACCAAAGAGCAGGAGCGCGCCGCCAAAGAAGCCGAGAAGGAGGCCCAGCGCAAGCCCAAGAAGAAAAAGAAGGTCTTCCTGGGCGAGAAAATCAAGCGGGCTTACTCGAAGACGGGACCCAAGGGCCGCAACCAGATTGTGGAGGTGTTCTACTACCTCAAGTACCCGCTGCCCATTAATGACTACGCCCCGGCGCACTACTATTACGATACCAAGAAGCACAAGATTCTGAAGCTGGCCTCGGTGGAAGAAGACGCGCCCACCCTGAAAATCCTGCACGGCCCCTACAAAAAGCTGCAAAACAACAAGGTGCTCGAAACCGGCTATTACGCCTTGGGTACCCGACACTTGCGCTGGGAGCGGTTCGATAAAAATGGCGTCTTGCTAAGCAAGGTCCACTACGAAATGGGCTTTCCGCGCGATGCCAACGTGAGCTACTATGGCGAAGACCGCAGCCTTATCAACGAGGTGGTGCCTTACGTGAATGGCAAACTGGAGGGCGACTACGCCAAGTTCCTCATCAATGGCCAGGCCGATTGGCGCGGGCAGTTTGAGAACGGCAAGCGCGTTGGCGTCTGGACCAAGTACTGGGGCTTCCGCAACCGCCGCCATTACGAGTACCAGTACGCTGAGTCCGGCTATGACCCAGAAGTGACCGAGCCGGAACTCATTCGCGAGTACAACCGCAACGCCGTCATCATCTACGACAAGGAAAAGAACATCGACAAGCGCGGCCAGCCCGAAGCCGAAGACCGGCCCGGCATGCGCCGGCCCGTGCCGCGCGCCGCACCCAAAGCGACCCCGAAACGGTCGAAGTAATTCCGCTCAATAATTCAGCTCAACGAGCAGTTGGGCTCAATAAAAGGCGTCCTCGAAATGCTCGATGCGAAACCCCTGGCTGAGCAAGGTCAGGGCCACGATATCGAAGCGAATGTCGCCGCGCCAGTCCAGTTCTGCTTGCAGGTGCGTGGCCGCGAGCCGGAACAAGTCCTTCTTCCGGGCCGACACAAATGTTTCGGGCGGCCCAAACTGCCCGGATGAGCGGGTCTTGACTTCCACGAACACCAACAGCTCAACTCCGCGCCGCAGCACCAAGTCTACTTCGGCCCGGCCGTGGCGGTAGCCGCGGGCAAATACCTCGTAGTCGCGGGCCAGGAAGTAGTCGGCCGCCGCAGCTTCGCCGGCTTGGCCTAACTCGTGGGGCGCATGAGCCATAGTAGAGAGTAGGGGAGGAAAGAGTAGCGTGCTGACAGTTCCACTGTCGAGCGCCTGCAAGCTAGCCGCGGGCTGCCATACCTCAACCGATTGGCAGGAAGCCAAGCGTCCATTCTTGGAAGGCATCCGCCGGCCGGGGAGGGGCAAGCTAATGCCTACGGCGCTTAGTACCTTTGCGTCCCGTTTCCTCACCTCACGCTTATGGCCTCCTCCGTAGAACAGTTTCCGTACCAACTGCTCGACGCTACCCTGCCCAACGCTGCCAGCCCTGCGCCCAACCGCACGCTGCACGTGCAGCGCCTGGGCTTGGTCGACTACGTGCCCACTTGGCTGCTGCAGGAAGAACTGATGGATGCTACGCTGGCCATCAAGATTCAAAACCGCCAAG
Organism: Hymenobacter plasmatis; assembly: GCF_020711255.1. GTDB lineage: Bacteria > Bacteroidota > Bacteroidia > Cytophagales > Hymenobacteraceae > Hymenobacter. The sequence continues at coordinate 81,499 of NZ_JAJFAW010000013.1, forward strand.
CCGAAGCCACCGGTGCGGCGCCCGCTCCCACACCGAACCACCTGCTACTCTGCGAGCATCCGCACACCTACACCCTGGGCAAAAGCGGCAAGCCCGAGCACCTGCTACTCAACGAGGCCGCGCTGGCGGTGCACGGCGCCAGCTTCCACCGCATCAACCGTGGCGGCGATATTACCTACCACGGCCCCGGGCAGCTCGTGGGCTACCCCATCCTCGACCTCGACAACTTCCGGCCCGACATTCACTGGTACCTGCGCATCTTGGAGGAGGCCGTTATCCGCACCTTGGCCGAATACGGCTTGAATGCCGGCCGCATCGCCGGGCTCACCGGCGTATGGCTGGGGTGGGAAGAAGGCGCCCCCAACCCGCGCAAAATCTGCGCCCTCGGCGTGAAGTGCAGCCGCTGGGTCACGCTCCACGGCTTTGCCCTGAACGTGAACCCGGACCTTGCGTATTTCGGTCATATCGTGCCCTGCGGCATCACGGATAAAGCGGTTACCTCCCTGGCACAAGAGTTGGGGAGCAGCGCGGCTGTGTCGGTAGCCGAAGTGCAGGAACGCCTGCTGCCCCATCTGGTGGAGCTATTGGGAGCCAGTAGCCCGGCCCTCTCCCCGAATTTGCCCACTAACAAAGCCTAAGGTTGTGAAACAAGACATTCCTTTTGACCCCGTAGAGGGCGTTTCAGTGGCCATCATTCCCGATGAGGAGGCCCTCACCCCCGAAGGCCAGCCCATCTGGCAGGTTTACCTGCTCAATCACAACGCTTTTCCCCTTGAAAATGTGATTGTGAACGCCAACGGCTACGGCCAGCAGGCGGATGGCGAAAAGGTGCGCACCTCCACCTTGCGCTACCTGTTCGAAGAAGTGCCGCCCCGCACCGCCGTCCCCGTCGAGCCCATCGACCCGGCTCTGTTTCATCTCAATAATCAGTATTGGGTGAGCTACTATCACGGCCCCCAGATTTTCGACAAAAAATTCATTTTCGTGCCCGACTCCATCGTGGCCGACAACCTCACGCACATCTCCCTGCTCGACCGGGAGGGCGTACTGCACAGCTAAATATTCTTTTCTGCCGTTCTGAATTGTGATTCTTTCTGCTGGGTTGGGTCGTTTTTTCTTAATATATTTTCTATGATTCATTTTGATATTCCACTAGGCTTGGCTTGGATGTGGGCATTGTTGGTCTCGCTCTTCGCTGTGCCTTCCATCATCTACATTGCCCACCTCAAAAACATGCTGGACACGCCCAACGGGCGCACCGTGCACCAGTCGCTCACGCCCCGCTTGGGCGGCGTGGCCGTGTTCGCTGGCTTCATGTCGGCCCTAACCATCTTCGCTCCGCTTCAAAACGGCGCCAAGGAGCTGCTGGCTGGCTGCATCATCCTGTTCTTCGTTGGGCTGAAAGATGACTTGGTGGGCATGTCGGTTTCGAAGAAGTTTGTGGGCCAGTTGCTCGCCACCGGCATCGTGATGATAATGGCCGACGTGCGCATCACCAGCTTCCAGGGCATTCTGGGCGTGGGAGAATTGCCAGTCGGCATTAGCTACGCCTTCACGTTGGGCGTCATCGTGGGCATTACCAACGCCATCAACCTCATCGACGGGCTGGACGGCTTAGCGGGTACTATCGTATTAATTATCTGTAGCACATTCGGTTATTATTTTTATGTGTACGGCGGCCCCGGCTACAGCAACTACTCTTATGTAGCGGTTTGCCTCATTGGTGGGTTGCTGGGCTTCTTGCGGTATAACTTCCACCGGGCCCCCATTTTTATGGGCGATACCGGTTCGCTGGTATGTGGCTTTATTGTATCGGTGCTGGCCATTCAGTTCATCGAAATGGGGCTGCGAGTGGGCCAGCCTTTCGGCTCTGCTTCCCCATCGGTCGCCGTTGGCATTCTGTTTGTGCCTTTGTTCGATACCATCCGGGTGTTCTCGCTGCGCATGCTAGCGGGCCGCTCGCCTTTCTCACCGGATAAAAACCACATCCATCACCGCATTCTGGCCATGGGCTTTCAGCAAATCAGCACTGTGCTGCTGCTGGGCTTGCTCAACGTGCTGGTTATCTTGTTCGTAATTCGGTTTGCTTCGCTTGGCAACACGGTGCTCATCGCGGCCCTAGCTGGCTTCTCGGCCTTGCTGAGCATCTTCTTCGGTGTGTACCAAAGCCGCATTTCGCGCCGCCAGTTGCTGGCCGCCGAAAGCAGTAAATTAGCCTAGTCGCTCACCTCATCATGTTACCTACGGGCTCGTTGCGAACGTTGTGGCTGCTCACGTGCGGCCTGTTCTTGGCAATGGTGGCCGCGGTGCGCCCGGCGCAGGCCAGCGAGTACCGGCAGCTTCCGCCGGCCTCGCCCACAGCCCTTTCCGACGATTGGCTTATCCACGACGCCGCCCGCAACCGGCTGATATTCTACCTGCCCGGCTACCACCAGCCCGCGCACGCCTACTACCAGTGGGTGCGGCTTAACCATAGCCAGCCCTTCCCGCTGTCTTTTGCGGCGCAGCCGGGCCTCAGCATTTTTATCGATAACCAGCTCGTCTTCACCGCGAAGACGGCAACAACGTATTCCCTGGACCTGGCGCAGCTGCTACCAGCTCAACTATCGGCTGGTACGCATCTGCTGGCCGTGTGGCAGCCCGATGGGTCGCCCGCGCTGGCGTCATTTTCTGGCGTGAGCGCCAGCAGTGCTTCGGCCGGGCAGGCAAAAGTTCGCGCCGAGCAGGCCCAACCCCGGCTGCCCCGGCCCCAGGGCCAGAATGTGTATCTAGGTTTTTTGCTGGTGCTGGGGCTATCCTACGGAGCGGTTCGGTCGGCGTACCAGCCGGGTTTGGCCCGCATTTTCCAGATTGAGGAGTTGTTTGGTGGCGGCAGCGACCAGCAGGCCTTTCTGGCGAAGCCTGCGTTTTCGCTGCTCAACCTGCTGTTGGTCCTGCTCTTTGCCCTGTCGTTTGCGTTGCTGCTCACGGCCATCCATACCGACTTGCAGAACCTGCCTTTACTGCGTCGCTTCTTCGACGTGCCGGAAACCGCCATCGTGGGCCGCGTTGTCCTTTACACTGCCGTCATCACCGTCTTCATATTCGGAAAGTATGTGTATCTGGAGGTTATGGGCTACATTTTTGGGCTGCAGCCCCTCGTCAACATCCAGTATCGGGAGTTTCTGCGCACCACATTGCTCGGTGGGCTGTTTCTGCCCCTGGTACTGCTGCTTTACCTTAGCCTCAACAGTAGCTACCCGCGCACGGTGGCCTGGGCAGCTAGTGCGGTTATTGGCATCGTGCTTGTCGGCACCGTACTGCGCGTGGCCCGCACTCTGCATCAGCACGCTTCGCTGCTGAATCTGCATTTGTTTGCTTACCTTTGCGCTACTGAAGTATTGCCTTTACTGGTTTTACTTAAACTTATCGTCTTTACGTACTGATTGGCGCTCGTCGCCCTGTCCGAATTAGTCCCTTTCTCTCCTCTTATTGTCCTAGCATTACCCTTTATTTTCCTGTATGGCCGAGAGTGCAGATAAGCCGGGTACAGGCCGGCATGCCAAGCGCATCACAAGTATCCTGGTTACCCAGCCCAAGCCCACCAACGACGTATCTCCCTACTTCGCCATTGCCGAGAAATACGGCATCCAAGTCGATTTTAGAGAGTTCATCGAGGTGCAGCCCGTATCCTATAAGGATTTTCGGCGCGAAAAAATAAATATACCGGACTTCACAGCTGTTATTTTCACCAGCCGGAACGCCGTTGACCATTTTTTTCGCATCTGCCAAGAAGCCAAGCTAGAGATGCCGGCCGAGATGAAGTACTTCTGTATTTCAGAGCAGACCGCCAACTACTTGCAGAAGTACATCGTGCTTCGCAAGCGCAAGCTGTTTGTGGGCCAGCGCACGGCCGCCGACCTGTTTGAGGTGATAAAAAAGCACAAAGGGGAGAACTTCTTGTACCCCTGCTCCGACATTCGTAAGGACGACCTTCCGGTGTTTATGCGTGCCAACAACCTCAAGTTTTCGGAAGCGGTGATTTACCGTACCGTAGCCAGCGACCTGTCCGACCTGTCGGATGTGAAGTACGACTGCATCGCCTTCTTTAGCCCGTCCGGCATCAGCTCGCTTTTCATCAACTTCCCTGATTTCGTGCAGGATGGCACGCGCATTGCCGCGTTTGGCCCCACCACTGCCAAAGCCGTAATTGATGCGGGCCTAATCCTGGATATCGAAGCACCTCATCCCAATGCCCCGTCGATGACGGGCGCAATCGAGGCTTACATCCGGCGGCATGCCCAGCCCGAGGTCGGGAAAACCAGCTCCAAGAACGCCAATCCGAAGGTTTAAGCTACTTAATTGACTGAGAACCGGCGCAACCCACCCTTGCGCCGGTTTTTTTTGCCCGAATTTTTTGAAGAGCGTTTTTCACTTACATTTGGAAGCTAGTACCCCCTTCGCGTCTGCCGCCTCCCCACCGCCCGCTTTCTTCTTGCACCGCCAGTGCCCCGCCCTATGAAAGTAACGCTACTCGCGACTCTGCTGCTCACCGCAGCAGCTGGCACTGCGCTTGCTCAGCAGCAGCCCCAGTTCACGCATTACGGTCTCAATGGCATGTACCTGAACCCGGCTTACGCCGGTATCAAGGGGCAGGGGGAGGTTAGCCTGATTGGTCGCTACCAGTACTTGAACTATAGTGGCACCTTCGATGGTGGCGGTTCGCCACGCACAGGTTTGGTGACGGCCTCTTTGCCGATTCTGGCCCTCAACGGCGGGGTGGGCCTGGCCGTGTACTACGACCAGGTAGGCCAGTCGAAAATGACTAATGCAGCCCTCTCGTATTCGCAGCACATCAAGTTAGGGTCAGGCAAGCTAGGCGTAGGCATTCAGGGCATCTACACTTATTTGAGCAAAGGCACTTACAATGCCATCGACCCGGAAGACATCAACGTGCCGAAAGACGCTTCCGACAGCAAGTTTGACGCGGGCGCTGGCGTATGGTACGAGTCGCCCAAGCTGTATGCAGGTTTAAGTCTCAACAATCTCGCTCGTTCCGAGTACTCGTTTAAGAGCGCCGGCACGAAGGGTACTGCAAGCAAGTACTTGGCGGAAAATCACGCTTATTTCACGGCGGGGTACAATATCGATGCTACGTCTTCCGTTGTCGTGACGCCCATGGTTCTCGTGAAAGCCGTGTTGCCCGGCAAGTTCTCAAGTACCAGCAAATTTGACAACGCAAAGAACTACTCTTTCGAAGGTGGCGTTCGTGCCACTATTGACGATAAATATTGGGCTGGAGTCAACTACCGCCATCAAGAATCTTTTTCCGGCCTTCTTGGCCTGAGCTTTGCAAAAGACAATGCTATGCGCGTCGGTTATGCGTTCGATTTCATTGCTTTCAATCAAGATGCCCGAGCATTCAGCTCGCATGAAATTATGCTCTCTTACCGCTTGCCCAAGCCCGGTTTAGCTACCCGGCCGGCCATCCGCACACCACGCTATAGCTTCTAATTTTCCTATTTACCGACCTATTCTGCAAGGGTGCTGTTTTTTTCTTTAGTTAGGACAAATTCCAGTCAGGCCCACAGGCTATAAAACGAATTAAACGAGTTATTTACGCCATTCAGCGTGTTTTCCCCTGATTTGGCTCTGTGTAGAAAATATTGGGTATTGCACAGTATCCCAAAAACATGTAGATTTGCCAGCCCATCCAACTGTACTTTAGCGGTATTGGCAACAAAACAGAATTTTTAACTCTCATGAACAAGCTTCTAGCAATATCCCTTTTCGCTATCTCCGGGGCATTATTGGGCGGGTGTGGATTTGGTAAAGGGCCTCAGGGCGAACTCGTTGGTTCCGACGAGCGTCCTATCTTTAACCCTCAGGAAGTGCCTTTTGGTATGGTTCCTTGCCCAGGGGGGACGTTTCACATGGGTCAGACCGACCAGGACATATCTGCTTCCATGGTGAACATGAACAAGCAGGTGACCATTGCCGGCTTCTACATGGACGAGACGGAAATCACCAACAACGAGTACCGCCAGTTCATGGACGCCATCAAGCAGGACTCGCTGGATGTGCTAGGCGAAGAGTACGTGATGACGGAACTGTATCCCGACACCACCGTGTGGGTTCGGGACTTTACCTACCACATGGGTGACCCATTGCTGGAGTACTACTATACGCACCCAGCTTTCGACGACTATCCAGTAGTTGGTGTGGACTGGTTTGCTGCTAAGTATTTCTGCAACTGGCGCACCAAGTTCCGGAATGCGGCACGTGAGGAAAGCGGTTATGCCAATGACCCCAACTTCCGTCTGCCTTCCGAAGCAGAGTGGGAGTATGCTGCTCGTGGTGGCCGCGACCTAGCTACCTACCCATGGGGCGGTCCTTACTTGCGCAACACCAAAGGCTGCATGCTAGCGAACTTTAAGCCAGGCCGCGGTGATTATGCTTCCGATGGCTTTGCCTATACGGCTGAAGTAGGTTCGTTCTTCCCCAACGACTTTGGCCTGTATGATATGGCCGGCAACGTGTCGGAATGGTGTGATGATGCTTATATGGAGGCTTCGGTTCCGGTAGTATGGGACTTGAACCCGACCAATCCAGATGATAACGAGCCCCGCAAAGTAGTTCGGGGTGGTTCGTGGAAGGACATAGCTTACTTCCTCGAAACCGGTACTCGCAACTTCGAATACCAGGACTCTGCTCGCTCGTACATCGGCTTCCGCTGCTCGATGATTCAGATTGGCATGGGTAGCAACAATTCCCTCAACTAAGGTTTCAAACGGCTGACGCCACATCCACCACCCTACCCATTAACACCTTCTCCAATCAATAGTTAAATTCTCATGGCAGCTAAAGGAAATTTTCTCTACGATACGCTGATGCCCAAAATCTATGGCATCGGTGCAGCAGTTGTAATCGTTGGTGCACTATTCAAAATTGAACACTGGAACGGTGCTGACCAGATGCTTATCGCAGGTTTGAGTACAGAAGCCGTTATCTTCTTCCTCAGCGCATTCCAACCGCAGTCGAAGGAGCACGATTGGTCGTTGGTATACCCCGAATTGAGCGAAGGCTACGACCCCTCTACGGGCAACCCTAGCTTCTCGACCGATAATTCGGCCAAGGGCCTGACCATGAAGTTGGACGACATGTTGAAGAATGCCAACGTTACTCCCGAAGCCCTCACCAACCTGGGCCAGGGCTTGAACCGCCTCAGCACCACTACCTCGCAGCTGTCGCAGCTGGGCGAGGCTACCAATGTGACCGACGAATACACCAAGAAGGTGCGTTCGGCTGCGGAGTCGCTCGATAAAATCAACGTAGCCTACGGCAATACGGTAGAAGCTATTTCGGCTATGTCGAATGCTACCTCCGACGCCAAAGAGTACCACATGCAGGTACAGAACGTGACCAAGAACTTGGGCGCACTGAACGCTGTTTACGAGATGGAGCTGCAGGATGCCAACACGCACCTGAAGTCCATGAACCAGTTCTACGGTACGCTCAGCAAGGCCATGGATAACATGACCCAGGCCGGCAAGGACACCGAACAGTTCCAGAAGCAAGTATCTGATTTGACGAGCAACCTCACGTCGCTCAACCGTGTGTACGGCAACATGCTGAACGCCATGCGGGCTCCGGCCCAAGCCTAATGCTTAGGCAGCAATTCAGTTCTTCATCCAATTTTAGAGGAAACAGATAATGGCAGGCGGAAAAGAAACTCCGCGGCAGAAGATGATTGGCATGATGTACCTCGTGCTAACGGCTCTTCTGGCGCTCCAAGTGAACTCAGCAATCCTGCTGAAGTTCAAGTTTATTGACGACAGCTTGCTGAGCGTCAATGACAAAACATCGGTTGCTGCCGATGGTACCGTTAAAGGTATTCAGGCGGCAGTGGTGAAAAACCAAAATCAGGCCCGTGACCAGGCTGTGTTAAAGCAAAGCGAGGAAATTCGTCAGAAGACGAAGGACATCGTTTCTTACCTGCGTGATGTACGCGAGCAGCTCTTGAAGGCTACTGAAAACACCGCAGGTGAGGTTAAGAACATGAGCGGTGAAGACAAGGTAGCTATTACCATGCTCGGTGGTAAGAAGAACGGCATTGCCTATACCACCATGAAGCCCAAACTGAACGAGTACGCTGAGTACATGAAGCAGTTTGTGCCTTCGGCCACTCCGCTGGCGCTTGACGCTAAAGAAGACGCTCGTGTAACGGAGAAGTCGCAGAAGACCAAGAATTTCGCTGAGCTCAACTTCGAGAACACTCCGGTTGTGGCCGCTTTGGCTACCATCTCCCAAAAGGAGACAGAAATTCTGAAGATGGAAGCCGAAGCGTTGCAGAAGCAAGCTGAGAAAGTAGGTGCCAAAACCATCGTATTTGACAAAATCGGTGCTTTCGCTAGCGCTGAGTCGAACACGGTAGCTGCCGGCACTAAATACAAAGCTGAGCTTTTCCTGACGGCATCAGCTTCGAGCATTAGCCCACGGATGACGTTGAATGGTTCGCCCATCCCCGTTGGGCCCGACGGCCATGGTAAGATTGAGTTTACGGCTCGCCCCGGCAACTTTGATGCTTCCGGTAACGCTAAAGCTTCGTGGACTGGTACTATCCGCTTTAACCAGAATGGACGTGACACTACCTTCACCAAAAAGGTAGAGTATACCATTACCAAACCAGTTATGCAGATTCAGTCGGCTTCGGTGCAGGCTCTGTATTTCAAGTGCGGCAACAAGCTGAACGTATCAGTACCTGCTTTGGGTGCTCAATACAAGCCTAGCTTCTCGGCCTCGGGTGCCTCCGTGCTGCCTGGTTCTAAGACTGGCGACGTAACCTTGGTGCCCAACTCTAAAGAAGTAACCTTGAACGTGAGCAGCGGCGGCAATGCCATCGGCTCACAGACTTTCCAGGTTCGTCCTATCCCCAAGCCTACCATCGAATGCTTCGTGGGTGGCCGTCAGGTAAACGAAAAGCAGGGTACTCCCGGTACTGCTGTGCGCTCGATGACGCTACGTGCTATTCCCGACGCTGGCTTTGCCACTTTCCTCCCAGATGATGCCCGGTACCGTGTGTCTCGCTACGAGGTAACGCTGGTACGTGGCCGTCGTCCTGCAATTCAAACGAGAACGGTAAACGGTCCCGAGGCTAACCTTAGCGACATCGTGAATGCTTACCGCGAAGGCGACCGTATTTACATCGAGGTGAAGGAAGTGCAGCGCTTGAACTTCCAAGGCAATGTTGAGACGGTAAATGTGTCCAAGCAATTCAACGTGCCCCTGCTATAATATCACAGGCGCTACCCACGTTAGCGAACTATCTTAAAGTAAATCTGCTTTTGCCCGTTATGAAATCCATTCACACCTTGGCCGCAATTGCTGCTGGTTTGTCGTTGTCACTCACGGCTTCGGCCCAGGAGCAAGCCACTACGGCCACCAGCACGGGTTCGCACCGGCCCATTCCGCCTTCGGACCAAATGTTCCGCAAGAGCATCTGGCGCCAGGTAGACCTGCGCGAGAAGCAGAACAAGCCCATGTTCTCGGAAGGCAAGGAAATCAGCCGCATTATTCTCGAAGCGGTGAAGCGCGGCGAACTGCAGGCTTACAAGAGTGACTCGCTTACTTCCACGTTCAACCCGCAGGAAGTAACCGGCAACATGTCTTATGTTGACGAAGGATTCAAGCTGAGCGACGAAGAGAAAGCAGCTGGTTTCAGTGAGAAAGACCTGAACGGTGGTGGCAGTGACGATGGCTGGGGTACTCCTGCTCCCAAAAAGGGCGCAAGCAAGGCTACAGCAGCTAAAACCATTCGCCGGCCCAAGCTGGACAAGAACGGCAAGCAGCTGAAGGACAAGAAGGGCAAGGTGATTATGGAAACGGTAGCTGCTGCTCCCGTTGCTGCACCTGCTCCTGCTGGCAACGAGTACCGCTACAAGGACTTGTATGAGATGGAGATAAAAGAGGATATGATTTTCGACAAGAAGCGGTCGAGAATGTATCACGACATTAAGTCCATCACCCTGCTGGTGCCTTCGACCTTGCCCTCGAATACCTCAGGCATTGAGAAGCCCATCGGCACGTTCAAGTACAGCGACCTAGTGAAGGTATTCCGCGCCAATCCGGAGAACGCCATCTGGTTTAACGCCGAGAACGACGCGCAGCACAAGAACCTGGCTGATGCCTTCGAACTGTGGTTGTTCAACTCCTACATCACCAAAGTATCGAACGCTGGCGATAGCCGTCTGGATGACATCTACGGCGGTGCCCAGCAAGGCATCCTCGCAGCTCAGCAAACCGCTGCCGACCTGATTGAATACGAGTACAACCTGTGGAGCTTCTAAACCACAAATTGGCTCAAAGTTGAGCTGATTTTATGGATTGTGAAGTCAACTAAGGTAGAAATAAAAGGCCCCCGCAGTACTTACTGCGGGGGCCTTTTTCGTATGAGGCAGCCTTGTTAGCTGGGGAGCTGTCTGGCAGGCATGGGATGGGAGGGCGCCTCGTTTTCGGCGAAGTAATTCTGGAGAACCTTAGCTTTGGCTTTGCCCACTTCGGCAATGAGCTCGGCTTCGCTAAGCTCCCGGATTTTCTTGACGGACTTGAACTTGTTGAGGAGCTTATCGGCAGTGACGGGGCCGAGACCTTTCACATCGGTTAGCTCAGTTTTAAGGGTGGCTGCGTCGCGACGGGAGCGGTGGAAGGTAATGCCGAAACGGTGCACTTCGTCGCGCATGCGCTGGAATAGGCGCAGGGACTCACTCTTCTTGTCGATGTAGAGTGGCAGTGGGTCGTTGGGAACATAGATTTCCTCCAGGCGCTTGGCGATGCCGATGACGGGAATCTGTCCCCAGAGATTTAAGTCTTTTAAAGCCTTTACGGCCATGCTGAGCTGGCCCTTGCCGCCGTCGACGATGACGAGTTGGGGAAGGCTGGCTCCTTCGTCGACGAGGCGGCGATAACGGCGCGATACCACTTCGTACATGGAGTCAAAGTCGTTGGGACCCACGACGGTCTTGATGTGGTAATGGCGGTAGTCTTTCTTGCTGGGCTTGGCATTGCGGAAGCAAACCATCGCGGCCACAGGGTTGTCGCCCTGGAAGTTGGAGTTGTCGAAGCACTCAATATGTTTGGGCAGCTCGGTAAGGCGCAGGTCCTTCTTGATGGTTTCCATGATGCGCACCTCGTTGAGGTCCTTGCTGCGGTCGTTCATGCTTTCCTTTTCCTTGCGGGCGTACAGCACGTTTTTGAGGGCCAGCTCAATAAGCTTGCGCTTGTCCCCAATCTGAGGTACTGATACGGTGACGCCGGGAAGGGGGAGCTCCAGGGCCACGTTGGTGAGTATTTCGCGGGATTCGCTTTCGAATTCTTGGCGCATTTGCATCACCAAGGGCGCTAGGATTTCGGCATCCTCCTCGTCCAGCTTCTTCTGCACTTCCAGCGACTGCGTAAGAATGATAGCCCCGTTCATCACCTTGAGGTAGGTGATAAAGGCCGATTTCTCGTTGCTGGCAATAGCGAACACGTCGATGTTGGTCAGCGTGGCGTGGACGATGGTGCTCTTCACTTGGAAGGCCTCAATCTTATCGAGCTTGACCTTGAACTGGTGCGCCAGCTCGTATTGCATGTCCTGGGCGGCGGCAGTCATTTGCTCGCGGAAGTACTGCTTGGGCACGCGCAGGTCGCCGTTGAGGATGTTGCGGATTTGCTGGATGTAGCCGTTGTACTGCGCTTCGTCCTCGTGGTTTTCGCAGGGACCCTTGCAATTGCCCAAGTGATACTCCAGGCAAACCTTAAACTTACCGGCAGCCACGTTTTGCGGGCTCAGGTTGAAGTTGCAGGTGCGCAGTGGGTACAGGGCCCGGATGAGCTCCAAGAGCACGTTCAAGGCCGTGCCATTGGCGTAGGGGCCGTAGTAGCGCGAGCCGTCGTTAATCTTGTTGCGGGTGGGAATGAGGCGCGGGAATCGCTCGTTAGTCAGGCAGATGTACGGATACGTTTTGCCGTCCTTGAGCAGGATGTTGTACTTGGGCTGATGCTGCTTGATGAGGTTGTTCTCAAGCAGAAAGGCATCGGATTCAGAGTCCACAATCGTGAATTCGATGCGCTTGATGTTCTTGACCAGCTGCTGGGTTTTCTTGTTGTGGTCTTGCTTCGTGAAGTAGCTGCTCACCCGCTTGCGCAGGTCGATGGCCTTGCCCACGTAGATAATGCCCTCATCGTCAAAATACTTGTACACGCCGGGCTTGTGTGGCAGGGCGCTTATTTGGGCTTGCAGGTGCTCTTTGGCGGCCATAAATCACGGATTAAGACGGGTTGTACGGATTTTCTGGAAGGAAGAACACCCAATACAACGGTACTGAGAACAACAAAAATGGCCGACGAAAGGTCGCCGGCCACGAAGTAAAAGGGAATGATGGCAAGGCGCTAAATATCTTCCTCGCTCAAGTCGACCGGGTCGCGGCGGTCCAGCTTCTGCGCATCGGGAATGGTGTCGCGCTGGCCACCGTAGTATTTCGAGCAGTCGATTTCGATGCTCAGTGGGGCCGCAGGCTTGGGGAATGGGGCGGTGCTGATGCCGATGCTCTTATCCTTGTACACCTTCTGCATAAACAGGCCGTAGAGCGGCAGCGCCAGCCGTGCGCCCTGGCCATACGCACCGGTGCGGAAGTGAATGCTGCGGTCTTCGCCGCCTATCCACATGCCGCACACGAGGTCGGGCGTGATGCCCATAAACCAGGCGTCGGAGTAGTTGGAGGTGGTGCCGGTTTTGGCCCCGATTTCATACGGGAAGTTAAAGCCCGTGTGCAGGATGGTGCTGGTGCCGCCGGGCTCGGTGGTGCTGGCTTGCAGCATGTTGGTCATGATGTAGGCCGTTTCCTCGCTCAGCACTTCTTTCGTTTGGGGCACAAACTCGCGCAGCACGTTGCCGTTCTTGTCCTCGATGCGGGTGACCATAATAGGGGCAGTCCAGACGCCTTTGTTGACGAACGTAGAGTAGACCCCGCACAGCTCGAAAATGCTGCAATCGGACGTGCCAAAGCCCATCGACGGCACGGCGTCGACCGGGGAGGTGATGCCGAGGCGCTTGGCGTAGGTGGCGACGGTTTCGGGCGTGAGCTTCATTACCAGCCAGGCCGTGATGGAGTTCATGGAGCGGGCCAGGGCCTGACGCAGGGTGAACACGCGCCCCGAAAAGCCGCCCTCAAAGTTTTTGGGCGTGTACGCCTCACGGCCTGCTACCGCCGGAAACGTGGTGGCCACATCCGGCCGCGGGTAGCAAGGCGAAAAGCCCTGGTCGATGGCTGCCGTGTACACAATGGGCTTGAACGTGGAGCCGGGCTGGCGCTTGCCCTGACGCACGTGGTCAAATTTGAAGAACTTGTAATTGGGCCCGCCTACCCAGGCCTTCACCTGGCCGTTGAGCGGGTTCATGGCCATGAACCCGGCTTGCAGGTAGCGCTTGTAGTACGCCAGTGAGTCGAGCGGCGACATCATCATTTCCTTCTCGCCCTGCCAGGTAAACACCTGCATCTTGTACTTCTTATGCAGGTAGTAATTTACCGAGTCGCGGTTGCCGTCGTAGATGTTCATCAGCGACTTGTAGCGCTGGGTGCGCCGCATGGCCGTGTTCAGAAAGTCGGGGATGACCTTGCCGGTTTCGTCGCGCCAGGGCAGCTGGCCCTTCCAGTGGGCGGTAAACCACTTCTGCTGTAAGGACAGGTGCTCGGCCACCGATTTCTCGGCGTAGGCCTGCATGCGCGAATCGATGGTGGTGTAGATTTTCAGGCCGTCGGCGTAGAGGTCGTGGTCAGTTTCTTTAGCCCAAGCCAGCAGCGACTTCGCCACCTCGGCCCGGAAATACGGCGCCAGTCCTTTGGCCGGGTTCTCCACCGAGTAGTGCAGCACAATGGGCTTGGCCGTGTCGGCGGCCAGCTCCGTGGCGGTGATGTAGTGCGACTTAGCCATTTGGCGCAACACCCAGTTGCGGCGCATTTTAGAGCGCTGGGGATGGGCCACGGGGCTAAAGCGCCCGGGCGCGTTCACGATGCCCACCAGAGTGGCGGCCTCGGGCGTGGTCAGCTCCTTGGGCTTCTTGTTGAAGAAGGTTTTGGCGGCCGTGTTGATGCCAAAGGAGTTAGAGCCATACTCCACCGTATTGAGATACATGCGCATGATTTCGCGCTTGGTGTAGTTCCGCTCCAGGCGGATGGCCAGAATCCACTCCTTGGCTTTTGTAATGAGCAGGCCCACTTTACCAGTGCCGTTCAGGGTGCCGTCGTTGAGGTCGCCGCGGGTGCGGAACAACACCTTGGCTACCTGCTGGGTGAGCGTGGAGCCGCCGCCGTTGTGGTTGAACGTGGCCACGCCGGCCACGGCCCGGAACACGCTTTTCATGTCAATGCCCGAGTGCTGCTCGAAGCGGACATCTTCGGTGGCAATCAGGGCATCAATCAGGTTCTGGGGCAGGTCCTTGAACTCCACCGGCGTGCGGTTCTCGCGGAAGTATTTGCCCAACAAAACCCCGTCGGCCGAATAAATTTCCGAGGCCAGCTCCGAGCGGGGGTTTTCCAGCGTTTTCAGGTTGGGCATGCGCCCAAACAAATTCAGGAAGTTGCCGCTCACCGCCAGCACAAACAAGCCCAACCCCACCACGCCGGCGCCAAATAGCAGCCACATGGTGCGCGTGAACGCCGTGAACCGCCCCTTGCGCACAGTTTTCAGGGGCGTCGGCTTGGGGCGGCGGGCGGGGGAGGAAGTGGGCATAAGGGATAAATACAGAATAATTAAGCAAAAATAAAGCCTCCAGCGTGGGCCGGAGGCTGTAGGCCCTTTTCAGCCCACAAAAATTACTTATAAACGCGCTGATAGAAGGTCAAATATCCGGCCAAATCCCCGCTGGCTTGCAGCAAAGCCAGGTTTTCCATGCTGATAACCAGGGTTTGGTAGCCCGCGCCCCGCAACCGGGCCAGTGGCGACTGCGGCCCGCGCAGCTTGGTGGCATAGCTCTGGGCTACTTTGGCACCCGGCAGCGTCCGCACTACTACCAACGCCTGGTCAGCCCCGAGCGCCGGGGTCTCAATCTGTAGGTTGTTGGCCCGGAAAAACCGGTTGTTGTAAGTCGTCAGTTGAGCTGACAGGTCGGCAGCGGGCGGCGTGGCTTTGGGGAACACCAGCACCACTGCATGCGGTCCGCTTAACTGGGTGGTGTAGGCCGTGGCAGGGGCGGCCGGGAGCGAAGGCACCGGAGCCGGGGTAGCCGCCGGAGCGGTACCGCTGGGTGCGGTGGCATTGCCAGGGGTGGATGCCGGCGGAGCTGTAGACGAGGTAGTAGGCGCAGGTGCCGACCCAGGCGTAGGAACAACAGGTTGAGCTGAATCCGGCAGCTTCGGGGAAGTTGTTGGGCTAAGTGCAGTAGCCGGAGCAGACTTAACCGTGCCGCCGGGCAATACCTTTTCGGCGCTGCTGGAAGTAGGGGAGGCAGGTGCCGGGGTGGCTTTGGGTGCCTCAGCTGGGGCAGCCAAAGTGGGATTTAATGCCTTGGCCGGCGTTTCGTTTTCCTTGAAGAAAATGCGCATCCGGTTCTCCACTTCACCCGGCCGGAAAACCGACACCACCGGTTTCTCTGTGGAAGCCAGGGCGCCGGCTATTTGCCCGGCACTTTGCCTTTTGTAGGTTTCGGCCAGCTCCTGGGCCAGCGGCACCAAGGGGCTTTCGGGGTACGATTGGTAGAACTTCTCCACCGACGCCCGCGCCGTGAGCGGCGGCTGGGTGCGGACTACCAACAGCGTTTTCAGGTAAGCCACCCGGTCGGCTAAGTCACTCTTGGGGTACAGCTTTTCGGTGCGGGCCAGTACGGCAGTTGCCTTCTTAAACTGTTGGTTTTTGTAGAAGGTAAAGGCCGAATCGACGCGGCTGGCTACGGCATTGTGCAGTGCCAGCTCGTGTTCGCGGTAGAGCGGGTCAGCAATCAGCTTGGCATACACGGAAGTGGGAAATTCGCGTTGCAGCGCTGCGGCGTATTGGGCCATCTTGCCCGCATCCGGCTTGTCTTTGTAGTACAGGTACAGCAGGTAGTAGGCATCGGGGGCGTGCTGGCCGTGGGGGTAGCGGGCTACCTGCTTCTCGTAGGTGTCGAAGCCCTTTTCCCGCTCCTTGAGCTGTTCCTTGTAGATGCCAGCCAGCTCATACAGCGCCGCTTCTACCTGCGCATCCGAGGCCTGAAGTTGGGCTGGCGTGAGGGGCAGCTGGCTGCGGTATTGTGCTACCAAAGTGCTTTTCTGCGCCACTGGGTCGGCTGCCGCAGCGGCAGTGGTGGCAGTAGCCGCCGAGTCGGCTCGTGCGCCAGCGGGCCGCGGCGCGCCGTTGCTACCGCCGCTGTTGAGGGCAGCGGGTGCCCCCGCGTTGCGGGGCGCATTGGGCGAGCTGTTGGCCTGGCTGCTGATGCGCCAGTTGTCTTGCAACTGGCGGTTGCCCCACTTCCGCACGAAGTCGGCGCGCGCCGTGCCCAGGGTGGCGGGGTTGTCGAAATACCACTTGCCGCCCGAGGCCGGGGCCATGGGGTCGAAGGCCGTCAGGTTGTCGTTAGTGGGGCTGCCGGGCAGGGTGCTCAGGCCCGTGTTGCTGGTGCGGGAGGCAAACTCGGTTGCTTTGTCGTTGGCTTTCTTCAGCGCCGCCAGGCGGTCGGCCTCCTTCTGCTTTAGCTCAATTTCGACGTCGGCGTACAGGTTGAGCTTTTGGTCCAGCGCCTCCGGGCTCAGGCGGGCCAGGGCCTGCAGGCTGTCCTGCGTTTCGATGATGGTGTACTGCTTGGCAAAGTCCCGTAAAATCTCGCTGCGCTCCTTAATGGCGGCATAGGTCTTGGCTTCCTTGGCCAGGTTCTGTACCGTGCTGTCGTAGTACGCCGCTGCCAGGCGGTACTTCTGCAGGTCTTCGTAGTAGATGCGGCCGGCCAGCAAATACGTGTAGCTTTTCTGCAGGCGGTTGGTCGTGGTAGCCTTGATGGACTTCTGCAACAGCCGCAGTGCTTCCGGAAAATTCTTTTCGCGGTAGTTGAGCCGCGCCATTTCGTAGAAAACCTTGTCGCGGTAGTCCTTATTCTTGGAGTCCTTTAGCAAGGCCGCAAAGTATTTGTCGAGCCGGGCGCGGTCTTTCTGGTTCAGGTCCGACACTTGCGCCAGCATGAGCTTAGAAAAAAAGTCGAGCTCATAAGGCGGGTTGCGGGCCAGAATCAGGTTGAGCTGGTCGTAGGCTTTTTTGTTTTCGCCGGCGTCCTGATATAGCTGCGCCAGCACGTAGCGGGTACGCGACCGTTCATTTTTTAGCTCAATAAGTGGAATGGCCCGCTCTAGCTGCGGGATGGCCTTGGCCGGCTCATCGGTGCGGATGTAATAGTCGGCACGGGTCAGAAACAGCTGCCGGGCGTCTTTGGGCAGGCCGCTTTCTTTGTCGAGCAAATCCGACACGGCCTTGGCACTCTCATATTCGCCCTGGGCCACGAAGGTGCGCATCAGCCCAATCAGCGCCTCGTGTTTGGCGTTGGCGTCTTTGCTGGTCGAGTTAACGTACTTAAACGTGAGCGCCGCATCGTCGAACTGCATCTGATAAAACCGCGCCCAGCCCACCAGGATGTAGGCGTCATCGGTCCAGTCGGAGCCCGGCCGGTGCTGAATCGGCATTGAAGCCTTCTTAATAATATCGTTCAGCTCTGCCCGGTTGGCTCGCACGGAAGTGCTGTCCAGGGTAGGAAACAGCGGCAGGGTCTGGTTGTAGTCGTTCACGCGCGCGGCGTAGAGCTTCTCTTCCGTTTCGTGCAGCTTCTCACGGGCCAGGAAGTAGGCATTGTCGCGCGCGGCCACGTTGTTGAAAGCGTGCGAAACCAGATTTTTGTCCGACGCACAGCCCGCCGCACCCATCCCCAGCAGGAAGGCGAGCAACGTAGCCCAGCGGTATTTGAGCAAATGTCGTGTCAAAGTCAAAGGAAGGGATAAAGACAACCAGCTGGCCGCGGAACGCCGGAAGCAAGCCGAAATGTTCGTTTTAGCGCCCAGGTGCCAGAGCGCTAACGTAGGCAGAGGAGTAAACGTAGGTAGAGCAGTAAAATTACGTTTTTTCATTTCGGTGGGCACGGTCCCGTTTCAGGCAGGTAAGATTGCTGGATTTTTGCCCATTACCTTTCTGCCCTTGTTCTTTCCTTATTGCTATGGCTTCCGAACCGACTAAGCCCGAAACGCCCGCCGACCAGGCCAGTAATGTGGCCAAGTACTCCGGCATTGCCTTTACCATGCTGGCCATTATCGGGCTCAGTGCCTGGGCCGGCACTTGGCTCGATGGCCATTTTCATAACACCACCCCGTACTACACCGTGGGCCTGATGGTGCTGGGGCTGTTTGTGGCGCTCTACCAAGTCATCCGCTCCCTGACGAAATAATTTTCGATGCCCCGTTTCCTGCTGTACCTAGCTGCGTTCACCCTGGCGCTGGCCGCCATCATCTACCTGCTAAGCGCCCAATTTGGCCCCCAGATTATTCACCCGTATTCGGCGCGGGTTCTGCTACTGTTAGCTGTTCTTACGGGCGGCACATATTACCTCACTGCCCGCGTCACGGCCGTAAAGCAGGACTATTTCATTGCCGCGTATTTCGGTGGCGTGGTGCTGCGGTTTCTGGGGTCAATCCTGGTGCTGGGTATCTATCTGTACCGGGCCGGTGGGGTGCATAACCAGGGCACTATGAGCTTGCTCATTGCCTTCTTCATTCTGTACTTTTTGTATGCTGGATTTGAAATCTGGGCTATCCTTAGTAACTTGCGCCCGTTTTCAAAATAAGGGTAAACGGCTCGCGAGCTCCTTCCGCCGCTGCCGTCCCTAAGTCAGACTTAATGAAGCATTTACTGCTCGCCCTCTGTTTTTTCTTCACACTGCCTTCATTTGCAGTTCAGCACGAAACGGGTGCTGTTGAAGCCGCCCAGTCGGAAAATTTCGACCCAGGCAAAGTAATCATGGAGCACGTTGCCGATGAGCACGAATGGCACTTCGCCACGTTGGGCAACGAGCACACCGGCACCCACGTTACCCTGCCGCTGCCCATTATTGCCTACCAGCCCAGCAAAGGCCTATCGGTGTTTTCCTCGAGCCAGTTTCACCACTCGGCCAATGGTACTTACAACGGTCTGAAGATTGAGGAAGGCCACTTGGTCGCCGAAGACGGCAGCAAAGTCTACGACTTCTCCATCACCAAGAACGTGGCCTCGCTCATGCTGAGCTGCCTGATTCTGATTCTGATTTTCCGGGCGGTAGCCAGCGGCTATACCAAGCGCCACGGCCGCGCGCCCAAAGGCATCCAGTCCATGCTAGAGCCCATCGTTCTCTTCATCCGCGACGAAGTAGCGAAGAAGAGCATTGGCCCGAAGTACGAGCGTTACATGCCGTACCTGCTCACCATCTTCTTCTTCATCTGGTTCAATAACCTGCTGGGTCTTACGCCTGGAGCGGCCAACCTGAGCGGTAACATCACCGTAACGTTCATGCTGGCCGTGGCCACGCTGCTCATCACGTTGTTCAGCTCTAACAAGTACTACTGGAGCCACATCTTCCGTCCTCCGGGCGTGCCGCTGTGGCTTCTGCCCATCATTGTGCCGGTAGAAATCGTGGGTATTTTCATTAAGCCCATTTCCCTGATGGTGCGACTCTTCGCCAACATCACGGCCGGTCACATCATCATCCTGAGCTTTATCAGCCTGATTTTCCTGTTCAAGTCGGTGGCTGTGAGCCCGCTGTCGCTTGCTTTTGGCTTGTTTATCAGCATGCTCGAGCTGCTAGTGGCGCTGTTACAGGCCTACATCTTCACGCTGCTGTCGGCCATGTACATCGGCGGTGCCGTGGAAGACCACCACGATGCCGACTACCAGATGGGCTACGACGATGGTTCGGAAACGACCCACGCCACCCACTAATCCACGTTTTTCCTGCGAACCCGCGGCGCTCCTCCCCCCAGTCGCGGTTAGCTGATTTTCAATTTCTTTTTTTTCTCTTTTTCAAAATTTATGCTTCTCTCTTTGTTCTTGCAGGCTGTTGCCGCTGTAGCCGGAAACGGTAATAACCTTGCCGTAATGGGTGCCTGTATTGGTGCTGGTCTGGTTGCTTTGGGTGCTGGTGTTGGTATCGGCCGCATCGGCGGTAGCGCCATGGACGCCATTGGCCGTCAGCCCGATGCTTCGGGTAAAATCCAGACGGTAATGCTGATTGCCGCCGCTCTTATCGAAGGTCTGGCACTGTTCGCAGTGGTAGTCTGCCTGCTGGTGAGCTTCAAACTGTAGAAGTAGCCGCTACAAGTTCGGCAGCCCGCTGGCGCGTCCGCCCCTCGCGGCGCGGCGCGGGCTGCTTTTCTTTAGTATCAAGCAGTAAGTAGCGAGTATCTAGATAATCGACTTCTACGTGCCCGGTGCTTGCTACTTACTACTCACTACTTATTACTAACAGAGTATGGACTTAATCACCCCCCAATTGGGCCTGCTGTTCTGGCAGACGGTCCTGTTCTTACTGCTCCTGTTCATCCTGACCAAGTTCGCTTGGAAGCCCATTATGGCTTCGTTGCGCGAGCGGGAAGACAGCATCGAAAGCGCCCTGCGCATGGCCGACCAGGCCAAAATTGAGATGCAGCAGCTGAAAGCCGGCAACGAAAAATTGCTCGCTGATGCCCGCCAGGAGCGCGACCGCATGATGCAGGAAGCCCAGGTTATGGTCAACCAATTCCGCGAAACGGAAAAGACCAAAGCCGTGGAAGAAGCCAACCGCATCACGCAGCAAGCCCGCGAAGCCATCCAAGCCGAGAAAAACGCCGCGCTGGCCGAGGTGAAAAACACCGCCGCCCAACTGTCGGTCGACATCGCCGAGCGCATTCTGCGCCGTGAACTCGCTGAGCCAGCCGCCCAAACGCAGCTGGTGGATTCGTACCTGAAAGACGTTAAACTGAACTAGTTGATAGCGTTTAGTTGTCAGTTGTTAGGCTATTATCAGCCATCCATAACAGCCCTGACAACTGCTAACCACTCAATTGACAACTAATACAATCCAATGGCTGACCAACGAGTAGCGGCCCGCTACGCCAAGTCGCTCCTCGACTTGGGCAAGGAAATGGGCACGCTGGAAAGCGTGAAGGAGGACATGGACTTGCTGAGCAAGACCATGGCCGAAAGCCGTGAGCTGCGGCTGTTGCTGCGCAACCCGATTGTGAAGCACGACAAGAAGCTGGCCATCCTGAACGCCATCTTCAAAGGCAAGGTATCGGACATGACCATGCGTTTCTTCACCATCCTCACCAGCAAGAACCGGGAGGCGGCGCTGGAAAGCATGGGCACCGAGTTTCAGGTGCAGTACAACGCCATGCAGGGCATTCAGATGGCGGAAGTGACTTCGGCCACCCCGCTGAATGCAGCCTCGCGCGCTGAACTGGAAAAGCTGGTAACCCAGCAAACCGGCCTCACCAACGTGAAGCTCACCGAGAAGGTGAACCCGGACCTCATCGGCGGCTTCGTGCTGCGGGTGGGCGACATCCAGATTGATGATTCGGTGCGCACCAGCCTTCGCAAGATGCGCATCTCTTTGCAAGAAAATAGTTACTCTGGTAGTCTGTAGCTGGTAGTTACCAGTCGGTAGGGGAGAGTCGGAAACGACGGCCTGCCACCGACCACCAACCGCCCTTTACCGACTACTGACTACCCGATACTTAATACTAAACATTCCCAAACCATGGCAGAAGTACGTCCGGACGAAGTATCCGCAATCCTGCGGCAGCAGCTGTCCAATTTCAAGTCCGAAGCCGAGCTGGAAGAAGTCGGCACCGTGTTGCAAATCGGCGACGGTGTGGCCCGCATCTACGGACTGAGCAAAGCCCAAGCGGGCGAACTGATTGAGTTTGAGAACGGCCTGCAAGGCCTCGTACTCAACCTCGAAGAAGACAACGTAGGTGCCGTACTGCTCGGCGACTACTCGGGCATCCAAGAGGGCGCCACCGTGAAGCGTACCCGCAAAATTGCCTCGATTAAAGTAGGCGAAGGCATCGTGGGCCGTGTGGTAAACACCCTCGGCCAGCCCATCGACGGCCGTGGCCCCATCCAGGGCGAGCTGTACGAAATGCCCCTCGAGCGCAAGGCTCCCGGTGTAATCTTCCGTCAGCCCGTAACTGAGCCGATGCAAACCGGCATCAAGTCGATTGATGCCATGATTCCGATTGGCCGTGGTCAGCGCGAGCTGATTATCGGTGACCGCCAGACGGGTAAATCGGCTGTGGCCATCGATACCATCCTAAACCAGCGCGAATTCTACGAAGCGGGCCAGCCCGTATTTTGCATTTACGTGGCCATCGGCCAGAAGGCTTCGACTATCGCCCAAGTGGTGCAGTCGCTGACCAAAGGTGGTGCCATGGACTACACGGTGGTAGTAGCTGCTCCGGCCGCTGACCCGGCTCCGCTGCAATTCTACGCTCCCTTTACCGGTGCTGCCATCGGCGAGTTCTTCCGCGACACGGGTCGTCCCGCCCTGGTGGTTTACGACGACTTGTCGAAGCAGGCCGTGGCTTACCGCGAGGTGTCGCTGCTGCTCCGTCGTCCTCCCGGACGTGAGGCATACCCCGGCGACGTATTCTACCTGCACAGCCGCTTGCTGGAGCGGGCCGCTAAAATCAACGCTTCGGACGAAATCGCCCGGAACATGAACGACCTGCCCGACAGCATCAAGCATTTGGTGAAAGGCGGCGGTTCGCTGACGGCCCTTCCCCTGATTGAGACGCAGGCGGGTGACGTATCGGCTTACATCCCGACCAACGTGATTTCCATCACCGACGGCCAGATTTTCCTCGAGACGAACTTGTTCAACTCGGGTGTGCGTCCGGCTATCAACGTGGGTATCTCGGTATCGCGCGTGGGTGGTAACGCCCAGATTAAGTCGATGAAGAAAGTGGCCGGTACCTTGAAGCTTGACCAGGCCCAGTTCCGCGAACTGGAAGCCTTCGCCAAGTTCGGTTCCGACCTCGACGCCTCGACCAAGCTCACCATTGAGCGTGGCCGTCGCAACCTCGAAATCCTGAAGCAGCCCCAGTTCTCGCCTGTGAAGGTGGAAGACCAGGTGGCCATCATCTACGCCGCCACCAACGGTCTCCTCGACAGCGTTCCGGTTAACCGCGTGCGTGAGTTCGAGAAGGAGTTTGGCCAAGTGATGAACTCACGCTACCCCGACGTGCTGAAGGCCCTGAAGGCTGGCAAGCTGGAGGACGCTGGCACCAAGGCCATCCGCGAGGTAGCCAAGGACGTGTCGGCGAGCTACGCTTCGTAAATTAATTAATGAGGAACGACGAATGAAGAATGAGGAATTGTAGCTGCCGTTACTGGAGCAGCAATTCTTCATTCTTCATTCTTCGTTCTTAATTCCCAAAGAATGGCAAGCTTAAAAGAAGTCCGCAGCCGCATTCAGTCGGTGACGAGCACGCAGCAGATTACCAAAGCCATGAAAATGGTGGCGGCGGCCAAGCTGCGTCGTGCCCAGGACAACATCATCCGGATGCGGCCCTACGCCCAGCGCCTGAACACCATTCTGGCGAACCTGACGCGCACGGCTGATGCCGACATCGTAAGCGACTACGGCGTCGCCCGCGACGTGCGCAAGGTGCTGGTTATTGCCGTTACCTCGGACCGTGGTCTGGCGGGCGCGTTCAACTCGAACGTGTTCAAGGGCGTGAATGCCCTCATTGCCGAGCGCTACGCTAACCTGCCGGCCGCCAGCATTTCGGTGCTTGCCATTGGCAAGAAGGCGCACGACTACTACACCCGCAAAGGCAACATCGTGGGCAACTTCACGCACGTCTTCGCTAAGCTGTCGTTTGAGACGGTGCGCGAGGCGGCAGAAGTGGCCATGGATGGCTTCCGCAACGGCACCTACGACGAGGTGGTGATGGTGTACAACGAGTTTAAGAACGTGGCCACGCAGATTGTGCGCACCGAGCAGCTGCTGCCCCTGGTGCAAGTGGCATCGGTGCTGGCACCTGCTACGCCACGAGAGGCGAAAATTGCTAATGTGCTGGCCGAAACCACGGCCAACGTGGATTATCTGTTCGAGCCCAGCAAGGAGGAAATCGTGCAAACGCTAATTCCGCAGTCGCTGAAAATCAAGCTCTACAAGGCGGTGCTGGAAAGTAACGCTTCGGAGCACGGCGCTCGGATGACGGCCATGGACAAAGCCACCGAAAACGCCGGTGAATTGCTCAAGGCCCTCAAGCTGACTTACAACCGCACGCGTCAGGCAGCTATCACGACCGAGATTCTCGAAATCGTGGGTGGCGCCGAGGCACTGGCTGCTGGCTAGCCCAAGCACGCGGTTGAACTGCCTCCCGGTAGCTGCGCTTGTTCTTGACACAATGCTGATTATAGAAAAAGGCCCGCCTCTCATAGAGGCGGGCCTTTTTTATGCAGTCGAAAGAAGTGGAAACGCCAACAATTCGTGCTAAGAGCATCCTTTTTCAGGTTTCGTCGTGAATGACCGGGGGTTGGTCGTGATAGCGCAGCAATTGGACAAGAGCCGCATACCGACTCGTGCAGGGCTGCGTTGAATCGGCATCGCCGCACTGCTGGCGACGCTGCTACTTCTATTCTTTCGTCCTTTCACACCTTCGCTATGTTCACCATCACTTCCTCTGCGCTCCTTTCAAGCAGTCGGCAGCTGGCCATGCCGTTGCCATTATTTATGCTATTGGCCGGGCCAGCGGCCCGTGCGCAGGCCCCCGAAACCCTGGCAGATTTAAGTGTGTACCCCAACCCGGCGCACATCCGCGCCACGGTGAAAGTGCCGGCGGTGCCCGGCGCTACCCGCGCTACGGTGAGGATGAGCGACGCACAGGGCACCGTGGTATTCGAGCAGCCTGTGAGTCTCATGGAAACTGGTGGGGCTGCTGAGGTGCCCTTGTTGGGCCGCCCGGCTGGTTTGTACCGGGTGCAAGTACAAGTTGGCGACCAGCGTGTGGCCCGCACCCTGACGGTGGAATAAGCAGATGCCCAATGATAGCCCTACCAATCTTGGCAGTGCTATCATTGGGCATTATGATTTTGTAGTGGGTTTTATAAGTGCATGTACTGGCGCTGAGCGCGCTGCTTGTCCGGCTTCGGGGCATTGGGCTGCTGCGCGAGTAGCTCCAGCAGCCGCTCGGGGGTGAAGCCGGTGAAGTCTTTGATGACGGCGAGCGGGGCTTGGAAATCCTTTTCCTTCAGCGAGGAGGCCACCGCTACCACGCGCATGCCGGCTTTGTAGGCCGCCTGCTCGCCCAATACGGCATCTTCGAACACAATGCAGTCTTCGGGCTTTGCGCCCAGCTTGGCGGCTACCGCAGTGAAGGTGTCGGCGTGGGGTTTGCCTTTTTCCACATCGTCCTTGCCCACCACTACGTCGAAGTAATGGCGCAGGTCGAGGTGGTCGATGATGTAGGTGATGGTTTCGGGAGCCGAGCCGGTGCCCAGCCCAATTTTAAACCCGGCCGCACGGGCGGCCTCCAGAAACGGGCGCAGGCCGGGCATGGCGCGCCGCTTGGTCCAATAGAGGGTGCGGTACAGGAACTCGCGCTGCGAGGCGTATTCCTTAAGCTTCTTCTCGGGCACAGGGTTGCGAAACACTGTTTTGAGGATGTCGGTAGCCGGCATGCCGTTGAGCCGGCGCAGCAGCTGGCGGGCATTGGTGGTCAGGCCCAGGTCGCGGAATAAGAGCTGAAAAGCCCGGGCCTGGTAGGGCGTGTTGTCGACGAGCACGCCGTCCATGTCGAAGATGAGGGTGGGTTTCAAGTCAATGAGGGATGGAGGATTAGCGTGTTTTAGGCGGTCAGGCAGCGCGCCGCGAAGCAGTTCGCGTGCACCAGCATGACAAGAGACGGGAGCGAGATGCGGCGCGGCGCTCGGCATCACAGAGTGCGGGGGTATCTTTGCGCCCACGTAGTCTTACCTGTTTTCTCTTGAAAAAGATATTAGCCTTTTCGCTGGCGGCCTTGCTGGCAGTTCCTTCATTTGGCCAGAAAGCCAGCCAGCCGGTGCCCCGGCCCAAGCTCGTCGTCGGCATCGTGATTGACCAGATGCGGTACGACTACCTCTACCGCTACTGGAGCAAGCTGGGCAACGATGGTTTCAAGCGCCTACTGGGCCAGGGGTTTAGCTTCGAAAGCTGCCACTACAACTACGTGCCCACCTACACCGGGCCGGGCCACGCCAGCATTTACACGGGCGCCACGCCCTCGGCCAACGGCATCATCGGCAACAACTGGTGGGAGCGCGAAACCGGCCGCGGCACCTACGTAACCGAAGACCGTACCGTGCAACCCGTGGGCGGCAGCGTGGTGGCCGGGCAGCAGAGCCCGCGCCACCTGCTCACCACCACCATCGGCGATGAGCTGCGGCTGGCTACAAACTTCCAGAGCAAGGTAATTGGGCTGAGCATGAAGGACCGGGGCAGCATTCTGCCGGCCGGCAACGGCGCTAACGCCGCTTATTGGTACGACGGCGAAAACGGCGCCTTCATCAGCAGCACGTTTTACATGAAGCAGCTGCCCGAGTGGGTTACTAAGTTCAATACCGAGGGCCGGCCGGCGCAGTACCTCAGCAAGCCCTGGGAAACCCTGCTGCCCCTGGCTCAATATACCGAAAGCTCGGCCGACGACGTGCCGTGGGAAAGCGTGTTTAAGGGCGAAACCACGCCCACCTTCCCCCACGACCTACCGCGGCTGAGCGCCGCCCCGGTGGCCTCCGTGAAGTCGTTGGAGAAGGCGGCCGGGGAAATCTCGCCCCAACCCGCTCCCCAGAACCTGGACCTGATTCGGTCCACGCCCTTCGGCAACAGCCTCACCGCCGATTTTGCCATTGAAACCCTGCGGGCCGAGCAGTTGGGCCAGCGCGCCGGCATCACGGACATGCTTGCCGTCAGCTTCTCTTGCACCGACTACGTGGGCCACCAGTTTGGCGCCAATGCCGTCGAAACCGAAGACACATACCTGCGCCTCGACCGCGACCTGGCCCGCCTGCTGGCCGCCCTCGACAAGACCGTGGGCAAGGGGCAGGCGCTGGTGTTCCTCACCGCCGACCACGGCGCTGCCCATGCGGTGGGCTTCTTGCAGGAGCACCACTTGCCCGGTGGCGGCGTGGGCATCGCCCAAATGCGCGACTCGGTGCAGCGCGTGCTCACGCGCCGCCACGGCCCCGGTGCCTGGGTGCTCGACTTTGAAAACCTGCAGGTGTACCTCAACCGCCCCCTGCTGGCCCAGAAAGGCCTGGACCTGGCCAAAACCCAGGAAGAAGTGGCCGGCATTCTGCGCACGCTGCCCGGTGTGGCCCTGGCCCGCACCGCCTCCGACCTGCAAAACGCGCACTGGAGCACCGGCGCCGGCATGTTTGAGGAAAACGGCTTTTATGCGCCGCGTTCCGGCGATGTCCTGGCCGTGCTGATGCCCGGCTGGCTCGAAGCCTATTCGTTTCCGGTTATCAAAGGCACGACCCACGGCGCTTCCTGGCAATATGATACCCACGTGCCGCTACTTTTTTGGGGCTGGCACGTAAAGCACGGCGAGTCCACGGCGCCTGTGCACGTGGTCGACATTGCGGCTACCGTGGCGCGCTTCCTGCACATCCAAGAACCTAGCGGCTGCTCAGGGGTTCCATTAGCTGAAGTGCTGAAATACTAAGTAGTAACTCCCCTCCTTAGCAAGGGGGAGATGTTCGAGCCGACGGCTCAACCACCCCAATTGCCGCTCGCGTGGCAACGTCCCCTTCTTGGCAAGGAGGAGAGCTTTTTGTTCTGTCTTATTCCAATCCATTCACGATACATGACCCCCCATTTCAACCCCTGGCACGACGTAACGCGCGGCGATGAAACCCCCAAAGTCGTTCAGTCCATCATTGAAATTCCCAAAGGCAGCAAAGGCAAGTACGAGCTGGATAAAGAAAGCGGCCTGTTGAAGCTCGACCGCGTGCTTTTCTCGGCCGTGCACTACCCCGCCGCCTACGGCTTCATCCCGCAAACCTATTGCGACGATAAGGACCCACTGGACATTCTGGTGCTCTGCTCCGTCGACATCGTGCCCATGTGCCTCGTGGAGGCCAAAGTCATTGGCGTGATGCAGATGGTGGACCAGGACGAGGAGGACGATAAAATTATCGCCGTAGCTGCCCACGACATTTCCGTCAACCACTACAACGACATCAGCGACCTCCCCCCGCACACGCTGCTGGAGATGCAGCGCTTCTTCGAGGACTACAAGGCCCTGGAACACAACAAGCACGTGGTGGTGGAGCGGTTTATGGGCCGCGAAGACGCCTACCGCATTATCAACGACAGCATTACGCTCTACGAAGAAACCTTCGGCGAGAAGAAGCTGGTAAAGGCCGAATAACCAGCGCGGCCGGCCGGGCCATGGTCCGGCTTTGTGGCGCTGGTTCCACCCTCCGGGCACTTTTCACGTAAAGGCGAAGCATGACTATTAAGCGTCCTGCTTCGCCTTTTTGGCGTTTTTGCTACGAAAACGGTTTGTTACTGGTCGTTGGCCTATTGGTAGTGTTGACTTTAACGGGGCAGTTCTTCACGGGCTGGAACGACTACAACGACGAGCTAAAGGAAATGGGCTTGGCCCAGCTATCGGCCGGGCAGTACTTCACTTCGGGCCATTTTCTGGAAGCCACTTTCGAAAACTGGGAAAGCGAGTTTCTGCAGATGGGCCTCTACGTGGTGCTCACCGTATGGCTGCGCCAGAAGGGCTCCTCCGAATCGAAAAAGCTCTACGAGGACGAAGACGTGGATGCCGAGCCTGACCCCAACAAGCCGAATGCGCCGGGCCCCGTGCGCCAGGGCGGCTGGGTGTTGACTATCTACAAAAGCTCGCTCAGCATTGCACTGTTCGCATTATTTTTCGGCTGCGTGTGGCTGCACGCCAAGGGCGGGGCCGAAGTATACAGCATTGAGCAGGTGCACGAGGGCAAGGCGCCGGTGAGCACGCTGCAGTACCTGGGCACCTCGCGGTTCTGGTTTGAGTCCTTTCAGAATTGGCAGAGCGAGTTTCTCAGCATCGTGAGCATCGTTGGGCTGAGCATCTTTCTGCGCCAGCAAGGCTCGCCGGAAAGCAAGCCGGTGGATGCCGAGCACGCCGAAACCGGGAAGTAAACCGGCCCAGACTGCGGCCGCTGAGCTAATTTCGCCCGTGGCCCATTCAACGCTATCTGCCTCCGCTGCGCCCCGCCACCCGCTGGGCCGGCTGCTCGATGTCGTGCTCTACAGCAGCGCCTGGCTGGCGGCTGCGGCGGCCGCCCAAACGGCGGCTACCCTGCACCAGTGGCCCCCGATTGGGCCGAGCGGCTACCGACTGGTCACGCTGGTATTTGCGGCCACCCTGCTCGTGTACAACTTAGACGCGGCGCTGCCCTTCAAGCACCGCGAGCCAGCCGGCAACTCGGCCCGCAAGGCCTGGCAGCAGCGGCACCGCCTGCTCATGCTGGGGCTGGCGGGCACGGCCGCGCTGGTGGCCGGCTTTTTCTTTTTCGCCGATGGCTGGTGGCACTACTTGCCCTTGCTGGCGCCGCTGGGGGCCCTGGCCCTGCTGTATTCGTGGCCGCTGTGGCGGTGGCACGGGCGGCCCCGCGCCCTGCGCGAGGTGCCGCTACTTAAAGGCTTCCTGATAGCCACCGTGTGGACCGCCGTGACGGTGGGCCTGCCGGCGCTGGTGCTGCACCATTCGGTGGCGACCGTGGCGTGGCTAATGGGCCAGCGGTTCTGCCTGATAATGGTTATCGCCATCGTGTTCGACATCCGCGACTATGGGCGCGATCACCGAGCGGGCACCCGCACCTTTCCGGGCGTGCTGGGGGTGGGCGCCGCCAAGCGGCTGGCGCTGGGGTTTCTGGTAGCCTCGGTGGTCGTGGGGCTGGCGCGCGGCGCTTCGCCCTTGGCGGTGTTGCTGCCCGCGGTGCTCACGGCCGTGGTGGTAAATGCCGCTGCCGAAACCCGCAGCGACTACTTCTATGCCTTGCTCACCGATGGCTTGCTCATCGTGCAAGCGGCCGCGTATTTCGTGTTTTAAGCTGTCTGCGTTAATCGTTCGGGTGTCAGAACAGTGTAGAGACGCGACACTTCGCGTCTCATCGTCTGCGCCATTAGTAACCCGCTCCAACCATCGTTCAACGCAAAGACGCGAAGCGTCGCGTCTCTACATCGTGCTGGCTACTCAAATGGCATCTTGAGCTGCTCGCATTACCACCACATTACGCCTCCACCTCCCGCAGGGCCAGCCCAATGTAATGCGCGATGTCACCCGCTATCAGGCCTGCGTGGCCGGTCTTGGCAGCGGCCAGGTCGCCGGCGCGGCCGTGGGCATACACGCCCAGTCGGGCGGCCTGAAAGGGGAGCAGGCGGGCATCGGCGCGCAGGGCGAGCAGCAGGCCGGTGAGCACGTCGCCACTGCCGCCGGTGGCCATACCGGGGTTGCCGGTGCTGTTGAAGTGCAGCTCGCCGGCGGGTGTGGCCAGGCAGGAGTAGGCGCCTTTCAGGAGTACCAGGCAGCGGTGCTGCTGGGCAAAGCGGCGCAGCAGCTCCAGGCGGTGGTAGTCGTCGCGGGCGAGCTCGGTAAGGCGCTCAAATTCCTTGGGGTGGGGGGTGAGCACGGTGTTTTCGGGCAGCAGCGCCAGCAGCTCGCGGTGCTGGCCTAATAGGTTGAGCGCGTCGGCGTCGATGACGAGCGGTAGGGGCTTCTGGTGGGCAGTGGTAGCCGCGGCGGTTTGCAGTAGCTGCTGCAGCACGGCGATGCTGGCTTGGTCCTGGCCCAGCCCGGGGCCAATACCCACGGCCTGGTAGGGCTGCAGGTCGGGCAGCGCACTAATAAAGTTGGGCTGGGGGTCGGCCAGGCACATGGCTTCGGGCACGCTGGTTTGGAAGATGTCGTACCCACAGCCCGGTACCCGCGCCGTGAGCAGGCCCACGCCGCCGCGCAGGCAGGCCCTGGCCGCCAGCACGGCGGCGCCCACTTTGCCCCAACTGCCGGCCAGCAGCAAGGCATGCCCAAAGGTGCCCTTGTGGCTGAAGCGGGCCCGGGCGGGCAGGGCCCCGGCCACGGCGGCCTCGTCGGTGTAGTACCAGGGCGTGGAGGAGCTGGCGATGAACTCCTGGCTCAGCCCAATATCTTTTACGTGCCACTCACCCACAAATTCGGCGTTCTGCGGCAGCAGAAACGCCAGCTTGGGCGTGCCGAAGCTCACCGTATGCTGGGCCCGTACGGCAACGTCTTCCCTGGGCTGGGGCGCTTCAGTAAACAACCCGCTGGGAATATCAACCGCTACCACGCGGGCGTGGGCGGCATTCAGGTGCCTGACCAGGGCGGCCGCCAGCCCCGCAAGCGGCCGGGCCAGGCCGGTGCCAAACAAGGCATCAATGACCACCGCGCCGGGCAGAATCTCGGGCAGCTGCTGCTCGCTGATGTCGGCTACGGGAATGGCTTCGGGCAGGTGTAGGCGGTTGTGCTGCCAGTCGGGCGATTGGGTTTCGGCGGGCAGCAGGGCCACGCGCATCTGGTAGCCGGCCTGGTGCAGCAGCCGGGCGGCGGCCAGTCCGTCGCCGCCGTTGTTGCCGGGCCCGCACAGCACCAGTACCTCGCCGGCCTGCTCCTGGTCGAGCCAACCGCAAAACCACTCCACCAGGGCCTCCGCGGCGCGCTCCATCAGCTCGGCCGAGGTGAGGTGCTGCTCCCGGATGGTGGCCTGGTCAAGCTGGCGGGTTTGAGCGGCGGTGAGAATTTTCATGAGGGAAAGTAGCTTGGGGCAATAGTTGCGGCTTGGTGGGTAAGGAAGAAGCCTGACGTTCGTCTATTGAGGTGCTACGGCAAACCTCCGGGCCGTGGCCGCGTTTACCCTTTATCTACCTGCTTTCAATCTCCAACACCAACGATATGCAAACCTGGAACGATGTCATTCGCCTTGCCAATAACCCCATTCCCTCGCCGCGCCGCGTAGAGAAAACCCCTGCCGAGTGGCGCCAGCTGCTCACGCCGGAGCAGTTTCACGTTACGCGGGAGCACGGCACTGAGCGCGCCTTCACCGGCGAATACTGCGAGGCCCACGAGGCCGGCTTGTACGCCTGCGTGTGCTGTGGCACTCCGCTCTACGATTCGCGCACCAAGTTTGAGTCGGGCACCGGCTGGCCCAGCTTCACCCAGCCCGTCGACGAAAGCGCGATTCGCTACAAGAAAGACACCAGCTACGGCATGACCCGCGTTGAAGTGCTCTGCAACGTGTGCGACGCCCACCAAGGCCACGTATTTCCCGACGGCCCGCCTCCCGGTGGCCTACGGCTGTGCATCAACTCGGCCAGCATCAAGCTGGTGACGGAAACCGAAAACCAGCCCGCTGCCTAGGGCCGCGCCTGCGCCAATCCTGTAGCTTTGAGCCCCGGTTGAAGACACCTTCGGCCGGGGCTTTGCGTTCTCTTCTTTTACTAGCTCAATTCCCACCCCGCCATGTCCCTTCTCTTCAACGACTTCGCCTCCTGGGGCGAACACTGCGCCGCTACCGGCGAGCCGCTGTACCAGCCCGTTCTGGCTTATGAAATTGAGCAGAAAGGCCGCACCGAGGACGAAATATGGAGTGGCCTGCAGCGCGCCTACGACGTGATGCGCGACGCCGTGCACGAGGGCCTAACCGGCGACATGACGTCGCGCTCGGGCATGATAAACAACGGCGCCAAGAAGATTGCCGCCTCGCCCGTTACCGTGCTCTCGCCCGAGTTCAAGCAGCTCATTACCCGTGCCTTGGGAGCCAAAGAGGTGAATTCCTGCATGGGTCGCGTGGTGGCGGCGCCCACCGCCGGGGCCTCGGGCATCCTGCCCGGCGTGCTCGTTACGCTGCAGGATTTGCATAAACTCTCTGACCGGCAGATTCTGGAAGGGCTGCTTGTGGCGGCCGGCATCGCCCTCATTATTGAGCAAAACGCCTCGCTGGCCGGCGCCGTGGGCGGCTGCCAGGCCGAAACCGGCTCCGCCGCCGCCATGGGCAGTGGTGCCATTGTGTATTGCCTCGGTGGGCCCGTAGACCAGGTCTTTGCGGCCGTGGCCGTCACGATTCAGTGCATGCTGGGGCTGGTGTGCGACCCCGTGGCCGGGCTGGTGGAGGTGCCGTGCGTGGTGCGCAATGCTTCGGCCGCCGCCATTGCCTTTAGCTCGGCTCAGATTGCCATTGCCGGCATCGACCCGGTTATTCCCGTCGACCAGTGCGTGGCGGCCCTCGGCGAAGTGGGCCAGGCCATGGAAACGCGCTACAAGGAAACCGCCCTCGGCGGGCTGGCGAATACCAAGCGCGGCCGCGAAATTGAGCAGCGTGTGCTGGTGCAGGACATCAATATCCTGCCTGATGATGGGGAGTAAATAGGTTAAGCGTCGGTACATACATACTGGCTGGCATGCAGCAGGTAGCCTCTCGCTCGCGCCTCTTGTCATGCTGAGCGCAGCGAAGCATCTCATCAACATCAGAACTGTTCAAGCGTGAGAAGATGCTTGCTGCGTCAGCATGACAGGCGATTGAGTCTACTTCCGAGGTAGAGATGCTCTACGCTTCGGGACGTTCTATTTTTCTCCTGCGATTGCGCACGCCCCAGGGCGCTTTACGTCATCTTTAAACTGGGCGCCATGGTGAGGTGGGCCATGAACCGCAGGGCCGGCACGTAGCGGCTGCGCAGTTCGCGGTAGCTATTCCAGGCCGCGTCGCGGTCTTCTACTATGGTAAGGCCATGGTCGACCAATTCCTTGCAGGCCAGGTCGAAATCGGCTCGTTCGGGCTCGTCTTCCTCCTCGCCGGGCTGAAGGCTTTTGGGCTCGGTGCCGGCTTTGTCGTCGAAGAAGCGGTACACCCGGTTCAGGGCCAGGCATCCGGCTTTGAAGGTGATTTCGACTTGGCGAGGGCGGGTGCCGGCCACCGCTGCGAAGAACAGCGCGGCCGTGTCCAGAATCAGGCCGCTGCACGTGACCCAGGAGCGGCCCGGCTGCGGCGAGCGGAAAAACGAGAGAATGGGCAGCGAAGTGTGGCTTTCTTCAATCTCCACAAACCAGCGCTCCCAGTCGGCCCACTGCTGGTTGTCGTTGAGCACCGAGCCGTCTTGGTTGAGCCAGCCCAACAGGCAGGAGGCCGTGGGGGGGGTGCCGGCCCGCAGCTCCAGCAGCGCCACCGTCACTTCGCGCCGCGAAAAAGATTGGTAGATGGTGGGCAGGTAGGAGAGGAGCAGCGTGAGCAGCAGCAGCCCCAGCGTGGCCTCGGAGTAGCTGAGCACCGCAATGGGCAGGTGGCGGGTATCGGTGGTGCCCAGCGTGAGCAAAGAGCTGCTGCTTAGCGTGTAGCACCGCACCCAGCTGCCTTCGCCTAGTGCCCAATAGAGACTGGTATAGCCCAGCCCAACGAGGGCTTCCCACACGACAGGAAGTGCCACCAGGGCCACCGGGGCATAGTGGGCCATTATTTTATCGCGCCGTTCGTAGGAGTTGGCCAGTTTGGCGGCCGTGTCGAACAAGACGCGGATTCCCACAAACACCCAGACGTTCAGCCGCACCACCTCGTTGCGCGGCAGAATGAACGAGCGAATGGCCGCCGACAGCGTGGTAATAACCAGGATGATGCCTCCCAGGCCAGTAATCACGCGCAGGGCCAGAAACAGGTAGTGCAGCATCGCCAAGGAAAAAGCCTAGTACGAGCAAACCGCCGGAAATGGCTAGCAGTCCAGCCGGTAGCCATGTTAGCGTTGAGCCGGCCGCTGCTTCCACATCTCCCGAAACGACTGCGGGGCAATGGCCAACGCTTCGCGCCGTTTGCTCCAGCCCACCTGGCCCAGCAGGCGGCTCAGGCTCCAGTCCTTCACGGTGGCGGGCAGCAAATCCAGGGCCCAGCGGTGCTGCATGCTCCACTTCCACAGGCCAATGGCTATTTTCTCTTCGGTAGGCGCGTAGCCTTCCTGCACGCTCTGCTGTCGGTTGAGCAGCAACAGGTTGTGCAATGGGATGCGCACCGGGCACACGCTGGTGCAGGCGCCGCACAGGCTGCTGGCGTAGCTCAGGTGCTTGTGCTCGGGCAGGCCACTCAGGTGCGGGCTGATAACCGAGCCAATGGGCCCGGAGTAGGTGGTTTCGTAGGTGTGGCCGCCGATGTTCTTGTACACCGGGCACACGTTCAGGCAGGCGCCGCAGCGGATGCAGCGCAGCGCGGCGCGCTTGTCGGGCTGGGCCAGCAGGTTGGTGCGGCCGTTGTCAAGCAGAATGACCACCATTTCCTCCGGGCCGTCGGCCTCGCCCGGTTGGCGCGGGCCGAAGTACACCGTGTTGTACACCGTAACCTGCTGCCCCGTGCCGCTGGTGCTGAGCAGCGGCCAGAACAAGTCCAAATCGGTGAGGCTGGGAATGACTTTCTCGATGCCCACCACCGCAATGTGTAGCTTGGGGAAGGTAGCCGACAGACGGGCATTGCCTTCGTTTTCGGTTACGGCCACAGCGCCTTCTTTGGCAATGAGGAAGTTGCCGCCGGTCACGCCCACTTCGGCCGCGGTGTACTTGTTGCGGAGCAGGTGCCGGGCCGTGAGCACCAGCTGCTGGGCATCGTCGGTGCTCTCCGTGCCCAGGTGCTTCACGAAGATGTCGTTGATGTCGGCCTTGCTCAGGTGCATGGCTGGCGTCACGATGTGGTAGGGCCGCTCGCCGTTGAGCTGCACAATGTATTCGCCCAGGTCCGTTTCCACCGATTCTACGCCTTGCGTCGCGAGGTATTTGTTGAGGTGGATTTCCTCGGTGGTCATGCTCTTGGCCTTCACCACCGTTTTGGCATCGCGGGCCTTGGTGAGCTTGCCGATTTCGGCCAAGGCCTCCGCCGCATCGCGTGCCCAGATGACCCGGCCGCCGCGGGCCGTGAAGGTGGCTTCAAACTGCAGCAGGTACTCGTCCAGCTTTTCGAGCACGGTGGCCTTGAGGTAGGCGCCGCGGTCGCGGGCCAGCTCGTGGTGGTCGTAGAGCTTCATGCCAGCGCTCACGGCCGCGTCGTACTTGCCGATGTTAAACCGGATTTTGCGGCGGTGCTCGCGGTCGAAGGCTTTGGCTTCGGAGTCCTTTTGGAATTGTTCTGCCTTCATGAGCGCAATGTTTCGCTAAGTATTAAAGGTAAGCCTCGCGAAGGTGGTAGTTACTGGCTAGTGGAGGTTGTTGGCGAGGCGGATGATGTTGCCTTTGAGCGATTCAACGTTGAAGTTAAACAGCAAACCCAGTCGGAGGTCCGCCAGGCGCAGGTAGTTCAGGAGCTGTTTGGAGTGGATAGGAATCAGGTTCTCGCACGATTTCAGCTCAAGAATCACCTTGTTCTCAACCAGCACATCCAACCGAAACCCAATAGCCAGCTTCACCCCATCGTAAACCACCGGTATGGGCACCTGGGTTTCTACTTCCAGGCCTTGTTTACGCAACTCGTGCGTAAGAGCCGCTTCATAAACCGATTCCAATAACCCAGGCCCCAGCGCAGTATGCACGCGAAAAGCTGCATCCAGCACATATTTTGAAATCTCATTCTCACTCATATTGCCAAACTTAGCGAGACTTAAATTTAAACTTCGCGAGACTTTGCGCGCTATGGCTTGTTAGAATCCACCACAATCCGCCGCTCCCGATTCGCCAGTTCCCAGGCCGTGTGAAACACTAGCTGCGCCCGCTCGGTCAGCTTGTCGAACTCGATTTTGTCCACGTCATCGGTGGCCTTGTGGTAGTCGGCGTGCTCCCCGGTGGTATAAAAAATGACCGGGATTTTGCGGCGCGCAAAGTTGTAATGGTCGGAGCGGTAGTAGATGTGCTCCGGCTCGTTGGGCACGTTGTAGCGGTAGTCCAGCTCAAGGTGGGTGTAAGTGCGGTTGGCCGCTTCGTTGATGCGGTGCAGCTCCGACGACAGCTTGTTGGAGCCCACTATGTCCACGAAGTGCTTCTTGGGGCTGTGCTTGCGGTCGGTGCGGCCCACCATGTCGATATTCAGGTCGGCAATGGTATTGGCCAGCGGCACCACCGGGTGGGCGGTGTAGTATTCGGAGCCGAACAGGCCCTCTTCCTCGGCCGTCATGGCGATGAACAGGATGCTGCGGCGCGGGCCGTGGCCTTCCTTCTTGGCCCGGGCAAAGGCCTGAGCTATTTCCAGCAAGGCCACGGTGCCCGAGCCGTCGTCGTCGGCCCCGTTGTAGATGGTGTCGTGCTTCACGCCCAGGTGGTCGTAGTGCGCAGATATTACCAGCACTTCGTCCTTCTTATCGGTGCCTTCCAGGAAGCCCAGCACGTTTTCGGTGATGAGCGGCTCCTGGGTCTGGGGCACGTAGATGGTCACGGCCGGGGGCGCAAAAGCGGCCGGTACCGGCTTGCCCGCCCGCCCAACGGCCCGGACGTATTCAATCAGCCCCGGCAGGTCGGTGCCGGCCAGCTGCAGCCCCATTTCCTGCGAGGTCAGGTACACGCCGATGCCCGGCGGCAGGTCCTCGCGCAGGGTATCGACGATAGCCGGGCCGGGGTCGGGTAGCGAATAAGCCGGTTCGCGCAACGACGGAGCAAACTTGGCAGCCTCCTGCTGGAAAGCGGCTGTGGGTGCAAACGTCATCAGAAAGATGCTGCGGGCACCTTTGGCTTTGGCCAGAACGGCTTTGCGCAAGCCCGATTCCCAGTAGTCGGCCGGGCGGCCGTTGGGCTTGAGCAGCTTGCGGCCCCGCTCGTCCTGGGGCTCGCCCATGATGGCCACCACGTCTTTGCCCTGCACGTCGAGCCCGGCGTAATCGGAGTACGCGCCCTGCTCCACCCCAAAGCCCACAAAGACCGGCTTCGAAACCGTCTCGGTGCGAAAGGGCGACGGCATGGGGCCGTAGCTGAAAAAGTCGCTCAGCCACTCATAGCGCTGGCCGCTCACGCGCACATAGCCTCCATCCATAGGAATGCTGCGGATGAGCGGGAAGTGCTGCAAGTACGGGTTGTCGCTGCCCGGCACGGGGCCTTGCAGCCCCAGCGCCGCGAACTGCTTCACCAGGTAGTCAGCGGCCAGTTTCTGCCCGGGTCGGCCCACTTCGCGGCCCTGAAACGAGTCCGATGCCACAACGGTCAGGTGGTGGCGCAGCTCTTCGGGACGGATGGTGGCGGCATACGTGCGCGACCAATCCGTAGCGGCCGAAGCCGTCGGCTTGCCCCGCCTGGCCAGGCCCTTAAGCTTGATTTTTACCTTGGCCGGAGCCTGTTGGGCCATGGCCGGAAGTACGTTGGCCAAGGCCAACAGCCCGCACAAGACGAGTTTTTTCATTAGGAAAAAGAGTGCGGAATTGAGTCGGCCGCAAAGCCACAAGTAAAACGTCATGCCGGGCTTGCCGTCCGCCTTGCTGAGCCGGCAAAGCCCCCATTCCTCACTGAACGCTTCGTTCGGGTAGGACAGGATGCCTGGCTGCGGCAGCAGGGCGGGCGGCAAGCCCAACATGACGTTCGTGCTTTTAGCCGGGTTTACAGCTTGTTGGAATCAACGACAATACGGCCGTCGCGGTTTGCCAGCTCCCAGGCGAGGTGAAACACCAACTTGGCCCGCTTCTCCATTTTGGGAAACTCGATTTTGCTGATTTCGTCGCTCTCTTTGTGGTAATCGGCGTGCACGCCGTTGAAGAAAAAGGCTACGGGTACCTTATTCACCGCAAAGTTGTAGTGGTCGGAGCGGTAGTAGAAGCGGTTCGGGTCGGCCGGGTCGTCGAAGCGGTAGTCCAGGTCGAGCTGGGTGTACTTCTTGTTTTGCTCCTCCTGAATCACCTTCAACTCCGACGCCAGCTTGTCCGAGCCGATAACGTACACATAGTCCGGCTTGCCTTCGTGCTCCACGTCGGTGCGCCCAATCATGTCCACGTTCAGGTCGGCCTCGGTCTGGGCCAACGGAAACACGGGATGCTTCGAGTAGTACTCGGAGCCAAACAGACCCTTTTCTTCGCCAGTTACGCTCAGGAACAGCAGGCTGCGGCGTGGGCCGTGGCCCTCAGCCTTGGCTTTTGCAAAGGCCTCCGCAATGGTGATAATGCCCGAGGTGCCCGAGCCGTCGTCGTCGGCGCCGTTAAACACCACGCCGTTCTGAATACCCAGGTGGTCGTGGTGAGCCGAAACCACAATGATGTCCTCCTTCTTATCAGTGCCTTCGATGAAGCCCAGCACGTTTTCCGTCTGCACGGGCGTGCGCTTGCGCTCCGCTTTAACCTGCATCGGCACCACTTTGAACGTGGACTTCACCGGCTGCTTCGTGCTGTTGATTTTGGCCAGGTAGGCCTGCATGGCGGCATCTTTCGTGCCCAGCACCTGCAGGCCCACGGCCGGCGAAATAAAGAACGACGGCACGCGGTTCGGCTTGGCGTCGCTCACCATCACGGTGGAGGGGTGCGCTATCATCGGCGCGAGGCGGGCCGTCTGCTTGGCAAAATTGCTGGTGGGGTTGAAGCTCACAAAAAACGCCGTGCGGGCGCCTTTCTGGGCGGCCAGCTGGGCTTTGGCGCGGTAGTCGTTGCCCCACTTGGTGGGCGAGCCGTCGGGGCTCAGCAGGGCTTTGCCGTCGGCGCTGGTGGGCTCGCCCAGTAGGATGAGCACGTCCTTGCCCGTCACGTCCTGGCCGGCGTAGTCGGAGTAGCCGGGCTGCTCGATGCCGTAGCCCAGGAAAACCGGCTTCACCGTGGTTTCGGTGGCAAATGGCGAGTCGCCCATGCCGTAGAAATCCACCAGCCACTGGTAGCTTTTCTTGCCCACTTTCAGGCTGGCGCCGTCGGCCCAGGTTACCTGCTCCACGTTGAAGTGCTGCTGGTAAGGGTCGGCAGGGTTGGCAATGGGGCCCGTCAGGCCGGCATTCTTAAACTGCTCGGCCACGTAGGCCGCGGCCATGTGCTGACCCTTGGTGCCCGTTTCGCGGCCTTCGTACTCGTCCGAAGCCAGCACGGCCAGGTGGGTGCGCAGGCGCTCGGCCGTAACCAGGTCGGCGTACTTCACGCTCCAGTCGGTGGGGGCCGGGGCGGGGACCACGGCGGCGGCCGGAGCCGCAGTGGTTTTCCCGGGCTTGGTTTTGATTTTTACTTTGCTCTGGGCGTATCCCGGGGCAGCGCTGGCCAGGGCCAGGAGGGCAATTAGCAGGGTTTTGTTGGTCATTGGAAATGAAATAGCGGGAATTCTAGGAGTAAACTAACTGCGTTGGATGAGCACGGCGGCGTAGGCGGCCACGCCTTCTTGCCGGCCCACAAACCCCAATTTCTCGGTGGTGGTTGCTTTGATGGAAATATCTTCCTCCGCAATGCCCATCACGGCGGCCAGCACGCGCTGCATTTCGGCAATGTGCGGGTTCACCTTGGGCTGCTCCAGGCAAATGGTGGAGTCGATGTTGCCGACTTCGTAGCCCTTGGCGCGCAGCAGGCGCATCACCTCGCTCAGCAGGCGCTTCGAGTCGATGCCTTTGTACTGCGGGTCGGTGTCGGGGAAATGGAAGCCGATGTCGCGCAGGTTGGCCGCGCCCAGCAGCGCGTCGCAGATGACGTGGATAAGGACGTCGGCATCGGAGTGGCCGAGGGCGCCGTGGGTGTGCGGCACCTGAATGCCGCCGAGCCAAAACGGCAGGCCTTCTTGCAATTGGTGAACGTCGTAGCCGAAACCGGTGCGGATTTTCATAAGGTCAAATAAGAGCAGGCCAGCGGGGCCACCGCAAAAGTACCCGCCGGCCGTTTCTCAGCGCGCTTGAGCTGTCTTGAGAAATAATTACACACTTAATTGATAAGTCATTAGTATTATTAAAACTAATTTAATTAGCTTTGCAATACCAACAAAATTAGTTTATTGTATGGTTGAGCTACGGGTTTCCGGGGGTAGGGCTAAAGTAAATCAGCCGGTAATCCGTCGAAACGGGGAACAGGAAAAACCACCCGAGGAGCCGGCTGCAAAAAACTTAATGGAAACTTTAAACACAATAAAAGTTTCCATGGTATCTTTGCGCCGCAAATCATGGAAATCAAAGAACGAATCCTCAACCACGCCTCCACGCTTTTCATGCGGAACGGCATTAAGAGCGTGAGTATGGACGACATCGCCGCCAGCATGGCCATGTCGAAGAAGACCCTCTACAAATGGTTCGAAAACAAGGACCAGATTGTACTTGCTACCATGGAACAGCACCTGCACAAGGTGCAAGGCGAGTGCGAGGCGATGGCCGGGCACTCCACCAACGCGGTAGAACAAATGGTGCGCATCACGGCCTGGGCCGAACAGCAGTTTATCGGCGTTCACCCCAGCATTTTCTACGACCTGCAGAAGTACTACCCGGCGGCCTGGCAGCTGCTGGCCGCCCACAAAAACTCCTACGTCCTAGCCCAAATCACCCAGAACCTGCGCCGGGGCATGAGTGAAGGCTTTTACCGCCCCGACCTGGACGTGGACGTGCTGGCCCGCCTGCACCTGTCCCAGATTGACCTGATGTTTGACCCGGCCGTGTACCCGCCGGCCCTGTTTGAGGCCCAGCGCGTGCGCCGGGTGTTCGACGAGCATTTTCTGCTGGGGGTGGCCACGCTCAAGGGCCACAAGCTCATCAATAAATACCGCCAGGTAACCGAAGAAGAATAACCCCCCGCTGCCCCCTTATTACGATTACGCTTACCCCATTTCCCTTTTGTTGTCGATGAAAAAGTTGTTTTCACCCAA
This sequence comes from Hymenobacter plasmatis, assembly GCF_020711255.1. Lineage (GTDB taxonomy): Bacteria > Bacteroidota > Bacteroidia > Cytophagales > Hymenobacteraceae > Hymenobacter. Next base: position 123,207 of record NZ_JAJFAW010000013.1, read on the forward strand.
GCTGCTGCTCCTGGCCGCGCTGGCCGGCGCGGCACCCACCGCGCTCCGTGCCCAGTCGGCGCAGGGTGCGCTGCCCGCGGCGCCGCCCGCCGCCGGCGTCATGGCCCTGAGTTTGCCCCAGGCCGTGAGCTATGCCGTTCAGAACAAATCCACGCTGCTGGCCACGCGCCTGGCCGAGCAAACGGCCCGGGCCCGGGTGGGCGAAATCAAGAGCGCCGGCCTGCCCCAAGTAAACGTGGGCGCCAACGTGGCCGACAACTTCAAGCTGCAGAAGTCGCTGGTTGACTTTTCCCGCTTCGGCGGCGCGCCGCTGCAGGGCACCAAGCTCACGGCCCAGGACATTGCCGCCGCGCAAGCCGGCACCGCCGTCACCCTGAGCCCTGCCTACGGCGAAGCGCCCCAAACCGGACCTACGCCCCTGGCGTTTGGCCTGCAGTACGCTGGCTCCACAAGCGCCAGCGTGTCGCAGCTGCTCTTCGACGGCTCCTACCTAATTGGGCTGAAAGCGGCCAAGGTGTACGAGCAGCTAGCCCAACGCCAGACCCAGCAGGCCGAAATAGACGTGGTGGAGCAGGTAAGCAAGGCGTACTATAGCACCCTGGTGGCCCGCTCGCGCCTGGCCCTGCTGGGCCGCAACGTGCAGCGCCTCGACACGGTGCTCAACCAAACGCGGAAGATTTTCAAGGCGGGCTTCGCCGAGAAGCTCGACGTAGACCGCCTGCAGGTGCAGCGCAACAACCTGGTAGTGGAGCAACAGAAAGCCCAGCGCCTGACCGAGTTGAGCCTGGCACTGCTCAAGTTCCAGATGGGCCTGCCCCAGCAGCAGCCCGTGGTGCTCACCGACTCCTTAGGAGCTGCGCTGGTAGACGCCGGCGCCTTGCGCAAGCGCCTGGGCGTGGCCAACTTTAACACCGGGGGCGGCGTGGCCGGCACCTCGGCTCTGCCCGACCAGCCCACCGCTACACCCGGCCAGGAAAACGCGGCCGAGCAAACCCGCCTCGACCAGCAAGCCGCCCTCAGCGGTGGCCGTGCGCCGCAGGCCGTGGCCGCGGGCAACTACAACAACCGCGTGGAGTTCTCGGTGCTGGAAACCCAGCAGGCCCTGGCCGGCTTGGACCTGCGCAACCGCCGCGCCAGCGCCTACCCGCGCCTGCTGCTCACCGGAGCCTACGGCTTCACGGGGTCTGACCCGCGTCTGGGCGGCTTGCTGGAGTTTCGCGGGCCCAACTCGCGGAGCAGCAGTGGCTTTCTGAACCAGAACTGGTTTGGCTTTGGCAACGTGGGCCTCACCTTGCAGGTGCCGGTGTTCGACGGCTTCCGCCGCAAATACCAGGTGCAGCAGGGCCGCCTGGCCCAGCAGACGATTGAGCAGGGCTTCAACACCCTGCGCCAGAGCATTGACCTGCAGGATGCCCAGAGCCGGACCACGTTGGTGAATGCCCTGGACGTGCTCGACAACCAAAAGGCCAACCTCGACCTGGCAGCCGACGTGGCGCGCGTCACCCGCATCAAGTTCAACGCGGGCGTGGGTTCCAACCTGGAAGTCATCACCGCCGAAACCGACCTGCGCTCGGCCCAAACCAACTACTACGGCGCCATCTACGACGTGCTGGTAGCCAAAGTCGACCGCGACAAAGCCACCGGCGAGCTGTACAACCAGGTTAAAAAGTAACAATTGTTGTCCGAAGCTTGTGGTTGAACTTGCTTCTTCCCAAGCTCCGGATGCTCCCCTTCATTTCTGCCAGCGAGCCCGGATGCTCCGCTCGGTATGACCCCAAAAATACCCGCTTCTCATGCGACTCGATAAAAATTACTCTGCTGCCCTGTTCCTTGCCGGTTCGTTGCTGATGGCTGCCTGTGGCGGCTCGAAAGACCCCAAAGCCGAACTGGCCAAGCTAAAGCAGGAGCAGGCTTCCAACGAGGCCAAGATTGCCGAGCTGGAGGCTAAAACCGGCACCCCCGACAAGCCCGCCCTCACGGCCACGCCCGTGTCGGTGATGAACGTGCAACCCGAAAGCTTCAAGAGCTACCTCGAAGTGCAGGGCCGCGTCGATTTTGACCAGAATGCCAACGTGGGCGCCCGCGCCGCCGGCAGCCTCACCAGCCTGCGCGTGCAGCGCGGCGACCGGGTGAGCAAAGGCCAGGTGCTGGCCTCGATTGACGCCTCCATCCTCGACGCCAGCATTGCCGAGCTTCGCACCCGCATGGATTTGGCCAAGACGGTGTACGAAAGACAAAAAAGCCTGTGGGCCCAGCAAATCGGTACCGAAATCCAGTACCTGCAAGCCAAGAACAACTACGACGCCCTGCGGCGCAACCTAGCCACGCTCAACCAGCAGCGCGCCCTCTACAACGTGGTGGCGCCCTTCAGCGGCACCGTGGACGAGGTAGTGCCCAAGCTGGGCGAAGTGGTGGCTCCCGGCTCGCCGGTGGTGCGCCTGACCAGCGGCGCGGGCGGCAAAATCCTGGCCGACGTGTCGGAAGCCTACGGCAACAATATCAAAGCCGGCGACAAAGCGCTGGTTACCATTCCGGACCTGGGCGACGAGGAACTGCCCGCCACGGTGCGCGTGGTGAGCCGCACCATCAACGCCACCAGCCGCACCTTCACGGTGGAGGTGCGCCTGACCGGCGCCAAAGCCGCCAACCTGCGCCCCAACATGGTGGCCACGGTGCGCATCCTGAACTACGACCGGCCCAACGCTACAGTCATCCCCGTGGACCTGGTGCAGAAGGACGAGCAGAACAGCTACGTCTATGTAGTAGGCCAGGAGGGCAGCAAATCGGTGGCCAAGCGGCGCATCATCAAAACCGGCAACACCTACAACGGCAAGGTGGAAGTAACCAGCGGCCTGACGCCCAACGACAAAGTGATTTCAGCCGGCTACCAGAATTTGAACGAAGGCCAAGTAGTGAGCTTGTAAAGAAGCTAGGAGTTAGAAGCTGGAATCAGAGAACAATAAAAATGGAGCGGGTGGCAGCCAAACGTTTTCAGGAGTTGCTGGTGTGGCAAAAAGCCCACCAGTTGACTTTGGCCGTCTACCGCCTCACGGAAGTGTTCCCCAAACACGAGCTTTTTGCTTTAACCTCTCAACTGCGCCGGGCCGCCATTTCGGTGCCGGCCAATATCGCCGAAGGATTCCGCAAACGCGGCCTCAAAGACAAAATCAGGTTTTTCAACATTGCCGAAGGCTCGCTGGAAGAAGTCCACTATTACTTCATTCTGGCGCAGGACCTAGGCTATGCCAATACCCAGTTACATACAGAACAAGCAAACGAAGTAGGACGGATGCTAGAGGCGTACGGCAAAGCCATGCGAACCACGCTGACAACTCCTAGTTCCTAGCTTCTCACTCCTAGCTTCTTTAACTATGCAGGACATCGAAAAAGAATTTGGCCCAACCAGTTGGTCCATTAATAACAAGACCAGCATCTACATTATCACGGTGCTGCTGTGCGTGGCGGGCATTTTCGCCTACATCAAGCTCGGCAAGGAGAAATTCCCGGATATCGTGATTCCGCGCATCATCGTGGCCACGGTGTACCCCGGCACGTCGCCGACGGACATCGAAAACCTGGTGACGCGCCAGCTCGAAAAGGAGATTAAGAGCGTGAACGGGGTGAAGCATATTAACTCCACCTCGAACCAGGACTACTGCATCGTGGACGTGGAGTTTAGCTCCGGTGTGGACGTGCAAGCGGCCAAGCAGCTCATCAAGGACGCCGTGGACAAGGCCAGCACTGAGCTGCCCAACGACCTGCCGAGCGCCCCGCTGGTGAAGGAAATCAACATTTCCGAGCAGCCCATTATGTTCGTCAACCTGGCCGGAAATCTGCCCGCGGCTCAACTCAAGAAGTTTGCCGACGACTTCCAGGACAAGATTGAGGCCCTGCCCGAAATCACCCGCGTCGACATCGTGGGCGCCCTCGACCAGCAGGTGAACGTGGACGTGGACCTGAACAAGCTGCGCGCCTCGCGCCTGAGCTTCTCGGACATTTCGCGCGCCATCGGCAGCGAGAACGTAACCGTATCGGGCGGCTCCATCGACGTGGGCGGGCAGAAGCGCGCCGTGCGTGTGGCCGGCCAATACGTACGCGCCGCCGACATTGCCGACATTCAGGTGAAGAACCTGAACGGTGCACCCGTGCGCCTTGGCGATATCGCCACCGTTACGGATGGCTTCAAGGACCGCGAAAGCTATGCCCGCCTCGACGGCAAGCCTGCCATTACGCTGAACGTGGTGAAGCGCGCCGGCGAAAATCTGATTGATGCTTCCGACAAAATCAAGGGAATTATTAAGGACTCGAAAGCGAGCCTGCCCAAGGAGCTGACCATCACGGTAACGGGCGACACCTCGAACGACACCCGAGTAACGCTGCACGACCTCATCAACACCATCATCATCGGCTTCCTGCTGGTGACCCTGATTCTGATGTTCTTCATGGGCACCACCAACGCGCTGTTTGTGGGTCTGTCCGTGCCGATTTCGATGTTCCTGGCCTTCCTGGTCATCCCCGTGTTCGGCTTCACCCTGAACATGATTGTGCTGTTCGCCTTCCTGCTGGCGCTGGGCATCGTGGTCGACGACGCCATTGTGGTTATTGAAAACACCCACCGCCTCCTGCACGAACACCCCAACCTGACGACGCCAAAAGCAGCCAAATTCGCGGCCGGCGAAGTGTTTATTCCGGTACTGGCCGGCACGCTCACTACGGTGGCGCCGTTTGTGCCGCTGCTGTTCTGGCCGGGCATTGTGGGCTCGTTCATGTACTACCTGCCGGTCACGCTCATCATCACGCTCATGGCCTCGCTCATCGTGGCCTTTATTATGAACCCGGTGTTTGCCGTGAGCTTCATGCAGCGCGAAGAGCATTTTGAGGACGATTTGCACAGCACACCGAAGCTCACGCGTGGTTTCCTCATTGCGATGGGGGTACTGCTGCTGATTGCCATCATTGGCTACGTGGCGCATTCGCCCTTCGTGGGCAACCTGTTTATCACCGTCATCCTGCTGTGCTTCCTCGATAAATTCGTGCTCACGCGCATGATTGCCTGGTTCCAGACGCGTGCCCTGCCGCGCTTCCAGAACGGCTACGCCAGCCTCGTGCGCTGGTCCATCGGCCACCCGGCCCTGGTGATGGTGGGCGTGCTGGTTCTGTTCATCGGTTCGTTTGTGGCCGTGGGCATCCGCAAGCCGCACGTCGACTTCTTCCCGAAGGGCGACCCCAAGTTCATCTACACTTACCTGAACATGCCGGTGGGCACCCGCGTGGCCGTGACGGACTCCATCACCCACGTGCTCGAGAACCGCATCTACGGCGTTATCGGCCACAACAATCCCGACGTGGAATCGGTGATTACCAACGTGGCCATTGGCGCCGGCGACCCCGGCGAAGCCACGGCAGCCGGTACGTCGGCGTCGCACATGGGCAAGGTAGCCGTAGCCTTCAAGGAGTTGAGCGAACGCAAAGGCCCGAAAACCAGCACCTACATGGATAAAATCCGCGAGGTGGTGAAGGGCATTCCGGGCGCCGAAATCTCGGTTGACCAGGAAGCCAGCGGCCCGCCTCAGCCCAAGCCCATTGCCATCGAAGTAGCCGGCGACGACTACCAGGTATTGGCCCGGCTCTCGAAGAAAGTAACCCGCTACGTTGATTCGCTGCACATTGGCGGCGTCGAGTCCCTCCGCTCCAACCTGCAGGACCGCAACCCCGAAATCGCCATCAACATCAACCGCACCCGCGCCAACCGCGAGGGCATCAGCACGGGCCAGATTGGTATGGAGGTGCGCACGGCCATCTATGGCACCGAGGCCAGCAAATTCAAGACGGCCGATGACGAGTACCCCATCCAGGTGCGCTACGCCGAGCCCTACCGCTCTGATGTGGACGCCGTGGTAAATGCTCCGCTTACCTTCCGCGATGCCACCGGCGCTATCCGTCAGGTACCCATCTCGTCGGTGGCCGATGTCACTTATGGCTCAACCTACGGCGGCATCAAGCGCAAAGACACCAAGCGCGTCATCACCATCAGCTCCAATGTGCTCAACGGCTTCTCCGGTCCCGACGTGGCCAAGCAGGTCGAAACCGCGCTCAAAGCCTTCCGCACGCCCGCTGGCTACGCCATTAGCATGGGCGGCGCGCAGGAAAGCCAGAAGGAAACCACCGACTTCCTGCCCATGGCCGGCCTGGGTGCCCTGGGCCTCATCTTCCTGATTCTGGTAACGCAGTTCAACTCGTTCAGCAAGCCAATTATCATCCTCTCCGAAGTGCTGTTCTCCATCGCCGGCGTGTTTTGGGGCCTGGCCCTCACCGGCATGAACGTCAGCATTGTGATGACGGGCGTGGGCATCATTGCCCTGGCTGGTATCGTGGTGAAAAATGGCATTCTGCTGGTTGAATTCACCGATATGCTGCGCTCCCAGGGCATGCCGCTGCGCGAAGCCATTGTGCTGGCCGGTCGCACCCGCCTCAACCCGGTTATCCTCACGGCCACGGCGGCCACGCTGGGCCTTATCCCACTGGCCATCGGCCTGAACGTGGACTTCTACGAGCTGTTTGCCTCCGGCAACCCGCATTTCTTCATCGGCGGCGAGTCGGTGACGTTCTGGGGGCCGCTGGCCTGGACCATCATTTTCGGTCTGGTGTTCGCCACGGGCATCACCCTGCTGGTGGTACCGGTAATGTATTTGCTAAGCGAAACACTAAAGGGAAAAATTTCCGGAAAAAACCCGGACCACGTTGCAACCATTACGGAAGAGGTGGACTCTGAACAAGTACATGCGGCTTCGCCGCGGGTACTAGCTTAACAATTTATGCGTTGTTGAAGCTCGTCGGTAGTTTTTGTTGCAGCATTAATTACTGGCGGGCTCCATCGGCGCGCTCCGCTCGCTACTTCTACGACACCTTTTTTCGTCCGCTATTATGTACGTATCCACCACTATTCCAACTCCTAGCCCTTCTATCGAGCAGCAGGTTTTTCGCATTATCAGCAAGCGCAAGGCCATTCGGGCCAGCCGCGTGCGCAAAACCGCCAGCCTCGCCCGCGACCTGCGCTTCGACACCGTCGACGTAGTAGATATTATTCTTGAGCTGGAACGCAGCTTCAGCATCGTCATTCCCGACGAAGTGCCCCTGTACACGGTTGGCGACTTTGTGCGCTACGTGCGCGACCACGCCGTGGCCGCCTAAAGCAGTCTTTCCTGGTGTCATATAAAAAGCCCCGGCAACCAAAGTTGCCGGGGCTTTTTGCTTTTAAATCCTGGCTCTTTAGCAGGAGGGTTGTTTTTTAAAGCAGGTTATCGCACGTTGCCACCCGTGTCGAGGTTGCCGGCGTCGGTGCTGTTGCGGCTGCCTTCCCAGGTACGCACGGTGGCACCGCTAGTGGGGCCGGTGGGCTGCACATCGGGGCCGGCCTCGTGCACTGGGCGTGGGCTGCTGCTTTCGGGCGTGCCCAGTCCCGAGTCGGTGTTGGAATGCGAAGGCGTGGAGTGAAGGTTGACGGTGCCGTGCTGCTTGGCCGACTCTCGCGCGGGCTGCGGGTGCTCGGGGGCGTGGGGCGAGGCTGGGCCGGTGCTCATAGCGGCTGCGGCCTGCTCGGCGGCGGCTTTGTGGCTGTCGGTGTCCACACTGGCATTGACGGCCAGCGCCGGACGGGTGGTTTCCCACTCATGAAACTTATCGAGCTCGTGCTTGAGGGTGGTCGAGAACCACGCCACCAAGGCCACGTCGTCGAGCAGGCCCAGCACCGGAATAAAGTCCGGAATCAGGTCAATGGGACTAAGAAAGTAGATGAGAACAGCCACGGCCGCGGCCACGGTGGTACCGGGTACGCCCGTGTACTCGCCCGACATTGAAGCCTTGATGAGGCGGAACATGGTCTGGAGCGTTTCCCAGGCTTCGTGGGCCAGCGTGCCGACGTCGTTTTTCTCGCTGGCTTTCTTGTAGGCGTCCGTCAGCAGCTGCTTCATGCGGGTGGGCTGCCGAACGTAGCCCTCGGCGGTGCGCAGAAACTTCTTGAAAATGGCCGAGCCGGCAACATCATTGCTAGAAGGCGGGGTTTGTTGATTTTGAGCCACGGAGAGCGGAATTAAGGAGTGCAAAAGAAGAGAATATCGGCGCTGTCGGCCTAGGCCTAAGTACTCGTTTCGGGGGTGCAAGGTTTTTGAGAAACTGGCTATTTTCGGTCTCAGGCAGCGAAACGATGCGCTTATTTGCGTTTTTAAGCACAACAGGCTGGCCACCCGGGAAATGCCGTAGAAGCAAAGGCCTGCTTCAATGAAGAAACAGGCCTTTGCTTAGCATTCAGCTCAATTTTTGGGAGCTTACAGACGTTGGTAAGGCTTATTCAAAAACCTTCACCACGAACACGTAGTCCTGCAGTTTTTTCACCTGATGGGGGCGCCCCGTGCCGGCCAGCTGGCCAAAATGCGGCAGGTGAAAAGCTACGGCCGGCTTGGCAGCATCCAGGGAATCGACCAGGCGCACCAGGTAAGAGGACTTGGTTGCAAACGCGGCGCTCTGGGCGTCGTTCTGGCGGCCGCTTACCACCCCAATCAGGTTGCCGCGCTCATCGAGCAGCGGGCCGCCTGAGTTGCCGGGGTTCACTGGAATGCTTACTTGATAAAACGCCGTATCGCCCTCAAAACCCGAGCGGGCGCTCAAGGCACCTTCGCCGTACACCACGTCTTCGCGGGGGTAGCCCAGGGTGAATACCCGCTCGCCCAAATCGGCCTGGCCCGACTTGATGGCGTAGGGCAGGCGGCCGAAGCCGGTGAATTTCTTGTCGGTAATGCGCAGAATGGCCAGGTCGTGCTTCACGTCGGAGTACACGGGCTCGGCGTGGTAGCGCTGCCGGTCGCGGCCCTCTACCAGCAGCGAGTCAGCGCCTTGAATGACGTGGAAGCTGGTAACCAAGTAGCCTTCCGAGGTAAGGGCGAAACCCGTGCCGCTGAACTTGCTTTCCTTTGGGGCGGGTGCGCTGATGCCCGGCTTGCCGAACTGGTTCAGCGTCAGCGTCAGGTCTTTCTGGCTCTTTTTGATGCGCTCAACTTCGCGGCGCAGCACGGTGTAGCCGTACAGCGAAGGCTGCGTTTTGGCGGCCCGCCACCACTCCAAGCCCAGCAACGTGCTGAACACGGCCAAAATGGCCACCGAAGCCGCGACGCCCACCGTGGCACGGTGGCCGCTCCAGAAGTCGCGCAGCCGGCGCTCGGTGCGCGAGATGCGCAGCATGGGGTTCACCGAGTGGGTCAGCGGCGAAGCGGGCTCATTGGTTTTAGTCGTAGTGATTTCTTCCGGCGTCTCGGCCGCCAGCATGGCTGCGTGGATGCCCTGCAGCTGCTGGCGCACGTTTTGGCGCTGGCCGTAGGCGCGCAGGGTGCCGGTCATTTCCGTGAAGTCAGCGTAGCGCAACGCCAGGGAAGGGTCGGCCGCCAGCCGCGCTTCGAGGTTGGCACGGGCGGGCCCGGCCAGCTCGCCATCGGCGTAGGCTTCAAATAAGGCGTAGTAGTCTGCTTCAGTCATCATGGGTAAAAGCTGCCGGCGCGGGACCGGCGGCGGTAAGCAACGGGGGTTCTGCGGGCAACGGGCTCGCAGCTAATGAATATCAGATAGGCTCTTCTTTATAATGGGTAAAGAATAATTTTTTCAAGCGCACCAGGCACTTATATTTTTGATTCTTAGCATTGTCGGCGTTGGTATAGCCAAACTCTGCGGTTAAGTCCTGCATGGATTTATCAAGCAGGTAGAAGCCTTCCAAAAGCGAGCGGCAGGGCTCGCCGAGGTGGTTGAGGGCCTCGCTCATGGTGGTGAAGCGGCGGTCCTGTTCCTCGGCAGCAAGCAAGTCCTCTTCGGCCCCTGTGTTCAGGTAGGGGCCGTGCTCCTCATCGTCGAGCAAGCGCACGCCGAAGCGGCTTTTGCTGGTCAGGCGCTTGAGCCACAGGCGGCGGCACACGGCGTAGAGGTATGTTTTAATCTGGCAGCTTAGCTCAAGCGAGCCATCGCGGACTTTTTCATAAAACACCATCACGCCTTCTTGGTACACGTCCTGGGCGTCGTCTTCGGAGCCGCTGTTTTGCAGCACGAAGTGCGATACCATGGGCCAGTGCAACCGGTAGAGGTGGGCCAGGGCCCGCTCATCGCCGTCACGAATGGCGGCAATCAGCGCGTCGTCGGTAGGAGTTAACGAAGAGGAAGTTGAATTACCCCTGCTCATTCACTTTGGTAGTTAATACAGATACGGGGCACAAGTAACCCGCCGAAAAAATATTTTTCTAGGCCGGGTTACCTTTCCAGTAAGCCGGGATAAAGGGCGTCTTTTAGTTAACCCATTTTCAAAATTACCTTCAAAATGAACAACCTGTTCAAAGTTGCTGCCCTGGGCCTGGCCCTGACCGCTGGTCTGTCGTCGTGCGAGTCGAAGTCGACCGAGTCGACCACCGTTGAGACTCCTGCTGCTACCACCGAGACCTCGACCACCACTACCACCGACAGCACTGCTACCACGGCTCCTGCTGCTGACGCAACCACCGCTCCTGCTACGGACGCTGCTGCTCCTGCTGCTGGCACCACCACCGGTACCACCACCACCACGACCGAAGAGGTTAAGAAGTAATTGGCCGCTGGCCTTGTGCCAGCTCCATGCTTCGGCTTTTGAAACAGCCCGGATTTTCCTCTTGGAAAGTCCGGGCTGTTTTTTTGTGCCCCAACGCGGCCATTAGCCGCCGTGCTGTAGTCAGCCAATTAAGGTCAACAAATCGGCCGCAATGCCTTCCCAGGGCTGGTGCAGGTTGAGGGTGACGACGCGTACCAGGTGCCCGCCCAAGGTGTAGCGCAGGTCAACGGCCTGGGTGGCCGCGGGATACAGCAGGATGCCTTCCAGGGCCTGGCCGGGGGCAGGGCGCTGATTTTGGAGGTAGGCGTAGAGCTGGTAAAGGTGGGGCGCAATGAGGCGCTGACGGTCGTAGCGCGAGCGCAGGGCAGCAGCGTAGTACTTGGTGTCAAGGATTATTTTGCGGTCGGGCGCATCCAGGGTGGTATCCGTGAGCATCGTGGGCAACAAGGCCAGGTCTTCGGACTGCCCCGCGGCCTGCCAGGCAATGGTTTCGGCATACACGCGGTAGCGGCGCTGCTCGCGGCGGAAGAAATTGCGGGTAAACTGCTCAAACAGGCGCGCCATCAGGGCTTCGTCGCGCCGGAAGTCGCTGAAGCGGCTTCGGCCCCGGGCAGTGGGCTCGGGCAGGGCCATTTGCCACACCAGCTCGCACACGTGCAGCAGAAAAGCAGCCTGGTTGCCCAGCCGCTGCCGCCGCAGCTCCCGGAAGGTGGCGGCGGTGGGCGGCACCGACGGCGCCGCGGTGAGCGACGCCGGAAACCGCTGGCGTACTTGGCTCACCTCGCGCCGCAGGGCCAGGGGCAAGTCGGCGGCACTGGCCAAGGTGCCCAGCGTTTGGGCCAGCAGGCGGTGCAGGGGCGAGTCCGGGCTTAGTTCGTCGAAGGTGCAGATGGCGCGGCCCCGCTCCAGCAGGCCCCGGCCCAGGCTGGGGGCCAGCTCAATTCGGCCGCGCAAGCTTGTGAGCTCGGCTTCCTGGGGTTGAAATGTGCGCGGCAGTCCATTCTGGAGTAAGCGCCTGGTGCCGTGCAACAGCACCTGGGCCAGCAAGCCCAGCGGCCGGTGAAATTGAGCTGCCTCGCTGGCCTGCAGCACGGCAGGCTCGGGCAGTCGGTTCCAGGCGTAGCACAAGAAATAGTAGAGCGTGGGGAGCGGTATCAATTGATGTGGCCGATTTTGTTGAATAAATAGTGCACGCGTACCAATACTTTTCGCGCTTTTTATTACTCAATAACCAATCGTTTGCCGAACATCAGCCAGTAGGGGAACCATTTAGCACTTAGGAGAAGGAGCAATACTGGTGATGCAGTAAACAAGTCGGGATTACCAATTGCGGCCACAAACGTCCGATTATCTGGTTCGATGAGTAGATAAACAGCGCACATTGGCTCAGCCACCGTTAGACCCAATCCGTCTTCACTATAGGCTAGGTCCTGAAATACTTGGCGCAGACACCAAACATTCTTCCGTTTTACGCATGAGCTAATACTCGCTAGCGTTAGTGGGTTTGCTGTTGTATAGCCTAATAGGTAAGCTCTTTTTATGCTAACTATGCCTTGCGTCTCTAAAAGTATTTTAAGGGTCTGGCGGTGAGACTTTTTATCGGACCAAGACGCCGTACGGGTGCATGACAGCATATCTGCAAGATTCATGGCTTTAGTAGTTATTGCCTTGGCATCTGAGAACTTGTTTTATGCCAGAAGCTTGCGCACCTGCGCGGCGGCCGTGGCCGGCTGCTCCCTCCAATAATCGGCCAGCAGTGGCCCAATTTCCTGCTCAATAATCAGCCGTAGCCACTCGGTGGCCTGTTCTGGTTGGGGTGGGGGCTGGCAGAAGTAGCTGTGGCCAATGACGAAATCAGGGCCTAGCTCGGGGTCGTCGGCAATGGTTTGGTTGAGGGCAGCCATGCGGGTGCACAGCTGCTCAATGAGTGGCCTGGGTACTTTCCGGGCCGCGAGGAACTCCTGCAGCGGCGCCCCAAACTGCGGGCCCAGCTCCACGAAGGCAAAGCGCCGGCGCAGGGCGTAGTCGAGCGGGCTCAGCGAGCGGTCGGCCAGGTTGAGGGTGCCGATGACGTACAGATTCTCGGGTACGAAGAAGCGGGGGGCGTCGGGAGGCGCGTAGGGCAGGCGCAGGGCGTGGGCGGGGCCGCGCTTGTCGGCTTCCAGCAGCAGGAGCAATTCGCCAAACACGCGGGGCACATTGCCCCGGTTTACCTCATCAATTAGTAGAAAATACGGCTTGTCGGGGTCGGCGGCCGCGCGTTGGCATAGGAGTGGGAGCACCCCGGGCACTAGGTGGAAGCGCCCGTCCGCATCGGGCCGGAAGCCCAGCATAAAGTCCTCGTAGCCGTAGCTGGGGTGAAATTGCACCAACTCAATGCGACTTTCGTCTTTGGCGCCCAGCAGCAGCCACGCCAGCCGGCGCGCCAAAAACGTTTTGCCGGTGCCGGGCGGGCCTTGCAGCAGCAGATTGCGGCGGCGGGCCAGGCCGGCCAGGGCCGCATCCAGCGCGGACTCGGAGATGAATAGCTCGGCCAGCGCGTCGGGACGCGCATACGGTGGCGTCTCGTAAGCGACAGGCGGCTCGGCTACTTTAGTGGCGCTGCTGGCGGGCTCCGATGATTCGCGGGAGATGCCCGTGTACAAGTCCTCGGCTTGCTGGCGGGCAGTTTCGTCGCCGTCGTGCGTGGAGCCGGAAGTGAGCACGGGCCGCTTGGTGCTGATGGTAAAGTCGAGGCCTTCGAGCAGGGTGTTGGTGGCCGCTCCGGCCGGGCGGGGCCAGTGGGCCGTGGGGTTGCCGGTGGCCAAACGGTACGCCAGCTCGGCCACCGCGCGGGGCGGGTAGCGCCGGCCCCGGTACACCAGCTCGTATACGGTGCCGGAGGGCAGCGGGCGGCCTTCGCGGGCTATCTGGCGTAGCGCCCGCAGCACCTGCTCGCGGGTGAGCAGCGGCGCCGGGGCACCGGGCAAGTCGGCGGAGGCTGCAACGGAACGGGGTGGGGCAGGGGGCATTGGCAGGCAAGGTAGAACCAGAACAACAAACGACTGCAGCCAAATGGCTCCAAAAAGCCCATAAAGCGGAACGCAAAAGAAGCATCTCCACCGCGTAAGTAATTGGGCTACTTCCGCGGTAAAGATGCTTCTATGTGTTCAGCCCAACGGGCTAACCAAACTGTTTTGGCGGGTTACGGGGTAACCGTGAACTTGCGCGTTACCGAGTTGTACGGGCCGGGTATCAGGGTGCCGCTGCTGTCTACCAGCTCCAGCTTCACGGTGTTTTCGCCGGCGGGCAGGCCCTCCATCTGGTAAGGCACCCAGTGGTCCAGCATGAACTCGCTGCCGTTGATGGTAGCGCGCACGCGGTTGCCGCCCGGCTCAAGGGTGGTGTTCACGAGGTAAAAGTCCAGCATGATGCGCTTGGCATCGGCACCGGCGTAGGTGTCTTTGGGGCGGCTGTAGAACAGGTTAGGGGCCTTCACGTCGATAACCGGCGTGGCGGGCGGCGTGCCGTTGCCTACGTTGATGATGCGCAGGTCGTAGGCGCCGCGGTGCTTTAGGCTCTCATGGTAAGAGCGCGACAGGAACGAGAGGATGGCGTGCTGGCCGTCGGGAATGGCCTTCTTGAACTTGGTCTCGTAGTGGGCGGTGTAGGGCTCGTTGTCCACGATGTTGTGGATGTGCTGGCCTTTCATGGAGTTGGCCATTTGGGCCATGTGGGGGCCGCCGCTCATTTTGGTGAGCTGGAAATTCGTAATCAGGTAATCGAAGGCAACCTCGCCACTGGGCACGGAGGAACCGGCAATGGGCGCGCGCAGTTGCATCTGGGCCTCCGGAAACTTAGGCGAATCGGTGAAGGGCGTCAGGCGAATGCCGTTCGATTCCATGCTTTCGCCGGTGCTGGCGGGGCTGGCGGTCGTGCTGCCGGCTGTTGCGCTTACATCGGTGGTAGGCTTGCTCGTTTCGCAGCTAGCCAGCAGCGCCAGGGTGATGGTCGTGCTGCACAGCAGCCAGAAGGGACGTTTCATGTAGAAAAAGCTCAAAAAAAGTTTGTTAGTAGTCCAGGTGTAATTCCCTAAGCTGAACAGCTTACGGCTGGGCCCCTGTGCAGGGTTTTGCTTAACTTGCATCGTTGCCCACCGTGGGGCTTATTGGCCTCAAAGTAAACCTAATTTTCCCATGCAAGACCAACTTCTTGACCAAATTCCCTCGCTCGACCTGGCAGATTTCCGCTCAGGAGACCCGCAGCGCAAGGCTCACTTCGTGCAACAGCTCGGTGAAGCCTACCAAAACATTGGCTTTGTAGCCCTGAAGAATCACGGCCTCAACGACGAGCAAACCAAAAAGCTGTACGCCGACGTGCAGGCGTTTTTCCAACTGCCCGACGAAGCCAAGCAGCGCTACGAGAACCCCGAACTGGCCGGCCAGCGCGGCTACATCAGCAAGGGCAAGGAGCACGCCAAGGGCCGCAACACCGGCGACCTGAAGGAATTCTACCACGTGGGCCAGGAGGTAGAAGACGAAAACGACCCCATCAAAAACGAATACCCCGAGAACATCTGGCCCCAGGAAGTGCCCGGCTTCAAGGAGAGCACCTTCACGGCTTACCGCACCCTTGAGGCGGCCGGCCAGGACGTATTGCGCGCCATTGCCCTGTACCTGCACCTGCCCGAAAACTACTTCGACGACAAGGTGAAGCACGGCAACAGCATCCTGCGCCCCATCCACTACTTCCCCATTGAAAACCCGGACGCTGTGCCCGCCGACGCCGTGCGCGCCGCCGAACACGGCGACATCAACCTCATCACCCTGCTGATGGGCGCCAGCGCCGACGGCCTGCAAGTGAAGCGCCGCGACGACAAGTGGATTCCCATCACGGCCCTGCCCGACCAGATTGTGGTGAACGTGGGCGACATGCTCCAGCGCCTCACCAACGGCGTGCTGAAGTCGACCATCCACCGCGTGGTAAACCCCGCCCGCGAGAAGATGAACACCTCGCGCTACAGCATTCCGTTCTTCATGCACCCGCGCTCCGAAATGAGCCTTGCGGCCCTGGAGCACTGCGTTACGCCCGACAACCCCAAGAAGGAGGCCGACATCACGGCCGGCGAATTCCTGAACGAGCGCCTGATTGAGCTGGGCTTGAAGAAGAAATAAGCGCTTCCAGCAGGCAGCACCTAAAAAAGCGGCCCGTCTGGAGAGACGGGCCGCTTTTTTGGTTGTGCCTAATCAAGTAGTTAGCCCTGACGTTGCCACTGCAAGCGTGTCGGCCAGCTTTTTAGTAAAACGGCGCAACCAGCATGTCTCGTCCGGCCAGAGCTATACACTAGTTCTGAATTCCATGAACGAGCGTAGGCCGCGCAAAGAGCGCCAGAAAT
>NZ_JAJFAW010000014.1 GCF_020711255.1 Hymenobacter plasmatis
ACCTCCCAGTCCGACGCCGAAATCCTGGCCTTTTTTGCCAGGGCCGCGGGCACCCGCACCTGCGGGCGCTTTGCGGCGGGGCAGCTGGAGCGGCCGTTGCAGCGCGCCGTCCCGGTTGCTCCAACGCGCTGGCGGGCCTGGCTCGCAGCGGCCGTGGCCTTGTGGAGCCTGCGCGAAGTGGCCCCCACGGTAGCCCAAGCGCAGGCTCCCGCCGAATGGCGCGCCCGCTACGGGGGCGGCCCGGTGCCAGCTACGCCGCCCGCGCCGCAACCTGCCGCTCACGCCGTACCCGAGGCAGCTTTGCCACTGGTGCTGCGAGGCGTTGTCACTGATTTTGCGAATAAGGAAGGCTTGCCAGGCGTCACGGTTCTTCTGAAGGGTACCACTATTGGAACCAGTACCAACCAAGATGGCACTTTCGAACTGGTGGTGCCCACGGAAATGGCGGCCCAAGCAAGCCTGCCCGTTGCGGTAAGCTCCATCGGTTATGTAACGCAGCTCCATTCTGTCGCAACTGCCGCGGTTGCCAGCCCGCTTGCTTTTCAGCTGCAAGCCGATAGGATGGAGTTTGTCGGAGGGATAGTAATGGGGGCAATGGTGATGCCCCGGGTTTTGCCGCCTGCGCCTTGGCACCCGCGCCGCTTTTACAATTGGGGTAAATACTGGGTGATGCGGCCCTTCCGGAGCAGGTAAAACTCAGCCGAGATAGGTAAAATTCTATGTTTATGCTACTTTCGAAGCATGGCTACTTCTCCGACCATTACTGTTCCGCAGCCCTGTAATCAAAGTTGGACAGCCATGAACCCTACGGAAGCGGGTCGCCATTGCGCCGCCTGCCAGAAAACCGTGGTGGATTTCAGCCTGAAAACAAGAGAGGAAATCCTGGCTTATTTAGCTCAACCCGGGCAAGAAAATTCATGTGGACGTTTTCGAAGTAGCCCGCAGCGTGCGCCGGCGCGGCTGTTGACCTGGTCAGCTGCCCCTTGGGCGGCCCTTTCGCTGGCGGCGGTATTAACATTGACCCATTGCACGCCCGATGCTTCGTCCCCTTCACCAGCTGATGTGCAAGCCACCATTCTGCCCGATGCGCAACTGGTTAGCGGCCGGGTACTCGACCGTGACACCCAGCAGCCGCTGGCCGGCGCCTTGATTATTTGTGAAAAGGATACCCTTTGCCAAACCCGAACTGCCGCCGATGGGTCCTTTCGCTTGGCTGTGCCGAAGCGTTTATCAGCCAGTAAGCTGATTGCAGTCCTGCCTGGGCGCCCGCAGGTGCGGCAGAATGAGGAAGATTGGTTAATGCCCTATATCCCTCATTATTTCACCGCGGGCCACGATGTAACAGTCCTACTGCGTAGGCCCCCAATGATTCTTGGAGAAACAAAGCTCGAGGCCGGCGAGACCCGCACTCCGGCTGTTTTGGGATATTT
The DNA here is from genome assembly GCF_020711255.1 of Hymenobacter plasmatis. Taxonomy (GTDB): domain Bacteria; phylum Bacteroidota; class Bacteroidia; order Cytophagales; family Hymenobacteraceae; genus Hymenobacter. The sequence goes on from NZ_JAJFAW010000014.1 coordinate 1,431, forward strand.
GATGCGTCAAGGTGCTGTACCACCGCCATTTCCTAAAATTGTCGATATAGAATTCCAGGCTCCAAAAACAAAGCCGTAACGACGGTAAGCAAACCTTTCGCCCCGCAAAATCCTTGTGGCAGGGTATGAAATTCTTGCGCTTATCCCTGCTGCTCGTTCTGGCTTCGGCCTGCTCTATCCTCAAGCCTACCACGCGGCACGACCTTTTTCCAGGCCAGGCCCAACTGCCGCAGGAAGAGGCCCCGCACGTCAAAAACTCGCTGGAGTGGTGGTATTTCACGGGCCATCTCAAGGACGTGGCCAGCGGCGAGGCCTTCGGCGTCGAGTACGTTTTCTTTCACTTCAACCCCGATGGCAAGCAGGATTACCAGATGGTAAACTTCGCCCTGACCGACCCGCAGACCCAGCAATTCCGCTACGACTACAAGCTCGACAAGCTTGCGGCGCCCCTCACCGCCGCACTGCCCATCAACCTCACCGGGCAGAAAGCCGCCCAAATCTGGACCCTCACCGGGCAGGAGGGCCGCTACCAACTTCTGGCCCGTATGGCCGACCATGCCGGCCAGGCCATCAACCTGACCACCACGCCGGCCAAGCCCGCGCTGCTGCACGGCGGCACCGGCTACGAGCAATACGGGGCCGTGGCCCAGGCCGGCTACTACAGCTTTCCGCGCCTGGCCGCCACCGGCACCCTCGAAGCGGGCGGCAAAATCCACCAGGTAACCGGCGACCTGTGGTACGACAGGCAATGGAACTGCGGCGGCGTAAACAAGAAAAACGTGGCCTGGGACTGGCTTAGCCTGCAGCTCGATGAGCCCAAAGAAGAGCTGATGTTGTACGCCGTGCACGACACCAAAACTGGCCAGCACATCGGCGGCGGCTCGCACTTCGGCGCCCAGGGCGAAAACCTGCACCTAGCCGAAACCGAGTTCAAACTCGAACCTCTCACGTACTGGACCAGCCCCAAATCCAAGAAAAAATACCCCGCCACCTGGCACGTGAGCGTGCCCAGCAAGGGCTACGAGCTAACCGTGACGCCGCTGGTGCCCAATCAGGAACTAGGCCTGCGCCTCTTCAAAGTCCTGAATCTGTACTATTGGGAGGGCATGTGCCGCGTGACCGGAACCCGCAACGGCCAGCCTGTGAAAGGCAACGCCTACGTGGAAATCACGAATCGGTGATTCGTACTCTAAACGCAAAGCGAACGATAACATCCCCTCCTTACCAAGGAGGGGACGTTGTCGCGCCAGCGACAACTGGGGTGGTTGGGGCGTCTGAATCGTTCGGGTGTCGTTCAACGATTCAACCACCCCCGTTCGAGCCAACGGCTCGAACATCCCCTCCTTGCTAAGGAGGGGAGTTTGACGTGCTACTGGTTCAGTATCAGCCGGAAGGTGGTGCCGCGGCCCACTTCGCTCCATTTCACGAAGAGCTTGCCTTCGTGGTAGTTCTCGATGATGCGCTTTGCCAGGGCCAGACCCAGGCCCCAGCCGCGCTTTTTGGTAGTGAAGCCGGGCATGAACACGCTCTCGAGCTTGTTTTTGGGGATGCCCTTGCCCGTGTCGGTGATGTCGATGGCGACCTGGCGGGGTGGGGTGGCCCGCCGGTACCAGGCGCGGCGGGTGCGAACGCGCCGCAGGTGCAGCGTGATGGAGCCGCGGCCGTCCATGGCGTCCACGGCGTTTTTGCAAATGTTTTCGATTACCCAATCAAACAGCGGCACATTGATGCGGGCGGGCGTATCGAGGGGCAGGTCGGATTCTATCTTGAATACCACCTTTTTCGACACCCGGCTTTGCAGGTATTCGATGGCGTTGCGGGTGGTGTGGTACAGGTTTTCGTCCTTCAGTACCGGCACGGAGCCGATGTTCGAGAACCGCTCGGTGATGATTTCCAGGCGCCGGATGTCCTTGCCCAATTCCTCCACAATCGGCTCGTCCTTGAAGCGGTCGGAGTCGCGGAGGTAGTTCTGCCAGCCCACCAGGCTGCTCAGCGGCGTGCCCAGCTGGTGGGCCGTTTCCTTGGCCAGGCCCACCCACACGCGGTTTTGCTCGGCGCGGCGCGAGGAGCTGAACGCGAAATAGGCAATGACGCCCAGGCAGCCAATCACCACGAGCTGCACCAGTGGGTAGGTGCGCAATTGCTGCAGCAGCTGCGAGTCGCGGTAGTAGATGTAGTTGACCTGCCCGGCCCCAAATTTTACCACAATGGGCTGGTGCTGCTGCTTCATGAGCATGAGCTCGCTCGCGAGCAGCGTCACCGAATCGGCCGGCGACAGGTGCGCCGGCATGTTGATGTTCTTGGCCGCAATGATGTCCTTGCCGTCGCTGCTGAGAATGACGGGAATGGTGGCATTCGCGTTGATTATCTCATTGAATACGAAGAGTGTATTCGAGTCCTGTTCGGAGTTGATGATGAACTCCTGGGCTTTGGCGTAGAGCTGAATCTGCTGCTGCTCCCGCTCCGACACGCGCTGCACCAGCAGGTTGGTGTAGATGACAGTGGCCGACCCAATGAGCAGCGCCAGCACCGCAATCAGGATTTTGAGGCGGGATTTTTGGTCGTAAATCGGAATCAGGTTCATCAATCAGCAGTACGGGGCAGGCAAAGGAACGCCAGTTAGCCCAACGTTAGTACAAAGCAGTCCGCAGGGAGGTGGCACGTAATGGAGCTGAACGGCGTGCGGCGCCAAACCATCTGTCATGCTTATCTGGCGTCCCGAAGGAAGCATCTTGCCCGCGCCTCTTGTCATGCAGAGCGCAGCGAAGCATCTTCTCACCGCGGAACAAATCGTTGTAACGTGATAGGATGCTTCGCTGCGCTCTGCATGACAGAAGGCGCGGGTACATTGCTGCACTCAGCATGAGCAGCTTACAAGCAAATCGAGGTAAATCAGCCGACCATCATGGCTTCGCTGCTGGCAATTTCCTGCAGAATCTCCAGCACCACGTCGGGCGTTTCGGCATCTACCAGGCGGGTACGCCAGGCTTTGGCTCCCTCCAGCCCGCGGAAATAGTGGGCGTAATGGCGGCGCATTTCAAAGATGCCCACTTTGGGGCCCTTCCACTCAATGCTCTTATCGAAGTGCATCTGGCACATGGCCACCCGCTCTTCCAGCGTGGGCGGGGCTAGTAGCTCGCCGGTGGCCACGTAGTGCTTGATTTCCCGAAAAATCCAGGGGTAGCCGATGCTGGCGCGGCCCACCATCACGCCATCTACGCCGTAGCGGTTCTGGTATTCCTTGGCTTTTTCGGGCGAGGTGATGTCGCCGTTGCCGAAGATGGGGATGTGAATGCGCGGGTTGTCCTTGATTTTGGCAATGAGGCGCCAGTCGGCTTCGCCCTTGTAGAGCTGCACGCGGGTGCGGCCGTGCACGGTGAGGGCCGCGATGCCGATGTCTTGCAGGCGCTCGGCCACTTCTTCCACGTTTTTGGTGCCATCGTCCCAGCCCAGACGGGTTTTTACCGTCACGGGCAGGTGGGTGTTGCGAATGACGGCGGCCGTCATTTCTACCATCTTGGGGACGTCGCGTAGCAAGGCGGCGCCTGCGCCCCGGCAGGCCACCTGCTTCACCGGGCAGCCGTAGTTGATGTCAATCAAGTCGGGTCCGGCCTCGGTGCTGATGGCTGCGCACTCGCCCATGGTTTCCACGTCGGAGCCAAAGAGCTGAATGCCGATGGGTCGCTCGTAGTCAAACACATCGAGCTTCTTGCGGCTCTTGGCCGCGGCCCGAATCAGGCCTTCCGATGAAATGAATTCGGTGTACATCAAATCAGCCCCGTTGGCCTTGCACACTGCGCGGAAGGGCGGGTCGCTCACGTCCTCCATCGGAGCGAGCAAAAGCGGGAAGTCGGGGAGCTGGATGTTGCCTATTTTAACCACGGAATATCTATTTTATTTCAGAACGTCATGCTGAGCCTGCTGAAGCATCTCGACCACGTAACTAGCTCAACGAATGGATTACTATTGCGGTTGAGATGCTTCGGCAAGCTCAGCATGACGTTCTCATTTGCTTGTTTTAAACAAGTCTAAAGTTAAAAACTGCGGTAAATTTACGCCCTTCCCAACCAGTCCCCGTCCATGAAAGGTTTCCTACCCCGTGCACTGCACCCTGGCCTTCAGGTATTGATGCTTCTGGTGCTGCTGGTGGCCGGCGCCTGCGTGGGCTACGCCGTGATATTTGCCTGGGCCAAGGTGGGCTTTGGGCTCTCGGTGCCGGAAGTGGGCAAGGTGATGACCTACCCCGCGGCCTTCCCGCAAGGCTGGGGCCTGCTGATGATGGCGCAGGGGGTGTTGCTGTTTTCGGCTTGCGCGGGTGGCGCGCTGGCGCTGGCTTCTGCCTTGGGCTACAGCTGGGCCGAGTACTTCAACCCCCGGCGGCTGGGCGCGGGCTGGTGGCTGGTGGCCGCGGCCTTGCTCATTGTGGTCATTCTGCCCTTCATGTCCACCCTGATTGCCTGGAATGCGGCCGTGCATTTTCCCGCTGTGCTGCACGATTTTGAGGTGTGGGCCCGGGCCAGTGAAGACCGCGCCCAGAACATCACCCAGTTTCTGACGCGTTTCAGCACCAACGGGCGTTTCTTGGCGGCGCTGTTGGTCATTGCCCTGGTGCCGGCCGTGAGCGAGGAGCTGGTGTTTCGCGGCGTGATTCAGAAAAACCTGGTGCGCTGGTTTTCGCCGCACGTGGGTGTGTGGCTGGGGGCGGCCATTTTCAGCGCCATTCACTTCCAGTTTTTTGGGTTTGTGCCCCGCTTTGTGCTGGGGCTGGTGTTGGGCTATTTGTACCTCTGGAGCGGTAATATCCTGGTGAGCATGGCCGCGCACTTCACCCAGAATGCCTTTCAACTCCTGATTCTGTACCTCACCCAGCACGGCCATTTTGGCTGGGGTTTCGACCCCGACGCCACCGAGGCACTGCCGTGGTGGCTGGTGGTGCCGTCGGCGCTGCTCACCGTTGGGCTGCTTTATTTTCTGCACGAGCGCATGAGTGCCCCGGCGGCCCCCACCCACATGCTCACGCTCAGCCACCGCGGCATCGAGGTGCGCAGCCCCAAGCCCTCGGCCTAGCGCCGCGGCCTGTTTGTCTTTATTCCCTCCTTATCCTTCCGAGTTGTCCGATTCTACGCCTCCGATTACCCCTGTTTCACCTGCTCCCACCGATACCAAGCCCGGCCCCAGCAACCTGCGCCTGCGGGTCATCTACGGCGTAATTGGCGCCGCGCTGCTGCTGGGCAGCGTCTGGTTTAGCCCCTGGACGTTTGGGCTGTTCTTCGCCTTTGTGCAGGCGGTGATGCTGTGGGAGTTCTATCGGATGATGCGGGGCAGCGGCTTGCACCCCGCCGGGGTATTGGGCATTGGCACCGGGTGGCTGCTGTTTGTAGGCACGTTCTGGTTTGCGCACACCGGGTACGGCCCCTCCGGTTTGGTCGATTCGTTGGAGTCTTTCTTCAGCGCCATCAACGGCCTGTACCTGCGCCTGCTCTGGTCGGGCCTGGCCGTGCTGGTGCCGGTGCTGCTCGTGCTTCGGGAGTTGCTGCTCTGGCCGCGCTATCCCAGCCCCTTCGGCAACGTGGGCGCGGCCCTGGCGGGCCTGTTCTACATTGGGCTGCCCATGGCCTTGCTGCCGCTGCTGGCCCAGGGCGAAGGTGGCTACGACTACCGCCGCATCTTCGCCCTGCTCTTCCTCATCTGGGCTTCCGACATCGGCGCTTACGCCGCCGGCCGAACCCTGGGCAAGCACAAAATGGCCCCCAACATCTCGCCCGGCAAAACCTGGGAAGGCTGGGTGGGCGGCTTCCTGCTCACGCTGGCCGTAGGGTGGGCGTTGGGCTACCTATTGCCCGATATGCCGCTGGCTCACCGGCTGGCGGCGGCGGGCGTGGTGGCCATTTTTGCGCCCATCGGCGACCTGGCCGAATCCATGCTCAAGCGCAGCATGGGCGTGAAGGACTCAGGCAGCATCATGCCCGGCCACGGCGGCCTGCTCGACCGTTTCGATGCCTTCCTGCTGGTGCTGCCCATGCTGGCGCTGCTGCAGCTGCTGGCCGGGTAGGAGGGACATCTGTCATTGCGAGCGCAGCGCGGCAATCCGTCCTCTCTATGCGACCAACCCAAAAGATTTGAAAAGCCTCGGTACTGCGCAGTGCCGAGGTTTTTTGCTGTTGAATAAAAGGCGTTGTGGCAAAAGGACATTGGTCACAGATAGAGGAAGGATTGCCGCGCTGCGCTCGCAATGACAGGCGGATTAATGCGGGCTGCGCTTGGTGATGACAAACTGAGCTGTCTCACAATGAAAAACTTGCAGAAAAACGCCGCAAACGTTTGCACCCAATTCGCCTTTCATCTTGGCAAAACCAATACCTTTGCGGCCCTAAACCGTACGCACACTCCCACCCAACACTTTCCCACTAACCATATCCCGAATGGCAACTCATACCGTGTATAAAGAGCCGGCTCCGATAATGGACCGCGAAAACCCGCTCGAATCCATGATGTCGCGCTTCAACATTGCGGCGGACATTCTGGGGCTCGACGATGCAACGTACAACGTGCTCAAAGCACCGGATAAGCAAGTGATTGTGAATATTCCGGTGACGATGGACGACGGCAATATCCGGGTTTTCGAGGGCTACCGCGTTATTCACAACACCATTCTGGGCCCGAGCAAAGGCGGCATCCGCTACGACGTAAACGTGCACCTCGACGAGGTGAAGGCCCTCGCGGCCTGGATGACCTGGAAGTGCGCCGTGGTTGACATTCCCTACGGCGGAGCCAAAGGCGGCATCATCTGCGACCCCACCAAGATGAGCGCCGGCGAAATCGAGCGCATGACCCGCGGCTACACCCTGGCCCTGAAGGATATCTTTGGCCCCGACCGCGACATTCCGGCTCCCGACATGGGCACCGGCCCCCGCGAAATGGCGTGGCTGATGGACGAATTCTCCAAGACCAACGGCATGACCTCGCCGGCCGTGGTAACGGGCAAGCCCCTGGTAATGGGTGGCTCGCTGGGCCGCACCGAGGCCACCGGCCGCGGCGTAATGGTATCGGCCCTGGCTGCCCTCAAAAAACTGGGCCTGAAGCCGACCGACGTATCGGCCGCCGTGCAAGGGTTTGGCAACGTGGGCTCCTGGGCTGCTGTGCTGCTGCACGCCCAAGGCGTTAAAATCAAAGGCGTATCCGATATCTCGGGTGCCTACTGGAACGACGCCGGCATCAACATCGACGACGCCATTGCCTACAAGAACGCCCACAACGGTCGCCTGGAAGGCTTCGAAGGCGCCACGCCGATGGACCCCAACGACCTGCTGATATCCGACGTGGACATGATTGTGCCTGCTGCGGTTGAGGACGTAATTACCGAGCACAACGCCCACAAAATCAAAGCCAAGCTGATTGTGGAGGGCGCCAACGGCCCCACCTCGGCTTCGGCCGACCCGATTATCAACGAGAAGGGCATCATGGTGGTGCCGGATATCCTGGCCAACTCCGGCGGTGTTACGGTGTCGTACTTCGAGTGGGTGCAGAACAAGCAGGGTTTCAAATGGAGCCTGGACATGGTAACCGAGCGCGCCGACCGCATTATGTCGGATGCGTTTGAGAAAGTGTACCAGACCAGCCAGAAATACAAGATTCCGATGCGTATCGCGGCCTACGTCGTGGCCATTGACAAAGTGGCCCAGACCTACAAGTTCCGCGGCGGCTTCTAAAAACACAACCCCAACCGTTGACGCCAATATTGCGTTAATCCGGTTGAAGGCAGCGTCCAGCTATGCTGGATGCCCTTAGAGAACATGCGGCCCACTTTACCCGTTGCGGTAAGGTGGGCCGTTGTTTAGAAAGAGGGCTTTAACTTGCACCCCCGGCGGCCCGTGTCGCAATTCGCATGAAGATTCACAAAGAAGGAAGACGTATCCTATTCGTCACGCTGCTGGCTTTGCTGGCGCTCAACTTATTGGTATTTCAGTTTAATAAGGGTGCCGACTTGGTGAACCGGCTATTTGCCGGGGCCACGGTCATCGTCTTCTTGTTGATTCTGCAGTTTTTTCGGAGTCCGTTTCGCCACCTGTTCACCCACGAAGACCTGCTGCTGGCCCCCGCCGATGGCAAGGTGGTGGTGATTGAAAACGTATTCGAACCCGAATTCTTTGAGGATGAGCGCAAGCAAATCAGCATCTTCATGTCGCCCATCAACGTGCACGTGACGCGCAATCCGATTTCAGGCATCGTGAAATACTTCAAGTATCACCCCGGCAACTACCTCGTGGCCTGGCACCCCAAAAGCAGCTCCCAAAACGAGCGCACCACCGTGGTGGTAGAAAGCGACGCCGGCCCGCTGGTGCTGTTCCGCCAGATTGCCGGGGCCATGGCCCGCCGCATTGTGTGGTACGTGAACGAAGGCGACGAAGTAAGCCAGGGCGAGGAGTTCGGCTTCATCAAGTTCGGCTCCCGCGTCGATGTTTTTGTGCCCCTCGATACCGAAGTAAAAGTGGAATTGGGCCAGAAAGTAAAAGGCGGCGAAACCGTAATTTGCCAGCTCAAAGTGAAGTAAATTCTACGAGCCTGTTGAGCTAAAAAAAGCCCGACTGCAGCGATGCGGCCGGGCTTTTTGCGTAATGCAGGCTCTATTAAAGCTAGTGAAAAGGCACTGCTGGGAAACCCATAATTCAGCCCAACAGGTGCGGCACAAACTCGGAGAGGTTGGTAATCAAGCCGGCCTCGCGCCGAAAGCCAATGGCGCAGGCCTCGCCCGCCCAGAAAACGCCCGCTTGGTAAAAGCGTCCTTGGGTATCGGTGGGCAACTCGGCCCAACGCTGATAAAGCGAAGGCTGGTGAGCAAACTCGCCCGGTACTTCCAGGCTGGCGGTGCCGTTGGGCTGGATTTCCGCTACGTTCTGGCCCTCGCGCCCATAAAAAGGCTTGCGAACGTGGTGCCCCGGCAGGGCCGCCAGGCTGGCTTCGAGCAGCAGCGGGTGGTGCGGAAATACGTCCCAGAGATGTGCCAGCAGGCCTTTGCTCTGGAAAAGCAGGCAGTAGGCCGGGTTGGCAATCACCACGTCGCGGGTAAGCTGCAGCTGCCCGAGGTCGGCGGTGAGCTCGGGCTCTTCTTCGGCCAGGATTTCCCACGGCACGAGCTTGAACAGAAAGTCGAACCGCTGCCACTGCGCCGGGGCCGTCTCTGCCCAGATGCCGCGGTCTTCGCCCTGCACCGAGACCTTCATGTCGTCGATGGGGCAGATGTGCACGTCGGCAAAGCGGGCGGCGCGGGCGGCCTCGGCCAGCACGGCACAGTTGGCTTCGTCTTCGGCGCTGCCGGGCAGGTACACGAGCAGGAGCGTGGCCTGCCGGTCGTTGTTGAGGGCGCGCCAGTGGCGGAACTGGTCTTCGAGGCACTCAAACAGGCCGTTGGCCTGGCGGCCTTCGTCGGACTGCCCGGCGGCTACCAGGCTGGCCCATTGCACCACGGCCGTTTCGGGCAGGCTGGTGGCCGTGTCGGCATTGAATTCTAGCAGCTTGGGGCCATCCGGAGTCATTGCCAGGTCGAAGCGGCCGTATAGATGCCAGTGGCGCTCGTCGTTCCAGGAGTGACGCACCACCTCCCATAAGTTGGCAGGGATGGCCAGCCGCTCCAGCAACGCATCCGGTATTTGGTCAGGAATGGCCTCCACCAGCATGTCGTAGAGCGTGTCGGCGGCCTGCAGCAGGGTTTCGGCCTCGCTTTCGGAGAGCTGCACGGCTTCGCGCGCCACGTAGTTCTGGCAGGCTTCCTCAATGGCCCATTCCCAGCCGAGCGCCCGCACGGCTGGCGAGACATCACCAGTGAGAGGAAGGAGGTTGATGTTCATTGAATGCTGGTTTTGGTAGTTCAATCGGCTGTCAGCAATCGTCTGTCATGCAGAGCGCAGCGAAGCATCTTCTCACGGCTCAACGAGTCGTTCAATCTTGAGAAGATGCTTCGCTACGCTCTGCATGACAAGAGGCGCGGATATGTTGCTTTACTACTGGTGCTGCATGCCGTCCCTTTTGCTTTATCCTAGCTTCTACCCGCCAAAACCCCGGAAGCCGCCGCGGCTTCCGAAACGGCTGCTGCGGCCAGACGGCGCGCTGCTGCGGAAACTGGGCCGGGGCGAGCTGCGCAGGGTGGAGCGGCTTTCCTGAATGCCGGCGTTGGGCGAGGTGCGGCCACCCGCAAAGCCCCGGCCGAAGAAGCCGCGGCCCTGGTTCTGGCGCTCGCGGGCCACGTTGGCGCGCCAGGCCTGGTTGCGCTGCAGCAAGCCTGGGTTGGCGTAGTAGCCGGGGTTGGGCGTGAGGAAGCGGCCGGCCATGTAGCCGATGCCGCTCCACATCAGCACGTCCATCATGCCGTTGCCCTGGGCTCGGTTTTCGGGGTTTGCGCGGCTGTAGTCCTGCATTTGCCGCTGCAAGGCCTGGCCTTGCAGGGTATCGGTCTTGCCATCGAAGTGGTGCATAATGGCGGCTACCTCTTCCTTACCGGCAGGGCGCTCGGCGGTAATCTTCCACTCGCCGGGCTGCACCTCGGTCATTTCGGTGATGACCCCTTCGCTGTAGCTCTGGCCACCCCAGCTGGCTTCGGCGCCGTTCTCATCCGCGCGGTTGTTGTCGCTGGAGCAGGCCGGCACGGTGAGGCCCAGGCTGCTGGCGGCGGCCATCAGCAAAACGTTGCGGCGCCAGTCGCCGAGGGGGTGGAAATGCTTTTTCATGGAAGTGCGCAGAAAAATAAGGTGCCGGAAACCGCAATGTTAGCTTAAAACCACCGGGCTGCCAGCTGCATGAGTTGCTCCAGCGCCGCCTGGTCGGCTTGGTCGAAGTCGTTGAGCTGGTCGCTGTCCACATCGAGCACGGCTACCACGCGGCCGTCTTTCAGAATGGGCACCACGATTTCCGATTTGGAATCGGAGCTGCAGGCAATGTGACCCGGGAAAGCGTCCACATCGGGCACCAGCACGGTTTGGGCCTGCGCCCAGCTGGCGCCGCACACGCCCTTGCCGTGGCGAATGCGGGTGCACGCAATCGGGCCCTGGAAGGGGCCCAGCACCAGCTCGTCGCCTTTCACCAAGTAGAAGCCCACCCAGAAAAACCCAAAGGCCTGCCGCAGCGCCGCCGCGGTATTGGCCAGGTTGGCGGTAAGGTCCGGCTCGCCGGCGGTGAGGGCTTCAATTTGCGGCAGCAGCTGCTGGTATTGCTCGGCTTTGGTGAGCGTGGTGTTGAGGGTGAGGTTTTCGGCCATGAGGGAAAGTAGCGCAAGTGGAAAAGTTCGCGCGGTTTAGGAGGATGACAAAGGGTTATTCGTTGAACTGAGCCGCGCATTACAGCTAACGCTTGCGTGGGCTCAGCTCACATTATTTATCGTTCACGTACCAGAACAATTCATCGGGCCCAACGTTCTCTTGGCTGCGCAAATGGCCCAGCCCAACCCGGGGCGCCGCAATGCCCTGGCCAAGCTTCATCGGCGCACGGAACACGCGAATCTCGTCCCAGAGCCCGGCGTTTATCAGCGCGTTCAGGACCGTGGGCCCGCCTTCGACAAAGACTGACAGAATCTGGCGCTGATACAAGTCGGCCAGCACTTGGGGAATCAGGTCGTCGGCTTCGGATAGCGTGACCAGGTCGAGGTTGGTGGTGTGGCGTGGCTGCCGGTACGTGTAGATGAGGGTGGGCTGCGAGCCGTCGAGCAGGTTGTGCGTGGGCGGCAAACTCAGGTTTTTGTCGATAACCAGGCGGGTAGGCTGGGGCCCGGGCCAGTCGCGCACGTTCAGGCGGGGGTTGTCGTGCAGGGCCGTGCGCGTGCCCACCAGGATGGCCTGCTCCTCGGCCCGCCACTGGTGGGTGAGCAAGCCAGCCTGCGGGCTGCTGATTTGCACGGGCTGGAAATACCGCCCGGCCAGAAAGCCATCGGCGGTTTCGGCCCACTTCAGCACCAGGTAAGGGCGCTTCTGCTCATGAAATTTGAAGAACCGACGGTTGAGCCACCGGCCTTCCGGGGCCAGCAGCCCGGTTTCTACCCGCACGCCAGCAGCGCGAAGCTTGTCGATGCCGCGGCCGGCCACCAGCGGAAACGGGTCCTCGTTGCAGATAACCACCTCGGGCACGCCCTTGGCAATGAGCAAATCGGCGCAGGGCGGCGTTTTGCCGTGGTGGGCACAGGGCTCCAGGGTCACGTACACGCGGCTTTCGCGCAGCAAGGCCTGGTTATCCACCGCGGCCAGCGCGTTTACTTCGGCGTGGGGCCCGCCGTACTGCCGGTGCCAGCCCTCGCCAATGATGCGGCCCTGGTGCGTGGCCACGCAGCCCACTAGCGGGTTGGGCCGCGCATAGCCGGTGCCGAGGTGCGCCAAATCGAGGGCGCGGCGCATGAAAAGGGCGTCGTCTGGTTTCATGCCCGCGAAGGTAGGGAGAGGGGCGTAGCTTCGCCGAAGGCCTACATTTGTGCCGATGACCGTCCGCGAATTCACCACTGCCCTAGCCACCGCGCTGCAACCCACTTATCCTGAACGCGAAGCCCAGGCTATAGCCACGCTGGTGGTAGAGTACCTGCTCGATATGGATTCGCTGCAGCGCATGATGGACGCCCAGGAAACGGTGCCGCCCGAAGCCCTGGCGGCCCTGCCGGCCTTGCAGGAGCGACTGCTGGCCCACGAGCCGGTGCAGTACGTGCTGGGCCAGGCGTTTTTTGGCGAAATGACCCTGGAGGTAACGCCGGCCACGCTCATCCCGCGCCCTGAAACCGAAGAGTTGGTGCGGGTGATAGCCCAGGAACAGCAAGGCCGCACCGGCCTCCACGTGCTCGATGTGGGCACCGGCTCGGGGTGCCTGGCCATTGCCCTGGCAGATGCCCTGCCCCAAGCCGATGTGCTGGCGGTCGATATTTCGGAAGCGGCCCTAGACGTAGCGCGTCGCAACGCCGCCCGCTATGCCCCCACGGTGGTTTTTCAGCATGTAGACATTCTGCAAGGCCTGCCCGCCGCAGTGGCTCCGGGCACGCTCGATGTACTCGTGAGCAACCCGCCCTATGTGCGCGAAAGCGAGCGGCTCCTTATGCGGGAAAACGTGCTGGCCTGGGAGCCCGCCACCGCCCTGTTTGTACCCGACGATGACCCGCTGCTCTTCTACCGTCGCCTGCGCGACGTGGGCCACGACCTGCTGCGGCCTGGGGGAGGGTTGTACCTGGAAATCAACGAAGCCCTGGGCTCTGACACCGCGGCGCTGCTCATCAAGCACGGCTATGAGGACGTGCGCGTGCTGACCGATATGTTCGGCAAGGCCCGCATTGTGCGCGGCACCCGCGCATAATTTTCCGTAAATTCCAGAAGCAAGTCTTGCGTTCAGGCAACCGACAGCCAGGAGCTGAGAAAGAAAAAATGCGGCTCAGCAGCTCAATTGCTTCCGAAAAAAGCCCGAGTTATAATGGCTCAATTTTGCTGAGCAACACGTCTCAATTAAGCTCACAGCAGCATTAATGCTCCCTTGCCTATGCTATTTTGGGGGCAACAGTTTCGAATAACCACCCCATTCATGGCGTAATTTGCGCAGCACACGTTACTATATTTTCACCCTTTTTTAACTCACCTACCTATGAGTCAAGAGCAAGACCAGACGCGCGGCGCCAACGCCGGCGAGAACGGTACGGCCGTGACCGGAGCGGGCAGCTCGCAGGATGGCCGTTTGGCTGCCGGCGAAAACGCCAATACGCTGACCACCCGCCAAGGCCACCCAGTCTACGACAACCAGAATCTGCGCACCGTGGGCAACCGCGGCCCCGCTACCCTGGAGAACTACCAGTTCCTGGAGAAAATCAGCCACTTCGACCGCGAGCGGGTGCCCGAGCGGGTGGTGCACGCCCGTGGCGCTGGTGCCCACGGCATCTTCGAAGCCTACGGCAAAGTGGGCAATGAGGCCATTGACAAATACACCCGCGCCAAGCTGTTCAACACACCCGGCAAGGAAACCCCGGTGTTTGTGCGCTTCTCCACGGTGGGCCACGGCGGCCACTCGCCCGAAACCCTGCGCGACCCACGCGGCTTCGCGGTGAAATTCTACACCGAAGACGGCAACTGGGACCTGGTGGGCAACAACCTGAAGGTGTTCTTCATCCGCGATGCCCTCAAATTCCCGGACCTGATTCACTCGCAGAAGCCCGACCCGGTACACAACCGCCAGACCGGCGAGCGCATTTTCGACTTCATCAGCAACACGCCCGAGGCCATGCACATGGTGTCGTTCCTGTTCTCGCCCTGGGGCATTCCGGCCAACTACCGCCAGATGCAAGGCTCCGGCGTGAACACCTACAAGTGGGTGAACAAGGAAGGCGTAGGTGTGCTGGTGAAATACCACTGGGAGCCCCTGCAAGGCATTAAAAACCTAACGCAGTCGGAAGCCGAAGCCATTCAGGCCAAGAACTTCAACCACGCCACCCAGGACCTGTTCGACAACATCAAGGCCGGCAACTTCCCGCAGTGGGAGCTGCGCGTGCAAATTATGAGCGACGACGAGCATCCGGAGCTGGACTTCGACCCGCTCGACGACACCAAAATCTGGCCCGAAGACCAGTTCCCGCACCTGCCCGTGGGCAAAATGACGCTGAACCGGAACCCCGAAAACTACTTTGCCGAAGTGGAGCAAGTGGCCTTTGGTACCGGTGTCTTGGTCGATGGCCTCGATTTCTCGGATGACAAGATGCTGCAGGGCCGTACGTTCTCGTATTCCGATACACAGCGCTACCGCGTGGGTACCAACTACTTGCAGCTGCCCATCAACGCGCCCAAAAAGCACGTGGCCACCAACCAGCGCGACGGCCAGATGGCCTACCACGTAGACTCGGCCCCCGGCCAGAACCTGCACGTGAACTACGAGCCCAGCAGCCTGCAGGGCCTGAAAGAGTCGCCCCGCGCCGGTGCCGAGCACATGCCGGCCTACGAGGGCCGCTTGGTGCGCCAGGCCATCGACCGCACCAACAACTTCAAGCAAGCCGGTGAGCGCTACCGCCTGCACGAAGACTGGGAGCGCGACGACCTCATCAACAACATGACAGGCGCCCTCGCTGATGCAGCTCAAGTCATCCAGGACAAGATGATTGACCTCTGCTCCCAGTGCGATGCTGACTGGGGCCGCCGCCTGGCCGAGGGCCTGCAAAACGCCCGCAACGGCAAAGCCGGCGCCACGCAAGCCAATGAAAGCAAAGCCTCGGCAGCCGTGCATGAAGCCGAAGCCATTGCACACGAAGCCAAGCCGTACTAGTTACGGTTGTTAGCTCAATAAAAAAGGGCACCCAATTGGGCGCCCTTTTTTATTGAGCTAACAACCGTCATGCTGAGCGCAGCCGAAGCATCTCGCGTGCAACAGTAATCAAGCTAGCTCAACGAAGCGGTAGAGATGCTTCGACAGCGCCCAGCATGACGGGCATTATGGTTGTTTTCTAATCCTACAGATTCTGCAGCACGAAATTGGTCATCTGACGGTAGAGGTGCAGCGAGGTGTTGCCGCCCCGGATGCCGTGGTTGCGGTTGGGGTAATACAGCGTCTGGTAGTCCTTGTTGGCCTTAATCATGGCATCGACGAAGGCAATGGAGTTCTGGAAATGCACGTTGTCGTCGCCGGTGCCGTGCACGAGCAAGAACTTGCCTTTCATATTCTGGGCAAACTGTACGGGCGAGTTTTCGTCGTAGCCGGCAGGGTTTTCCTGGGGCGTTTTGAGGTAGCGCTCGGTGTACACGGTGTCGTAGTAGCGCCAGTTGGTAACGGGGGCTACGGCGATGCCCATTTTGAACAGGTCGGCGTTTTTAGTCATGGCCAGCGAGGTCATGTAGCCGCCGTAGCTCCAGCCCCAGATGCCGATGCGCGACTTATCAACGAAAGGCAGCGTGCCCAGATACTTCGCGCCCTCGGCCTGGTCAATGGTTTCGAGCTTGCCTAGGTTGGCGTAGGTGAGCTTGCGGAAATTGCTGCCGCGCGCCCCGGTGCCGCGGTTATCCACCGACACCACGATGTAGCCCTTCTGGGCCAGCAACTGGTGCCAGAGGTAGTTGGTGGTCGAAATGCCGCCGCCGGTGTTGTCGGCCACGGTTTGCGAACCCGGGCCGCCGTACACGTACATCAGCACAGGGTATTTTTTGGCGGGGTCGAAGTTGCTGGGCTTCAGCATGGAGCCGTTCAGCTCTGTGCCCTCACTGGTTTTGAAGGTGAAGAATTCCAGCTTGCCCAGGTCGTACTGGGTCAGCGTCTGGCGCAGTTTGGCGTTGTCTTCCAACGTTTTCACCAGCTTGCCGCTGGCTCCCTCGCGCAGGCTCACCACCTGCGGCACGCCGGTCGACGAATGGATGTTGAGGAAATACTTCGTGTCGGGGCTCATGTTCACGGCATCGGTACCGTTGCCCGCCTCGCTCAGGCGCTGCTTGCCCGAGCCTTTCAGGTTGACGCGGTACAAGTGGCGCTGCAGGGGCGAGCCCTCGGTACTGGTGAAATACACAAACCCGGCTTTGGGGTCGAAGCCGTTGATGGTCGTAATTTCCCAGTTGCCCTTTGTGAGCTGGCGCAGCTGCTTGCCGTTCATGTCGTGCAGGTAGAGGTGCTGGTAGCCGTCCTTTTCGCTGGTGAATAGGAATTGCTTGCCGCCTGGCAAATAGCGCAGGTCGTCGGTGATATCGACGTAGGCCGGGCTGGTATCGGTCAGCACTACTTTGGTGTTGCCGGTGCTGGCGTCGGCATGCAGAATTTCGAGTTTGTTCTGCAAGCGGTTCAGGCGCAGAATGCTGAGGGTATTGGGTGCCGTGGTCCACTGCACGCGGGGGATGTATTGGTTGGGCTCGGGTCCCACGTCCATCTTCACAGTACGGGCGCTGGCTACGTCGTAGCTACTCACGCTTACGACCGAGTTTTTCTCGCCGGCTTTGGGGTATTTAAAGCGGTTTTCCTTGGGGTAAAGACTTCCCCATTCCTGCATGTCGTACTCGGGTACTTGGCTTTCATCGAAGGTGTAGAAGGCAATCTGCCGGCTGTCGGGCGACCAGAAGAAGCCCTGTGCGAAGGTGAATTCCTCCTCGTACACCCAATCGGCCGAGCCGTTGATGAGGTTGTTCTTCACGCCGTTGGTGGTTACGGCAGTTTCCTTCATGGTGGCCAGGTCGGTCACAAACACGTTGTTGTCGCGGGTGAAGGCCACGCGCTGGCCGTCGGGCGAGAAAGTGGCGTAGCCCTGCTTGCCGCCGGCGCTCAGCGGCGTCAGCTTTTTGGTGCCGCGGTCAAACACGTAGTAAGTGGAGCGCGCGCTATGCCGGTAAATGGGTTCCGTTTCGGTGGTGAACAGAATTTTCTGCTCGTTCGCATTGAAGGAGTAGCCATCTACCTCCAGGGGTTTGGCGGCACCGGGGAGTTGCAGGTCGGTGGCGGCTACCAGCGTTTGCAGGGCCTTGCCGGTGGTCACTTCGTGCTGCACGAGGCTGCCGCCTTCCAGCGCCGAGTAGTACCGGCCGTCGTTCATCCAATTGAAACCCGGCACACTGGCCGAACGGAACGTAGGCTTGGCCCAAATGTCTTCCAGGGTCAGCGGCAGCTTTTGCTGGGCGTGAATGGGGGAGGAGGTGAAGCCTGGCAGCAACGCTGGGCCGTTGGCGGCCAGCAAGGCGGCCAGCGCAAAAAAACGAAAACGCATAAAAGGGAAAAGCGTGAGCGAAATAAGGGAGGGAACTGAACGTTAAAGATAATACCCGCTGGCAGCAAGGTCGCAGGCCGGGTGGCTCCCGTTACCTTTGCCCTATGCGTTTTCGCCTCCTGTTGCTTTTCCTGCCCGTGCTCCTGGGTGCCTGCTCTAAAACGGCGACCCCCGTCCAGCTTGATTTTATCGGCACCACCACCCTCACGTCCGGCAACAAGGTGGTGAACCCCACCGATACGCTCACCACCCGGGCCTACGCCGTGGGCAACGATAACCTGCTCAAGCGCCTGCGCATCGCCGTTACCTACAAACCAGGCCCCGAGCCCATCCTCTACCCGGTGCCCATCTCTGGCTACGACCCCAAAACCGGGCCGCCCGAGAAGGAAATCGTGTACCTCGACTCGCTCCTAAACCCCATCGTGGGCTCAAACAACGATTCGCCCAAAGGCGGGGAGTTTCTATTCGAGAACCGGTTCTCAGCGCGCTCGACTTCGGGTACCGAACTCTGGCAATACACCGCTACGGATGTCGCCGGCGAAACGGCTTCGCGGGCCTACCGGCTCACGGTGCGCAAAACAGATTCTGCGGCCGTGTACCATAACTATACTACCGTGCTGCGGCCCGTGCCCCGCACCGACACCACCCGCGCCGCCCGTAGTACCCGGGCCCGCAGCCGCGTGTTCCTCAACCTGCGCTATGGCCTGCTGCTGCCCAAGTATGCCCTCCTGAACCAGGAAAACTCCCTACAAAGCAACCAGCCGCTCATCGACCTGATAGCCCTGTCCAGTGACGGCACCACCGTCAGCCTCAGCGCGCCAGCCGACACCCGGGTCCTGGTCCTCAACGCCGCCAGCTGGCCGGTGGCCAACCGCCGCGCCACCGAACTGCGCGCCACCAGGCTAACCCTTGCTGAATTCAGCACCGCGACGACAGCCGCAGCTTTCAACGCTGCCTTTACCAACGGCACGGCATTTTCCGACCCCTTGACCACGGGTACGCTGACCAAAAACCAAGTGATTGCCTTCCGCGTCGCCGAAGGCACGGCCACTCACACTGGCCTGCTTCTGGTTTCCGATGTGGTGCTGGGCACCGCGCCCGCGCTTTCCTGCTCGGTGAAGGTGCAGAAATAGCCATTTAGTACGCACGAAAAAGGCGTCCTCCGTACGGAGGACGCCTTTTTGCGTAGCATCGTGGGCAAGCTGCTAGAAGGTGATGCCTGCCGTGAGGCTGGTGGTAAAGCGGTTGTTGTCGACTTTCACCACTGGCTGCAGGCCATTGCCCAAGGTATAGGGCGTGTAAGTCTGGTCGAAGGAGGTGTACACTGCGGCGGCGTCGAGGAAGAAGTTGCCCTGGCGCAGGCCCAGGCCGCCGGTAAAGAAATTCTGGGCGCGCTCGCCGTTGGTATCGGCCTTGTAGGGGTCGCCGTAGCGGGCATAGCCCAACCGCACCCGAAACACGTCGAAGCGGCCCTCGGCGCCCAGGCGCACGTTGACGGCATCCTTGTAGCGGGCCTGGATGTCGCTGTTTTCAGCGCTAAACGAACGGGTGTCGCCGTTGGGGTCCTGCGAGTCGTTGTGCAGGCGGGCCTGACCGTAGCCCACGTATTCTACGTCTCCGGTCACGAAGCCGTGCTTGCTCAGGGTATAGGCCACTCCACCGTTGGCCCGGAAGGGCGTGGTTAGGGTATAAGCGTAGTCGTTGGGCAGCGCATCTACCGTAGTTGTTCCGATAGGCCCAGCGGGCAAGGAAGTCGAGACGATGTCGGTGCCCTGGGCACTGAACGTGGTGGTGATGCTGGAATTAAACGTGTCGGAAAGCCGCATAAACGTGGGCGTCTGAATGGAGGCGCCCACCCGCAAGGCATCGGTAGCCCGGTAAATAGCCCCGAGGCGCGCATTCAAACCCGAGCCGGTGGTTTTCAGCTCGTCGCGCAAGGTGTAGCTCGCCAGGTGGGTGGTGGGGTCGGTTTCGGTCTCGGTGAATTCCCGCACCCGGGTGAAGTTCGACGTGACGATGCCTACGCCAATGCCCAGGTACAGCCGGTCGCGGTAGCTGGCGCCATAGCCCAGGTCAAACTGCGACATCGAACCCTTCGACGAAATGAATTCCGACTGCCCAATGGGACCGCGGCGCACCCGCGAGCCCACCGAGTCCTGGCCCGTGGCGCCCGGCCGGCGGGTTTTGAAAATGCTGGTCAGGTAGGCCCCGTAGGCCAGGCCGTCTTCCGAGGTATAGTCGCCGGAATTTCCCTGGGCCCGCAGGTCGTCGAAGTAGCCCTGGCTGCCCAGGCCGCGCAGCGAGGCCAAGTACGACTGGTTGTCGCCCGAGATGATACGGCCATTCACGGTCCGGTCGTTGAGCTGGCCGGTGTAGCGGGAGGCCGTATTGAAATCGGCCAGCCGGGTAAAGCCAATGCCGAAAGAGCCGGCCCGCCAGTTGGTGCTTTCGTCGCTGTCAGGGTGCCGGGTGGTGAACACCAAGCCGCCACTGGCCACGTGCAGGCTGTTTTTGTCCTCGCTTTGCGCGCCCAGGGTGTTGTCTTCGATGCGGGCTTCGCTGCGCCCCACGCCGATGCCCGGGGTGAAATGCACCTCCGACTTCTGGTACATGCCCAGCCCGGCCGGGTTGCTGGTGAGGTTGCCGAAGTCGGCCCCCAGGGCGACGTTGGCCCCGCCGATGCCCAGCGTGCGGGCCGGCCCGCCAAACTGCAAGCGGGAATAGCGCAGCGCATCGGTGGCGCCTTGGGCAAAAGCGTGGCTGGCCTGCCCAACTACGAGGGCCAGGCTAAGCCAAATTATCCGTTTTTTCATGGGGTGGGGTAGGAAGAAAAGGAGCCGGCCGTTGGGCCGGCTCACTTGGGGAGATATGTCGCAGGAAGGGGCGCAGTCAGCGCTTAGTCGGGCCGGCTGCGGCTATGGCCACCGCCGCCACTGTTGTTAGAAGGGGCGGAGTACGAGGGCTGGCTGGAGCGCTGGGGCTGCTCGTACGACTGCTGCCGTTGGGGCTGCGGCTGCTCATAAGCGCGCTGCTGTTGCTGAGGCTGCTCGTAGGAGCGTTGCGGCTGCTGCGGCTGTTCGTAAGAGCGCTGGCGGGAAGGCTGCTCGGTGGCCTGGCCCCCGCTGTTGCTCGGCTCCGTGAGGATGTTTTGGAAGAAGCCACCCCGGCGCCGCTGGCCTTCCTGAGGCTGCGCCCGGTCGTTGCTCTGGGGTGCGGCCTCATCGTTGCGCCACCGGCCGCGGCTGTTGTCGCGCGTTACCTGGCCGCCCTCGGTGGGCTGGCTCATGTCGCGGTACACGGGCTGCTCGGTGCGCTCCGGCCGGCGGGGTTCGTTGTAAGCGTTGCGGCCGGGCGTCGATTCAGTGGGCTGAGGAGCCGCAGTTCCCTGCGTGCGTACTCGGCCTTCGTTGGGCGCAGAGGTGTAAGGTTGGGTCGTTGGGTTGGGCATGGCCACGCGGTCATCGTTCCGCACGCGGCCGTTGCCGGTACCGGTTGTGCCGGCGCCACCCGGGTTGCTCACGCTGCCACCCGACGAGTAACGGTCATCAGAAGAGCGGTCGGTGCGGTGGCCGGAAGTGCGGGGACGAGCATTGTCGCCGCCCGAATACCGGTTCCCGTAGCTGTAGTTGTTGCCGCCGTAGTAGCTGCTGCCGTAGTAAGCGCCCCGGCCATAGTAGCCGCCGTAGAAGGGGCTGCTGTAGTAGAATGGGTCATAGAACCCACCGCCGTAGCCGTAGCCATAGGGCCGGGCATAGCCATAGTAGACACTGCCGTAGCCATAGGGCCGCCCAAAACCAAGGCTGATGCTAAGACTTGAGCCATAGCCGTAGCCAAACGGGCTGTAGATGGGGCTGTAAAACGGGTCGCAGAAGGCGTAGGGCGAAAAGCCGCAGGCGCCGGCTCCCCAGCCATAGCCGTAGCCGCCGGGGTAGCTCAGACTAGTGTAGGGGCTATAGGGAGTGTAGTACGTGACGCCGGGGCCGTAGCCCGGCACGCCGCGCATGTAGGTATAGGTATTGTCGTAGTACTGGTCCGAGCCGCTGTTTTGGCGTGCCGACGGCTGGTTGGAGTTGCCGTTGTAGTCGGGGTTAGCGGCTTCGTTGGTGCTGGCCGGCGTCGGGGCCGTGCTCACCACCGCCGTGGTATGGTCTTTAGAAGAATAATAGACCCCATCGTCTTCCGACGAAGCGAGGCCCGCAGTGCTCGCACAGCCACCCAACGCGAGCAAGGCCAAAGCGGGCAAAAAAGCGGTGAGCAGGTTTTTCATGACTGAAAACTAAAGAGTGGGGAGGCTTACGGTAAAGTAACGACGCAAACGGGGGAAGCTGAATGAAGGAACAGTACTCCGCAATAGATCAACAAGCAGCCAGCACGAAGAAAGTTGCCACTGCCCACCTAGTGCGGGCAATCCAGCAAATAGACTCAATGCTATGTCCGCGCATTAGTAACGTAATTTGACCCCGAAACGGTGCCACTGGGTTAGGTCAAATCTTGTACCAGAATTTGGAACTATTTCAATTAATTTTAAGATGCCTCCCATGAGCAAAAAGTTGCCCACCCGCCAAGAAGATTATTCGCTTTGGTACAATGAGTTAGTGAAGCGTGCCGGGCTCGCCGAAAACTCGGCCGTGCGTGGCTGCATGGTTATCAAGCCCTACGGCTACGCCATCTGGGAAAAAATGCAGCGCCAGCTCGACGATATGTTCAAGCGCACTGGCCACGAAAATGCCTACTTCCCCATCTTCATCCCGAAAAGCCTGTTTGAGGCCGAGGAGAAAAACGCCGAGGGCTTCGCCAAGGAATGCGCCGTGGTAACGCACTACCGCCTGCAAACCGACCCGGACAACCCCGGCAAGCTGCGTGTAGACCCGGCCGCCAAGCTGGAGGAAGAGCTGGTGGTGCGCCCCACATCGGAGGCCATCATCTGGAGCACCTACAAGAACTGGGTGCAGAGCTACCGCGACCTGCCTTTGCTCATCAACCAGTGGGCCAACGTAGTGCGCTGGGAAATGCGCACCCGCCTGTTTTTGCGCACTGCCGAATTCCTGTGGCAGGAAGGCCACACGGCCCACGCCACCGCAGAAGAAGCCGTGGCCGAAACCCGCCAGATGCTCGATGTGTATGCCGAGTTTGCCGAAGAGCACATGGCCCTACCCGTTATCAAGGGCGTGAAAACCCCCAACGAGCGGTTTGCCGGTGCCGAGGATACCTATTGCATCGAGGCGCTGATGCAGGACGGCAAAGCCCTACAGGCCGGCACCAGCCACTTCCTGGGTCAGAATTTCGCCAAGGCGTTTGACGTGACCTATGCCACCAAAGAAGGCGGCCTGGAGCACGTGTGGGGCACCAGCTGGGGTGTGAGCACCCGCCTAATGGGCGCCCTCGTAATGGCCCACTCCGACGACGAAGGCCTGGTGCTGCCGCCCAAGCTGGCCCCGATTCAGGTGGTCATCGTGCCCATTTACAAGACCGGCGAGCTCGACGCGCTGCTCGAGCGCATCCGGCCCATTCAGCAGGGCCTCATCGCGCGCGGGATTGCCGTGAAAGTGGACAGCCGTGACACCGAGCGCCCCGGCTTCAAGTTTGCCGAGTGGGAGATGAAGGGCGTGCCCGTGCGCCTGGCCATTGGCGCCCGCGACCTCGACAATGGCACCGTGGAGGTAGCCCGCCGCGACACCAAGGAGAAAATGAGCTTGCCGCTCGCCGATATTGTGGCCAGCGTCGACCAGCTGCTCAATGACATTCAGCTCAATATTTACGCCAAGGCTAAGAAGTTCCGCGAAACCCACACCACCCGCGTGGATAGCTACGACGAGTTCAAGCGCGTGCTCGACAACGAGGCGGGCTTTGTGCTGGCTCACTACGACGGCACTTCCGAAACCGAAGAGCGCATCAAGGACGAGACCAAAGCCACCGTGCGCTGCCTGGCCCTGAACGAGCCCGACGAAGACGGCGTGTGCATGGTGACCGGCAAGCCAAGTACGCGCCGCGCCTACTTTGCACGGGCATACTAAACAGTTTGCTTAAGCAAATACCTGAAATTTAATACTTAGTTATTAGCGTTAAGCGCTACCTTAGCAAGGTAATGGGCTGCGCAATTGCGCAGCCCTATTTTTTTCTCCTTTTCCTTGCTATGCGTAAACTTCTATTCATTCTGATACTGTCAGCAACTTTTGCTGGCCACGCCCAAACGCTCACCCCCC
Source organism: Hymenobacter plasmatis (assembly GCF_020711255.1). Classification (GTDB taxonomy): domain Bacteria; phylum Bacteroidota; class Bacteroidia; order Cytophagales; family Hymenobacteraceae; genus Hymenobacter. The sequence goes on from NZ_JAJFAW010000014.1 coordinate 25,299, forward strand.
TCGCGGTGCCAACCAGAGCAGCGGCGAAACTTGAGAAGGTTCTAAAAAAGACCCAAGACGGGTTGGTAACCGACAAGCGCCCCGCCTCTTTGCCCGTGGAGGCGCGGCCCGCCCTTAACCGCATTCTGGTGCAGTCCACCACCGAATTTTTGGCCATCACCTCGAATAATCCCACCAAGGAGGCCTATTTACAAACCCTGGATTCCGGCTTAAACCAGCTCAACCCACTGGTGAAGAAGGTGGAAGAGCGCCAGGACCTCGCCGTCTACTACCAGGCCTTGCTGGATATTGTGGGACTAAAAAGCTCCGAAGGTCTGCTCACGGCCTTTGTGGAAAAGAAGCCCACTTCGGCCAAGCGCTAGGTAGCCTGGAAGCTGGCCACTGCGTATCTTTAAGTAACCCATTTCTGTACGCCCATGCCTTGGCTCACTATTGCGATGCTGCTGTTGTTCGGCCTGCTGTTTGTGGCGGCTGAAGTCATTTTCATCCCCGGAACCACCGTGGTGGGCTTCGTCGGCTTTGCGCTGCTGGTGGTGGGCATATGGATGGGCTACCGCGACTTTGGAACGCCGGTGGGCCACTACGCACTGGGCGGCGTGGTAGCGCTGGCCGGGCTGATAGTGTACGTGGGGCTGCGGCCCAAAAACCTCGCGCGGGTGGCCCTCAACAGCGTGAATACTGCGGCGGTGAAGGATGTGAGGTGGCCTGACGTGGCGCCCGGCACGGTGGGCCGTACCCTTTCGGCGCTGCGGCCGTCGGGCACGGCACTGTTTGGGGCCGAGCGGCGCGAAGTGGTGACGCGGGGCGAATTTGTGGCCACCGGCAGCCAGGTGCGCGTGTTGGGAATTGAGCACAACCGCATTATAGTAGCAGCTGCATAGTTGGGTGTAAAATTCTGCGCTACCTTACGGCATGAATTTCCCCTTATTTCCATTGGCGGTAGCAGCCGTTGTGCTGCTCGTGTTCCTGTACTTTTTCCCCATCAGCCTGTGGGTCACGGCTATTTTTTCGGGGGTGCGGGTGAGCTTGTTTCAGCTGGCTTTCATGCGGGTTCGGAAGGTGCCGCCTTCGCTCATCGTCAATTCGCTAATTACGTCTACCAAGGCCGGCTTGCAGCTGACCGCCAACGACCTGGAGACGCACTTCCTGGCCGGGGGCAACGTGCCCAGCGTCATCAAAGCCCTGATTTCGGCCGATAAGGCCAATATTCCGCTCACCTTCAAGCAGGCCACTGCTATCGACCTGGCGGGCCGCAACGTGTTTGAGGCCGTGACCACCAGCGTGAACCCAAAGGTGATTAACACGCCCAACGTGGCGGCGGTATCGCAGGATGGCATTCAGCTCATTGTTATTGCCCGGGTTACGGTGCGCGCCAATATTGCCCAACTGGTGGGCGGTGCCGGCGAAGAAACCATTCTGGCGCGGGTAGGCGAGGGCATCGTGACCAGCATCGGCTCGTCGAAATCGCACAAGGAAGTGCTGGAAAACCCGGATAAGATTTCCAAGCTGGTGCTCTCCAAAGGCCTGGATGCGGGCACGGCGTTCGAAATCCTGTCCATCGACATTGCCGACGTGGATATCGGAGAAAACATCGGGGCCAAGCTGCAAATGGACCAGGCCGCGGCTGACTTGCGCGTGGCCGAGGCCCGCGCAGAAGAGCGCCGCGCCATGGCCGTGGCCGTGGAGCAGGAAAACCGCGCCAAAACCCAGGACGCCAAGGCCCGCGTGGTCGAAGCCGAGGCCGAAATCCCCAAAGCCATTGCCGAAGCCTTCCGCAGCGGTAACCTGGGCGTGATGGACTACTACAAAATGCGCAACGTGCAGGCCGATACCGAAATGCGCGATTCCATTGCGAACCCCGGCGGTAGTGGCAGCGGCAGTATCAAGCCGGGTAGGGAAGAAGGGCGGCAGAGCTAACGTCCCGTTTGTCATTGCGAGGCCGCAGGCCGTGGCAATCCGTCCTCTCCCTGCAACCAGCCCCTGAGTTGTGACAGGCCCAAATAAAAAAGCCCCGGCTCTGAGCAGAGCCGGGGCTTTTCACATTAGGAGGCTAGTCGCTGAGACCAGGACGGATTGCTTCGCTGCGCTCGCAATGACAGACAGTAAGCTAAGCGCAGGGCTTACTTCTTCGTGATGGTAAACTCTACGCGGCGGTTCTTGGCCCGCGTTTCCTCTTGGTCGTTGCTGGCAATGGGCTTGGTGCCGCCGTAGCCCTCGGTGGTGATGCGGCCGCCGTTGATGCCGTGGCTGCTGAGGTATTTCTTCACCTCATTCACCCGGTCCTGGCTCAATTTCAGGTTGAGAGCAGGGTCGCCCTGGTTGTCGGTGTGGCCCGAGATTTTGATTTCTACCGTGGGGTAGTCCTTCATAATCCGGATGAGACGCGCCAGCTCGGGGTAAGAGCTGGTGTTCAAGTAGTACTTACTCTGCTGGAAGAAGATGTTATTCAGCTTCACCGTCTGGCCCACATTGAAGGGCACGAGGAACAGGTCCTCCTTCTGCTCCGAGTATTTGTCCTTGGCCGTTACGTCGAGGTTGGCGTTTTCGGCGAGGTAGCCTTTGGCTTCGGCGCGCATGCCATACTGCACGCCGCTGGGCAGCACAATGGTGTAGGAACCGTCGACGGGGTCGGTTTCGGTTACCCCGATTTCTTCACCCGTGAGCAGGTTTTCGTAGTGAATGATGGCGCGCACGGGCTTCTTGGTATTCACGTCGAGCACGCGGCCGGTTACCAGCGTCACCACTTCGGGCTGGAACGCGGGGGCCAGTGAGATGCGGAAGATGTCCTTGGAGTTGTCGATGCCATTGCGCGACGACACGAGGTACGCATCCTGGCCGGCAGCCGAAATGGTGTAGTAAGCGTCGAAGTCAGGCGAGTTCACCACCGGGCCCAGGTTGCGGGGCGGGCTCCAGTTGGTCCAAGTATCGTCGAGGCGCTTCGTGTAGAAAATGTCCGATTTGCCGTAGCCGCCGCGACCTTCGCTGGCGAAGTATAGGGTCTTATCGTCGGCGGCCAAGAAGGGGGCAAAGTCCGACTTGTCGGTGTTCACGTTCGGGCCCAGGTTCTTGGGCTTGGTCCAGGCATTTGGAGCATCGGGCACGGGGAAGCTCACGAAGATGTCTTGGCCGCCTTTGCCGTCGGGGCGGTCCACGGCCATCAGCAGGGCTTTGCCCGAAGTGGCCAGGAAGAAATCGACGTGTTCTTTGTCGTTGTTGATAAAGTCTTTGATGTCCTGCGGTACGGGCTGTGTCCAGCCCATGCGGGTGCGCTTGCTGAGGCTGCAGCCCAAGGGGTCGAGGGTGCCGTCGCGGTTATAAATGTTGATGAGAATGGCGCTTTGGCCATTGGCCGACACCGAGGCGAGGCCGTTGGGGTCGTCGGGGGTGTTCACGGGGCTGCCCAGGTTTTTGGCCTGGTTCCAGGTTCTGTTTTTGCCGCTGGCCAATGTAGAGTACCACACGTCCTGCGGGTCGCGGCTGCCGCCCACGTTGCCGGGGTGGCTCTGGCGGGCGAAGTACAGCGTGCGGCCGTCGGGCGAGATAACGGGGTGCGTGTCGACGTAGCGCGTGTTTACGTTCGGGCCCAGGTTCACCAGCGACGAGTCGAACTGCGTGGAGAGCACCGCGTCGGGGCCTTTGGGCGCGTCAAAGGCCTTTTTTACCATGGTGGAGGCCACGTCGGCGATGCCGATGGCGTCAATCTGGTTCACGCCTTCCACCTTGCCGGTGTTCATGCGCACCACCACGCCCAGGGTGCGGTATTCGGCCGCGGGGAAGCGCACTTCCAGGGTGCGGAAGGGCTCGGGCAGCGGGCCGGGGTTGTCGTTGGAGTACACCTCGTGGTGCCCGCCTTTGGTATCTACCAGCTCAATTTTGGTGATGGAGCCGGGGTTGAAGTTCTCCACCACGGTCACCTGCTGGGCAGCTATTGAGCGGGCAAAGCGAACCTCGATGAACTCGTTGGGCCCTTCTTTTTTCGGAATCCAGGCGTCGTTGCTGATTTGGCCCAGCGGCAGGGCATTTGGCGTGCTCAGTACCTGAGATGGAGAGAAGGGCTCCTTGCCTTCCGATTTCTGCGACGACACCGCTACCAAGCGGGCTGCCCACAGTACGTGTTGCGCTTGAACGGTGGGGGCGGCCAGGAGCAACAGCGCTATCGGCCCAAGGGCCAATAGGCGAGACACAAAGGAATTAATCATAGAAGGAATAGCAGAAAAAGTAAAACTTCAGGGGCATGGCTGGCCAGATTATCAGCGCAGTAGCAGGCCCAAGCGGCTTTATTTACAGCTAACCTAATGAAAAACTAGTTCCCGGGCCACATTGCGCCGTGCATTGCCGTCCCGCTGCCGCTTCTTAAAACAGTTTGATACGGCTTGTTTGTAGCTGATAATGAAGTGGTTTTAGGCGCGTTTGGGCCATGGCGGGGCAAGGCGCCGCGCCTTGGCTGGGTGCACGGGCAAGGGCGGAATTTTGCTGGTTACGCTGGCGCTTGGGCCACCCGCCGATGCTCGTGGGCAGTCGCGTCGTTGCCGGCCGCTGCACTACCCGCCTGGCCACCGACCATGATAGCCGGTTGGCCAAGCGGAGTGCTGTACGGCAGCATTCCTTCGGAACCAGAATGTCGTCAGGCGGGTACTTCCATCGGCAGCACGCGCAGCAGCTCTTCCAGTCCCTGGGCCAGCTGTTCGGTTGCGCTTTGGCGTTCGGCTTCGGAGCTGGTTGCGGCTTCCAGACATTGGAGCAAGGGTGCCAGGCCGGCGGCCCCGAGCAGCTGCAGCGAGGGCCGCAGCTTGTGGGCCACAGCCGCCGCGGTGGGCCATTCGGCCGTGGCTTGGGCTGCGCGCAGGTCGGCTACGCTGCCGGGTGTGTTGGTGCGGAAGGATGTCAGAATGCGGTTCATGAAGGCCGTATTGCCGCGGGCCGTTTGGTGCAGCAGGGCCAGGTCGAAGGGTGGTTTTGCCTCGGGTGGAGCCGCGGTTGGGCTGGCTGCTGGGGTCGTGGCAGGTTCGCTCGGCGGTGCGGGAGCCTCCGCCGGAGGTGCATCGGGAAGGGAATCCGGGCGCGGTAGATCCACCAGGGGCCCAGGGGCGCCCGCAATCAGGGAGGCCAGCTTGCTGAGCAACTCGGCTTCGTCGAACGGCTTGGGCAGGGTGTCGTTCATGCCCGCGGCGGCATACTTTTCCGCATCGGCCCGGAAGGCGTTGGCCGTAAGGGCGAGGATGGGCGTGGCGGCCCGCGCAGCATCGGGGTAGGCGCGGATGTGGGCCGTGGCTTCCAGGCCATTCATGCCTGGCATCTGGATATCCATGAGGATGACATCGTAACGGCTTTGCTCGAATAGCACCAGGGCTTCGACGCCACTGGCGGCTTCGTCGACGATTACGCCGTGGCTTTCCAGCAGCAGTTGGGCTACTTCGCGGTTCACGGGATTATCCTCTACCAGCAGCACGCGGCGGCCCCGCACAGCCGCTTCCTGCACCGGCACCACGGGGCCCATGGCCGTACGCCGAGCCTCGGCGCTGGCTTTGGGCAGGGTCGTAATGAATGAAAATGAGCTGCCTTGCCCGTGCTGGCTTTGCACCGTGAGCCGGCCCCCCATCTGGGCCACCAGTGCCCGGCTGATGCTCAGGCCCAGGCCCGTACCCCCAAACTGCCGGGTGGTGTCGGCGTAGGCCTGGGTAAACTCCTGGAAGATGCTCTCCAGCTTGTCGGGCGCAATGCCAATGCCGCTGTCCGTCACCCGGAACTCGGTGGTGAGTGTGTCTTCGGTTTCGCTCACGAAGTACCCGCCCACCGACACCGTGCCGCCCGACGGCGTAAACTTGATGGCGTTCGACAGCAGGTTAATCAGAATCTGGTTGAGCCGGTACGAATCGCCTACCACCCACGGCAGGGGGCAGGAGTCGCGCAGCAGCGTGCCTACCACCCGGATGCCCTTTTCCTGCGCCTGTATCACCAGCGGCTCGGCCGCCTTGCCCATCGAATCGCAAAGGTTGAAGGCCGACTGCTCCAAATCCAGCTTGCCGGAGGTGATTTTGGCCATGTCGAGTACGTCGTTCACCACGTTGAGCAGGTGGCGCCCCGAATGCTGGATAATGGCGGTGTAGTTGCGCTGCTGCTCGTTGAGGCCGGTCTTGACGAGCAGGTTGGTCATACCCAGCACGCCATTTAGCGGCGTCCGGATTTCGTGGCTCATGTTGGCCAGAAAATTCTCGCGGGACGTGGCCGCGGCTTCGGCCGCGTGCTGGGCGTTCTTGAGGTCCGTGATGTCAGTGCTCACGCCGAGTACCTGGGCCGTACCGTCGGCCAGCACCAGCGGGCAGCGCACCGTCTGGTACCAGCGCGCTTCGCCATTGGCCAGCTTCACCGAGGTTTGAATGGTCAGCTGCTCGCCGGTGCGGAGGACTTGCTGGTCGGCCTGCATCGAGGTTTGGAGTTCCTCTTTGCTCAAGGCCGCCTCCATAGAGTCGACGTTTGCCAGTTGGCTCACGCGGCTGCGCAGGGCCACCATCTCGGCGTTCTCAAATATGGTGCGTCCTTCGGCGTCGCGCACCCAAATTAGGTTGGGGTTGAGGTCCAGCACTAGGTTGGTGAACGTTTGCTGGGCCAGCGCCTGGGCCTCGCTCTGGCGGGAGCGCGCCTCGGCCTGGCGCCGGTTCGTGATGTCGAGGCCGTAGCACATCATTTCCCGCAGCACCCCGTCGGCCCCAAAGATGGGCTGGTAATAACACTGCCAATAAATGGCGATTTCGCCGGTGGGCCCGGGCCAGCGCTCTTCCCAGCTCACCACCTCGCGGTTGGTCACCGCGCGCTCAAACAGGCGGCGCCGGCGCACGGCCAGCGCGGGAGGCAAGCCTACGTTGGCGCAGTGGTCGGCAAAATTCAGCCCCACGCGCGCTTTCCGCAGCGCCGGGTCGGGTTCGGCGTAGGGGTTCACGTAGCGGTAGCGTTGGTCGGGGTCGAGTACCGTCACCACGGCCGGCAAGTGGGCCAGAATGGTTTCGTAGAACTCGCGCTGCTCGCGGGTATCCTGCTCGGCCTGCCGCTGCGCGGTCACGTCGGTGAGGTACAGCATGGCAACGCCCTCTTCCGGCACCGGCACCGCAAACAGTAGAAACTGCAGGCCGTTGGCCAGCAAGTCGCGTTGCAGCTTCTCGCCGCTGCGCAGCGCTTGCATGGCCGCCTGCATCAGCTGCGGGCGCACCCGCGAGGGCCCTTTGGCTTGCAGCTCATCGGCCAGCATGGCCGCCGCGGGGTTGGCGTACAGGAGCTCCCCGGCAGCACTTAGCCGCAAAATCGGATTCGGGTTGAGCTGGGGGATGCGGCCGGCGGTGCGCAGCCGGGCCGCCTCGGCCTTGGCCTCGGCACAGCGTGTGCGTTCGGCCAGGAGCAGGGCGCGGAGTTCGGCCGGGTCGTCCGGCAGGAGCGAGGAGTCATTAGCTGTCATCACCTTACAAAGATGCCTGACAATAAGCAGAACGCTTCGGGGGAAGGCGCTGCGCTGAATGAAGAATGAAGAATGTGGAATGAAGAATTGGAATTGAGCTAAAGTGCTCGAACTTCCTCATTCCTCGAAGCGCTAAAGTTCTTTGCGCAGGCGGGCTACCGGAATATTGAGCTGCTCGCGGTACTTGGCCACGGTGCGGCGGGCAATGTTGTAGCCCCGGGCGTTGAGCATCTTCTCCAGTTTGTCGTCGCTTAAGGGGCGCTCTTTGCTTTCCTTGCCAATCAACTCTTTCAGGATGCTTTTCACCTCGCGGCTGCTGGCGTCCTCGCCCGAGTCGGTGGCAATGCCTTCGGAGAAGAAGTACTTGAGCGGGTAGATGCCAAACTCCGTCTGAATGGACTTGGAATTGGCCACGCGGCTCACCGTCGAAATGTCCATGCCAATGCGCTGGGCAATGTCCTTCAGAATCATCGGCTTGAGCTTGCCTTCGTCGCCTTCGGCAAAGAAGTCGCGCTGCAGCTCCACAATGGCATTCATGGTGCGCAGCAGCGTGTTTTGGCGCTGCCGGATGGCATCGATAAACCACTTGGCCGAGTCCAGCTTCTGCTTCACGAAGGTCACGGCTTCCTTCATCTTAGCGTCCTTCTTGGCCGCCTTGTCGTAGGTCCGGAACATCTCGGTGTAGGCCGGGCTCACGCGCAGCTCGGGCGCGTTGCGGGCGTTCAGGGTCAGGTTGAAGATGCCGTTGTCGTTCGTCAGAATGAAGTCCGGCATCAGGTACTGCGTCTTGCCCAAGCCGCTGGGGCCGCTGCCGCCCGGCTTGGGGTTGAGCTTCAGAATGACGTTGATGGCTTCCTTCAGCTCGTCGTCCTCAAGGTCCAGCTTCTGCTGAATGCGGGGGTAGTGCTTCTTGCTGAACTCGTCGAACGTTTCGGTGAGAATGCGCTCGGCGTTGGTGGTGGCCTCGTCCTGGGGGCGGCGCTCGAGCTGCAGCAGCAGGCACTCGGGCAGGTCGCGCGCGCCAATGCCGGGCGGGTCGAAGCCCTGAATCACGCGCAGCACGGCCTCAATCTCGGTCACGGTCACTTCCAGGTTCTGCGAAAAGGCCAGGTCGTTGGCAATGGCCGAGAGGTCGCGCCGGATGTAGCCGTCGCCGTCGATGGAGCCGATGAGCTGCTGGCCAATGGCCTCCTGGCGCTCGTCGAGGTCGGCAAAGTGGAGCTGGTCGAGCAGCGAATCCATGAGCGAGCCGCTGGTGTCGGCCAGGGGCGTGTCGCGCTCCTCTTCTTCGCCGGGGCCGTCGCCCTGCATCTTGTAGCCGGCTATTTCGTCGTCGTTGAGGTAGTCGCTCAGGTCGAGGTCGGTGTTGTCGGGCGCAGCTTCGCTGTCCACGGGGCCTTCGTCCTTGGGCTGAAGGTCGGGCTCGGGCATTTCGTCGGCCATTTCCTGGTCGGCGCCGCGGTCGTCGAAATCTTCGTCCAGCGTGTTTTCGTCGTTGTCGAGGGACGCATCGGGGTCGTCCGAATCGTCGCTGTCGTCCTCGTCCCGCTCCATTTCCTCGGGCTCGTCGTCGGCCTCGTCCTCTTCCAGGGCGGGGTTTACCTCCATCTCCTCCTTGATGCGGGTTTCAAGCTCGGCCGTAGGAATCTGCAGCAGCTTAATAAACTGAATCTGCTGCGGGCTAAGCTTTTGGGAAAGGAGCTGTTTAAGGTCGAGGCGTTGCATAGGAACGAAAATACGAAAAGGCCGGGCCGGCAGCCGTTTTTACTAAAATTTGGCATGAAAAGTTGGCGACGGCCACAACTCCCGCTGCCAGCTAAGGCAGCCCCAACGCTATACTCACGCATTGCTGCGCTATTCCCCAACTACAAGTTGGAGTTACGGCTACCTTTGCCCCCTTATCACCCGCTTCTCCGCTAAGTTATGTCCCTCAAACGGTCCACCGTGCAGCAACTTCTGTCGAGCCAGGAGCTCGACCGCGAAGTTCTCGTCAAAGGTTGGGTTCGCACCCGCCGCAGCAACAAATACGTCGCGTTCATCGCCGTCAACGACGGCTCCACCATCCACAACCTGCAGGTGGTGGCCGATGCCGAAAAGTTTCCGGAAGATAGCCTAAAAGACGTAGCTACGGGCGCTTCGGTGGCCGTGCGCGGCACGCTGGTGGCCTCGCAGGGCAAAGGGCAGACCGTCGAAATCCAGGCCACCGAAATTACCGTTATCGGCAAAGCCGACCCGGAAGAGTATCCGCTGCAGAAAAAAGGCCACTCGCTGGAGTTCCTGCGCGAAATTGCGCACCTGCGCCCCCGCACCAACACCTTCGGGGCGGTGCTGCGCGTGCGCCACGCCCTGGCGTTTGCCGTGCACGAGTACTTCAACAAAAACGGCTTCTACTACGTCCACACGCCCATCATCACCGGTTCCGACGCCGAGGGCGCGGGCCAGATGTTCCGCGTAACCACGCTGGCGCCCGAGCACCCGCCCCGCACCGCCGACGGCTCCGTGGACTTCACCGAGGACTTCTTCGGCAAGCAAACCAACCTCACCGTGTCGGGCCAGCTCGAGGGCGAGATTGCGGCCATGGCCTTGGGCAAGGTCTACACTTTCGGCCCCACCTTCCGGGCCGAAAACTCCAACACGGCCCGCCACCTGGCCGAGTTCTGGATGATTGAGCCGGAAATGGCCTTCTACGAGCTGGAAGACAACATGGACCTGGCCGAGGACTTCCTCAAAAGCCTGGTAAAATATGCGCTCGAACACTGCGCCGACGACCTGGCCTTCCTCAACGAGCAGTACGACAAGGAGCTGCTAAGCCGGCTCAACTCAGTAGTCGAAACCGATTTCCAGCGCCTCACCTACACCGAGGCGATAGAAATCCTGAAATCGGCGAAGCAGAAATTTGAGTTCCCCGTGGATTGGGGCACCGACCTGCAGAGCGAGCACGAGCGCTACCTCGTCGAGAAGCACTTCAAGAAGCCGGTTATCCTGACCAACTACCCAAAGGAAATCAAGGCTTTCTACATGAAGCTGGACGAAGACGGCCGCACCGTGCGCGCCATGGACGTCCTGTTTCCCGGCATCGGCGAAATCATCGGCGGTTCGCAGCGCGAAGAAGACCTGACCAAGCTCACCACCCGCATGGCCGAAATGCACGTGCCCACCGAAGACCTCTGGTGGTACCTCGACCTGCGCAAGTTTGGCACCGCGCCGCACTCCGGCTTCGGCCTGGGCTTCGAGCGCCTGGTGCTGTTCGTAACCGGCATGTCCAACATCCGCGACGTCATTCCCTTCCCGCGCTTCCCCAAGAACGCGGCGTTCTAAATCTCAATTCATAAAAAAAGGCGGCCCGATGAGGGCCGCCTTTTTTTATGAATTGAGGTAAGTCTTGAAATAAGTAGGCTGGTTTTGGCACGTTCGAATTGAGCTGGCTCAACTAAAGGAGTTTTAGTAGGTCAAAAACTCTCGATGACCTCCTGCACGGGGCTGGTCAGTTTCGATGCTGAAGGATGTAAATGTCTTCGGCTTCCGCACGAATTTTGGCCATGTAACCAGCCTGTGCTTGGTGCGCCCAGGCCGAATCAGGTTGTTGAGTAGTTTCGGCGGTAATTAGTTTGTTGGCAATCTGCTCGATTACCACATTCTCGGCTGGGGTATAGGGGTGATAGAGCCGATACACCCGGTCGGTGAAGCCAAACTCGCTTTTGATTAGATTGTGCTCCGTTATCATCAGCACAATAAATTGGCGCGATTCGATTTGCTGTTGTAAATCGACATCCTGACAGCCCAATCCCGTAGGCGTGAATGCTTTGTCGGGTAAGTATACCGCCATTCCGTAGTACCATAAGCGGGTGTCATCGGCAAAGCAACTGGTCAGGTAAGGACTAAACTGGCTCAGGCCCCAGAGAAAGCTGTCACCGACAAACAACGCGGGGGGGCGGGTTTGGCCAGGTCGGGGCGGGTCGAAAGCCAGTTGGCGGTAAGCTACCGGAATGGGTTCGGTCTGCTGCAGCAGGTTGAGGGGGGTAGCCAGGTCATTGTCATTGCCCCGCAGCGAGTCGGTGGTTTGCACCAGCACGGGCGGCCCGACGGTGCGCATTGTGGGAAAGCGCAGGCTGCCCAACTGTTCCAGCCGCCGCAGCAAGGTATCGGCGGCAAGGGTGGCACCATAGCCGCTCCAGTGGGTGCCAGCGCGCGAAAACAGTGGGTAGGGCTCGGTTTTCTTCCAGGCTGCAAACAAAGGTACCATGTCCAAGAGGTTGACGGCATTGGCCTGCAGTGCTTTGATGTAGCGGCTGTAGTTAGAGGGGGTTCCCGGTGCAATTTGCATGGCCGCCGGCAGGTCTTCTGGTTGAAAGCGCGCTTTGTTGGGGGCCATTACAAACAAGAACTGGACGCCCCGCTTGGCTAAGTCTTGCTGCACGGTGCGCAGGCGGATGGCCCGGGAGCGGACCCGGGCTTCGTCTAGCAGCTGGTAGCCACCGTAACTTTTGGCTTGCAGCGTTTCAAATAAAACGTTGTGCCGCCCAATGAGAATGCCACTCGAGCGAGGTACTTTAAACAGGGAGAACGCCAGTTGATTTCGGAGCCGAACCAAGGCGGGGCGAAAGCCAATGTGGTCCTCCAAATAGCGCTCCAACGTTGGCTGGAAAGTACCGCTCTGGAAGTCAGCCCAAGAAAACGTGGGACTAGAAGCCAGAGCGTACCCCCCGCCCAATCGATGCTCCTCAACAACGTGAAATTTGGCCTGCAGCACCAAGGCCACCAGCAAGGCAAAAATTACTCCCAGGGATAAGCGTTTAACAATAAGTCTCACAGTATAAGAAGGTGCTCGGGTAGAGAAAAGAGAAAGCGGCAGAATGCGTCGGGTGCTAAAATCGGAAGTAGATGAACGGGTTGAAGTAGCTGCTCACGATGTAACTCATGCTGACAACCAAAACCGCCACCGTGGCAATGGTAAGGCCGATGGCTCCTCGCCAGCTAAAATGGGCTTTGGCCAGGACGCGCAGCTCCCAGGATTCTACTTTGGGCCACGCCGCTGCGAAGGCAATGATGCCAGCCACGCTCAGCATGCCCCAGAACTCATTGGTCAAGTTGGGCAGGTTGGCTTCGTGCGGGCTTACGGCTGCGGCGCTGGTGCCCGCCATGCGCTTCAGGTAGGCGAAGGCCCCAGCCAGCGTTTCGGCCCGAAACAGCACCCAGCCTACTACGGTGATGAAGAAAGTGGGCAGAATGCTCAATACCCCGATTCTCTGGTATAAACGGAGCAGAAAAAGGCGGTCCAAAATGAGAAAAAAGCCGTGAAAGGCGCCCCAGGCGATGAAGTTCCAGGCCGCTCCGTGCCAGAAGCCCGAGAGGATAAACACAGTCCAAAGGTTGACGTAGAGCCGGCTGGGCTTCACGCGGTTGCCGCCCAGCGGAATGTAGAGGTAGTCGCGCATCCAGCGGCCCAGCGTGATGTGCCAGCGCTGCCAGAACTCGGTGATGGAACGCGAGATGTAGGGGTTGTTGAAGTTCTCGGGAAACTGAAAGCCCATCATCCGGCCCAAGCCGATGGCCATGTCGGAGTAGCCGGAGAAATCGAAGTAAATCTGGAAAGTGTAGGCTACCGCCCCCACCCAAGCCAGGGGCGCCGAAAGGGTGGCTGGCGCAAGGCTGAAAATGGCATCGGCCTGCTCGCCCAGCACATTGGCGATGAGCACCTTTTTCCCCAGCCCAATCACAAAGCGGAAGGCACCGGCCAGCTTATGGTCTATGGTGTCGAAAGCCGTGCGGTCGTTGAGCTGGCCGGCTATTTCGTGGAAACGCACGATGGGCCCGGCTATCATTTTGGGAAAGAGCATGATGTACAGCATGAAATCCCAAAAGCTCCGCAGGGGCTTGTTCACGCCGCGGTACACGTCGATGGAGTACGTTAGCTTTTCGAAGGTGAAAAAGGAGATGCCGATGGGCAGCACTACTTTTTCCCAGGTGAGCGGCGGCCCGCCGAAATAGCTACGGATGCTGCTTGCGTTGTCGAGAAAGAAGTTGGCGTACTTGAAGTAAAACAGCATTCCCACGTTGAGAATGATGCTTAGAATAAGGAAGATTCGTTGCTTCCAGCGCTCCGGCGCGGCATCCATGTAGCGGATGAGCACAAAATTGATTACTACTGAGCCGAGAAAAAGGGCCAGGAAATTGAGGCCACCCCAGGAGTAAAATAGGAGGCTGGCCACGAGCGCCACCGTGTTTTTAAAACGCGTTGGTACGGCATAATAAACCAGGAGAAAGCCCGGAAGAAAGTAGAAAAGAAAGAGGATGCTGCTGAATACCATCGGCGAAAAAAAAAGGCTGCCCAATAGGGCAGCCTCAAAGTTATGCGGCACTTAGTAATGGCAAGGCTTTAGCAAAAAGCCTCGCCAGTTAATCGCGTCGGCTGCGGGAGTAGCCCCCGCGGCCCTGGCCCGAGTCGCCGCGCCCGCCGCCCTGGTGGGCTTGGCCTTGGGGGCTTTGGCCGCCGTTGCTGCGGTTGTAGCCGCCGTTCTGGTACGGGCTGTTGGAGTAGCCACGGTTGCCGCCGGAGTACTGGCCCTGGTTGTGGTTGTCGTAGCCACGGTTTTCCGAGTAGCCGCCGCGGTTGTCGTATGCCCGGGCATAGCCGGGCCGGCCGTAGCCAGCGCTTGGGTAGTAGCCATCGCGGCCGCGGCTATATACCCGGTAGGGCTGGTAGGCATAGCGCGAATGGTAATAGTCGAGCTGGCGCCATGGCTCGCGGCCCCGGTACTCAATCACGACGGGGTGGAACTGGTAAGGGTCGTAACCATAAAGCTGCGGCAGCGGCACCCAGTAGCCGTCTTGGTAAACAATGTATTGCTGCGCGTACAAGTCATAGTACCCGTCAATCTCGGGGATATAGTAGTACTGCGCACCGTAGGGAGCGGGTGGCCCCCAGGCCGGAGACCCAATGTTGATGCTAACGCCCACTTGGGCCTGGGCAGCCGGAGCAGCGGCCAGTGCAAATGCACTCAGCAGGACTGTGCACAAAAACTTAGGAAGCGGGTTCATTGCGTTTTAGAAGAAGGAATTTAGGATATTAAAATATAACGCGGCAGCCGATAGGAACGTGCCAAATAGGTGGGTAATGCGAAAGCCCCACCAGAAAGGTGGGGCTCCGATTAATTAGATAGCCAGGCGGCTGGGAAGTTTAATGCTTGCCGTGCCCGTGTCCTTTGCCTTTGCCACCGTTGCCGCGGTCGTCATCACGACGGTCGTCGTCGCGGCGATAATCGCCGTAGCCACCGTTCATTTTCTTGGCTTGTCCGGGAGGCAGGCCGCCATTGCTGGGATTGGCGCGGTAACCCATCTTTTTGGCCTGGCCGGGGGGCAAGGCGCCGTTGCTGGGGTTGCCGCCGCGGGGGTAGCGGGCGCGGTACTCGTCGTAGCGCGTCCAGGGCTGGGCGCCTACATAGTCTACTACCACGGGGTGGAAATTGCTGGTATTATAGCCGTTGAGGGTGGTGGTGCGCACCCACTGACCATTGCGCGACACCACGTACTGGCGGGCCGGCACATCATAGAAGCCATTGGTTTCCGGGATATAGTAGTACTGCGCCCCATTGGGCACGGCCGGGCCCCAGCTGGGCGGATTAATGTTGATGTTAACCTGGGCGTGGGCAGCCGGAGCGGCGGCCAGCGCAAAAGCGCCAAACAGCGCAATGCGGAGGGACTTGAGGAGGTGTTTCATAAGGATTTCGCTAAAGGAAAGCGGGATGTACTGCTGAACTATGGGCAAGGACAGTGCCAATAAACTGCGCACTGGTACGGCGCAGCTGGCAGCGGGTTCTGCCAGGGTATTTACTTGTGCGGGCACAAACTGCGTGGCGTTGCTGTTGTGCACCAACGCACCTATTCCAACTGGCTAATGCGACTGGCAAATATGCGGTTGCCATTAGCCTTCGGGCTCCCTTTTTCGTACCTTTGCGCACTTATTCGCTGCGTTTCTGAATGGCCAAAAAATCCACTGCTACCCCGGTTGCCAAAGCCCCCAAAGCCAAGGCCGCCGCGCTGAAAACTCCAGCCAAAGACGGTGCCGCTAGTGCCGCCGAAACCGCAGCCGCGGTGCGCACCATGACCGAGCTTCCTGCCGCTGGCCCCCTTACGGAGCACACCAGCGGCCAGCTCAACGGCCAGAGCCCCGCCTCGCAGCACCTCGAAGCGCCCTTCATTGAAGTGTACGGCGCCCGCGAGCACAACCTCAAAAACGTATCGGTTAAGATTCCGCGCAACCGGCTGGTGGTGTTCACGGGCATTTCGGGCTCGGGCAAGTCGAGCCTGGCCTTCGATACCATTTATGCTGAGGGCCAGCGCCGCTACATGGAGACGTTCTCGGCCTACGCCCGCAGCTTTATGGGCGGGCTGGAGCGGCCCGACGTGGACAAGATTGAGGGCCTGTCGCCGGTTATCAGCATCGAGCAGAAGACCACCTCGCGCAACCCGCGCTCCACGGTGGGCACCATTACCGAGATTTACGACTTCCTGCGCCTGCTCTACGCCCGCACGGCCGAGGCCTACAGCTACGCCACGGGCAAGAAGATGATTCGGCAGAGCGACGACCAGATTATCAACTACATCCTGCGGCACTTCGACGGCAAGAAGCTGGTTGTGCTGGCGCCGGTAGTGAAAGGCCGCAAAGGCCATTACCGCGAAGACTTCCAGAAGATTGCCAAGCTGGGCTTCACCAAAGTGCGCGTGGATGGCGAGTTGCTCGACATCACGCCCAAGATGCAGGTGGACCGCTACAAAATCCACGACATCGAAATTGTGATTGACCGGCTCGTGGTGAAGGAAGAAGACCGGTTCCGCCTCAGCGGCTCGGTGCAGAATGCGCTGATGCACGGCAAAGGCACCATGCTAGTGCTCGACTCGGATGCGAAAAAAGCGCAGCCGCAGTTCTTCTCGCGCTTCCTGATGGACCCCACTACCGGCATCGCCTACGACGACCCGGCGCCCAACACGTTCAGCTTCAACTCGCCCTACGGCGCCTGCCCCACCTGCAATGGCCTGGGCGAAGTGCAGGAAATTACGGAGGACAGCGTGATGCCTGACCGCAAGCTGAGCATTGCGCGCGGCGGCATCGCGCCCCTAGGCGACTACCGCGATATCTGGATTTTCCAGCAGTTGCAGGTCATTCTCAAGAAGCACAAGGCCACGCTGAACACGCCCATCGAGAAGCTGCCCGAGGACCTGCTCAAGCGCCTGCTTCACGGCATCACCGAAGACGAGGCCGACGACAGCAAAACGCAGTACACGGAGGCGTTTGAAGGCATTATTCCCTTCCTGCGCCGACAGATGGATTCGGAGTCGGACAACATCCGCGAGTGGATAGCCCAATATGCCCAGGCCCAAACCTGCCCCGAGTGCCAAGGCTACCGCTTGAAGAAGGAAAGCCTGCACTTCCGGATGGCCGACAAGCACATCGGTGAGTTGTCGGTGATGGACCTGAACGACTTGGCAGGCTGGTTTGAGGGCTTGGAAAGCCGGCTCACCGAGCGCCAGAACGTCATTGCCCGCGAGCTGCTCAAGGAAATCCGCAAGCGCATCGGCTTCCTGCTCGAAGTTGGGCTGGATTATTTGAACCTGCACCGTCCGGTGCGCACGCTGAGCGGCGGCGAAAGCCAGCGCATTCGCCTCGCCACCCAGATTGGCACCCAACTCGTGGGCGTGCTCTACATCATGGATGAGCCCAGCATCGGCCTTCACCAGCGCGACAACGAGCGGCTCATCAAGGCGCTGCAGCATCTGCGCGACATCGGCAACTCGGTGATTGTGGTGGAGCACGACAAGGACATGATTCTGCACGCCGACCACGTGCTCGACATTGGGCCCGGCGCGGGCATTCACGGCGGCCACATTGTGGCCTCGGGCACGCCCAAGGAAATTCTGAACTCTGGCTCGCTCACCTCGCAGTATCTGAGCGGGCAGAAGCACATCGAAATGCGCCGCAAGAAGCGCAAGGGCGAAGGTGCCGAGCTGGTGCTGAAAGGCGCCAAGGGCAACAACCTGAAAAACGTGACCCTGAAAGTGCCGTTGGGCAAGCTGGTAGCCGTCACGGGCGTGTCCGGCTCGGGCAAATCCACGCTCATTCACGACACGCTGTACCCCATTCTCAACCAGCACTTCTTCAACGCTAAGAAGGAGCCGCTGGCTTACGGCAGCATCGAAGGACTGGACTTGGTGGACAAGGTGATTGAAGTTGACCAGTCGCCCATTGGGCGCACGCCGCGCTCCAACCCGGCTACTTATACGGGAGTGTTCACCGAAATCCGTCAGCTGTTTGGCGAAATGGCGGAGGCTAAAATTCGTGGCTACGGCCCTGGCCGCTTCTCTTTCAACGTGAAGGGCGGGCGCTGCGAAACCTGCGAGGGCGCTGGTATTCGCACCATCGAGATGAACTTCCTGCCCGACGTGCACGTGCCCTGCGAAACCTGCAAAGGCCGCCGCTACAACCGCGAAACGCTCGAAGTTCGCTTCAAAGGCAAGTCCATCACCGACATTTTGGACATGACGGTGGAAAAGGCCGTGGAATTCTTCGAGTTCCAGCCCCGTATTCTGCGCAAAATCAAAACCCTGAACGACGTTGGGCTGGGTTACCTCACGTTGGGCCAGCAAGCCACCACGCTTTCGGGCGGCGAGGCCCAGCGCGTGAAGCTCGCCACCGAGCTCAGCAAAAAGGACACCGGCAAGACGTTCTACATTCTCGACGAGCCCACCACCGGCCTGCACTTCGAGGACATCAACCACCTCGCCGACGTGCTCCAAAAGCTCGCTGACAAGGGCAATACCGTCCTCATCATCGAGCACAACCTGGACCTGATTAAGGTGGCCGACCACGTCATCGACATTGGGCCGGAAGGTGGCGCAGGCGGCGGCACCATCGTGGCCCAAGGCACGCCCGAGCAGGTAGCTAAATCCGACAAAGGCCACACGGCCCGTTTCCTGGCCGAGGAACTGAAAATCAGCAAGTACAGCGAGGTAAAAGCGGAGAAGGCCTAATAAATAGAAAAAACAATTTATTGATTCTTAGCCTGCACCGTCGGCAGCTCACAAATTTGTGGGCTGCCGACGGTGTTTTTGTTGGTGGCCGTGGAGAATACAGGTAGTTTAGCCCCTCTTTTTCCCACCTTATTACTGCTTATGCTGAAATCTGTACTCTTTTCCGGTCTGCTCATCGTTGCCATTGCCACGTCCCCACCCAAAAGCACACGGTGGATGGGCAGCGTAAGCAATGGCATGAAGGGCGATAAAATCAGTTTTGTGGTGTCGCCCGACGGCAAGACGCTTTCGGAGCTGACGTTTGACGGCTACTGGCGGTGCAGCGGCCGGCTCGAACGCCAGGTGGTAGGCCCCAAAGACACTTTTTCCATCGTGAACGGCAAGGTGAGCGGCGTGGCCCTCGACCCGCCCACCGGCGGCACCTGGCGCTTCGAGCTTCAGGGCGACTTCAGCGCCAAAACCGCCGCTACGGGTACTTTTCGCATGAACATCACCAGCCTGGGCTGCGACACCTACAAGCTGCAGTGGGCCGCCGCGCCGGTGCGCTAACCGAATCGAAATGCACATAAAAAAGCCGCTGCAACTACTTGCAGCGGCTTTTTTAGCTAGCCAGGTTCTCACAATAATTGAGAGGAGGCCCTGACCAAATCTTGATTATATCTTCATATTATTATTCTTTTGAGCCATGGCCAGGTGCTCCTGCACCACGGGAAGCGTTTTGCTAATAAAGGCCTTTATATCGGCATCCTTCGTCATTCTTTCGTGGGCCATCATCGTGTTGGCCGTTTTTTGGTGGTCGGCCTGCATTTGCTCCATATACTTCTGCTCAAACGCTTTGCCCGTGAGTTTTTCCATAGACGGCTTCATGGCTTTGTGCTCGGCGTCCATGTCGGTAGGCAGGGTAATGCCTTTCTTTTTGGCAATTGTTTTGAGGTCGGCCGTAGACTTGGAGTGGTCGGCAATCATCTTATTGGCCATGTCCTTGGCCATGCCGGTCACGCCTTTGGCCAGGGCCATTTTGCTTTGCTGAATCTCGTTTTGGTCGCTATGCGCGGCCGACATCATAAACTCCTTGTCGTCTTTGTGCGGCGCGGTGGGGCCATTGGGGTCGCCCATGGCGGTGCCGCCGGTAGTAGTGCCTTGGGCTGAGCCCGCGTTCTGGGGCTGGTTGGCGGGCTTTTCGGAGCCAGCCGGCATGGTGGTCGACACAGTGTCGCCGCCGGTGGCCGAGCTGGTCATGGTGTTGTCGCTGGCATTGCCGTTTTCGGCTGTTTTCGACTTGTTGTCGCCGCACGAGGCAAGCGCCAACAGGCCGGTTGCCAGTAAAGGAAAGAGGGTGCTTTTCATAATAGAAAGGGTTGTGTGGAAAGGAAAGAAGTGGTTAGCTCAACTAGCCGGCGGCTAGCCCAACGAAAAGCCAACCGGCTGGAAGTAGAAGTAGTACGGGCAGTTAAGGGAAAGTTGTTGCATGTTCGGGTATATTTTATTGTTCCCGTCAGTTCAAGGGGACTTACTGATTATCAATAAGCTGGGCGCTGCAAGGTGGGAATAAAAATAGCTGGCCTACCCCGGTAGGGCAGGCCAGCTGTGCGTCAGGGCTATATAAAATTACTTCCGTGCATCCACGGCTGGGCGCATTTTGGTCACCATGTCGAGGTGGCTTTTCAGCACGGGCAGGGTCTTAGCCGCAAAGGCCTTGATGTCGGGGTCGGATGCTTTAATGGAGGCATCGGTGAATTCCTTCACGTCTTCCTGGTGGTCCTTCAGCATCTCCTTCATGTATTCCTGGTCCATTTTCACGCCTTTCTCCTCCGTCACATCCTTCATGACTTTGGTATGGTCATCGCCGAGCGTGGCGGGCAGGGTGATGTTCTTCTTGGCGGCCAGCGCTTTCAGCTCGGCGTTGGCTTTGGTGTGGTCCGTCACCATTTTCTGGGCAAATTCCTTGGCTTGCGGTGTCACGGCGCGCGCGGCCACCTGCTTGCCCAGTTCTACCTCCAGCATGCCTCCGCTGGCGGCCTTTGTCAGGAACTCGGAATCGTAATCCATCTTTTTCTCCTCGAGTTTGCCCGTTTCCGTGGCCGTCGTGGCGCTGTCGGCTTTCGCTTCATTGGTCTTTTGGGCTTCCTTAACCGAGTCGTTGGAGGTGCAGCTGGCGCCGGCCATCATCAGAGCCGTACAGGTCAGCATCATAAGCGAGCGTTTCATGGCAATGAGTGAAAAGGTGAAAGGAAAGGAAAACTAGAGCTGCGGCGCAGCTCTAGGGCAAATCATCCGTGACTTCGGCCACTTCTTTGGCCCCGTCCAGTTCTTCGCTCACGGGGCGCTGGTACTTGGCCGCAAAGCCGCGAATATCCCCGTCGTACGCGTCGTCTTTCATGTCGTCGAAGGCATTGTCGTCTTGCTTCTGCGCCTTCACCAGCAGCTTCATAATGCTTTTGTCGAGCTCGTTGCCGGTTTTGGTGCTCACCTCGTGGTAGGCCGCTTGCTCG
Organism: Hymenobacter plasmatis; assembly: GCF_020711255.1. GTDB lineage: Bacteria > Bacteroidota > Bacteroidia > Cytophagales > Hymenobacteraceae > Hymenobacter. The sequence continues at coordinate 46,263 of NZ_JAJFAW010000014.1, forward strand.
TCGGCGCCCAGGGCGGCGGGCAAGGCCAGCTTTTTGGCATCGGCCAGGGTGCGCAGCGCGGCCAGCAGGTCGAGCCGGTTTTGCACCAGGCGCGTGCCGTAGGCGCGCACGGCCGGGGTGGTAGCCCGGGCTTGGGCCAGCTTGGCCAGCTCCACTTCCAGCAGGGCGTTGCTGGTGGTTTTCACGAGAAACTGAGCGTCGGCCTCTTGCTTTTCGGTCACGTCGGCCGAGCTGATTTTGCTGTCATTCTGAGCCGTGGCCGACTCCACGGCGTCCTTGCCGCCCCCATCCGGCGAGCACGCCGTGAGCCAGGCCACCGCCAATGAAAAAAGCAGCGGCCGGGAAGGGAAGGAGAGGAGCAACGAGCCGCGCATGGCGAATGGATTGGGGGAATGGCTTATAGTTAACCAGCTATACGACGGCCCCCGGGCCAGGTTCTTTGGGCGAAAGGCATATTTTTTTTGGAGGTGCTTTAAACCCAGGCAGTATGCTTGCCTCCAACCGACCTAAACTCCAGCTTGCATTCTCTCACCTAACCCTTTTTTCATACCCTTATGCGTACCTCTTCTCTGCGTTCGCTCGCATTTGCTGCCCTTGCCAGCGGGTTGCTGCTCACCACTGGTTGCCAGCGCGACTCCGATGTTTCGCCCGATGACATTACCACCGCCGAAGACCGCAGCGAGGACAACATTGAAACGGCCGTTAGCTCAGACGCTATGCAGTCGGCCGGCCCAGTAAACCCCAACGTGCAAGGTTCTGCGTTCATTACCTCCGATGCCGAATTCCGGCTCAAGTTTGGCGCCTGCGCCACCCGCACCTACGATTTCTCGGCCCGCACGCTGACCATTGATTTCGGCCCCACCAACTGCCTGTGCCCCGATGGCCGCTACCGCCGCGGCCAGATTCTGGTTCGCTTCACCACCGATGTGCTCACGCGCCGCGCCGGTGCCGTGGTCACGCGCACCAACTACTTCGTGAACGACAACCAGCACACCGCCACCCGTACGTTCACGGACCTGGGCCAGGGCTCGTTCTCGGTTGATGTGACCAACGCCAGCATCATCCGGGCCAACAACGGCGGTACCCACTCCTGGACGGCCAACTGGGTCTTCACCCAAACGGCTGGTTTCGGTACGCCCCAGTTCTCGGACGACGTATTTAGCGTAACCGGCTCGGCCAACGGCACCAACCGCCGCAACGTGAACTACAGCACCGTCATCAAAACGCCCCTTATCAAGCGCGGCGACTGCTTCAAGTACTTTGTAGAAGGCACCGTGACCATCACCAACTCCAACGGCAAATCCATGCTGCTGAACTACGACCCGAGCGGCACCCACAACTGCGACAAAATCGCCAGCGTAACCATCAACGGCCGCACCAAGACCATTACCCTGCGGTAGTCTAGATTATCAACAAAAAAGCCCTCCCAGTAATGGGAGGGCTTTTTTGTTGTAGGGCCTTCCGGATTTCAGCTCAACCAGTTGCAGTGCCGACAGCTCAGCCTATCAGGTATCGTTTGGTGCCAAATCAATATCGATAATCTGACATTGCCCGTGCTACCTTAAGCCCCCTTAAAAACGGGCTTCCGCTTCTCGCTAAAGGCCTTCACGCCTTCAAAATAATCCTCCGACTCGCCCGCAACCTGTTGGCAGTGGGCTTCATAATCCAGCATCTCGTCGAGCGTAGCGGCGCCTGCTTTGTTCAGCATCTGTTTAATCAGCCCAATGGACTTCGTGGGAGCGGCAGCGTACCGGGCTGCTAGCGCATATGTGGCCTCATCAAGCTGCTCGGGGGCTACCACCTGGTTGACTAGGCCCAGCCGCAGGGCTTCTTCCGCGGGCACTTTCGAGCCCAGGCTGCACAGCTCGAAGGCTTTGAGCGTGCCCACCAGGCGCGGCAAAAACCAGGAAGAGCCCGAGTCCGGCACCAGCCCAATATTGATGAAAACCTCAATTAGCGAAGCTTCGGAACTGGCCACCAGCGCGTCGCAGGCCAGGGCCAGCGAGCAGCCGGCCCCGGCCGCCACGCCATTGATGCGGCCGATAATGGGCTTGGGCATGGCCCGCATGGCCCGGATAATGGGGTTGTAGCGCTTGTGCAGCGAATCGGAGAACGACTGTTGCTCGGCGCCCTGGGCGGCTTTCAGGTCCTGGCCGGAGCAGAAGGCCCGCCCCGCACCCGTGAGGACTATGGCGCGCACGGCGGCATCGAGCGTCACTTGCTTTAGGGCATCCTGCAGCTCGTAGCTCAACGAGTCGTTGAAGGCGTTGAAGACGTCCGGACGGTTCAGGGTGATGGTGGCCACGCCGTTGGGGCGCACGTCGTAGAGCAGGCTGGTGTATTCCATGGAGTGACTGAGTGGCGGAGCGCCTGAGTAGGAAAGCGGAAAGAGAACCGAGAAAGAAAGTTGCCTGCAAATAACGGCAGTCCAGATTCTACAGGGCTACGCTATTAGCTCAGGCTGCCGGGGGCGAAGCTCGCCAGCTCAGGCACGTTGCCACTTTGTTACGCAGTCGCTCTTAGTAGCGCCTCGGCCACTATTAGGTCTTCGGGCGTGGTGATTTTCAGGTTGCGGTAGTCGCCTTCCACCAGCTGCACGCGGCACAGGTCGTCCACCACGGTCGCGTCGTCGGTAAACGAAGCCAGCTCGGGCATAGCGTACGCGCGGCGCAGCAAGTCAATCTCAAACGTTTGGGGGGTCTGCATGAGCCGGAGTCGGCTGCGATTCTGAGCCGAAGATCCGTGCGGCGATACCAGGCGCACAGAGTCTTTGGGCATCACGGCGGCGGCGGCCGCGGCGTGGGTGGCGGCGGCGGCATAGGTGCGCTCCACCACGAGGCGCGACACCAGGGGCCGCACGCCATCATGCACGGCCACCAGGCCTTCCGGGTGCACACGTAAGGCACCCAAGCCGGCCTTCACCGAAGCCCAGCGCGTGGCCCCGCCAGCTACCAGGGTGTGCGGTATGCGCACTTGGTGGTGCTGGCAGAGTTGCTGCCAAGTTTCCATTTGGCTGGCGGGCAGCACCACGATTATCTCGGCCACGCCCAGCGCCGGTTCGGCAAAGCGGCGCAGGGTGTGCAGGAGCACGGGCTCGCCGTGCAGCAGCAGAAACTGCTTGGGACGGTCGGCGGCCATGCGGGTGCCACTGCCGCCGGCCACCAAAATTGCGAAACGAGGAACCGGCGGACGTGGATACTGAGGCGCTGGGCGGGGCGAAGGATTCATTGCCGCGAAGTTCAAACAAAAAAGAGCGCCGGAAACCCATGGTGGGTCTCCGGCGCTCAAAATTCAGCCGCAGCAAGTAGCGGGTGCTACTACAGAATCAGCATGGCATCGCCGTAGCTGAAGAACTTGTACTTCTCCTTGATGGCTTCCTTGTAGGCTTCCATCAGCAGGGGGTAGCCGGCGAAGGCGGCCGCCAGCATGATGAGCGTGCTTTCCGGCATGTGGAAGTTGGTCAGCAGGCAGTTTGCAATTTTGAAGTCGTGAGGGGGGAAGATGAACCGGTCAATCCAGCCCTGGGTGGGCTTCATGCGGGCATTGGCCGACACCGACGCCTCCATGGCGCGGATGGTAGTAGTGCCCACGGCGCATACCTTCTTCTTGGCGTCAAGCGCCTTGTTCACGATTTCACAGGCCGGAGCGGTAACGATGAAGTTCTCCGAGTCCATCTTGTGCTTGGTCAGGTCTTCCACATCTACGGTGCGGAAAGTACCAAGGCCCACGTGCAGCGTCACGTACGCCGGCTCCACGCCTTTGATTTCCATGCGCTTCATTACCTCGCGGGTGAAGTGCAGGCCTGCCGAAGGAGCTGCCACTGCACCAATGTGCTCGGCATAAATCGTCTGGTACCGCTCTTTGTCGGCGGGTTCGGTCTCGCGGTTAATAACCTCTTTCGGAATCGGGGTTTCGCCCAGTTCGTAGAGGGCCTTGCGGAACTCCTCGTCGGTGCCATCAAACAGGAACTTGATGGTGCGGCCGCGCGAAGTGGTGTTGTCGATAACTTCGGCCACCATGTCGGACTCGCCAAAGTACAGCTTGTTGCCTACGCGGATTTTGCGGGCGGGGTCCACCAGCACGTCCCACAGGCGCAGCTCCTTGTTCAGCTCGCGCAGCAGGAAAACTTCAATCTTGGCGCCGGTTTTTTCTTTGTTGCCGTACAGACGGGCCGGAAAAACTTTGGTGTCGTTCAGAACCATCACGTCTCCTTCGACAAAATAATCGAGGATATCTTTGAAGGTGCGGTGCTCAATCTGGCCGGTGGCGCGGTGCACCACCATGAGGCGGCTTTCGTCGCGGTTGCGGGCCGGATGCAGAGCTACCAGTTCTTCGGGGAGTTCGAACTTGAACTCATGCAATTTCATCGCCATAGGGCAGTATTGGGGGGAAGATACGGAAATTTGGGGAGGCAAAAGTACGGCTTTTTCTCATAGTATCTATTTTTTCGTACGCGGCCGCAACCCGTGCGACCTTTAGGTCTCAGCAACTTCCCTGCTTATTTCCGTCTTTTGAGGCTTCGATTACTGAAGGATGGAAAAACCGGAATGCCGGGTTTCCTTTGGAAACATCCTTTCCCCGTTCTTCATTCCTATTTGCGCCCTTATTATGCTCACGCTTCGCCTCACCCTGGAGAGTTTTCGCTTTGCCCTGGATGCCCTCAAGTCCAACTTGCTGCGGACCATCTTGTCGTTGCTGGGCGTCACGGTGGGCATATTTGCCATCATCGCGGTGTTCACCATCGTCGACTCGCTGGAGGCCAACATCCGCAGCAGCCTGGATTTTGCCGGCGATAAAATCATCAGCGTTTCAAAATGGCCACTTACGTTCGGCCCAGACTACCCGTGGTGGAAATATTTCAAGCGGCCCGTGCCCACCCCGCGCGAGTTTCAGCAGTTGCGCAAGCAGCTGGGCCCGAATAACAAAGGCGTGGCCATATTTGCTACGAACAATGGCAACACCCTAAAAGCCGGCTCTAACTCTGTGGCCGACTGCGTGCTGCAAGGTGTGAGCTACGACTTTCGGGCCGTGGGCAATGTGCCTATCAAGGAAGGTCGTTACTTCACCAGCCAAGAGGTAGACGCGGCCCGGCCGGTGGCCATCATCGGCGCAACCATTGCCGAAAACTTATTTCCGAACGGCAACGCCTTGGGCAAGCAGTTTAAGGCGCGCGGCCAAACCCTGACGGTAATTGGGGTGATGGAAAAAGAAGGCAAGAAGCTCGTTACCATTGCTAGCAACGACGCCAACTGCATCATTCCGTTCGGCATGTTTACCAAGATGTTCACCCTGAGCACCACCGGCTTTGGGGGCGGCCCCAGCGCCACCATCGCTGTAAAGGGCCGCGACGAAGACCCCGGCCTAATGGATTTAGAGTACGAAATGAGGGGCCTGATGCGCAACATCCGTGGCCTGAAACCCCGCGACGAAGACAATTTTGCCCTAAACCGGCCCGAAATGATAGCCGCGGCCATCGGCAAGCTGTTTGGCGTTATCGGCATCGTGGGAGGCGTTATCGGGTCGTTTGCCATTCTGGTGGGCGGCTTCGGCATTGCCAACATCATGTTCGTGTCGGTGCGCGAGCGAACCAATATTATCGGCATCGAGAAGTCGCTCGGCGCCAAGAATTTCTTCATCCTGTTTCAGTTCCTATTCGAAGCCATCTGCCTGTGCCTCATTGGGGGCGTGGCGGGCATTCTGCTCGTGTGGCTCGTGACACTGGTGCCGCAGGATGCGCTGCCGCTGAACATGTCGGCGGCGCGCGTCATCCTGGGCTTGCTGATTTCCGTGGGCATTGGCGTGATTGCCGGCATCGTCCCGGCTGCCCTGGCCGCCAATCTGGACCCGGTTATCGCCATTCGGGCCAAGTAGCGGGCTAACAGGCCCGGAGCCTCGGCTCCAGCGTGTGCCCTGCTTTATTTCAAAATCCCGCTAACCAGGCCGCGGCCTGGGGGTACTCTATAAGTTAGAATGACGCTGCCACCCTTTCTGCACTACGAAATTCTGGGCAATGCCCTGAGCCAATACTTACTTGCCGGGCTGATTTTGCTTGTGGGCGCCACGTTGCGGCGCTTGCTTTCGCGGCTATTGAGCAAGGTGCTGTTTCGCTTCACCAAGCGCTATACGGCCGGCGTGACGGAGGAGGAGATGCGCGAGCTGCTCATCCAGCCCCTGTCCATTCTGTTTCTGCTGCTCACGGTGTATGCCGCGTTTAGCGTGCTGCGCTACCCGCTGCCGCCCAATGCCGTGGTGGGCTACGAGCCCTGGCCCAAGGTGGCGCTGCTGCGCCTGTTCCTGTTGGGCTTTATTGCCACCGTTACCTGGGTGGTGCTTCGGCTGGTAGATTTTGCCCTGCTGGTGGTGCAGCGCCGCAACGAGCTGCGCGCAACTGCGGGCACTCAGCGGCTCGACAACCAGTTTCTTCCCTTTGCCAAAGACCTGCTCAAGGTCCTGATTATTATCATCGGCCTTTTGGTGGTGCTGGGGGAAGTGTTTGGCGTGAACGTAACGGCCCTGATTGGGGGCCTGGGCATTGGTGGGCTGGCAGTGGCCTTCGCCGCCAAGGAAAGCCTCGAAAACCTCATTGCCTCGTTCACCATCTTCCTCGACCAGCCCTTCGGCGTGGGCGACCTGGTGAAGGCCGGCGAAGTGAATGGTACGGTAGAAAAAATTGGATTCCGCAGCACCCGCCTGCGCACCGCCGAGAAAAGCTACCTCACCGTGCCCAACAAAAGCATGATTGACAAGCCCCTCGATAACCTTTCGCTGCGCACGTCGCGCCGGGTGGGCTTCACGCTCATTTTCGACCAAAAAACCACCAGTGCCCAGCTCCACGCCATCATCGCCGGGTCGTTGGAAGCCATGCAGGCCCACCCGCTGGTAACCCAGGAGGTGCAGATGAAATTCAACGCGCTGACCACCGTGGGCAAGGAAGTAACCGTGCAGTACTTCGTGGACACCACCAGCTACGATGAATACCTCGACGTGAAAGAAGACATTAACTACCGCCTGGTGGAAATGGTGGAGCAGCACGGCGGCGCCTTTGCCACCGCCCCAGACGCCGCCGCAGCCGTGGCCGCCAGGCCCTGATAGCTCAATTTCCGGCGCCATACTCCTAAAAAAGAAAAGGCCCTTCCGCTACGGAAGGGCCTTTTGCTTGGGTCTGAAAAGTGCCGGATTGGCCTAGCGACCACCCAGGAGCCCGCCGAGGAGCGAGCCCATGCCGCCGCCCCCGAGCAGGCTGCCCAGTCCGCCACCGCCGGCGCTGGCCGGCTGGGAGTTGGGCCGGCCGCCCAGGCCACCCAGGATAGACATCATCGAGCCCAGGCCGCCGCTGCCGATGGCCGAGCCTTGCTGCGGGATATTGGCAGCGCTATTACCGCCACCCAGGATGCCGCTCAGCATGCCGCCGCCCAACAGGCCACCCAGCATGCCGCCCAGGCCGCTGTGGGCCGCACCGCCCAGCAGGCCGCCCATGCTGCCGCCTAGCAGGCCACCGCCACTGCCTTGGTTGCCGTAGCCTTGGTTCTGGCTGCCGCCGCTCATCACGCGCGAAATGACCATGGGGGCCACCACGCCGAGCAGGCCGGTCATGAGGGCCGCTTTGGGAATGCCGGCGCTGGACAGCTTATCGCCGATGCGGCTGAAAAAGCCTTCCTTGGCCGGGTCCTGGGGGTCGTGGGCCACGGTAGCGGCTTGGTCCACCACGGTTTCGAGGGTTTGCTTTTGCTGTTGGTTGATGCCGAGGTACTCCGACATCTTGCTAATCATGGCTTCTTCGTCGTTAGCGTAAGCACCATCGGCCCGCGCGAAGCTGATGAGGTCGGTCACCAGTGAGAAGCGCAGGTCGCTGTTCTTCAAAACGTCGAGGTTCTGCTGAATGGTCTGGTTGGACGAGTCCTGGGCTGCGGCCAGCACTTGCTGGGTTGCGCCGCCCGACAGGCCCGCCTGCTGCGCCAGTGCCTGTAGAAACTGGGTTTCGGCGCCCGAAGCCTGGCGGTCGGCCGTGGCCAGGCTGGCAATTGCGCTCAGATAAGCGGTTTTCTCTTCTTCGGAGTAATTCTGCAGGAGTTGGGTATCCATGGGAAAGAAAGGTTGGTTGGAAAGAACTGTGGGAAGCTTAACGGTGCCGGCGCGAATACGTTGCTTGGGGACCGCGGGTCTAAAAACAGTTTTTTTTCGACCCCGTCTTTAACTTTTCTTTGCCTGAAAATGAAATTGTTGCTGCCTCAAAAGCCCCCGGCGCAGAAGATTCTGGCAGATTATTTCAGAAAATTGTTTGGCACTTCCAAAAACACCCCCCATCTTTGCAATCCCAAACGGAAACACCCACGGGGGATTAGCTCAGCTGGTTCAGAGCATCTGCCTTACAAGCAGAGGGTCGTAGGTTCGAACCCTACATCCCCCACTATTGAGAAACACCCACTTAGCTGCAAAGCCGAGTGGGTGTTTTGCTTTCGGTGCCCACCTTGGTTCATACAATTACACGCTGAGCTACCGGCAGAGAATTGGGCTACTGCACCGTGAGCCGCTGGCTGAGCGCGCCGCACCGCAGAATATAAATGCCCACCGGGAGCCCTGCCAATGGCAGCGCGGCTTCGGTCCCGGCGCTGGGGGCGGGCTGGGTGCGTACCACCCGGCCCAGGGCATCGTACACCTGCAGCGCCGCCGCGGGGGCCGGGTCCAGCAGCACCACTTGCACGGCGTCGTGAGCGGGGTTGGGGAATACTAACAGGCGGGCAGAAGCTGCCGCTTCAGTTGTAAGCGCCACGGTGCGTACCGGCGAATAGGTAGTGGTACCATCAAAGTCGACTTGGCGTAGGCGGTAATAGCTCGTGCCGGGTAGCGGCTGCAGGTCCACCACTTCGTAGTTGGTACGGCTTTGCGATTGGCCTGCTCCGGCTAAAATACGAAGGTCGCGGAACGTTTTCCCATCCGCTGACCGCTCTACTGCGAAGGTGGCACTGTTCTTTTCTGACGCCGTTATCCAGCGCAGCACAACCCGCTGCTGACGGGTGACTGCCGTAAACAAGATTAGCTCAACGGGCAGAGGCGGACAGTTCGGGCTGTTGCTGGAAACAAGCTGGTCGCAGGTTCGCTCGTTAGCATTGCCGCTGCTTGCGGGCGGGCACCCCACCGCGGCTATTCCCCGCGCACACACTATGGGGGTGGGCAGAATGGAGGAGCATTTCTGTGTGACCTGATTTAAGGCACCATCACCGCCGAACACACATCCCAGCGCAGTGACCCGGCCGTTGCCGCAAAGCCTGTTGTTGGCACTACCTCCCGACAGGTCAATGTTGCCGCGAATGGCCACGATGCCGTTGTCAAGAATACTTGAGTTGACTAGCACCAGGTTGCAGTTGGTGGCCAACGTGGCGCTTACGATGGAAGTAGAAGCTACCGTTATGGTCGCCTTATTCACTATTAATTGCTGTACATCCACGGTACTTCCAGGGGCGAGGGCCAGGCGGGTATCGTCTTGCGCTCCAGTGCCATCCCCTACGGTGAGCTGGCCATTGCCTACCAGCGAACCATTGCCCGAAACGGTGATGGAGCCACTCCGCGCCACAATGTAGTCTTGGTCCAGCGTAATGTTGAAGCCATCAATGATGATAATAGCATTTGTGTCTGATGTTGGATAGGTGCTAGTTCTGCAAGTTGAGCCATTCCCCGTTACGTCCCATATGGCGCTGAAAAAGCTACCGCTGCTTCTGGCTCTGTAAGTGCATTGGCCGAGAGCAGGTGAGTGAGCCAAAATGCTGAGTATAATTACCAGCAAGCAGAAGTGTAGTTTCCTGGCCATAGCGGTAAAGTATAAGCTGCTGTTTTTCAGAAGGCCATTGATGGGCTTTGAATTCCGTCAATAAATGTCCTGCGATGTCAAAAATTACTTAAGTTCAAAAAAAACATACGTTCTTCCATGGCTTTGTGTTCTGAAATAGGTGTAGATAAAACTTTAAATAATACTGTTGAGTATTGGGTGCGGAGCTGCTTTTAGGGCTGCTTGATGCTAGGGGTGGGCTGGTTAAGCGTTATTTAGGCTTAGCGGCAAAACCTATACACCCAGCAAAAAAAACGGTCGGTAAGTCAGCGAAAATCGCTGGCTTACCGACCGTCAGAGGCTTTCGTACCCAGTTATTTCGTAACCGTAATGCGCGTCGTTTGCACTTCGGAGCCCGTTACCAGGCGCACGATGTACAGGCCTTCCTCCAGGAGTTGAGCCTCAAACGGGATGTCGTACAGCCGGCCTGCTTCGGCCGTGCCTTCAGCCACATTTTGCACCAGGCTGCCCCGCACGTCGTACACTTTCAGCGAGTAGGCTTCGGTTTTGGCCCGCGAGAAGCTCAGGTGCGACTTGACCTGGAACGGGTTGGGGTAGGCCTGCAGCGTTTGCTGCATCGCCGGTTGTTGAGCTGGTTCGGAAACGACCACTGCGGCAGTTGATGTCGATGCAGCGGCTCCCTTCGTCACTTTAAACACGTCCTTGCTCGTGGCCGTACCATTGGCAGAGGTCACCCGGATTTTACCGGTTTTGGCCTTGTCTGGCACAATCACGGTGAGTTCCGTTGCGGTATTAGAGTTGGCCACAATCTGAGCCGGCTCGTGGTTAAACGTTACCCCGGTAGCACCTTCCAGGTTCAGGCCCACAATCCTTACCCGGGTTCCTGTGGGGCCAGAGCCCGGCGAGAAGGACGTAATAGTCGGAACATGGGTGGTAGTGGTAGTGACGATGAACCGGTCGTCGCTGCGGGCCTCGCCACCAGGTGTCGTCACGACAATCTTGCCGCTGCGAGCTCCGGCTGGCACGATAGCCACGATGGTGGTGCTGTTTACCACTTTGTAGTCCAGTGAAGGGTCCTGGCCGTTGAAGAAGTCAGCTGCCGTGGCCCCATAGAAACCAGTGCCTTTGATGGTCACTTCTGTACCCACGGGCCCGGAGAGCGGCTCAAAGGAAGTAATGGTAGGCGTAACCGTGAAGTCTGAGCTGGTGACAACTTCGCCAAACTTTGTGGTCAGGGAAATGCGACCCGTCGTAGCCTCTTCTGGCACAATGGCCTCTACCACCTGCTTCTTGCTGTCGAACGTGAAGGTAATAGCCGCTACGCCGTTGAAATGCACCGCCGTTACCCCTTCCAGGTTGGTTCCCTTAATGGTCACTTTGGTGCCCACTGGGCCTTTCGAGGGAGAGAAAGACGTAATTACCGGGAGGTTGGATACTTCCGTCACGGTAATGGTAATGTCCTTGCTCGTGGTGAGTTTGCCATCCGTCACCTGCACTTTGAAGGCGTAAGTACCCGGTCCCTGGGCCTCGGTCGGCGTCCAGGTGAAGACACCCGTAGTGGCGTTGATGGCGGCACCGGCAGGAGCCGTCACCAACGAGAACGTGAGGGCGTCGCCGTCGGCATCGCTGGCCTTCGCCATAAAGGTGTAGGGCGCCAATTCGGGAATGCTCACCGCGGCGGGTACGTTGCTCAGCTCAGGCGCCTGGTTGGCGGTAAGGATAACCGTAACCTGAGTTGAGCTGCTCAACACCGGCGTGCCGTTGTCGGCAGCTTTCACCGTCAGCACAAACTGGGGCGTAGTTCCCAGCACTAATGCTGCCGAGTTGGCCACTTTCAGGGTATTGCCCACCAACTGGAAAGCGCCATTGGTGTTGCCAGCAGTGATGCTATACGTCAGGGTCTGGCCAGCATCAGGGTCGGTGGCTTCTACCGTGCCCACCGTCTTGCCATTTGCGGCGCCTTCCGTTACAGTGAAGGTTTGCGCGTCAATTGCCGGTGCTTCATTTGCATTGGTCACCGTAATGGTGAAGGCCTTTTCAATCGAACCACTGGCAGCGTTTGTGGCGCGCACCCGGATGGAGTAGGAGCTTTTGGCCTCGTAGTCGAATACTGCGTTAGTTTTTAGCTCACTGCTGCTAATCTGGAATGCTGCGTTGTCGGTATCACCCGTGCCTGCAACCAAAGTATAAGTCACAATTTGCGGGATAATAGGCGTCGTGCTCAGGGTGCCGACAAGCGTGCCCTTGGGCTGATTTTCGGCCACATTGGCATTGCTGAGCGTGATGCCGGTAAGGCTCGGGGCGGCCGCGTTGACGGAGAGCGTGTAGGTGGCCGTGGCCGAGCAGGCGTCCTTGGCGGCGGTGACCGTGATGGTCACCGGGCTGGTGGTGGCCGCGGTGGGCGTGCCACTGATGGCGCCCGTGGCGGCATTCATCGTCAACCCGGCGGGCAGGTTCGTGGCCGAGAAGCTATAGCCAGTAGGGGTCGTGCTGATGGCCTGCGAGTAGGCCGAGCCGGCCGTGGCCGCGGACAGGACCGCGCCCGTGGCCGGGGTAAAGGCCACGGTGGGACAAGGCGGGGCGGCCGCGTTGACGGAGAGCGTGTAGGTGGCCGTGGCCGAGCAGGCGTCCTTGGCGGCGGTGACCGTGATGGTCACCGGGCTGGTGGTGGCCGCGGTGGGCGTGCCACTGATGGCGCCCGTGGCGGCATTCATCGTCAACCCGGCGGGCAGGTTCGTGGCCGAGAAGCTATAGCCAGTAGGGGTCGTGCTGATGGCCTGCGAGTAGGCCGAGCCGGCCGTGGCCGCGGACAGGACCGCGCCCGTGGCCGGGGTAAAGGCCACGGTGGGACAAGGCGGAGCAGTGGGTTCGCCGCAGTTAATGGCCATGCTTTGCAGCGTCGGCGTAGCCGTACCCCCAGTGCTGGTCAACTCGGCCCGGTACTGGATGTAGCGGGAGGTGCCGCCGACAGTTGCGCCGCTGGGCGTGATGGCCGTGAACGCCGTCCACGTGTTGTCGGGCGCGGCCGTGTTGCCCTGGCGCTGGAAGAGCTGCAGGTCGGTGCCGGCGGGCTGGTCGGCGGTCCAGGTGGCTTCTTTCCACGTCTTGCTGGCCCCGGCGTCGTAGATGCGCGAGGTGAAGGTGCCCGAGGCGGCGTAAGGCGTCAGGCGCACTTTATCCACGCTGAGCGAGGGCCCGCCGACGTTGTAGTCCGAGCCGCCCACGCGCATGGACGCGGTCAGCGCCACGTTGGCCGTTTGCACCAAAGCGCCGTCGACGTAGAATTCGATGCTGGCCGCTTTCCACTCGATGCGGTACGTGTGAGCCGAACCGATGAGCGCGCCGGGCAGGGGCAGGTCGGTTTGGGTGTTGTTGTTGTTGACCCGGGCCTTGAGGCCGGTGCTTGCGTCATTGCCGGTGCTGAACATGGCCCAGGTGGGCGCGCTGCTGAACATGCCCGCGTCGTCGCCGGCCCCAAAGCCGAAGTGCTGGAAGCCGGCGGCCCCGAACGTGGCGACGAACTCCAGGGAAGACCCCGGGCCAACAGTTGTGCCCACGGGCTCGGTGTTAAAGCGGGCGCCGTCCACGATGGCTTGCCCACCGGCGAAGGTGGTGCCGCCGCTGCCAGGAGTCCAGGAGAAGCTCTGCCACTCGGTAGCGGGTGGGGCGGCCGTGAATTCCTGGGCTACCTGCGGCTTCAGAATTACGCCTCCTGCAGCAGGTATATAGGTGCCCGTGCCGGTAGTGCCGTCAGTAAAGTTTGCCACGGTTTGGTCTTGGAAGCAAGCCGTAGCCGCCGCGCCGGCCGTCACGTTGAATGAGTGGGACACGGGCGCAGCGGCGGCGTACGTGGCGTCGCCGGCCTGGGTGGCCGTCACGGTGACGGTACCCGCGGTGCCGGCCAGCGTCAGGGTGCTGCCGCTGACCGTAGCCGGGCCGGTGGCCGAGTACGTCACGGGCAGCCCGGAAGAAGCGGTGGCCGCGAGCGTAATGGGGCCGGCGCTGGTCGTCACGTCGGGCAGGGCCGCGAACGTGATGGTTTGCGCGGTGCCCTGGGGTTGAGCTACCGTCACGGTAATGACCTCGTCGTCGCTGAGCACTGGGGAGCCGTTGTCGCTCACGCGCACCAGGAAGGAGAAGCTTCCGACCTGAGCAGCCGTCGGTGTCCAGCTGAAGGCGCCGGTGGTGGGGTCAATGGTGGCGTTCGCAGGTACGGTGCCGGCCGGCGTGGTGCCAGCGGCCGGCGTGCCGGCCAGGCTGAAAGCCAGCGTCTGGCCCTGGTCCCCGTCGGTGGCCGTGGCCGTAAAGGTCAGGGCTGTGCCCACGGTGGCGGTTTTATTGCCAATCGCAGCCAGCACAGGAGCCGCATTAGTGGCAGCAGTGGGCTGCACAGTCAGGGTTTGCAGGGGGCCCTGCTTCACGCAGCCTTTCGAGTCGGTAACGCTGGTCAGTGAGAACGTATTGCCGCCAGTGGCAGTGAATACGACATCCACCCAGTAGTTCGTCGCATTGAAAGATTGGTTTGGGAATGCAGTGCCAGTTTGGAACACGCCATTACCGCCATCCTCGCTCGACTGCAGAGCTTTCAAAGGCCCATTCGTAGTGCCAGTTGTGGCGAAGTAATTACTATTGACAGCATAGTTGCCGACTGGCGCATGGTAAGAGGCAATGTAAGTGGTATTGGCCACGATGGTTACCGGGCTCGAGAACAGGACTTCCTGCCAGCCTGAAGCCGTTTCGTTGGTGAACGTCGCCGTCGCCAGTAACACGCCTGCACTGCTCCACAAAGAGCCGGTGTGAGTACCGGTGTTCGTAGTACCCTTATAGAAGCGAACGCCTGTAATCTGGCCGGCCACCGTAGAACGGAATTTCACCCCGAGCTCAATTGAGCTATTATCATCGACGAAAGAAGCTATACTCGGAACGGTGCTGCTGCTCCAGATGCTGTTCGTGCCCGAAGTAGCGGCTTTTACGCCCGTATTGAAGGGCGTGCCGCTCGTCACGTTGGGGTAGTTTGTGCCGTTGATAACAAGGGCAAACGGGCCGGTGCCGGCCGTGGCCGTGAAGGTCAGGTTGATGTCCTGGCCAGCTTGCACGGCCCCACTGGCTGCCAGGGTACCGGCTGGGGCAGCGCCGGGCGTAACGGTGGCCGAGCTTAGGGAAGTACCTGTAGCGTTGCACGCGTTGGCGTCGGTGATGCTCGTGAGCACATAGTTCTGCGGGCCATTGGCTGCGTCATCTTTAAAGAGAACGTCGACCCAGTAGTTAGCTGCGGTGCCGCCATCGGGGAAGCCACCGCCGTACTTGTACACGCCGTTGGGGCCGTCGGTGCCGGATTGCAGCGCCGTAAGCGACCCGTTGGTAACGCCTGTGTTGGTAAAGAACCCGGCGCTGTAGGCAAAGCCGCCTCCCGTGGTTCCATCCCCGGGCGAAGTATAGGAAACGATGTAAGTCGTACCGGCCGTGATGGCAACTGGCGTTGAAAAATGAACTTCCTGCCAGCCTGAGGCCGTCTCGTTGGTGAACGTAGCAGTTGCTAGTTTGGCCCCGGCCGTCGTCCAGAGCGAACCGACATGCGTGCCCGTATGATTGGTGCCTTTAAAGAAACGCATACCGGTAACCGTTCCGCTTGTGGAGGCGCGGAATTTGGTGCCCACTTCAATGGTTTGGTGGGTGTCATGGGCATTAGGATTGTCGGGCGTGCCGGTAGCACCCCAAATGCTCACCTCGCCAGGGGTGAAGGTGGCAAACGTTTGGCCCACAGTTACATCGGAGTATGTAGTGCCATTTACTACCAGCTTGTAGGGCGACTGGCCCGTGGCGGCCGAAAGCTTGAGGGCTACCGGGCTGCCGGGGCACACCGTAGGCTCTACGGCGGCAATGGTGGCCGTGGGGGGCGTGCAGGTGGTCACGGCGCCATCGTAGGTGGCTACGTAGCTACCGGGCGTAGCGGGGAAGAAGGCATAGTCCATGCCTTTGATGCTTTCGGTGCGATAGGTGACGGGGGCGCCACCCACCGTGAGGCCGGTTAAGCGGCCGCCGGCAGCTACTATGGGCAGCATGCCCTGGAGGTTGAGCACGTTGTTGAATACCGACACCGAGAAGCTCAGCTTGTTGGCGTTCCAGGCCATGGCGCCAAACGAGGAGTTGTTACGGCCGTCGAGCCAGGTCAGCATCTGCTTGGCCGATACCACGGGAATCTGCCGTTGCTGGGCTGCCGCAATGATGGCGTTGGAGCCGTCGATGCTGGTTTGGTCAAAGTCGGTGTGCATGTTAGCTGTAAACACGCCATAGTACCCTTTGGAGCCGATGGCATTATCCAGCAGCGTGTTGATGTGCGTAGCGATGGTTATGCCTGATTCGTCGGTGAGCTGCGTGGTGGCCTGATACACGTCGATGAGCGAGCCGTCCAAATCCGCGAAGCGCATCGGGATGCCCGAGCCCGTAAACATGCCAGGCCGGTCTTTAACCCAGGCCTCTGGCCAGTAGTAGTAGTTGTCGTCGAGGCGGATGCCGTTTTCCAGCTCAATTTTGGGCTCACTGGCCCAGTCGCTCCACGCAATGCAGTGCGTGCGGTGAGTAACGGGCTTGGTGAGGCTGGGGAAATTAGCCGTCCACTGCCCCAGCTGGGTAGTGAAGTCATTCCGCAGGGACGTGGGCGTCCAGTTGTTACAGCCGGTGTTGAGGTGCAGACTGAGTTCAAAGCCTTGGGCTTCGTAGGCAGCGGCTTGCGCATCGGTGATGGGCGTGCCAGGGTAGATGTAGGACGTGCCGCGAACGGCCGTCCAGTCGGCAACGGCCTGGGCCGTATTAGAGGAGCTTTTGGTGATGAAAGAGTCGAATCTGTTCTTGGTGCCGCCGCTGCCGTGGTCGTCGCCACTCATCACTACGGCAGCTTTCAGGCCCTTGGGCAGATACCAAAACCGGGGCAGAGGCTTCTTGCTGCCCTGCTCCATGATGTTGGCCAGCAAGCGCTGCTGCTCGTCGGCCTGCGGAATGGCCACCTTGTTCATGTCAACCCAATCGGTGGAGATTGGGTCATTCGAGTGGAACATGTCGTCGGAACGGATGGGGTTGATTGCGCCGTCGCGCTTCTGCCCGGCCCATGCGGGGTTACCCTGGCGGGTGTACACAATGGAGCGGGCCAAATCGTAGGTGAAGGCAATGGCCTTGCCGCCGTTGGTGCCCACCGCCCGCTGCGTTACGGCTGGGTTGCTGGTGGCCGTGGTGGCGCTGGAGTAGAGCATGGCCAGGCTGGTGGTGCCGCTGTTCAGGGTATATAGGTCGGCTGTGCCATGAAACTGCATGGTTTCACCCACGATGCCCACGCCGGGCCCGCTGGCCGTATTCACCAGCAGGTACTTGTCGAGCAGGGTGCCGCCGGTGGCGGTAATGCCCAGCAGCGGAGCCAGCTGCGCATTGGGCTTGAGGGCAATGAGGGTTCCGCCGGCCGTTACCCAGTCGGTGAGCATGGTTACGTTGGCAGCCGACAAGGAGATGTCGCCCAGTATCACGACGTCATAGGAGCTTAAGGTCGTGTTGTCGACCTGCGAAATGTCTTTCGCGGCAAACTCATTGAAGCCTTCGGCCCGCAGAATCTCTATCGGGAAGCGACTGAACGGATTGGCCGAGGAGCTGATAACCAGAATGGGCCCACCGGGGCCCTCGTTGGGCGAGGGCAGGGGAGCAGGTGGTGGGGGCGGAGTGCCCTGGGTCGTGAACGACGACGTGAAGGTGGCCGCCAGCGCAATGCCTGCCAGGTCCTTGATGCGCGGGTCGGAAGCGCCGCCCTTCACCGAGATAGTGTAGGCCGTTGAATAGCTCAACGTGGCGGTGGGGTCGAGGGTGGCCGTGCGGCTGATGGCGTCGTAGGTGACGGTGGCCGCTACCGGCGAGGTGCCGTTCAGCAGCTGCACCGTGGTGCCAGATACGGTGGCCGGGTCCACCGCCTCGTCGAAGGTGACAGTGATGTTGGCCGTGGCCAAGGCAGACGCGGCATTGTTGGCCGGCGAAGTGGAGAGCACTGTTGGTGCGCTCGTATCGGGTCCCACGGCGGTGTCAAACACCACATCAACATAGTAATTGCTTGATTGGTAGCTGTCCGTGGGAAAGGCTGGGGTGCCGGTGACTTTGTACACGCCGTTGGGGCCGTTGGGGTCGGTGCTGGCCAAGCCGCGCAACGGACCGTTCACCACGGCCTGGGCAAAGCCCGTGTTATCGGCCGAGTAGTAGCCAGTGCTGCTGTGGTAGGAAATGACGTAGGTGGTGCCAGCCGTGATGGCCACTGGTTTGGTAAACGCTACTTGCTGCCAGCCCGTGGCGGTTTCATTGGTGAAAGTGGACTGCGCCAGCAGCGTGCCCGTGCTGTTGTAGAGCTGCCCGATGTGCGTGCCGGTGTTGCTGCTCTGCTTATAAAACCGTACTCCCGTAATGTAGCCGTTGGTGCTGGCCTGGAACTTCATGCCCAGTTGGATGGCACTGCCATTATCGCTATACGGGCCGCCGGTGGGCGCCACGGTGGGCTGAAATACCGTGCAGGGGCAGGCGCCCGTGCCTGTGCCCGTCCCGATGGAAACGCTCACCGAAACTGGCGCACTCATGTTGCCCGAGTCGTCGAAGGCGCGGCTCTGGATGGTGGCCGGGCCTTGGGTCGAAGGCGTCCAGGAATAGGTCCAGCTGGTGGTGCCGGTGGCGCGCTGCCACTTGGTGCCGCCGTCGGTGGATATTTCCACGCCGGCCACGGTATTGGCGTCGGAAGCCGTGCCCGAAACGGTAACGGCCTGGCCGCTGGGCAGGCTGGCCCCGCCAGTGGGGGCCGTGATGGCCACGGTGGGGGCCTGCGTGTCGGAAGAGGCCGAGGCGGCTGTCAGGCCGCTTTCCAGGGTGGCGGGCTGCACGCCCATGTCGGCAAACAGGTTCACGGTGGCCTGCTTCATATCCTTGTCGGGGGCAGCGCTGCCGCGGTCGTGGTGGCTGTCGAGGCCCCATGACCATTGCACGGTGCCGGCCCCAAACACCAATGCCCCGCTACTGTGCTTGTAGAGGGAAAGTTGGTGGGTGGCACCACCCAAAGAAGTTTGCGAAAGCAGGATTTGGCCCGCGGGATAGCTGTCCTTGAACGCGTCCTGCCGGGGGTCCCACTCGTAGCCCAGGGTGCCATCGGTGAAGGTGGCGGCGCCGCTGGTTAAGCTGGCCACGCTGGTGTTGCGCCAAAAGCGCAGATTCTTATAGCTGGCCGGCACCGTGATGGCGCCTTGGGCATTGGTCCAGCTGATTTGACCGCTCAGCTCATTTTCCGGACGGCACCCGTCTGCCGTGGAAAAATTGCAGCCAGAGCGCCACAGGCCCGTCCACGTCGTGCTGATGGGGTCGCACTTGCCGCCGCAGGTGTCATCGCCCTCTGTGCCTTCCTTGTAGCATACCAGGGTTCGGTGGCTGTCTTCCCAGCGGGTTTTCCAGTAGATTTCGTTGCCGCTGAAAAAAGCCACGTGCTTGCCGGCGTTGCGGGCGGCGGTCACGTTAGCCCGGGCCGTGCCCGACCAGTACTCGTCGTGGCCCACCGACATAAATACCTTGTGGCTCGTGAGCAGGTTGCCGCGCCGGTCCGTGTCCACGTCGGTGCTGTAGCTCACGTTGTAGCCGTTGGCTTCGAGCCAGCGAATCATGGGGTATTCGGCGTTGAAGAGCCAGTCTTCGGAAGCACCGCCGCCCCCACCACCATTGCGGGTGATGAAGGGCCGGTTGTAGCTCACCTTGTACGCGTGGTCGCCCGAGACGGCTGCGTAGAGGCTCTTGCCATTGGTGCTGTTATCGCCGTAAATGTTGTAGGCTTGCCAGGTTGCGTCCGAGGTCTGAAAGAGCAGGTCGGAGTTGCCGGTATCATCCCGCACAATGAAGACAATGTGGCTGGAGCCGCCATTATCAGAGCGGGTGAGCTTGGCGATGTATACGCCCGAAACGGCATCTGTAGGAATTTGCCAGTTGGCCGACTCGCTCCAGTTGCCGCAATCCAGCAAGCCCGTAGTGGGGTCAACTTGGCAGGGGAGTTGCGTCTGAGGCAAGGTAGCCGTGACGGTAGCATCGCCCTGGTACCGAGCACCGTTGCCTCTGTAGTAGCCCAAGCGGTAAATCTTGATGCTATAGCCCGAGGCATTGGTTTTAATTTTGAAGCTGGCCGCCTGGCCTTTGTTGTAGCTGATATCAGTGGCAAATCCCTGAATCGACAAGTCGCCGGCCCCGCTAATCTGCCATTCCGATTCCGGGTTGCCAGCCATGGCATTCTCGGTTACGATGGCGTTCTGGGCCCAACTGGTAGAGAAAGTAGCGCTTAGTACCAGGGCAAACAGCGCCCGGAAGGCCAGCGGGCTGTGCTGTAACCGACGCTTGGGAGTAAGATTTTTGCTAATGTAGAGTCTGAGTAGCTGTATGAAAATTGAAAATCGAAAGGCAGAAAAGCCTTGACAATGAATGGGTACTCTTATAGCTGTTTCCATAATTATGATAGATTAAGGTTAAGAGGCATAATGGCTGGCGATTGGGTGGGGCAATAGCTGGGAGATGAGCATAGCGGTGAGTGTTAAGTGATGAATTACAGAGTGTTTAATGCTGTGGACGCAAGAGGCCACCGGCCTTCCCCGTGAGAGGAGGCATTCTGAGAGCCCGTGGTGTTGCGCAATGGAGCGGGGAATAAACTAGGCAGGACCCTGACAATCAGGGCAAAAAGCTGATAGGGTGCTCCAGAATATTGGGTAGAAAACCAGAGTACTTGTTGTGAATAATGGCGGCTATAAGTTGCTTGTGTGGTAAAATTGTAACTATTTAATGGTAAGTCAATATTGACGAGTTTTGGAATTAATGTTTTTACGTATTAAACTTTAGCCTTTACGTATTAATTTTTGGTGGCAAAGTACAAATACTGCTAGGTGCTATAGAATCGGCAATATAATTGTGCTATCAACTCTTTATACGTTATATACTTTTGATTACAAGTACTTTACAAGAAAAAATAGGCGATTTTGATTCTTTTTAAAGACATTGATTTCGCATTCGAATGGCACGAGCATGGCTAATCGGGAGTTAGGCGGGCATTTCCCCGAAGCTGGTTTGTCAAGCTTGGGAAAGGCCCTGGGGAAGTAGCATCGGCTGAGATGCAAAATGTGGCCCAGCTAAGAAAGTCGGCAAAGGCCACAAGCGAACTTCTCAAATGCCTGAGATAAGGGCGGCTATCAAGGCGCCGGCAAGCCAGCACAGTTGAGGCTAGTGCCTGCCACCAACAATTGAGCTGAAGGCTTCCTACTAAATATATACGAATAATGTGGGCATGATGAGGCTTTCGAGCCGTGGAAAGTAGTCGTGCAGAAGTAACCGCATAGTAAAAAGGCGGTCATGCTGAGCTTGTCGAAGCATCTCTACTGCTTCGTCCGAGCCATTCAACGAAGCGGGAGAGACGCTTCGGCTCCGCTCAGCATGACGTTCATTTGAATACGCTTACTTCTGCGTGGGTACTTACCAGTGCGATACCGGGTGAAACCAAGCAAATCCTTATCTGATAAAAATCGGAAGGGGTATGCTTATTTTTCAAAAAAATGTCACTATGTTTATAAGAAAAACAACTATGCCATGAGCGACTTCTTTCCATTTTATTCAAGTATACCGGAGAAGGACGGGCGGCGGCTATACCATACGCACCCCCGCTGCCGGATTGCGCAGCGCATTTCGATGGCCTACCGCGTGGCTGGCACCGGCGATGAGCGGCAGCAATGTCCATTCTGTTACCTGTTTGGTCAGTTTGAAATGAACAAGGACTTTCGGGGCCCGCTCCCGCCGGGTTCTTCGCGTGGGGCACCGCGGGGCCAGGAAACGGGGGCAACATCTGCCTCGCAGTCGTAGTAGTACCCACCCGGCGAGCCGGCGGCTGGTACCGCAGTTGGGACGGCTAACCGGGCAAGCAGATGATGAACTCGGTGAATTCGCCTTCCTGTGATTCCACGGTGAGGGTACCCCCGTGGCTTTGGGTTACGATGTCGTGCGAGAGGGAAAGGCCCAGGCCCGTGCCCTCGTGGGTGGGCTTGGTGGTGAAAAACGGCTGAAACACCTTCTCCTTCACGGCCTCCGGGATGCCGGTCCCGTTATCGCGCACCCGAATTTCGACGTACCCCGTGGGCAGCTGGCGGGTGCTGACGCTGACTTCGCCCACATAGCCGGCTTCGCCCAATTTCTGGCGCTGCTGCACGGCATAAAACGCATTGGTGAATAAGTTGAGCAGCACCCGGCCCAAATCGGATGCTACGGCGGGCACCGGGCGCAGGTTGGGGGCCAGATGCTTGGTGCGGGCCGCATGAAAAGACGGGTCTTTGGCGCGCAGGCCTTGGTAGGCCAGGCGCAGGTACTCCTCGGTGAGCTGGTTGAGGTTGGTGGGGGCGAGGGGGGCGCTGCCGTTGCGCGAGCGGGCCAGCATGCCGGAAATGATGGACGTGGCGCGCTGGCCGTGCTCGCTGATTTCGCGCAGGTTCTGCTTGAGGCCGGCCAGCAGAATGCCCTGGCTGTGGTCGGGGGTGGGGCGGTGGGGGCTGCCGTCGGCCATGTCATCCACGAGCAGGGCACTCACATCGGCGAAGTTTTTTACGAAGGCCAGCGGGTTTTGCAGCTCGTGGGCGATGCCCGCGGTTAGCTCGCCCAGAAAGGCCATTTTCTCGCTTTGCACCAGCTGGGCCTGGGTGGCCTGCAGCTGCTCCAGGGTGCTGCTCAGCTCGTCGCGCTGGTGGGCAATCTGGGCGTTTTGGGCGTTGAGCTGCTGGTTGGCGCGCTGCTTGTGCCGGTTGTTGAGCC
The DNA here is from genome assembly GCF_020711255.1 of Hymenobacter plasmatis. Classification (GTDB taxonomy): domain Bacteria; phylum Bacteroidota; class Bacteroidia; order Cytophagales; family Hymenobacteraceae; genus Hymenobacter. The sequence goes on from NZ_JAJFAW010000014.1 coordinate 68,875, forward strand.
AGAGCAGCAGCAGGGCCGGCAGGGTACTGGCCAACGCGGCCAGCAGCCAATGGTAGCGGCGCTCGGCGGCGGCTTCGGCGGCCTGGTCGGCGAGCTCCTGCTGGCGCAGCCGCTCGCTCACGTCCAGCGCCTGCACCTGGGCCATCTTGGTGCGGCTGAACAGGCTGTCGCGCGTGGTGCTGGCCAGCGTGAGGTAGCGAAACGCGGCGGCGCTGTCGCGCCGGGCGGCATACGCCGAAGCCAGAAACTGGCTGGCTTCCAGAATTCCCTTGGGGTATTGGCCCAACTGCCCCGCGGCCAGCGCCTGCCGCCCGGAATAGAGCGCCGAATCGGACGTGGGGCCGTGCTGGCGTTGGTAGAGCCGGGCCTGGCCCAGGTAGGCCCGGCAGAGCGCAAACGTGATGCGCTGGCCGGTGGCCCGCGCAATGCTGCTGCGGTAGTAGCGCTGGGCCAGCTGGGGCCGGCCCAGGCCGGAGTAGATGTTGCCGAGCATGGCCGCATCGCCCACTTCGCTGGTCAGGTCGTGCTGGTTCAGGTCCAGCGCATATCCTTTTTGGGAGTAGAGCAGGGCCGAGTCGAGGCGGTTGAGCTGCACGTACACGTTGCCGATGTTGCCCATCACGCGGGTGAGCAGCTTCACGTTTTGGCTTTTTTCGGCCACTGTTTTGGCCCGAAACAGGTAGGCCAGGGCGGTGCGGCTGTTGCCCTGCTCCCAGTTGAGGTAGCCCAACGCGTTGGTGGCGCGCCCGATTAGCTCCGGGTCGTGCAGGGCCTCGGCCATGCGCAGGCCTTGCAGCCCCACTTGCAGCGCGGCGGGGTAGTTGCCGGCTTCCCGAAAGCCGGAGCCCAGCCGTACCAGCGCCCAGGCCTCGCCCCGCGGAAACTGCAGTTTCTGGGCGAGCTGCAGGGCCTGCTGGCCGTAGTAAATGGTGGACAGCGGCGCCGTTTGGGTGTGCTCGTAGGCCAGCTGGGCCAGCAACAGCACCCGGGCCGAATCGGGCGGCGCCGTGGCCAGCAGCCGTTGTAAGCTGTCTATCCGGGCATCGTGCTGGGGCGCCGGAAATAAGGATTCCGGGCCAGCCCACCACAGCAACAGCAGCAAAAAGATGTTCATGACAGGAAAAGAAGTTCTATCTGAAAAGCAGAAGCTCTATCCGGGTGAAGAAGAACGAAACACGGATGGGCAGCCTGGGGCACTTTCCATCGTGCCGGGCCGAGGCATCAGTAGCTCAACAGTACTGTTTCCTGTAAGGAAGCTCTGCTTTTAGCTCAAAAACTTACAGCGGAGCGGTGCGCAGAACTCTGCTACTGTTCAGGTAATTGCCATGGATAAGGAAATAAGATTGTCTAATATAGCGAGCGAAGCTCCTTGGTAATGCGCTGGCTTAGGATTATTTGCCCGGTAGGCCAACGGCCTGCGGCAGGAGCCTTAAGCTCAACCGCGGCCGCGGGTGTAGGAGGGGCTTTATACCAACTCCGCGTCGCACATCGCAAACGCTTTCGCCTTCCCGCTGCTGGCTGCAGTTGAGCTAAAGTCAGCTCAATAAGTACTGGTTGGCATTGCCAGTCAGGGTGTTGGTGTTGGTTTTGTGCCGTTGGTACGGTGCTGCTTGCGTGCCACGGCAGTGCCTTGCGGAGCGGACGCTGCCTTAAGCGGGCTGGCGGGTGTTTCTTTGCGGCCTTTCCGGGCTGTTCCCGCCGTTCTGTTGTTGGGAAGCTTTGCTCACTTGTTCGCGTCCTTCCCATGCCGCTAGTCAAAGTTATTGATGCCCGCCAAGCGCGGCTATTTCATGACCTTCCCGCCCGTCTGCACCGCAGGCAGCCGGTCTACATCGGGCCGTTGGCCGCCGAGGTCGAAGCCGTGTTTGACCCAATTAAGAATCTGAATTTTGCGCATGGCGAGGCCATCCGGTGGGTGCTGACGGACGACGCGGGCCAGGTGATTGGCCGGCTGGCTGCGTTTCTGAACCGCGACATGCCCGCCGTGGCCGATGCCGACCTGCCCACGGGTGGCCTGGGCTTCTTTGAGTGCATCAACGACCAGGCGGCGGCCAACACGCTGTTTGACGCCGGCCGGGAGTGGCTGGCGGCGCGCGGCATGCAGGCCATGGACGGCCCCATCAACTTTGGCGAGCGGGACCGGTTTTGGGGCCTGCTCGTGGATGGCTTTGAGCTGGAGCCCAACTACGGCATGTTTTGGCACCCGCCGTATTACCAGCAGCTGTTCGAAGGCTACGGCTTCCAGCTGTATTTCAAGCAGTACACCTGTTGGCGCGACGTAGATATGCCCTTGCACCCCAGCTTCGCGAAGCGGGCCGAGGCCTTCGCGGCCGAGCAGCCCGCCTACCAGTTTCGCCACGCCCTGAAGCGCGACCCCGAGCGCATGGCCCGCGACTTCCACCACGTATACAATCTGGCCTGGGCCAACCACTCCGGCGTGCCGGAAATGAGCCTGGACAAGGCCCGTCAGCTGGTGCAGCAAATGCGCCCGGTGCTCGACGAGCGGCTGCTCTGGTTTGCGTACCACCACGACGAGCCGGTGGCCTTCTTCCTGAGTTTGCCCGAGCTCAACCAGATTCTGAAGCATGTAGGGCCGCGCCTCGACCTCGTGGGCAAGCTGCGTTTCCTGTGGGAACGGTGGCGCTACCAGCGTCGCCGACCGAAGAAGATGTTCGGGGTTATTTATGGTGTGGTGCCCGCCCACCAAGGCAAAAACGTGGACGCAGTGATGCTGGTGCACGCCCAAAAAGCCTTCCAGGTGGCCGGCTACACCGACATCGAAATGAACTGGATTGGCGATTTCAACCCCCGCATGCTGGCCACCACGCGCTCCATCGGCGCCAAGATTTGCAAAACGCACATCACCTACCGCAAGCTGTTCGATGAAAGCCGGCCGTTTGAGCGCTGCCCGATAATTCGGTGATGAAAATTGGGCTGAGATAGCAGAACAGCAAGCTCCCCTCCTTGGTAAGGAGGGGATGTTTTCGCGCAGCGAAAACGGGGGTGGTTGAATCGTTGAACGATTCCATGCCGAGTCGTTCTTGCATCGTTCAACGGCTCAACCACCCCCGTCCGAGCCGTTGGCTCGAACATCCCCTCCTTGGTAAGGAGGGGAGTTGGTTGTTCTGCTAATATACTTTCTAACTTCTCTCTAGAATGGGTACCCGATGGCCAGGTTGAGGCGGCCGGCGGTGCTGGTGGGCGTGCCGTAGGGCGCCACCAGCGGAATGGCGTAGTCGAAGCGGATGACGAAGTACTGCACGTCGATGCGCAGGCCCACGCCAGCGCCCACGGCCATCTGGCTCAAGAAGCTGCTGGCTTTGAACTCCCCGCCGGGGCGGTCGGGGTCGGAGTTCATGAGCCAGATGTTGCCGGCATCGACGAATACGGCGCCTTTGAGGTAGGGCACTAGGTCCTGGCGGTATTCGAGGTTGCCTTCGAGGCGCAGGTCACCCACCTGGTCGTAGTAGCTGATGACTTGGTCCGTGGTCAGAGCCGGCTTATAAGTGCCGGGCCCCAGCTCGCGGGGCGCAAAGGCCCGGATGGAGTTGGGCCCCCCAATGCCGTACTGGCGCAGGTAAGGCAGGGAGCGGGAGTTGCCGTAGGGCAGCCCGATGCCGGCTTGCAGGCGGGCCACAATGCGGTTGCCGGAGGTGGGATTGGCCGAGATGCGGTAGTACTCGCGCAGCTCCAAATCGAACTTGGTGTACTGCGAAAAAGGCTGGCTGAACAGCGTGTAGCGGCCTTTGTCGTCTTTGCTCGACCCGAAAGCTCCGCTGAGGGCTCCGGCCACGTTGCCGCTCACCTCGGCCATGCCCTGGAAGAAGATTTGCTGGCGGCGCTGCTCCAGCACCTGCTGGTTGTAGGTGTAGCGGTAGCTGCTGCCCAGGATAAACTGCTGCTCAAAGGAGTTGCGCAGAAACGGCCGTTTAGTCAGAATGCTGTCGAACACGGGCGTGGTCGAAACCAAGCTGTACTCAATGTCAATCGGGCGGAGCTCCTGCTCGTTGGTAATCTTCGTTTTCCAGCTGTAGCCGTAGTTGAAATTGAAGTTGGAGGTACTGAAAAAGCCCGTGCGGGTGATGTAGCGCACGCCGGCCCCAAACGTGGTGTGCGGCTGGAAGTCGGAGTTGGTGAGGGTAATGTCGAGCAGCGGCAGGTCGGGGGAGAGGATGCGCGGCACTACCAGCTGGGCATTGATACCGAACTCCGTCGAGGTCAGCCCGGAATTGTTGCGCGATTCGGCACCGGTTGGGGCACGGGTCTGGGTTTCGGCAATGGCAGTGGCGTTGATGAGCAATTGCTCGCCGCCGCGCAGGGCCGAGCGGTTGCGGTACGACAGCGTAAGGCCCGGCCCCGTGAAGCCCGTGTTTTTGGTCACCATCTGCAGGTCGGCGCGCAGGCTTTGCTTCTTGAGCTGGCTCATCAGCACGTCGGCGTCGAGGCGGGCGCGGCCGGCCGAGTCGCCCGCAGCGGCCGGCTTCAGGCGGATTTCCACAAACTTGAACACGTTCAAGCTCATCAGGCGGCTGATGGTCTGGTCGCGGCGCTTGCGCCGGTACAGGCTGTCCGGGTACAGAAAGGCGGCGTTGGTAATGGCCTTGGCCTTAAACACCTTCTCGTCGGGGTAGTACTCGTAGCCGCGGTACCGTATCGGCTCGCGCCGGGTGGTGTCGGTGAGCACGTAGTTGGTGTTCAGCTTTATCACATCCAGCCAGTAGGGGCGGGTGGCCCGGGCGGGGGCAGTGCTTTTCACGCGCAGGTACACGTTCACCTTGTTGTTGAGGGTGCTGTCGACCTGGAACAGCAGAAAATCAGGCGTGAAGTAAAAGTAGCCCTGGTTTTTCAGGGCATTGTCGATGCGCACCCGCTCGGCGGTGAAGGTGTTCAGGTTGTAGGCATCGCCGGCTTTGAGTAGCGTGCCGGGCTGCGTGCCCCGAATGGCGGCGTCCACCAGCGTGTCGCGCTCCGGAAAGTGGATTTCCTGAATGGTGTACACCTTGCCCACCGTGGCCGTGTAGTCAACCTGAGCCGTTTTTTCCTGGGTTTTCACCTCATGGCTCACGCCTGCCTTGAAGAAGCCGTTGTTGTACAGCCGGTTGGTCATTAGGCCCTCGGTGGCGCTGATTTTCACGTCCTTCAGCAGCACCGGTGGCTCGCCGAACTTGTCGGCCAGGAAGTGGCCCAACCCCTTGGTCTTGCCCTGGCCCAGGCCCCAGAAGTACAGCTTGGGCCGCAGCCCCAGAATGGAGCCGTTGGGCTTGGGCCGAACCACGGACTCCAGCTCGGTTTGCAGCGCCGCTTGGTTGGTGATTTTCTCCGGCGTCTTGATGGTGACTTTGCTGCCGGTGTACAGTTTCTGGCCTTCGGGAATGAAGCGCAGGCCCGAGCAGCCCGACAGAATGAGGAAGGAGGAAAGAAGAACGAAGAATGTAAACTGAGGCTTCCAGGCCCTCCAGCCCCCTGGCAGCTGGTGCTGCGGCAGCATGCGCCAGCCGCCGCGTAGCAAAGTCCGCATGGTGTTAAAAAGTCGGTGATAATGCTTCATTCTTGATTCCTCAGTCTTCTATTTTTTCACCCGCGAAGTGTCGACCCGGGCCGTGGGCTGGCTCTGGACAGAGTCCTGCTCGGCTTTCTTATCCACTTTTTCCTGCTTGCGGTTCTCTTTCCGCTCTTCCTTGACGCTCTTCGGTACTTTCGAGAACAGGTCGGCCAGGTCGCGGTACTCGCGCTGGAACACCAGGCCGGCCCCCGTGCGCACAATTTGGCCATCGATGTCCTCGTAGGCATTCTGGCGGAACACGCGCACCCGCAGGCGGCCATCGGCCAGCAGCGAGTATTCCAGGCTCACGTCGCCGGTCAGGTTGCTGGGGGGCGTCTGGCCGGTGGTGGTTTGGGTGCCGGTGTTGCCGCTCAGGGCAATGTCGGTACCCACGCGCACGGTGAGGCGGTTGTTGAGCAGCTGGCGGCGCACGGCCACGTTCAGGTCGGTGCGGCTGCGGGCTTCGCCCGAGCTGTAGTCGGCCTGGTTGGTGAGGCCCAGGTCCAGGCCCAGGCCCGAGAGGTACTTGTCGGTAATGTTGTTGAGCTGGTCGGTGAGCACCGCGCTGGCGCTGCCGCGCAGCTGGCTGGCCACCACGCCTTCGCCGCTGCTGGTCTGGAAGGGATTCTGAGCCACAAAGCGGCCCAGCACCAGCAGCGAAAACACCTGCTTGCTCATTTCCGAGTTCTGGTTGGGCTGGCGCAGCTGGGCCAGCTTGGCTTCTACTTGGCCGCCCAGGGCGCCGCGCTGGTTTTCGGGTAGCGTGATGTCGAAGCCAATAGTGGGCTTGCTAATTTGGTCGGTTACGTTCAGCAGTACGTTGAACGGAAGGCGGTTGCGCGCGAGGGTGTTGCTGGTGGCGTCGTCGAGGCCCTGGCCGGACAGCAGCTCGGCAGGCGCGGCCCGCACCTTGTACAGGGCCGTCACGTTGAGGTCGGCGTTGTAGGGGTCACCGTCCCAGGTGATGGACGAGCCCCGGCGGATGATGAAATCGCGCGACGCCAGGTCGTAGAGCGACATGTGGTACTGGCCGCGCGCCACGTCGAGCCGCCCGCTCAGGGTGATGGTGCCGTCCGGCGCAATGTTGGTGTTGAGGGTGCCAGCGGCCCGCACGCGCAGGTTATCGCCGCTCACCGGGTCGATGACGATGGTAAACGGCGTGCGGTCGTTGATGGTGACCACGGCCGTCAGGTCGTAGCCGGTGGCGTCAACCTTGGTGGTGTCCAGCGCCACTTTGCGGGCCAGCATGGTATCAAGCGGGGCGCTTTTGTCGATGAACTCCACAATGCCTGCCCGCTCCACCGCAGTGGGCGTGGCATTCGGCGATTCCACGGTGAGGTTCGAGCCCTCCACCACCGTCACCCGGGTGTCAACTTTGATGAGCGAAACCGGCCCGGTCAGGCGCGTATCCGAATCGAGCACCAGCCGGCCGTAAAACAGCTCATTGTTGGCGCGGGTGCTGCGCACGGCCATGAAGTTGTTGGTCGTGGCCCGCATATCGAAGGAGTAGTTGATAAAGTCCTTGGTCAGCAGGTAGCCGTTGGCCACGGCTTTATTGGAAGCCGAATCCAGCACGGTAAAGTCGTGGAAGGCAATGCCCCGGTTGTCAAACGTGAGGTCTTGGTTGGGCAGGCGGAAAGGCGAGCCCAGCTGCGGCACGGTAAAGCCGGCGTCGTCGGAAGTGGTGAGGGTGCCGCGAATCTGGGGCGTGGCGGGCGCGCCGGTCACGCTCAGCTGCCCATGCACGAAGCCGGTGGCGCTGCGCACCTGGCCCACCGAGAACGGCTCCACCAGTTTCAAGTTGAGCCGGTTGGCATCCACAGTAAAGTTAAGCGGAGTGGCGCTGCTGGCTAGGTAGGTGCCGGTGAGGTGCACGTCGTTGCCGCTGCCGCCCACGCTGCCGGCCGCGCCGCCGGTGAGGCGGGCGTCCACGTCGTAGCGGCTGGGGGCGGGGTTGGTGGCCCGCAGGGCAATGTCGCCGATGGCGGCTTTCTGAAACACCAGGTTGCTCACCGTGGCGTCTGCCGTGAAGGCCTGGCGTTTGGTGCCCAGGTTGTCGATGCGGGCCGTGCCATTGAGCGTGCCGGCCACCAAAGAATCCTGCTGCTGCACGATGCGGGCCAGCTCGGCCAGCTCAAAATTGGTAAACGTGACGCCCAGCGGCGAAGTGGGCACGGCCGGGTTCTGGCTTTGCAGCGCCAGGCTGCTGCGGCCGTTGGTGAGGCGCAGGCCGTCGGCCACCACGGCGCCGGTGGGGTAGTAGCGCACGTAGTTGTTGGCGCCGGCCGTCCAGTTCTGGTAGTTGAGCACCTGCTCGGGCGCGGCCGAAAACTGGTAGATAACCTGGTCGCGGCTGCCGGGCACGGGCAAGGACTGCAGCGTGCCGGCCAGCGCCAGCCGCTCACGGGTAGAAGAGTCGCCGAGGATGGCCGCGCGGGTGAATACCTTATTGTTGGCCACGTTGCCGATGATGCTCGGGCGGCGCAGCTTCAGCGTAGTATCCTGCGCGGCCTGGGCCATGCGCAGGCCATAGTCGAGCTTGCTGGCATCGGAGTCCACGTTCAGGCGCAGCGAATCGATGCGGTAGTTGTTGTACCGGATGATGGGAATGCTGGTATTGGCCGTGAGGCGGGCGGCCTGGCGGCTGTAGTCGCCGGCCAGTGTGAAGGGCGAAATCTGCTTGAGGCCGGGCACCAGCTTGGTGGCCAGCTTGCCGTCTTTCAGCTGCAGTGAATACGTAAAGTGACGGTCGGCGGCGCTGGGCACGTACCGCACGCCGGGCAGGTCAAAGTAGCGGTCAATATGCTGCTCCAGCTCCGGGGCCAGGTCGCCGAGGTGCACGTTGCCATCGAGCTTCGCGGCCACGATGTTGGAGGTGAAGTCCAGCGCGGCCCGCGTGGCGGTCTGCGTGATTTTGCCGCGTAGCGTATCAAACGCAAAGGGCTGGTTGTCGCGCACCAGCACCACGTTGGTGCCGCTGAAGGTGCCATTGAGCGTGTTGAGGTTGCTGCCCGATAGGTTGGCGTTGAGGTTGCCCTGCACGCGCAGGTCGCCGCCGGTGTAGAAGCCCAGGGCCGTGAGGTTGGCGCCGCGCAGGTTCAGCGAGGTCACTTCGTAGGTGGGGTTGCGCGGGTCGCGCAGGTTCACCACGGCCTGCAGGTCCAGGTTTAGGTTGGGGTCGTTCTTGCTGTTGGCGCTGATGACGAAGCGGTTGCGGTCGAGGTCTACCTTAGCCACCACGCCGTGGTAGTTGTAGCCGTTGTAGCGGGCGCTTTGCACGTTGGCGTTCACCTGGCCCACCAGCGTGCCGGGGTCTTTCAGGTTGCCCGTGGCATTGATGCGCCCGGTGGCCGTGACGCGGCCCAGCTGCGGGTTTTTCAGCAGGCGGCCAAAGTCAAAGCCCTTCGTGGCAAACGTGCCCACCACCGGCTGGCGGCCGTTGGCCTGTGCCGCCCCCAGGTTGCCGCTAAACGCCATGTCGCCGTAGGTGCTGCGCAACTGCAGGTTGGTGTTGAACTGCAGCGTGGTGGGCCGCCCCCGGAACGTGCCGCTCACGGCCAGCGACGGCGGAATGCTGATGTTGGTCGGGATGCTGCCCTTCGGCGCCAAACTGCGGATATCGGCCTCGGTGGTGCTGAATTGCTGGATGTCTAGGTCGGCGTACAGCCGCGAGTCCACGTTGGGCAGGCCCTGTATGCGGCCGCGCCGGGCGCGCAGCACCGTGTTGCGCAGCCCCACAAACTCCAGGTTGCGCACCGTGAAGTCGCCCACGCGCCCGGCAATCTGCCCGTTCAGCAGCACCGACTGGTTGGGGCCGGTATTGAACGGGGAGGTGCCGGCCAGGTCCGGGGCCAGGTACAGGATGTCGCGGAAGCCGAGGCGCACGTTGCGCAAATCGCCTTCAATCTTCAGGTTGGGCAGGTTCTTGGAGTTGCCCAGGGCCGCCAGGCTTTCGTAGCCAATGGCCAGCGTGCGCCGGATGCGGGTGTGCGGCGTAATCAAATCGAGGCTGTCGAGGCGGATTTGCACCGAGTCGTACACCACGTTGGCGCGCCACTTATTCACCAGAAAGCCGCTTTGCTCGCGGCCGGCCAGGTTGTCCACCTTGGCCGTGGTGCGGTTTTCGGAAAAGGAAAAGTCCCGGGTGTTCAGCACCAAATCCGAGAAGTGGAGGTGGTTGTAGTCCATGGCCGGCAGGCGGGTGCGCTGCTTGGGCTGGTTGAAATTGTCGAAGGCCACATCCAGGCCGCTGATGTCGGATTGGGCCAACGTCACGCGCCACTTCAGGGGCTGGCCGGTGGCGGCTTTGGTCTTGTCAGCGGCTTCGTCGAGCTTGCGCACGGCCTCGGCGGGGTTCACCACCCGCTCTTCCACGGGCACGTTTTCGTTTTGGGCGTAGGCGAAGCGCGTGTTTTTGAGGGTGAGCTTGGTGAGGTCAATCCGCTCATTGCGCAGGTCAATGTTGCGGGCCGTGATGTCGGCCAGCCCAATGTTGGTGCTGATAAATTGAGCTGCGGGGTTGTTCTTATACGTAAAGGCCACGCTGTCGAGGGTGGCCTTGTTGAGGCCAAACTGCAGCGTGAGCGGCTCGGTAGGAGCGGGGTTATCCACTTCCGGGGCCGTTTTGGTTTGCACAATGGCGATGGAAGCTCGACGGAGAGCGACGTTATCCACTTTGTAGATAGACTTATCCACATCTACCTCGTCCATGTTCACCGTCAGCTCGCCCAGGCGGGCGCGCACGTCGGAGCCGGTTATCTGGTCGTTTTGGGTAAAGTAGATGTTGGTGAGCCGCAGCTTGCCGATGTCGTACTTGAGCTTGGAGGCCGTGGTGTCGGTGGGCGCGTTGGGGTCCACGAAGGCATCGATGATGAAGTCGTAGTTGTTCACCGAGTCGGGCTCGGTGCGGGTCAGGCGCACGCGGCCGTCGTTCAGCTCTACGTTCGACACGTTGATCTGGCTGTGCAGCAGCGCCAGGATGTCGAGGTCGACGCCGAGGTGGCCCACCGACAGCAGGGTGTCGCGCTGCTGGTCGGCCAGGTACACGCCGTCGAGGTTGATGGCGTGGCGGAAATCGGTGCGAAATTTCCCAATGCGCACCTCCGTCTTCAGCTTGCCGCGCAGGTAGCTTTCGGCCCGACGGGCCACAAAATCCTGCCCCGCGGGAAATTGCAATACCACCACTACAGCTACTACGAGGACGAGAACCAGGGCCAGAAGCCCGAGCAGTCCGTAAAGGGCACGGCGTAAAAAAGTGGACAAAGCAGAAGGTGAGTAAGCGGCGAACAGAACGGGACGAGGTTCCAAACGCAAAACCTACGGCCCGGGTTGGCAACTATTTGCCGCCGAATGCATATAGTTGAGCTTGATGCGGGCTGCCACATGCCCGCCTTATCTTGCGCCCCCCAAACTCACCGATTGCATGATACTACGCTTTTCTCTTCCCTACCGCACCGCATTTGGCCAGCGCCTGGCCGTGTGCGGCTCCCATCCCGATTTGGGCAATTGGCAGCTGGCCACCGCGGCCATCATGCTCTACGACGAAGCCACGGGCTGCTGGAGCTATGAGCTGACCGTGGGCGATGCGGCAGCCGAACAAGTGCTTACCTATAAATATGCCTTGCTCGACGCCAACACCGGCAGCCAGACTTGGGAATTCGGTCCCAACCGCAGCATCGCCTACGATGCTTCCCGCGCGCCGCGCTTGCAGCTGGCCGATTACTGGCGCTCCCCGTCCCAACCCGAAAATGAGCTGTTCACGGCTGCCTTCACCAAGGCCCTGTTTCGGCGGCCCGCCTCAACAACCAGCGCTGCGGCCCCAACCAACAATGGGAAAAAAGCCAAATCCGGCAAAGCCGTGACCGAAGCGCCGGTAGCTACCCCAGCGGCTACTTCCGTGGCCGCCCCCGGCGCTGGCCAAACCCTGTTTCGCCTGATGGCGCCGCGTGTGCCGCCACAGTACGGCCTGTGCATCCTCGGCTCCGACCCGGCCCTGGGCGCCTGGGACAACACCAAAGGCCTCGTGCTGTCGGATAAGGATTTCCCGACCTGGGCCGGCACCATCACGCTGCAAAACCCCACCGAGGACTGCCAGTACAAATACGCCATCTGGGATGCGCAGGCCGGCCACGCCCTGGACATGGAGGGCGGCGAAAACCGTGTGATTCCCGCCACCACCAACCGCACCGCGGCCCGGGTTTTCAATGACGAAGCTTACCGCTACCCGGATGCGTGGCGTGGTGCCGGGGTAGCCCTGCCCGTATTTGCCATGCGCAGCGAAAACGGCTTCGGCGTGGGCGAATTCGCCGACCTGAAGCTGCTCACCGATTGGGCCGTGCAAACCGGCCTGAAGCTGGTGCAGATTCTGCCCATCAACGACACCACGGCCACCCACACATGGGTCGATTCCTACCCGTACGCCGCCATTTCGGTGTTTGCCCTGCATCCGCAGTTCATCCACCTCGAAGGCATCGCGACTCTCAAGGACAAGAAAGCCGCCAGCGAAATGGCCCAGCTCAAGCAGGAGCTGAACGCCAAAGACTTCGTGGACTACGAGCCGGTGATGAACGCCAAGTGGAAGTTTCTCAAGCTGCTCTACCAGCAGGAGAAAAAGACATTCCTGGCCAACCCCGACTACCGCGAGTTCCTGAGCAGCCAAGCCGATTGGCTGGTGCCCTACGCCGCCTTCTCGGCCCTGCGCGACCGGTTCGGTACCGCCGACTTCCAGCAGTGGCCCACCGAGTTCCGCACCCCGCAAAACTTAGCTCAACTCACTGCCGAAACCGCTTCTGACTACGACGAGTACGGCCTGTTCTTCTTCACGCAGTTCCATCTCGACAAGCAGCTGCGCGAGGCCGTGAACTACGCCCGCAGCCGCGGCGTGGTGCTGAAGGGCGACCTGCCCATCGGCATCTACCGCCACTCCGTAGACGCCTGGACCCAGCCCAAGCTCTACCACATGGACCGCCAGGCCGGCGCCCCGCCGGACGATTTCTCCACCACCGGCCAGAACTGGCGCTTCCCCACCTACAACTGGGAGCGCATGGCCCTGGACGGCTACAAGTGGTGGAAGCAGCGCATGGGCCACCTCGCCCGCTACTTCGATACCCTGCGCATCGACCACATTCTGGGCTTCTTCCGCATCTGGGAAATGCCCATTGAATCGGTGGAGGGCTTGTTGGGCCATTTCTCGCCGGCCTTGCCGCTGCACCGCCATGAGATTCAGCGCCGCTTGGGTTGGTTTGACTACAGCCGCCTGTGCGAGCCGTACATCCGCTGGCACATGCTTCAGGATATCTTCCAGGGCGAGGCCCAGTCGGTGTTCGATGAGTACATGTACGACGCCAGCTATGGCCGCATCCACCTGAAGGAGGCCGTGGACACCCAGCGTAAGATTGAGGCCTACATTGCCCAGAAGCTGGCCGTCGCGCCCGAGCACGCCGACTACTTTGCCTGGCTGCAGAAGGGCTTGTTCCAGCTGGTGAATGAGGTGTTGTTTGTGCCCGCCGGCGATGACTTCTACCACCCACGCATCACCCTCAACAAGAGCTACTCGTTCCGCGAGCTCGACACCGACGAAGACCGCCGCCGCCTCTACGACGACATCTACGTCGACTTCTTCTTCCGCCGCCACGAAGAGTTCTGGCGCCAGCAGGGCCTCGTGAAGCTGCCGCCCGTGCGCTACGCCACCGACATGCTCATCTGCGGCGAAGACCTCGGCATGGTGCCAGCCTCCGTGCCCGGCGTGATGAAGGAGCTTGGCATCCTGGGCCTGAACATCCAGCGCATGCCCTCCAACCCCGAAACCGAGTTCGGCCACCCCGACACCGCCGCTTACCTGAGCGTTGTCACGACCAGCAGCCACGACATGAGCACCATCCGCGGCTGGTGGGAAGAAGACCGGGTGCGTACCCAGCGCTTCTTCGAAACCATCTTGGGTCACTGGCGCGAAGTGGCGCCCTTCTACTGCGAGCCTTGGGTAGCGCGCGAAATTGTGGTGCAGCACCTGCACTCGCCCGCCATGTGGGCCATCTTCCCGCTGCAGGACCTGCTGGCCATGGACCGCAACCTGCGCCGCGCCAACCCGCACGACGAGCAAATCAACGTGCCCAGCAACCCCACCCACTTCTGGAAATACCGTCTGCACCTGCCCTTGGAGGAGCTGGTTGACGCCGTGGGCTTCAACGAGCCGCTGCAGGCGCTGGTAACAGCCAGCGGCCGCAGCTGATTAGCTCAATATTCCTTTAAGCTTACCTATATGAACGGCCCCGCATAAGCGGGGCCGTTTTTGTTTTAAGGCCTAAAGCATCAGCTGATTCAGTTGCGAAAATGCAGGGGTTGCCGAAAACGCCAAATCACTTAGGGGATACAATTAATCATTCGGCCAGAAAAAGTGGCAACTCGGCCAGAAGCTCAATAATCGAAATCCTATATAAAATACGTTTGTGCCCAGTTTAAAGCAAGTATAAGCTCAGCAATTAGATGCTTTTAATGCTTAGTGAGTGCTGTTTGTCTTTTTAGTTGAATAAGCTGCTTTTGTAATCATTTGCTTTTTTTTACCTCTAAAAGTTTTTATGAAATTTTCTTTACCCTTTTGGTACACCTTCCTTGCTCTGCTACCCTTAGGAATTCGGGCGCAAGTGCCGTTACTTGAATTGAACGAAAGCACTCCCAAGGTTGGCACAGCTGATTTGCGTAAGCGTGAAGTAGCGTTCAAGCAGTTAAGTACGGCTGCGGCCGCGAGGGCTACGGCGGCTTGTACTAACACCACGACGCTTAATTTCTCTCAGCGGCAGCTGAATGAAGATTGGAAGAACCATTCCCCGGTCAACGCCGGTGCGGCGAATACTAACACGACAATTACGACGGCTGGCTCTTACATAGAGCCAGTAGGCGGAGCCGAAACCTTTTTGTACGTAGGTAACAATGGCGGCACGCTAAATGGCCAGCCGTTGTTTTGGGGCGCCGATTATACCAGCTCGCAAAATGCGACCACGCAGATTACATACTCTTTCAACCGTCCGGTCAACAACTTCTCGCTCCACATTCAGGACATCGATTTGGGAGCAGGAGCATCGGGATGGGTTGATGTTGTAACCCTCGCTGCTTCCCAGGCCAATGGCGTTGTCCTGAACTTATCATCGGCTTCCGATGCCACGTTCACCAATGACGCAGCTTATACATCTATAAGCGGCAACAGAATCACTGGCATCAGGAATAATGTGGCTAACTCCGAACTCGCCTCGGTTACCATCACTTTTAATAAGCCCATTACCTCCTTCCAGATTACCTATCAAAACACCGTCAATCTGACAAATCCCGGGGGCCAGTTCATCGGAATTGATTACATGAGCTGGTGTACGCAAGCCAACGTGGCAACCACGCTTACGGGCCCCGCCCGTGCCGTGGTAGGAACGCAGGTGGTTTACACTGCCACCACTACGGCATCCGGCGACTATGATGCCTCCGGCGTTCAGCCGAAGGTGCAGCTCACTCCTGGCCTGAACACGCAGAGCCCTGTATTTCCAACGGGCAGCAGCTACAACAACGCCACTGGTTTGCTCACCCTGCAAGCTGTTCCGCTACTGGCCGTTGGCACCAGCACCACATCCGTCATCAAGTTCAATATGCCCGCCTCTACGGTAACCGGTTCGGCCAGCAGCAGTATTGATACCGACGACGCTGACCCGTTGGATAACAACGGTTCCCTTGCGGCCGCCAACGTAACCACTACCACCAATGCGACTCCGACGGCGGCAGCCAAGACGGCCAGCGTTACTGCCAACACAACGGTATACTCTGCACTGCCAGCCATGACGGGCACCGATCCGAACAACGACGTGCTCACCTATACGATTGTTGGGTCGAGCATTGCCAGCATCAACTTCGGAACCGTCTATTACACCCGCGGTGGGGTGCGGACGGTCCTTGCCGGCACCAGCGATGTGACGCTGACGGCAGCCGAGGCGGCGACCCTGGAGTTTAAGAATACCAACGGCGCAGCAAATTCCAGCCGTGCCTTCAGCTACTTTGTGTCAGACCCTTACGGCGGCAGCAGCCCTGCGGTAAACTATACCATTGCCATCGGCAACCAGCCAGCCGTGTACAGCTCGCCAAACGTTGCTTATGTAGATGGCGCGAATTATCAAAACGAAGTTATTGCTACAGTAACCGACCCGGATGGCGCTATTGCTACCGCTTCTATAACTGGTGGTACACTGCCAGCTAACTTGCTGTTTAATGCTGCTACGGGTACTTTTTCGCGGGATAACAAAAAAGATATTCCTGCTGGAATTTACACCTTTACCGTGACCACAACCGGTACCGCAAGTGGTACTACAACCGGGATTAGCGTCACTATCAAGATTATTTCTTCCGATACAGAAGCCGCCTATTCGACTGGCAACACGTTCAACCGCGACGCCCTCACCAACGGCTCGACGCTGGCTACGGTTACCGACGCCGATGGTCCGCTGACTGGCGCCACGCTCACAGGTTCTGCAGCCAGGGGAATGTTATTCAACACGCAAACCGGGCAATTTTCCGTCGGTTCGGACACGGCGCCGTTTGTGGGTACCTATACCTACACGGTAAATACGACCGATATAGCAGGCGGCCTCACCACGACGAACGTTACAATCGCCATCCGCGACGATGTGGAAGCTGCTTACACCGCCGTTCAATCCTATAACCGGGATGCCTTAGCAAACAACACGACGCTGGCCACCGTGACCGACGCCGATGGCGTTGTATCATCGGCTACGTTAGCCGGAGGGGTGTTGCCAACGGGCACTGCTCTTAATCCCACCACGGGCGCCTTCAGTGTAAGCGACGCCACGGCTCTTGCCAACGGCAGGTATTCCTTCACCGTGAATACCGTGGACGTTACGGGTGGCCGAACCACTTCCCTGATAGGAGTCAATTTGTTCGAAACCGAGGCAATATATACTTCTGCCCCGTCCAAGACAGGGGCGTATGCCAATGGGTATTCGCTGGCTACCGTGACCGATGCGGATGGGAGCATTACCAATGCGGTACTGAGTGGGTCGAGCCTGCCGGCCGGGGTTGGGCTGAATGCTAGCACAGGTCAGTTCACCGTTACCGACCGTACGCTGTTGCGGTCCGGCACGTACACTGTACAAACCAAAACAACCGACGCTACTGGGGGCATAACCTTGCAAGGCGTGACAATCAATATTGGGGCGTATCCGCTCCCAGTTGAGCTGACTGCCTTCACGGCTGCCGTAAAAAACCAAGATGCCCAACTTGCCTGGCGCACCGCCTCCGAAAAGAACAACGACCACTTCGACGTGGAGCGCAGCCTCAACGGCACGGACTTCGCTAAGATTGGCCAGGTGAAGGGCCAAGGCACGAGCTCGGCGGCAACGGACTACACGCTGACGGATGCAGGCATCGGCGCCAAGGCCACGGGCGTGGTGTACTACCGCCTGCGGCAGGTAGACGCCGATGGCACCGAGAACTTCTCGCCCGTGCGCAGCGTGACGTTTACCAAAGCACTGGCTCCCGCCATTAGCCTGTTCCCCAACCCGGCCACTGCTGCCGGCACCAAGCTCGACCTGACGGCCCTGCCGGCTGGCGTGTACCAAGTGAGCGTACTCGACGACGCCGGCCGCACCGTGCTGGTTGCAACGCTGAACGCGGGCCTCGCCCACGCCCTGGATTTGCGCACCATAGCCAGCGGTAGCTATACGCTGCTGGTGCGTGGCCAGAATGGCGGCCAGGTGGTGAACCTGACCAAGCGCCTCATTAAAGAATAAGACAGCTGCCGCTACACCGGCAAATGAAAAAAGCCCCTCCCGCTTCGGGAGGGGCTTTTTTGTGCCTTCGTTGAGCTGCCCGACGCAACCTCCTACCCGTGGCGGGGGTTAAAACGGCTTGGGGCTTGTTTTTTGTCTTTCCGATGCAATTTCAATACGACGTTCTGATTATTGGGGCGGGCAGCGCTGGCCTGTCGGCGGCCCTTACGCTGGGGCGTTGCCTGCGCCGGGTGCTGCTGGCCGATGGCGGCCCCCCGCGCAACGAGGCCTCGCCCGGCGTGCACGGCTTTCTCACGCGCGACGGCATTCCTCCGGCCGAACTGCTGCGGCTGGGGCAGGAGCAGCTGCGGCAGTACACCACGGTGGAAATGCAGTGCCTGGAAATTAACGAGGTAATCCCGCTGGAAAAGGGCTTTCGGGCCTCCGGCTGTCTAACCACCGACGATACGCCCGTGAGCATCACGGCCCGGCGGGTGCTGCTGGCCACGGGCGTATTGGACGTGTTGCCGCCATTGCCGGGGTTCCGGGAGCTGTGGGGGCGGGGGGTGCTGCACTGCCCGTACTGCCACGGGTGGGAGGTGCGCAACCAGCCCCTGGCGGTGTACGGGCAGGGCCGCATTGTGACGGGCCTGGCGCTGCTGGTGAGCCGCTGGAGCCACGACGTGGTGGTGGTGACCAACGGGCCGGGACACCTGACGCACAATGCCCGGCGCCGGCTGCGGCGGCAGCACATCAAAATCCGCGAAGAACACATCACGCGCCTCATCGGCTCGGCCACCGACGACCTGGAATGCATTGAGTTTGCCGATGGCAGCCAGCTCGAGCGCAAGGCCCTGTTTCTGCACGCCTCCCAGTACCAGCGCAGTACGCTGGCCGAAAAGCTCGGGGCGCGCCATACCAGCAAAGGCGCCGTGTGGGTCAATTCGGGCATGCAAACCTCGGTGCCGGGCCTGTACGCAGCCGGCGACACCACCCCTGGCGCCCAGCAGGCCCTGCTGGCCGCGGCGGCCGGCAGCCGGGCCGCCATCGTCATCAACGAAGCCCTTACTCGCGAGGAATGCCCGCGTTGAGCTAAATAAGGGCCGCCAAAGCCCTCAGGCTTATTCCAGGGCCCGGCTGCGGAAGAGCAGGTAGCCCAGGTGCCCGTACACGCTGAAGCGGCGGGCGGGGTCGTCGTAAAACAGCGCGTGCAGAGCCAGCGGGCCCACCGGCGTTTGGAACACGAGGCCCGTGCTGGCCGTGAGGCGGGGGCGCTCGAAGCTGCCGAGCCGGACGGCGCGCTGGTTTTCGTCCTGCCGCAGGGGCTTGTAGTTCACGTGGGTAAACACTTCGTTGCGCCATTCGAGCTTGCCCAGGAAGGGCATGGTGTAGCGCAGGCCCACGGCCGCGTAGCGCGGCGAGCGGTAGTTGTCCATAAATGAAGTGCGCGAGTCGGGCAGGGGCGCAAATACTGGCGCCGTGGTGATGCTGGAGCGGTAGTTAGCAAATGTGCCCTGGCCGCTAATTACCACTTCGCCGTAGTAGCCCCAGGCGTGCTTGTCGCCCTTCAGGGGGAAGTATTTCTCGAGCGTGCCGCGAACCTGCACCCACTGGTGGTTTTGCGAGAAGCCGGGCAGAATGGAGGTGTCGCCCTGCTTGTAGTCTTCGGAGCCACTCACGCCGCGCACCGTGAACACGGCGCGCTTGCCGCTGGTAGCATACTGCTTGCGGTTGAGAGAGTTGCGGGCAAACTGCACGGCTACCGTACCGCCCCGGAAGTTAGTTTTGTCGAGCTTGGTGGTGCTGGATATTTCAGACACGTTGGCGTAGTCGTCGCTCAGGTAGAAGGCGCCCACATCGAGCAGAATCCGGCTGCGGTAGTTGGGGCTGATGCCTACTTGCGCGCCCACTTTGGTGTCCTGCTGGCGCACCTGGGTACTCAGCACGTCGCGGCCCAGCAAGCCGCTGGTGTTCTGGTAGTCCCAGCGGTTGTAGGTGGCGGTGGGTTCCACGTAAAAGGGCAGCCGGCCGGGCACGTTGATGCGGAAGCTGCCCTGCGCGCCGTTGTAAAAGCGGCCCAGGCTCACGTTGGCCGTGGCCGAGTACAGTAGCCGGCGAAGGTAGCGGTACTCTACGCCCACGTAGAGGTTGTCGAGCGGCCGGTTGCTCAGCACAAAGCCCGCTTCGGCGGTCACGTTGTTGTTCTGGCGGGCGTCCACGCTCATCACGTAGCCTTTCTGGGCGGGGTCGTACTTGATGCGCGGGTAGATGTTGCGGAAAAAGTCGTCCGACGCCAGCCGGAAGTAGCCCTCTTCCAGGTCGTCGATGGTGTAGTTGCGGCCCGCGGAGCGACGGAAGAACTGCTGCGCGTAGCTGTTCTGGTCGGGCCGTAGGCCTTGCACCCGCACCTGCACAAAGTTGGGCTCGGGCGCGCCGGCCTGGAAGGCCTGCCGGCGCTTCTGCAGCTCCAGCGTGTCCACGCGCCGCGTGATGCGTTTCTTGAGCAACTCCAGCTGGCGCTGGGCGGCGGTGTCGCCTTTGGCAATCAAGTCGTGCACCCGGTCAAAATCGGTGCCGCCGAACCCTTCCAGGTCGGGCTGGATGAACACGCCGTTTTTGCCCACGCTCAGGGTATCGGCCACGTTGGCGCCTAGGAAAAGCAGCGTGCCGGTGAGCAGCGCGTCGTCGTTCTTGAAGGGGTATTTCTTGTACGCCACGTCGCCCACGTTCACGCCGATGATGACGTCCGGGGCGAATTCCTTGCGCATCACATCGGTGGGAAAATTGTTGTAGATGCCGCCGTCGAAGAGGTAGCGCCCGTCGGGGTTGCGGATGGGGCGGAAGGCCAGCGGCACGGTCATGGAGTTGCGCACGGCATCGGCCAGCGAGCCGCTTTTCTGGATTACCTGCTTGCGGGTGAACACCTCCGCCGCCAGGCAGCGGAAGGGCACAAACAACTTGTCGAAATCGTAGTTGGCCTGCGCGGCGGCTGGGGCCAGCGTGCGGGCCAGGGCAAAGTTGAGGTTGAGGTCGTTCACCAGGTTGGTGCTGATGCGCGCCTTGAACGTGGAGTCCAGCGCCACACCCACCCGCAGGGCCGAGGGCGAGGGCTCGGCGGTGAGGTAGTTGAAGGTCTTGTCCTCGGTGGGCTTGCCGCTCACCCAGTTCTGAAATTCCGGCGTGAGCATCAGCTGCTCCATTTCGCGCGGCGAGTACCCCGCCGCATACAGCGCCCCCACAATGGAGCCCATGCTGGTGCCAATAATATAGTCGATGGGGATGCCGTTCTCCTCCAGTACTTTAAGCACGCCCACGTGGGCCAGTCCTTTGGCGCCTCCGCCGCTCAGCACCACGCCCACCCGCTGGGCCGAGGCCCCAAAAGGCAGCAGGCAGACCAGCCCTAAAAGCGCAACAATGCGCGGTATCATTTTTTGCATAAATCTAAGTTACTGTGCTTTTAAACAAAGCAGTCTTCTCTACGCCTCCGGTGCGGGGCGGGTTGTTGGGTGCGGGCCAGGCAAAGGGCCTGGACTAGCGTGCCAGCGGGGTCAGTAGCTGCCCGTTACCACTTCTTAAAGATGACGTACACGGCGGCCACCAGCAGCGCAAAGCCCACCACGTGGTTCCAGCCCAATTTATCGGTTTTGAAGATGAAGACGGCGCACAGCGTAAACACCGTGAGGGTGACAACTTCCTGAATCACCTTGAGCTGAAATAAGCTGAACGGCCCGCCATTTTCTACAAACCCCAGCCGGTTGGCCGGCACCTGAAAGATGTACTCGAACAGCGCCAGGCCCCAGCTTATCATGATTACGCCAAACAGCCCCATTTTGGCAAACCAGGCCATTTTCTTGAACAAGTGCAGATGCCCGTACCAGGCAAACGTCATGAATAGGTTGGAAAGGGTGAGGAGCAGGATGGAGTAAACACCTTTCATGGGAGGAAACCGGACAATTTGCGGAGCTGGAGTGGATGGTTCAAAACAGACAAAGCAGGACTCGGCCATCCTTGTTATAGTTTCGGCCGTGGGTTCTCTGCTGCCGATGCCAAACGGTAGCCGGGCCCTGCAAGTTGGGCCGGAATTAGCTCAACCGCTCGTTTTTAGTTTTCAGCAGTACCCCTATGGCAACCCTCGACCCCGGCATTGGCGAAAAATTCTCGCGGCGCACCAAGCGGGCCATCAACCACGACGGTTCGTTCAACGTGCGGCGGCGCGGCGGCCCCCACCGCTTCGACGCTTACCAGTGGCTTGTGCAGATGGATTGGTGGCCATTTATCGGCGTAGTGGTGGCGTTTTTCGGCGTGCTCAATGCCATTTTTGCCGCTGCCTACCTGCTGCTGGGGCTGGAAAACCTGCCCGGGGTAACGGCGCCCCGCGGCGTGTGGCAGGATTTTCTAAGCGCCTTATTTTTCTCTATCCAAACCTTCACGTCGGTGGGCTACGGCCACGTGTACCCGGGCAGCAATGGCGCCGGACTGGTGTCCAGCCTGGAGGCGCTGGTGGGCGTGCTCACCTTTGCCCTGGCCACGGGCTTGCTATACGGGCGGTTTTCGCGGCCCACGGCACGCATTCATTTCAGCCGCACGGCCATCATCAGCCGCCGCCCCGACGGCACGCCCAGCCTGCAGTTCCGCATCGCCAACCAGCGCTCCAACATCCTGATTGACTTGCAGGCCCGCGTGCTGGTCAAAACCATTGAGCCGGGCACCAGCAACCAGAAGTATGCTTTTCTGCCGCTGGAGCGCGATACCGTGAATTTCTTCCCGCTCAGCTGGACGATAGTGCACGACATTACGCCGGAAAGCCCGCTGTACGGCTATGGGCCGGAAGATTATCAAGCCCAGGACGTGGAGATTATCATCCAGCTGAAGGGCTACGACGACACCTTTGCCCAGGATGTGCACGCCCGCAACTCCTACACCCACGAGGAAATCGAGTGGCACCGTCGCTTCATCCGCGCCTACGAAGTGGACGATGACGGCATCGCCGTTATCGACCTGGACCAGCTGCACCGCACCGAGCCGCTGGAGGATTAATTGGGCTAGAAAACAAAACTCCCCTCCTTGGTAAGAAGGGGACGCTCAACTGCTAAGTTGAGCTGGGGTGGTTGCGGGCGTTGAACGACACCCGAACGATGCTGGTGCGAAACGTTCAACGCCCGCAACCACCCCCGTTTCAGCTGGCGCTGAAACATCCCCTCCTTGGTAAGGAGGGGAGTGATGTTTGGCTTTCCTTATTCGTCGTGTCCGGGCACACTCACTACCGGCGCGGCTGCTGCTTCCTTAGCTTCGCGTTCGAGGCGTAGCTTCTCAGTTTCGGAAGGGGTGCGGGGTAGCTTGCTCAAATCGGGCGAACCGGCATCGACCCAGCAGGTGTACCAGAAGTTGCCGATGAGAGCCGCGGCGTAGCGCATCTGGCGCTCTACCTGGCCGTTGAGCCGGGCATGGTAGGCTTTGCTGAACTCGCGCGAATACGTGCGTACGGTTTGGGTGCCGCGCTGCTCGTAGCCGTATTTGCGGTCTTCGGGAAATTGAGCCGTCAGCTCTTTTTCGAAGCGAAACACCGAGTCCACGGCGGCGTGCGAGCGGATTACGGCGGCCCAAATGGCGTCGGTGGGCTTTTCCAGGTACTGCGCCTTGCCGCTGAACAGGTCGTAGTCGGTGCTCAGCAGCTCGGGCAGGCGCGACTCCCACAGGCCGTGAATGCCACGCTGGTTGGTGAGCTGGCCGTTGTAGTTTTTGGTGGTGTGCAGCGGCACGCAGGCATCGGCAATGTAGTGGCCCAGGTCGGCGGAGAGGTGCAGGATGCGGTCGGTGTCGCGGGCCTGGAAGGCGGCGGTGAGCTGGTTTTTCATCGTCACCACGTTCCAGGGCACGATGCCGTGGAGCAGCAGGGAATCTTCGCCGTAGCGGGCCACGGCATCGGCGTAGCGGCGGGGCATTTTGTAGGCGGCGCTGTCGCCGTAGCGGTCCACGTCGAGGAAGTGCTTTGGGGCCTCGGTGGGCACCACCATGCGGCGCGAGTCGGGCCGGGTGGCGTTGGTGGTCAGGTAGTCAATGTTGGCCTTGTAGAAGCCCACCATGGCGGGCGGCAGCGTGTACACGGCCAGGCGGTTGAGCAGCCGGTGGCCAAAAAAGCCCCAGGCCTGCGCCCGATGATAAAAGAAGAGCAGGGGTAGACAAACCAGAAGGAGTAGAGCAGGTTTTTTCACGGGCAAAAGGTACGGGAACCGTCTTTTATCCGAAGCACAATTGAGCTAAAACCCCTTGCCCCATAAATAAAAAACACCCCTGGCGCTAAGCCAAGGGTGTTCTTGATAGTTATGGGCAAGTTGAGCTAATCTACCACCCGCACGCGGACGGCGGTAGACACCAGCTGCCGGCCGTCTTCCAGGGTAATGAGGAAGTAGAAGGGAAGCTGGTTGGGGTTTTGGGCGTTGAAGGCAGCGGTTGGCGCCACCACGGCCGGCTGGCCGGCGGCGGCGGCGCCAACGCGGGTGCGGTAGGTGGTGTACTGGCTCAGGCTCGAAGTAAACGTAATCTGGTTGGTGCCATTGCCGGGGATGGGCACTAGTTTTTTGCCCGTTACGTCGTAGTTGTAAGACAAGGACTCCGCCCCGGTCATGTTGGCCAGGCCGGCCGTGCCGGTGGTGATGCGGCTGATTTCTTTAATCTTGCCCTTGTCGGATGGGATTTGCAGGATGATGGTGAAGGGCCCCGTGTTTCCGGCGGCGTCCTTCTTGCTCACCGAAGCCGTGACGATGGGGAACCGCTCGAAAAACTCCTGGTTGGGCACCGTGATGGGGATTTCGGCTACGCTGTCTTGCAGGGGCGAGAGGCTTTTGTCGTCATACTCCTTTTTGCAGGAGAACACTCCCACCGAAAGCAGGCCGAGCAGGATGAATTGGGCGAGTTGCTTTTTCATGATAATGAGTCGAAAGACGTGAGGAAAGCAGGTCCGGCCTTATTCGGCCCACCACACTTTCACCGTGGTCAGGGGCTGGGGAGTGGGGATGTTCTGGGCATTGGAGGTAATCTCCACGTTTGGATAATAGAACCGGCTGGGGATGGCGGTGGGGCTTTCGGAGCTGGGGTTGGTGGAGAGGGCCAGCCGCGGGAAGCCCGTGCGGCGGTAGTCGTTGTAGGCCTCGTAGCCATTGCCAACCCAGGCTATCCACTTCTGGGTGATAATCTGGTTGAGCCGGTGCTCGGTGGTGCCCGATAAGGTCACCACCTTGGGGTTGGCCGCGAAATATGCCGTGATGTCGGTGGCCGAAACGCCCGCCTTGGTCATCGAGGCCCGAATGCCTTCCTGAAACAGCGTTTGCGCCGTTTGGCCCGTTACGGTTACGCCGGGCAGGGTCAGCACCGACTCGGCCAGGATGAAGGCCCGCTGGAAGTTGGTAACCAGCCGGATGGGCGCTTCGCCGCTGGTGCCGATGGTGTAAACGCCGTAGCGCGAGCGGCTGGATATCACGGGCGTAGCGGCCGTGCCGCCGTTGTCGTAGCCCGTAAACTTGCCGAAATCGGTGTTCGTAGCCGCTGCGTTGCCCGGCGTGGCCGTGAAATACCTGGGAAGCCGCGGGTCCTTCAGCAGGTTGAGCGTATCGAGAAAGCGCTGGCTCAGCATCTGGTCATCGGGGCGGTTCACGTAGTTGTAGGCGTATATGGGATTTTGGTTGCCCACGGCCGTGCCGAAGGGTACCTCAAAGTCCTCGCTGTTGTCGGCGATGTACGCTGTGGGCGTTTTGGCCAGCACTTCCTTGATGACGGTGGTTGCCAGGGCCGGCTCCTTCTTGCTGATGGTGTTGGCAAACTTGAGCAGCAGCGTGTTGCCAAACTTCTTCCACTTGGCCAGGTCGCCTTTGTACACCAGGTCGTCGCCGGCGCCGGGCTTCAGCGTGCTGGTCTTGTCCACATCGGCCAGGCCTTCGCGCACCAAATCGAACAGGCTCTGAATGCCCAGCGCGGTGTTGCCTTTGTAGATGTCTTCCTGCTTGTCGAAGCGCGGCTGCAGGTTGGGGGTTTCCAGGTTGCCCTGCAGGGCCTGCGAGTAGGGAATGTCGCCCCACAGGTCGGTGAGCACGGCGTAGTTGTAGGCCTTCAGCATCTTGGACACGCCGGCGTAGGCCGGGCTGGTGGCCTGCGTCGAGTTGATGATTTGCTGCAGGTTAATCAGCGTGCCCCCGTAGAACTCGTTGTTCCACTGGTTGTCGAAGCCGCCCCGAATCTGGTACGTGTCGTAGGTGCGGGGCTGGTTGAGGATGCCGGCCGTGTGCTGCACAAACAGCTCGGCCACCCGGCCCACCTCGTTGCCAATGGCAAAGCCCGTGGTGGCCTCAGCCCCCGTGAGCAGCACCGTGGGCGGTACATTCTGGGGCGAGTTGGGGTTGTTGTTGACATCCAGAAAGTCGTTCTTGTTGCAACTGCCCACTGCCAGGGCAACCGCGAGCACCTGAGCACAGCGAAATAGCGTCATGGATTTCATGTCGGAATCGGTCGAAACCGCTTAAAAAGTAAAACGGATGTTGGCGCCGTACGTGCGGGCGTTGGGCGGGCCCTGCAGGTCGAGCCCGCGGATGTTGCCGGCGCCCTGGGTGTTCAGCTCGGGGTCGAAGTTGGCGTTGGGCGCGTAGAAGAACAGGTTGCGGCCCGAGAGCGAGAAGTTCACCTGGCCAAAGGGCAGGTTGCCCAGCGCCGTCTTGGGCACGGTGTAGCCCACCGATACTTCGCGCAGGCGGTACACGGTGGCGTCGTACACGTTCAGGTCGCTTTGCAGGCCAAACGCCGCCCAGTAAGTCTGAGCGTCTACCTCGATGTTGTTGGGCCGGAACGTGCCGTCCGAATTGCGAATCACGCCCGGAATCACGCGGGGCAGCTCCCGGTCGTGGCCGGTTTCCTCGAGCGCGCCGTTGGACCGGTAAAAGCCGTTGGTGAAGGAGAGGATATCGCCGCCCTGGCGGGTGTCCACCACAAACGAGAGGTTGATGCCGCGGTACGTGAGGTTGTTGGTGAGGCCGCCCTGCCAGCGCTGGTTGGGGTTGGCAATAATGGAGTTCGGGATATCGGCCTCAAACACACCCGTGCGCGGGTCGATGATGTACTGGCCGTCGGGGCTGCGCGACTTCTTGCCGCCCACAATCACGCCGTAGGGCTGGCCCACCACAATAAACGGCAGGCTGCCAATGAAGCCCGAGCCGGTGATACGGGCCCGCTCCACGCCCTCGGCAATGGACACCACCTTGTTGCGGTTGGCCGTGTAGTTGGCCGTGATGTCCCAGCGGAAGTTGTCGGTGCGCACCGGCGTGACGGTCATCAGGCCTTCGATGCCCTTGTTGTCGAGCCGGCCCACGTTGGCGTAGCGTTGCGTAAAGCCGGTGCTACCCGGCGTGGTGATGGGCACAATCTGGTTGCTGCTGACGGTCTTGTAGGCCGTCAGGTCAAACGTGAGACGGTTTTGGAAGAAGCCCAGGTTCAGGCCCGCTTCCACCGACTTGGTAAATTCCGGCTCCAGGTTCGGGTTGCCCAGCGTTTGGCTGATGCGGAAGCCGCCGCCGCCGTTCAGTGGGAACGTGAGGCCGGCCACGTTGTTGCCCTGCACGATGACGCTGTAGGGCGTGGTCAGCGAATACGGGTCGGCGTCGCGGCCTACGCGGGCCACGTTGCCGCGAATCTTGCCATAAGAGAGAATCGACGAGTTGAGCTTGAGCGCATCGGTGAACACCAGCCCCAGCGTGGCCGAAGGGAAGAAGTAGGAGTTCTTGTTCTTCGGCAGGGTTGAGGTTTGGTCGATTCGGCCCGTCACGTCCACAAACAGATAGTCGTTGAAGGCCAAAGACAGTTGGCTGTAGTAGCCCAGCAGCCGCCGCACCTCCGACCGCTCGCCGGTGCCGTTCGAGAAAACGCCGCCCACCGAGGCATTTGTAAAGCCCGGCACCAGCACGTTGTCGGCCTGCGAAGAAATGCTCTGGAAGCGCCGCTGGTTGACGTTTTGGCCCAGGAGCAGGGTGGCGTTCAGGCCCGGCCGCAGCACGTTGTCGCGCTTCAGGGTCACGAGCAGGTCGCCGTTGAGCTCACTACGGAAAATGTTTTGGTCCAGAATCTGGCCCGAGGGCACACGGGCGGCCCCCACGGAGTAAATCTGCTTGCGCCGGTCGGTGTAGGTGTCGTAGCCCAGGCGGTAGGCCACGTTCAGCCAGGGGGCCACGTCGTAGCTCAGGTTACCCACGTTGATAAAGCGCGTGAGGTCGCTGGTGGTGGGGTTGTTGCGCAGGTTCCAGTAGGGGTTGTCGGAACCGCCGAAGAAGACGCTGCGGCCCGTGACGGGGTCCGTGTTGGGGAAGCCCTGCAGGTCGTAGCTGCGCGGCACACTGGGCAGCTGGCCAAACGCGCTGCTGCCGTTGCCCACGGGCGCGCCCAACTGGTTCGACAAAACCATGTTCACCGAGCCCCCGGCCTTCAGCTTATTAATCAGGGTGGTATTGCCGCCCAGCTGCACGTTGGTGCGCTTCAGGTTGGCAAATTCCGTGATGCCGACCTGGTTGGTGTTGTTGATGTTCAGGCTGAAGTTCTGGTCCTTATTGCCGCCGGCGATGTTGGCCCCGTTCGATAGGATGTGGCCCGTCCGGAAGAAGTTCTTGATGTTGTTTGGGTAGGCCTTGTATTCCACCGGCGTGCCATCGGGCAGCTTCAGCACGCCAATGCCGTTGGCCGCCGTGGCCGGAGTGCCGAACCGCGGCCCCCACGATGCCTGCGAACCGGTGTTGATGTTACCACCCGTGGTGATGAGCACCCCGCCGGTGCCCTGGCCGTAGTCGTTCTGGAAGTCCTGCAGCCCGTACACTTTCTGGATGCTGTAGTCCGACGTCACCGTTACCTCGAGCTTCTTGTTCACGTTGCGGCCCGACTTGGTGGTAATGATAACCGCCCCCGACGCCGCGCGCGACCCATATAGGGCCGCCGCGGCGGGCCCTTTCAGGATGCTGATGCTCTCCACGTTGTTGGGGTCAATGTCGAGCGCGCGGTTGGAGCTTTGCGCGGCGCCGAGCGTGCCCAGCGTGGTGCCGTTCGTCACGTCCAGCGAGTTGCTGATGGGGATGCCGTCCACGATAAACAGGGGCTGGTTGTTGCCCTGCAGCGAGGTAATGCCCCGGATGTTGATGTTGGTGGAGGAGCCCGGAAGGCCGCTGGCACTGGTGATGTTGACGCCAGAAACCCGGCCCTGCAGCGTGTTGAGCACGTTGGGTTCCGATTTCTGGGCCAGGTCTTCGCCTTTTACCTGCTGCTGCGTTGTATTCACCGAGCGCACGTCGCGCTCAATGCCCAGGGCCGTCACCACCACCTCGTTGAGCTGCTTCACGTCGCTGGCCAGCGCTACGTTGTAGGTGTTATCCGTGCCGATGGGCTGCTCCACGGTGGCGTACCCAATGGAGCTGAAGCTAAGCGTGCCCCCGCTGGCCGGTACGCTGAGCGTAAACGAGCCGTCCGGACCGGTCGAGGTGCCCACGGTAGAGCCTTTCAGTAGCACCGTCACGCCCGGCAGCCCTTCACTCGTTTGCTTGTCCGTGACCCGCCCGGTAATCTGTCGGTTCTGCGCCCAGGCAACCTGGAGCGCATTGAGCAAAATAAATAAGCCCAACAGTAGCATTTTTTTCATAATGGCTGACTTTTATTGAGGAGGGAATCTGCAACAAATTACAAATCAGCGCGCCAAATAATATAGTATTGACAAGACATTTTTGAATTATTAGCAGTAGTTGAGCTAAAAAAGTCGTCAGTTGTGCTGACCTACTGTTAACGGGTTGCTGGAAATCAGCTTCTTGATTTCATGGAGAAAAATAAAGATTCTAATATTATTTAAGCGGCTGCAATGAGGAAAATTCAGGTCTACTAAAAGTCTGCTCAAGGTCTCAACCCACGGCAACCGCTATCCAGCTACTAAAGAGGCGCAGGGTCCCGTAAAAGCCGCGCCCCCGGCAGCTGGAGCTACCGGGGGCGCGGGAGGGCGAAGGCTGGTCACGCTCAGAGAGCGGAACGGGCAGCCTTCAGGAGAAATTGAGCTGGTTTAGCGGCGCTTGCCTTCGCCGGCAAACTTCATGCGGTAGTCGTGCTTCACGTCGCCTTTGCTGATGCGGGCGAGCTTGCCTTTCAGCAGCTGCTTTTTAAACGCCGACAGCTTGTCGGTGAACAGCACGCCTTCCAGGTGGTCGTACTCGTGCTGAATGATGCGGGCGGCCATGCCGGAAAAGGCTTCTTCGTGCACCTGGCGGTTTTCGTCTTCGTAGCGCAGCACGATGTCGGCGTGGCGGTTCACCAGCTCGCGCACCCCGGGGATGCTCAGGCAGCCCTCCTCAAAGCCCCACATCTCGCCGGTTTCGCTCACCATCACGGGGTTGATAAACGCGCGCTTGATGGGCGGCTCGGGCATTTCGCCTTCTTCCAGCTCGGCCAGGTCTTCTTCGTCCAGCTCCACCATCGGCCCCGAGTCCATCACAAACAGGCGCACGCCCTTGCCAATCTGGGGCGCGGCCAGGCCCACGCCGTGGGCGTAGTACATGGTCTCGTACATGTCGGCAATGAGCTGCTGCAGGTCGGCAGCGGCCAGGTCGGCCGCCAGGTTTTTGGCTTTGGTCTTCAGCACGGGGTCGCCAATGGCAACGATGGAGTAAATCATATTGTAGTGGTCAATTTAAAATAGAACGTCATGCTCATCTGGCGTCCGCGTAGCCGAAGCAGCTCGCGTGGGGTAGCAATCAAAGCAGCCCAACGATGCGAGCGAGACGCTTCGGCTACGCGGACGCCAGATGAGCATGGCGTTTAACAAAACAACTAAACCTCACGCATGAGCGGCGATTCAAGAAACGATTGGAGAATGATGGTGGCACTGATGCGGTCTACGGTGGCTTTGTCGCGGCGGGCCTTCTGGCCAAGGCCACCGGCCAGCATGGTGGCGTGCGCCATGCGGGAGGTAAACCGCTCGTCGAGCTCGTGCACGGGCACTTCGGGCAGCTCGCGGCGCAGGCGGCGCAGCAGGCCCACCACGGCGCTGGTCACGTCGGTGGGCTCGTTGAGCAGCGTGCGCGGCATGCCCACCACCACGGCCCGCAGCGGCTCGCGCTGGTGGTACGCCAGCACGTACTTCACCAAATCCTGGCTATGGATGGTTTCCAGGGGCGAGGCAATCATGCACAGGGGGTCGGTCACGGCCAGCCCAACGCGCTTGTTTCCGTAATCGATGGCGAGAATGCGGCCCATGTGCCCGGGGGTGGAGTAGCGAAGTGAGGTGTTGGCAAGTATTGCCGCCGCAAAGATACGGCAGGGGCAAGGGCCTCAATCCAAAGGGTTGCTCCGGCCCGTAGTTGAGCTGGTTTTGAAATAAAAATGGCCGAGTTAGGGGGCGGAAGAATAGGACGTTTCAAGAAGGGGTAATTGGTGTGAAATTCGGAAAATATCAAGCTTATATGGGTAAAATTATAAAATGTGTCTCCTCAAAACTTATTATTTAGAGGTGTTTACAATTGTAATTTGCCATTAAATACGTCAAAATTTATCTTTATAGACGTAAAATGTTGTAATTTTCTTCGAAATACAAGTATTGTTGTCTTAGCGAATTCTGTTCTAAGAAAATTTCAATAGTTTTGGTCTGTACAATACGATTTTTCTATTCGCTAGCACTTATACCTTTCTTATGTCTTCCTCGTCTTCAGCGGCTTCCGAAACGGCTCGGCCTGCTCCCTCCCGGGGGCGGCGCGGGTGGTTGCGGCAGGGAGTACTACTGATGCTGGCCATGGGCTGCGGGGTGCTGGTGGCCAACAACCCCTTCCGCCCGTCGTCGGAAAACCCCGACGCTACGGCTCGCGGCTACCTGCGCTTCAAGGAAATATTGAGCTACGTGGACCGCGACTACGCCGACTCCGTCGACACGGAAGCCCTGGCCGACTACGCCGTGGGGCAGATGCTCGAAAAGCTCGACCCGCACTCCGTCTACATCCCCGCCCGCGACCGCGAAAAGACCGATTCCTTCCTGCAAAGCGACTTCGACGGCATCGGCATCGAATTCAACCTGTTTCGGGACACCATGACCGTGGTGGCCCCGCTCAGCGGCGGCCCGGCCGAGCAAGCCGGCGTGCAAGCCGGCGACCAGATTCTGAGCATCGCCAACAAGCGCGTATCGGGCGGGCACCTGAGCACCGCCCGGCTCAGCGAGCTGCTGCGCGGGCCCCGCGGCAGCAGCGTCACGATGGAGCTGCGCCGCCGCGGCCAGGGCCACCCGCTCAACCTGACCATTCCCCGCAGCCGTGTGCCCAACGCCTCGGTAGATGCCGCGTACCTGGTGGATGGCCAAACCGGCTACATCAAAGTGAGCCGGTTCGCCTCCAATACCTACGACGAGTTCAAGGCTGCTTTGGCTGACCTGCGCCGCCAGGGCCTAACCCGCCTCGTGCTGGATTTGCGCGGCAACCCCGGCGGCTACCTCGACCGTGCCACCCAGCTGGCCGATGAGTTTATTGGGGGCTCGCGCAAAATCGTGTACACCGACGGCAAGGGCGAGCAGTACGACTCGCAGACCTACGCCCGGGTGGCCGGCGAGTTTGAAGAAGGTGCCCTGGTGGTGCTCGTGGACGAAGGCAGCGCCTCGGCCGCCGAAGTGGTGGCCGGCGCCCTGCAAGACCACGACCGCGCCACCATCGTGGGCCGCCGCACCTTCGGCAAGGGCCTGGTGCAGCAGCCCATTGCCCTGAGCGACGGCAGCGAGCTGCGCCTGACCATTGCGCGCTACTACACCCCATCCGGCCGCTCCATCCAGAAGCCCTACGGCGCCAACTACGCCGAATACCGCGCCGACGTGGCCAACCGTGCCGCCCGCGGCGAGCTGCAGTCGGCCGACAGCATTCGCTTCGCCAAAGAGCTGCGTTTCCGCACCGACCACGGCCGCACCGTGTACGGCGGCGGCGGCATCATGCCGGATGTATTTGTGCCCCGCGATACGCTGGCGCATTCCGCCTACGTCACCAAGCTGCTGAGCTACGGCGTGGCCCGCGCCTTTGCGCTCGCCTTTTATCAGGCGCACAAAGCGGAGCTGGAAGGCCTGCGCTTCGAGCAGTTCCATGCCACCTTCCGCATTTCCGATGCGCAGCTGGTGAGCCTGGCCGCCCAAGCAGCTCAGGTTGGCGTGACCACGGATGTGGCCTCCATTCGCCGGTGCGCGCCCCTGCTGCGCAACCAGCTCAAGGCCTACATTGCCCGCAGCGCCTACGGGCCCGTGGCGTACTACACGGTGCTCCGCGAACAAGACCCCGAGCTGCAGCGCGCCCTGCACGTGGTGAGCGACAGCACCGCCCAACTGGCCCTGCTGGGAAAATAAGCGCGGGCGGCACCTGTCATTGCGCCTTTTCTGTCATTGCGAGCGCAGCGAGGCAATCCGTCCTGTAAAAGCCAGACACTTTCTAAAGCGACAAGCCCCGGTACTGTGCTGTACCGGGGCTTGTCACATTATTGGGCTGGTCGCGGAGAGAGGACGGATTGCCGCGCTGCGCTCACAATGACAGGCGCTGCCCATAATGACCGTTGGGCAACGCCAAAACAAGCCGGCCCCGTAACTTCACTGCCCAAATCCCACCCTTGTTCTCATGTCGCACTACCACCGCCTCGGCCAGATTCCGCGCAAGCGCCACACCCAGTTTCGCCAGCCCGATGGCACCCTGTATTCGGAGCAATTGGTGGGCACGCTGGGCTTCCACGGCGTGTCGTCGCTACTGTACCACGTGCACCCGCCCACCCAGATTAAGCATGTAGGCGAGCCACGGTCCTACGCCCCCAAGCTGCTGAAGGACCGGCCGCTGCAGCCCGAGCACCTGCGCACGCTGGCTCAAACCAGCACCGGGGGCGACTACCTCGCCGCTCGCCAAACCCTGCTCGGCAACGCCGACGTGACCATGAGCATCTGCAACCCCACCGACAAGCGGATGGATTATTTCTACAAGAACGCCCAGGCCGATGAGGTGATTTTCGTGCACGAAGGCCGCGGCGAACTCTGGAGCCAGATGGGCAAAGTTGCCTTCGAGCCCGGCGACTACGTGGTGGTGCCGCGCACGGTCATTCACCAGCTCCACTTCGAAGAAGGCCCCGTCCGGCTGATGATTATTGAGTCGTTCAGCCCTGTGGAAACCGTACGGCGCTATCGCAACCACTTCGGCCAGCTGCTGGAGCACTCGCCGTATTGCGAGCGCGACATGCGCCCACCCACCGAGCTGATTCTCGACGACTTGCCCGAGGGCGACTACGTGGTGCAGGTCAAGAAAGAGGGCATGCTGCACCAGCTCACTTACGCGCATTCGCCCTTCGATGTGGTGGGCTGGGATGGGTATTTCTACCCCTACGCCTTCAGCATCCACGATTTTGAGCCCATCACCGGGCGCCTGCACCAGCCGCCACCCGTGCACCAAACCTTCGAGGGCCGCAACTACGTCATCTGCTCGTTTGTGCCGCGTCTTTTCGACTACCACCCGCTCAGCATTCCGGCGCCCTATAACCACTCTAACGTCGATTCCGACGAGGTGCTGTACTACGTGGCCGGCAATTTCATGTCGCGCAAGGGCGTGGACCTGGCCTCCTTCACCTGGCACCCCACGGGCCTGCCGCACGGCCCGCACCCCGGCACCGTGGAGGCGAGCATCGGCAAGAAAGAAACCCACGAGTTGGCCGTTATGCTCGATACCTTCCGCCCGCTCTACCTCACCGAAGCGGCGCTGCCTTATGTAGATGCCCGCTATCCGATGAGCTGGAATCCCGGCTTCGTGCCCGACCCGCCCAAATCGGCGGATATGATGGATTGAGCTGAACTGTGGGCTAAGCGCTAGCTAAGCCAAAACAGAACGTCATGCTGAGCTTGTCGAAGCATCTCTACTGCTTCGTTGAGCCGCACCGGGGAACCTCACCCCTGGCCCCTCTCCAAAAGAGAGGGGAGCCTGACGGTAACCAGTCAACAAAAAGACCCGACTCAATATTGAGTCGGGTCTTTTAATTAGGAATTGAGCTGATTCTTGTGCCGTGGCTCCCCTCTCTTTTGGAGAGGGGCCGGGGGTGAGGTTCTCACGCGAGATGCTTCGCTCAGCCGGAAGCTCCACTCATTCTCGGCCGTCAGTCTTATTGCTCCATCTTCCCGCCGGCCCGCTCGGGGTGCTGCGCGGGGATGGTCTGTAGCTTGAAGGGCTGCTTTTTTAAGTCAGCCATGATGACATCCACAGCTTTGGCAAGCTGCGGGTCGTCGCCGTTTTGAGTAGCGTTGGGCAGCACGTCGACTTCGATGTCGGGCGAGACGCCGATGTTCTCGATTTCCCATTTCCCGTCGGGGCTGTAGATGCCGAAGCTGGGCGAGGTCACGCTGCCGCCGTCGATGAGCGGCGGGTAGCCCGAAATGCCAACCAACCCGCCCCAGGTGCGCTTGCCCACGATGGTGCCCAGCCCGCGCCGCCGGAAGAAGGCCGGCAACGCATCACCGCCCGAGCCGGCAAACTCATTCACCAGCATCACCTTCGGGCCATAGATGGATGCCCCCGGGGAGGTGAAAGCGGGGCCCTCCCGAGTGGCCCAGTAACTGAGCAAAGGCCGGTTGAGCAGGTCGAGGATGTAGTCGGCCACGAAGCCGCCGCCGTTGAACCGCTCGTCAACGATAACGGCCTGTTTGTCGAGCTGGCTGAAGTAGTAGCGGTTGAAAAACTCGTAGCCCTCGGGGCCGGTGTTGGGCAGGTACACGTAGGCTACGCGCCCGCCGGTGAGCTCGTCCACCTTGCGGCGGTTGCCCTCAACCCAGGCAATGCGGCGCAAGGTGGCCTCGCTGGCCACGGGCACCACGGTTACCTCGCGGGCACCGCTCATGGTGGGCTTGGTGTTTACCGTAAGCGTGATTTGCTTGCCCACGGTGTTCTCAAAGAAGCTGTACACGTTGTCGGTGCCGCGCACCGGGCGGTTGTTCACGGCCAGTAGGTACTCGCCTACTTTTACGTTCACGCCGGGGCCGGTGAGCGGGGCGCGAAGGCCGGGGTTGAAGCTTTCGCCGTTGAAGACCCGCTTGAAGCGGTAATGGTCGTTGGCTACCTCGTAGTCAGCGCCGAGCAGCCCCACGGGGCCGGCTTGCAGGGCCGGCATGTCGCCGCCGCTCACGTAGTTGTGGCCCACCACCATTTCGCCCATCATCTCGCCAAATAGGTAGTTGAGGTCAGCGCGGTGTGCCACGTAGGGCAGGAAGGAGGCGTACTTTTTCTTGGTGGCCACCCAGTCCAGGCCGTGCATGTTGGCGTCGTAGAAGTAGTCGCGCTCCAGGCGCCACACTTCGTTGAACATCTGCGCCCACTCTTGGCGCGGGTCGATGTAGGCGTCCATGCCGGTGAGGGTGAGCTTGCCGTCGGTCGCGGTGGGTTTGCCCGCAGCTTCCACAATTCCGAAGGCGTTGCCGGACGCCATATAGAGCAGCTTCTTGCCATCGGCGCTGAGCGCATAGCCGCTCACCTCGGCCATAAACACGTCGTCTTTGCGCTCTTTCAGGTCGAAGCGGTGCAGGCGTTGGGTGGGTTCGGCGGCCGTGGCCGCGGGGCCGGCCGGGGTGGTGGCGGGCATGGCTTCCAGGTAAAACAGCTTGTCGCCGTCGGCTACTTCCAAGCCGTCGAGGGAGCCCACGGCAGAGCCGGGCACCACCAGCACGCGCTGACTCATGCCGACGGTGTCGATAACCACTTTCACGCTGGCTGGCTTTTTCCCTTTCAGGTCCTTTATGGCCACTTTGGGGGCGGGGCGGTTGCCCACCGGCTTGCCCACTGCCACAGAGTCCGGCTTTCTGATGGCGTCCTTTTCCTCGTCGCTTTGCGGGGCAAAAGGCGACGCATCCTTCTGGTTGAGCACGGCCACGTAGAGGGTGCGCTTGCTCATGCGGTCGTAGGCTGTCATGTCGAGCCAGGTGGTGCGCAGGCCCACGTCGGTGCTGGCCGCAAAGAAGAGGTACTTGCCGTCGCGGCTAAAGGCTGGCGAGGTAGCGTCGCTGCGCCCGTCGCTGATGGCAAAGCGCCGCCCCGTGGGCAAGTGGTATACAAATACGGTGCGCAGGTGATTGGGCATCAGGGCCGAGTAGGCCAGCCACTGGGCGTCCGGCGACCAGGCCGGAGCCATCACCGGCTCGCCGCGCACGGGGCCGAAAGCATCAGTGGCCACCCGCACCGACTTTTTGTTGGCCAGGTTCAGGTACCAGAGGTTGAGCTTTTTGTCGGTGTAGGCAATTTTCTTGCTGTCGGGCGACCACAGCGGATGGAAGTAAAAGGACGGCGCCCCCAGCGAGTAGGACTCGGCGGGCTTGATGCCGCGTTGGTCCTGCACGTGCAGCTGGTACTCGCCCGATACGTCCGACACGTAGGCGATGCGCGTGCCGTCGGGCGACCACGCCGGGTAGCGCTCGTGGGCGCCGTCGGAGTGGGTGAGGTTACGGCTCTCGCCTTTCTTAGCGGGGACGGTGAAAATGTCGCCCCGGGCTTCTACCACGGCCCGCATGCCGGTGGGCGAAATCGCGGCCGAGCGCAGCATATTGGCCACGTTGCGGTACTGCGGGCGCAGGGCCAGCACCTCGGGCGTGATGCTGATTTTGAGGGACGTGGCTTTGCCCGATTCGGTATTGAGCACATGCAGCCGCCCGGCCTGCTCGTACACCAGCTCGGTGCCGTAGCCGGCCAGCGCTTTCACGTCGTAGTCGGTATGGCGCGTGAGCTGCTCCACTTTCTTGGAGGCCACGTCGTACACAAACACGTTGTTGGTACGCTGCCGGTCGCTGAGGAAATACACCTTGCCGCCCAGCCAGCGCGGGCTGGTATCGGTGGCGTTTTCGTGGGGGATTTCTTCGGTGGCCAGGGTTTGCAGGTTGGTGAGCCAGATGGGGCCGGTGCGGCCGCCGCGGTAGTGCTTCCAGGTATCGGTAGCGTTGGTGATGTGCGTGTGGGCCAACGTTTTGCCATCGGCCGAGTAGCTCCCTTTTTCGCCCATGAGCAGGGGCAGGCGCGTGGGTAGGCCACCGGCCACCGCCACCGTAAACAGCTGCAACGACCGCGCATACGCTTCCTGCGAGCTACTGAAGAGAATGCTCTTGCCGTCGGGCGTCCAGTCGCGCACCACGTCGGCCGAGGGGTGCCAGGTGAGGCGGCGCGGCTGCCCGCCGCCGATGGGCACCAGGTACACGTCGGGGTTGCGGTCGTAGTCGCCGGTGAAAGCTATCCACTGGCCGTCGGGCGAGAAGTGGGGGCTGGTTTCCACGCCCGGGCCCACTGTGAGGCGCTGCGGGTTGGAGCCGTCGCGGTTGGCCGTCCAGATGTCGCCGGCGTAGCTGAAGGCCAGCTTGTCGCGGCTCAGGGCCGGCTCGCGCAGCAGCAGGGTTTCGGGGCCAGCGGTTTGGGCCTGGGAGGGTAGCGCAAACGCCCACGCCAAGGCAAGCAAAGAGTAAGGTTTCACCATGTTTTAATTGAAGGATATGAAGAGGTGTCCAAGTTAGCTCTGAAACTGATAAACAAGTATTTTCGCTTAGGCGAGGAGCTACCTGCTCGCGGTGAACCATTGGCTTAGCTTTTGCCGTATTTGCAGTCCAGTCATTCTTTAATCTCTATGAAAAAGATTTTCCTATTAGCTCCTCTGGTGCTTTTCCTGGCCGTGGTCGGCTGCAAAAAGCTTGACCAGCTTCTGACTTTCAACGTCGACGTTTCGCAGAGCGTAACCATACCCGGCTATTTCGTGGGCGCCCAGCTGGCCCCGGTGAAGGTGGTTACGAAGTCGGAAGAGTCGTTCCGCAACAACAAGACCACGCGCGACAACGTCAAAAACGTGTACCTCAACAAGATGGTGCTGACAGTGACCAGTCCCTCAGGGTCCACGTTTGACTTCCTGGACAAGATTGATATCTACATCAATACGCCCAATGCCAACAACAAAATTAAGTTGGCCTACCTCTACACCGTGCCCCAGGGCACCAACACCATCACCCTGATACCCACCACCGATAAGCTCGACGAGTACCTGAAGTCCGACACGTACGAGCTGACGGTAGACGCCAAGCTCACCGGCTTCAGTGCCAACGACTTTACCGTGCGGTCCGACGCCACCTTTAAGGTTACGGCTGACCCGCTGTAGCGCAAGCCGATTTATTGAAAACGACAACGCCGGCCCGAATTGGGCCGGCGTTGTCGTTTTCGGAGCAGTTCGGGTAGTTATTTCACCACCGCAATGCGGTTGTAGTAGTCCATCATGCGGGCAATGTCGGCGGGGCGGGTGTAGTCGAGGTGCTGCGTGGTAGCGAAGGTGCGCACCTCGTCGGTGCGGGCGCCAAACAGACGCAGCACGCCGGCCTGGGTGGGCTCGAGCGGGCGCAGGGGCTCGCTGCCGTTGGTGCCCGGGCCGGCAAGCAGGGTCGCTACCAGGGGGCGGCGCCCGTTGGGCGTGGGCACCGGCGCGACTGAATACAGCCAGCCCAACAGCATGGGCCCGGCATCGATGGCGGTGAGCACTTCCACAAACTCGCGGCGCGTGCCGGTGCTGCCTTCCTTCACCACCCGGGAGCGGAAGCGGCGCAGTGGCATTTCCGCGTCGCCGGCTTCGCCCAGGTCGAAGCCCCGCAGGCTGCCGGCCGGCCACAAGTGGGTGGAGTCAATTTCCACCGAGTCCTGGGTTTCGAGCAGCTGCAAGCCGGCGTGGTAGCGCAGGCCCGGCACGGGGCGGCAGTGGCCATCGTAGGTGCGCAACGTGCCAAACTGGAAGGTGCCATCGCCCAATAAACCGGTTGCCTGCTTGACCGAAGCTCGCAGGGTGCGCCCCAAAGTGGCGTCATTGGCCTGCTGGTAAATACTTTGGGCTTCCGCTTGGTCTCGTGCCATCTGGGCCCTGGCGGGCTGCCAGCAGGCCAGTAAGAACACCGCAAATAAGTAGTAGGAGTGCTTCACTAACTTATTATTAAAGGAAGATGGAATAAAAACGGCACCAAAACTACAATAACATCGGCATCTATCACGATTCTGCTTAGCGTGCCAAATTACTTTCGGGCAGCCAAGCACCGTGCCAACCCAAGACGCAGAAATTATGTGCAGGTTTCTTGCGGATGTAAATAAATGATAAATAGAGAGAAAGATGATAAGGGTTGGCGCATTTCATCTAGTGCTTGACAGAATAATCAGCCTAACCTATTAGCTCAACTTAAGAAACGCTGGTTGTAATATTCCACCATTTACACCTTATCTGTTCCGTTGCTATTTGGGCGTGGGCCAGGGCTGCGAACATAACGAATAGAAGTGGCCGTGCTGCGCAGCGTGGTTTGCGAATAGTCGGCAGAAAGCCACGCAAGTGCTGGAAAGCAAAAACGCCACCCCGACGCCCGTAAATTGAGCTGAAAGGGTGACGCTGCATTGCTGATGAATACAGACTTACCGGTTGCGGCCGTACTGCTCGTGGCTGCTCACCCAGTCGGAGCTGCTGATGGCGGCGCCCAAACTCAATTCGCCAGCCAGGACCACGCCGGCCACTATTTCGGCAAATTTGCGCACCGTGCCGCGGCCCACGCAGCCCAACATTTCCAGGCATTCGTTTTGGGTGGCCAGGCCAGTGCCGCCGCCGTGGGTGGCCACGATGAGCGAGGGGATGGTGATGCTGATGTACAGGTCGCCATCGGGCGTAACTTCCGAGTACAGCACGCCGGCCGACGACTCGCTCACGTTGGCCACGTCCTGGCCGGTGGCGATGAACATGGCCGTGATGCCGTTGGCCGAGTGCGCGCCGTTGTTGTTGGCCCCCGACATGAAGGCACCCACGTTGCTCACCTGGCCGTGGTAGGCCAGCTGCTCGGGCGTCACGCGCATGCGCTGCTGCAGCACCTCGCGCTTCACCACGGCTTCGGCCACCACGCGCTTGCCGCGGGTGCGCATGATGTTGATTTGGGAGGCTTTCTTGTCGGTGGCGAAGTTCGACTCGAGGTAGAAGTGCTCCACTTTGGCGCCGCGGTAGTTCTCCAGAATCCAGGAGCAGGCCGCAAAGGTGGCCCGGCCCACCATGTTCTGCCCGGCGGCGTCGCCGGTGCTGAAATTGAAGCGCAGGTACGCAAATTTGTTGCTGAGGTACGTGTCGATGTACTGCAGCTTGGCCACGCTGGACGTGCTTTCGGCCTGGGGCCGGATTTGCTCAATGGACTCCTCCACCCACTTGCCAAAGTCGCGGGCGCCGCGGGCATCGCTGAACACGAACACCGGCGCCCGCTGCATGGCGTCGCCGATGACGGTGCATTTCACGCCCCCGCACAGGTTCAGCACCTGCATGCCGCGGTTGTAGCTCGCTACCAGCGTGCCCTCGGTGGTGGCCATCGGTATCAGAAACTCGCCTTGGGCGTGCTCGCCGTTCACGAGCAGGGGCCCGGCCAGCCCCACCGGAATCTGCGCCACGCCCGTGAAATGTTCGCAGTTGCCCTTAAGCACGTGGGGGTCAAAAGAGTAGTGCTTGAGGTGCTGAAACTGCTTGCCCGAAAACTCCTCGGCGAAGCGCTGTCGGGCCGCGATGGCCGCCTCGGAGTAGTCGTCTTCCTGGGAGCGCGGAATGTGGGGCTTAAAACTGGTCAGGCCCACAATGGCGTCTTCGACCTCCACGTGCAGGTCGCCGAAGGCATCGGTTGAAAACCAAATCTGCACCGGGTGCATGCCCTCGGCGAGGCGAGGCGTGTCGAGAAAAACCTCGAGCGAGCGGCCCACGGGCAGCTCAATGGCCCGCCCGTCGGCGTTGATGTCGGTAGCAGCCCGCCGCTCTCCGTTGCCCAAATCGACGTGGATTTTCTCAGCCGGAATCACCACATCGCCGATTTGTACCTGCTTAAAGCCCGTCAGGTTCACGTTGTCGAGCCGGTTTTTAATGCTGAACGCCACGCCTGAATGCGGCAGGTTGTGGAGGCTGCCGCGGGTGTAAAGCAGCTTCAGGAGCATGGGGCTGGGGGTGAAGACCATTGGTTTTTGCGGGAATGTGAGGAGGT
This sequence comes from Hymenobacter plasmatis, assembly GCF_020711255.1. Lineage (GTDB taxonomy): Bacteria > Bacteroidota > Bacteroidia > Cytophagales > Hymenobacteraceae > Hymenobacter. The sequence continues at coordinate 110,198 of NZ_JAJFAW010000014.1, forward strand.
AGGAACGGGTGCGGGAGTGCGTGGGGGTGAAGGTGGGAAATTTTAAGGAGAAAATTGCCTCCATCGGAACGATGAATGCAAGCCCGGGACGCCCGGACTTCGGCCGTAAGCGGGAATACTTCAGCTCACCGCCCGGCCAATGCCCACCTTCTAGAGGCCAGTGGCGGAAAAAGTAATGGCCCCATTGGGGGCAAGTTGCAAAATTGTGGGGCTGGAGGTATATTCATGTAGATAAAGTATTTAGCAAGTATATCGGTCTTTAGTGTTTAGGTTAGTTGACCTGTTCACCCTCCATTCATCCTCCTGTTGCGTATTTTACTTATTAAACCCCCCGTGCATCGGCGCGGTTAGTAGGCGCCATACGTCTCCAATTCTGCCTCACATAGGGCAGTGGCTATGCCCTAATTATTACCTTTGTGCGGCGTCGGGAATGCCCGTCGGCTGCCTCTTTTCTGCTATGGCCTCCCCCTCAGACTATCCACGCTTCACGCTCGGCAGTACGCTTACTGCCGAACAGCGAGCTTTTTTCTCTAAACACGGCTTCCTTCACTTTCGCCCCTTTGCCTCGCCCGAATACGTTCAGCAACTCCTGAAAGCCACCGAAGAAGTACAAGCCAAATGGCTTGCCCAGGGCGTAGAAAAAGTGAACGGCGTGCCCATCAAATACGGCCACGACGTAGATGGCTCCCGCATTGTGCAGCGCTTCGCTTTTGCCTCGCAGCACAGCCCCATACTACACGAGCTGGTGCAAGACCCCCGGTTCAAGGCCTTGTTTCCGTTGCTCGAAGCCGAAGGCGGCCGGGTGGGCGAAAACGAGAAGGACGGACTCGTGGTGAACCACTACGTGAACATCGAAGGCTCGGAATTCTCGCAGATGGGCTGGCACACCGACTCGCTGCGCGACGTATTCTACGGCAAGCGCATTGGCCCCATGCTCAACGTGGGCCTGCACCTCGACGGCACCAAAGCCACCAACGGCGGCTTGCGCGTGATTCCCGGCACCCACCGCCAGAGCCTGCACAAGATGCTGTTTCGGAAGAAGTACTACAAAGACGTCTTCTACGACCCCAACGAAATGGCCATCGAAACCGAAGCCGGCGACCTCACCGTGCACGACGGCCGCATGTGGCACCGCGTAGCTCAATCGCCGCTAATCGGCGAAGCCAGCCGCCGCCGCGTGATGTACGTGCCCATCATCGCCGGCAAGTACCAGCCCAAGAGTGAAACCAGCCCCACGCCGTTTTACCTGCGCTTCCTGCACCTTGTTAAATAAATGAGGAATGAAGAATGAGGAAGGAAGAATTAGTCGTTGGGCTAATTCCTCATTTGTCATTAGTCCCTCCTCATTAGTCACTCCACATAAATGGCTTACGCACTCGTTACCGGCGCTTCGCGCGGCATTGGCCGCGCCCTTTCCCTTTTGCTGGCCCAGCGCGGCTACGACCTGCTGCTGGTGGCGCGCTCCGAAGCCCAATTGCAGGACCTGGCCCGGGAAATAGGGGAGAAGCACCAGCGTCAGGCCCGCGTACTGGCCCTGGACCTTGCCGCTCCCGGCGCCGCCGAGACTGTAGCCACCTGGGCCACCCAGCAAACCGACCAGCTGGCCATCATGGCCAATAACGCCGGCTACGGCCTGTGGGGCCGCTTCGAGCAGCTCAGCTTGGCCGAGCAGCAAAACATGCTTCAGCTCAACATGCATTTGCCGGTGGCGCTCACGCACGCGCTGCTGCCGGCGCTGCACCGGGTCCCCAAGGCTTACGTGCTGAATGTGGCCAGCACCGCGGCCTACCAGGCCGTGCCGTCGCTCTCGCTCTACGCGGCCAGCAAGGCGTTTTTGCTGAGCTTCAGCCGGGGCCTGCGCTACGAGCTCAAGAGCAGCAACATCTCCGTGACCTGCCTGTGCCCCGGCGCTACCACCACCAGCTTTGCTGACCGCGCTGGTATGGGCGCCGAGCTGCAAGCCACCGCCAACAAAGTATCGATGACGGCCGAGGCCGTGGCCGAAGCCGCCGTGGTGGGCCTGCTGGCCGGCGAAGCCGAAATCATCCCCGGCATGCTCAACAAGGTATCGGCGGGCCTCACCAGCGTGGTGCCCAAGGGCATTGTGGAGAAAATCGCCGCCGGGATTTACGAGAAGTATTTGTAGGGCGGCCGGTGCCGGGCCACTTGCTCGGCCAGCCAGTAAGCCAGCCAGGCAAACAGCGGCGCGGCCAGCACGTCGTAGGAATAATGCACCCGCTGCACCAGCACTAGGGTGCCCACTGCCCCGGTAAGCACCGCCAGCGGCCAGCGCCAGCGGCGGCCCCGCACGGCCAGGGCCAGCAGGGCCATGGTGGCCGTGTGCCCCGAGAAGAACAAGTCGCGCACCACGGGCTGCGTGGTCACGGCAAAGAGGTGGTCCACCACGGGGTCGTGCAGCGCGACCAGCGCGAGGGGCGGGTCCAGCGGCAGCAGCCACAGCGTGAACATGCGCAGCAGCTGCAAAATAAAGTACGCCCAAAAAGCCCGGAGCAGTAGCTGGGGGCGCGGCAGCAAGAAGGCCAGCGTGGCCCCAATGCTCCCATAAATCAACCCAAAAGTGAGGGTCGACTCGTCGTGCACCGGCAGCAAACTCAGCAGCGGGTCGGCCAGCAGCCGGCCGGGGCGCGACTGAATGAAGTGGAAGTAGCGCGGCGCCGCCTCCAGCAGCCCCAGCAGTCCCAGCCCCACCAGCCCCAGCCGCCCGCGGAAATCCGGGCTGGCCCAGGCCCCCGGCCAGGATTGCTCAGGGGGAAGCGTTGCCGGGGCCGGTGCCGCGGCTTTAGGCAAACGACGGGGTTTTAAGAGCGTAGCCACAGGAATTGGGCAGTCGGGTAGTGAGCAGCAGAAGAATCGGGTACAAAAATACGCCTATGGCTCAACACTAGCGGATTTGTAGCCATCCCGTGCGTAACATTACCTGCCGGCTCAATTGTGCCGTGCGCCCCTCATCCGTTGCTTACATTCTTTATGCGCATTTCTATTCCCCTGGTTTCCGCAAGCGTTGTGATGGCGCTGGCCAATCTGCCTGCCCAAGCCCAAAACAGTGCCCTCAATGCCCGGATTGGCCAGCTGGCTACCCAGGAAGAAAGCAAGGTCATCGCCTGGCGGCGCGACATTCACGAGCACCCCGAACTGGGCAACCAGGAAACCCGAACCGCTGGCATTATTGCCGCTCATCTCAAGAAGCTGGGCTTTGAGGTGCAGACCGGCGTGGGCCGCACCGGCGTGGTGGGCATTCTGAAGGGCGGCAAGCCCGGCCCCGTGGTGGCCCTGCGCGCCGACATGGACGGTCTGCCCCTCACCGAAAGCAACGACCTGCCCTTTGCTTCGAAAGTAAAAACCACCTACCTGGGCCAGCCCGTGGGCGTGATGCACGCCTGCGGCCACGACACCCACGTGGCTATGCTCATGGGGGCGGCCGAGGTGTTGAGCCAGGTGAAAAAGGACCTGCCCGGCACCGTGAAGTTCATCTTTCAGCCCGCCGAGGAAGGCTCCTTGCCGGGCGTGGAAGGCGGTGCCAAGCTCATGGTGAAGGAAGGCGTGCTCGACAAGCCCAAGGTGGATGCCGTGTTCGGGGTGCACATCAGCGCCGGGACCGAAGTGGGCAACCTGAACTACCGCCCCGGCGGCGAAATGGCGTCTTCTGACCGCTTCACCATCAAAGTGCACGGCAAGGGCGCGCACGGCGCCTACCCCTGGAACAGCGTGGACCCCGTGGTGACGGCCGCCCAGATTATCATGGGCCTGCAAACCATCGTGAGCCGCGAGGTAAAACTCACCGATGACGCCGCCGTGGTAACTGTGGGCACCATTAACGCAGGCGTGCGCTACAACGTCATCCCGCCCGATGTGGAGATGAGCGGCACCATCCGGGCCCTCAACCCGGCCGTGCAAAAGCAAATCTGGGCCTCCATCCGTCGCATCGCCACCAACATTGCCGAGAGCGCCGGCGCCACGGCCGATGTCACCATCGAACCCTACGTACCCGTGACCATCAACGACCCTGCCCTGACAGCCCAAATGCTGCCGACGCTGCAAGCTGCGGCCGGACCGGGGCGCGTGCACGAAATCAAGGCCGTGACCGGCGCCGAAGACTTCTCCTTCTACCAGAAAAAGGTGCCCGGCTTGTTCCTCTTTGTGGGCGGCATGACCAAAGGCCAGGACCCCGCCACCGCGGCCGACCACCACACGGCCGGCTTCCGCATCGACGAAAGTGGGCTGACGCTGGGCGTGAAAACCCTGGCCACGCTAGCCGCCGATTACTTGAACGCCAAGAAGCTCTAGCCGGCCGACATAGCCGCCACCGATACAACCAAAACCGAGGCCCTGCGCGGGCGGCTGGTGGGCTCAGGCCCCGGCTGCTGGCGCAGGGCCTCGGCCGTTATTGACAGCGCTAAGGGTGCCAAAATGGAGCCGCCGCCAAGCGGAACAAAGCTCCTCTATGCCATCCGTTTCAGGTGCCTGGACCTGATTAGTTCTAGCAAAAATCGACCCAATTTAATTATCGTGTTAAAGGAATGTTTCAATTTGGCAGAGTGCAATTCGTTTAAATATTCATGTATAAGATTCGGGCATTTGTAACCAAATTTTCAAGATAGAGTAAGGCCCATCACGAATTTGATTACGTTGCGTCAGCTTTATGGCGAATTATTGAAATTCGTGCAATTCTTTTTCCCACCATCACTCCATTTTCTTACATGAGAAAACAATACTCTGCTGTTGCATTATTGATGCTCGGCTCACTGGCTGCTACCACAGCCCAGGCCCAGGATGCCGCGCGCATTCAAAACAAAGTTTTAGGCGAAGACAACCAGCCCGTGCTGGTGCAGTTCAGCGCCGAAGGAAAAATGGCTTACCGCGGCATTGAAGGCAGCCAAGTCCTGCGCCAGCAGCTGGCCCTGACCAACGCCGACCAAATGGTGAAGCGCAACGTGGAAACCGACCAGCTTGGCTTCACGCACGAGAAGTTTGCCCAGTACTACCAGGGCATCCGGGTGGAGCACGCCGACTACACGGTGCACGCCAAGGGCGGCACGGTGGAAAGCATCAGTGGCGACTTCGAGCGGATTGAGGGGCTGAGCACCACGCCCTCGTTGAATGCCTCGGCGGCGCTGACCCGGGCCCTGGCCCACGTGGGCGCCACCAAGTACATGTGGCAGAGCGGCGATGCCGACGCCGCTTCTTACCGCCCCACGGGCGAACTGGTGTTTGTGCGCGATGCCCGCGCAACCAACGCCAAAAGCTCAATCGTACTGGCGTGGAAATTTGACGTGTACGCCGCCGCTCCCGTCAGCCGCGCCTACATCTACGTGGATGCCCGCACCGGCGAAGTGGTGTTACAAGACAACATCATCAAGCACGCCGCAGCTACGGGCACGTTTGCCACCGCGTATAGCGGCACCCGCACGTTCAACGACGGCACCACCACCGGCGGCTACTTCCTGCGCGAAGGCACCACCCGCGGCCTGGGCATCGAAACCTACAACTGCAAGAAGGGCAGCAGCTACACCGCCGCTACCGACTTCATCGACGCCGACAACAGCTGGACGGAATACAACAACGCCAACTTCGACAACGTGGCCGGCGACGCCCACGTGGGCGCTCAGGCTACCTACGACTACTGGAAGAACGTGCACGGCCGCAACTCCTACGACAACGCCGGTGCCAAAATCAAGAGCTACGTGCACTTCGACGATACCCCCGGCGACGGCGTGGGCTATGAGAATGCGTACTGGAACGGCTCGGTGATGACCTACGGCGACGGCGCCTCGCGCTTCCGCCCGCTGACGGCGCTGGACGTGTGCGGCCACGAAATCGGCCACGCCGTGTGCGAAAGAACTGCTAACCTGACTTATGCCAACGAGTCGGGCGCCATGAACGAAGGCCTCTCCGACATCTGGGGTGCCAGCATCGAGGCGTACGCCGTAGCGAACCTGGGCTTCACCTCGGGCGGCGTAAAAGCCAAATCGACCTGGTTGATTGGCGAGGAAATCGACAAGCAGCAGGCCGCGCTGCGCTCCATGAGCGACCCCAAGTCGTTGGGCCAGCCCGCTTACTACAAAGGCCAGTACTGGGTGCCGACCACCACGTCTCCTTCTAACGCCAACGACCAGGGCGGTGTGCACACCAACTCGGGCGTGCTGAACCACTGGTTCTACATCCTCGCGGTGGGCAAATCGGGCACCAACGAAGGCGGTGGCGTTTATAGCGTAACCGGCGTAGGCCTCGACGCAGCGGCCAAAATCACGTTCCGCATGGAAAGCGTGTACATGGTGGCTTCTTCTACCTATGCTCAAGCCCGCACGTACGCCATCCAAGCTGCTACCGACCTGTACGGTGCCGGTTCGGCTCAGGTAACGGCGGTTACCAATGCTTGGTTTGCCGTTGGTGTTGGCGCAGCCGCTGGCGGCACCACGCCTCCCCCCACCACTACCTATTGCACCATCAAAGGCACCACCCAGTCGTATGAGTGGATTGACCTGGTGAACATTGGCAGCATCAACCGCGCTTCGGGCTCGGATGCAGGCTACTACAATGGCACGGCCCTGAGCACCAGCCTGGCCGCCGGCACCAGCAACACCATTTACTTCAGCGCCGGCTTCTCTGGTGCGGCTTACACCGAGTACTGGAAAATCTACATCGACTACAACAAGAACGGCGTATTCACCGATGCAGGCGAACTGGTAATATCCGGCTCGTCGGCAAGCAGCGGCACCCTCAGCAGCACCATCGCGGTGCCTACCACGGCCCGCAGCGGTGCTACCCGCATGCGCATCGTAATGAGCGATGCCAGCGCCACCACGAGCTGCGGCACCTTTAGCTACGGCGAGGCCGAGGACTACACGGTGAACATCACCGGCGGCGCGGCCTTGACCGAAGGCGTCTACGGCCTGACCGGCAACTCTTCGCCCCTGGGCAATGAGCTGGCCCGCACGCTGGAAGTATTCCCCAACCCTGCCACCGACGCCGTACGCTTCGTGCTGCCCGGCAACGCCGAAGCCACGAGCGTAGTAGTGACCGACGTCCGCGGGGCCCGCGTACCCGGCGCTAGCTTCAGCAACGGCACACTCAACATCAGCAGCCTGGCCAAGGGCATGTACACCCTAAGCGTAAGCGACGGGCAGAAAGTGTTCCACCAGCGCTTTGTGAAAGAGTAACCGCTCCTCGCAATATTGCAAAAAGGCCCGTCAGCATTGCTGGCGGGCCTTTTTTGTGTTTGGCTAACTGGTTGACTGGCTAATTTTCCAGCGGTATTAGCGCAGGGCGTAGTCAAGTTTCAGCATCACCGTGGCGAAACCGTCTTTATTGAGCCCTGCGCCACCCAGGCGGACGTTGATATCGTCGAGCTGGTCGGTGGATGTGATGTAGTAGTTGGCTTCCAGGCCGGCCCGCAGCCGGTCGGTCAGGAGCACGCTGAAGCCTCCGCCCACCGGCACCACGCCGGCCAGCGCGGGGTAATCGTTGCGCTCCGGCTGCAGGTAAATGGTAGTATTATCGGGCCGCTCCGTGCCAAAGTAGGAGTGTGGGTTGTAGAGCAGCAGCCCGGCGCCTACCTGCGCATACACCTGCAGCGTGGGCGCATCGGCCTGCGATGCCGCAAAAATGGATTCGTCGTGCAGGAAATCGAAGCGCAGAAACACCGTACCCAGGCCGTTGGAGCTGGTGAAGGCGAGGCCGCGCTCCACGGCTTTATCGCGGGCACCCAGCTTCACGTAGGAAAATTCGCCCCCGATTTTCAGGTGGGGAGTGAGGCGATAAAGCCCGCCTGCGCTAAAGGCGGGGCCGAAGAAATTGTTGCCGGGGCTGTTGCCCAGGTCGCCGTCGTAGAGCCCGGTGCCGGCCCCAAACGTGAGATGGACCGGGCCCCGGTAGTAGGGGCGGCCTTGGCTATTATAATGGCGCCGCTGCCCGTAATGCTGGGCTTGGGCCGTGTTACTGCTAATGATTCCTGCTGTTGTTACTACTCCTAAAAGCAAGGCCTTAATCCGCATACTATCGATATAAAAGTGAAGGAAACCGCTTATACGGAGCTTAACGGGCAAACCGCTGAAATCCGTCTGTTTAGTGGCGCTTACTTGAAGGTGCCTTGCGGGTCTGGCTGCTTGGCCAGCAGGTCAGTGATTAGTTGAAAGTCGAGGCTGGGGACGCTCAGCGACCGGCCTTTGTGGATGGCAGCCCAGGCCTCGGGGTATTTCTCCTGGTAGTACAGGCCGCGCGCCAGCTGCTGCCAGGCATCGGCGTTGGCGGGGTCCAGGGTGGTGGCGCGCTGGAGCAGGTCCATGCCGGCGGTCAGGTCCTTCTTTTTCTTGGTCTTGCTGTAGCGAATAAGGTAGCTAGCGCCCAGGTCGCTCATGAGCAGGGTGCTGCTGGGGGACAGCGCCAGGCCCTTGGCGAGGAGGCCAATGGCGGCGTCGGGGTTGGGCTGGGTGCTGGCCACAATGCCCAGGCCGCGGTAGGCTTCGGCATTTTGGGGGTTGAGCAGCCAGGCCAGGTTAAAGCGGTAAGCGGCGGTGTCGGGCTGGTTTTCGCGCAGGTACTCGTAGCCTTTGGTGGTGAAAAAAGAGCTGGCCTCGGTCGTGGAGCTAAAGCTGGCCGCAATGGCCTTGAGCTGGGCTTCACCAATGACCTGGGTGGCTTGGGCTGGCGTGAGGCCGCCAAACAGCGGCTGCAGGCGCGCCGCGCGCGGCGATGCCGTGGCAGTTGGGAGGCTGCCATCGGCGTTGGCAACGCTGGCGGCGCGGCCTTTGCGCTGGGCATGCGCAGGGGCCGCCGCGAGCAGCCCAAGCAGCAACAAAGCAACCCAGGGCTGCGAAATGGTTTTGAGCGAAGCGGAAAACAACACGGGATTGGATGAATAATGAATAAACCCAGCCGCTATAAAAAGGGCCAGGCAGGCTTTCTGACAAAGATAAACCCAATAGCGGCAAGGACATGGCCCGCCCTAGCATTGAGCTCAGGTCAAACTGCGGCGGCAGCCAGGGCGTAAGTGGGCCACCGCGCCCGCAGTTGGCCGCGGCCCTTTCCGGTTTCATTGACTTTATGCGTCGTTTCTTTTTGTTGATGCCCCTGGCCGTGCTGCTGGCCGCCGTGGTGGTAGTGCTGGCTACCGAATACGTGGTGGCCCGCCCCAGCCACCGCACCAAAGACGTGGCCTACGTGCCGGCCTCCGCACCCGATTTTGATAAGGAGCGGCACGTTCTGGATGTGTACTCGCCCAACGACGCCGCGGCCAAAACCGCCGGCTACCCGGTGGTGCTGTTCATCCACGGCGGCAGCTGGACGAGCGGCAGCAAGAACATTTACACCTTCATTGGTCGGCGGCTGGCCAAGCAGGGCGTGGTGGCCGTGGTTATCAACTACCGCCTGGCCCCAACGGTGCACGTGCCCGAGCAGGCTGCCGACTGCGCCCGCGCCCTGGCCTGGACCGTGAACAACATCGGGCACTACGGCGGCGACCCGGCCCGCGTCTTCGTGATGGGGCACTCGGCCGGTGGTGGCTTGGCTGCTTTGCTCGCTACCGATGATGCCCTGCTCGCCCGCAATGGCTTGCCCCAAAACCCCGTGCGCGGCGCCATCATGGACGACCCGGCTGGCCTGGATATGTATAGCTACCTCAAGGAAATGAAGTACGAGGGCGACCAGCAGTACCTCGTGCCCTTCGGCAAAGACCCTGCGGTGTGGAAAGAGCAGTCGGCCATCTACAAGATTAAGCAGGGCATGCCACCTTTCATGTTCTTTATTGGCGGCGAAACCTACCCGAGCATCAGCGGTAGTTCGGGTCGCTTCCGCGACCGGCTCAAGGTCATTGGGCAGCCAGCCCAATACACGGTGCTGCCCGGCAAGCACCACATTCCCATGGTTCTGCAGCTGTATTGGCAGCACAATATTATTTACCAGGAACTGCTGAAGATGGTAGGGGCATAAGGGTTAGAATATCCTGCGGCGTCAACCAGCTCGTCCTGCAGAGCGTAGCATCTTTGCCGCGATACTAACCCCAATCGTCTGTCATGCAGAGCGCAGCGAAGCATCTTATCGCCGCTGAACAAATCGTTGAGCCGTGAGAAGATGCTTCCTGCGTCAGCATGACAAGAGGCGCGAGCGAGGTGCTTCGCTGCGCGCTGCATTACGTTCTGGTTGATTCCACAAGGCATGCCAGAGGCAACCAGCCCCCGCCACCTCACCCAAACAGCCCAATTTGCCGCGTCGGCTGCTCAAAATCCAGCAGCCACTTTTTGCGGTGCATGCCGCCGGCGTAGCCGGTGAGGCTGCCATCAGCCCCGATGACGCGGTGGCAGGGCCACACGATGGCCAGCGGGTTTTGGCCATTGGCGGCGCCCACGGCCCGCACCGATTTGGGGTTGTTTAGCAGCTTGGCTACATCGAGGTAAGAAGCCGTGCGGCCGTAGCCGATGCCCACCAGCGCCTGCCAGACCTGCCGCTGAAAATCGGTGCCAAACGTGGGCGCGTAGGTGAGGCTGAAATCGCGCAGCTCGCGGCCGAAATAGGCTTGCAGTTGGCGGTGGCCCTCCTGCAGGCACGCCGGCACGGCGCCGAACGGGGTGGCCGCCGGCCCGGCTGTTTCGTGGAAGCTTACGGCGCCCAGCCCTGCCTCGGTACCAGTGAGGGATATCAAGCCCAGGGGCGAGTCGAGGTAAGCCGTGGCAATCATAACAGCAAGGTAGGGGCCGTATGCGCAAGTGCCGCCTGCTCATCGGCACCTTGCCGGCGGCGCAGGGGTAGGGCGGCGCTCACGTGGGCCTGGGCGGCGAGCAGGGCGTCGGCGGTGGGCTGGTGCAGCACGCGGGCGGGGCCGGGCTGGCTCAAGTCGGCATCCCACAGGCCGGATTGGTGCCACTGCTCGAGGTGGTCCCAGTCGGGCCGGTCGATGATGGGGTAGAGGCAGGTGCCCCACAGCGGCAGGCCCTCCTGGCGCACGGCGGCGCACTCCCGAGCTATCATCTGCAGCCACTGCGGCCGGTCGACGCCAGGGTGGCTGGTTTCTGTGAGGGCGAAGGGGCGCTTGTAGCGCTTGTAGGCATCGCGCAGCAAGTCGCGCAGGGGCCGCCAGCGCGGGTCATGCACGGCATCGTTCCAGCCCAATTTGTTAGGCGTTCCGTTCTGCCACTGGTTGTCGTAGTAGTAGTTAAAGCCCACAATGTCGAGCAGGTAGGGCTGGCCGCCCAGCTCGGGGCACATACGGCCGCTTAGGATGTCGGTGGCCTGAAACTGGTTATTGTTGGCCTCGCGGGCCTTGCGGCGCTCGTGCGAAGACGCAAACCGCGGCGGCACGATGTTCACCAGCGGCTCGGTGGTAAGAATGCGGATGCTGGGGTCGGCCTCGCGCAGGGCGTACACACCCTCGATGTAGGCGCGCATCAGGCCGTACTTCACCTCCCAGCCCTGGTGGTTGCAGTAGGGCGAGGTACCGCGGGCGTCGCCCCCCAGCCAGGAAATAAAGCTCACCTCGTTGATGGGCGTGACGATGAGCACATCATCGGGCCGCTGCGAGCGGTAGAAATCCACAAAAGCGCGGCAGAGGGCGGCAAAGCGCCGGGCAAACAGCGGGTGGAGCGGCGTGAGGTCGTCGGGATAGCCGAAGTGGCACAGGTCCCAGACCTGCTGGATGCCGTGGCGCTGGCCAGCCTCCAGCATCAGCTTCACCGTGCTAAAATCGTAGTGGTAGGGTGTTTTCTCGATGTGGGCCCAGCGGATGCCCTCGCGCACGGTGCGTACCTGGAACGGGGCCAGCGCCGCATAATCTTCGTCGATGAGCTGCAAATGGCCGGTGAGGGGCAGGAAATCGACGCGGTGGCCGAAGCAGTTGAGCTGGTCGGTGCACTCGTAGCCGCCCCACCAGAAGGAGCGAAACGGGCTGGTTTCGGGAAAAGTAATTGCCATAGAAAAGGAGCTGCGTGGAACATGCGCGTGCCGGCGGCAACCCGAAAGTTGCGGCCGGCACGCGCCCTCCTTTACCCCAAATTGGCCTCTGGGGTTAACGCGGAGCTTCACTATTGAGGCTTTCCGGGCGATTAGCCAGGTTTTTGGCCTCGATAAAAATGCGCTGCACCTCCGGGTGCTCGGCCCGAATGGCGTCCTGCAGCATCTCAACGGCGCTGGCTACCTGGCCGGAGCTCAGGTCGTCGGCAAATTCCACGTCGAGGGCCAGCACCACGTCGTTGGGGCCCAGGTACATGGTGAGGGGAGAGCGAATCTCGCACACCTGAGGCTGGGCGCGGGCAATGCGCTCCAGGTTGGCCAGGGTCTCGGCATCGACGCCCGTGCCCACCAGCAGGGCCTTGGTGCGGGCCACCAAAAACACGGCCACGAGCATCAGCAGCAGCCCAATGGCAACGGACGCGGCCCCGTCGAAGTACGGGTTGTTGAGCAAATGGCCCAGGAACACCCCAACCAAAGCCAGCAGCAGGCCCACCAGGGCCGCCAGATTTTCCATCACGGAGGCGAAAACCGCCGGGTCTTTGCTCGTGCGCAGCATCTTCACGAAGCCCACGTTCGCATCGGACTGCGCCAGCAGCGCCTTCACCGACAAATACATGGCCACGCCTTCGAAGAGCAGCGAAACGCCCAGCACGATGTAGTTCCACTTGGCGTCTTCGAGCGGCACCGGGTCTTGGATGTGCTTGATGCCCTCGTAGAACGACATGCCGCCGCCGATGGCAAAGATGAGCACCGCCACAATCAAGCCCCAGAAATACAGCTCCTTGCTGTGCCCAAACGGGTGCTCGGCATCGGGCGGGCGCTGGCTGCGGTTTACGCCGTAGAGCAGCAGGCCGCTGTTGCCGGTATCTACCAGCGAGTGAATGCCCTCCGAAAGCATGGCCGATGAGCCCGTGAAATAGGCCGCCACAAACTTGCTGACGGCAATGGCGACGTTGGCAGCGATGCCGCCGTAGAGGGAGATTTTAGAAGCGTTAGCGGAAGCCATAAAGCAGGTTCGTAGATAATTGGGCGGGGTTAATCCAGGGTTGCGCTGCCCACACGCTCCTTCTCGCCAATGGCTTTGGCTTCGATAAAAATGCGTTTGAACTCCGGGTGCTCGGCCCGGATGGCGTTTTGCAGGGCATGCACGGCGTGCTCCACTTCATCGGCCGTCAGGCGGTTTTCAAATTCGATGTCCAGGGCCAGGATAACATCGGCTGGCCCAAGGTACATGGTGAGCGGCACCCGCATGTGCTGCACCGCGGGCTGGGCGTGCACAATGCGCTCGAGGTCCAGCAGGGTTTCGTCGTCGGCCCCGATGCCCACCAGCAGGGCCTTGGTTTTGTAAATGAGGAACATGGCCACGCCCACCAGCAGCGTGCCAATACCTATGGAAGCTACGCCATCGAAGTAGGGATTGCCCAGCAGGTGACCCAGGTACACACCGGCCAGGGCGATGACCAGCCCAACCAAAGCAGCCAAGTCTTCGAGGAGAATGGCAAACACCGCCGGGTCTTTGCTGCGGCGCAGGGTTTGCCAGAAGCCTTCGTCGCCGCGGTCGGCATTGAAGGCTTTGAAAGCCAGAAAGCAGGAAATGCCCTCGAACACCAGCGAGATGCCCAGCACCCAGTAGTTCCAGGTAGGGTCGGATAGGGGCGCCGGGTGCTTGAGGTGCTCGATACCTTCGTAGAACGACATGCCGCCGCCCACCGAGAATACCAGAACGGCCACAATAAGCGCCCAGAAATACAGCTCTTTGCTGCGCCCGAACGGATGGCGCCGGTCGGGCGCCTTGCCGCTCTGGTGCACCCCAAGCAGGATGAGAAACCCGTTGCCACTGTCCACCAGCGAGTGAATGCCCTCGGAGAGCATAGCCGACGAGCCCGTGAAGTACGCCGCCACAAACTTGCTGACGGCAATGGCAATATTGGCCCCGATGGCTCCGTAAATGGCAAATTTGGAGGAGGACGCGGCTGAGCTCATGCCTAGCCTTACGCAGCAAGCGCGGCCGGTGTTGGCCGAAACCAGGCGGCCGGGGCGCGGTTGAGCTAACCACAGCCGCCATTGCGCCTTGGCAATGACAAGCCCGGCACTACTTTCGCCCCATGTCCCAACCTACTCTACAGCGCCGCTTAGGCCTCGTCCAGGCTACTGCGCTCAATATGATTGACATGGTCGGTATCGGCCCGTTTGTCACGCTGCCGCTCGTCATGGGGTTTATGGGGCCCAATTTCCTGCTGGCCTGGCTGGTGGGGGCGGGGTTGGCGCTCATCGATGGACTTATCTGGAGCGAGCTGGGCGCTGCCCACCCCGAAGCCGGCGGCTCCTACCGCTTCCTCAAGCTGGCCTACGGCGAGCAGAAGTGGGGCCGGCTGATGTCGTTTCTCTACGTGTGGCAAACGCTGGTGCAGGCCCCGCTGGTGCTGGCTTCGGGCGCCATCGGCTTTGCCCAATACTTCGGCTACCTCGTGCCGCTCACCGAGTGGTGGCAGCCCAAGCTGGTATCGGGCGCGGTGGTACTGCTGCTTATCGTGCTGCTCTATCGGCGCATTGAGGACATTGGCAAGCTGGGGGTGATGCTCTGGGTGGGCGTGCTGGGGCTGATGGGCTGGCTGATTTTTGGCGGCCTCACCCACCCCAACCACCCAGTGGCCTGGCTGCCGGAAGGCGGGTTCAGCGCCCTGCCAGGCGTGCTGCTGTCGGCGGCCATGGGCCAGGCGGCCATCAAAACCATTTACTCCTACCTGGGCTACTACAACGTGTGCCACCTGGGCGGCGAAATCGTGAACCCACAGCGCGTGATTCCGCGCAGCATCTTCCTCAGCATTCTGGGCATCATGGCCCTGTACCTGCTGCTCAACTGGAGCGTGGGCACGGTCATTCCCTGGCAGGAAGCCAGCAAGTCGGAGTTCATTGTGAGCACCTTCGTGGCCAAGATTTACGGCGCGGGTGCGGCCCAAGCAGCCACGGCGCTTGTGCTGCTGGTAGCGTTTGCGTCGCTATTTGCGGTGCTGTTGGGCTACTCACGCATTCCCTATGCCGCCGCCGCCGATGGCGAGTTTCTGCCCATCTTCGCCAAGCTGCACCCCACCAAGCAGTTTCCCTACGTGTCGCTGCTGATTCTCGGCGGCGTGGGTTTTGTGTTTAGCCTGCTGTTCCGGCTAGGCGAGGTCATTACGGCCATTCTGGCTATGCGCATCCTGGTGCAGTTTGTGGGGCAGGCCGTGGGGCTGATGCTGCTCCGGCGCCGGCGCGGCACAGCGGCGCTGCCGTTCAAAATGCCGCTGTATCCGCTGCCCGTGCTCATTGCCATTGCGGTGTGGCTGCTGGTGTTCTGGAGCACCGGGCCGAAGTTTATGCTTTCCGGCCTCACGGTAATTGTGCTGGGCGTGGGCGTGTTTATGCTCTGGAGCCGCCGGCTGGGCCGCTGGCCATTTGAACGGTAACGAGCAAATAAAAATGTCTGTCATGCTGAGCCGAGCGAAGCATCCTCTCACGCTAGAACGCATTGTTCGGCGGTGAGAAGATGCTTCGCGCTGCTCAGCATGACAGCCGTTTTAGAGTCTGGCAGTAGGTGACTGGCAGTTTAGCCCAACCGCTTCTCGTAGCAGAAGAACCGCAGCCCCGGCCGGAACCCAAGCGTGATTTCACCCGCAAACCTGTAGCCCAACTTCGGGAATAGCCGTTGCGTGGCCGCATTTTCCGAGTTGGTATCCACGCGCAACGTGCGCAGGCCCTGCGCCACGGCCTGCTTTTCGGCTTGCTCCATCAGGGCCAGTGCTACGCCCCGGCCCTGGGCCGCGGGGTCTACCGCCAGGCGGTGCGTGACCAAAGCGGGTTCGGCCGCGTCCCAGTCGGCCTGGGCGTATTCCTCGTCTTGGTCCATGGTGAGGGCGGCTACCCCGGCCACCGCGCCGTCAAGCTCCGCCACCCAGAGGTGGTTTCGCCTGACGTCCTCGGTGAAAACGGCCTCGTTGGGGTAGTCGGCCGACCATTGAAAGTTGCCGTTGGCGTTCATCAGCGGCACCACCCGCCGGATGAGGGCGAGAATAGCCGGCACATCGGCCAGCGCAGCGCGGCGGGTTACGAGCATGGGAAAGAGGAGCTTAACCGCGGCGCAGCACGGCGGCGGCTTCCTTGGCGAAGTAGGTCAGAATGGCATCGGCACCGGCGCGCTTGATGCTGGTGAGGACTTCCATCATGGTTTTCTCGCCGTCGAGCCAGCCGTTTTGAGCGGCGGCCTTCACCATGGCGTACTCGCCGCTCACGTTGTAGGCTGTCACGGGCAGGTGGGTATTTTCCTTCACGGCATGAATCACGTCGAGGTAGCTCAGGGCGGGCTTTATCATTACCATGTCGGCACCTTCGGCTTCGTCGAGGGCCAGTTCGCGTAGGGCCTCGCGCTTGTTGGCGGGGTTCATCTGGTAGCTTTTCTTGTCGCCTTTCTTGGGAGCCGAATCCAGCGCGTCGCGGAAGGGGCCGTAGAAGGCCGACGCGTACTTGGCCGTGTAGCTCATGATACTCACGTGCTGGAAGGCATTCTCGTCGAGCACCCGCCGAATCCAGGCCACGCGGCCGTCCATCATGTCGCTGGGCCCGATGATGTCGGCACCGGCACGGGCCTGGGCCAGGGCCATCTGGCCGAGTACTTCCAGGGTGGCGTCGTTGAGGATTTCGCCGGATTCGGCGTCCACCACACCATCGTGGCCGTCGCTGCTGTAAGGGTCCATCGCCACATCGGTCATAATGACGATGCCGGGGAACTGCCGCTTGAGGTCGGCCACCGCTTTCAGGTACAGGCCTTCGGGATTGGCCGACTCCTTGGCCAGCCGGTCTTTCAGGCTGTCGTTGATGCTCGGAAATGGCGCAAAGGTTCGGATGCCCAGCTCCACGCATTGGCCCACTTCCTCCACGATTCTATCGGCCGTGAAGCGGTAAATGCCCGGCATGGACTTCACTTCCAGCTTCTGGTTCTGGCCTTCGATGAGAAAGAGGGGAAATATAAAATCGTGGGTGGTGAGGCGGGTTTCCTGCACCATATCCCGGATAACTTCGGATTTACGGTTGCGGCGAGGGCGGTGGGTAGGGAGCATTCTTTGTTGGAAACGAAGTGAATAGAAGCCAATATTCGGGCTAAACAAATAAAGCCCGACAAAGGTCGCGGTTGGCTCAGATATTGGCTAGCTTTTCGGCGGCCTGCCAGCCCGTGCCCGCCCCCATCGCCACGCCCATGCCGTTGCAGCGCACGGCGGCCAGCACGCCCGGCCGCACCCAGTCCAGAATAGGAGCCAGCGCGGGCCCGAAGCCCATTACCCCGCTCCACCGGTAGTCAATTCGGGGCCGCTGGCCCGGCACAATGACGTCGTGCAGCAGGTTTTCCAGGTAGCCTTGCACCTGCTCGGTGAGGCCCGGCGCGGTGGTTTCCTCGGTAGCAAAATTCAGGTTGCGGCCCCCGCCCAGCAGTACCCGGTGGTCGGGCAGCTGGCGGAAGTACGCATAGCCGTGGTCGTAATGAAAAGTGCCCGGCAAGGCCACATTGGGCAGCGGCTCGGTCACCAGCACCTGCCCGCGACCGGGCACCACGGCCATGTCCGGCAGCAGCTCCGAGACAAAGGCATTGGTGGCTACTAAGGCCTGGTCTGCGGATATGGAGGCGCCATTGCCAAGGCGCACCAACACCTGCCCGCTCGCCGATGTTTCGATGGCCTCCACCGCGCAATTCGTGAGCACGGGCACATCGGCGGCCCAGGCGCGGGCCAGCAGGGCGCGCATCATGCGGCCCGCATCGAGGCTACCTTCGCACTCGTTCTTGAGTAGCGTGTCCACCCCCCGAAAGCCAAATCGGCTGGCCTTGTCGCTGGCGTCGCGGAAGGTGCGGGCGTGCCCCACCACTGGCGCCAGCAGTTCATTAAAGTAGTCGGTTTTCGCTAGGCATTCCGCCGCCAGGGCCGCTTCTTCGAGGCGGAACAGCTCGTAGCCTCCCACGGGCAGGTAGCTCAACTCGGCGTCGCCCAGCAATTCGCGCAGGCGCGCCAGGCCGGTATACCGCGCGGCCACCACCGCCTGCAAATCGCCGCGCTTTTCCTGCTCAATAAGTTCAGAAATTGAGCCAAAACAAGCGAAGCCCGCATTCTTGGTAGAGGCCCCGCTGGGCAGGGAGCCGCGCTCCAGCACCACCACGCGCCAGTTGGGCCGGCGCTGTTTCAGGTACAAAGCGGCCGTTAGCCCCACCAGCCCCGCGCCGATAATCGCTACCTCAGCCGGGCCGAAGAAGGACTGGTGTTCCCAATACGATAGCGCGAAGTCCCGCAAAGTTTTAAATATTAAGTTTCGCCAAGGCGAGTTTCAATTCCGACAAACTTCGCGAGACGTAACGTTAAAACTTTGCGGGACTTTGCGCTCAGAAGGCCAGAATCACCTGCTCAATTATATCGCAGGCCTCGTGCAGCTGCTCGGCCGTTATCACCAGCGGTGGGGCAAAGCGGATGATGTCGCCGTGCGTGGGCTTGGCCAGTACGCCGCGCTCCATCAGGGTCACGCACACGTCCCAGGCGGTGCGGCCGTCGGCGTGTGGCCGGATTACCACGGCGTTGAGCAGGCCTTTGCCGCGCACCAGCTCCACCACTTCGGGGCGCTTGGACTGCACTTGGCGCATCCGCTCGCGGAAAATCTCGCCCAGCGCGGCGGCATTTTGGGTCAGGCCTTCATCCACCAGCACGTCGAGCGCCGCCCGCATTACCGCGCACGCCAGGGGGTTGCCCCCAAACGTGGAGCCGTGCTGCCCCGGCTGAATGGTGAGCATGATGACGTCGTTGGCCAGCACCGCTGATACCGGCAGCACGCCGCCGCTCAGGGCCTTGCCCAGAATCAGGATATCGGCGTGCACGTCTTCGTAGTCGCAGGCCAGTAAGCGCCCGGTGCGGCCCAATCCGGTTTGAATCTCATCGGCAATAAAGAGCACGTTGTGCGCCCGGCAGATGGCCGCGGCCTGAGCCAGATAGCCGGCCGAGGGCACCATCACGCCCGCTTCGCCCTGAATGGGCTCCACCAAAAAGGCACACACGTGCGGCTCTTTCACGGCTTCTTCCAGCGCCACCAAATCGTCGTAGGGCACCACCTGGTAGCCAGGCATGTAGGGCCCGAAGCCGCCGGTACTGTCGGGGTCGGTGCTGAAGGAAATAATGCCGGTGGTGCGCCCGTGGAAGTTGTGCTCGGCCACGATGATGCGGGCCTGGTTGGGGGCAATGCCCTTCTCCTGGTAGCCCCACTTGCGGGCCAGCTTGAGCGCGGTTTCCACGGCCTCGGCGCCGGAGTTCATCAGCAGAGCTTTGTTGTAGCCAAACAGCTCGCAGAGCTGCTTTTCGGCCGCGCCCAGCTGGTCGTTGAAGAAAGCCCGCGACGTGAGCGTGAGCTGCTGGGCCTGCCGCGTGAGCGCCTCAATGATGCGCGGGTGGCAGTGGCCCTGGTTCACGGCCGAGTAGGCCGACAGGAAATCGTAGTAATGCTTGCCGTCCACGTCCCACAGGTGCACGCCTTCGCCGCGGTTCAGCACCACGGGCAGCGGGTGGTAGTTGTGCGCGCCGTACTGGTCTTCGAGCTGCATCAGCTGCTCGGCGCGGCTGCTGGTGGCGGTAGGGGAGGAGGTTTGCATAAGGCGGGTGGGAGGGTTAAGTGAGCGCACGAAAATACGTTTTTTCAGCTCAGGGAGTCGAACTATTGCCTCGTGAGTCAGCGGCCGATTGAGCTGGCGCTGGGTGCTCAGTAGCCGGCCCGGATTGGTTGCGGCCCTGGAAATGACCGCCTCAAGGTAGCGCCGAGGCTGCTTCCGGCGCAGGCCGCCGTAACTTTGGTGCCCCATGCCTGCCCCCGTTCCCCAGCCGCTTCAGCCCGGCGATTTTTACTACACGCCCGAGGGCTACCTCGTCTTCACTGAGCAGTACCACCGGCGCCGGGGCAGCTGTTGCCAGAGCGGCTGCCGGCACTGCCCCTGGAAATTTCGGGCCAAAGCAGGCTCTCAGGGCGCATCCGACCAGAAATAAGCGTAGGGTGCTTGGTGAATGCCAGACTTTTGCCGATATTTGCGGCCCGTTTCCCTGCTTTAGTAATTCTTAACCCACCGATATCATGGCCCGTGTTTGTGATTTGACCGGCAAGCGTACCCGCGTTGGTAACAACGTTTCGCACGCTAACAACAAGACCAAGCGCAAGTTCTATCCGAACCTGCAGAAAAAGCGCTTCTACATCCCCGAGCAAGACGCTTGGGTTACTTTGAAAGTAGCTACGTCCACCATCCGCACCATCAACAAGAACGGCATTATGTCGGTATTGAAGAAGGCCAAGGAGCAGGGCTTCATCGTTTACTAGACTGCGGTAGCAAGTGCTTAGTAGCCAGTAAGAAGTAGAGCAGCCGGTATAGCCGCTGCGAGCCTTTCTACTGAATACTATTTACCTGATACTAGACAAAGCCAGCGCCGATACGCTTGCCCTTGCGGCAACTGTATCGGCGCTGGCTTTGTCTATTGGCAGTGCCTTGCCATTTAGTGCCAGTCTTTTCACCCTTTCGGTCTTCTATGCTGCTCCCATTCTTTGTTTGTTTGCTTTTAGCATCGCACTGGCGGCGTAGTGCCAAAATGGTTTTAAGCGGCTGGCTGGCCTTGGCGGCCTTCGCGGCGGCCGCTCAAAAACCAACGTCCATTCCTGAGCCGCTGAGCGCGGCCCCGTCACCGGCCCGGCCCACCGATTTTCTGTCGCCCGCTTTCCACAAGCAGCGGCGGGAACTGGTGCGCGCCCAACTGCCGCCGCACGGCGTGGCCGTGGTGTTTGCTGCGCCCGTCCGCAACCGGGCCAACGACGTGGACTACGTGTACCACCAAAACCCCGACTTCCACTACCTCACCGGCTACGAAGAGCCCGATGCGGTGCTGCTGCTGTTCAAGGAGCCGCGCACCGTAGGCGGGCAGCCGGGCATCACGGAGGCGCTGTTTACCCAGCCCCGCGACCCAGCCCGCGAGCAGTGGACCGGCCGCCGACTGGGAGCCGCCGGGGCCGAAGGCCAACTGGGCGTGCAATTTGCCGCCGACAACAAGGAATTTGCCAAGGCCGGTATCGCTTGGGCTGATTTCGACCAGATTCTGTTCACGGACCTGCCCACCGATGCCCGCGACGACGCCAAAGCGCCTGCCGACCTGGCCAGCCTGGTGGCCACTTTCCGCCAGCAAACCGCCCTGCCGGCCGACTATGACCCCACCCGCACGGTGGTAGCGAAGCTGCTGAAGCGCTACGGTGCCAGCAACCCCAAAGAAATGAAGGCCTACCTCACCACCTTGGTGCAGGAACGCCCGGCCATGGCCAACGAGCCGTCGGTGAAAGCCTATCTGGCGGCCACTACCGATGCTGAGCGCCAGCGTGCCATCAACCCGAATGCCACCAGCCGCTACGACGGCGTCACGCTAGGCGAGCAACTGGACGAGCTGCGGGCTGTGAAAACCGATGACGAGCTGGCCTTGCTGCGCCGCGCCATCCGCATCAGCGCCCAGGGCCAGCGCGAGGTGATGAAGCTGCTACGCCCCGACATGGGCGAAATGGACGTACAGGGCCTGCACGAGTACGTGTACCGCCGCTACGGCGCCGAGTTTCAGGGCTACCCCAGTATTGTGGGCGGTGGGGCCAATGGCTGCATTCTGCACTACGAAACCAATGACCGCCAGCGCCTCGACAACGACTTGGTGCTGATGGACTGTGGGGCCGAATACCATGGCTATTCCGCCGACGTGACCCGCACGGCCCCGCCCAGTGGTAAGTTCAGCCCAACCCAGCGGCAGATTTACGAACTGGTGCTGGCCGCGCAGGAGGCCGGCTTTGCGGCCTGCCGCCCCGGTGCCGAGTTTAATGCGCCCAACAAAGCCACCCAAGATGTAGTGGCCAATGGCCTTCTCAAGCTCGGCATCATCAAAAAGAAGGAAGAATTTCGCCGATACTATCCCCACGGTGCAAGCCACTACCTGGGCCTCGACGTGCACGACCGCGGCACCTACGGCCCGCTGCGGGCCGGCAACGTCATCACGGTGGAACCCGGTATCTACATCCCGGCGGGTTCGCCCTGCGACCCCAAATGGTGGAATATCGGTGTGCGCATCGAAGACGATGCCCTGATTACAGCCACTGGCTACGAGAACCTCTCGGCCGAGGCTCCGCGCACCGTAGCCGATATCGAGAAACTCATGGCCGAGCCCAGCGCCTTGGAAGGCTGGAAGCTGCCGGAGCTGAAGTAGCTGGTGATTGGGGCTAAAAGGTGGTCATGCAGAGCGCAGCGAACCGAAGGTCGGCGTAGCCAAGTTTCTTTACCTCAGTACTAATTCAATCGCCTGTCAATAATCGTCTGTCATGCTGACGAAGGAAGCATCTTATCACGGCTAGACGACTCGTTCGACTCTGATAAGATGCTTCGCAAGCTCAGCATGACAGACGATTGAGCCAATACCCCGGGCGAGATGCTTCGACAAGCTCAGCATGACGTTCGCTTTCATTCGCTTTAACTGATGAAATTCCGCTTCTACTTCGCCAACTGAAAGTTGACGTTACTTTTCCTTTGTCGTTTCCAAAAAGACCCGTACCTTTGCAGTCCTAAATTTAAAAACACACCCCCGTCGAGATGGCCAAGAAAGGAAACCGGGTGCAGGTTATCATGGAATGCACCGAGCATAAAAACTCGGGGATGCCGGGCACCTCG
Source organism: Hymenobacter plasmatis (assembly GCF_020711255.1). Classification (GTDB taxonomy): domain Bacteria; phylum Bacteroidota; class Bacteroidia; order Cytophagales; family Hymenobacteraceae; genus Hymenobacter. Next base: position 132,885 of record NZ_JAJFAW010000014.1, read on the forward strand.
CGCTACATCACCACCAAGAACCGCAAAAACACCCCTGAGCGCATCGAGTTGAAGAAATTCAACCCCATCCTCAAGAAAATGACTGTTCACAAGGAAATTAAATAACCTGAACAATGGCTAAGAAAGTAGTAGCAACTCTGAAAAGCACAGAGAATGCCAAGAACTGGGCAAAGGTTATTCGTGCCGTGAAATCGGAGAAAACCGGTGCTTACACCTTCCGCGAGGAAATGGTGCTCCTCGACAAAGTACAAGAGTACTTGGCCACCGGCAACAAGTAAGCCACTGGCGCTGTAGTTAACGCTGAAAAAGTCCCACCTTCGTGGGACTTTTTTCGTGTTTGCCGTATGCTGTAGCGCAACCCGCTGGCCTGGGCTCGCGCTGCGGCATTGCTGTTAGCATTTATTACCACCAATCGTTCACCGATACGCAGGGCTCTGGCTTTGCGCTCCCACTTATGGGCCTCTTCGATTTTTTTAAGAAAGACAAGGAAAGCACCGTCCAGCAAGCCTCGCTTGATGCAGGCCTGGAAAAGACCAAAGCCAATTTCTTTGAGCAGCTGAGCAAGGCCGTGGTGGGCAAAAGCACCGTGGACGAAGCCGTGCTCGACGACTTGGAAGGCCTGCTCGTGCACGCCGACGTGGGCATCGAAACCACGGTCAAAGTCATTGACCGCATCGAAGCCCGCGTGGCCCGCGACAAGTACGTGAGCACCGGCGAGCTGGACCGCATCCTGCGCGAGGAAATTGCTGGCTTGCTGGAAGACAATAATTCCGGCTCCTCGGCCCTGCTGGACAGTGCCGGCACCACCGGGCAGCCTTACGTCATCATGGTAGTGGGCGTGAACGGGGTGGGCAAAACCACCACCATCGGCAAGCTGGCCCACCGCTTTCATTCCGCTGGCAAGAAGGTAGTACTGGGTGCGGCGGACACCTTCCGGGCCGCCGCCGTGGACCAACTCATCATTTGGGGGCAGCGCGTGGGCGTGCCTGTGGTAAGCCACGGCATGAACACCGACCCGGCTTCCGTGGCCTACGACGCCGTGCAGAAAGGCGTGGAGATGGGGGCCGATGTGGTCATTATTGACACGGCCGGCCGCCTGCACAACAAGGTGAACCTGATGAACGAATTGAGCAAAATCAAGCGTGTGATGCAGAAGGTGATTCCGGATGCGCCGCACGAGGTTCTGCTGGTGCTCGACGGCAGCACTGGCCAGAACGCCTTCCTGCAAGCCAAGGAATTCACCAAAGCCACCGAAGTCACGGCCCTGGCCATCACCAAGCTCGACGGCACGGCCCGCGGCGGCGTGGTTATCGGCATTTCCGACCAGTTCAGCATTCCGGTGCGCTACATCGGGGTGGGGGAGAAGATGACCGATTTGCAGCTGTTTGACCGGCACACGTTTGTCAACTCGTTATTTAAGAAATAGGCGCCCGGCTTAGCCCAACCAACCAGCGGCCTGCGCTGCCAAGCAATACTTGGCGGTGCGGGCCGTTTACCTTCGCAGCATGAAGGACATTCAAACGCTCGCCGTGGTGGGGGCCGGCACCATGGGGCTGGGCATTGCGCAGCTCGGTATTCAGCACGGCCTACCCACCGTTTTATTCGACCTCAGCCCCACTGCCCTGGAGAAAGCCCAGACGGCCATTGCCGCCGGCCTGGGCAAACTGGTGGAGAAAAACAAGCTCACCGCCGAAGACCGTAACGCCGCCCTGGCCCGCCTCACCGTGGCCACCGACATGGGACTGGCCCAGGCCGACCTCGTGATTGAGGCTGTGGTGGAACGGCTCGACGTAAAACACCAGCTGTTCCGGGAATTGGCCGTGCTCAACGGTCCGGACACCATTCTGGCTTCCAATACCTCGTCGTTGCCCATCACGCAGCTGGCCGCACCAGTGCCGCACCCGGAGCGGGTGGTGGGCATGCACTTCTTCAACCCGGCGCCGCTGATGCCGCTGGTGGAGGTAATAAGCGGCGTGGCCACCGCTCCGGCCGTGGCCGATGCTGTGGAAGCCCTGGCCCGGCGCCTGGGTAAAACGCCCGTGCGCGCCGCCGATGCCCCCGGCTTTATTGTGAACCGCGTGGCCCGTCATTACTATGTGGAGAGCCTGAAGATTGTGGAGGAGAACGTGGCCTCTTTCCAGGTAGTGGATGAATTGCTGGAAGCCAGTGGATTCAAAATGGGCCCTTTCCGGTTGATGGACCTGATTGGGGTTGATACCAACTTCTCGGTGACCAGCGCTATGTATGCCTCGTTTTACCAGGATGCCAAGTTCCGGCCCAGCCGCATCCAGCAGCAGAAAGTAGATGCCGGGCACCACGGCCGCAAAACGGGCCGGGGGTTTTACGATTACCATTAAACTGTCTGCAATGAGCAATTCCGCTGAAGCCTTGCTGCGCCGTATTTCCCGGTTCATGCCTCTGTGCTCGTTGCTGTTTGTGGCAGCCTGCGGCGACAAAGTGGATGACCAGCCGCTGATACCGTACGCGCCAGTGAACCTCAGCATCAACATCACGAACCAGGCCTACACCGCGCTACGCTACGATAACGGCGCGGTGACTTTGCCGGTGAAAGGGCCCGCTGGTGACGGTGGGGTGAAAGGCGTAATTGTGGTTCGGCAAAGCGCGGGCACCTACTTGGCTTTCGAGCGCAACTGCCCATACCGGCCCTATGATGCCTGCGCGCTGGTGAGCCTGGACCGCAACTCGCGGCTTTTTATGCGCGATTCCTGCTGCAATTCGCAATTCGATTTGCGCGGCCAAATAACGGGCGGACCCGCGCCAAGGCCTCTAAAACAATACAGTACGAGCTTGCAGGGCACCTTGCTCAACATCACAAACTAAGCCGGCGCGTAACTTTTTAGAAAAAAAACTGATTTCAGCTTGTGCTTTTTTAGAGAAGGTCGTAAGTTTGCAGTCCGAAACAACAACAACCGGGTTTCGGGCAAGAAATTGCTTCCTTAGCTCAGCCGGTTAGAGCATCTGACTGTTAATCAGAGGGTCCCTGGTTCGAGCCCAGGAGGGAGCGCTACAACACAAGAAGCCTGCCGATAACCGGTGGGCTTCTTTGTTTTTAAGCCATTCAGGGCACATTTGGGTTTGGTAGTCCGGCCGTCGCCGGTTAACTTTCGGTATGAACCGGGACAGAGACCGGGACACAAACCGGGACATAACCTAAGCCGATGATACGCCCAACCGCTTACAAGAAGACCATAAGTGTCAAGTTTTACTTGCGGCTGACGGCCAAAAATCGGGAAGGGTGCTGCCCGGTTCGGCTCACTGCTAGGTGGCACGGCGAGGAATTGCAGGTAGATAGCGGGGAAATCGTGTTGCCGGAACGGCCAGGCAAGGGCAGCGAGGTGGAATGCTTGTGGGACTTGAAGAGCCAGCGCGCTTTGAGCGGGCGGCGTCTGACGCCGAAGGAGGAAGAAGCAGGCGTGCCGACGCACCCGGACACGGCCACCAACATCAATGCCCGGCTAGCGGGGTTGGAGAAGGACGTGACCGATACCTTCAACCACCTATTTGAAAAGGCCCCTTTTCAAAAGGTAAGCAAGGCAGTGCTGCTAGCAGAGCTGTTCCCGGTGGCTCCGACCATGGCAGTGGCTCCGGTAGCCATGAACCTCACCTTCCGGCAAGTGCTGGAAGAGTGGAAGGGCGAAAATCGTAACCTGGCCAAAGACTCGTTGCGCAAGTATGACCAACTGGCTACGATGATGGAAAGCTGGCGGCCTGACCTCCGGCCTGACCAAGTGACGCAGAAGGTGGCTAAGGAATATCAGCAGCACCTGCTGGACCTGCAGAAGTCGGACGCTACCATCAAGGTGCACTTTGGGGGTATTCGCAAGTGCTTAGAGCAGCTAGGGCTGCCGGCGGATATGGCGTGGCTGCAGTACACGGCCAAGAACGCGCCGCAGCTGGATTTGGAGATTGAGGAGGTGCGTAAGCTGATTACTTGGCAGCCGACATCGCAGCACCTTGCGGAAGAGCGAGACCGGTGGCTGTTTCAGCTGTTCAGCGGGCGACGGTACGAGGACCTGGAAAAATTCGATAAGCGTGAACGAATTATGCTGAAGCTTCCTGACGGACACGAGGTGGCTGCGCTGCTCCACGCGCAGGGCAAGACGGGCAATGATGCGGCAGTGCCCCTCCCACCCATTGCCTTGAAGATTGGTGAGCGATGGGGGTGGAAGTTCCCGGCCCGCTCCTGGCAGCAACGGTGCGACTGGATTAAAGATATTGCGCAAGGGGCTGGTCTGACGCGAGAGTGGGATGACCGGTTGATTACGGGTGGCAAAGTGTGAGGTGGTCTAGGCAAGGCGGACAGAAGAAGGACGTATATTTCTTCTGTTATGACAGCCAAAAAGAGCGGGGCGTC
>NZ_JAJFAW010000015.1 GCF_020711255.1 Hymenobacter plasmatis
AGCGGAGCCTAGGAACTCCCCTTGCAACTTACTGACTCGTTTCTTTTTGCCCTGCTAAAATCCCCAACACGCTCTTACATAAAAACGCCTGGAGAGGCACCAAATTGCGAGTTCGAAAAGGCATTGCCGATGCAACTGTTTACTAATAAAGCACTCTCCATCATAATATGTGAATGCAATTAGGCGCTACGCTAATTCCTCCACAATGGATAACTTAAATGGGAATTTACTAGAAGCAAAAGCAGGTTTAAAGTACTTCAACATTGTTCTCTGGTGTCTTAGAGAATAGAAAGTGCCTTTGAGCATATTTTTGTGACCCTCTCTAATCTTGGCGCTTCTAAAAGGCATTTGCAGAGTATTTGTAATATAATTCATAATAAACAGGATGTTGAAAATTACAAGACCAAAATAACCACTTTGCTTAAAAACAAGTAGCATAATCGATAGGTAAAATTGACGGTCCGTTTGTTCATTTTTAATCAAGCTAGAACTTGTACCCCCTCCAATGTGGGTAATACTAGCGTCTGGAGTGTACATTAGCCGATAGCCCTTGTCATTAATTCGATAGCACCATTCTGTCTCCTCACCATACATAAAAAAATCAGGGTCAAATGGTTTTACCTTCTCGACCACTGCTCTTCGCACCACCATAAATGCTCCCAGCATGGCTTGAACAGCATGCTCCTTCTCGTGCATTGACGCTACATATTCCTCCTGACGGTATTTGCCATAACCCACCTTTGATGCTACAAAACTTATAATTGCATTATTGAGCAAGGTCGCTTTTAGGCCTATGCGGTAATCCCAAGCTGAGTTCTGCCTGCTGCCATCGAGTGAAAGGATTTTACACCCCACTCCCGCTAAATCAGCCTCTTGCTTATGCAAATCCATATACCTTACGCATGTGTTTATCCCTTGATCTAGATTTAATGTATCCGAATTCAAAATCAAAAGGTATTCGCCCTTAGATACAGCAATTCCTAAATTATTTCCTCTAGCAAATCCACTGTTTTCAACACTCTTAATCAACTTTATCAAAGGAAATGCCATTCTAAAGTCTTCTGGGTCACGCTCTACAGAAGCATTATCAACTAGAATAACTTCAAAATCAAAATTCCAAGTGTTTTTATAGATATCGCGCAAACAATCACACGTCATCTCATAAGTGTTATAGTTTATTATGATTATCGAAAGTTTCATTTACTAAACATTTATGGGTTTAAACAAATAATAAGGGTCAAAATGCCTTGATTGTTGACGTAAATTTCTAAAACTCTGTTAGAAATTAGAGCTTATGAATGTTTATGCCGCTTAATGAGGCCAAAAACAGCCATTTTTCACAGGTAGCTTAGTAAGCTTGCTGCTACAGAGGTGCTATTTGATGCACCAAATATCCTCGTGCAACATAGCACTTTTAATATTCAACTGGCTCTTAGTCTTTCATCTCAGCTGATTTAAAGATTATCAATTGTGTTTCTGCAGAACACCAGTGATGGTTTCCTTTAACTGAACCAAGTCCACCAAAATGTCGGAATGGTTAGGGTCAAGGCCGGTCTGTACGATGGGGGAGCATAGCAGACAACTGTACTGTACTCCGATAGCCGATGCTAAGTGGTAATAGCATAGGTTCATGCTCTCAGCATTCATAAACTCTATTACATGCGAGCCGGTAGGCAAGAATAAAAGATTAGTCAGACCCGCACCGTGCATTCCAACCAGGATTTCCGAGTCGCGCAACAATTCAACTTGTTCGGCGAAACTATGGTCTTCTAGGTAGACTACTGCGAAATCGTACTGATGTAACAAGGCTACCACTTGCGCCTCATTGCACGGTTTTCGTTTATGAGCACGTGCGCGCGAAACGTAGAGGCGCTTTGGTTTATGAGGCGTAGCTAGCGGCGTCGCGTGTTGCAGCAAAGCATCGCGAACCTGCTGAATGAGTTCAGGGTCATGCAATCCCCCGGATGCCACGGGCTCTGGAAAAATCAATTCGTTGACTTTCACCACGTCCTGTTTTCCAATAAAGTGCAGATTACAGAAACCGAGGTAGGCTAAGCTTTCTCGCGCAAAAGCCGGTAAGGCATGTGGCAACAGCAGGGTACATGTTGAGTAATGCTGGCGCAGCAACAAAAGGCGGGGCAAGGCATCGCAAAACCAGTGGTAGTAGTTCTGAGCTGACCAACTCTCGTATGCTAGCACCAAAGGCAGTTGGGTATCGGCCAAGGGGTGCCGTACCTGTGCCCCCCATTGGCGGGCTAAGAAAGCACTTTTTTGCCGCCCTTCTAAAGAACTATACACATGCGCCGGGTTGTCGGGACGCACCAGACTTGGCTGAAAGATGCGGCCGTTCCGAAATACAACTCCTAAGTATGAAACATACACGTTGCGCAGCGTGTAGAGGTATTTGGGGGAAAAGGATATCGGTTCTCGAAACCTATCTGCATGGCTAGCGGGAATAGTGGCCATATTGACTGGTAGTGTCGCAGTAAAAGCAGGTATTGCATCCCGCATGGCCAATTTTGCAGATTGCTCGTCTGTCCATTCGGGCAATAGTGCAACGGCTTTATCCGCAAGGTCCATAAGCACCCGTTTAAAGCGAGAAATAACTGATGTGGACATCTGAATCTTGAATGAACTAGAAAAGTTCGGCAATTATTTTCCCAAAATGAAAAGCAAAAGTACTCCTCAGTAAACTGAGGAGGTACAGTTCAGGAGGACAGCACTGTAATGTAGCCTATAAAAGAGCATGTCAAGAACTGCAAGTAATTGGTAGACAGAAATATCAGTCAAATCATTCCTTTTCTTCATCCTACCAAAGATGTATAAGACGGACTTGATTGATTCCCAGTGGCATTTTATTCAAGTAGCCTTTCCGATATGCGCTGCCACATTCATTCGCGGCGCCTGATTGTCAACGCTTGGCTCTACTGGTCCAAGAGCCGCTGCCAGTTGCGGCTCTTGCCACAGGAGTTCCCACCCTTTCCGCTGGTCTACTGCTATTTCCGCCGCTGGCAAGCCGAAGTCCGCTGGGCGGGTCAAGTAGTTCCTTGCGCTCCGCCACCGCCAGCGGGCGACTCCCTTACGCCTCCCGGGCCCGAACAGCGTGGCCTGGCTCAATGCCCAATCCATCAGATGCAGTGAGCGCGGCGTGCTAGCCAATGGCTTTGACGCGCACAAGAAAATCCAGGGTCGCAAATACGAGCGCGTGGTTGATACGGGCGGCTTGCTGCTGGCCACTTACGTCGGGCCACGAAAACGACTGGGTCGGCGACAAAGCAGCCCTCTATACCTGCATAAGCAAGGCTTTAAGCAGCTTCGCTTTGTGATGGCTGATGCCGGCGAAGGCGACCGACCCCTAGCCGATCGGGCCCAAGTCACCAAAACTTTTCAACCAACTGAATTACATCAGGACTACGCTCTTCTTACTTAAAAAACGTCGCGCACTACGTACAGCGGCCGCTGCCGCGCCGCGTCAAGTCCGCGCCACACGTACTCGCCTATTACTCCCAGCGCTATCATCTGAAAAGCAGAGACAAACAGCAGCACAACCATCAGCGTGGTCCATCCTGCAGGCTCGTTAGCACTTGAAATTTTCAGGGCAATGACGTAAAGTCCATATAATAAAGCAATAGCACCAAGGCTAAGACCCAGTACTGAAATAGCCCGAATGGGCACAAAGGAGAAAGCCATTAGCGAATCAATGAATAGCTTTACCTTCTTGGAAAGCGTCCAGCGCGATTTGCCGATTTGACGCTTACGGCGGGTATACGGGATATTTACGTAGGCAAAACCCATCCATACCATAAGGTAGAACACGTTGGAATTCCGCTCGTGCAACTTAAGGACCTCAGTAGCTACTTGCCGGTCAAAGAACACGAAATCAAAGCCACCGTCGGGAATATTGCTCAGGGCCAGGTTCTTCATCAGCCAATGAAACAGCTTGGCCATGGCCACCGCAAGGCCGGCCTCTTCCCGGTCCTGGCGGTTGCCGATGACCAGTTTGTATCCCTGTCGCCAGTGGGCGTACATCTGAACTATCAGCTCGGGCGGGTCCTGCAGGTCGGCGGTGATGACGGCCATGCAGTCGCCGGTGGCGTACGCCATGCCGGCCACGATGGCGTTGTAGGAACCCACGTTACTTGCTAGGTCCACGATGCGGATAAAGCCGGGGTATTCGCCCTGCACCCGGCGCAGGGCGCCTAGGGTGTCGTCACCGGAGCCGTCGTTCACGAACACATACTCAAACGTTACGTCGGGCGGGAAATTCGTCTCATTCGCCACCAGTTCGCGGGCCGTAACCGGGACGTTATCCTCGTTAAAGTAGCAGGGAATGATGACAGAGAGCTTGGGCATAAGGGTAAAATAAAAAAACTTGGCGCGCAGTGAATTGACTAGCGCGGAAGGCTGCGAATGGCAGCGGCCACGGCGGCCACATGAGCTTCCTGCATGCCGGGCCACATGGGCAAACTCAGGCAGGTAGCGGCCAACTCTTCAGCGATAGGAAAGCGCCCGGCCGGCAGGTTCAGGCTGGCATATGCCTGCTGTCGGTGCGGTGGCACCGGATAGTGAATCATGGTGCTGATGCCGGCGGCTGCCAAGTGCTGCTGCAAGGCATCGCGGCGCCCGTGGTGCACCACGTAAAGGTGATAGACATTCGTAGCGCCGGGGGCCGTGCGTGGCAGATGTAACCCTTCGATGCCAGCCAAATGTTGCCCATACCAAGCGGCCACCTGCTGGCGCAGATCTGTCCAGGTGGGCAAATGCGGGAGCTTCACACGGAGCAAGGCTCCTTGCAACTCATCAAGGCGGGAGTTGTAGCCGACTACCGAATTATAGTACTTCTGCTGCGAGCCGTAATTGCGCAGCACCTGAAGCTTCTGGGCCAAATCTGCATCGTTGGTGGTTATGGCCCCGGCATCGCCGAGGGCGCCCAGGTTTTTGCCGGGGTAGAAGCTGGTACCGTTTACGGCCCCAAAACTGCCGGTTAGTTGGCCCTCGAACACAGCTCCCTGCGCCTGTGCATTGTCCTCCACCACCTGCAGGCCGTAGCGGTGGGCAATGGCCATAATTTCGCGCATGCGGCAGGCCTGGCCGTAGAGATGCACTGGCATGATGGCACGGGTGCGCGTCGTGAGAGCAGCCTCAATCAGTTTGGGGTTAAGGTTGCTGGTGATGGGGTCTGGCTCCACGGCCACGGGGGTGGCGCCCACTTGCGTCACGGCCAGCCAGGTGGCGATGTACGTATTGGATGGTACAATAACCTCGTCACCAGGACCTATTCCGAGCACTCGCAGGGCTAAGGTCAGTGCATCGAGGCCATTGGCCACGCCCACTGCATATTCAACGTGGTTGAAGGCAGCATACTCCTCTTCGAAGCGTTTCACCTCTTGGCCCAGCACGTACCAGTGCGAATCGTAAACGCGGGCGAAGGCTTCCGTCATGGCTCCACGTAACGGCCCATGTTGGGGCTCAAAAGACAGGAAGGGAACGTTCACGCCGCAAAGTTAATCTGAAAAGCAAGCCAGCACATGGGCCGTACTGCCCAGCCGAAAACCCAGCTTCTCACAGCTGCGAAAGACGGGCCGGTTTGTTGCTTGCGTGGTCATGAGCACATACGGCATCCCGAGTCCCGTCGCACGGCGCACGGCCTCAGCCACCAGCTTCACGTGCCAGCCGCGGTTTTGCGAGCCAACGGCAGCCAGCAGCACCCGCGACAACCCGCTGCCCTGGATATCGAGGTCTGGGGCTGTATCGGCAATGGCCAGAAATGAGTCTACCGGCAAACCAGCTTCATCGGGCACGAGCACGGCGTCGGCGGCGTAGGTGCCGGCTACGGCCGCTTCGGCGTAACGCGCCAACAGCGCATCGGCGCGGGATTCTCCAAACCAAGGGTCAGCATGAAACCGGTCATACGCGTTGCGCGCCGTGGCCGCTACCTGTCCGATGTGCGCGGCTTCATCTAACCTCGCTAGGCGCACTGGCACAACCGGCACGGCTAGAGGCTCGGCCGTGGACCGGTAAAAAGTCAGCCGGGTTTCAATCAGTCGCCAGCCCCCGCCGCTCAGGGCCTGCAAGAGGGCCACGTCTTCGGCCGGCACCACGCTGAAGGCGTAGTATGGCCCACGCTTGGCCAGTTCGCCACGCAGGTCCGCTGCCGCCTGAGCCAGCAGTTGTGGGTCCGTGTCCTTAGCAAATAACCCGGTAAACAGCCGATAGGTAGTGGTGCCGGAAAACTCCGAATCCCAAGGCAAGTGTCGTAGCAGCCATTGGCCTCCTGCACCAAGTGCCATCGGCAGCACTTCTTCCCCTACCCCACTGCCAAAGCGTATAGCCATTCCCGTGCCGTAGCGCGCCTGCTGAGCCACTGTCGGAAGCTCGCGCAAAAAATGCGTGGGGGAATGTAGCCCTAGCTCGGTGGCCCGAGCCGCTACCAGAGCCGCATCAACGGAAGGCATTATTTCGCCTGCCATACCCGCCTAAACTCATCGTAGTCCCGAATATAGTCGGCCTCGTTGTAGAGCACCGACGACAGCACCAACTGCACGGCTGAGTGTGAGTACTGCATGGTGTGCCAGGCATGCGGCGGCACGTACAATCCTACATTAGGGTCGTCGAGCCGAAAGGTTTGCATCGTTCCGTCGGCTAGCTCGGTGAGAACGGTGATGCGTCCAGCAGCGGCAATCAACACCTGCTCCGTCTCATGATGAGCATGCCGACCACGTACTATGCTCTCCGGCGTGTAGTAGGTCCAATATATCCGCTGAATGTCGAAGGGAACAAATGTATTTTGCTCAACGACAGAAATATAACCAATCTCTGGGTTGCCCAATTTAGGAAATTCTATCAAATGCGGGTTTAACATTGGACTGTTGTGTAAAAGCAAGGTTACCCTCTATCCCCTAAGAAGCTTCGGATAGCCGTAGCCACCGCTAGAATGCGCTCCTGCGTCATTCCCGGCCACATGGGCAAGCTCAAACACGTCGGGGCCAACTCCTCCGCCAGAGGATAGGTGCCCAGCAGAATGGCCAGGTGGGCGTAGGTCTGCTGCTGGGGCGGAATTGTGTAGTAAATAAGCGTACTCATTCCCTGCTCTGTCAGGTGTTGCTGCAGGGAAGCACCCTGAGTAGTTCGAAACACGTACAGGTGGTATACGTGCGTGGCACTGGGGTCCGTTACAAGCAGTAACAGGTCAGGTATCCCGGCAAGTTGCTGGTTATAGAGCTGAGCAACATTTTGACGCTGTAAAAACCATTGCGGCAAATAGTTAAGCTTAACCCGCAAAACGGCTGCCTATTGCTCATCCAGTAGCGAGTTATGGCCAATTACTTCGTTGTAGTATTTCTGCTGAGAGCCGTAGTTGCGCCATACCTGAATCTTATGCGCCCGTTCAGCATCATTCGTTGTAACAGCTCCGGCGTCGCCGTCCGCGCGCAGGTTCTTGGCCGGATAGAAGCTGGTGCTGTTCACGGCTCCGAAGCTTACGGTCATTCCTCCCATATGGCTCCCTGAGCCTGGGCGTTATCTTCAACCACCCACCAGTTGTGCCGACGGGCAACTTTCAGAATGGAGCCCATCTCGCAGGCTTGTCCGTAAAGATGTACAGGCATTATTCCTTTGGTGCGAGTCGTGATTGAGCTGTTTCCAAGCGAGCAGGGTCAATATTGTATGTGCAAGGACTTGGCTTGACAGGGACCGGCACAGCACCCACGAAGGATATGGCCAGCCAAGTAGCAATGTAGGTGTTGCTAGGAACAATGGTTTCGTCGCCCGGCTCCACCTCCAGCGCCTCTAATGCCAAGTGCAGTGCATCAAGGCCATTGGCGACGCCCACAGTGTGAGCAACGAGGTTGAATACGCTGTAGTCAGCTTCAAAATTCTTGACCTTCTCGCCAAGATATACTCTATACATCTGCAATAGCTACCAGGATTTTAGAGCGAATTGGGTTGTGTTGCTGGGCAAAAGATAGGAATGGATTATTCATCCATAGGAGGGTTACACAAAAAACTGCTAAGCAAAGATAATGGAGCCTTATCAGTTCGGGTGTTCATCCAAGAAGTGGTGTGGTCCAGTAAAAACGGACAGCGAGAAGTCTTAACTTCCGCTGCCCATGACTGAAAAACAGAATCCTGGAGGGGCCCCTCCACCCGCAAGAAATACACGCCGGCTTTCAAGGCCGAGTGGGTGCGCCAAGTAGCGGCCGGAGCCCGGCAAAGCGACGTGGCCCGTGCCAAAGGCATTACACCGGTGCTGCTGGACCACTGGCAGCGCCAGGCGCTTAAACAGGTCGTGCCCAGCAGCGCCGAACGTGCGGAAATCAAGCAACTGCGCGCCGAGCTCCGGCGCGTGGAAATGGAGCGCGACATTTTAAAAAAAGTCGTGACCATCTTTTCCCAACCGCTTCAATCATGAGCCGTTACGCGTTTATTCAAGGCTGCACGGAGCCGTGGCCGGTGCAGGTGCTCTGCCGCTTGTTGGCCGTGAGCGCGGCCGGCTATTACCAGTGGCGAGGGCGGCCTGCCGCCGAGGCACCCTGGCACCGAGCCGCCCAGCAAGCGTTTGCGTGCCATGCCAGCCGCTACGGTACCCGGCGGCTGCGGGCCGAATTGCGGACCAAAGGCCACGCTGCGCACGTGGCTGCGCCGGCACTGGCTGCGGGCCCTGAGCACCCGCCCGCAACGGCCCCGCACCACCGTGGCCGACCCGGCCGGCGGCCGTGGTCACCGAATACTGCTTGCTGGGCCAGCCCGCGCCCACCGCCCCTGACCAAGTGTAAGTCGGCGACATCACGTACTTGCCCCTGGTGGACGGGCGCTGGTGTTACCTGGCCACCTGGCGCGATGCCTACTCCCGGCGCGTGGTCGGCTGGCACCTGGCCGCGCAGATGCCGACTGAACTCGTGCTGCTGGCTCTAGAGCAGGCCCTGACGCTGCGCCAACCCGCGCCGGGCTTGATTATTCACGCCGACCGCAGCAGCAGTACACCAGCGCCGCTTGCCGGGCCCGTGTCGCCCAAGCCGGGGCCCCGCCCAGCGTCAGCAGGCCCCGAAAATTCCTACGACAACGCCCAGGCAGAATCCGGTTGGAGCACGCTCAAAACCGAATTGCTACCCCACTGCACTGCATTCGACTCCCTCGAAGAAGCCCGCCTGAAAGTGGCTCACAACCTCGACACCTACTTCAACCTCGACCGCCGCCATTCCGCCTTGGGCTACCACTCGCCCCACCAAATTGAACACAACTTGAAAAGCAACCCACCTTAGCTCACTGTCCGTTTCCACTAGACCACCCCAGCCTGCGCGCTGTACCTCAAGGCCTTTACACCGCGCACCACGGACTCGACCCACGGGCTGCGGTGCGCGGCGAAGCGGCTGCTTAACCAGCCCAAGCCGACCCAAGCGAACCGCGTCTGGGTCAGCGATATCACGTATTTGCCGCTGGCGAACGGCGAGTGGGCCTATCTGTGCGCCTTTCAGGACCTGGCCGGCAAGCAGGTGGTCGGCTGGCAAGTCGGGGCGACGATGCCGGAAGAATTGGTCACCAGGGCCTTGCAACGCGCTTTTTGGGCCCAGCCGCCGGCCCCAGGCCTGCTGGTGCATTCGGAACGCGGCGGGCATTATTGCGGCAACGCCTACCCAACGCTGATGCACGACCACGGAGCCGTGCGCTCGCAGAGCCGGCGCGGCGACTGCTACGACAATGGGCAGGCCGAAAGCCTCTTATCCCGGCTCAAAACAGAGGTGCTCGAACTACGCGAGCGGCCCGTTTTTGCCGACCTGGCCGATGCCTAAGCCAGCGTCACCGACTATTTTGACTACTACAACCACGAGCGCCTGCACTCCAGCATCGACTATCAGATACCCTATCATACTAACAAACAACTTCTTCAACCTAACACCCTAAACTGTCCAGCGTAATTGGACCACCTCAGTCTACACCCAACTACGCTGTAGGTGCGACAGAAGTGTTACCAATTGATATTAGCCGCTTCAACAGGCTTCCAACTGGGTCGATTTCCAAGCGGGGAAGCGTTCGAGTAGCTGCCAATGCCCCCATATCAGACCACTCTGCCCGGCGGGACCAAGCGCGGTCAAGTGCTTTATTTAGCGATATGGCCGAAGCGGTATCGGCAATGAAGCCGGTTTCTTCGTCATCCAACCAATCGCGCACAATCCCTACGTCGGCTGCCACAACGGGCAGGCCGCAGAGCATGGCTTCTTGCAGTACCATAGGCCCCGATTCAATACGGGACGGAATAACCACTAAGTCCGTGTTCTGCCACAGAGAGGCGGCGTCGGCAAAGTAGCCGCAGAGTTGAACGTGGTCTTCGAGGCCGTAGAAACGAATGAGTTCCTTCAGGTACTCGCGGTCAGGGCCCTGACCATAAAAATTAACACAAAACCTACGGTGGGCCCACTGGGGAGCAGTCAATGCTTCCAGCAGCACGTCATGCCCCTTGCGGTCTACATCAAAGCTGGCCACTACCGACAGGCGCGCTATACCATCAGTAGCTGGAGTATGTATCAGTGGGTAGGTAGCGGGTAGGTTCAAAGGGTTTTGAATAACCCTGGCATTGGCAATGGGGTCAACTAGCTGTCGCTGAATGGTGCGTAGCTGTTTATCCGATATCATAAGAACCTCCTTAGCATGGCCGAAAAGTGTCACTACTTTGCTGCGGGAGAAGTCGCGCTGCCGGGCGGGGTCGTTATAGTTGTGGCACACCAGCACAAACGGAACTTTCCGCAGCCATTCGGCAAGCTGGTTGTGGTAATAGAGGTCTATCCATCCCCCCTGGCTAACTACCACCACATCGGGGTTGAATTCTGCCAACGCCCGTACTTCGGGCAACACGCCTCCCCTAGGCAAGCGTCGCAACCAACTCAGTGCACGGTAGCGCAGGCTTCCCTCGTACCGCGAACGAAAAAATAAAGTGGCGCCTGCTTGCCCCAGCTGTTGGTAGGTGCCGGGCAGTTCCGGCCAGGCGTAAGCCGATACCATGACCTTGTGCCCTTCAGCCAGCGCCCGGGCGGCTGTGCGGGCCCAAAGCACCTCACTTCCTCCCTCGGGAGTGTCGTAGAGCAACGTTATAAATGCTATTCTCATGCTTTTGCCGTGTTCAGCTCTCGGTGTTGTCTTTTTTGCGTGCGCCTCCCCGCAGCCACAGCTTGGCTAGCCAGAGACTGTCGCGGTCAAACGGATTGTGGCATAAGCACCGCGCCAAGTATTGTAAAATTAAGCTACTTGGAAAGCGGGCTCTTATGAGGCGGCCCGTAAACTCTTGCAAGGCCTTAAGCTCCATAGCCGCTCGTTGGCTTGGGGTAGGTTGTGCCACCCCAAACGGCAGCTGCCCGCGGCGCTTCTTTTGGTACTTCAGGGCATTCAGCAGCCACGCACTATTGACGGAGCCGCGGGAATGGTGCTCCAGCACCAGGCCAAAGGTAACACACACCCGCATCCCCTGACGGAACAACTCGGTGCAATAGTCAATGTCGTAGAAATGAAAGTCTGTAAAGGTGGCCGAGTCGAAGGGGTGTTGCTCCCACACTTCCCGGCGGGAGCACATCCACAAACCATCGACTACAGCGACATCGGTGAGCGCAGCTGCTTCCGGGTTACACAAATCCATGCGGCTGCTTCCGTCCGCAAACACATTCATCACGTTTTCGCGGTATAGTTCGGGCCCGCAGCCCCACCACGCCGCGGGTGCAGCCAGTTGAAACATTCCTCCGACTACTCCAATAGCGCCTATGGTTTGGTCAGCCAATGTATCAACCACTACACTCCCCCACCCTTCCGTACGAAAGCGAATGTCTTCGTGCATAAAGCATAGCAAGGGATATTGTGCCTGCGATGCCCCTAGATTATACGCCTCGCAGATGCCATACTTACCCGTACTGTTATCAATTGCCAATAGCTCGTACGGCACACCAATGGTCTTCTTTACATTTTCGCTGACAGCAGCTAAATCAACCGCTTTACGGGAGCATATTACGAGTGATAACACAGCCGGCTACGCTTTAAGATACCTGTGTATTTCTCTTCAGCTTACCCGTAATCTTAAATAAAAATCCGTCGCCTAGCATCATGCGAAGTCCACTCATGCCGTTGCTCAGCAGGTAATGCTGCAGTTCGGCGCGAAATTGCTGCGGGAATGATGGTTCAATATCTTTAAATGCTCTGTAAATCTGCCGATGCCGGCTTATCGGGACTTTCTTGTATACGAACGAATAAAACCATAAATCAAGCAGATAACGCAAGGCCTTCGCGTAAGCAGTGGCATCAGCCGGACCATAAGCTCGCATAGCCGATAATATCTGCACCGATTCGAGTAGCGAAGTGCCATTTAGGTCATTGCGGCTGCGGACGTTGTTACTATGAGTGCGGAAATAATTCAGTTGGCGCGACACAAACGCTGCTTTGCCGCGTGATAGAATGCGAGCCCAGTATAGCCAATCGCCGCACACTTTCATGCTTACTGCTGCTTCCCCTGCTTCCAAGAGAGTACTCCTACGTAGCAGCACGGCGCTGGCGTTAGGTATAATGTTACGGTAGGACATAAAGCGCTGAATAAGCTTATGTCCATCCATTACAAAATCTTGAGTGAACAATTCAGGGTCAAGCTGTGCCATAAACCATTGCCAAGTGCCCGATACCTTGTCGTGTTCATCCATATTATAAGAGTCACAATAGGCCAATACCACTTCAGGGTTAGCTTCTAAGTATGACATCAGGGTTTCCACTAAGGTAGGCTCGGCGGCGTCATCACTCTCAGCAATCCAGATGTATGCGCCTGTCGCTAGTGTAATGCCCTTATTCCACTGCTTGAACGTATTGCCACCGTTTCTATCGTTAAGAACGACTTTAATGCGAGAATCTTTGCTTGCATAATGGGCAATGATTTCCCGGCTGTTATCAGTCGAACAATCATCCATCAGAATTATCTCCAAGTTGGGATACGTCTGTTGCAAGACACTTTCAATTCGCCTTGGCAAATATTTAGCGTGATTGAAATTGGGAATAATAACTGTAACCATTGAAGTCATGTACGAAAGTAATTATTAGATCAAATCAAGAGAGGTCTTATCTTACAAGAATTTTCTTATAAGACTAACTATTTCATTAGCAGATATATCAACGGTATGCCTTGCTCGCATTTTGCGAGCACCATTAGTACCCAACCTCAAACGCTCAGTCTTATCATTGCTTAACCTAACAACTGCCTGTGCCATTATATCTGTACGTAGGTAGGGCACTACAATGCCACAATCTGTTTCAACAAATTCAGGCATTCCTCCTGAATCCTTGAAACAAATAATAGGCTTTCCAAGGGAAGCCGCTTCTAAACAAACTAAGGGATAGGCATCTTCGCGTGAAGTCAATAAGAATATGTCAGATCCTGACATATACTCATGAATATTTGTCTTCTGCCCTATAAATTTCACTTTGTCATTCAATCCTGCTCGAGCCAAATCGTACTGCCCTCTTACTCCAGTATAAGAATCTAGCCCCCCACCGACCCAGATGAAATAAGTCGTCTGCCCTTCTATTTCTTGCACTTGCTGCGCTACTTGAATAAACAAATCTGGTGATTTGCGCCACTCAATTGTACCTGATGCCATTACTAATAAGGCATTTTCTGGAATGCAGAGTTCATTACGTATATTTTGACGGCTCATTTCAAATTGAGCAGATTCAAGCACTGGAATAAACTCGTGGACTTTTGCAACTTTATCTTCTGACACATTATGTGCCTTAATTAGATTAATAGATACTGCTTCAGAAGCAGCTATAAAAAAATTTACACGCTTTGCTAATTTTGTGAATTTATCATTACCAATAGATTCCTGGATAATCAGTTGAAGTTCATGTACGTGACACATAACTGGACAACGCAAAATATCACTAAGCTCTGTTGCTAGTTCTAAAGTCACTATTGTGTTTGCATAAATCAAATTTGGGGCTAAATCCCTTAACTCATTTTTTACGTCACGATAATCATCGATTCTCTCATTCAATAACCGCTTAATATTGCGTTTCCACCTTGACATTGGCGGGTTCTTCCTCCAGACGAATGTATTCGCAATTTGTTCAAAATCAACTTGCATATCGCCACCCCCTTTTAGAATTAGGACGGATGGCTCCAAATCTGTTTGTTCTTTTAACCACCTGATCAAGTGCAACAATACAATTGGAGCTCCTGTCCTTGTCGCTTCATGAGAAATAAATAAAATCTTTTTCATAAAGCTAGGATTCAATAGATTAAAAACCGATTTGGTAGCGAACCCGCTTTTTGCCAGATAAAGTCTTTGAGCAAGTTGTACTGTGCTTTTTAATTTAAAATATTTTTTTTACTCTATTTAATACAGGAGAGAAGTAGAAACGTTTCAAATAATACTCTAAACCAAAGCAGTCGTAACATAGCGCTTTGTACACAGACTTATTTAAACCGGGTGTGTTGTTAACAAATCCCTCAAACATTAGCTTCATCTTTTTCGATATCTCTCCCTTGTCGATTGGATAACCAAGCGCCGCAAACCTATTCATTAGAGTATTAATATTTTTAATATATTCACCATTATTCACAACCCGAGAGGTTTCGCTGCTTGAATGGTCACGGTATCCACATAAATAATCATTAATTTGTAAACCCTTGCACTTGTATATAATTCTTACCCACATTTCCCAATCAAAAACAAAACTCATGTTTGTATCAAACAAACCTAAATTGGTATAAGATTGGCGACGAACCACTACTGCCGGAGTACGTAAGGGATTATCGTACATCAATTCCTCTATATTATTTGTAGGCGCCAACAATTGCTTACTAGGTTCCATTCTATAAATAACTTGGCTTGATTCATTGATAACCTCTGCTGTGCAGCTTATCAGCCCGACATCTGGATGAGAGTCCAACTTTGAACCCATTACCTTATAAAAATCCTCATTTACTAAATCGTCTGCGTTTAAAATATGGATGTATTTGCCTTTTGATAATTTAACACACTGGTTAAAATTATTAATCATTCCAATATTAGACTTATTTTGCGCCCACTGCACACGCCCTTTACCTACTGATTTAACTATGTCTATCGTATTATCAGTGGAGCAATTATCCACTACCACTATTTCCATCTCCTCTTCACTATAATTCTGCATAATCACACTATTCAGTGTCTCGGCTAAATACCGACTAGCATTATAAGCCGGTATCATAACAGACCAAATAGGATTATCAAGAACCTTCATTTTTTTATACGTTGGATCAAACAACTGAAATTAAAGATAGCATATTATTTACCTAGAAACTTATTGACTACATCTACTATGTAATCATAATGCTCTTCTTGCAACCCAGGCCACACACCCAACCAGAACGAACGGTTCATGATGGTATCGGTATTCGTCAGGTTACCGACCACGCGGTGTTCAATACCAACGTAAGCCGGCTGACGTAGTAGGTTGCCGGCAAACAGCAGGCGCGTACCAATTTTATGGTCTTCCAGATGCTGCACCAGTTCCTGTCGGTTTATGCGGCTGTCGTCGCGCAGGGTGAGCAGGAAGCCAAACCAACTGGGCTCGGAGCCTGGCGTGGGCTCAGGGAGAATGAAATGTTCTTCAAACTGCTTCATTTTGGCGAGCAGCATCGCGTGGTTCTCGCGGCGGCGCTGCACAAAGAAATCAGCCTTGTTGAGCTGACTTAGGCCAATGGCGGCCTGCATGTCGGTCACCTTCAAGTTGAAGCCGATGTGCGAGTACGTGTATTTGTGGTCGTAGCCGTAGGGCAGCTCGCCCAGCTGCCAGCAGAAGCGTTTGTTGCAGGTATTGTCTTTGCCGGGTTCGCAGTAGCAGTCGCGGCCCCAGTCGCGGAAGCTTTCGGCTATCTTCTTAAGCCGGATGTTATTGATGAGCACGGCGCCGCCCTCCCCCATGGTGATGTGGTGGGCCGGGTAGAAGGAAAGCGTGGCGAGGTCGCCGAAGGTGCCCGTTTTCTGACCGTTGTATGTGGCCCCCAGCGAGTCGCAGTCGTCTTCAATTACCCAGAGATTGTACTTCTGGGCCACGCGCATCACCTCGGCCAGGTTGAAGGGGTTGCCCAGGGTGTGAGCCATCATGATGGCCTTGGTTTTGGGCGTTATGGCCTGCTCCAGCAGTTCAACTTTGATGTTGTAGGTGGGAATATCAACGTCGATAAACACCGGCACGCAGCCGAATTGTATAATTGGGTTGACGGTGGTGGGAAAACCTGCGGCCACCGTAATCACTTCATCGCCGGGCTTGATGGCACGGTCGCCAAGCTTGGGCGAAGTCAGGGTATAGAAGGCCACAAGATTAGCCGAAGAACCCGAGTTTACCACTAGTGCCGACTTGCAGCCAAACCACTTGGCCAGCTTTTGCTCGAACTTAGGACCGAAGCGGCCGGTAGTGAGCCAACCATCCAGAGTGGCTTCCACCCCATAAAGCAGGTCATCGGCATCAAGTACTTTGCCCGTCACAGGGATGTAATCTACACCGGGTTTAATAGACTTGGTAACATTTTTATGTGCAACCTGAGTCAATGCGCCCAACAAGCCATTCTCTTCTGTGATATTCTTAAGCATGTAACTTGGTAGTTAGGTAGTCGTCAACGTTAGTAAAGCGAAAATCAGGAAATTCGCTCAAAAATTTTCGAGCCAGCAACCCCCCATTAAGTGGACGAGCCGCCGCTTGAGCCAAGGCTTGGGTGTTGGTAAGTGTTAACGCTGCTTTCTCGTAAGCAAATTTGTGTATCACCCGTTCCGCTAATTGAAAGCGGTTCATGTAATCAGTACTCCCTAAATGATAAAGGCCTTGTTTTTTGCCATTTAATAGCACCTTAATAGCTTTGGCAACATCGCGGGCATTGATGGGAGTAGCGTACTGGTCGTGTGGAAGCGTCAAAGCAATTGGCTCGCTGGCTGCAATCTGATTGAGCATGCGAGCGATGAAGTTTTTTCCACGCAACTCGTCTCCATAAACATTGGTAATACGCAGAATTAGGTAGGCCAAACCGCTGTTGACCACTAATTGTTCTGCTGCCAGCTTGTGAGCACCATATACACAAATGGGGTTTACTGGGTGTCCTTCAGCATAAGGCCCCTGCTCGCCATCGAACACATAATCAGTGGATATGAATATAAATTTAGAGTTATGCCGGCGCGCCGCTGCGAGTAGATTCTGAGTTGAAACCACTGTTTTCAAATGGCTTTCTTCTGGGTGGCTCTCGCAGTAGTCCACAAACGTAAGCGCACCGCAGTGCACGATAACCTCAGGCCCAAACTCATCCAACGACGCATTCTGGGTGTCTGCTAAGTCGCAAGAGTTGAAATAAACGCTGTTGGTCGTCTCAAATGATAAGTGAGTGCCCAACACCGCAAACTCATCGAACTGGCTTAAATAAGCCTGGCAATTACTTCCTACTAGGCCTGATGCCCCTACAATCAGAATATTCATTGAAATTAGAAAGTTGATTGAAGGTCGGCCATGCTTCCGAAAGCAGCATCACGGTCAGATACAACGGGTGTCCTCACAGGCCAGCTAAATCCAATTGTATCCCACCGGATGCCGCTATCGGCCGTAGCCTCGTATACACTATTTACGTTATACACCACCGTAGCGGTGTTGCTCAGCGTCAGGAAGCCATGGGCAAAACCCCGCGGAATATATACCGCGTTGACATGCTCTTTTAGCTCAATGGCCGCAAATTGAAGATAGAATGGCGAACTGCTTCGCAAGTCCACTATCACATCTAAAATCCGGCCCTGCGTCACATATACCAGCTTGTCGTGCTCGTAAGGTGGCAGCTGAAAATGCATTCCCCGGACAACGTCCTTGTGCGAAACAGAATAATAGCTTTCCCGGAAATCAACGGCCAGGCCATGTTCACGGAAGGCACCTGCGTGAAATGTCTTCACAAAGATGCCGCGCTTGTCATGGCTGACGAAATTTTCCAGCAGCATCACATCTGCCAGCGCAGTCGGCTTAACTATCATGTGAGGCAAAAGCATTAATTTGTTGCACAGTGAACTGCTTGATTCCCTCGGGCTGCTCATGGTAGGCTTTGTACCACTGCAGTGTTTTGGCAATGGCTTTATCAGCGGAATGTTGAGGTTTCCAAGCCAGCTCACTCACGGCCTTGCTGATATCCAGCTTCAACAAGCCGGCTTCGTGCGGCTGCCCAATTTGCACAGGCTTTTCGTACGTGCCGCTGCCCCAGATTTTTAACGCTGCCTGCACCAGTTCTTCCACTATCTTGTTGTCATCCGCATAGGGGCCAAAATTCCAGCTGCCCCCGTATTGCACAGGATTAGCCGCCAGCTTCGCCCCCAGCAGCAGATAGCCTTTTAGTGGTTCCAGCACGTGCTGCCAGGGACGCACCGCCAACGGGTTGCGCACAGTAACGGGCCGCTCGGCGCGTAGGGCGCGTACGATGTCCGGAATTATCCGGTCTTTGGCCCAATCGCCACCCCCAATTACATTGCCAGCCCGAGCGCTGGCAATGCCTTTCTGGTGCTGCGCAACCACGGCCGGATTGAAGAACGACTGGGTATAAGAGTGAATGACTAGCTCGGCACAGGCCTTGCTGGCACTATAAGGGTCATAGCCGCCCAGCCGGTCGGTTTCGCGGTAGGGATACAGCCACTCTTTGTTCTCGTACACCTTGTCGGTGGTTATTAACACCACAGTGCAGGGCTTGGCTAGCTTACGCACCGCTTCGAGCACATAGGCAGTGCCGATTGCATTCACCGA
The DNA here is from genome assembly GCF_020711255.1 of Hymenobacter plasmatis. Taxonomy (GTDB): domain Bacteria; phylum Bacteroidota; class Bacteroidia; order Cytophagales; family Hymenobacteraceae; genus Hymenobacter. The sequence continues at coordinate 18,763 of NZ_JAJFAW010000015.1, forward strand.
GAATGTTTCAGCCGGCATTTCATACGAAAGCCTTACCAATGGCTGAGCCGCCAAGTGAAACACAAAATCGGGTTGAAAAGACAACAGCTCTCTTTCCAGTCGGGGAGCGTCGCGCAAATCGGCAATTACGGATTCGCACAATGCGTCGCCCGCAATCAGAGAGTAAAGTGCCTCTTCGGTATCGGGCGCCAGTGCGTAGCCTTTCACTTCGGCACCCAACAGGTGCAGCCACTGTAGCAGCCACGCTCCTTTAAACCCAGTGTGACCGGTTAAAAAAACCTTTTTCCCATGGTATATAGATTGAAAATCCATGCTTACCAGGTTTTCCATTTAGCTGCCCCACGCTGCCATTCCCCCTCTAATTCAAATTTATCCCGTAGCGTATCCATTGGCTTCCAAAAGCCATTATGTTTATATGCCTGCATTTGGCCGGCCAGGGCTATATGCTCCAGTGGCTCCCGTTCCCAGATAGTAGCATCGTCTTCAATAAAATCAATCACTCCCGGCTCACACACAAAGAAGCCGCCGTTAATCCAGGCACCATCCCCTTTGGGCTTTTCAGTGAAGGAAGTAACTTGCTCTTGCTCACTAAAATTGAGCGCCCCAAAGCGGCCACTGGGCTGCACTGCCGTGACAGTGCAGAGCTTGCCACTTTGCTTATGGTAATCCAATGTTTCCCTAATGTTCACATCAGCTACCCCGTCCCCGTAGGTTAGCATAAAGGTTTGATTACCGATGTGTTGCTTCACGCGTTTGATACGCCCGCCCGTCATGGTATTAAGGCCGGTATCTACGAGGGTAATGTTCCAAGGCTCCGCGAAACTATCGTGCACCTGGAGTTTATTTTCTTTTAAATTGATGGTGACATCCGATTTGTGCAGGAAGTAATTTGCAAAATATTCCTTAATAACATAACCCTTATACCCCAAGCAAATAATAAAGTCATTAAATCCATGGGAAGAGTAGATTTTCATGATGTGCCACAGAATGGGCATATCACCAATTTCCACCATGGGCTTAGGTTTTAGCACAGTCTCTTCGGAAAGGCGTGTACCCAGTCCACCTGCAAGAATTACAACTTTCATATGGGAATTAAATCTATCTCAATTCAACGTTTTGAAAATTCATACTTCCCCATTCAGAATTCCAAAGCGTAATCATTCTCTCATTCGCGACATCATTGTAAGCAATTTCAAAAAACAAGGTTTGGATAACAGTATCATAGTCTGTTATCCCTGTTATCTCATTGCCTACCCCAACTGAGAAGCTTAGGTAATACTGACCCTTTGCTAGCTGGTGGTCTTTGAGTGATAACATGATGTCTTTTGTTTCTCCATTTCTTATAGAGAAGATTTCCTCAGAGAAGAAAGTACCTACGGGCGACTCGTCTATTTTATTAACAGAAAACGCTACGCGAAAGGCATCACAGTTTATTATACTACTAAGCTTTAGCAGAATAGCAATAGCCCCTTTAGTAGAAAAATAATTATTCTCGCTGGGATTAATAAATTCTATGGATTCGTATTTGATTGACCTATTGGCATAATAGGGCCGGTGTTTCGCTTCGATGTATACCTTACTCATCGGATTAAATTCCGAAAAGTTTGCTATGTAGTAATCCACAATATCATCTGCGGTTCCTGCAAACGCTAGTTCACCATTTTTCATTAAAATGCCCGTGGTACAGATATTTTTAACTGCCGCCATACTATGGCTTACAAAAAGAATGGTACGCCCTTCATTTCGGCTTACGTCCTTCATCCGGCCCAGACACTTCTTCTGAAATTCGGCGTCGCCCACGGCCAGCACCTCGTCTACAATCAGAATTTCAGGCTCCAGGAAGGCAGATACGGCAAATGCCAATCGCACGTACATGCCGGAGGAGTAGCGCTTCACGGGCGTATCGATGTACCGCTCGACGCCAGAGAAGTCCACAATCTCATCGAACTTGCGATTTATCTCGCCCTTCGTCATGCCCAGGATGGCCCCATTGAGGTAGACATTTTCGCGGCCCGTCAGGTCGGGGTGGAAACCAGTGCCCACTTCCAGCAGCGAGGCAATGCGGCCCTGCACTTTGATGCGGCCGGTGGTAGGGGCCGTTACCTTGGAGAGGATTTTGAGTAGCGTGGACTTGCCGGCACCGTTGCGCCCGATAATGCCGAGCACCTCTCCTTTCTTCACCTCAAAGTTTACATCTTTCAGGGCCCACACGTATTCGCTGTTGCCCTTTTTGGTGCGGTCGTTGGCTTCGCCAATTTTTGCAAACGGGTCTTCTTTGCCCCGAATGCGCGACCACCAGCGGTTTAAGTCGTGGCTCAGCGTGCCCGTCCCTATTTCGCCAAGCCGGTACTGCTTCCCAAGGTCTTCTACTCGTATGGCAATGTTGTTCATGTATCTATTTAGCAGCTCTAATCCGACCAACGCGCTTACACCGTATCGGTAAAGCTCTTCTCGACCTTATTGAAAATGATGGTGCCGACAAACAGAATAACGGCAGTAAATACCACACTATAGGTCAGATGCGCCCACTGAAACGAGCCGGAGCCCAGAAAAGCATAGCGGAACGTTTCCACGATGGCACTCATGGGGTTGGCCAGAATGAGCCACTTGTACTGCGTCGGAATACTCGATAAGGGATAAATAACCGGCGTGGCATACATCAGCAGCTGTACCCCGAAGGTGAGCAGCATGGCCAAGTCCCGGTACTTGGTGGTGAGGGAGCTGAATATCATTCCCAGCCCCAGCGATAACAGGCCCATGACAACCAGCAAAACAGGCGTAAGCAGCATCAGCCAGTTGGGTTGAATGGTGGATCCGCCCCGCATTAGATAGTATAGCCAGACCGCTAGGAACAAGCCAAACTGGATGAGAAACCGGACAATGTTGGAAACAACGATGGACACCGGCATAGTCAGCCTCGGAAAGTAGACCTTCCCGAATATAGCCGCGTTTGCAATAAATACGGTGGAGGTAGCCATCAGCGTTTGGGAGAAATAGTTCCACACCGTGACGCCGGCCAGATAGAACACCACTTGGGGCAGCCCATCGGTGGATAGCTTGGCTACCCGCCCGAACACGATGATGAACGTGAGCGTGGTAAGCAGGGGTTGCACAAAAAACCAGATAGGCCCGAGAATGGTCTGTTTGTACGTCGACACGAAGTCGCGCCGCACAAACATCATCACCAGGTCGCGGTAGCGCCACACGTCGCCGAGGCGCAGGTCAAGTAGGTGGGTGCGTGGTTCAATGACCTCGGTCCACTCCTGCGTGCTATCATCAAGAGATGTAGTCGGAGGGCTGGTTAATCGTTTTTCTTCTGCTATTTGCACGAGCACCTGTTTTTCCTGCCGCTGAGTATAGGAAGTGGCAATAACCTCAGTCCATTGCATAAGGCCACATACTGGACCTTCTGCATGACACAATTAGCTGCAAAGGTAACCAATACGGACCGAAGGGGGACGCTAAACCATGCACTTGAATAATACCTGAAACTTGTCGAGATGAGGTGGTCTAGGCATGATGGACATGAGAAGGACGTATATTTCTTCTGTTATGGCAGCAAAATCAAGCGGGGCATCGCCCGCAAACGGCGTAAATACGACGAGTCCTTTGCCACTAGCGACTGAAAGACGTAGCGCCTATGCCGCGGACCGGCAATTGGGCAGTATCCGTTAGTGCATCAATCCCAAACTGCTCTGCCGCTGCCAACAGACCCGAGTCGTGGCCGAGGCGGGCAGTGTGGAAGACAGCCGCAACCTGGAAGTCAAAAGCTCACACCTAGCGAATCAGAGGGTTGCCAGCTGGGCACGTATCGCGAGTGCTGGTCGAGAGTGGCGGTCGAGTACAGATGCCCTGGCCATTGGCACATAGATAATGTCAAGGTGCCATACCTCATCGCGGTCAGTGACTAGGCGCTTGGGTAGCAGGTAAGAATAGGCGGTGACGCCCTGCCCCTACAACAGCAAGCGATGTTTCGCCCTGTCCAGCTCGTGGCTCACGAGGAGCACCAAGCGGAGTACCTGCTTTTCGTTGACGGTGTGGCTGGCCAGGCGTAGGTGGTCGTATAGGCCCCGCAAGCCTTTGAAACTGTGTTGAGTGAATTCCTCGTCAAGCATCCGCATCAGTACCGGGTTATTGGCGCTTTCCCCGCGGGGCTGGCAAAGGAAGCTACTGAGGGCTAACCTCAGGGCCTGGCAGCGGGCCTGCATAAAACTGCCGGCAGGGTACGGGCCCGGTGCCAAGGCGCGCTACTGAGTTGCCGAGTATGGCTCCAGCTTTTTTTGCAGCATGTTTTCCATTACCAGCAATCAATGGCTGCGCACGAGGACTATAAGTTGAGCATCACTGGGACGGGAGCGGGTGCTTTGTTATACACCCGGGGCCGTTGGCTGGCGCAACCGCAATTTTCTAAGGGTTATTGAGGCTGTACCCCACTGGTAAAGGGTAGCCAACTTGGCGAATGGATGGCGCTCGGGGAATGACTCTAGGCTTACCTCAGCCATGTAACGATGGTTAAATCGAGACAAGCTGAACCATGATAATTGTCAATTTTTTATGAAATAAGTCAAAAATAGGTTTTATACTATAAAGTTTTTGATAATTTTTGTAAATTGAAAGAGAAGGATTTATATTTGACATAATAATCACTCATAAAAAAACCCTATTACTCATGAAAAAGTTTACTACCGTCCCCTTGGCTGCGTTGGCGGCCCTTACCTTCCTCGCCTCGTCATGCGAGAAAGAGTCGAATTCGATTGCCCCTTCGACCTTAGCTGCCTCTAAGACAGAAGATGTCAGTCCTGTTATTAAAAACGGTTTTTACAAAGGAATAGCTCCCTGCGCAGTTGGTGACATTTGGTTACAGGGCACACCAGCTACTGGGATATACGATAATGCTGGTAATCCGACATCAATTCCTATGCGATTAATTAGTGCTCAGGGCACTGGCGTTGGTGAAACCGACACCTATGTAACTGATACACCCATCCAATGGGGGAATAGTGCCCCCGTCCTTTACACCTCTTCATACGGCAAACAGAATATTATTGATTATACAGATAATATTTTCTACCCTTATGACCCTGCTACGAACACGACTAGCACTGTTCCACAATCGGTAAATCAACGGTGTGTAACAACCATTGATATGAATGGCAACATAACTATGAAGGTTACTCTCAATTTGAAAAAGTAGTCAAAACGAATCCAAATGACTAAAACTGTTAGTTGTAAGGGTAACTTTCATAACTAATAATTCGAATCAGCCCCACCTCTTGCCTGGTCACAAGTTTGCCTTAGTGGAACTCGTGACCAGGCAAGAGGTAGGGCTGCTCTTCTTATGATGAGTAGCGGCAATGGTCAGCCGCGCCGTCGATAGGTGCTACCGCAAGCCCTTTCAGTGCGAGTCACAGCCTTTCCTGTATGTTCGGAACGGGTTACATTGCGCTAACCTTGCGCCAGTTCGGGAGGCCACATAAACCAGCGCCGCCTCCATCTTAGCCTGATTGACTTCTCCATTTACTGGGCCAGCTAGAAGTAGAACATCAGGCATTGTGCGGCTCAACCTTATCGGTGGCCCTACTTCATTTGGCGTTATCTTCTATATGAACTGTGCGGTTGGCAGGTGTTATGCACCTGCTGCCGGTGCGCACACATCTAAGCCATCAACTTCCAGCGGGTCCTGCAAGTCAGCGTGACAGCGTGACAGCGGAGAGGCAGTCGCCCGTAGCGTAGGCCATACCCGCTATGATGGCGTTATAGGAACCCAAGTTACCTGCCAGATCCACGTCGCGAATATGGCTGTGACACACGTTTAGCGCCAAGCACAGCACCCCAAACGTGTCGTCACCAGAGCCGTCGTTCACGAAGACGTACTCAAACATAACTTTGACTGGAAATTTATCTTCTTCGCTACCAGCTTACGGCCTATCTCCGGTACGTTATCCTCGTTGAGATAGCAGGAGACAATGACGGAGAGCTTAGGAATCGGTTTGTTTAGGTATGGATGCACACACGTAGTTGAGCGTCCGGCGGCAATTAAAAGATCCGAATAACGGCGATGGCGGCCACATGTGCCTCAGTTCTGCCCAGCCACATAGTCAAGTCGAGTTTTTGGATTTTTCAAACAGATCACCTGTGCGTCCGAACCCGCCGCGTAGTTGTAGAGTCCTAATTGGCTGCGCTGTGGCTCCACCGTAGCTGGACCGTAATCGAAGCCAGTTTCGACCGTAGTTGTTGTATGCGCAACTTCAGTTACCTAGTCTAGTTTTTATTCTGAAATAAAGTAAGTGGCGGGTTGGCAAAAATCTATGATTTTACCGTTCCGTCGCTTTTTTCGTTTGGTCTATCCTGCAGCAGCCCTGGCAGTGCTCCGCTGCAAATGTAGCAACTATGCTGCCACATGCCGCAAGGCTTGCTTGGTTCTCGGCAACCTTGCGTATTATACTCGCCAAAAAGTGGTTTTCGGATATTTCGGATATAGGGACGCAATATGTTGCGTCCCTATATCCGAAATATCCGAAAACCACTTTGCCATGAATTTAAGAGGGGCTACTGTTGAGGCTTATATCGAGTTATGGCCCTTATTTCACATGCTCCTTGAAGTACTCCAGCGTGCGGCGAAGTCCTTCGGCGCGGTCAACCTTAGGCTCCCAGCCCAAGATTTCCTTGGCCTTGGTAATATCGGGCCGGCGCTTCATGGGGTCGTTTTCGGGCAGGGCCTGGTAGGTGGGCTTGAACTCGACGCCGGTGAGGCGGGCAATTTCTTCGCCGAACTCCTTAATGGTTATTTCCGAGGGGTTACCAATGTTTACCGGCAAGTGGTAGTCGCTGAGCAGCAACAGATAAATGCCTTCTACCAAGTCGTCGACGTAGCAGAATGAGCGGGTCTGGGAGCCATCGCCGAATACGGTTAGGTTCTCGCCACGCAGAGCTTGCGAGAGGAACGCCGGCAGTACGCGGCCGTCATCGAGGCGCATGCGTGGGCCATAGGTGTTGAAGATGCGAATAATGCGCGTTTCCAGGCCGTGGTGGTTGTGGTAGGCCATGGTAATGGCCTCTTGGAAGCGCTTGGCTTCGTCGTAGCAGCCACGCGGGCCCACGGGGTTCACGTTGCCGAAGTACTCCTCCACCTGCGGGTGGATTTCCGGGTCGCCGTACACTTCCGAGGTGCTGGCAATCAGCATACGGGCACCTTTCACGCGGGCAAGGCCCAACAGGTTGTGCGTGCCGAGCGAGCCCACCTTCAGGGTCTGAATCGGAATCTTGAGATAGTCAATCGGCGAAGCTGGCGAGGCAAAGTGTAGGATGTAATCGAGCTTACCGGGCACGAATACAAACTTGCTCACATCGGCTTGATGAAATTCAAAATCCTTGCTACCAAACAAATGTTCAATATTCTGGAGTGAACCCGTAATCAGGTTGTCCATGGCGATGACGTGGTAGCCCTCGGCCAGGAACCGGTCGCAGAGATGGGAGCCTAGGAAACCAGCTCCGCCAGTAATAAGGACGCGTTTTTTTTCTTCTGACATTATAGAAAATTCAGGCCGCAGATGGTCAGCAGCAAACTTAAATGAATTACGTTGACTGCGGTACTAGCTAGCCGCTGACACCTTTTTGGCAGAAGCGGTTGAGGCTATCGGCTCGCGATGGTCCGTTTTTACGCCGATGCAATGGTAGGCAAAACCCAGACTTTTCAGCTCACTGGCTTCGTAGATATTCCGGCCGTCGAAAACGACTTTTTGCTTCATCAGGCGGGCTACCACTTCAAAATTTGGAGCGCGGAAATCCGGCCATTCGGTCACCACCAGCAGGGCATCGGCGTCAATCAATGCGGCAAACTCGTCTTTTGCATAGACGATGGAGTCGCCGAGAGAATGGCGTGCTTCGGGCATTGCAACCGGGTCGTAGGCGGTAACGGTACAGCCTGCCGCCAGCAGCTTCTCGATGATTACCAAAGAAGGGGCTTCGCGCATATCATCAGTTTTCGGCTTGAAGGACAGGCCCCATACGGCCATTTTCAGGCCACGGAGCTCGCCGCCGAAGTGCCGGCTCACTTTATCAAACAGTACCGATTTCTGCTGCTCGTTTACGCTTTCCACGGCCTGCAATACCTGCATTTCATAGCCGTTCTCCTGAGCTGTTTTGATCAGTGCCTTCACGTCCTTTGGGAAGCAGGAGCCGCCATAGCCAATGCCGGGGTAAATGAACTTGGTGCCGATGCGGGCGTCGGAGCCTATGCCCTGGCGCACCTTGTTCACGTCGGCGCCCATGATTTCGCACAGGTTGGCAACGTCGTTCATGAAGCTGATTTTCGTGGCCAACATAGAGTTAGCCGCGTATTTAGTCATCTCAGCCGAGGGAATATCCATGAAGATGATGGGATGACCGTTGAGCAGAAAAGGCTTATACAGCCGGCGCATCACCTCTTCGGCTCGCTCAGACGCCACACCCACCACTATGCGGTCGGGCTTGAGGAAGTCGTCGATGGCGGCACCTTCCTTCAGGAATTCGGGGTTGGAAGCCACATCGAACTCAATGTCAGCTCCACGCTTGGCTAGAGCCTGCTCAATTTCAGTGCGCACTTTAGCCGCTGTCCCTACTGGCACCGTGCTTTTGGTGACAATGACACCGTAGCTGTTCATGTTTTCACCAATGCCACGGGCTACGGCCAGCACATATTTCAAGTCAGCCGAGCCGTCCTCGCCGGGAGGAGTGCCTACGGCAATAAAGGCCACGTCGCAATTCTGGATGGCTTCGGCCAAGTTAGTCGAGAAGTTCAGGCGCCCTTTTTCGACGTTGCGGCTCACCATCTCTTCCAAGCCGGGTTCATAAATAGGAAGAATACCCTGGTGCAGGTTGTCAATCTTTTTTTGGTCGATATCGATGCAGGTGACGTCGATGCCTACTTCCGCAAAGCACGTACCGGTTACCAGACCGACATAGCCGGTGCCTACAATTGCTATTTTCATAAGTTATCCAAACCGGTAAGTCAATGATTCAATGGCGCAAATTTAGTCTTTCAATGCCCATTCGGGCTAAACCCTTCTTGTCAGCTTCATTATTCTTGCTGGCACTACTGTTACGAATAGTCTGGTCTTGAGCCCACTACAGCTATTACTCAACACTAAGAATCCGGAAATCATAGTCGTGCTTTTGCAGGAGGGCACGCTGCTTTGGATTGTGCCCTTCAAACTGGTACGGCGTATACTTCATAAAATAAGGTACTGAAGCTGCCACCTTTCCTAGAGTAGCTGGCGGGGCTTGATAACAGCTTATGGGATAGAGGTACGCAAAATTTACGAATTGGTACTTGGGAGAAGAAGATGTGCGTTGGTCGCGGATACGAGGCCCAAACAAGCGGTAATACACAACTCCTTTGTCACATCCAGTGATATCGATGCTGGCTATCTGTCGAGCATCTTGGATGCCACAGTCATAGGCAACATCACAGGGGTAGGTTACGGTGCGGTAGGCTCTTTCGAACGCACCGAAATGCCATAGCGCAAGAGCCCAGCCGCTCATCACCAGAGTGGTTTTGCTCTGTTGCCAGTGGCAGGCGGCACTATGCAAGGCCACCAAAGCGCCCAGAAGGATGATTGGAACGAAGAAATGCAGGATTCGGCCGTAGAATACCAGTTTATGTGCAAACTGAACGGCCGCTGCATAGCCAAACCAGGCTACGAAACTGATAGTCATTAAAGCACAGATTAAAAGCAAAGAATCTTTACTCAGGAACTGGTGAGCATGGGCTGCGTGCAAGTGGCGGATACTTAGCAGAAGTCCTGCCCCAAAAAGCACTAGTAGCCCCACCCCTAACAATCCTTCTACCTCCCAGAAATAGTGGCCAATGAAGCTAAACCCTTCTTCAAAGCTGCCTTGGGTTACGGTGGTGGCTATATAGCGGCTGCTTGCCAGGTAGGAAGTATCTGAGAGTTGGGCTAAGGCTTCAAAGAGCACGAGCACTGCTACTAGTCCAGCCAGCTGCGCGCCTAATGGTCCAAAGGAAACGGGTTTGTTGGCATGTCCAATTTTAACTCTTGGGGCCATAGCCATCCACGCAGTGAGCGCCAGAAGGACTGCCGGGCCCATAAAATAACCTGGGTACACTGCATAGCTAATCCCCGAAATCAGCCCAACCCACCAATATCGGCTAATGGGTTTTTTCTCGGCGGGTGACAGCAGGAGCCATAATGCCAAAAGGAAGAAAAAGAGGGAGTGGTCGTAGGGCAGGATGTGGCGCAGGTACAGATTGGTGTTGACTAGGCTTGAATACAGGGCTACACCCAGCAATGCAAAGCTTACCGGGAAGAACCGACGATAAATCTGGTACAGCAGCAGCATGTTCAGGCTCATAATGAGCACGTTGAACGCCTGCGGCACCTGCAAGGAGGGCGGTGTGTTGGGATTGAGCTGGAAAAGCACGAGAAGCGCTGCCTGCCCCAGGCCGGGAATGACCCGCCACAGGCCGTCGCCGGGGCGGGCGCCCATGGAGTTGATGGCTTGCAGGAACTCCCGGACGTGGCCTTCGCTGAGTGCACGCAGGCCCAACATGGCGGTGACGTAACGCCGCTCGTCGACAAAGGCCATGGTGCCCTTGCCGATTAAACTGAGCCTTACCACGGTGACCACCACGCCCGCCAATAGCCCAAGCTGCTGGAGCCGGCTCAATTGCTGCCACCAGAGCAGCCCGCGCCTCAGCACGACCTTAGGCCATGTACTGTTTCCACCAGGTCTGGAACACGATGAGGCCCCAGATACGGGCGTGCACGTCTCCTGGGCTGCGTGAAAACAGCTGGGTTTTGAGCGCGCGAACCGCAGTGACGTCGAAGATGCCCTGGCTTTCGATGAACTCGTCACGCAGCAGGTCATTCTCAATCAGAGAGCGCAGTTCGCCGCGCATCCACTTGAGCAACGGCACCTCGAAGCCGTGCTTGGGCCGGTCGTAGAGCTCGGCGGGGAGCTCGGAACGGAAGGCATCCTGCACGATTTTCTTTTTCATCGTGGCATCCACTTTGCTGCTCACGGGCAGGGAGAAGGCGAAGTTGACCACCTTGTAATCCAAGAAGGGCGTGCGCACTTCCAGCGAGTTGGCCATGCTCATCATGTCCACTTTGGTGAGCATGTCGTAGGGCAGCACCAGCGTCATGTCGGTGAGCAGTACCTCGTTGAGGTCGCCATCGGCGTGCAGGTGCTCCAGAATGTCCTTGCGGCGCTTGACCAGGGCTTTCTTGCCCACTTTGCGGCGGCTTTCGGCGCTGAGCAGGTTGCGGGCATCGGTAGCCGAGGCGAAGGAAGCCCAATCCCAGTAACGGTCTTTCACGCCGGCCAGCATGCCGCGCGAGAAGCGCTGCAGCTGCCGCACCCGGTTGCCCAGAAAGGAGTTGCGCGACTTGGGCAGCATATCCCACAGGAAATTGAGCCCGGTTACAGCTTCAGCCTTGAAGCCGCCCTGCCGCACTTTAAACTCGCCCATGTGCTTGTTGTAGCCGCCAAACATTTCGTCGGCGCCGTCGCCGCTCAGGGCCACGGTCACCTTTTGGCGGGTGCGCTGGCTGAGGATGTACACGGCTAGGGCCGAGGAATCGGCAAACGGCTCATCGAGGTACGACAGCATGTCGTGGATGTGCTCGTAGAGGTCGTTATTAGTCAACGAAAACACCGTGTGGTTGGTGTTGTGGCGGGCCGCTACCAGGTTGGCGTACTTGGTTTCGTCGAAGAATGGCTCGTCTTTGAAGCCGATGCTGAACGTGTTGAGGTGGGGCGTGTGGCGGGCGGCCAGGGCCGTAATCACGCTCGAGTCGATGCCACCGCTCAGGAAAGCGCCTAGGGGCACATCGGCCACCAGGCGGCGCTGCACGGCGCCGTCCATCAGCTCAACCAGCTTTTTCTGCTGCTGCTCGTAGCTGAGCTTGTTTTTGGCAACCTTTTTTGGGTCGTAAGGGATTTTATACCACGCCTTGCCCACCACCTTGTTGTCTTTGATGTAGAGGTAGTGGCCGGGCAGCATTTTCTTCACGCCCTTAAAAATGCTGGCCGGGCCGGGGATGTAGTTGAGCTGCAAATACTGGCTCAGGGCCACGTAATCGAGCTTGCGGGGCACGCCCAGCGCCATCATCGACTTCATTTCCGAAGCGAAAAACAGCTTGTCTTCGTCGCGGTAGATGAGCAGCGGCTTTACGCCGTACCGGTCGCGGGCAATGAAGAGGGAATTTTCCTCCTTATCGAAGATGGCGAGGGCAAAAAAGCCGTTCAGCTTTTTGATAAACCCGCGTCCTTCGGTGATGTACAATTGCAGAATGACCTCGGTATCGGTCTGCGAGTGGAACTGACAGCCGCGCTTAACCAGCTTCTCGCGGAGCTCCCGAAAGTTGAAAATCTCGCCGTTGAAGACAATCGTGTACCGGCCGGCGGCATCGGACATGGGCTGGTTGCCATCGGCCGAAAGGTCGAGGATGGCCAGCCGCCGAAAGCCCAGTCCGCACTGGTCGTACACGAAGTGGCCCTCCGAATCGGGACCGCGGCGAATGATGGCGTCGGTAGACGCTTGCAGGTTGGCCAATGACTGACGACCTGTTTCCGTAAAGGCAAATACTCCAGTTATTCCGCACATAGTAGCTCGCAAAAGTACGCCCCCGCAACCTAAAGCACAGCCACGGGGTATTGTCAGCAGCGCAAATAGCCGCCAATTCTCTTCAATTGCCGCGTTTACGCATTTCCATTCGGCACGGCTGACCTGACTTTGGCCCAGCTTGGCCGCGCAGCCTGCCCACTTCTTCAGTCACATCCCTTCTTTTTCTTCCCTGCCATGAACATCGACGAACAATTCCAGGCTGCTGCCGAAAAAATTAACAACCTGCCTCCCAATATAGCCGCGGCTTACATGACGGAGCTCTACGGCCTCTACAAACAGGCCACCCAAGGCGACGTAAACATGAAAGCCGGCGAGGTAGACCCCAACGCCGCCGACCAGCCCGACGGCCAGGCGGGCCTCTCGCAAGCCCAATGGGACTCGTGGAATCATTTTAAAGGCATTCCCGAGGAGGAAGCCAAGCGGCGCTACATAGCCCGGGCCGCAGAAATCGCCGACAGCAACGATGCGGGCGCCCCCACCAATACCGTTCCCACCGACGCCGCCACCAATGCCCCGGCCGGAGATTCCGATAGCCTCACTGATAATACCACCACGCGCCAGCCCAACCAAGGGCCCGGCCAAAGCACCACGGGTGGCTTGCAAGGCGACATCACTCTGGGGGCTCCCTACGGCGGCGAAGACCTGCTAAAAGGCCAACAGTCGAAGTAAGGAAGCCTCGCTACTTGCCCAATATTTTTATCTTGAACACAAAGCCGGCTCCCCTCAGGGCCGGCTTTGTGTTTATCGCCTGAACGCAGTTTCTCACCCGGTTTGAAGGCAGTATAGATTCAGCTCAAGAATAGTTGAGGAGGCATGGCCATTACCCAAAATCCAGCAGAAGCCCCGGCGACAGTTGCCGGAGCCAATTGCGCAGTATAATTGCCAATCGGAACAATAGCTCCACTCCTCCCCATATTGTTGGCTTCTTAGCTTTTATGAACCGTCGTATCTTTTTGAATCACGGCACCCGTGCCGCTCTCACCGCCGCGCTGCTGCCGGCCGTGGCCTGCCAAACCACCACCGACAAGAAGATGACGGAGACCGCGGCCGATACCGCAGGCCCGCCTACTGCCGAAACAAATTCGGCTGAGACCCCAGCCAATGAGGCATTTGACCTGCAGGAAGCCACCGTGGCTGACCTACAGGACCGCATGGCCAAAGGCACCGAAACCGCCCGCAGCCTGTGCGAGAAATACCTGAGCCGCATCAAGGCCTTGAACGAGCAAGGACCGATGCTGCGCGCCGTTATCGAAACCAACCCGGACGCCCTTACCATTGCCGATGGCCTCGACAAGGAGCGCAAAGCCGGCAAAGTCCGCGGGCCGCTCCACGGCATTCCGGTGTTAATTAAGGACAACATCGACAGCGGCGACCAAATGATGACCACGGCCGGCGCCACGGCCCTGGCCGGGCACAAGGCCAAGCAGGATGCCTTTATTGTACAGAAGCTGCGCACTGCCGGCGCGGTGCTGCTGGGCAAAACCAACCTGAGCGAATGGGCCAACTTCCGGTCCTCGCACTCGGTGAGCGGCTGGAGCAGCCGCGGACTCCAAACCCGCAATCCCTACGTGCTCGACCGCTCCACCAGTGGCTCCAGTTCTGGCTCGGGCGCGGCGGTGGCGGCCAACTTATGCGCCGTGGCCATCGGCACCGAAACCGACGGCTCGGTGGTCTCGCCTTCGTCCTGCAACGGCCTCGTGGGCCTCAAGCCTACGGTGGGCTTGCTCAGCCGCAGCGGCATCATTCCCATTTCCAGCACCCAGGACACTGCCGGCCCCATGACCCGCACCGTGCGCGATGCCGCCATTCTCCTCGGCGCCCTCGCTGGCCCCGACCCCGCCGACCCCGCCAAACTGCCCAGCCCCACTCCAATTCCGGCCGACTATACCACGTTCCTCAAAGCCGATGCCCTCACCGGCCAGCGCCTGGGGGTCGAGAAAGCCCACCTCAACGGGCCACCCGCCGTGGCGGCACTCCTGAAAGACGCCATTGCCGTGCTGAAGGCAAAAGGCGCCACCATTGTGGAAGTTGAGCTGGTAAAGAAAACCAACCCGCTCAACGACGCCGAATTTGACGTGCTCCTCTATGAGTTTAAAGACGGCGTGAATAAATACCTGGCCGGCGCCGGGGCCGCCGTGCACAACCTGGCCGATGTCATTGCCTTCAACAACGCACACGCGGCGGAGGCCATGCCCATCTTCAAGCAGGAAACGCTGATTGCCTCCGAAAAAACCGATGGCCTGAACAGCGCCAAATACAAAGCCGCCGTGCACAAAACGGTAACGGAATCGCGCAAGGCGCTCGATGGCGTGCTGCACGACAATCAGCTTACCGCCATTATCGGGGTGACTACCGGGCCCGCCTGCTGCATCGATTGGGTGAACGGGGACTATTCCACTGGAGTCGATTTTTCGTCGCCGGCGGCAATGGCCGGCTACCCCCACCTCACCGTGCCCATGGGGCAGGTTCGGGGCCTGCCGGTAGGTTTGTCCTTCGTTGGACCAGCCTATCACGAAGGCCAGCTGCTGGCGCTTGGATTTGCCTATGAGCAGGCCTCGCACAAGCGCGCTGTGCCCAAAATGCTGCGCACGGTGGTTTAAGTCTGGGAGCACCCCCTGGCACCTCACCCCCGGCCCCTCTCCAAAAGAGAGGGGAGTCTAACGCTAATCCAATGAAAAAAAGCCCCAGCTCAATATTGAGCTGGGGCTTTTTGTTTTTTTTAGAAATTGAGCTAAACCTGGTGACGTGGCTCCCCTCTCTTTTGGAGAGGGGCCGGGGGTGAGGTTTGCCTCTAAAATATCTTCCCCGGATTCAGGATACCGTGCGGGTCGAATACTCCCTTAATGCCGCGCATCAGGTTGAGGTTGGCTTCGGCCAGGGCGATGCCGATATAGCCTTTTTGCACTAGCCCAATGCCGTGTTCACCGGAAATGGTGCCGCCGAGTTTCACGCACAGTTCAAATATTTCGGTAATGGGCTGGCGCAGGCCCACGTTCCACATTTCGTCGTCGAGGTCGCCGCGGATGATGTTGACGTGCAGGTTGCCATCGCCGGCGTGGCCGTAGCACACGCTTTTGAAGCCGTAGCGGGCACCGATTTCCTTCACGCCTTTCAGCAGGGTGGGCAGTTCGGCGCGGGGCACCACGGTGTCTTCTTCCTTATACACCGAGTTGTAGCGCACCGAATTGCCGATGTTGCGGCGAATTTTCCAGAGCTCATCCTTCTGGGTGGCGTTGTCGGCGAGCAGGATTTCGCCCACATCGTACTTCTCGAGCACCCCATACACCTGCTCAGCTTCTTTATAGAGCTGGTCCAAATCCTGGCCATCCAGCTCAATAAGCAGATGGGCCTTGATGTCTTCGGGCAACGTGAGCGGGATGTTCAGGTAATCGGAAGACCAGGCAATTGCCTCGCGCTCCATAAACTCCATGCCCGAGGGGATGATGCCCGCCCGGAACACGGCCGATACCGCATCGGCCGCCTGCTCCTCCTGCCGGAAGGGCACCAGCATCAGGATATTTTGCTGGGGAAAGGGCAACAGCCGAAACACCACTTTGGTGATAATGCCCAGCGTGCCCTCGGAGCCCACCATGAGCTGGGTGAGGTTGTAGCCGGTGGAGTTTTTGAGGGTGTTGGCCGCGGTCCAGATTATTTCGCCGGTAGGCAGCACCACCTGCAAGTTGAGCACGTAGTCCCGGGTGGTACCGTATTTCACCGCTTTGGGGCCGCCGCTGCTGTGGGCCAGGTTGCCGCCCAAGAAACAGCTGCCCTTGCTGGCGGGGTCGGGCGGGTAAAACAGCCCAACTTCCTTCACCGCATTCTGAAAGGCTTCGTTCACCACGCCTGGCTCCACGGTGGCCTGCAGGTTGCGCTCGTCTATCTGCACAATTTTATTAAGCCGCTCGGTGCTCAGCACCACGCCGTTGTGGATGGGCAAGGCCCCACCGCTAAGGCCTGTGCCGGCGCCACGGGGCGTGACGGGGATGCGGTGCTCGTGGCACAGGCGCATGATTTGGCTAATTTCTTCGGCGTTGGCGGGGCGCAGCACTACATCGGGCGCAAAATGCAGGTCCTCGGTATGGTCACGGCCGTAATCGGCGTACGCGTCGGCCTCCACGCGCTGGGCGGTGAGGACGTGCGCCGGGCCGACAATGGCCTCAAACTCGACAATTAATTCGGGGGTCAGGGCGTTGAATTGCATCAGCGGATAAACTGGACAGGCCGCACAAACTATATTTGCAGCCAATGGGGAGGGTGACAACGAAGATACTACCGGTACTGCTGCTGGCTTTGCTCTTGCTGGCAGGTTGCCACCGCAAGCTCAATTACCGCGACGGGCAGTACCGTTCGGCCCGCGAAATGGTCCGCCTGAAAAAGGCCGGCCGCTACGCCAACTCCCGCCCGACGGACAAAACCAAGACCATCCGCACCACGCCCAGCGGCGCCCGCACCAAGGTGGTCACCAAGCGCCCCATGCGCGTGGGCAGCGCCACCGGCACCCTGGCTTCGGTGATAGAAGCGGCCCGCTCCTACCAGGGCACACCCTACCTCTACGGTGGCACCACGCGCCTGGGCCTCGACTGCTCAGGCCTGCTGCAACTCTCATTTGGCCAAGCCGGTGTGAACATTCCGCGGTCCTCAAACGAGCAGGCAGTGTGGGGCACGCCCGTAAGAACCACTGAATTACAGCCCGGGGATTTGGTGTTTTTCGGAGCCGCGCCGGGCAGCCGCACCATTACCCACGTGGGCCTGGTGACGGTAGTTGACGAGGAAGGTGTGGACTTTATCCATGCGTCTACTTCCCTGGGAGTTGTTGAAAACAGCTTGGAATCTGACTATTACTTGAGTCGCTTTATTCGTGCGGTGCGGCCTCAACTGTAAATTTCACCTGCTACCTTTGCGGCGTTAACGGTCAAGTGTGTGATTTTAATGAATAGTAAAATTGCCGTAATCAAGCGCTGCTTTACCTAGCATTACCTTTGTCTCCATTTCCCTCACCTTTAATATTTCCACCAACCCTTTTTGTATGAATAATTTACGTTTACGCCACTTATTCTTGCTGGCGTTGATGCTCTTCACAGCCCGTTTAGGTTGGAGCCAAGGCGCCACCACCGCGGCCATGAGCGGCATCATCACCGACAAAGATGGTTCGGCGCTGCCGGGGGCCACGGTTATTGCAGTTCACACCCCCACGAACACGCAGTACGTAGCGCCTACCAACTCCGACGGCCGTTTCAACATTCAGGGCATGCGTGTTGGTGGTCCTTACACCGTCCGCGTAACCTTCGTGGGCTACCAGGACGTGACGCGCAACGACATCAACCTGTCGCTGGGCCAGAACCTCCGCCTCGACGTACCGCTGAGCACCTCGACCACTGAGCTGGCCGAAGTACAGGTGAGCGGCCGCCGCGACAACGTTATCAACGCCAGCCGCACCGGCGCCGAGACCAACGTGAGCCGCGAGCAGATTAACCAGCTGCCCACCCTGAACCGTTCGCTGAACGACTTCACCCGCCTCACCCCGCAGGCTGGTGGCGCAGGCAGCTCGTCGTTTGGCGGTGCCAACAACCGCTACAACAACATCACCATCGACGGTGCCGTGAACAACGACGTATTCGGTCTTGCCGGCTCGGGCACCCCCGGCGGCCAGGCGGGTACCAACCCCATCGCCCTCGACGCCATCGACCAGATTCAGGTAGTACTGGCCCCTTACGACGTAACGCTGGGCAACTTCACCGGCGCTGGCGTAAACGCCGTTACCCGCTCGGGCTCCAACGACCTGTCGGCTTCCATCTATGGTTTCGGCCGCAACCAGAACACCATTGGTAAGAGCGTAACCGAGCCCCGCACCAAGGCGGCTGATTTTTCTAACTATCAGACCGGCTTCCGCGTGGGTGGTGCCATCGTGAAAGACAAGGTGTTCTTCTTCCTCAACGGTGAAATCGCTCGTCGTAACGAGCCCCTGGCCTTCCTGCCCGGCACCGCCGATTCGAAAGTAACCACGGCCGACCTGGAGCGCATCCGTACGGCCTCCCTCAACGCCGTTTACACTTCCGGCCCCCGCGCTGGCCAGCTCATCTACGGTGGCTACGACCCGGGCAGCTACGGCGACCTCACCCGTCGCACCGAGAGCAACAAGATTTTTGCTCGCCTGGACTTCAACATCTCGGAGAACAACACCCTGACGCTGCGTCACAACTTCGTAAAGGCGTTTGACGACAACATCACCCGTGCTTCGAACAACGTCCGCTTCAGCAACAACGCGTACAAGTTCAACAACACCACCAACAGCACCGTTGCCGAATTGAACTCCCGTTTTTCGGGCGGCTTCTCTAATAAGCTGATTCTGACCTATACCGCCATCCGCGACTCGCGCGATGTGCTCGGCAACCCCGGTCCGTCTTACCAAATCAGCGACAACGGCAACACCTACACCCTGGGCGCAGAGCGTAGCTCGGTAGCCAACCAGCTCGACCAGGACATCGTGGAAATCACCGACAACCTGACCAAGTCTTTCGGCAAGCACACCATTACCCTGGGCACGCACAACGAAGGCTTCAAGTTCCGTAACCTGTTCCTGAACAACGGTTCGGGCTACTACCTCTTCGGCGCCACCAGTGCCGTAGCGGCTTCGGGCTCCAACCCCGCTATCCCTGCCTACACCGGCATTCAGAACTTTGAACTGGGCCGCTCGACCCGGATTCAGGCCAGCTACCCTACCGCCAACAACGGCGAAGCCAAATTCAAAGCTGCTCAGCTCGGCTTCTACGTTCAGGACGTGTACTCGCCCATCGAAAGCCTGCGCCTGACCTACGGTGTGCGCCTGGATGTGCCCCTGTTCATTGACAAGCCCGGCGATAACACCGCCGTTTCGGGCCGCTTCGGCGAAGGTTACAAAACCAACAACACGCCCAACGGCCAGTTGCTGTTCTCGCCCCGCCTCGGTTTCAACTGGGACGTAAACAACGACACCAAAGTGCAGCTGCGCGGTGGTACGGGCATCTTCTCGGGCCGCGTTCCCTTCGTGTGGATTTCGAACAGCTACACCAACAGCGGCCTGATTCAGGGTTCGGTAGACCAGACCGGCACGACTGCCAGCGGCACCACCCCGGCTTCGGCCGTACTGCCCACCATCTACCTGGCTCAAAACGATATTGCTACCAAATACAACCCCGTAGCGACCAGCCAGATTAACCTGACCCGCAACGACTTCAAGCTGCCCCAGGTTTGGCGCTCGAACTTGGCCGTTGACTTCCGCCTGCCCGGCGACGTAGTGGCTACCGTGGAAGGCATCTACTCGAAGACGCTCAACGACATCTACTACAAAGACATCAACCTGACCGACCCGGTTGGCCGCCTGGCCGGCCCCGACCAACGCCCGGTATACGGTGCTTCGACGGCAGCACGCCGCATCGATCCCCGTTTCACCAACGTTTACCTGCTCGACAACACCAGCAAGGGCTACCGCTACAACGCAACCTTCCAGTTGCAGAAGCGCTTCACCAACGGCCTGAACTCTACGGTTGCTTACACCTACGGTGTTTCGAAGGAAATCAACAGCGGCTCGAGCAGCACGGCTTCGTCGAACTACGGCTTCAACCAGGTGATGTATGATCCCAACAACCCTGAGTTGGGCTACTCGCGCAACGACCAGCGTCACCGCGTAATCGGCAGCGCCGGCTACACCTTCCGCTATGCCAACGACGCCTTGGCTACCACCTTCACCCTGTTCTACGAAGGCCTGTCGGGCCAGCCCCTCACCTACATTTCCGGCCAGAACTCTGACCTGAACCGTGACGGCAACACCGGCAACGACCTGCTCTACATCCCGACCAACGTGCGCGATGCCAACCAAATCAAACTCGTTCCGAGCGGCACGACTGACACCCGTACGGTAGCTCAGATTCAGGACCAGTTCGATGCCTTCATCGAGAACGACCCCTACCTGCGCACCCACCGCGGCCAGATTGCTGAGCGTTTTGCAGCCCGTCTGCCCTGGACGCACCAGATTGACGTGCGTGTAGCTCAGGATTTCAACTTCATGGCCGGTGGCAAGAAGAACAGCTTCCAGGTAACGTTCGACGTTCAGAACGTGGGCAACCTGCTCAACAACGATTGGGGCCGTCAGTACTCGGTAGCCAACAACGCCGTAGAACTGCTCCGCGTGGAGTCGACCGGTCCTGGCGTACAGCCGACCTTCTCGTTCCCGGCTGCGTTCGCTACCACCAACCGGTCATACGACTACTCGCCCTTCTTCTCGCGCTGGCAGGGCCAGCTGGGCGTCCGCTACAGCTTCAACTAGTAGCCTAGCCAACCAGCTAAAAGCCATATTAAAGGGGCAGGGATTTTTCCCTGCCCCTTTTTTGTGCCTGCCAAGCAAGGATTGCAAAAAATCCGGGCGTATTAAGGAAATGTTAAGCCCGACAAATAGTAAATCACCTGTAATACAGCTCATCGCTACCAAGCATTACATTTGTCTCGAGTTTCCTCACGCTCACTTTTTTCACCAACCTTTTTTCGTATGAATAATTTACGTTTACGCTACTTGTTCTTACTAGCGTTGATGCTCCTCTTTTCCCGCTTAGGCTGGAGCCAGGGTGCCACCACGGCGGCCATGAGCGGGGTTATCACCGACAAAAACGGCGCGGGCCTTCCCGGCGCCACCGTTATCGCGGTTCACACCCCGACGAACACCCAGTACGTGACCCCGACCAACGCCGAGGGCCGTTTTAACATCCAGAACATGCGGGTGGGACCTTATTCCGTGAAGGTGACCTTCGTGGGCTATAAGGACGTGACGCGCGACGACGTCAACCTGACGCTGGGCCAGAACCTGCGTTTCGACCAGAAGCTGACCGATGCGAATACGGAGTTGAACGAAGTAACCGTGAGCGGCCGCCGCGACCCGATTATGAACGCCGACCACACCGGCGCGAGCACCACCATCCAGCGCGAAACCATCGAGCGCCTGCCCACGCTGAACCGCTCGTTCGACGACTTTACGCGTCTGACGCCCCAGGCCAGCGCCAGCGGCGGCTTTGCCGGCCGCAACGGCGGCTTCAACAACGTAACCATCGACGGAGCCATCTTCAACAATTCGTTCGGCCTGTCGTCGACGGTGGGTGGCCAGGCCAACGCCCAGCCCATTTCGCTGGACGCCATCGAGCAAATCCAGGTAAGCATTGCGCCCTACGACGTGCGTCAGGGCTCGTTCACCGGCGCCGGCATCAACGCCGTGACTCGTAGCGGCTCGAATAAATTCACCGGCTCGCTGTACGGCTTCTACCGCAACCAGGACTTCGTGGGCAGCAAAGTGGCCGACATCAAGTCGGACTACCCCACGTTTAACCTGAAGAACTACGGCTTCCGCGTAGGTGGCCCCATCATTAAGGACAAGCTGTTCTTCTTCCTCAATGCCGAAGAAGAAAGACGCGTAGACCCGCCCACGGGCAACTTCACGGCCAACCGTTCGACGACGGCGCCGGCAGCCAACTCCACGGTTTCGCGTGCTTCCTACACCGACCTCACCAACCTGGGCAACTTCCTGCAGAGCAAGTACGGCTACAACGCCGGCCCGTTTGAGAACTTTGAGCTGCGCTCGTTCAGCCGCAAGGCCACGGCCAAGCTGGACTGGAACATCAACGCGAACCACCGCTTGAGCGTGAAGTACAACTACCTGAAGTCGTACCGCGACGTGCCGCCCTCCAGCTCGGGCTCCATCAGCAACAGCGCCAACCGCAACCAGACCCAGTTCGGCCTGCCCTTCTTCTCGTCCTACTACACCATCAACAACAACCTGAATTCGGTGATTGCCGAATTGAACAGCACCTTCGGCACGCGCTTTTCCAACAACCTGACCGCGGGTCTGTCGGCTTTCCGCGACTTCCGCGAAAGCCCCGGTGGAGGCAACTTCCCGTTGGTTGACATCGGCGACGCCACGGGCCGTTCGGCTGCCAACGCTGGCCCTACGGCCGCTAACACCCTTACTTCTTTTGGCTACGAGCCTTTCTCGGCGTTCAACATCCTGAACTCGGACGTTTACCAGATTGGCGACAACCTCACGGCTTACCTCGGCAAGCACAACGTTACGGTGGGTACCTACAACGAGCTGTACAAGTTCTCCAACGGCTTTGCCCCGAACTACTACGGCGGCTACGCCTTCAACAGCCTCGACGACTTCTACGCTTCGGCTCGTACTACGGAAGCGCCTAACGGCTACGTGCTGGACGCCAACCGCAACCCGGTGCCCGCTTCGGCTACCAACCAGCCCGGCTTGCCCAACCGCTACCAGCTGCAGTATTCGGCCCTGCCCGGCGGCTTCCCCTTCGGCGTGACCAAAGCAGCTCAATTTGGCTTGTACGCCCAGGATGAATGGTCGCCCCGCAACAACCTGAAAGTAACCATCGGCCTGCGCGGCGACGTGCCGGTAATTTTCTCCGACATTGAGCGCAACATCTACGTGGGCGGCGGCACCATCAACGGCACCACCTACCCCGGCCTGACCTTCCGCGACGGCGTGCGCATCGAAACCGACCGCCTGCCCAAGTCGCGCCTGCTCATGTCGCCCCGCATCGGCGTGAACTGGGACGTGAACGACGACCGCAAAACGCAGGTGCGCGGTGGTACCGGCATCTTCACCGGCCGCGTGCCCTTCGTCTGGATTTCCAACCAGGCCAGCAACAACGGCGTGCAGTTCGGCTCGTTTAGCCGCTCGGGCGCCGCGGCGGCGGTGAACCCCTTCAGCCCCGACGTTGACAAGTACCGCCCCGACCCCAACGGCCCCGTGCCGCTGGCCAACACCAGCTACAACCTGGCCGTAACCGACCCGAACTTTAAGTTTCCGCAAGTGTGGCGTACCAACGTAGCCGTGGACCAGGAGATTGCCGGTGGCGTTATTGCCACCCTCGAAGCCCTGTACACCAAGGACGTGAATGCCGTGTACCACCAGAACGTGAACCTGCCCAACCCCACACGCAATGCTGCCGGGCCAGACATGCGCCCGATTTACTACTCCATCGGCGCGGCTGGTTCCAACGGCCTCGCGGCTACCACGGCCAACAACCGCATCTACGGCGGCCAGGGCGGTGCCTCGACCACCAACCCGAACATCTCGGACGCCATTCTGATGACCAACACCAGCAAGGGCTACTCCTACTCCATCACGGGCCAGCTGCAGAAGTCATTCAGCGGCGGCCTGTACCTGAACGCGGCCTACACCTACTCGGATTCGCGCTCGGTGAACGACGGCGGCTCCATTGCCCAGAGCATCTGGCGTGACCGCAGCGTGTCGGGCGAGACCAACGCCAACGTGTTGAGCTATTCGCAGTTCCTGATTCAGCACCGCGTCATTGCCTCGGCGTCATACAAGCGCGAATACCTCGGCCACCTGGGCACTACGCTGTCCTTGTTCTACGAAGCTTCGCCGGCTGGCCGCTTCAGCTACCTCTACGGCGGCGACATGAACGGCGACAGCCAGAGCAACGACCTGATTTACGTGCCCCGCAACCAGAGCGAGATTATCCTGCGCGACATTGCCATTCCTGCTACGCAGGGCGGTGGCACGTACACGGCAGCTCAGCAGTGGGCCGACCTCGACAAGTACATCTCGCAAGACAGCTACCTGAAGAACCGCCGCGGCGATTACGCCGAGCGCAACGGAGCCGTGCGCCCCTGGCAGAACCGCCTGGACTTCCGCTTGCTGCAGGACATCTTCACCAACGTGGGTGAAAACCGCAACAGCCTGCAGCTGAGCCTGGACATCTTCAACATCGGTAACCTGCTCAACTCCAATTGGGGCACTTTCCAGACGGCCAACCGCACAGGCCTGCTCTCGTTTGCCGGCTACACGGCCCAGGGCCAGCCCGCCTTCACCTACCCTTACCTGACCAACCCCAGCATCGTTACTCCGGCCAGTGGCACCACCCCGGCGGTAGTTGCGCCTGGCGTACCGCTCACCGAAACCTTCCGCAAAGACACGGGTGGCCTCGGTTCGCGCTGGCAGGCCCAGGTGGGCGTCCGCTACATTTTCAACTAAGCCTGCTGGCTTAGCGTAGCTCAAGAGAGGGCCGGAAGCAATTCCGGCCCTCTTTTTTGTGGCTGATTGTTTGATGCTTGCGCCATTCTGCTAAAAAAAGCGGGCCCCGGCCTTGCCAAACCGCAAACGAGCTGTACTTTTGTCGAACCAAAGCGCAATTGGCACGGCGGTAACCACAAACTCGGGGGATTAGCTCAGCTGGCTAGAGCGCTTGCATGGCATGCAAGAGGTCATCGGTTCGACTCCGATATTCTCCACTGAAGATGTGAATGAAGACAAAAAGCCCGACCAGGAAACTGGTCGGGCTTTTTGTTTATCCGGAATTGAGCTAAACGCGGAGCTTTGGTAGGCTTCGCGGCTTCCTGACCTAAACCTAAACAAATAGGCCATCTACCGACAGATACCGTTCGCCGGTATCGTAGCAGAAGGTGAGGACGCGGCCGCCCTGGGGCACATCGACCAGCTTCTTGGCCACGGCCGCCAGCGATGCGCCCGACGACACGCCCACGAACATGCCCTCTTCGCGCGCCGCCCTGCGGGTCATTTCGTACGCTTCCTGGTGCGACACCTGGATGGTGCCGTCGAGGACGTTGGTGTGCAGGTTTTCGGGAATGAAGCCGGCGCCGATGCCTTGAATGGGGTGCGGCCCCGGGGCCCCGCCACTGATAACCGGCGAAGCTTCCGGCTCCACGGCGAAAGTTTTCATGTTCGGGAATAACGGCTTGAGCACTTCCGTGACGGCGGTGATGTGCCCACCGGTGCCCACGCCGGTAATGTGAAAGTCGAAGCCCTCCGGCGCATCACGCAAAATTTCCTGAGCCGTGGTTTCGGCGTGAATTTGCAGGTTGGCGGGGTTGGAAAACTGCATTGGCATCCAGGCGCCCGGGGTGCTGGCCACAATGTCCTGGGCCCGTTCAATGGCGCCTTTCATGCCCTTTTCGCGGGGAGTGAGTTCGAGGGTGGCGCCGTAAGCGGCCATGAGGCGGCGGCGCTCGATGCTCATGCTCTCGGGCATCACCAGCGTGAGCTTATAGCCCTTCACGGCGGCTACCAGGGCCAGGCCCACGCCGGTATTGCCGGAGGTGGGCTCCACAATGAGGCTGTCCTTGTTGAGAATGCCATCTTTCTCGGCCTGCGTAATCATCGACAGCGCAATACGGTCCTTGATGGAGCCACCGGGGTTCGCGCGTTCCATCTTTACCCACACTTCCACGTCGGGGCGGACGGTGGCAAAAAGGCGGTTGAGGCGCACGAGCGGCGTGTTGCCGATGGTCTCGAGGATATTATTGGCTTTCATGGGGTGCTTTGGTGAAAGGGTGATGGAGCAGGGCAGTGAAACCGCAACGCGGCAGTGGGACCAGGGTCTGGCCGGCCCCACTTTGCCGCGTTGCGCAGTGGTGTAATGTCAAATGGAAAATACCAGCTCGGCGGCTGGGTCTTCGCTGCGGGATATCTGAATATGTGCCCGGTGGTATACCCGCGAGTGCGAGGGTACGCTTTCGGTGAGCCACACGTTGCCGCCAATGATGCTATGGGCGCCAACTACCGTGCTGCCACCCAATATAGTAGCTCCGGCATATATTACCACATGGTCTTCGATGGTGGGATGCCGCTTGGTGCCCTGCAGCCCTTTGGTCACGCTGAGGGCGCCCAGCGTGACGCCCTGGTAAATCTGCACGTTGGCGCCGATGATGGCCGTTTCGCCGATAACGAGGCCCGTGCCGTGGTCGATGCAAAAGGACTGGCCGATGTGCGCCCCAGGGTGAATGTCAATACCGGTGCGCTGGTGGGCGTACTCGCTGAGCAGGCGCGGCAGGCGCGGCAGCCCACGCTGGTGCAGCGCATGCGCCAGCCGGTGCAGGGCGGTGGCATAGAAGCCGGGGTACGAGCTAATAATTTCGGCCAGCCCCCGGGCAGCGGGGTCGCTGGCCAGGATGGCGCTGGCATCGCGCAGCAGCGCGGTACGCAGCGCGGGCAGTTGGGCTGTAAATTCATCGGCCAACTCGGAAGCCGGCGCTGGCAAGGACGGCACCTTGGCCAGCAGCACGGCCAGCTCGGACCGGAAGTGGTAGAGCTCAGCGTCTACGGCGTCGGCGCTGGGCAGGGGCTGGTCGGCCCGCTGCGGGAAGAGCAGCGCCAGCAGCCCATCGGCTAAGGCACAGAAGGCAGCCCCGGGCAGGGCGTCGGGCACGGAGGCGTGGGCTTTGGCCAGTTCGGCAGAGAATGAGCGAGGAAGCACGGCAACAGAAAAAAGTGTAGTAAGAACGAGGGATTCAACCAATCGGATAACCGAAGGTTTCGGTGCGGCCAGACAACGGCTTCATCATGTTGGCCGTTTAGTTTACGCTCCGGCCCTGCCTTATCGCCGGGCCCGGGCCAATCAAAAGATACTCCTTAACCTTCTTTTTCCAAGCACTATGTCTGACACGACCATCACCAAAATCGATTCGCGCTATTCGCCCAAGGGCGCAGATGGCGAAAAATACTTGGCCTCGGGCAAGCACGTGGCCATGCGCATGTGGGAAAACGAACAGCCCGGCGAGCCCAAAGCCCCCGCATCCCGGGCGTACGAAACCGTGGGCTTCGTGCTGAGCGGCCGCGCCGAGTTGCACCTGGCCGGCCAAGTCGTGGTACTGGAGCCCGGCAACTCCTGGGTGGTACCCCAAGGCGCCGAGCACACATATAAAATTCTGGAGAGCTTCTCGGCTGTGGAAGCTACTTCGCCGCCCGCGCAAGTGCACGGACGTGAGGGCAAGTAGCAATTTAATAATGCCTTGTTGAGGTGATACAACGTCATGCTGACGAAGGAAGCATCTTTACTGCTCAACCAATTCAACCGTTTGTCAAGCAGAGCGCAGCGAAGCATCTTATCGCCGCGGAACAAATCGTTCGAACGTGAGAAGATGCTGCGCTCTGCATGACAGGCGATTGGGTTTACTATTGAGGTAGAGATGCTTGGCTAAGCCGACCTCTGGTTCAACAAGCTCAGCATGACGTTCATTTCCGCTGACGTTCCTTTTTTAACCACGACTGCTTGTTGCAGCGCTATTTTAGCTAGCCTTCACTCCTTCTACCCTTTCCAACTCTCCATGAAAACCCGTGAACTCGGCCGTACCGGCCAACAAGTTTCTGCGCTCGGATTGGGCTGCATGTCCATGGCTTCTGATTACGCCTATGGCCCCAGCGATGAGCGGGAAGCCGTGGCCACCCTGCACCGCGCGCTGGAGCTGGGCGTGACTCTTTGGGACACGGCCGACATCTATGGTTTCGGGGCCAATGAAGAGCTGTTGCGGCAGGTGCTGGTGCCCAATCGGACGCAGGTGTTTCTCGCCACCAAATTTGGGTTCGTGGCCGATGGCAAAGGCGGTTCGGTGGTAGATGTGCGCCCCGAGCGCATTGCTGCTGCCTGCGATGCCAGCCTGCAGCGCCTGGGCATCGATACCATTGACTTGTACTACGCCCACCGCATCGACCCGGCCGTGCCGGTGGAAGAAATGGTGGGCGCCATGGCAGCGCTGGTGCAGGCTGGGAAAGTGCGGTTTTTAGGGCTATCGGAAGCTTCGGCAGCCTCGCTGCGGCGGGCGGCGGCTACCCACCCCATTGCGGCGCTGCAATCGGAGTATTCGATGTTTACCCGCGACGTGGAGGCAGAAATCCTGCCCACTTGCCGCGAGTTGGGTGTGAGCCTTGTGCCGTTCTCACCGCTGGGCCGCGGGCTGCTCACCAACCCCGGCCCGCAACTGGCCGAAAAGGATTTGCGGCGCAGCATGCCCCGGTTTGGCGAGGAAGTGGGCGATGCCAACGCGCCGTTGGTGGCCGGCCTCCACCAGTTGGCTACCGAAAAAGGCATCAGCACCGCGCAGCTGGCCTTGGCGTGGCTGCTGGCGCAGGATGCCCACATCATCCCTATTCCCGGCACCAAGCGCCGGAAGTATCTGGAAGAAAACGCCGCCGCTGTGGACGTTGAGCTTTCGCCAGCCGATACCCAGCGTCTCCAGGAATTGCTGGCGGCCCACCCCGTAGTAGGGGCGCGCTACGGCGAAGGCGCCTTAAAGCTGGTGAACCGCTAGGCTATCAGCCCAAGCCGGCCTTCTACTAGTTAAAGGCCTCTCCCCTATTCAGAACTCGCAAAGGCAGCTATTAAAATCTATTCCGGCAGGGTTCGCACGTAGCTGTGGGTCACGGGCACGGGGCTGGCTACGCCCTGCTGCGCGAGGGCGCGCTGCAGCTTCTCGATGAGGCGGGCCTGGGCTGGCGCATTCTGGCCGGCTTGGGTGTACGCCCGAAAAGCGACAGTCATGCCCCCTGGCTTGAGCGCGGTAACCACCACCTGGGGGGCTGGCTCTTCCATTACCTGCTCATCGGCCTGCATCAGGGGTACCGCCCAACTGCGCAGGTCGTTGAGGCTGGTGCTGTTGTCGACGTCGGCCAGCACCTCTACCAGGGCTTTATTCTGGGCTGTTTTATTGACGATGACGTTGTTGGAAGTGGCTCCGTTGGGCAGGATGATGGTGTCGCCCTGCGGCGTGACGAGGATGGTGTTGAAAATCTGGATTTCCCGCACCTCGCCCGATTTCCCCTGCGACTCGATAGTATCGCCGACGATGTAGGGCTTGAAAATGAGGATGAGCACGCCGCCCGCAAAGTTGGCCAGCGTGCCCTGCAGGGCCAGGCCCACCGCCAGGCCCGCCGCCCCCAGAATGGCCACAAACGACGTGGTTTCGAAGCCCACCATGCCCGCCACCGAAACCAGCAGCAGCACCTTCAGCACAATGTTGGCCAGGCTGGTCAGAAACGTGCTCAGCGAAACATCAAACCGCTTGGTGCCCTTAGCCAGGAGGCGGGTAACCCAGCTAATCAGCCACCAGCCCACCACCAGCGCCAGGGCCGCCATGAGCACGCGCGGCAGGTAAAGCACGACTAGGTTTTGAAATTGCTGCGCGTACGTAGTAACTTCTTTCATAAGGAAAAACAAAGGGGGTAGGAAGCGAGCGTCGCGTAACCGTTACTCGTGCGCCTGGTGGGCTTCGATTTCGCGAATAAGCTTGCGGGTACCCTGCAGCACTCCGTGATAGCGCTGCATGATGCTCATAATCTCATTATCCTTACTCAGATAATTATACATCTGGTCGGACTGCATGACGGCTGCGAAATTATCGCCCGAGCGCTGCAGGTGTTCGTCGAGGTATTTCTGGATGGTGCTCGCTTTATACTGGGAAAAAGACCGTGTTTCGCCTACCAGGCCCGGAATGCTCTCCTGGTAATTTTCCAGAATGGCACTCAGCAGTTCGTCGTTTTCGATGATGCCTAGCTTGCCGGCCGATTTCAGGCCTTCGAACCGCGACGAGTTAGGCAGCAGGTTGGTTTCGCTGCGTAGCGTCCACTGATAGTTGCGCAAGCTGTCCGAGTCCGCAGTTTGCGAACTCAGGGTGCGGAAGTAGCGGTAGCCTCGCAGCACCCGCGCGTAGCTCAACGAATCATTGTGCAGCTCGGCCAGGTCGCTGGTCAGGTCGGCGCGAAGGCCGGTGAGGAATTTGCGCTCTTCGGCGCGCTCCACCGAATGCTCGTGCCAGGCGTGGAGCTGAATGGACAGCGTGATGGCAAATACAATGATGCCGATTTCGAGCAGGATTTCCGGCAGGCGGTGCCGCCAGCCCTTATCTTTTTCATGCGCTTCCTCCATGCCCAGGGCCTTTTTTCCGTGTTTGGTAATCAGGTCTACTTCAATCATTTGGCAAACTGCAATATGAAGTTCTCAGCCCGCTGCAGTGGCTTATAAATCCGTACTTATTAGCGTATAAAAATAGGCCTCCGTTGGAAAATATGCTTTATCTACGGCTTATTTTACCAGCTCAATTCCAAGAATCTGGTCGCCGATTTCGAGCTTGTGCACCACGTCCATGCCGCCAACTACCTGGGCGAAGATGGGGTAGCGGCCATCGAGGTGCGGGGTGGGCGTGTGTGTAATGAAGAACTGGCAGCTCTCGGTGTCCTTGCCGGCCGAGGCCAGACCTACACTGCCTTCTTCGTAGTGGAGGTCGCCGAATTCGGAGCGCAGGTTGTAGGGCGCGCTGCCGTTGCCATCGCCGCGGGGGTCACCGCCCTGGGCCACGAAATTGGGCACCACGCGGTGGAAATACAGGTTGTCGTAGAAATGCTGGCCGATGAGCGTGACGAAGCTGGCTACTGCGCCGGGTGCTTCGTTGGGCTTTAGCTCCAGCAGAATAATGCCCTTCGAAGTGCGCAGCCGCACCTGCTGGCCCAGCGGCACGCCCTGCACCACTGCCCAATCGATGGGGTGCTGCTGGGCAGTGGCTACTGGCGTGGGAGTAGGTTTGGGGGCTTTTTCCAGCTTATCGAGGGCTTGCTGCAGTCCCTGCCACGCCTCGATTTCGCGGGGCAGCTGCAGCTTGGCCTGGGCTTGGCGCAGGGCGGCCAAGTCGTCGGGCTGGGCCTGGGGGTAGAGCTTGGCGTCGGTGAGGGCTTCGGCGGCGGTACCGAGTTGGGCCACGTCGCCGCTGGCCAGGGCCTGGCGCATGGCGGCGGCAAAATCGGCGTGGCGGGCGGCGGGGAATTCGGCCTGGCGGCGCATGGTGAGCAGCGCGCCCAGGGCATTGCCCGCTACCACGGGCGCTTGGCCAGCCGCAAATGCCTCGGCTTTTAATAGGTCAAACGAAGCCGGGTCTTCAGCCAGGGCCTGTAGCAAAAAGCTCTTTTCGTACACAGTGGGGGCCGCGGCGTACCGTTTCTGAATCGTTTCGATGAGGCTGGGGCGGGCCGCCGGGCTGGCGTGGCGCACGGCGGCTTGCAATAGGGCCGCTCGCACCCGCGGCGAGGCTTGCTTGTTGCCGTCGGCCAGGGCCGCCAGCGCGGGGCCCGACTCCCCTTTGGCGTGGGCCAGCAGCCACTCGGCCGCCGTGAGAGCCACGGGAGCCCGGTCATGGCTCAGGGCATAAAAGACGGCCTTGCGGCTGGCAGAATACGTTTCGGCATCAAAAGGCAGGGCGCGAATGGCGCTAAGCCGCACCCGATAATCGGGGTCTTTGGTGGCAAGTCGCGCCAGCACTCCGGCCGGCGTAACGCCACCCGAAGTAGCCGGAGCAGCCACCGTACCAGCCGCGGCCGGAGTAGCCACCGTCGAGGCAGTGGCTGGAGCAGCGGGGATGGCCGCCAGCTTGCCGAGCGTGGTAGCTGCCGCCGCGCGCACAGCGTAGGAACGGTCTTTTTGGGCTACGCGAAGCAGGGTTTCCTGGGCCAAACGCGCCAAATCAGCATCGTAGCCGCGGGTGCGCGACAAGCCCACCATCGCTACCAACCGGGCGCGCTCGGGCAATCGGGGCGAGTTCAATACCAGCACCGTGCGGCGAATGCTTTCTGGGGAAATGAGGCCGCGCAGGGCGGCGCGGCTCAGGCCCAGCGCCAGGGCCGACGCCCGCGCGGTGTCGGTCAGGGCTTCCACGCGCCACAACTCGGGCAGGCTGCTGCGCGTGACGGTGCGGCCCAGCGCCTCGTGCTCGTAGCGGCGCACTGCATTATCCGTCTCCTTCAGCAGGCGCCCGCGCAGGCTGTCCACGGCGGTGCTGTCGCCGGTTTGGCCCAGGGCGTAGGCCGCGGCGCGGCGCACGCTCAGGTCGGCGTCGCGCAGCAGCGGAATCAGGCCGGGCACGGCAGCCGGGGCCTGCACCGAGGCAAACGCCAGGGCCGCTTCGCGCCGGTAGGTGGGATTGGCGTTGGTGAGGAAGGGCAGCAGCGCGGCGGTGTTGCGCTCATCCTGAGCCGTACCGATTTGCCGAATGGTGGCGTCGTGGTACTTATTGGCCAGGTCGGCGCTGGGGCGAGGGGTGCGGGCGCAGGCGGCCAGCAAAAGCAGCAGCGGCCAGAGGCGAAGGGAGCGAGTCATTAATGAGGCATGGGAAATGAGGGCAGAACCGAACCTTTTGCTTTGGTGGAGCGCGGCGTTGGGCTGGCATTGCCCGACAATAACGCCAACTCCGCATCAAGCCGGGCAAAAAGCTCTTCGTTGTCCTGCTGCTGATAGCCAGCCAGCGCGGTTTCGAACCCGGCCAGGCCGTACAGGAAAGCACGCAGGTTGTCGGCCGTGATGGTTTCAAAGTGCCGGCCGTAGCCCATCTGCTCCACTTCGGCGGCGTTGAGCCACTGTTCAAATTGAGCTGGAATGGGAATGGCGCAAATGGGCTTTTGCAGAAACACAGCCTCCGAAATCAGCGAGAAGCCGCCGTTGGTGACCACCGCCCGGCTGCTGGCCAGGTCGGCAATAAAGCCGGCCTCCGAGAAAGCGCGCAGCTGCACGTTGCCGTGGTCTTCCTCCTTATTGAAGCCGTAAACGCGGAATTCCTGGTCGGGCAGTTGCTGGAGCAAGGGCACCAGATTTTGCTGGTTGGTGGCCGATTGGTACACCAGCACGTGCTGGCCTTTGGTGGGCTTGGCGGCCAGGATTTCGGGTCGAATAATGGGCGGCACCAGCGTGGTATCCGGCTTGCTGAGGGGCAAGTTGAAGAAGGTGGTCACGAAATAGTGGCGGCTGCGCGGCAGCTTGGCCCGCACAATATTTTGCGCCAACTGAAAATTGCCACGCTCCGATTTCGGCACCGTCACGTTCAATTTGGCCCGACTGATAATCTGCATGTTATCAATGCTAATAATGGGCAGCCGGTGCATTTTAGCAAATAGATAACTGAAGGATTCAAAATCGGAAATAATTAATTCCGGCTTGAAATCGCAGAGCAGGTCGCGGTATTTGGCGAAGTTGACGCGCAGGTCATCAGGGGCGGTGCGCAGGGTGAGCACGGCGGTACGGGCCTTGCTCACGGCCAGGCCCTTGTAGGCCAGGTGGAAGCCCCGAATTTCGTGTACACGGCCCGGAAACGCGGCGGCCAGCATCTGGTAGGCCCGGCTGCTGCTCACTACACACACCTGATGCCCCTGCGCCAGCAAATGGCCGATAACAACTTTGCTGCGGGTGGCGTGGCCCAGGCCCTCGCCGGGCACTCCGTATAGAATATTCATGGGCGCAAAGATGCGCGGCGGCCGGCATTGCCCAGCCTACTTATCCCAACGGTACACTACAGCAAGTCAGCCGCTTTTTTACCCGGGAAGGAAATTGGGCAGACCAGGGCAAATTCAGCTCAGAAAGTGGACGAATTCACCAAGAAGCTTGCCCGGCGCTAAGAAGACATAAACCACTAACTATTAATTGCATTAACTATGATATACTAATCTAGAAAGGCATACTATTAATCAGCTCAACTCGTTTAGGGCCGGTTTCTACTCCTGAGTTTCGGCGGTTTCGGCGCGGTTTTCGTTTTCAGCCGCGTACTGTTAACCTTTGCACCTATGAATATCCCTTTCTCGCTGCACTCCTTCCTGCGGCCGGCCGCCGCACTGGCCGCTGCCACGCTCCTGCTGGCCACTTCCTGCACGGCCCCCCGGGCCATTGTGGCCACCGGCAAAGTCACGCCGCAAGGAGAATTTCGGGTGGGCTACAACCAGGGGTTCAACATTGCCACGGCCCCGCTGAGCAAGGCCGGCGCCGCCGTGCGGGATGCCGCCACCACCGCGGCCAACAAGGATACCGTGGGCTATGGCGGCTCCGTCAAGAACCTGCAGGCGGCGGCGCTGGCCTACATTCTTGACCCCGTGCAGCCCACCGCCGACCTGAGCATTCGCTACGGCATCCTGCCGCGCCTCGATGCCGGTTATAAGTATGCGTTCGGCTCGCACGTATTCGATGCCCAGTTCCAGCTGCTGGGCCCCACGGGCTCGCCCGAAAACCCGGGTGCCGGGGCGGCCTCGGGCACTACCTACGCCAGCATCGGCCTGCAGTTTGCCACCCAGCGCGCCAAGCTGCCCAGCATTCCTTTTCTGGGCGACATCAATTCGGTGTTGAATTTTAAAGCCACCCGCAACGACCTGCTGGTGCCGCTCATTTTCAGCCAGTCGTTTGGGCCGGAAGAAGAAATTGGCGCTATCAGCTACGGCGTGGTGTACGCCCACAGCTGGGTAAATTATGGCTTTGCGCCCGACAACGTGTACCTCAACACCCAGAAAATCCCGGCGCTGCCCAACCAAAGCCGCGATTTTTCTTCCTACGGCGCGTTTCTCAACGTGAAATTGGGCTACCGCTACGTCTACGTGATTCCGGCTGTGTCCATCTTCTACCAGAACTACGGCGAATACGCCCTGCTCAACGGCGCCAGCACCTCCTTGAGCGGCGTCACGTTTGTGCCTTCGCTGGGCTTCCAGCTGCGAATTCCGACCAAATAACACGGCACACCCTTCGCGGCAGCGGGGCAAGTGAAATTCCACGTGCGTTTTGACGTTCTTTGTAGCCCGTTTTTTTAGCGGAATACCAGACCCTAGAACTCAACGCCTCATGGAAGCTCCCAACCCCGAATTCATGCGCGAAGCCATTCGCCTGTCCATCGAAAAAATGCAGGCCGGGCACGGTGGGCCCTTTGGCGCGGTGGTGGTGAAGGACGGCAAAATCATTGCCCGCGGCTTCAACCAAGTCACCAGCACCCACGACCCCACCTGCCACGCCGAAGTGGATGCCATTCGCAAGGCCTGCGCCGCGCTCGGCACCTTCCAGCTCGACGGCTGCGACCTCTACACCAGCTGCGAACCCTGCCCCATGTGCCTGGGCGCCATTTATTGGGCCCGGCCCCAGCGCGTGTTCTACGGCAACACCAAAGCAGACGCCGCTGCCATTGGCTTCGACGACCAGTTCATCTACGAGGAGTTGGACCGCCCCATGGCCGCCCGCCAGCTGCCCATGACGCAGCTGCTGCGCGACGAGGCCCTGGCCAGCTTCCAGGCCTGGGAACAAAAGGAAGGCAAAACGGAGTATTAAACTAGCTAGCCCACCGGCAATTAGGCCATGCTGAACGCAGCGAACCGGAGGTCGGCGTAGCCAAGCATCTTTACCGCTTCGTTGCAAACCGCCTGTCATGCTGAGCTTGCGAAGCATCTTATCACGGCTCAACGATTGGTTCCACGGGGATAAGATGCTTCCTTCGGGACGTCAGATAAGCATGACAAGAGGCGCGGTAAAGAGGCCGCGCTCTGCATGACGTTCTAGTTAGATTTATTATCAGATGATAGAATTTTACCTCAACGACCAGCCCATTCGCACCGCCGAGCCGCAGGCCAGCGCGCTGCTTGACTTTGTGCGCTACCACGAGCACCTCAAAGGCACCAAAATTGGCTGCCGCGAGGGCGACTGCGGCGCCTGCACCGTGCTGGTGGGCGAACTGGCGCTCGATGGCCAAACCATTGCCTACCAGAGCATGACCAGCTGCCTCACGCCGCTGGGCAATGCCCACGGCAAGCATATCGTCACCGTTGAGGGCATCAATGCCGCGGCCGGGCAGCTCACGCCCGTGCAGCAGGCCATTGTGGAAGAGGGCGGCTCGCAGTGTGGCTTTTGCACGGTGGGCTTCGTGATGTCGCTCACCGGCCACAGCTTGAGCGAAAAGCCCGCCACCGAAAAAAGCACCATCGCCGCCATCGACGGCAACATTTGCCGCTGCACCGGCTACAAATCGCTGGAGCGCGCCGCGGCCACCCTCACGGCCCAACTGGCCAACCGCCCCACTCAAAACGCGGTAGGCTGGCTCAGTGAGCAGCAATATGTGCCCGCCTACTTCGAAAGCATGCCCGCCAAGCTGGCCAAGCTGCGCACCGCAACTGTAGCTGCTAAAGATGCTGAAGCAGCTACTCCCACGGCTCAGAACAACGGCTCAACTGCCGTATCCACCTCGCCCAGCGGCCATGCCCAAAGCCAGAACGGCCACATCGGTGCCCCGTCACTCGGTCATTCAGTCACTCATCCACTCTTGGGCGGTGGCACCGACTTGCTGGTGCAGCGCCTCGAAGAACTACGCGAGCAGCCCGTGCGCCTGGTATTTGACCAGGCCGGCCGGCGCGGCATCCGCCAGGAGGCAACCGCGGGCCGCGTGGTGCTGGGCGCTGCTACCACAGCCAGCCACTTGCTCGAATCGGAGCTAATGCGCAACCTGATTCCCCAGTTGCCACAATACCTGAAACTAGTATCTAGCACGCCTATCCGCAACATGGGCACTGTGGCCGGCAATTTCATCAACGGCTCGCCCATTGGCGATTTGACCATCATGTTCCTGGCCCTGGGCGCCTCCATCACCCTCGCGGACCCAGCCGGCGCCACGCGCGAGCTGGCCCTACCTAACCTGTACCTGGGCTACAAAAAGCTGGCGAAAACTGCCGACGAGCAAGTCACCGAAATCAGCTTCCCCACTCCTCTGCCCGGTGACTTTTTCAACTTCGAAAAGGTCTCCAAGCGCACGCACCTCGACATTGCCAGCGTGAACTCCGCCGCCTGGCTGCGAGTCGGAGGCGGCCTTATTCAGGCCGCGCGAGTATCGGCGGGCGGCGTGGGGCCGGTGCCGCTGTACCTGGCGCGCACCAGTGCCTTTTTGGTAGGTCGCGAGCTCTCGGCAGAGACCGTAGCAGCGGCCAATGAAGTAATGCAGTCGGAAATCAGCCCAATTTCGGATGTGCGCGGTACCGTTGACTACAAGCGGCTATTGCTGCGGCAGTTGCTGCTGGCGCATTTCCTGCGGTTTGCGCCAGAGAAAATGGAGTTGAGTGATTTGGTTTAAACATAAAATAGCACGTCA
The DNA here is from genome assembly GCF_020711255.1 of Hymenobacter plasmatis. GTDB lineage: Bacteria > Bacteroidota > Bacteroidia > Cytophagales > Hymenobacteraceae > Hymenobacter. The sequence continues at coordinate 56,102 of NZ_JAJFAW010000015.1, forward strand.
TGCTGAGCGCAGCCGAAGCATCTCGCGTGTGGTAGTAATCCTTTCGATTGAGTTAGTTAAAGCACGCGAGATGCTTCGGCTGCGCTCAGCATGACGTTCAAGTTTGGGCCATTTCAGCCTCAGAATCCCATGAATCACCTCGACCCTCAGCGCCACGTGCGCGGCGAATCGCAGTACCTCGACGACGTGCCCACGCAGCAGGGCACGCTGTACGCCGCCGTATTTGAGAGCCCGCTGGCTCATGGCAAGCTGCTGAACCTGGATTTGAGTGCTGCTCTGGCCGCGCCGGGCGTGGTGCGCATCCTCACCGCACAGGACATTCCGGGCTATAACCAAATCGGGGGCATTGTGCCCGATGAACCGCTGCTGGCCGAGGGCCACGTGCATTTCCGGGGCCAACCGGTGGCGCTGGTGCTGGCCCGCACCGAGCACCAGGCCCACGCCGCGCTCAGGCTCATCAAGGCAGAAATTGAGCCGCTGCCCATTATCACCGACCCGCGCGTAGCCGCCGCGCAGGGCGAGCTGATTGTACCACCGCGCACTTTCAAAATCGGCGATTCGACGGCTACCTGGGCTTCGTGCGCGCACGTATTTGAAGGCGTGGCCGAGAGCGGCGGGCAGGAGCATTTGTACATCGAAACACAGGGCGCCTATGCCTTCCCAACGGAAATGGGGGGGGTGCGCATCATCTCTTCTACCCAAGGCCCCACGGCCGTGCAGCGCCACACCGCGCACGTGCTGGGGCTGGGCATGCACCAAGTGGAAGTGGACGTAACGCGACTGGGTGGCGGTTTTGGGGGCAAGGAAGACCAGGCCACGCCCTGGGGCGCACTGGCAGCGCTGGGCGCGTTTTGCACCAAAAAGCCCGTGAAGCTGGTGCTTGACCGCATGGCTGATATGCGCATGACCGGCAAGCGCCACCCCTACTCGTCCGATTTCAAAATTGGGCTGGATGAGCACCTGAAAATCGTAGCCTACGAAGTCACGTTCTTCCAAAATGCCGGCGCGGCAGCCGACCTCTCGCCGGCCGTGATGGAGCGCACTCTGTTCCACGCTACGAACTCCTACTTCGTGCCCAACGTGACGGCTACAGCTTTCAGCTGCCGCACCAATTTGCCGCCCAACACGGCCTTCCGGGGCTTTGGCGGGCCGCAGGGCATGTTCGTCATAGAGTCGGCCATTGCCAAAGCGGCCGAGGAGTTGGGCGTGCCGGCCTGCGACATTCAGCGCCGCAACCTGCTGCACGAAGGCGACTTATTTTCTTACCGCCAGGCGGCTGAAATGTGCCACGCCGAGCAGGCCTGGGATACAGCCGCCCAGAAGTACAACCTGGCCGGATTGCGGGCCGAAGTTGAGCTGTTTAACCAGCAGAACAAACTGTTCAAGAAAGGCTTTGCGGTGATGCCCATCTGCTTCGGCATCTCGTTCACCAAAACGCCCATGAACCAAACGCGTGCGCTGGTGCACATCTACTCCGATGGGTCGGTGGGCATCAGCACGGGCGCGGTGGAAATGGGCCAGGGCGTGAACACCAAGATTGCGCAGGTGGCAGCCCGTACGCTGGGCATTTCGATTAACCGCATCAAAATCGAAACCACCAATACCACCCGCGTCGCCAACACCTCTCCCAGCGCCGCCAGCGCCACCGCCGACCTCAACGGCAAAGCCACCGAAATGGCCTGCGCCGCCCTGCGCGAGCGCCTGCTGCGCCACGCCTGCACCGAGTACACGCTGAATTACGAGGGCCTCGAAATCCGCGATGAGGAAGTTCTGGCCGCCGGCATCCCTGCCGAAACCAACTGGGATAAGCTGGTATCCTCGGCCTTCTGGAAGCGCGTGGCCCTCACCGAAAACGCTCATTACGCCACGCCCGACCTGCATTTCGACGCCACTACCAACACGGGCCACCCCTTCGCTTACCACGTGTACGGCACGGCTTTCACCACCGTCACCGTCGATTGCCTGCGCGGTACCTACACCGTGGATGCCCTGCGCATAGCCCACGATTTCGGCCAGAGCTTCAACCACGTCATCGACCGCGGCCAGATTGAAGGCGGCGCGGTGCAAGGCATCGGCTGGATGACGATGGAGGAAATTGCTTACAACGAAGAAGGCCGCCTGCTCAGTAACTCGCTCAATAGCTACAAAATCCCGGACATCTACGCCGCCCCGGCTGTGCTCGACGTGCACTTCCTCGACACGCCCGGCCATCCCAAGGCCATTCTGCGCTCTAAGGCCGTGGGCGAGCCGCCGCTCATGTACGGCATCGGCACCTACTTCGCCCTGCGCGATGCCGTGCGGGCTTTCCAGCCCCACACCGCCCTGCCCTTCTCGGCCCCAATGACGCCCGAAAAGGTGCTGGTGAGCTTGTACCCCGAGTTTTCGGCGGCCAACACGGCCTGGAGTTCTGCCACGGCAGCTACTTCGGCTTCGGCAGTCGCTTAGAGGCTGGCACCCCCGGGCTTTGTCCAAAAACAAAAGGCCTCTCGCGTGAGAGGCCTTTTGTTTTGAGTTTTGGTAATGGCGGCGCTTTAAACGACCACCTGCTTGCGCCGGCCTTCCAGAATGCGGAAGAACGAGCGGGTATTGATTTCGTCGCGGGTGAGGCCTGTGGCTTCGATTTCTTCCTCCGAGATGGCGCCGCAGTTCAGGGCTTTCAGGAAGAAGTTGAGCAGGCCCTGGCCGGTGGCGGCATCGTCGAAAATGTCGCCGGTGAGGGTGGAAATGGCGGCGCGCTCCACGAAGGTTTTCAGGCGAAGCACCGCGTCGTCGTAGCTGCTCAGGAAGAAGTTGTAGGTCGCGGCGTAGCGCATGGGCAGTTGGGCGGGGTTCAAGTCCCAGCCTTGGTACATGCCGTTTATCAGCGAGTGCGTGCTGTGGTGGAAGGCCTGGCGCCAGGCGTTGTGCACGGACTCCTGGTTTTCTCGCAGTTGGGCGTAGCTCAGGTTGTCGCCGCGGTGCGGGCCGATGGGCATGACGTTGGTGGCGCCGTCGGAGAGGAATATGCCGGTGCCGCCCAGCGCCACTTTGGTCATGTGGTGGGCGAAGTCGCAGACCGGGTGGCCCATGGTCTGGTACTTGGCCGTGATGCCGCAGCTGGCGGTGTAGTCGTAGGTGCCGAAGTGGGCGGCTATGCAGCGCCCCTCGCTGGCCCGAATGATGCGCATGAGCGGATTGCGGCCCTCCTCGTCCATGATGATTTGCGTGGCCTCCACCATGGTCTCCATTTTGAGGGTGCCGGGCGCGAGGCCGTTGGCCTTTTCCAGTAGCTCAAACAGGCGCACCATCGTCGTCATCTGCTCCGGAATGGTCACCTTGGGAAGCATCACCACGAAGTTGTCGGGCAGCTTGCCACCGGTTTCGGCCAGCAGCGTGGTCAGGAAAATATCGAGCGTGCGCACGCCACGGGCCTTCATGTCTTCGGTAAAGGGCTTGATGCGGATGCCGATGAACGGCGAAAGCGTGCCCTGGGCCATGCCCTTAGCTACTTCCTTGGCGGCGCGCACGGCGGTTTCGTCCTCCTCGGCATCGGGGCGGTTGCCGAAGCCGTCTTCAAAGTCCACGCGGAAGTCTTCCACGGCTTCGCGCTTCAGTTTCTGCACAATCTTATTGTAGACCGAGTACGCCAGCCAGGCCGGCTCGTGCTTGCGCTCGGCGGGCGTCATGGCATCGAGGCGGGCGGTGAGCTCGGCAATGTCGGCGGTCAGCGTGGGCAGGTGCTCGTGGTTTTTGAGTTGCAGCACGCGGGCCAGCTCCACGAAGTTGGGCGCGTAGGTCTGCAGGTTGTTGAGGGCAATGTCGCCCATGCGCACGCAGGTATCGGCTTTAAAAAGGTTGGCGCCGCCGTACACAGTGTGCACGGGCTGGCGGTCGGGCTTGTCGCCGGGATAGGTTTGCTGGAAGTGCAGGTTGGCCACGCCGAGCTCATCGAGCAGGGCGGCTTTATCGGATTCTGGTAAGCTGAGTTTCATGTGGGAATTTAGTTGTTCGATTTCAGTTGCCAGCTAGCCATGTTTTAGCTAACCAGAATGTCATGCTGAGCTTGTCGAAGCATCTCGACCGCTTCGTTGAACCGAAGGTCAGCGCAGCTAACGATTGGTTTAGTGACAGCACGCGAGATGCTTCGACAAGCTCAGCATGACGTTCTTAATAGTTATCGATTGGGGCCCAATCAGGAACCGCGGTAGGTGGCGTAGCCGAAGGGGTTCAGCAGCAGCGGCACGTGGTAATGCTCAGTGGTGGCCACGTCAAAGATTATTTCTACCAGCGGATAAAAATTCGCCGTTCCGTTCTGGTCGAAATATTCTTTGGTGAAGAATTTCATTTTATAAACTCCCAATTCTAATTGCGTTTCCTTAGGCAATAAATCCGCAATTCGGCCATCGCTATTCGTCGCGCCACGCGCAATTTCCTGCCAGTTGTCGCCGGTTTGCTGCAATAGCGCAATGGTCACGCCCGCAGCTGGTTTGCCCTTGGTGGTGTCGAGAATGTGGGTGGTGATTTGGCTCATGCGGCTAATAGTTTCTCGAGGCGCAGACGGGTGATTTTATTCTGCTCGCCGGCAGCAATTAATATTTCATCTTCGGGTTTATTCGACAGGCGTGCTTGCAGCAAAGCCAGCATTTCTTCCGCTGATTTCCCCGTGGCGCAGACGATAAAGATGTAGCCGAATTTTTTTTCATATTCGGTGTTGCCGGCAGCTAAAGCTTCCAGTGTCTCTTGCGAAGCTTGTTTTACAGAGGCTTGCTCCCCTTCGGCCCACGTGCTGGTGCTGGCAAATTTTTCGCGCAGGGCCGCTACATCACCGCCTATTTTGGGGTGGTGCGTGAAGGCTTCGCGCCAGTCAGCTTCGCTCAATTTATTCCACTGCGTATTGGCCTGGTCCATCAGGGTTTCGGCATCGGCGACGGGGAATATGGCGACCATGTTTTCCACCCACGCCGTGGAGCCGCAGCATTTGTGCAGGGCTTCGGTGAGAGCAGGTTTATTGAGTTGATTAAGTTCTTCCAGAGTCATTTTTTCTTTTCTTTTTCTCGCAATTCCGGGTGGGCTATGGTACGGGACATGAATTCAATCGTGCCCTTGCCCCGTCGGGCTTTTTCAGCGAAAACAGACCCTGCGAAACAGCCCAATATCCCCATAGACAGTCCAAGCACGATACCCAAAGAACCACGCAGCGCCAGCCAAATAAAAGCGCCGGTAACTGCCCCAATTATAGCCGGTGAAATAAATATCTGGAGCCACCCCAGCACCGAAAGTAACCGTTCGATGATTTTCATTAGGCAATTAATTACTGGCGCGGGCGAGATGCTTCGACAAGCCCAGCATGACCGTTTTATTGGGAAGCGCTAATTATATCACCGTGGGGAAGCGGTTAACGTTCTTGTAATAGATGTACACCGAGGGCTCCTGGCCCATGGCGGTGGCCCACTGCTGGCAGTAGGGCGCCATCCAGATGGAGTCGCCTTTTTTCACGGGGTACCAGCACTGGTCGAGCATATAGATGGCCTGGCCTTCGAGGTACATGAGGCCGTGCTCCATGATGTGCGTTTCCACCATGGGCAGGTTGCCGCCGATGCCGTAGGTGAAGATGTTCACGGCCATGTCGAAGCCCAACTCGTTGGGCAGCAGCTCCTGGATGCGCAGGGCCTCGTCGTTCATGTAAATGGGCGCTTTGCTGTAGTCCCGCTCGCCGAAGAAGATGGCCGGGGTGGTGTGGCCTTCCAGCGGCTCGTACACCTTGTGGAAGGTGAGTAGCTGCGTGCCGGCTGAGGGCTGGCTGAACTCGTAGGCCTGGCCCACGGGGATGTACACATACTGACCCACGGTGAGCGTGCGGGTTTCGCCGCCCACGGCTACGTGGCACTGGCCTTGCACCACGTAGAAGAAAATCTGCGAGTCCTTGGTTTCGCCCACGAGTTTGCCGGCGTCGGTGAGGGTAATCAAGGTTTGGCAGAGGCGGGCGCCCATTTGCTCGTTGATGATGACGTTCACGGTGCAGCCGGTCCAGCCGGGCACGTTGCTGTTGATGTAGCCATCGGGGGCGATGATGGCGTGGTTGCGCTTGACAACCGAGCGGGTCAGGGCCGACATTTCCATTTTTAAAGCATGTAGCGCAGACTCTGTGGTCCGCGTGTGGATTGTTCTATTGGGTTGTTCAGGCGCGGACTACAAAGTCCGCGCTACTGAAAGTAAAAACCGGTCGGCTACGGCGATGGCGGCGGCCAGGTCGTCCAGCTCCACATTTTCCAGCGGGTTGTGGCTGATTCCTTTGTAGCAGCGGATAAATAGCATGGTGGCCGGCGCCACGGCCGATACGGGCACGGCGTCGTGGCCGGCACCGCTCACCAGCGAGATGGTTTCGTAGCCGGACTCGGCGATGGCCTGGGCCAGTAGGTCGTTCAGGGGCTGGCTGCAGGCCACGGGGGCAGTTTGCTGCACCAGCTTCCACACCAGCTCCACGTTGCGCTGGGCGGCAAGGCCTTCGGCGAAGTTGAGCAAGGCGCGGTAGGCATCAGCGAGTTGGGCTTGGTTGGCGCTGCGCAGGTCGAGGGTGCAGGTTACCTCGCCGGGAATGACGTTGCTGGCCGAGTTACTGATGCTCAGCTTACCCACCGTGGCCACCAATCCCTGGCCGTGGGCCTGGGCAAACTGCTCGGCGGTGAGCACGAACTCGGCGGCGGCGCACAGGGCGTCCTGGCGCATGTTCATGGGCACGGTGCCGGCGTGGCCGGCCATGCCCCGAAACACCAGCTCCACGCGCTGCTGCCCGGCAATAGCCGTGACCAGCGCCACGGGCACGTTGCGCTCCCAGAGCACCGGGCCCTGCTCAATGTGCATCTCAAAATAACCCATCCACTCTGCCGCCGGAATGGCATCAAGCGCCAGTTGGGAGGCATCGCCGCCCATCACTTCGAGGGCCTGGTCCAGCGTCACACCGGCTTCGTCGCGCCGGGCCAGCAGGGCGTGGTCGAAAGCGCCGGTCACCACGGCGCTGCCCAGGTAGGTGGTGTGAAAGCGCACGCCTTCTTCGTCGCTGAAGGCAATCAGCTCAATATGAAACGGTAGGTCGGCCTGTTGGCTCTGAAGCTGCTCCAGCAAGTCGAGCCCCATGAGCACGCCCAGCGGCCCGTCGAACTTGCCGGCGTTTACCACGGTGTCTATGTGCGAGGCCAGCACGAAAGTTTTCGCGTCGGGATTCTGGCTTTCTAGGCGGGCACGCAGGTTGCCGATGCCGTCGACGCGGGTAACGAGGCCGGCGGCCTCCATCCAGCTTTGCACCAGGTCGCGGCCGGCTAAGAACGCGGGCGTGCCGAAGGTGCGCGTCACGCCGTGCTCGTCTTCGCTGATGGCCGCCAATTGCTGAATGCGCTGCATGATTTGCTCAGCGCGCGCTGTGTATTCCTGCTGCATTCAGCTCCGAGTTATGATTTCGCCTTGGTTGAGGTGGGTGAACGTGGGGTGCTCATACACTTGCTTTCCCTTCAGAAAAGTCTGCTCCACTACGCCCCACAATTCCTGGCAAATGTAAGGCGACACTTTGTGTTTGTGCTGAATCATTTTCTCATGCACGACGAAGGATTTTTCAGGGCTGAGCACGATTAAATCGGCGTCGTAGCCCACGGCAATCCGGCCTTTTTGGTGGCTCTGGCCGATGAGTTGAGCTGGATTTTCGCTGAGCCAGCGCGTCAGGTCCGGGAGCGTGGCGCCGCGCTGGCGGGCAGCAGTCCAGAGCACGGGCAGGGCCAGCTGCAGCGAGGCAATGCCGCCCCAGGCCGTGGTAAAGTCGCCGCTTTCGAGCTGCTTCAAGTCGGGCGGCGCGGGCGAGTGGTCGGTGGCTACAAAGTCGATAATACCGCTTTGCAAGGCGGCCCAGAGCTGGTCGTTGTTGGCCTTTTCGCGGATGGGCGGCGCGCACTTGAACTGTGTCTGGCCATCAGCAATGTCCTCGGCGTTGAAGTAGAGGTAGTGCTGGCCGGTTTCCACGGTCAGGTGCAGGCCCCGGGCCTTGGCAGCGGCAATAGGCGCTATGGAATTGGCCGACGACAGGTGCACAATGTGCACGGGGCAGCGGAATTCTTCGCAAAGGCGAATCATCATCGCCACGGCCTTGTCTTCCCACTCCTTGGGCCGCGAGGCTAGGTAGTTCGGGTAAGAGCGGTGGTCGTTCTGCTTCCAGGCATCATCTTCTACCGACAGCTCGCAGTGCACCAGCAGCGGCAGCTGGTGCCGCGCCAGTATCGGCATTACCCGGCGCAAATCTTCCTCCGTGGCATTCGGAAAATCATCAATACCCGAATGCGTCAGAAAGGCTTTGAAGCCCAATACTCCGGCCGCAATCAATGGCTCAATTTCGGCGGCGTTGCCGGGTACTACCCCTCCCCAGAAACCGACGTTGGTATGCAGCTGGCCCTTGGTGGCCGCCCGCTTTATTTCCAGATTCGCCACCGAAGTCGTGACCGGGGCCGAGTTCAGCGGCATATCGACCAGGGTGGTGAGGCCGCCGGCCAGCGCGGCGCGGGTGGCGGTATCGAAGCCTTCCCAATCGGTGCGGCCTGGCTCGTTGATGTGAACGTGTGGGTCGATGACGCCCGGCAGAATAGCGCGGCTGCCCACGTCGACGAGCGTAGCCTCGGCTATATCGGCGTCGTGGGGCAGCAGGGCGGCAATCCGGCCGTTTTCGATAAGAATGGTGGCGGCGCGGACGCCTTCGGGCGTGACGACCCGTTGGCTGCGCAGAGCAAGGTTTGGCATGAAGGAGAAGTTTGGCGCTAAATTGGGGACTTTTTCCCGGCTCAATTAAAGGCGGAGTTGGAAGAACGTCGTGCGCTGGCAATCGTCCGTCATGCAGAGCGCAGCGAAGCATCTTTGCCGCGCTTTTTTACCGCGCCTTTTGTCATGCTGACGAAGGAAGCATCTTATCACGTTTGAACAAGTCGTTCTGCGGTGATAAGATGCTTCCTTCGTCAGCATGACAGCCGATTGATTTGATTACTGCCGCACGCGAGATGCTTCGGCAAGCTCAGTATGACCATCTTCAGCATGACCATCTAAATACCTGCTGCCCTCTCCCACTGCTTAACTATGATTCAATACGTTACCCTGATTGCTTTAATACTGACGTTTCTGCTGCTGCTGGGCGTCATTTTCGCGTTGCAGCGCGTGGCCAAAACGCGGCCCGATGGTGGCGTGGTGGGCGAAAGCGGCTTCACACTCGAGGGCTATTCCTACGCCCTCATTTTTCTGGCCGTGGTGGCGGCCGTGGGCATTTGCTACGTGGTGGTGCGCGACACGCCCTGGGCCGGCCACATCATGGAGTGGCTCAATATTGTGGTGCGCCTCATGCACATCACCTTCGGCATTGCGTGGATTGGGGCTTCGTTCTACTTCGTGTTCCTCGAAAATGCCCTGAATCGCACCGACAACGTGCGCGAAGAGCTGGCCGGCAATCTCTGGGCCGTGCACGGCGGCGGCTTTTACTACCTCGAGAAGTACAAGTCGGCGCCCAAGGTCATTCCCAAAAGCCTGCACTGGTTTAAGTACGAGGCCTATTTCACCTGGCTCTCGGGCTTCAGCTTGCTGTTTGTGGTGTACTATTTCAACGCCAGCTCCATGTTGATTGACCCTCGGGTGCTCGACATTTCGCCGCTGGCGGGCGTGGGCATCGGGGTGGGCTCGTTTGTGGCGGCGTGGTTGGTTTATGACGGTCTGTGCCGCACGGCGCTGGTGCGCAGCCCCTGGTTCAAGGTCATTGGCTTCGCAATTGCCACGGCATTTGCCTATTTCTACGCGGAGGTATTCAGCGCCCGGGCAGCCTACATCCACTTCGGGGCCATGCTGGGCACGCTCATGGTGGGCAACGTTTTCTTCACCATCATCCCGGCCCAGAAGGCCATGGTGAAGGCCGCCACCGAAGGCACGCCGCTAGACCCCCAGCTGGGCAAAAATGCCCTGGCCCGCTCGCTGCACAACAACTACTTCACGCTGCCCGTGCTGTTTGTGATGGTGAGCAACCACTTCCCCAGCACCTTCGGCCACTCCTACCCCTGGGCGATTCTGGCGGCCATCACGCTGGGCACGGCCGGCGTAAAGCATTGGCTCAACCTCCGCGAAAAGCACCAGACGGACACAGCCGTGTGGGTGCTGCCCGCCGCCGTAGCCCTGCTGCTGGGGGTTGTATTCGTAACGGCCCCGCCCGTCCAGGACAGCGCCGGAGCCGCCGCCAGCTGCACCCAGGAAGTGGGCATTAGCCAGGTAAACCTCATTGTGCAAAAGCGCTGCGTGCAGTGCCACTCCGCCAAGCCCACCGACGATGTATTCAAGTCGCCGCCCAACGGCGTCGTTTATGATACCCCCGAGGATATCATTCGCCTGAAGGACAAAATCATGCAGCGCGTGGTGGTAACCAAGACCATGCCCCAGAACAACAAAACCCAGATTACTCAGGAAGAACGCGACCTAATCCGGTGCTGGATTGAGCAGGGCGCCCTGAACAAGTAAACCAGAACATCTAACACCTTCATTCGCAAGGATGAGGGTGTCGTTCATTTCTAATTCTTCATTCCCCAATATTCATTAAACGAAGCGTATGCCTGCTTCTCCGCGCGACTTGCCAGTTTGGGCGCTGGCTGCTGCCAGCTTGCGGGCGGGCGTGCCCGTGGCGCTGCTGTGCGTAGTAAGCAGCGCGGGCAGCAGTCCCGGCCGACAGGGCTTCAAGATGAGCGTGACGGCGGCGGAGACGGCCGGCTCAATCGGCGGGGGCATTATGGAGCACAAGTTTATTGAGCTGGCCCGGCAGCGGCTGCTCTCCGGCGACCTGAGCCCGGCGCTGCGGCCCCAGATTCACCGCCGCGAAGCCCCGGCCGACCGCTCGGGCATGATGTGCTCGGGCGAGCAGGAAGTGCTGCTCTGGCCCCTGGCAGTCGCCGACTTGCCCGTGGTGGCGGACATTGAAATGGCGCTACTCGCAGGCACCCGCGGCCAACTGATGCTGAGCATCGAATCGGAACTACAGTTGCTTACAGACGCTCCCAATGGCTCGGCGACTCATCCTGCCAGCGCGGCGTTTTACGATTACCAGCCGGGGCCGGAGTGGAGCTACCGCGAGCAGCTGGGCTTTCGCGACCACGTCACCATTGTGGGCGGTGGGCATGTGAGCCTGGCTTTGTCAAAAGCCCTGGCACTGCTCGATTTTGAGCTAACCGTGCTGGACGACCGCACCGATTTGCCCACGCTGGCCACTAACGATGCAGCCCACCATCGGCGCGTCATCAGCTACGACAACGTGGCGGCTGAAATCCCCCGGGGCCCGCACCAGTACGTGGTGGTAATGACCGTGGGCTACCGCACCGATGCCCTTGTGCTGCGCCAGCTACTTAGCCTCCCCTACCGCTACCTCGGCGTGATGGGCAGCGTGGCGAAAGTTGTGGAATTGCGCCGGGGCTTGCAGGAAGACGGTTTCTCGGCTGAAGAAATTGCTCGGCTTCGCGGCCCAATTGGGCTGGCTATCAATAGCCAGACACCCGAGGAAATTGCCATTAGCATCGTTGCCGAGCTGATTCAGGTACGGCATAGGTAAGCGGTTCAGAAGGTGGCTGTGGTTCCTTGAGATGCTGAGTGTTGTCTGCTATACGAAGCGCGGTGGAAACTCTGGCGGGGAACCTCACCCCCAGCCCCTCTCCAAAAGAGAGGGGAGCCGGACAATTCTCGTCTGTCATTGCGAATGGAGCGTAGCGGAATGCGGCAATCTGTCCTCTCGCTGCGACCAACCCTGGAATGTGACAACGCCCTTTCAGTAAAAAGCCCCGACACCGTGCAGCGCCGAGGCTTTTCACATTAGAAGGCGAGTCTCATTGAGAGGACGGATTGCTTCGTCCTGCGTCCTCGCAATGACAATTATCGTCCGGCTCCCTCTCCGCCGTAGAGGGGCCGGGGGTGAGGTTTTCCACGCCCGCTTGGCATCCCCCAACCCTCACCGGTCCGATTCTCCGGATGACTCGGTGCGGGGCAGAGAGCCATTAGCGAATTCTTCGGTGAAGACCCGGTAGCGGTCGAGGATGGAGCGGACGGAGCGGCGCAGCACGATTTCGCCCATGGGGCCTTCGGGCACGCTCACACCGGAGGCGTAGCCGTTCCATACGGCGCGGTTGGTTTTCACGTCGATGAGGGTGACGAGCAGCGTGCCTTCGGCCAGCAGCAGGCGCACGGGCTGGTAGCCCTGGCGCTCTTCCTTGGGGGTGTCGTCGGTTTCCTCAATGTTGCGCTTTATCCACTGGGTGAGGTCTTCCTGCGCAAAGCCGTGGAAGTTCATGTCGCCCTGGTACACCCGGAAGTTCACCAGCATATCGGGGCGGCGGCGGGCCAGGCGGTAGCCCTGCGCCGAGAGGCGCTGCTGAATGGCCTCACGCACCGACGTGCCCAGGCGGCTGGTATCGGCGGTGAGGCCCGAGCCGGTCACGAAATCGTAGGTGCGGTAGTGACGGAAATTGCCGCGGTAGCTGTAGTCGGAGTCAACCTTGGCTTCGCGGGTGGTCATGCAGGCCGCCAAAGCTGCCACCAGACCGATAAGAGACAGAGAGTTGATAATGCGTAACATGGCAGTGGGAATTGACGGGTGAGCAGGCTTTGCAAGTGCGAAATGACAACGTGGAACACGTACTGCCGGGCCGTGAATTGCCGGCAACTGGGTCACCCTCTTTTCCGGGTACCGGGGCTAGTGGCCGCCGGTTTCGGCGGCGTTGGGCGACAGGAGGTAGCCTTTGGCCAGAATGCGATACCGGTCGAAAATGGAGCGCACGGAGCGGCGCAGCACGGTTTCGGCCCGGGCGTTGTCGGGCACGTCCACGCCGGAGGCGTAGCCGTTCCAGATGGCCCGCTGCGAGCGGGCGTCTACCAGGGTCACCATCAAGGTGCCATCGGTGAGCAGGCGGCGCACCGGGTCGTAGGTTTGGCGGCTCTGCTCGGGGGTGTCGTCGGCTTCGCCTTCGTGCTGGGCCACCCAGCGCTCCAGGTCTTCCTGGTTGTAGCCGCGCAGGTTCACGGCGCCTTCAAAAATGTGGTAGTTGACGAGTAAGTCGGGCCGTTTGGCTGCGGCCCGGTAGCCCTGCTGCTGCAGGCGCTGCTGAATGGCGTCGCGCAGCACCAGCCCCAGGCGACTGGTGTCGCTCAGAGGCCCGTAGGAGTGCACAAAATCGTAGGTGCGATACCGGCGAAAATTGCCGCTGTAGCTATAGTCTGATTCAATTCGGGCTTCCTGCATGGTAATGCAGCTGCTGAGGCCCGCACCGAGGCTAAGGGTCAAGAGAATGCGTAAAGAATTGGTCATAGGTAGCAGGGCACATTTGCTACGAACCAAGTTACACAAACCGTCCTGATAATCAAAGCCTATCGGTAGCCGGCGGCCTGCAGCGCAAACAGCTCGGCATAGCGCCCGCCCTTGGCGAGCAAGGCTTCGTGCGAGCCGATTTCCACAAATTGTCCGTTTTCAATCACCAGGATGCGGTCGGCCATGCGTACCGTGCTGAACCGGTGGCTGATAAGCACGGCCGTCTTGCCCTTGGTTAATTCGGCAAATCGCTGAAAAACTTCGTGCTCGGCGCGGGCGTCGAGGGCGGCGGTGGGCTCGTCGAGGATGAGCAGCTGGGCGTCGCGCATGTAGGCCCGGCCCAGGGCAATTTTCTGCCACTCGCCCCCGCTCAAATCCACACCGCCGTTGAAGCGGCGGCCTATCATCTGGTCGTAGCCGCCGGGCAGCTTCGCAATCACGGTATCGGCCAGGCTTTGCTGGGCGGCGGTTTCGATGCGGGGCTGGTTTTGGCGCTCCTCGATGCGGCCCACGGCCAGGTTCTGGCCGGCCGGCAGCTGGAAGCGCACAAAGTCCTGGAAGATGACGCCGATTTCCTGGCGCAGCTCGGCGGGGTCGTACTCGCGCAGGTCGTGGCCATCGAGCAGAATGCGGCCCTCGGTGGGGTCATAGAGCCGGGCCAGCAGCTTCACCAGCGTGGTTTTGCCAGCTCCATTCTCCCCTACCAGTGCCAGCTTTTCGCCGGCTTCCAGCTTAAAAGAGAGGTTGCGAATGGCCCATTTTGTACCATTCTTGTACTGGAACCCGACGTTTTCAAACTGGAAACCCTGCCGGATGGGCCGGGGGAACGGCCGGGCCGTTTCGCCTTTAACTTCCTGCCGCACGATGCGGGGCCGCAATGCAAAGAAGTCGAAAAAGTCCTGCAAGTACAAGGCCCCATCGGCCACGGAGCTAAAGCGACTCAGGATGCCTTCGAGCAGCCCGCGCAGCCGTGCAAACGACCCTGCCAGGAACGTGAGCTGGCCCAGCGAAATCTGCCCGGCCACGGCGCGGGTAATGATGTAGACGTACGCTCCGTAGTAGCCGGCCGCGCCAATGGCGGCGAAGAGCGTGCCCCAGGCGGCGCGGCGCAGCACGAGGCTTTTGTTTTGGCGGTAGAAGTCATCGGACAGCTCGCGGAAGCGGTTGATGAGGAAGTCGGAGAGCCCGAAAATCTTCACTTCCTTGGCTGTTTCGTCGGAGGCGCCGGTTTGGCGGAGGTAGTCGAGCTCGCGGCGCTCGGGCGTCCAGGAGTGCGAGAGGGAGTAGCTGCGCTCGTTGAAGTGCGACTCGCCCAGGAAGGCCGGCACCACGGCCAGCAGCAGCAGCACCAGCAGCCACGGCTGGAAGGCCACCAGCCCACCGGCCAGCAGCACCAGCGTGACCAGGTCCTGGCCCTGCGAGAGCACCTGGCTCATGAGCACGGTGCGCGAGAGGGTTTGGCGGCGGGCGCGCTCCAGCTTGTCGTAGAAGGTGCTGTCCTCGAACTGGTCCAAATCGAGCTCGGCGGCGTGGGCCATGAGGCGGATGGACGACTGGTTGGCAAACAGGTCGCCGAGCAGCGAATCGAGCAGAGCCACGCCGCGGCCCAGAGCATCGGTGAGCAGCACCAGGCCAAACTCCAGCGCCACCAGCTGGAGTACGGGCGCCAGCACCCGCTCGGCAGCAGGCAGGCGGGTGAGGTGCACCACCGCATCGAGAATGAGCTGGCCCACATAGAGCATGGCCAGCGGCAGGCCAGCTCGTAGCAGGCGCAGCACAATATTGGAGAGCGCCAACGCGGGGCTGGTTTGCCAGATAAGCTTGAGAAACGCCGGCAGATTGCGCAGCGCCGACACCCGCTCGCGCACGCTCACGGGCGGCTTGTCGCCCCCCCCGCGGGAGCCGTTGGGGTTCTTGGCGGATATGGTTTTCAGGAATTCAAACATCGGCGGGGCGAAGGCAAGGTTGGGGCCGGAAGGTGAGAGTTGCCGTTTTGGCAGCTGGTCCGGTTGAGGTTGAGCTATTTCAACCACCTAAACCTTTAACCGGCAGAAAGGGTCTACTTATAGCAGGTTCGGAGTCGGTGTGCACGTTACGCCTCACCCCCAGCCCCTGTCCGGGGAGAGGGTATCACGGCGGCGGGAATGTAGCGCGGACTCTGTAGTCCGCGTCCCCGCGCCATTTGGGTGTCGTTCGGGTTTCCGCCGTGGACGCGGACTACAGAGCCCGCGCTACAATCGTCCGGTTCCCCTCTCCGCGGGAGAGGCTGAGGCCAATCGAATACACTTACCTCGAAACCGCACTATACGGCCCGGGTTAGCTCTGCCCATGCAATAGCATAAGCAAATATAGCGTTGCTTCGCAAGGAAATCCTTCCTTCACAATTCGTTAAATCTACCTCCCCAATGCTGCTCCGCCGCTCCATTAGCGCCAGCTTACTGGCAACTGCCCTGCCTCTGGCTGGCTTTGCCCAAACGCCTGTAGCCCCGGCAGCGCCCCTCCCCCGCTTTTTCGTGGGCGTGAGCGGCTCGTTTGGCGGCTACCCGTTGCCCACCAAGACCGGCGTGAACGTGGCCACGGCGGCCCCAACGGTGGGCCTGCAGCTACGGCCGCGGCTGGCGCTGCAATTGAGCGGTGCTTTCGATGCCAGCCACTCTTACGCTGGCATCGATTATGGCCCGGCCCTACCCAATGGTGAATACCTGAAACGCACCAGTTGGAACCGGACCTTGGTGGTGCCCGTGCTGGGCCGCTACGCCCTGACGCGGCGCGTGGCCCAACGCTTCCAGGCCGACGTGCTCGGGGGCGTGAGCTATGTGCGGTTTAATGTGCGCAGCGACGTTTTCAGGATGAGCGAAAACGGAACGGTCCTCGCCACGGGTGAGGAAACCTCTACCACCCACAGCGCGTGCCTGACGCTGGGAGCCGGCGTGCGCTACGCCCTCTGCCCGCGCTTCGAATTGACGGCGGAGGCTGTCCTCAACCGCCAAATCATCAGCAAAACCCTTTCCTCCTACGGGGCTAATCCGAACATCGCCGCGGGCGTGCGCTACCGCTTCGGCAAGGCGCTGTAGCTACTGCTCGCAAATTGGCCAGAGTTGAGCCATACTGTGTCGGAGGGTGGCTCCAAAACAGCAGCGCCATGAGCCGATAGCAGCTTCGTCCCCTGTGCCCGACCTTTGCGGCACCCATGGCCACTCCTGCTTCCCGCCCCTACTCCATCGGCTTCTGGCTGATGTGCTTGTCGTCGTTTCTGTTTTTCCTGAGCTTCAATTTGCTGCTGCCAGAGCTGCCCGACCATCTTTCGCGGCTGGGCGGCGGTGAGTATAAGGGCTACATCATTGCCTTGTTTACGGTCACGGCGGCCCTGTCGCGGCCCTTTTCGGGCAAGCTGGCCGATACCGTGGGGCGCATCCCCGTGATGGTGTTTGGCTCGCTGGTGTGCTTTGTGTGCGGGTTTTTCTACCCCTGGGCCCTCACGGTCACGGGGTTTCTCACGCTGCGGCTACTGCACGGCTTCAGCACCGGGTTCAAGCCCACGGGCACCGCCGCCTTCATCGCCGACATTGTGCCCATGGAGCGGCGCGGCGAGGCCATGGGCCTGCTCGGCGTCACGGGGGCGCTGGGCATGGCGTTTGGGCCGGCGTTTGGTTCCTGGGTGGCCCAGCACTTCTCCCTGAACACCATGTTTTACTGCTCCAGTGGCGCGGCGCTGCTCTCGCTGCTGGTGCAGGGCACCCTCACCGAAACCCTGCCCCTGGCCCAGCGGCGGCGCTTTAGCCTGCGGTTGCTCAAGCTGAAGTGGGAGGAGGTGCTGGAGCCCCGCGTGCTGGCGCCGGCCATCGTCACGGCGCTGTGCCTGTTTCCCTACGGCGCCGTGCTCACCGTCATCCCCGACCAAAGCCGGCTGCTGGGCCTCACCGGCTCCACCAAGGGCTTGTTCTACATCTGCTACACGGTGGCCTCGCTGAGCATCCGGCTGGTGGCGGGCAAGGCCTCCGATACCCACGGGCGCGTGCCGGTGCTGCGCATATCGGCGGGCATCCTGGCGGCGGGGCTGGTGCTGCTGGTGTGGTCGCCGTCGGTGCCGGTGTTTCTGGCGGGGGCCGTGGTGTTCGGCATCGGCACCGGGCTCAACTCGCCCACGCTCTACGCCTGGACCATCGACCTGAGCCACCCCGAGCGCCGCGGCCGCGGCGTGGCCACCATGTACATCGCCCTCGAGCTCGGAATTGGGCTGGGTGCCCTGCTCGCCGGCTGGATATTCTCCAACCTGGCCGGCCGCCTGCCCTACGTGCACGCCCTCAGCCTGCTGTGCGTCCTGCTGGCCGTGGCGTACTTATTCACCGTGAAGTTGACCGGCCCCATGGCTGCCGTGGGCGTGCCAGAGTCGGCCCCCGAGCCTTCGCCCGAAGAGGTGGTGTGAGATATTAAATATTTGCATAAAATAATGATGAAGAATAGGTGAGCTTTCATTCGGACCTCCTACTTTTAGGGTTTCGAAGATTGTCTACCCCATTCTTTATTGTTGATGTACACTACTCTACTGCCTGGCCGGCGGCGGCAGGCACTGCCGGTGCTGTTGGGCTGTTTTTTGGCCGCAGCGGCCGCTCAGGCCCAGCCAGAGCCCATTAAATTTGGCCAGATAGACAAGGCCGACCTCACGGCCGCCCCCTTCGCCGCCGACAGCGCGGCCGGGGCCGTGGTGCTTTGCGATTTTGGCCGCTCGCGCCTCCGGGGCAAGCGTAGCGGCCTCGAAATAGTATTTGAGCGGGTCACGCGCATCAAAATCCTGAAGAAGTCGGGCTACGACGAAGCCACCGTCGAAATCCCGCTCTACCACCGCGAAGGCGACCAGGAAAAGATTTCCAACCTGCGCGGCTTCACCTACAACCTGGTGAACGGCGTGGTGGTAAAAACCAAGCTCGAGCCCAGCGGTGCTTTCGTCGAAAAGCGCACGCCCAACGTGAACGTGCAGAAATTCACGCTGCCCAATGTGCAGGAAGGCGCCGTGGTGGAATACGCCTACACCCTCAGCTCCGATTTCCTGTTCAACTTTCAGGACTGGACCTTTCAGCGCGATATTCCGGTGCGCTACAGCGAGTACCGCTCCAGCATCCCCACTTTCTACAAATACAACATCCTCTACCAGGGCAACCGCACGCCCGATGTGAACCTGATGAGCGTGGGCCAGACCACCCTGATGCTCGACAACAAAGTAGGGGACGGCCTCAGCGCCGGGCTGACCAACGGCACCCTCTCCGTAACGGCCTCCACCGAAGACCACCAGTGGGTGCTCAAAAATGTGCCGGCCTTTCGCGCAGAGCCGTACATGACCACCGCCCAGGACTACGTGGCCCGGCTGGACTTTGAGCTCACCGGCGAACAGTGGCCCGAGCAGCCCTACCAGGACCTGACCGGCACCTGGGACAAAATCAACGCCCGGCTGCTGGCCGACGAGGACTTTGGCGGCCGCCTCGGCCAGGCCGGGGCGCTGAAAGCCCAATTGCAGGGCCTCGCAGCCCAATACCCCGACGTAGCGGCCCGCGCCGCCGCTGTGCGCCAGCTGGTGCTGGCCGCCATGCGCTACGACGGCACCGACCGCTACTATGCCCGGGAGCCCCTGCGCAAGGCCCTCGACGCCCACCGCGGCTCGTCGGCCGATGTGAACCTGCTCTTGCTGGCCGCGCTGCAGGAAGCCGGCGTGCCGGCCCACCCGCTGCTGCTCAGCACCCGCGACCACGGCCGTGTCAACAAGGAAATTCCGCTGCTGGAGCGCTTCAACTACGTGGTGGCGCTGGTGCCCCTGGCCACCGGCAAAGACCTGCTGGTAGACGCCACCGACGCGCAGCTGCCCTGCGGCATGCTCCCCGAGCGCTGCCTCAACCGCGTGGGCCGCCTCATCACCAAGTTTCCGAACGACAGCCGCTGGGTGGACCTCACCCCGGCCCAGCGCCACGTGCACTACCAGCAGGTAAACCTGACGCTGGATGCCGACGGCGGCCTGATGGGCACCGTGCACGAGGAGCACGGCGGCTACGCCGCGGCCGACGCCCGCGCCCAGCTCACCGCCCTGGGCGAGAAGAAGTACCTGGCCGGGCTGCAGCAGCGGCACGAGGCCTGGGCCATGCCCAAGCTCGCCGTGACCCACGCCGACGACGTGGACAAACCCCTGGCCCTGGACTACGAGTTCAGCCAGCCCAGTACCGAGAAGGCCAGCGGCGGCCCCCTCTACCTGAGCCCGCTGAGCGAGTTTGGGACCAGCCAAAACCCGTTTCGGCACGAGCAGCGGTCCTTCGCCGTCGACTTTGGGGCCGCGCAGGAAGAGCTGGTGGTCATCAACCTGGCCCTGCCCGCGGGCTACGAGCTGGCCGAGGTGCCCAAGCCCGCCAATGTGAACCTGCCCGACAACGGCGGCAAGTTCTATTATATGGTTAGCGCCGCCACACCCGGGCGCGTGCAGCTCACCACCCGCCTCATCCTGGCCAACCCTGTGTACGCGGCCGAAGACTACGCCAACCTGCGCGAGCTGTACCGCCTGCTGCTGGAAAAACAGGCGGAAAAACTCATCATCAAGAAGAAAGCCAACGGTTAGCTCAACTTCCGGCTATCCCAACTCCCGGCCTGCCCGGATTATCCGTTGACCGCCAATACAATCAGCTCAATTTCGGACTCCCGCCTTATTCCTTTTCTACCTTATTTCCTCTTTGCATGAAGCTACCCTTACGCTCGTCTCTTACCCTAGCCGCCTTGCTGAGTGCCTTTGCGGCGCAGGCCCAGCCCGAGCCCATCAAATTTGGCAAGCCCGACCCGAAAGACCTGACGGCCGCGCCCTTTGTGGGCGACAGCGCCGCCGCGGCCGTGGTGCTGTGCGACTACGGCACCACCACCATTCAGTACGTCAACAACGACTTCCAGCTGGTGTCGGAGCGGATTACGCGCATCAAAATCCTGAAGAAAGCAGGCTACGAGGTGGCCACGGTGCAGGTGCCGCTTTTCCACCGCAACAGCAGCGAAGAAAAAATTACGGGCCTGCGCGGCTTCACCTACAACCTGGTGAACGGGCAGGTGCAAAAAACCAAGCTGGAAAGCAGCAACGTTTTCACCGAAGACCGCACCAAAAACGTGCGGGTGCGCAAGTTCACGCTGCCCGATGTGCGCGAGGGCGCCGTGATTGAGTACGCCTACACCGTAACGTCGGACTTCTTTTTCAATTTTCAGGACTGGACCTTTCAGCGCGACATCCCCACGCGCTGGAGCGAGTTTCGGGCCACCATTCCCGAGTATTTCCACTACAAGATGCTGATGCAGGGCTACCACCCCCTGGAAGTGCAGACGAAGACGGACAACATGACGCAGTTTACGGTGCACACGGCGGGCGGCTTTTCCGGCAGCGGCTTTGGCACCACCCGCGAAGCCGCCAGCAACGAAACCGTGACGGCCCGCGTGACCAACTACAACTGGGCCATGAAGAACGTGCCGGCGTTTCGCGACGAGCCGTTCATGACCACCTCCGAGGACTACGTCGACCGCATCAACTTCCAGCTGGCGGGCGAGCAGTTTCCCGGGCAGGCCTACCAAAACGTAGCCGCCACCTGGGACAAGATTAACTCGGAGCTGCTGAGCGATGAGAACTTCGGCTTGCAGCTCGACCGCGGCAATTTCCTGAAGTCCCAGATGCAGGCCCTGGCCACCCAATACCCCGACGTGGCGGAACGCGCCGCCGCCGTGCGCGAGGTGGTGATGAGCGGCATTCGCTACGACGGCACCAACCGCTACTCTACCGATGGCTCGCTGCGCAAAGCCTACGACGCCCACCTGGGCAGCGCGGCCGATGTGAACCTGCTGCTCATTGCCGGCCTGCGCGATGCCGGCATTCCGGCCCAGCCACTGCTGCTGAGCACCCGCAGCCACGGCCGCGTAAACGAGGCCCTGACGCTGCTCGACAAGTTTAACTACGTGGTGGCCCTGGTGCCGCTGGCCGATGGCAAAGACCTGCTCCTGGACGCCACCGAGCCGCTGCTGCCCGCCGGCATGCTGCCCGAGCGCTGCCTCAACCACCTGGGCCGCCTGATAACGAAGAAGCCCGAAGACGGCCGCTGGGTCGACCTGTCGCCTGCCCAGCGCCACGTGCGCTACCAGCAAGTGCAGCTCACCATGGACGCGCAAGGCGGCCTGACCGGCAAAGTGCACCAGGAGCACGGCGGCTACGCCGGCGTGGCTGCCCGCAAGCACATGGCCACCCTGGGCGAGAAAAAATACCTGGCCGAGCTAACCACCCAGCACAGCACCTGGACCGTGCCCAAGCTCACGGTGGGCCAGCGCGAAAACGTGGCCAAGCCCCTGGCCCTGGACTACGAATTCACGCAGCCCGCCGACGACAACGCCACCGCCGGCACCTTCTACCTGAGCCCGCTCCGGGAGTTTAGCAGCGAGCAAAACCCCTTCCGCCACGACGACCGCCTGTTTCCCGTAGACTTTGGCGCCGCGCAGGACGAAACCACCATGGTAACCCTCACGCTGCCCACGGGCTACGAGCTGGCCGAAATGCCTAAGTCCGCCGTGCTGGAGCTCCCCGACGGCGGGGGCCGGTTCCTCTACAGCGTTGCCGCTACTACCCCAAATACGGTGCAGCTCACCGGCCGCCTGAGCCTGCGCAAGCCCGCCTACGCCGCCGCAGAATACGCCCAACTCCGCGAGTTCTACCGCCTCATGATGCAGAAGCAAGGCGAAAAACTGGTGATTAAAAAGAAGGCATAGGTTGAGTTGAAGTCCTCAGAATGTCAGGATGATAGGACGTCATGCAGAGCGCAGCGAAGCATCTTTACCGGGGCAGTAATCCAATCGTCCGTCAATAATCGTCTGTCATGCTGACTAAGGAAGCATCTTATCACCGTGGAACGACTCAGGCGTGATAAGATGCTTCCTTCGTCAGCATGACAAGCGGCGCGGTAGCAAGCGGGGTGCTGCACATTGCCTGACCTTTCTACCTGCCACAGTCTATCCAACTCAACTTTCAGCCCAACATCCTACCCAATTATAAACTACCTCATTCCCCATCATCTCGTGAAAGCACTGCTACCCTTCCTTGCTGCACTGCCCCTGAGCAGCTTTCTATCCTTACACCCTGCAGCCCCGGCGCCTAAATACGCCGTGGCGGATATTCCAGCAACATTGCAGGAGGGCGCGCACGCCGTGCTGCGGGCCGATGACGAGGTGGTAACCGTAAAATCGGCTGGGCGACTGGTGCACACCGTGCACCGGGTGATAACCGTGCTGGACCCTGCCGGCGACGATTTCGGCCGCCAAATGGTGAGCTACGACGCCCTCAACTCCCTGAGCTACCTGCGCGGGGCCGTGTATGATGCCGATGGCCGCCTGCTGCACCAGCTGCGGGCCGCCGAAATCCACGACCAGGGCATGGGCGACGCTGGCGGCAGCTTCATGACCGATATCCGCGTGCGCTACGCCGACCTGCGCCAGCCCCAGACGCCCTACACCGTTGAATTCGAATACGAAATCGTATCCGACAACACATTGTTTTACCCCGACTGGCAGCCTCAGGAAGAGGAAGGCCTGGCCGTGCAAAGCGCTACCCTGCGCGTAACCACGCCCACGGCCTTGCCCCTGCGCTACCAAGAGCGGGAGTTGCCGTCAGGTGCCGCCGTGGCCCACACCACCGCCAGCAGCCAGGAAATCTACGAGTGGAAATTGGCCAACCTGCCAGCCGCCGAAGACGAGGAAGCGGCCCCGCCGCTGTACTGTACCACGCCCAGGGTAGTGCTGGCCCCCAGCACCTTCGAGGTGCAAGGCCACAAGGGCACCGCCGCCAGCTGGCAAAGCTTCGGCCAGTGGAACTATGAGCTGAACGCTGGCCGCGACGTGCTCCCACCCGCCACGCTGGCCAAGGTAGCCGCTCTGGTAAAAGACGCCCCCGACGCCCGCACCCGGGCCCAGCGGGTATACGAAATGCTGCAAGGCAGCACCCGCTACATCTCGGTGCAGCTGGGCCTGGGCGGCTGGCAAACCTTCCCGGCCAGCTCCGTGGCCAGCAACGGCTACGGCGACTGCAAAGCCCTGAGCAACTACACCAAGGCGCTGCTGGCCGCTGCCGGCGTGCCTGCCTACGTAGCGCTGGTAGGCGCCGGCTCCGACCACCCCGACCTGCGCGCCGACTTCCCCAGCTCGCAGTTCAACCACGCCATTGTGTGCGTGCCCATGGCCAAAGCCGGCCGCCCCGACACCCTGTGGCTGGAGTGCACCAGCCAAACGGACGCTTTTGGCTACATGGGCAGCTTCACCGGCAACCGCCACGCGCTGCTGCTCACGCCCCAGGGCGGGCAGCTGGTGGCCACCCCCCGCTACGGCGCCGCCGAAAACCGCCGCGAACGCCGCATCGACCTGTACCTGGATGCCGTGGGCGGCGCCACCGCCACGGCCCGCACCCTGCGCACCGGCCAAGAGCAGGACCTCTACGCCCAGCTGCTGCACGAGCTGGGCCCCGTAGAGCAGAAAAAGTACGTAACCGACCGGCTCAAGCTGCCCACCTTCGCCCTCACCAAATTCAACCTGGCCGCTACCGCCCCCGGCCCCACCCCGGGCGTAGTCGAAACCCTGGGGCTGACGCTGCCGGGCTTTGCCATGCCCAGCGGCAAGCGCGTGTTTGTGGCCCCCAACCTACTGAGCCGCCTGCCCGCCCTGCCCGCGCAGGTGGGCGAGCGCCAGGCCGCCGTGTGGCTGCCCCACGCCAGCCTGCAAGCCGATACCGTGCGTCTGCACCTGCCGCTCGGCTTCCGGCCCGAAACCTTGCCCGCGGCTGTGCAGTTCAGCACCGCCTACGGCACCTACGCCAGCCAATACCAGGCCCTGCCCGACGGCACGGTGCAGTATATCCGCCGGCTTGAGCTGAAACGCGCCCAAATGCCCCGCACCGCCTACGCCGGCTATTTGGACTTTCGCCGCAAAATCAGCCTTGCCGACAAGGCGCAGATTGTGCTGCTGAAAACGGAGAGCTGAGTTGAGTACCTTGTCAGCTCAATCTACCCTTTACAACTTCGCTTCATGAGAAAAATCTTCCTTTTCGTTGGCACCTTGATGGGCATCACCACTGCGTCTTCGGCCCAAACCCAGCCCGTTGCACCCAGCACCGGCACCGCGCCCGTTATGGTTCAGCGGCTAAGACTGGGCGTAAATGATATCAACCCCGAGCAGCAGGCCGACCGGGAGGCTTCCACCATGGCCGGGCAGCTTTCCCTCAGCCCAGAGCAAACTACCCGGGTGCGGGCCGCCGCGCTGGTGCAGGCCCAGCAGCGGCTGGCCCTGCTCAAAAAGCATAATGCCACCAACGACCACGACGCCCTGAAAGGGGAAGACGTGGCTATCAACAACCAGTTTGAGAATGAGCTGAAAGCGACGCTCACCCCGACGCAATACGAGCGCCGGCTGATGATTCAGGCCCGTTATCGCAAAATCCGGGAGCAGGCCGACGCCAATGAGAAAGCCGGCATTCCGCCCGCCGTTCGCCCCTAACAAGGTTTGAATTAGCCCAAGAAAAGCCCCGGCCTCATTTAGAGCCGGGGCTTTTTGCATTCTGAGCCAGCTACCCAAAGTCGGACAGGTTGCAGCACTTGAAATCACCAAGAAGGCCTACTAAAACTTCACCCGTAGCTGCGCCTTCACCTCGCTGCGCAGGGCGCCCTGGATGGTTTCCAGGCCCGAGCCCACCGTTTGCTGGTGGCGGTAGCGGGTTTCGGCGTAGCGGAGCCAGAGCGTGAGGGAGCGGTTGAGGCGGATTTCGGCCAGGCCATATACGCGCGTGCCCTGGCCATAGAGCGCCGGCACCGACACGGCCAGCAGCACGTCGTGCTCATACACGTACTGGCGGGTGTCGTAGTCGTCGGCATCGAAGACGGCGTAGCGGGCCGTGAGCTTGAGGGTGCGGTTGAGCTGGTAGCTCACGTCCTGGGCCAGCACGTAGCCGCGCCGCCAAGCCAGGCCGGGGTCGTCGCGCAGGCGGGAGGCTTGCAGGCGGGTACGCAGCTCCAGGGCGGTGCTGGGGGCGGTGTTGTAGTACAGCAGCAGGCTCTGGCGCAGCTGCTCGCCGGGCAGCGGAATGGGCCGCACGACGTCATCGGAGGGCAGGTCGCGGGGCTTGAGGCGCTGGCGCAGCTGCAGGTAGAGCAGGCTGGTTTTGGAGGGCGTGTACGCCAGGCGCACCAAGGCATCGTGGCCGGCGGTGGGGGCGCTGGCCCGGTAGCGCAGCCACGGGAAGCGAAACTGGTCGTAGTAGGCCGATACTTCCCAGCGGGCCACGGGGCGCACTTTCAGCCCGAAGTACACGCCGGATTCGTTGATGTTGCGGGTGTTTTCGCTGAAGGCATTCCCGTAGAGGGTGTGAAAATCGGCGTCGTAGTGCCGCACCAGCAGGGCCGCATCTACGGTGGGCCCCAGGCTGGCCAGCAGGCCGTTCACCGTGCCCAGACCGCCCCCGGTGCTGCGCGCCGTTTCGCCGAAGAGCAGCAGGTTGCGCCATACGTAGCTGTAGTTCAGGCTGAGGGCCAGGTTCTCCTTGCCGCTGAATTCGAAGCGGTTGTACGGCTCGGCCCGCTTGAGCAGCGGCGTGCCGTAGTGCGTAAACACGCCGGTGGCGCCCAGGGCCAGGTTGCCATCGCGGCTGGTGTAGCCCAGGTTGCCGCCCCCGATGGTTTCGGAAAGCTGGTGTCGGTTGGCTATTTCGGAGGCCGTGCGATGGAAGCCGGTGTAGAGCAGACCCGAGGTAAACTCATCAAATTGAGCCAACGAATCCTGCGCCTGCTGCAGGTTGGCATCCACATTCTTGTGCGACACAAACGCCGTGGCTTGTACCGTGGGCGCCACCTGCACTGTGGCCGCCCCACCCCGGAAAAACGTGTTTTCGAGCAGCGACGCATACGCCCGTACGCCCACCGACGAGCGCCGCAGGGTCGTAATCGTCTCGGCGCCCTTGCCCACGCCCAGCCCCGACGACAGCAGCAAGCCTTGGCCAAATTGCAGCTGGTAGTCGCCCAGGGCCAGCGTTTTCAGACGCCCCCGCTCCTGCAGCAGCACGTGCGCCGACACGTAATCGGCCCCCAGCCGCCCGCTGCCGGGGTTCCAGCTCAACGGCTCGCCGGCGTCTTTTTCCAGCGAAAAGCCCACGCTGAAATCCTTGGTGTGGCTCACCCGGTAGCGTATCAGCATTTTATCGGGCGAGCCAAGGTAGCGGGTGGTGGGCTGGCCGTGGTAGAGCGTGGGCGACGTGTAGCCTTGGCGCTCCTGCAGCACCCGCTCATAGCGCAGGTACAGGGCGTTGTTGTCTTCGCGGGCTATGCGCTGCCAGAGCGAGCCGCGGGCAGCGTTTAGGTTGCTGCTCTGGACGCTCACAAAGGGCAGAATGCGCGAGATAGTGCGCAGGTCGTAACCCTCGATGCTTTGCAGCTCATACACGCTGAGCAGGTCGCCGTTGGCCTGGCGGTGGAGCAGCAAGGTGGTTATCTGGTTTTCATTCAAGAGCAGCAGCGCCCGCAGCTCTTCCCGCGTCGCGGTATTGAGGTTGATGGGCGTCTGGTAGTACTGCAGCAGCGTTTCGTACAAGTCCTCGTAAGGCACTTGGTCCGACTGTATTTCAGCAAACAGCTCCTGAGTGAGGCGGTCCAAATCGGGTGGACGGCGGGTGTAGTCCTGAGCTGAAGCTTCAGTGGCTGCCAATAGATTCAACAGTATTAGCAACAGTGCCAAGCAGCGCCTGGAATTTAGGCACAGCCCTGTTCCAATCGTTCGAAGTTGTGAAGCGACTCCCAACGCAGCCAACCATGGCACTACTGCGCTTTCTGCCCCCATGACTTGGAAACGCTTAAATGCTGGCTAAATCCTAAGGCCTGTTGAAACGCGGCTGCGTAGTCAATATGAAATGCGCCGGCCAGCACGCCGATGCCAGCACTGGCCTGCTCGGTGAGCGAAGCCAGACCCAGCCGCGCCGCCAGTACGGGCACCGGGCGGTACTCCAAGCCCACCTTGAAATTGGCGGCGCGTTCCACGTCTTTTTCGGTTTCGACGACTAGCAGCACCTGGGAGCTGGGGCGGTAGGCCAGGCCGGCTTTGAGCACGGTAGGCACCCGCTCGTCTTGGTAGCTGGCCAGCTTGGTTTGGCCCAGGTTGTAGAGCAAAGCCCCGAAACTCAGCCGCTGGGGCACTACTTCAATCTGCCCGCCCAGCGTGCCCAGCACCACGCGCCGGCTACCTAAGCCTTCGATGGTCACCTGCAGCACGTCGAGGCGGCCGCCCAGGCTGATTTGCCCGAACCGGTAGCCGTAGCCTGCCCCCACCCGCGTTTCGTTGTAGAGCTGGCCACCGAAGCGCTGGGCTTCGAAAGCCACCACCCCGTTGCGGGCCCAGGCGGCTTGGGCCGGCGCTGCCACGGCCTGCGTTGGGCTGGCCCCATCCGCCGCGGCCACCGCCCCAAGGGGCCGGCCCAGCGGCAGGGCCGCGGTGAGCGCGCCCACGTTGAGGGCAGCGCTGAAGTAGCGGTTCTCGGCATAAAAGCCGACGGTGGGCTGCTGAATCTCACCCAGCCCGGCCACGTTGTTGCCCATGCTCCAGACTTCGCCGGCAAGGGCTACCGAGGCATTGCCGAGCGCGGCAGCCCGGGCGCCCCGCACCCCGGGGCCCGCCCCCTGAGCCAATGCCGAAGCGACTGGCCAACAGGCAAGAAGCCCAAATAAAATAAGCAAAGAACAACGTGGTAGAAAGTGTAGCATAAGGGGAAGGTAATATTGCCATGGTTAATGGCTGAGGGGAGCGGCAGAAATTATTTTGCCGCGCTTTTTGGTTAGGTATTGCGGCACCACTGCCGAACTTGCCTCCTTATGCCCCGCTCCTTCTCTGCCGCGCCCCGCCGCGAAAGCCTTCTTTATCGCAACCAGCCGCTTAGCTACACCCTCGTTTTCCGGTCGCGGCGCACTATTGGCTTCGCCGTGAAGCCCGATGGCAGCGTGCACGTAACCGCCCCCGCCGGCACCTCGCCCGAATGGGTAGCCCAACAAGTCCTGAAAAAAGCTGACTGGATTCTCAAGCACCAGGCTGCCTTTGCCAGCCGCCCGGCCCCCGCGCCCTCCCGCCGCTTCGAGGCCGGCAGCATTCACTATTATCAGGGCCGGCCCTACGCGCTGCGATTCGCCCAGGCCGGCCGAATGGCAGTGACCGTCGTGGCCGATGAGCTGGTGATATCCTCCCCTGCGCCCCTCACACCCGCCCAGACCGAGGCCCTGCTCCACGCTTGGTACGCCCGCCAAGCCGCGCCCCACTTTGCCGATTCCTTGGAGCGGGTGTGGCCCCGCTTCGCCGAGTTCAACCTCGTTCGGCCCACCCTGGCCGTGCGCCACATGCGCACCCGCTGGGGCAGCTGCACCCCGCGCACCGCTCGCATCCGCCTCAGCCCGGAGCTCATCCGGGCCCGCCCCGAGTGCCTCGACTACGTGCTGTTGCACGAGTGCTGCCACCTGCTGGTATGCGACCATTCCAAGGCTTTCTACGACCTGCAGACTCGCTTAATGCCCGATTGGGAAAAGTGGAAAGTGGAGCTTAACGCGCTGCCGAAATAGCGGCCGTTCATTCTATTTTCCTTTAGCCCAAAAGGAAATCATCGGCCGCTGGCCTTCCCACCCTCCCGCTCATGTCCCGGCTATTTAGCGCCCTTTTTCTTGGCTTGGTGTGGTTTTACCGCCATTTCATCTCGCCGCTCACGCCGGCCAGCTGCCGCTACTCACCCACCTGCTCGGCGTATGCGGCCCAGGCCATCACCAAGTACGGGCCGTGGCGCGGCGGGCGCCTGGCGTTGCGGCGCATTGCCAGCTGCCACCCGTGGGGCGGCCACGGCTTCGACCCCGTACCATAGCCCAGCAGTTGCGTATAGGCTGGGTCAACCTTCTGCTTAACTCTTTCTAATGCGCTTTATTCCGTTGTTACCGGCTGCCCTTGCCATATTACTCACGGCCTCTTGCTCGGAGGCTCAGTCCGACAAATCCAGTGCCTCCAGCAAGGTGAAAGGCGGCGACCGCCGCAAAGACAAAGACGCGGCCGCGGCAATTGCCGGCCTGCACCGGGTGGGCTCCATCAAAAACGTGGTACCCGAAAGCTCGGGCCTGGCCCCCGCCGAAACCAGCCAGCACTACTACAGCTTCGGCGACGACGGCAACTCCTCCAACCTCTACGAAATCACTAGCGAAGGCAAACTGGTGCGCACCATCGACGTCAACGCGCCCAACATCGACTGGGAAAGCCTGAGCCGCGACCCGCAGGGCAACTACTACATTGGCGACTGCGGCAACAACGAAAGCACGCGCCGCGACCTCGCCATCTACCGCGTGCGGTTGGATAACCCCAAGCAAGTCGGCAAAATCAGCTTCTCCTACCCCGACCAAAGCGAATTCCCGCCCAAGAAAAAGCAGCGCAACTTCGACTGCGAAGCCAGCCTTTGGCACGACGGCAAAGTGTGGCTCTTTACCAAAGACCGGGCCCAGGAAAGCACCAGCAAGGTATACACCGTGCCCGACCAGCCCGGCGACTACACGGCCAAGCTGGTAACCAAACTGGCCATTCCCGGCGAAGTAACCGATGCCGCGCTGCGCTCCGACGGCCGCCGCCTGGTGCTGCTGGGTCGTGGCGAGCTGTTTATCCTGGACGGCAACACCTGGGCCGACATCCTCAAAGCGACGCCCCGCCGCGTCGACCTCACCGGCGCCGGCCAAACCGAAGGCGCCGCCTTCAAAGACGACAACACCTTGCTCATCACCACCGAGCAAGGCGGCTTGTTTGAGTTTACGCTGCCCTAGCGGCCAACAGCTGTAAACCAGACGCCTCCGGTGCCCTCACTGCTTGAATCTTCCCTAAGGGGTAGTACAAGAGGCGAGGGCGCCGGGGGCGTTTGGTTTAACTGGTAATGGCGAGGCTTATTTCCGCAGTTCCCGAGGCTGGGTCACGCTTGCGCTTGGCAGCGGGCCACTGCCGGGCAGGGTCACCGGGTCGCCCTCTTTGCCCAAGTCGCGCGGTGCGTAGCCATATGGGTTCTTGGGGTCCTTGCCGGCCCGCCACAGCACCCAGATACCGACAAGAATCAGGGGAATGCTCAGCAACTGGCCCTGGTTGAACAAGTGGCCGTTCTCAAACGCCACCTGGTTCTCCTTCAGGTACTCGCCCAGAAAGCGCTGCGTGAACAGCAGCACCACAAACAGTCCAAAGAGCTGCCCGCGGGGCGTGCGCTCCTTGGTGCGGTTCCACATAGAATAGAGCAGGATGAGCAGAAAAATGCAGAACAGCGCCTCGTAAATCTGGGTGGGGTGCCGCGGCACGGCCACGCCCTGAATCAGGTGCTCGGTGTCGCGCGGAAAGATGAAGGCCCACGGCACGTTGGTGGGCTTGCCCACGATTTCCGAGTTCATCAGATTACCGGTCCGGATGCAGGCGCCGCCCAGCGCCACCACTATCACAATGCGGTCGAGCACCCACAGGTAATCGAACTTGTTGTTGCGGGCAAACAGCCAGCAGGCCAGCAAGATGCCGATGGTAGCGCCGTGGCTGGCCAGGCCGCCCTGCCAGATTTTGAACACCACCATGGGGTCGGCCATCAGCGCATCAAAATCATAGAAGAGCATGTGCCCCAGCCGGGCGCCCACAATGGTGCCAATCAGCATGTAAATGGTAATCACGTCGACCCACTGCGGCGACACCCGCTCCGAACGGTAGATGTGCGTGAGCAGGAACGTGCCAATCACAAAGGGCAGCATGAAAAACAGCCCGTACCAGCGCAACGTGATTGGCCCGAGATGGGCAATGATGGGATTGACGTTCCAGTAAATGGCAGCGAGGAAAGGCAGCATGCAGTACAGAAATGAGGTGCGCCCCAAAGGTACTCAGCGCATGGTGCTTGGCTTTAAAGTAAAACCACAACCTCTGACCAGGCACTACGAACCGCCTTTATTTCAGCAGTAACTCCAGCAGTAACTCCAATCGTCTGTCATGCTGAGCCTGCGAAGCATCTTCTCACGGCTTAACGATTCGTGCTGACCTGATAAGATGCTTCCTTCGTCAGCATGACAAGAGGCGCGAGCGAGATACTTCAGCAGGCTTAGCAGCACGCTCTACTGCGGGATAGCGGGATAGCAAGTCCTGCTACCGCTTCTTACGCCCGTTTCTACAGCCCCGCCAGCTCCTCGGCAAAACCGCCGCTGAGGATGGGAAACCGCAGCCAGGAGCGCGGGTCCACATTGTAATCGTCGAGGTGGAAGCTGGGAGCGTACCGTTCACGCTTCCACTGGTTACGGCTCCAGAGCGAGTAGAAGCGGCGCACGTACTTCTTCAGCTCCTCGCGGTCGAAACCGGTTTCCTCCTGCTCCAGGGTGGCCAGCACCTGGCTTGGGCTGAGGCGGTCGTAGAAAGCCAGCCGCTCGATGCGGTTGAGCAAGGTGTAGGGCATCAGGTCGCGCTCGTCGGTTTGCTTGTCTTCCAGCGGGCGCAGCTCGGCGGTGGGCTGCAGGGCGTTGACGTGGCGCAAGGCCGGGTAGCCCAACTCGGTTTCAGCCCAACGCAGCCACTTCTTCACGAAGTCCTTGTCGACGCCCGCAATGGGCGAAATGCTGCCGGCCGTGTCGCCGTCCATGGTGCAGTAGCCCACGCTGGCCTCCGAGCGGTTGGACGTGGTGATGAGCAGGCAGTTCTGCACGTTGGCCAGCAGCCAGATGGCCGGAGCCCGCACCCGCGCCTGAATGTTCTGCAGGGCCAGGTCGTCGGTTTGCCAGGTCAGCTCCCGGCCCAGCGCGCCCTGGATTTTGCCTACGTAGCCGGTTACTTCCTCATCAATACCCCAGTGGTGAAAGCGGGCCCCAATGCTGTCGGCCAATTCTTGGGCTGAATTGAAGGTGTCGTCGGAGGAGTTCACGGTGCCCTGATAGGCGCAGGTCAGCAACTGCCGCACCAGTTGCTGGTTGCTGCTCAACTCGTTCGCGGGTTCGGCACTCTCCACCACTTGGGCGGCTTTGCCGCCGGCTCCTTCCTGGGTCACCACCTTAGCGGTTTCGGCGAAGCAGCCGCTGCGACGCTTGAACTCTTCCACGCCCAGCTCTTCCACGCCCAGGCGCACCATTTCGGCCACGCCCACGGCACAAAAGCACGAGTCGGCCCCGCCGCTCAAACTAAGCACAAAGCCGCGGCTGCGCGCCTTGCGCAGGTAGTCGAACAAACCCAGGCTCATGGCCTGGTTGAGCTCTTTGTACTCGTCGGGCACCGCCAGCGGCACAATCTCAGCAGCCGGCGCCAGCTCAGTTTTGAAGTCAACATCCATCCACTCCAAATCCACTTCCTTGAAGCTCAGCAGCTGATTGCGAAGCAGCAAATGGCCATTGCGCGCC
This sequence comes from Hymenobacter plasmatis, assembly GCF_020711255.1. Classification (GTDB taxonomy): domain Bacteria; phylum Bacteroidota; class Bacteroidia; order Cytophagales; family Hymenobacteraceae; genus Hymenobacter. The sequence continues at coordinate 88,844 of NZ_JAJFAW010000015.1, forward strand.
ACCAATATCTCGCCGTCGTAGATGATGCGGCCGGACTCGTTGCCCAGCAGGTTGGCGTAGAGGTAGGTACAGTTGAACGTGCGCGAGGCCTTCATCACCAACTGGTAGCGCACGTCGGTTTTGCTCATGGCAAAGTGGCTGGCCGATGGGTTCACAATCAAATCGACTTTGCCCACCAGCCGGCACGCAGGGCGCACGTCATCGGGCCGCCACGCGTCTTCACATATCTCGAAGCCAAAGCGCACGCCATTGTGCTCAAAAATGAGGTCGCCCAGCGCCCACTTCTCCCCTTCCCAGTCCACGGTGGTGGTTTCGCCGGCGGGCCAGGGCGCGAAAAAGCGAGTTTCGTAGTGCACGCCGTCGTTGGCCAAAAACTGCTTGGCCGCAAAGCCCAGAATCTGGCCGTCGCGCAGCACGGCCGCCGTGTTGTAGGTGCGGTGGTTGAGCCGCACGGGCAAGCCCACCACCACGCAGATGCCGTTGGTCCACTGCCGCACCTGCTGCAGGTGGGCCAGCGCCGCCTGCGGCATCCAGTCGCTCAGAAACAGGTCTTCGCAGCCATAGCCGCTCAGGCACAGCTCGGGCAAACACAGCAGCTCCACGCCGTTTTCCTTGGCCAGCTCAATGGCAATACGGATGTTGCGAAGGTTGTGCTCCCAATCGATGGGAATCTGGTTGAGGGCGGCGCCGGCGATACGCATAGTCTTATGGCTCGTTTGGGATTACGGTTACAACAAAAAAGCCCGACAGGGCCAGGTGTTGCGAAGCGTGTACGAAATAAATAGAAAAAAGCCCCAGCGGGGCGTCATTCGAACGTTGCGAATGCCGCCCCGCTGGGGCTTTACTGTTCAATAATTTACTTATTCTACCCCCAAAGCGGTTAGCGCCCGGTCGGCCGCCAACTGCTCCGCCTGCTTTTTGCTCAAGCCCATGCCGGTGGCTACCACTTCCTCGTCCAGCAGCACGGTGGCCGTGAATTCCATCATACCGCCCGGCCGGGCCTCGCCGGTGATGTCGTAGCGCAGGGTTTTGCCCTGGCGCTGGGCCCACTCCACCAGCTTACTCTTGAAGTTGGCCGTGGTGGTGGTGAGCGTGTGCACATCCACAAAGCCTTTCACCAGGCGGGTGAGCACAAACTTCCGGGCTGCTTTGTAGCCCAGGTCCAGGTACACCGCGCCTACTAGGGCCTCCAGGGCGTTGCCGTTCACGGAGCGCGAGCGGGCGGCGCGGCCCTGGGCGGTATCCAGTTGCACCAGCTTATCCAGGCCCAGTTTGAGGGCAATGTTGTTCAGGCTTTCGCGGTTTACGATGCGGGAGCGCATCTCCGTCAGGAAGCCTTCCTGCTCGTAAGGATACTTTTTGAAGAGATACTCCGCTACCACCGTGCCCAGCACAGCATCGCCCAGAAACTCCAGCCGCTCGTTGGTAAGGTGGCGCCCCATCGACGGCTGCTGCCGCACCGCCGAGGAGTGCGTAAAAGCCAGCCGGTATAGCCGCACATTGGTAGGCGTCAGGCCCGTAACTGTGCTAATTGCCTGGCGGAATGCCTTATCAGAACCAAAAAACCGGGAAACGAAACCAAGCAAAGTAAGAGGTGCTATCGAGTAATTAAGAACTTATTACCCTATTCAAACAGGTAATAAGCAGGAACGTCATGCTGAGCTTGCCGAAGCATCGCTACCTCAAAACTAAATCTAATTAGTTGCGCGGTAAAGATGCTTCGGCAAGCTCAGCATGACGTTCCGTTTAGAAGAGCTGTAAAAACTACAGCTTGCGGAATATCACCGAGGTGTTGTGCCCGCCAAAGCCGAAGGTGTTGCTCATGGCTACGCGCACGTCGCGCGCCTGGGCCACATTCGGCGTGAAGTTCAGCGCCTGGTTGATTTCCGGGTCGGGCGTGTGCAGGTTGATGGTGGGCGGCACCAGGCTGTGGTGCATGGCCATCAGGCAAGCCACGGCCTCCACGCCGCCAGCACCGCCCAGCAAGTGGCCGGTCATGCTTTTGGTCGAGGAGATGTTGATTTGTTCGGCGAACTCGCCAAACACCTGCTCAATAGCTTTGATTTCGGCGCCGTCGCCCAGGGGCGTGCTCGTGCCGTGGGTGTTGATGTAGTCCACCTCGGCGGCCGTGATGCCAGCATCGCGCAGGGCGTTGTGCATTACCAGCACCACGCCGCTGCCGCTGGGGTCGGGCGCGGTGATGTGGTAGGCGTCCGACGACATGCCGCCGCCAATCAGCTCGGCGTACATCTTGGCGCCACGGGCCTTGGCGTGCTCGTACTCTTCAAGCACCAGCGCGCCCGAGCCTTCGCCCAGCACGAAACCGTCGCGGTCCTTATCGTAGGGCCGCGAAGCCGAAGCCGGGTCGTCGTTGCGCTCGCTCATGGCCTTGAGGGCATTGAAGCCGCCCACGCCCGACTCGGTGATGGCCGCTTCGGAGCCGCCGGTCACCATCACGTCGGCCAGGCCGAGGCGGATGTTGTTGAAGGCAGCAATGATGGAGTCGTTCGACGAAGCGCAGGCCGACGTGGTCACGTAGTTGGGCCCGCGGAAGCCGTTTTTAATGGAAATGTTGCCCGACGAGGAGTCGGCAATCATGCGCGGGATGAAGAAGGGCGAGTAGCGCGGCGTGCCGTCGCCCCGCCCGAAGGCGATGCATTCTTCCTGCAGCGATTTCAGGCCGCCGATGCCGGAGCCCCAAATCACGCCCACCCGGTCTTTGTTGACCCCGCTTTCCAGCAGGCCGGAATCGGCAATTGCTTCATCGGCCGCTACCACCCCAAACTGGGTGAAGAGGTCCATTTTGCGGTGCTCCTTGCGGTCAAAGAAATTATCGGGCTCGTAGCCCTTCACTTCGCAGGCGAAGCGGGTCTTGAATTTGGCCGGGTCGAAGCGGGTGATGGCGGCGGCGCCGCTCGTTCCCGTGCGTAGGCCTTCCCAGTAGGCCGGGGCGGTGTTCCCCAGCGGAGTAATGGCCCCAAGGCCGGTAACGACAACCCGTCGAATAGACGACATAAGCAAACGCCAATGGCGCGAAAGGTGAAGCGGGATAAAACAACGAAACCGGCCGGCGGCGGGCCGGCCGGTATGCGCAGAACTAATTGTTCATTCCGAGCGAAACGAAGAAGTTGGGTAAACTGATTCGTTCAAATTCTTTGCTCCGCTCGGATATGAAAAAAAACTATTTAGCGTGCTCTTCGAGGTAGCTGACAGCTTGGCCCACGGTACCGATGTTCTCAGCCTGGTCGTCGGGGATGCTCACGTTGAACTCCTTTTCGAACTCCATAATCAGCTCGACGGTGTCCAGCGAGTCAGCACCCAGGTCATTGGTGAAGCTTGCTTCCGGGGTTACTTCCGATGCTTCAACGCCCAGTTTATCAATAATAATGGCCTTTACTTTTTCTGCGATTTCAGACATTTCCGTGGGGTTTAGGGAAAACTACGGCGCAAAGTAACGAGAGATTTTCCAACTAACCCACCGGTTCGCTTTCGAATTGCGGGTACAAGATTATGGCTGTGGTTCTGGCAACGGCCCGCCGCACGCCGTAGCTTTGCCCTCACCCGCTAGCGCGGAGCTCCCTTTGCGGCTGCTATGAAGACCTTCACCCTCGACGTTGATTATGAGTGCGACTTTGCCCTGTTTGGGCTGGTGAGCAGCACCCGCGACTACACCCTGGCCTGGATGCTGAACCGCGCCCTGCGCCTGCGCCTCGTCAAGCAACCCGAGTTGCTGCTCAACCTGCTCAGCCAGGGCCGGCTGGTATTCACGCACTACTTGCACGCCACCGAAACCCTGACCTTCCGGCTGTTGCGCAACCGCTCGGTGGAGCCTTCCAACTTAAAAAAGCCGTTCTTAGCGCCCGACATCAAAGAGTACGACTATCTGCTGGCCGTGAGCAACGGCTGCGGAGCCCTCGCCGACGATGAATTGCTACAACAGCTCACGGCCCTCGACGCCGTGCAGTACGCCTGCCAATTCGACCCTAACACCCTCAAATACAAGGAAAACCTGATTCTGTAATTAATACCCTCTGCTCATAAAGCAGGAAAAACTGCCCGCCGCACACACCGGTGCAGTACCCATTGTGGAGGAATCGTTCAGGGGTTCCGCCACCCTCGTTTCAGCTCCACGCTGAAACATCCCCTCCTTCCCAGGGAGGGGAGTTTTTTTGTCATTAATCTCCCTATGCATGGAAAATCGCCACACGTTTAACAAGACCAAAATCGTGGCCACCGTCGGCCCGGCTTCCAATACCTACGAGCGGCTCGGCACCCTCATCCGCGAGGGCGTCGATGTGTTTCGGCTCAATTTCTCGCACGGTTCCTACGACGACCATTTGGCCGTTATCAACACCGTGCGACGCCTTAATAAGGACATGCGCACCGCCGTAGGCCTGCTGCAGGATTTGCAGGGACCCAAAATTCGCCTCGGCGAAGTAGAAGGCGGCGGGGTTGAAATCAAGGCCGGCGACAAAATCAAGTTGGTGTGCGGCGAAAAGGAAATCAGCACGGCCACGCGCCTGAGCACGATTTACCTGGGCCTGGCCCGCGACGTGAAGCCCGGCGACATGATTCTGATTGACGACGGCAAAATTGAGCTGAAAGTACTTGCCACCGACCGCGACCAGGAAGTGGACGTGGAGGTAATCTACGGCGGCTTAGTGAAGCCCCGCAAGGGCATCAACCTGCCCGACTCCGAAGTTTCGGCCCCCTCCATGACCGAAAAGGACATCGAAGACCTCGAGTTTGGTCTGGCGCACGACGTAGACTGGGTAGCCCTCAGCTTTGCCCGCAAAGCCGACGATATCCGCTTTATCAAAAACCTGATTGCCGAGGCCGGCAAGACCACCCGCGTGGTGGCCAAGATTGAAACCCCCGACGGCCTGCGCAATATCGACGAAATCATCGCCATCACCGATGCCGTGATGGTGGCCCGCGGCGACCTGGGCGTAGAAGTGAAGATGGAAGAGGTGCCGATGGCCCAGAAGATGATTATTGCCAAGTGCAACGCCGCTGGCAAGCCCGTCATCGTGGCCACCCAGATGATGGAAAGCATGATAACGGCCCCGCGCCCCACCCGGGCCGAAACCAGCGACGTAGCCAACGCCGTGCTCGACGGCGCCGATGCCGTGATGCTTTCGGCCGAAACCGCCGTGGGCGCCTACCCAGCCGAAGTAATTCGCTCCATGGTCGGCACCATTCTGAGCGTGGAAACCAACAGCCCGCAGCTCTTCCACCACTGGTTCCCCATCGACGCCACGAGTCCCAATTTCATGGCCGACAGCGTGCTGTCGGCAGCCTGCCACCTGGCCAAAAACACGGGCGCAAAAGCCATTACGGGCATGACCCACCACGGCTACACCGCTTTCCAGCTGGCTAAATACCGCCCCAAAGCCAATATCTTCATCTTCACCGACAACCGGCCCCTGCTCACGGCTCTGAGCCTGGTGTGGGGCGTGCGCAGCTTCTACTACGACCGCCTCATCAGCACCGACAGCACCATATCCGACATCCGCTACGTGCTGACCACCACCGGCCACCTGGAGCCCGGTGATATCTCCATCAATACCGGCTCCATGCCCATTCAAGATAAAGGCAAAGCCAATATGGTGAAAGTGAGCGTGGCATAAGCCCCAGCACGCTTCGCTGATTTTAACTTGCAAAAGCCCATTCCTTGATTGGAATGGGCTTTCTGCGTGTTAGGAATCACGTTAAGTTGCCTGCGACTCAAGAATGTCATGCCGAGCGCAGCGAAGTTGACATTCTGGGGATATCGGCTTATCGCCTGTCATGCCGAGCGCAGCGAAGCATCTTCTCACGGCTCAACGATTCGGCAGCGGGGATAAGATGCTTCGTGCCTCAGCATGACAAGAGGCGTGAGCGAGATGCTTCGCTGCGCTCTGCATGACCGTCCTTTTACAATTGAAACCTTACATAACCTCTTCCAAAAGGCAGTTACCACAGCTCAACACTCTTCACCAAAGCTGCGAGGGACTCCACCATCTACGCACCCAAATTGCCCAAACGCAAGAAGCCCTGCACGTTTCCGAGCAGGGCTTCTGTGAAGGAGCGTAGAACCAGACCTTGGGGCGGCGCAGTCTGGCCCTACTAAACTCGCTACGCGCTAAAGCGCATTGACGAGTTTTGTCAGCTTGCTTTTGTTGTTAGCAGCTTTGTTCTTGTGGATGATGTTCTTCTTGGCCAAACGGTCCAACATCGACGAAACTTTCTTCAGCAGCTCCTGAGCGGCCGTTTTATCGGTGGCTTCACGCAAGCGCTTGATGGCCGTACGAGTGGATTTGTGCTGGTAACGGTTCAACACGCGCTTAGCTTCGTTGCTGCGGATGCGTTTGAGGGCCGACTTATGGTTTGCCATGAGTGGGAATATATGGGAGCGTTATGCTTATGTTCTGTGTTTGGGAGGGCAAAGGTACGAACCTGCTCGGCAATATCAAACCATATTGGCAAAAATCTTGCTGCAACGCCTGATGACCATTCAATTGGGCTAAAGTAACCTGGACAGGAAAGTGGTTCCTGCGCGCTGTAATCTGCTGGCTGATGAATGAGGTAGCTCAGCCGTGTTTCAAGTTGATTAAGCTGGGTTCGCCGAAAGAGCCAAAGTGACAAAGCTATTTGCAACTGGACTCCGAATAAACGTGTTATGCAAGAACAAGTGAGCAACCATATTCAGCGCCCTTTACTAGTATGCATGCCGATTATTTGCGTACTTTACTAGCTACCCTATCCCCTTACTGCGATGTCCTTTCCGTTATCGTATCTGCGCCATGCCTCTCGTATCCGAATCTCATTATCAGCCGCCGTTCTATCTCTTTAACGGCCACTTGCAGACCATTGTACCCAGCTTGTGGCGCACCGTTCCCGATGTGACTTACCAACGCGAACGACTGGAGCTGCCCGACGGAGACTTTCTTAACTTAGACTGGAGCCGCTTGCCGGAGACGCGGCCCACCGATGGCCTGGTCATCGTTTCGCACGGCCTCGAAGGTGATGCCTCACGACCCTACGTGCGGGGCATGGTGCGCGCCCTCAACCGGGCCGGTCTCGATGCCCTGGCCTGGAACTACCGCAGCTGCGGCGGCGAGATGAACCGCCTGCTCCGCTCCTACCATCTCGGCGATACCGACGACCTGGATATGGTGCTGCGCCATGCCCTGGCCACGGGCCGCTACCAGCGGGTGTACCTCACCGGTTTCAGTGCCGGCGGCAACGTGACGCTCAAATATCTGGGCGAAGACCCGGACCGCGTGCCGGCCGAGGTAAAGCGAGCGGCCGTGTTTTCGGTCCCCACCGATTTGCAGGCCAGCTCCGTGCACATCGCCCGTCTCCAAAACCAGGTGTACCTGCGCCGTTTCCTGAAGACGCTGCGGCTAAAAGTGCGGGCAAAAGCCGAAATGATGCCGGGCCAGGTCGACCTGACGGGCATCGACGAACTGCGTGATTTTCAGGAATTCGACAGCCGGTACACTGCGCCCATGCACGGCTTCGACTCGGCTGATGCCTATTACAAATATGCCAGCTCGGGGCGCTACCTGAGCGGCATTCAGGTGCCCACCTTGCTCGTGAATGCCCAAAACGACCCGTTTCTGCCAGAATCTTGCTTCCCCCGCGAGGTGGCCAACAATTCGCCGTTTGTATTCCTGGAAACCCCCTCGGAAGGCGGGCACGTGGGCTTCCCCGAAGGCTCGCCCGATGGTGAATACTATTCGGAGCGGCGCGCCGTGGAGTTTCTCACGGCTGAGGTACCAGCATAGGCCCCTTCTATTATTGCGAGCGGAGCAAAGCAATCCGTTCTGTAGAAACCAGGCATTTTTTAAAGCGAAAAGCCCCGGCTCGAGCTGAACCGGGGCTTATCACATTATTGGGCTGGTCGCTGAGACCAGGACGGATTGCTTCGTCGTGTCTCCTCGCAATGACACATTCCTACTTGGCAGGCACAAAAACCACCTTTTTCGTTTCGTAAAATTCTTCTTTGAAGAAATCGCTCAGGTCTGTGACTTTGGCTTTCAGGCCGGATTCGGCTATTTCTTCGGTTAGGTCGCCGCCTTTCAGGTAATAGAGTCCTGAGCCGGGCTGGCCCAGGGGCTTGAAGCGATGGGCTATCCACGGGTGGAAAGTGGCAAGCCGCGCCACGGCCCGGCTTACCACGTAATCGTACTTGGTGCGTAGCTGCTCGGCCCGGGTTTGCCCGGCGGTGACGTTGTGCAGGCCCAGGGCGGCAGCCATGAACTGCACGGCCCGGATTTTCTTGCCGATGCTGTCAACGAGGTGGAAATGCACCTCAGGAAACATAATGGCCAGGGGCAAGCCGGGCAGGCCGCCGCCGGTGCCCACGTCGAGCACGGTGCTGCCCTTGGGAAATTTAATCACCTTCGCAATGCCGAGCGAGTGCAGCAAGTGGCGTTCCACGAAGTTGTCCATGTCGGTGCGCGACACAAGGTTGATGGCTTCGTTGGTGGCCCGAAACTCGGTTTCAAACTCCTTAAAAAGCTGGAGTTGCTGGGGCGTAAGCTCGGGGAAGTAGTGCTGCAAAAGATTCATGGGTGCAAAGTTGCACGCCACGGTTTAGAACAGCACGTTTGTCGGTAGCCGAGCGCCGAGTAAAGTGGGTAGCAGCCCGTCATGCAGAGCGGAGCGATGCATCTCGCTCGGTTCGTTGAGCTAACATTTGATTACTATCACAAGCGAGATGCATCGCTCCGCTCTGCATGACGGGCTGCATAAAAAAAGCCCCGACTTACGCCGGGGCTTTTCTGCAATTAAATAATCTGTTTGGTGTGCTTCACCATGTCATAGAGCAATTCGCGGGCGCGGTGCAACTGGGCTTTTACAGTGCCGAGCGGGGCTTTTAATTCGGTGGCGATTTCCTCGTAGCTGAGCTCGTCGAAATAGCGCAGCGACACGAGGCGCTGGTATTTATCGGGCAGGCGCGACACCACGTGGCGCATGATTTCAATCTTCTGATTGCGCACGGCGTGCTCGGCCGGATTCAGGTCATTGTCGCGGAAATCGATGGTGATTTCATCGCCGTTATCGACTTTAATAGCCGAGTCAATCGACATGGTTTTGATTTTATTCTTACGGATAAAATCAATGCAGTTGTTCGTCGCAATTCGGAAAAGCCACGTGCTAAAAGCGTACTCGGGGTTGAACTTGTGCAGGTTGCGAAATGCCTTGGCAAATGCCTCGATGGTAAGGTCTTCGGCGTCGTCCTGATTGCGTACCATCTTGAGTACCACGTGGTAAACGGGCTTCTTGTAGATGTGCATCAGCTCGGCATAAGCTTTCTCGTCGCCGTTGTCCACGGCGGCGCGAATCAGCTTAAAGTCGTGCTTGGCCTTGGCTGAAAACTGCTTTTGAATATCCTGATTGTTTACTTCCATCGAAGGGTTCGGTTAAGGAATAGGGAGATTCCTAAGGCCAGATATTGAGAAAAATAAACTAAGTCGAGCACGGGGAGCAGCCCGACGTTTACGGGCTGGTGAAGGCGGCTACTTAGACGGGCATACACGGCACTAACGAACAAAGTTCGGAGGGCCCATACCACCGCCAAAGGTACCCAAATGTTTGGGTAAAATAATAGCACAACCACGGTCAAATAGAATAACATATTGGCCAGCAAGAAGGTGCCTATCCGCAAACGGTCGGTTAACCGATACGCCCGCCCAGCCGATAAATGCCGGCGTTTTTGACGCCACCACGCGGCCCAAGTGGCGGCTGGCTCGCTGAGGGTGTGAGCCGCCGCATCGGCCACCACGGCCACCCGCTGGCCCTTGCGCACTGCGTCCTGCACCAGCAGGTCGTCGTCGCCGCTGAGCTGGCGGATGTGCGAGGCAAACCCTTTGGTGGCCGTAAAGCAGGCCCGGGTATAGGCTAGGTTGCGGCCCACGCCCATGTAGGGCCAGCCGCGCCAGGCAAAGCTTAAGTACTGGGCGCCAGTGAGCAAGGTTTCGTAGCGAATAAGCTTATTGAGAAAGCCTGGCGCTTCGACATAGGCCGAGAAACCCACAACCAAATCGGCTGGTGCCGCGCCGTGGTTGGCGAAGCCGCGCTGCATGAGGCGCAGCCACTGGTTGGTGGCCGGAATACAGTCGGCATCGGTGAAGAGCAGCCGCGGGTAGCGCGCCGCCTTGATGCCCAGGGTGAGGGCGTATTTCTTCGGCGCAAAGTCGCGGGGCGTGCGAGCCACGCTCACGAGGCGCACTTTTTCGTGGTAGTACTGGGCGAGCTGCTGGGCGAAAAGGTAGGTATCGTCGTCGCTGCGGTCGTCGATGAGGACGATTTCGAAGCCGGCGGGGTAGTCCTGCTGGAGCAGCAGCGGCAGCAGGCGGCGCAGGTTGTCCAGCTCGTTGCGGGCACAGACGACGATGGAAACCGGCTCAGCATCGGGCCCGGGCACTTCGGCCGGGGCTTCGGGAGCGCGGCGGGCAAAGGGCCAGAAGAAATACGCGGCGTAAAAGAACTGCACCCCTACGCACGCAAGCAAAAGCCAGAAAAAGGGGGAGTTGGGTACAGTTAGATGCAAAGGCGGGGCAGCGTAAAGGGGCCGGCAAAAGTACGGGACGCCGGGCGGGTGGGCTACCTTTGCTTCTGCTTATGACTTTTGACCTTCTCGCCCAAGACCCCGCGACCAAAGCCCGCGCCGGCCGCCTAGAAACGGCCCACGGGGCCATCGAAACGCCCATTTTCATGCCCGTGGGCACGGCTGGCACTGTGAAAGCGGTATCGCAACAGACCCTGAAAGAGGACATCCAAGCCCAGATTATTCTCGGCAATACCTACCACCTTTACCTGCGCCCGGGCCTCGACGTGCTGCGGGCGGCCGGCGGCCTTCACCAGTTCAACGGCTGGGACCGCCCCATTCTCACCGACAGCGGCGGGTACCAGGTGTATTCGCTCAGCAACACCCGCAAAATCAAGGAAGAGGGCGTGAAGTTTCGCTCGCACATCGACGGCAGCCAGCATTTGTTTTCGCCCGAGGGCGTCATGGACATCCAGCGTGTTATCGGAGCCGACATCATTATGGCCTTCGACGAGTGCACGCCCTGGCCCTGCGAGTACGACTACGCCGCCCGCTCCCTCGACATGACGCACCGCTGGCTGCAGCGTTGCATTCAGCGCTTCGACAGCACCGAAGGCCTCTACGGCTACCAACAGGCACTTTTCCCGATTGTGCAGGGCAGCACGTTCAAGGACTTGCGCATCAAGTCGGCCGAGTTTATTGCGGCCCAGGGCCGCGAGGGCAACGCCATCGGCGGCCTGAGCGTGGGCGAGCCGGCCGAACTGATGTACGAAATGACCGAGCTGGTGTGCGACATCCTGCCCAAGGACAAGCCGCGCTACCTGATGGGCGTGGGCACCCCGGCCAACATCCTGGAAAACATTGCCTTGGGCGTGGACATGTTCGACTGCGTGATGCCGACCCGCAACGCCCGCAACGGCATGCTCTTCACCACGCAGGGCATTATGAACGTGACGAATAAGAAGTGGGCCAACGATTTTACGCCCATCGACGCCGAACTAGGCGGGCCCGCCAGCACGTTCTATACCCGAGCCTACGTGCGCCATTTGTTTCAGTGCCAGGAGATGCTGGGCCCGCAAATTGCTTCGGCCCACAACCTCACCTTTTACCTGTGGCTGGTGAAAGAGGCGCGCAAGCAAATCGTGGCCGGCACGTTTGCCCCCTGGAAAGAGCGGATGGTGAAGCAGGTGATGACGAGGCTGTAGCCAGCCCAATTATGAGTTATGAATTATGAGTTGTATTCGACCAAAGACGACCGCCGCTCAATTTATAACTCGTAATTCAAAACTCATAATTCTTTTAAGGTGAATATCCTCGACAAATACATAATTAAGAAATTTCTCGCCGCGTTTTTCTTCTCGGTGGTGATTCTCGTGTCGGTGATTTGCGTGATTGATTTCACCGAGAAAAACGACGATTTCATTCAGCACAATCTGTCGATGTCGAAAATTATTTTCGGCTATTATATTTTTCTGTTTCCCTATTTCGCCAATCTGCTTTCGCCGATTACCATTTTTATTGCCGTCGTTTTTGTGACGGCGCAGCTGGCGGCGCGCACCGAAATTGTGGCAATTCTGGCCAGTGGCGTAAGTTTTCGGCGATTGATGCTGCCCTATGCCATAGGCGGCGCAGTGGTGGGGCTGCTGATATTTGGGCTGATTGGGTGGGTGCTGCCGCTTGGCAATAAATCCCGGGTGGCGTTTGAGCGGGCGTACATCAAATTGCCTTACCGGTTTCAAGGGCGCAACGTGCACATCAAAATTGGGCCGCGCAGCTACGTGTACATGGAGAGCTACGACAATACCAGCAATATCGGCTTCCATTTTGCGCTCGAAACCGTGGACGGCACCATGCTGCGCCGCCGGCTCACGGCCGATGCCATCAACTGGGATTCGACCAAGCACATGTGGCATTTATCGCCGCAGCTGGTGCGCACCTTCCACGGCACGCAGGATGAAAAGCTCGAAACAATAGCGGCTCGCGACACCACCCTGAACCTGTTTCCCAAGGACTTCGCAAGCACGTACCGCCTGGCCGAAACCCTAACCCTGCCCGAGCTGAACGCCTACATCAAAACCAAGATTGAGCGCGGGGCAGACGACACCCAGCTGTATTTGAGCGAGAAATACGAGCGGTACTCCTACCCCTTCGCCATCGTGATTCTCACGCTGATTGGCGTCATTCTTAGCGCCCGAAAATCGCGGGCCGGCGTGGGCGGCCAAATTGCACTGGGCTTTGTGCTGGCCTTCGTGTTCATCATTTTTGTCATGCTAAGCCGCAACCTCGCGCAGGTAGGCAGTCTCGCGCCTCTGATAGCGGCGTGGATACCGAGCATGGTGTTCAGTGTAATTGGGCTGGCGCTGTACCGCTTCGTGCCGAAATAATCAGCTCCCCTGTTTATGCTAAAAGACTACCTCAAGCTTCATTTCATTGTGCTCCTGTGGGGCTTCACGGCCATTCTGGGCAAGTTGCTGACGGTGCCGCCGGTGGAGCTGGTTTTTTGGCGCACGCTGCTGGCCTCCACGGGCCTGGCGGTGCTGCTGGTGGCGCGGCGGGCTGTGTGGCGAATTCCAGCGGGGCAGGCGGTGCGGCTGATGAGCGTGGGCGCCCTGGTGGCCGCGCATTGGATTACGTTCTTTCTGGCGGCCCGGCTTTCGTCGGTGAGTGTGTGTTTGGCAGGCTTGGCCACGCTGGCGCTCTGGACGTCGCTGCTCGAGCCGCTGCTGCTGTGGCGGCGGGTGCGCGGCTACGAAGTTGGGCTGGGCCTGATTACCATGGTGGGCCTGTACCTGGTGAGCCAGGCCGAGCTGGACCAGCTCCTGGGCCTGGGCGTGGCAGTGCTGTCGGCGGGCCTCTCGGCGCTGTTTAGCGTCCTGAATGCCAAGCTGATTAAGTCGCACCCGCCCTTGCGGCTCACGTTTTATGAGATGCTGGGTGCCTGCCTGAGCATCGCGCTGTTCTTCCCGGTTTACAGTCATTATTTCACCCAGGGCAAGGGGCTGCAGCTGGCCTGGCACGGCTACGACTGGCTCTGGCTGGGCCTGCTGGCCGGCGTGTGCACCGTCTACGCGTTTTCTACCTCGGTTGAGCTGATGAAGCGCCTCTCGCCCTTTGCCGTCAACCTGACCATCAACCTCGAGCCGGTGTACGGCATTGGGCTGGCCGTGCTGGTGTTTGGCAGCAAGGAACGCATGGCCACGGGCTTCTACCTGGGCACGCTGCTCATTGTGTTCAGCGTGCTCATTCACCCGCTGGTGGCCCGCCTGATGAAGGACAAGCAGCCCGAGCCCACGCCGCCCATCCCGGTTTAAAGCACGCCTTGCCACACGGTGTAGTCGGGGGGCCACACCGTGGCCGGAACGGCTGCCGCAGCCGGCCACAGACCGTACACGGCAGAGCCCGAACCGGATAAGCTGGCGTAAGCCGCGCCCGCCGCATACAGCTGCTGCTTGATGTCGGCCAGCACCGAGTAGGCTGGCGCCAACGACGCTTCAAAATCGTTGCTCACCGTAGCCCGCCAGGTTTCCAGGGGTTGGGCCACGGCCTCGCGCAGGTTGTGCGCGGGCCGCTGCGGCACAATGCCGGCAAATGCTTCGGGTGTGCCAATGTGCAGATTGGGGTAGACCACCACGCACCCGGTGCCCGCCAGGTTCAGCTCAATTTCCTTAAAAACGTCGCCCCTTTCCACGGCCAGCACCGGCTTGTTGCGGATGAAAAAGGCACAGTCGGCGCCGAGGCGCCGGGCGTAGTTTTCCAGCGTTTCCACCGTGAGCCCCAGACCAAACAAGTCGTTGGTTGCCTTCAGGGCAAAGGCGGCATCGGCCGAACCGCCGCCCAGGCCCGCCCCGATGGGCACTATTTTGTGCAGGTACATCTGGACCGCCGGCAGCTGCGGAAAATCGGCTTGCAGCAGCTCGTAGGCCCGCACGCAGAGGTTGGTGGCGGGGCTGCCGGGAATGGGGCGGCCGGTGAGCGTGATGCTGGTGGCATGGCCCGCTTCGGCCGGCAATACCTCCAGCGCATCGGTCCACGGCAGCGGCACAAACACCGTTTCCAGGTTGTGGAACCCGTCGGGGCGGCGCTCGGTAACGTAGAGGCCGAGGTTGAGTTTGGCGTTGGGAAATACCAGCATGAGCGGAAGGCAAGCCAAAGCCTGCGGGACAAAGTTACTTTTGCGCCGTGCCCGCTCCTGCTTCTTTTTACGTCCGCCACGGCAAGCGCCTGCTTGATGTGGCCATTGTCCTGCCGCTGCTGGTGCTGGCCCTGCCGCTGCTGGCCGGCGCGGCCGCGCTAGCAGCGGCCCAAAACCGGGGCCGGGTGCTGTTTCGGCAGCTGCGGCCGGGCTGGCACGGGCGCCCGTTCGTGCTCTATAAAATTCAAACCATGACCGACGCGCGCGACCCGGCCGGCCGCCTCCTGCCCGATGCCGCCCGCCTGCCCGCCCTGGGCCGCTGGCTGCGCGCTACGTCGCTGGATGAGCTACCCCAGCTCTGGAACATCCTGCGCGGCGACTTGAGCCTGGTGGGTCCGCGCCCACTGCTGCCGGAGTACCTGCCCCTCTACTCCCCCACCCAGGCCCGCCGCCACGAGGTGCGCCCCGGCCTCACGGGCTGGGCGCAGGTAAACGGCCGCAACGCCATTTCCTGGGAAGAGAAATTTGCCTTCGACGTGTGGTACGTGGATAATTTATCGTGGCGCCTGGATATGAACATCTTGTGGCGCACCGCCGGGCGGGTACTGCGCGGCAGCGGCGTGGCTACTCCCGGGCACGCCACCACCGTGGCCTTCCAGGGTAGCCCCCCTCCCTCCGTTTCCCCGTAGATTGCTGTATGACCAAGTTGTTTTTCTCGGAATACGAAGAAATGGAAGCCGGCACGCCCATCGTCATTTTTGGCGCGGGCGGCTTGGGGCGGGAGGTGCTGTTGCTGCTGCAACAGCTCAACTTGAGCCACCCCAGCTGGGACGTGCGCGGCTTCTACGACGACTTGGCCCCCGTTACGCCCACCGTAGCCGCCCTCCCCTACTTGGGCACCAGCGCCGACCTCAACGCCACCTCCGTGCCGCTGGCCGTGGCCGTGGCCGTGGGCAGCTCGGCCGGGCGGGCCGCCGTGGTGGCCCGGCTCACCTCGCCGCGGCTATCGTTTCCGGTGCTGGTGCACCCGCAGGTGATGCTGGCCTCGCACCAACGGGTTTCGCTAGGTGAGGGCTGCATCGTGCAGCAAGGCTGCCTGCTGACCTGCGACATTGAGCTGGGCCGCTTCGTACTGCTCAACCTGGGCTGCACCGTGGGGCACGACGCCGTGCTCGGCGATTTTTGCTCGCTAATGCCCCACGCCAACGTGAGCGGCGCTGCTCAACTGGGCACCGGCACCTACCTCGGTACCAACGCCACCGTTATCCAGGGCGTGCGCATCGGCGACAACACCATCATCGGGGCTGGGGCGGTGGCCGTGCGCGATTTACCGGCCAATGTGACGGCGGTGGGCGTCCCCGCCAGGGAATTAAAAATGAAGAATGAAGACTGAAGCATTGGTCAAATCCGATAATTCCATTTTCTTCATTGTTAATTCCTAAATAAGCAAAACAGTATGCGTAGCCAAGACCACGACCGCCTTTTTCTATCCCCTCCGCACCTGGGCCGTCACGAAATGAACTACGTGCACAAAGCCATTGAGGACAACTGGGTGGCGCCGGCGGGGCCCAATCTGACCGGCTTCGAGGCCGATATTTGCCAGGCTACCGGCGTGGCGCATTGCGTGGCGCTGTCGTCGGGCACGGCCGCCATTCACCTTGGGCTGATTCTGCTCGGGGTGGGCCCCGGCGATGAAGTGCTCTGCCCTTCCTTCACCTTCGTGGCCACGGCCAACCCCATTCTCTACGTGGGCGCAACGCCGGTTTTTGTAGACAGCGAAGCCGACACCTGGAACCTGTGCCCCGACCGCCTGCGCGAAGCCATAGCGGACCGCATTGCCCGGGGCAAAAAGCCCAAAGCTCTGCTTCTGGTGCACCTCTACGGCATGCCGGCCCGGCTCACTGAGATACTGGCTATCGCGGCCGAATACGAGCTGCCCATCCTAGAAGACGCGGCCGAAGCGCTGGGCTCTTGTTTCAACAATAAGCCGCTGGGTAGCTTCGGCACGGTCGGCGTGTTTTCCTTCAACGGTAACAAGATTCTGACTACCAGCGGCGGCGGCGCGCTGGTGACTAACGACGCGGCCCTGGCCCAGAAAGCCCGGTTTCTGGCCACCCAGGCCAAGGACGACGCACCCCATTATCAACACTCGGAAGTGGGCTACAACTACCGCCTGAGCAACATCCTGGCCGGCATCGGCCGCGGGCAAATGGAGCTGCTGTGCGAGCGGGTGAAGCGGCGCCGCGAAATTTTTGCGTGGTACAAGGAACACCTCGCCGGCCTGCCCGGCGTCGGCGTGGCCCCGGCCACCGAGCCCACCGGCAGCCGCTCCAACCGTTGGCTTACCACGGTCCTGCTCGACCCCACCGAGACAAATGCCACGCCGGAAACCCTGCGGCTGCAGCTCGAAACCCACAACGTAGAAAGCCGCCCGCTCTGGAAGCCGCTGCATCTGCAGCCCTTATTTGTAGGGGCGCCCATGTACGGCGGCTCGGTTTGCGCCAACTTATTTGACCGCGGCCTGTGCTTGCCCAGCGGCACCGCTATGACGGATGCCGACTTGCGCCGGGTAGCCGAGGCCGTAGCCGAAGGCCTGCCCGTACCCGTCAGTTAAACGGAAGACAGCTGCTGGTCTGTCTGCTTCACTACCCGCACCCCTGCCAGGTACGCGGCCACACCCAACGTGACCGCAGCCGCCAGGCCAAAGGTTGCCAAGGGGCCGTACCATTGCCACAGCAGGCCCGCGACGGTGCTGGCCCCCAGAGCAGCTAGGCTGCTTAGGCCCGCGTACGTGCCCAACGCCGCGCCGGTATCGGTTTTAGCGCATAGCGTGCTCACCCAGGCCTTGCCCACGCCCTCGGTAGCGGCGGCGTATACCCCGTATAGCATAAACAGGGCGGCAAACACCCACCGCTCGTGTGCGAAGGCCACGCCGCCGTAGACTGCGGCAAACACCACCAGGCCCGCCACCATCAGGCGGTGCGGGCCGAGGCGGTCGGCCAGGTGGCCCAGGGGCCAGGCGCTGGCCACATAGGTCACGTTGTAGAGAATATAGAGGCCGATAACCTGCGTTGCGGGTAAGCCCCGCTGCCGGGCCAGTAGCAGCAGAAACGCATCGGAGCTATTGAACAGTGCAAACACCAGCAGCCCGCCCACCACCCGGCGGTAGGAGCCGGAAGCCTGCCGCCAGTAGCGGAAAGACGCCCAGAATGGCACCACCGGCCGGCCCGATGGCACGGCACTCCGCTCCCGCAAGGCAAACGTGATGAGCACCGCTACTACCCCGGGCACGAAGGCCCAGAGAAACAACGGCCGGAACTGCCCCGGGTGCGCACCCAGCCACAGGAGCGCCGCCAGCGGCCCCAGCACCGCGCCCAGCGTGTCCATAGAGCGCTGAAAGCCAAATACTTTGCCCCGGTCAGCGGGCGTGGTTTCGTCCGACAGCAGCGCATCGCGGGCTCCTGTGCGCAGTCCTTTGCCCAGCCGGTCGAGGGTACGGGCCAGCAGCACCCAGGCCGGGGTAGCCAGCACCGCCAGTAGCGGCTTCGACACCGCGCTCAGCCCGTAGCCCAACTGCACAAAGGGCGCGCGCCGGCCCAACCGGTCTGACCACTGCCCAAAATAGCCTTTGCTTAGCCCCGCCACCGCTTCGGCCACGCCTTCCAGCACCCCGATGAAAAACACGGAAAAGCCGATGGACTGCAAGTACATCGGCATGACCGGATACAGCATTTCGCTGGCCAGGTCAGTGAACAGGCTGACCAGCGAGAGCAGCCACACGGCCCGAGTCAGGTAGCGAAAGCGTCCCATTTTAAGTACCTCTACGGCGGGTTCGGTCACTTAGCCAAGACAACAGCGCTGTCGCGGCTCAACCGGCTAACGCTAGGCCAGGGCATGCGCCAAATCGGCCAGCAGCTCTTCTACCGGCTCAATGCCCACGCTCAGGCGAATTAGCCCAACGGTGATGCCCAACTCGGCCAGTTGGTCATCGGCCAGGGCGCGGTGCGAGGTGTAGAGCGGGTGCGAGCACGACGAGTCGACGCCCGCCAGCGAAGGCGCAAACGGAAACCGCTGGGACCGCTGCATAAAGCGGTTGACAACCGCCACATCGTCGGGCAACCGGAACGACAGCATGCCGCTGAACAGCCCGTGGCCCTGCGTGGCTGCCAGCGCGTGCTGCGGGTGCGTGGGCAGCCCTGGGTAGTACACGGCCTGCACCGCCGGGTGCAGGTCCAGAAAATCGGCTACTTGCTGGGCGTTGTGGCTGTGCGCGGCCACCCGCAGTCGCATGGTTTTCATGCCCCGCACGCTCAGCCAGCTTTCCATGGGGCTAAGCGTGAGGCCGAACACCATGCCTATCTGCCGCAGGCGGGCGGCATCTTCGGCGGTGCGCGCCACTACGGCCCCGGCGGTCACGTCGGAATGGCCGGCCAGGTATTTGGTCACACTGTGCAGTACCAAATCGGCGCCGAAAGCCAAGGGCTTGGTGAGTACCGGCGTGGCAAAAGTATTGTCTACCACCAGCTTCAGGCCGTGCTGGTGGCACTCGGTGGCCATTGCCCGCAGGTCTACCACGCGCAGCAGCGGGTTGCTCATCGTTTCGCAGAGCAGCAGCTTAGTGCTGGCCTGCACGTACGGCCGCAGCTCGTACAGTTCCTCAAACGGCACGTAGCTCACGCTCACCCCCAGTCGCGACAACTCCTGGTTCAGCAGCGCCGCCGAGCCGCCGTAGATATCGGCCGCGCACAGCACGTGGTCGCCGGCCTGGCAGTAGGTCATCAGCGCTGCAAAAATGGCAGCCATGCCCGAGCCGGTGGCCACGGCGCCCGCCCCACCCTCCCAGCGGTTCACGGCCTCGGCCAGTTCGTCGCTGTTGGGGTTGCCGTTGCGCGAGTACAGGTACCGGCTGCCTGGCTCGTCGAAGTACTGCTGCACGGCGTCCAGGTCCTCAAACTTGAAGACGGAAGTTTGGTAAATCGGGGTGATTTTGGGGATGATGTTCATACAGGCAGTAAAGCAGAAAAGCCTTCCCGGTCACGGAAAGGCTTTTCTCAATTCATTTTAACAACCGGCTTAAGCAATGGCGCCTTCAGCCAGCACAATCACATTGTTGCGCAGCACTTCCACCACGCCGCCTTCGATGCGAATGGCTTCGCGGCCGGTCGCGCTGGTCAGCGTTACCTCGCCGGCGCGCAGGGCGGCAATCAGCGGGGCGTGGTTGTTCAGCACTTCAAACGAGCCATCGGCACCCGGAAATTGGGCTGACGTCACTTCGCCTTCGAATACCTTGCGGTCGGGGGTGATGATTTCTAAGTGCATATTCTTGAGTTAAAAATTATGAGTTATGAATTATGAATTGGCAAAATCGCAACTCATAATCCACAACTCATAACTCATAATTAACAACTTACTTGGCTTCAGCAATCAGCTTCTCGCCTTTCACCACGGCATCCTCAATGGTACCCACCAGGTTGAAGGCCGCCTCGGGGAGGTGGTCGTGCTTGCCGTCGATGATTTCGTTGAAGCCGCGGATGGTGTCCTTGATGTCAACGAGTACGCCTTGCAGGCCGGTGAACTGCTGCGCCACGAAGAAGGGCTGCGACAGGAAGCGCTGCACGCGACGGGCGCGGTTTACGACCTGCTTGTCCTCCTCGGAGAGTTCGTCCATGCCCAGGATGGCGATGATGTCCTGCAGTTCCTTGTAGCGCTGCAGAATCTCTTTCACGCGCTGGGCGGTGTTGTAGTGCTCGTTGCCGATTACGTCGGCCGACAGGATGCGCGAGGTCGAGTCCAGTGGGTCCACGGCGGGGTAGATGCCCAGCTCGGAGATTTTGCGGCTCAATACTGTGGTAGCATCCAAGTGGGCAAACGTCGTCGACGGAGCCGGGTCAGTCAAGTCATCGGCAGGCACATACACGGCCTGTACCGAGGTGATGGAACCGCGCTTGGTCGAGGTAATGCGCTCCTGCATGGCGCCCATTTCGGTGGCCAGCGTGGGCTGGTAACCTACGGCCGAAGGCATCCGGCCCAACAGAGCCGATACTTCCGAACCCGCCTGCGTGAAGCGGAAGATGTTGTCGATAAAGAACAGGATGTCGCGGCCGGCACCGGTGCCGTCGCCGTCGCGGAAGTTCTCGGCTACCGTGAGGCCCGAGAGGGCTACGCGGGCACGGGCTCCGGGGGGCTCGTTCATCTGGCCGAACACGAGGGTAGCCTGCGACTTGAGCAGTTCCGCCTCGTCCACTTTCGACAAGTCCCAACCGCCTTCTTCCATCGAGTGCTTGAAGGCATCGCCGTACTTGATGATGTCCGACTCAATGAATTCACGCAGCAAGTCGTTGCCCTCACGGGTACGCTCGCCCACACCGGCAAACACCGACAGACCCGCGTAGGCCTTGGCGATGTTGTTTACCAGCTCCATGATGAGTACGGTCTTGCCCACACCAGCACCACCGAACAAACCAATCTTACCACCCTTTACATAGGGAGCCAGGAGGTCAATTACTTTGATGCCCGTGTAGAGAATCTCCGACGAGGTAGCCAGGTCCTCGAAGGGAGGCGCCAGGCGGTGAATCGGCAGTGGGCCGTCCGACTTGGGCTGGGGAATGCCGTCGATGGCTTGGCCGATAACGTTGAACAGACGGCCTTTGATGGCGTCGCCGGTGGGCATCGACATCGGAGCGCCGAGGTCGCGCACTTCGGCGCCACGGGTCAGGCCTTCGGTCGAGTCCATGGCAATGGTCCGAACCCGGTCCTCGCCCAAGTGCTGCTGGCATTCCAGCACCACCACCTGGCCGTTGTCTTTGGTTACTTCGAGCGCGTCGAGGATGTTGGGCAGCTTCGTGTTTTCACCCGCGAAGCTCACGTCCACTACTGGGCCGATGACCTGGGTGATTTTGCCGGTATTCGCCATTGCGATGTATTTATAATGAAGATGATGCGGTTTTCAGGCCGCAAAATTACGGCAGAAGCACGGCTTTTCCAACCCCTTGCAGTATAAGGCCGGCCTCCTCACTTTTGAGCCTCTCAAGGCACTTTACACCGTGTAAATCAGCCTGCAATGAGCATTTTGGCGTTTTACCCGGGCTTCCGGCTCAATTTTATTCAGAAAATTTTTCCACAAAAACTTGCCTCGAATTTTTCCGGTAGTACATTTGCACTCCCAAACGGCACGTAGCCCACTGGGAAATTGTCCGATGGTGTAACTGGCAACACGCTTGATTTTGATTCAAGAAAGTCCAGGTTCGAGCCCTGGTCGGACAACGACAAAGCTCGAGTAAACGCAAGGCGCTGGCTTCTCCAACTTCCGGAGTGGTCAGCGCCTTTCGCTTTTCCCACCCGGCCGCTTCCATCGCCTCGTTGGCCCGAGCCTTACTGCGCTTCAACTTATTATTTCAGCACCTTCCCCTATGAAACAGGTCAAAATATTTGCCGGAAATGCCTCGCACGACCTGGCAGAGCGAATTGCCGCGGCGTATGGCACCCAGCTCGGCGACCTCAGCATCCAGCGCTTTGCCGACATGGAGCTCGGCCCCAGCTTCAACGAAAGCGTGCGCGGCTGCGCGGTCTTCCTCATCCAGAGCACCAACCCGCCGGCCGAAAACCTGATGGAGCTGATGCTGATGGTAGACGCCGCCAAGCGGGCCTCGGCTCACTCCGTCAACATTGTGATGCCCTACTACGGCTATGCCCGCCAGGACCGCAAAGACAAGCCCCGCGTGAGCATCGGCGCCAAGGTGGTGGCCGATTTCATCCAGAGCGTGGGCACCAGCCGCCTGATGACCTGCGACCTGCACGCCGGCCAGATTCAGGGCTTTTTCGACATTCCCGTCGACCACCTCGACGGCGCCACGGTCTCGGCCCCCTACATCAAGTCGCTGAACCTCGAAAACCTCATTTTCGCCTCGCCCGACGTGGGCGGCGTGGTGCGCACCCGCGCCTTCGCCAAGAAGTTCGGCGCTGAAATCGTGGTCTGCGACAAAATGCGCCTGCGGGCCAATGAAATTGCGTCCATGCAAGTCATCGGCGACGTGACGGGCATGAACGTGGTGCTGGTAGACGACATTGTGGACACGGCCGGCACCATCTGCAAAGCCGCAGACCTGCTCATGGAGCGCGGCGCCCTGTCGGTGCGCGCGGTTATCACCCACCCCCTGCTCTCGGGCCCAGCCCACGACCGCATCCGCGAGTCGGCACTTACGGAGGTAATCGTATCGGACACAATTCCGCTGCGCCAGGAAAACCCCAAGATTCGTGTGATTTCGCTCGCTGATTTATTCGCCGCCGCCATCCGCAACGTGGTGACGCACGAGAGCATCAGCTCGCTGTTTGTGTAAACGGCCCTCGACGGGACGCTTCCGTTGAACTTGCCTAACGGGCACTTTCCTGTCATTTGGTTTTAGTCAAAGCCGCACGATGCTTTTCGGAGATTTAGCCCTTTCGCAGCAATTGGAACTGACTGAAGCCCGCAGCAATGCGGCCATGGTGGAATCCCGGGCAAGGTTGTCGGCGGAAGTGGGCGCAGCACATGCCATAATAGCGGGCACGTACGCTTGTTTCGACGGGCCCGGCTCACCCCTGACGCAAACCTTCGGATTGGGCTTGTTTGAGGTGCCCACAGCGGAGATTTTCGCCCAGCTCGAACGGTACTTTCGGGAGCGCAAGTCTCCGGTTCTGCACGAAGTAAGCCCGTTAGCGGCCCCGGAAACGCTCCATCTACTGGGGAAGCGCGGATATCGGCCACTGGAGTTTACCAACGTCATGTATCGGCCTATCGAAGCGAGCGTGGACGACTTGGCCCCGGCGGCACTACGCACCCGCCCTATTACGCCGGCAGAAGTCTCCCTGTGGGCACAAACCTCGGCCCGCGGCTGGGGTGCCGAGTCGGAAGAGCTGGGCGCTTTTATGCTGGACTTTGCGCCGGTACTCGCGCAAGCCCGCGGCATGCATGCATTCCTAGTAGAAGCCGATGGGAAGGCCATTGCCGCCGGCAGCCTATTTATTGAGGGGAATGTGGTGCTATTGGCCGGCGCCAGCACGGTGTCCGAAGCTCGTGGGCAAGGTGCTCAACGCGCCCTGCTCACCACCCGCTTGAACTGGGCGGCGCACCGAGGCTGTACGCTGGCCATGATGTGTGCGCAGCCCGGCAGTCAGTCGCAGCGTAATGCCGAGCGGGCGGGCTTCCAGGTAGCCTACACGCGGTTGAAATGGCAGTTGCCACCCGCGTGATTTGGAAGGCAACTCGAAGGTCTTTCTGGCCGCATTCATTGGTATTCTGACAAATAGCGGCTACCTTTGCGGCCCGTTTCGGCAAGGTTGCCGGGGTGGTAAATCATTCCTAACCAAAGTTTTTTATGAAAAGCCTCGAGATTGTAGGGTTTAAAAGAGCGAATCTCGGTAAAACGGACGCCAAGGCATTGCGCCTCGACGCTCAAGTACCGTGCGTGTTGTATGGCGGCAAGGACACCGTGCACTTCTCTGTGCCCGCTATCCTATTCCGCGAGTTGTTGTACACGCCTGAGGCACACATTGTGGACCTGAACGTGGAAGGCACCATGTACAAAGCCATTGTGCAGGACGCGCAGTTTCACCCCGTGAACGAAATGCTCCTCCACGTTGACTTCCTCGAGTTGGAAGAAGGCAAAGAGGTGAAGATGGACATCCCCGTGAAGTACGTAGGCGTATCGCCGGGCGTACTGGCCGGTGGCAAGCTGGTGAGCAAGCTGCGCAAAGTGCGCGTGCGCGCCACCATGGATAACCTCCCCGACTACGTAGAAGTGAACATCAGCACGATGGAGCTGGGCAAATCCATTAAGGTAGGTGCCGTGGAGCCAACTGGCTACACCATCCTGACCAGCTCGGAGGCTCCCATCGCCACCATCACCATCCCACGTGCGCTGAAAGGCGAACTGGCTGCTGGCAAGTAATTCCAGTTGCTGCCGTATTATTTCTGCATTTCAGAAATAGGCAATCAAATACAAAAAGCCGCTCCAATTTTGGGGCGGCTTTTTAGTTACCTCAAAATGCGTCGTGCCTCGGCCGGCAATTCCTTGTTGATTTTATGAAGTTTCTGGTTCTTTGCCTGGGCAACATTGGCCCCGAATACGCCGACACGCGCCACAATATCGGCTTCATGGTTGCCGATTATCTGGCGGCCAAGTTTGACGCGCCGCGCTTTGAAATCAGCCGCCATGCGTTTGTGACCGAATTCAAGCACAAAGGCCACACCTATAACCTGGTGAAGCCCACCACCTACATGAACCTCAGCGGCAAAGCGGCGGCCCACTGGCTGGCCACGCTGAAAATCCCGGTAGAAAACATGGTGGTGGTCACCGATGACCTGGCGCTGCCATTTGGCAAGCTGCGGCTGAAAGGCCAGGGCTCGGCGGGCGGCCACAATGGACTGAAAGATATTCAGGCCACGCTAGGCACCGATGTTTACGCGCGTCTGCGGTTTGGCGTGGATGCAAATTTCCCCAAAGGCCGCCAGGTCGATTATGTGTTGAATCCTTTCTCGGCGGACGAATTAATTGAGCTACCGACCCGCATTGAGAAAGCGGCCGATGCCGTTTTAGCCTTCGGGGCCATGGGCCTGGAGCGGGCCATGAACGTGGTAAATGTGAAGTAATCCGTAATTAGTGGTTGTAATAAAAAAGCCCGGCTGCACAGTGCAGCCGGGCTTTTTTATTACAACCACTAATTACTAGACTACTCCGCTGCCATTGCGCACGGGCGTGCTCGGCTGCATCAAGGCCAGGCTACCATCGGCATTTTCAGCCATTAGCACCATTCCCTGGCTTTGGATGCCTTTGATTTCGCGTGGTGCCAGATTTAACAGCACCTGCACCTGCTGGCCAATTAGCGCTTCGGGGATGAAATGCTCGGCGATGCCGCTCACGATGGTACGCTGCTCCAGGCCCAGGTCAATTGTGAGTTTTAGCAGCTTTTTGGTTTTGGCTACTTTTTCGGCGGCCACAATGGTGCCCACCCGCAAATCCATCTGGCTGAATTCGTCAAATGACACGTCGGCTTTGGCGGGCGTCACGGGCGTATTCGCGAGCTGATTTTCTTTTTTGGTGTCGAGCAGTTTTTGCACCTGCGCCTCAACGGTGGCATCTTCAATCTTGGCGAAGAGCAACGTGGCTTCGCGCAATTCGTGGCCAGCCGCCAGCGCATTTGGGCGCCCCGCACTGGCCCAATTCCCCAACTCCAGATTGAGCATAGTCGCCAGCTTCTGGGCCGATTCGGGCAGGAAGGGTTCCATTACCGGAGCCAGCGCAGCGGCTATTTGCAGGGCCACGTGGAGCACGGTCCCAGTACGGGCCACATCAGTTTTAATAAGGTGCCAGGGCTGCGTTTCAGCCAGGTATTTATTGCCAAGGCGCGCCAGGTTCAGCACTTCGGCCAGCGCATCGCGGAAGCGGTAATTCTCAATTAGCTCGCCGATTTTCGCGGGAAATTCGGAGGCTTGAGCTAACGTAACCCGGTCGAGGTCGTGCAATTCGCTTTTTGCCGGCACTTTGCCTTCAAAGAATTTGTGCGTGAGCACGGCGGCGCGGTTCACAAAATTACCAAGCGTGGCAACTAATTCATTGTTGTTGCGGGCCTGAAAATCCTTCCAGGTAAAGTCGTTGTCCTTGGTTTCGGGGGCGTTGGCGCACAGCACATAACGCAGCACATCGGCTTGGCCGGGGAAATCGGCCATGTATTCGTGCAGCCAAACAGCCCAATTTCGCGAAGTGCTGATTTTGTCGCCTTCTAGGTTTAGAAATTCATTGGCAGGCACGTTATCCGGCAGAATAAATTCGCCGTGCGCCTTGAGCATCGCCGGGAAAATAATGCAGTGAAAAACGATGTTGTCTTTGCCAATAAAATGCACCAGCTTGGAGCCGGCATCTTTCCAATACAACTCCCACTCCTCCGGAAAAGCCTCTTTGGTGGCCGAGATGTAGCCAATGGGCGCATCAAACCACACGTACAGCACTTTGCCTTCGGCGCCGGGCACTGGCACGGGCACGCCCCAATCCAGGTCGCGCGTGACGGCGCGCGGGTGCAGGCCCTGGTCAATCCAGGATTTGCACTGGCCGTACACGTTGGCTTTCCAGTCGTTTTTATGGCCTTCAATTATCCATTCGCGCAGCCAAGGCTCGTACTGGTCGAGGGGCAAAAACCAGTGCTTGGTATCACGCAATATTGGTTGCGCACCGCTGAGCATGCTGCGCGGATTAATTAATTCCGTTGGGCTGAGCGAGGTGCCGCAGCGCTCGCACTGGTCGCCGTAGGCATTCTCATTGCCACAATTGGGGCAGGTACCCACGATGTAGCGGTCGGCCAGAAATTGCTGGGCCTGCTCGTCGAAATACTGCTGCGTGGTTTGCTCAATAAATTGACCAGCGTTGTTGAGCTTGGTGAAAAAGCTGCTGGAAACTTCGGCGTGAGTAGGCGACGACGTGCGCGAATACACATCGAACGACACGTTAAAGTCGCGAAATGAATCGCGAATCAGGGCGTGGTATTTATCAACTACCTGCTGGGGCGTGACGCCTTCTTTTTGGGCGCGAATGGTAATTGGAACGCCGTGTTCATCGGAGCCGCAAATAAATTTCACGTCACGACCCACCGAGCGCAGGTAACGAACATAGATATCGGCGGGCAAATAAACCCCTGCTAAATGACCAATATGCACTGGGCCATTGGCATAGGGCAAAGCAGCAGTAACAGTATAACGTTTAGGAAGATGCGACATATTTAGCAAAAAGAAAAACCCGCAAATAAGCTCAGTTTTATTGATGTAAATGAGCGGATGTTATGGGGTGGGGCAAAGAAACGACAGAAAAAAGCACAGAATTAAATCAACAAAAAAAGTAAGCAAACCGTTTGATACTTAATTCATTTTATATTTGAGCGCGACTAATTAATGTCGCCGCGCAAAAGGCAGTATTGCTCTTCCTTTTTCCACCTCCATCAACCATTCTTTCAAATGAAAAAACCTGCTTCTCCGAAACAGACGGAAAAACGTGCCAAACGCACGCCGGAAGAAAAGGCCTCGCGCAAGTCAGCCAAAAAAGCGGGCCGTGCAGCATCGGTCCTCAACGAAGACCGCGCCGATAACAAGGCCAGCCAAAAGAAGACGCTCAAGACGGCCGCTAAGCAACTGCAAAAGGAGCTGAACAACCGCATGAACGAAGTGGTGACTCGCATCCGCAAAGAAACGAAGGCCAAGCTGAAGGAAGTAGTGAAAGAAGCCACGCGCCGCCTCGACGGCGACACGGAGCGCATGTTTGAGCAAGCCCTGCAAACCATCGT
Organism: Hymenobacter plasmatis; assembly: GCF_020711255.1. Taxonomy (GTDB): domain Bacteria; phylum Bacteroidota; class Bacteroidia; order Cytophagales; family Hymenobacteraceae; genus Hymenobacter. The sequence continues at coordinate 116,821 of NZ_JAJFAW010000015.1, forward strand.
GCGGCATTACGATTCGGTATCGGGTGGCAGCAGCGCTGAAACCGGCCTGGCCAGCACTGGTAGCGAAGCCGGCGCCACCACGCGCGGCAGCAAAAAAGGCCAAACGCTGAACAAAGACGGCACGCCCCGCAAAACCCGCGCAACCGACGAAGCCGGGGAAGCCGAAGCACCCAAAACCCGAGGCCGCAAGCCCGGCACCACGGCCGCCGCTACCACTGGCGCCCAGCGTGGCCGCAAGCCCGCCGCAGCTAGCGCCGCCGCGCCCGCCAAGCGTGGGCCCAAGCCCGGCTCAACTGCCACGGGTGCCCGCCGCGGCCCCAAGCCCCGCGTACAAGCCGCTCCGGCACCCGAGGCCCCGGAAGCCAACGACGTAATGAACAGCGCCGATAGTCCCAGTACTGGCGAAATCAGCGCATAGCCTACTACAGCGCAGCGAGACGCTCCCACCCTAAAAAAGCCCGCTTCCAATATCTGGAGGCGGGCTTTTCAGGTATTAGTGGAGCTGAATTACGGCCTCCGGCGCAGGGTATCAACGGGTGGGTCGTAGCGCAGGCGGTTGATGCGCGTTTCCGGTGGCGTGTTGTTGGGGTCGTTGGAATTGACGTTTTCGATGCGCTTCTGGCGGTTGATGTCGGCGGCTTGCTCGCCGAGGCGCACGCGGTTGGGGGTAGCATCGGGCACGGCAGAATTGGTACCCACGCCGTTGTTGTAAATAGCGCGGCGGTCGGCGTCGGTGCGCACTTCGCTGGGGGCCGCCGAGGGCGCCGCGGTTTCGCCCTTTTGCTCGGTGGCAGTGCAAGCCGCTACCAGCACCGCACCGATGGCGAACAGGGAGCGACCGGTGAAAACGCGAAAGTTTATCATTGCCAAACGATGAAGGACCCAGCCCACAGCGGGCCGCCTGCTTCAAACGCTGGTTGGGGCGGCGGGGTTGGCGGCGCTAGGCCAAGGCCGGACGCATTTTGCCGGACTTGATGCCATCCCACAACACCATGCGCGCTTCCAGGCACTGAATGGTGACCTGCTTGCACGTCAGCCAGCGTTCGGGGTCGTCGGCGCACAGTTCCCGCACCATTTGCTGCGCTAGCGGGGCGTGCACCTCTTCATCGAGCTGAATGTGCCGGTCGAGGTAATAAACGAAGGTGTCGAGCTGGCCCGGAAATCGGTCGCGCAAATCGCCCACCAACTGCCGGAACATGGCCGGAATTAAATCTTCCCGGCCGAAAGTAAAGGCAGCTGCCACGGCATGCGGCTGGCCCGCATCGATGATGCTAAAAGTAGTCTCGACAAATCTGCGCACCGAATCGGGGGCCTGTGCAGCATCCAGGGCCTGCGAGATGGTGCGTCCAGCGGCTACGGCGGCCACTAGCCGCCGAATGGGCAAGGTATCGGCGCCGCATTCCTCCATGGCCCTCAGGTATAACTCAAAATGGCTGGTTGGCTGGCCCAATTGGTCAACGTCGGTCTCCTCTTCCAGCACAATCTCATTGATGAGGCGCCGCGTGGCCGCATTGGCGGTGGGCACCCAAGGCACCTGCACGCAGGTCAAATTCCGCTGCAAGGCTTTCAACAGCGACATAAAATCCCAAACGGCAAAGACATGATGTTCCATGAAGCGCCGCAAATCCGCCAGGGTATGGAGGCGGGAGTACAAGTCGTTGTTGAGCAAGACGCGACGGGTATGAGCCACTTCTTGCTGCAGGTATTCAATTGGGCCAGGAACTGTTTCCATAACTTCTGTCAAATAGGATGTAATATTTTCAATAAGTAACCGGTTATTCCATTAGCTTCAAAAAACAAATAAAATGGTAGCAGGTATAAACGAATAGCCCCCTGGCTTGGATTGCCAGGGGGCTATTATTTGTGAATTTTCCTAGAATAACACCAGCCCTTCTACTTTTTCTTCTCAAACACGAGGGCATTGCCGTCCATGCAGTAGCGCTGGCCGGTGGGCTTGGGGCCATCATTGAACACGTGTCCTAGGTGGCCACCGCACTTGGCGCAAACAATCTCATCGCGGCTCATACCGAAGGTATTATCGGAAGCCACTTTTACGCTGTTGGCGGTGGCGGGCGCGAAGAAACTGGGCCAGCCGGTGCCCGATTCAAACTTGGTATCAGAGGTAAACAACAGGTTGTGGTCGGCGGCGCAGTAGTAGTTGCCGGCCTCGTGGTTGTCGTGGTATTTGCCGGTAAAGGGCCGTTCGGTTCCTTTTTCGCGCAGAATGAAGTACTGGTCGGGCGTGAGGACTTTTTTCCATTCGGCCTCCGTTTTACGCACCGGAAACTCGTCGGGCTTGCCGGTAACTGGCTTGGGCTGAAAGTAAGTTTTGCCGCCTACCGTGCGCACCGGAGGAGCGGTATTGACGGCTACGTCGCGCTTCTGCGAACAAGCCGTGTTGAGGGTGAGCGCCGAAACAAACAATAACAAGAGGGAGAAACGCATGGTTGGGGGTGAGATTATTGACAGGTGACCAACATACGACGCTGGGGTACGGTTCGGTCGGCGGGGTAGACGAAAAGCCGCCGGGAACCTTACGCCCCTGCTAATTGATTTAGGGCGACAAGCTTGGCTGCGCGCCGGCCGGTGCGGGTCCTCGCCTTGGTTCGCGGTTTGTTAATAAGAGTGACACAAGGCTTTGCGCCTTTTTATCCGTACCTTTGCACCCGCAAAAACAACCCATATGGCCAACAATATTCGGAACATTGCCATCATCGCTCACGTTGACCACGGCAAGACCACCCTGGTGGATAAGATTATCCACGCATCCAAGATTTTCGACGCGCACCAGCACTTCGACGACCTGATTCTCGACGACAACCCCCTGGAGCGCGAGCGTGGCATTACCATCGTTTCCAAAAACGTATCGGTACGCTACAACGGCACCAAAATCAACATCATCGATACCCCTGGTCACGCCGACTTCGGCGGCGAGGTAGAGCGCGTGTTGAAGCTGGCCGATGGCGTTCTGCTGCTCGTGGATGCCTTCGAAGGCGCCATGCCGCAGACCCGCTTCGTGCTCGGCAAAGCCATTGCTTTGGGCCTAAAACCCATCGTGGTGGTTAACAAAGTGGACAAGGAAAACTGCCGCCCCGACGAGGTGCACGAGCAGGTTTTCGACCTCATGTTCAACCTTGGCGCTTCGGAAGACCAGCTCGATTTCGTGACCTTGTACGGTTCCTCGAAGCAGGGCTGGATGAGCACCGACTGGAAAGTAAAAACCGACAACCTGATTCCGTTGCTCGACGCGGTTATCTCGTCGATTCCGCCCGCGCCGACCTTGGAAGGCACGCCCCAGATGCAGATTACTTCGCTCGACTACTCGTCGTTCGTGGGTCGTATCGCCATCGGCCGCGTACACCGCGGTACGCTGAAAGAGGGTGCCAACATGAGCCTGATGAAGGCCGACGGCAGCATCAAGAAAGTAAAAATCCGCGAGCTGCACGTATTCGAAGGCCTCGGCCGCGTGAAGGTTGATTCAGTGAGCAGCGGCGAAATCTGCGCCGTGTCGGGCATCGAAGGCTTCGACATTGGTGACACGCTGGCCGACGCTGATAATCCGGAGCAACTCGAGCGCATCAGCATCGATGAGCCGACGATGAACATGCTGTTCACCATCAACAACTCGCCGTTCTTCGGCAAAGAGGGCAAGTTTGTAACGTCGCGTCACTTGCGTGACCGTCTGTTCAAGGAGACGGAGAAGAACCTCGCCCTGCGCGTGGAGGCGACCGATAAGGAGGATACCTTCCTTGTGTTCGGCCGTGGCATTCTTCACTTGTCGGTTCTCATCGAGACTATGCGTCGCGAAGGCTACGAGCTGCAGGTGGGCCAGCCCCAGGTGTTGTTCAAAGAGGACGAGAACGGCAAGCGCACCGAGCCCATCGAATTGCTGGTGGTGGACGTGCCCGAGGAATCGGCCGGCAAAGTAATCGAGCTGGTGAGCATGCGCAAAGGCGAAATGACCATCATGGAGCCCAAGGGCGACTTGCAGCATTTGGAGTTCACCATTCCGTCGCGCGGCCTCATCGGCCTGCGTAACAACGTGCTGACTGCCACCGGCGGTGAGGCCATCATGAACCACCGTTTCGTGGATTATGAGGAGCACAAAGGCGCTATCCCTGGCCGTATTGCTGGTTCGCTGATTTCGCTGGAAACCGGTGCCGGCACCGCTTACACGATTGACAAGTTGCAGGACCGTGGTTCGTTCTTCGTGGACCCAGGTGAGGAAGTGTACGGCGGCCAGGTTATCGGCGAGCACACCCGCCCCAATGACCTCACGGTGAACATCCAGAAAGGCAAGAAGCTCACGAACATGCGTGCTTCGGGTACCGATGACAACGCCAAGATTGTTCCCAAGCGCCAGTTCTCGCTGGAAGAAGCCATGGAATACATCCAGAAGGATGAGTACCTGGAAGTAACGCCGAAGTCGATTCGGATGCGCAAGATTCTGCTCGACGAAAACGAGCGTCTGCGCTACGCCAAGCAGGCTGACTAAGCTCTGTAATTGATTTATACTGAAAACGCCCAGCTCCGCACTCCGAAGCTGGGCGTTTTCAGTATAAATCGATTACGACTGTTGGCTGGTTGTTATTTTTACTAATTATTCCCAGCCTACTCAATTTGATTTTCATTTCTGCTACACTGCACTTTATGCCTAAAAAATCTACCCTATTCATACTACTCCTATTACTGATAGCTGGCCGGCCGGTATGGGCTCAGTCTTCGGCTGCCACGATGACCGAACACCCGAGCAAAGACCAATACAAGCTTTCCCGCGCTGGTTTTGAGGATGCTTACGCTTTCAACGACACGGCGCGCGCCATTATCCGCCTGTATTATGCCAAGTGGAAAACCGGCCGCAACATCATGCGCTTTGCTGCCATTCCGGTGCCGGTGATAACAGCTGTCGGGCGGCAATATGAGCCCAACCCGGCTACTTATGGCGCCTCCCCTAATTACAATGCTTATTACTACGACTCGTGGGTAGCCCCCATGGCATTCAGCCTGCTCGGCGTCTCGGCATTCGGCGTAATCCGCGCCGTTAATAACGGGCGGGACCAACTGTATCAGGTTATCCGGCAATACCATGCCACGCGGCGCCTGCCGGCAGCCGTGTGTCCGGCGGCCCTGGTACCATACCTGGTGCAAGTGCAGCAGGAGGGCGTACTGCCCCACTAATCTTAATTTCTTATGAGTTTGATTCCTTCCGAAACGTTGAGCCGCTTTGTGCAGCTTTTTACCCTGAATAACGCCGGTGCTACCCAACGCGTAAGCGAACGGCTGGCCTTGGCTATCCAGGACCCGGCGGCCTATCAGGAGCAGTTTGCTGACGAGTTGGAAGAGCGCGGCATTGTGGCCACGCTGCCGGCGCAGGAGCTGCGCGACATCGCCCTCATCGACGCACTGCTCGGCGAAGACCTAGCCTGGGAAAGCGACTGGAACGAAACCGCCGCAGAAATTGCCGACGGCCTCAACGAGATACTGGCGCGGCAAAAGGCAACCCGGGCCCTGCAGCCTGCCGCCCTGCCCAAGCGCGGCCAGCCCGGCCCCGAGCAGCTCGACGCCGTGCAGGATGCGTTGGAGTCACTGGGACTGGCACTGGTGCTGTTCTCGCTCGACAGCGACTCTTTTCCGCTGGGCGTAGTGGCCGATGCGCAAGCCGAAACAGCACGGCGCCTGGCCACCGACTTGGGCTTCCAGCTAACCGTGTATTAGCAGAAAGGCGATTTTTAGCCCAATTACGGAGCATATGTAAGCTGGACTATCCGGCAAAGCAGGGGCGAGTTGTAGCTTTCGAGCCGAAACCCACTTCTGCTTGAGCCGTTCTATGCCTACCCTGAAAACCCTTGCCGCCGCATTGGTGCTGCTGGCCACCCTTCGGGGCACGGCCCAAACCCGGCAGGAATACCTTCTGGATACCAACTGGAAATTCATGAAGGGCGAGGTGGCCGAGGCCGCCGCTCCAGCTTTTCAGGATGCGAAATGGCAGTCGGTAACCGTACCGCACGATTGGGCTATCTACGGGCCCTTCGATGGCAAGAACGACCTGCAGGCCGTTAAAATTGAGCAGAACAACGAGCAGGCGGCGACCCTAAAAGCCGGGCGCACGGGCGGGCTGCCCTTCATCGGTACGGGCTGGTACCGGCGGCCGCTGGCGGTGCCGCAGTTTGGGCCCGGCCGGCGGGCCGTGCTGCTCTTTGACGGGGCGATGAGCAACGCGCACGTGTTTGTAAACGGCAAGGAAGTGGGCTACTGGCCGTACGGCTACAACTCGTTTTCCTTTGACATTACCTCCTACCTGCGGGCCGACGGCAACAACACGCTGGCCGTGCGCCTGCAAAACCAGCCGGAATCGTCGCGCTGGTACCCCGGCGCGGGGCTGTACCGCAACGTGCACTTGATTGTGACCGACGACGTGCACATTCCGGTGTGGGGCACTTACCTGACTACGCCCGAAATCACCGCTACTAGCGCTCAAGTAAAGCTCAAAACCAAGATTGAAACTCCCAGCGGGGCATTCCAACCGCTGCGGCTGCAAACCGAAATCCGGGACGCAGCCGGCAAGGTGGTGGCTACCACCACCACGGCGCTGGTAACCACCAACGCGTTGGAATTCGAGCAAAACCTGACGGTGCCCAACCCAAAGCTGTGGTCGCCGGAAACGCCGATTTTGTACACGGCGGCCTCGAAGCTGTATGCCGGCGAGGTGCTGAAAGACGAGTACCGCACCCGGTTTGGCATTCGCTCGTTCAAGTTTGAGGCCGGCAAAGGTTTTTCACTGAATGGCAAGGCCCGCAAGTTCCGGGGCGTGTGCAACCACCACGATTTGGGCCCGCTAGGCGCCGCCGTGAACGTGGCCGCCCTGCGCCGCCAGCTGGCCTTGCTTAAGGAAATGGGCGCCGATGCCATCCGCACTTCGCACAATATGCCGGCGCCCGAGCTGGTGAGCCTGGCCGACGAAATGGGCTTTATGCTGATGGTAGAGGCCTTTGATGAGTGGAAAGCACCGAAGGTGAAGAACGGCTACAGCCAGTATTTTGACGATTGGGCTGAAAAAGACCTGGTGAACATGGTGCACCGTGACCGCAACCATCCCTCGGTCATCATGTGGAGCATTGGCAACGAGGTGCCAGACCAAAGCACCCCCAACGGCAGCCAGATTGCCAAGCGCCTGCAGGACATTGTGCACCGCGAAGACCCCACGCGCCTCGTGGCCGCGGGCATGGACCGCTTCGACGACGACTTCAAAAACAACTTCGCGCAGGTGCTCGACATCCCCGGTTTCAACTACAAGCCGCACCGGTACCCGGAAGCGCTGGGCCAGCTGCCGCAGGGATTCCTGCTGGGTTCCGAAACCGCCTCCACGGTCAGCAGCCGCGGGGTGTACAAGTTTCCGGTGGTGAAGGCCAAGGAGAAGAAGTACCCCGACAACCAGTCGTCGTCCTACGACCTGGAATCCTGCAACTGGTCACAAATCCCCGACGAGGAATTTGTGGCTCAGGACGACCAGCCCAAAGTACTGGGTGAGTTCGTGTGGACCGGTTTCGACTACCTGGGCGAGCCGACGCCCTACGATGAGAAGTGGCCCTCGCACAGCTCCTACTTCGGCATCATTGACCTAGCCGGCCTGCCCAAGGACCGCTACTACCTCTACCGCGCCCGCTGGAATACAGCCCAGCCCACGCTGCACCTGCTCCCGCACTGGACCTGGCCCGGCCGCGAAGGCCAGCCCACGCCGGTGTTCTGCTACACCAGCTACCCATCGGCCGAGCTGTTCGTGAACGGCAAAAGCCAGGGGCGCCAGACCAAGCTGGCCTCCGACCGGCCCGAAACGCGCTACCGCCTGATGTGGGAAGACGTGAAGTATGCCCCCGGCACGCTCAAGGTAGTGGCCTACGATGCCCAGGGCAACGCCGTGGCCACCGAGCAGGTAAAGACTGCCGGCAAGCCCCACCACATCCGCCTGGTGGCCGACCGCCCAGCCCTGACAGCCGACGGCCGGGACCTGGCCTTCGTGACGGCCCGCGTGGAGGATGCGCAGGGCAACCTCTGCCCCGATGCCGCTAACGAGCTGCACTTTGCCGTGACGGGCGCGGGCCGCTTCCACGCCGTAGCCAACGGCGACCCTACGAGCCTGGAGTCATTCCAGCAGCCCCAGATGCGGGCTTTCCATGGCCAGCTTGTGGCCATAGTGGAGGCTGGCAAAACGGCCGGCGCCGTGCGGCTGCAGGCCACGGGCACCGGCCTGCAAACCGGCACCGTGGAGCTGAAGACGAGCAGCCCGAAATAAGCAGGTACCTACCCGCGCTGCCGCACGGCCTCGAAGGTGAGCACGGCGGTGGCCACGCTCACGTTGAGCGAGTCGATGCGGCCGCGCATGGGCACGATGATGGTTTCGTCACAGGACGCGCGCAGCTGGGGCGTGAGTCCGTCGGCTTCGGTACCCATCACCAGGGCCGTGGGGCCGCGGAAGTCGCACTCGGTGTACGGGTGGGCTTCGGGGGCCAGGGCCGCGGCGTAGCTGCGGATGCCTTTTTCTTTCAGAAAATCCAGAATATCAGGCACCGGCGCGGCCACCGTGGGCACCGTAAACACGCACCCGATGCTGGCCCGGATAACGTTGGGGTTGAATAAATCGGTGCGCGGGTCGCCGATGAGCACGGCGTCGACGGGGGCGGCATCGGCCGTGCGGAGTACTGCGCCGAGGTTGCCGGGCTTTTCCACGGCTTCGAGCACGATGACTAGGGGGTTGGGCGGCAGGCGCAGGTCGGCCAGGGTGCGGGCGGGGGTGCGCAGCACGGCCAGCAAGCCATCGGAACCTTCGCGGTAGGCTACTTTTTCGAACACCGGGCGCGTGACTTCGAACCACTCCGGGGCCGCGGCGCTATCGGCAAACAGGCTTTGCAGGGCGGCCAGGCCGGTTTCCCCGGCCAGTTCGGGGCAGGTGTACACGGTGGCCACCGCCACGCCGGCCTCCACGGCAATGGTGAGCTCGCGCAGGCCTTCTACCAGGGTGAGGCCCAGCGCGCGGCGCTCCGCCGATTTTTGCTGGAGGCGCAGCAGCTGTTTGATGCGCGGGTTTTGGGGGCTACTGAGGCGGTCGGAGGGGGCAAGCGGCATGAGCGCAAAGATACCTGCCCGCGACCCAGCCCAACCCTGGCCTTGGCGCCAGCGTAGGGCGGCCCATTACCTTCGCAACCAATGAAATCAAAAATTGACCGCAACATCATCATCGGCTTTGCCCTGGCCATCGGCATCCTGCTGCTCACGGCGGCGGCCTCGTTCTGGAGCATCCGGGGCCTGAGCGTGCAAACGGCCCGCGTGGAGCACACCTACCAGGTGCTGCAGGAAGCCGAAACCATCACGGCCGTGCTGAAAGATGCCCAGGCCGGCACCCGCGGCTACCTGCTCACCGGCGACACCGTGTACCTGCGGCCCTACAGCATTGCCACCGGCCAGCTGCCCGCCAGCCTGGAGCGCATCCAGGCCCTCACGGTGGACAACCCCGCCCAACGCGCCCGCCTCGATTCGCTGCGCATCCTGGTGGAGCAGGAATTCCGGATACTGCGGCCGCTCACGGAAATCAAGAAATCGATGAGCCGGGCGTCGATGCAAACTCTCTTGGACACCGACCGCCAAACCCTGCGCCAGGTGCGCGTGCTCTACGCCCGCATCAAAGACAGCGAGCTGGCGCTGCTGGCCCAACGCAGTGCTTTGCAGGATGTATTTGAGAAAGCCACGCCCATTGTGGTGCTGGTGTCGGCGGTGCTGGCCATCCTGATTGTGGTGTGGCTGGTGATAAAAATCGCGAAGGAGCTGGCCGATAACCGCCGCCTGCAAGGTGAGCTGGCCGATATCAACGCAGAAATCAGCCGGCGCATCGCCCAAATCCGGGCGCTGGCCGAGCAAGTGGTGCAGGGCGACTACACGGTAAAAATCACCGACACGGCCGAGGACAACCTGGGCGGCCTGGCCACTTCGCTCAACCGCATGACCCAGACGCTGGACGCCAGCTTCAGTGCCCTGGAAAAACGCAACCAGGAGCTGGACCAGTTTGCCTACGTGGCCTCACACGACTTGAAGGCACCCCTGCGCGGCGTCACCACCATCGTGAAATGGATTGAAGACGAGCTGGCGGCCGAGCTCTCGCCCCAACTGCGCACCTACCTCGAGCAGATGAAGGGCCGCCTGGCGCGCCTGGAAGACCTGATAAACGGCCTGCTGGCGTATGCCCGGGTGGGCCGCACTACCCAAGCCACCGCCACCGTAGATGTAGCCCAACTGCTGGGCGAAGTAGCCGAGCTGGTGGTGCCGCCCGATTTTACCCTGCGCGTAGCCCCCGACATGCCGAGCTTCGTGACCGACCGGCTGGGCCTGCAGCAGGTGTTCACCAACCTGCTCAGCAATGCCGTGAAGTACCACCAGCGCGGGGCCGGCCACCTGGAAGTGACGTGCCGCGAGGCCGGACCCTTCTACGAATTCCGGGTGCAGGACGACGGGCCCGGCATTGCACCGGAGTACCACCAAAAGATTTTTTTGCTATTTCAAACGCTGCGCGACCGCCATACAGCCGAAAGCACGGGCATTGGCTTAAGCATTGTGCAAAAGATTATTAACGAGCACCATGGCAGCATCCGCGTCGAATCGGTTCCGGGGCAGGGAGCGGGCTTTATTTTTACCTGGCCAAAGTAAACCTGCCCCGTGGGAACCCATCGAAGGCATTCCGGACTTATTACCACCGGCGGCTTTTTCGGCATGTTGCAGGGAAGCGCCTCCTATTTTCCTATACTGCATGCGTTCGGTTTTACTTGTCGAAGACGATATTTTTGATACGATGACGGCGGAGAAATCCTTCGCCAAGTTCAACGTGCCCCATCAGCTCCACACGGCCTTCAACGGTGAGGAAGCTCTGGACCTGCTGCTGGGCCGCAACGGCGCCGAGCCCCTGCGCCCCCTGCCCGAAGTGATTTTGCTGGACCTGAACATGCCCCGCATGAACGGCATAGAATTCCTCACCGAGCTGCGGGCCAACCCCGAGTTTCAGCACATTCCGGTGTTCATCACCACCACCTCCAGCATGGACGTGGACCGGCTCAACGCCGAGAACCTGGGCGTAAGCGGCTACATCCTCAAGCCCCTGGACTTTGAAACCAGCACCGACCTGGCCGACAGCCTGAGTTTGCTGGAAAAGCTGCTGAATTAACTTTCGCCGCTTATAAGGACATTGAAAAGCCTAGCCTGCCACTGAGAATTTGCCCCCTGCCTAAACGGCTGCTATTCTTGTAATGAAGGCTTTGCGGTAAAATTGGGCTAAAATTACAGGTGCGTGACATAGCTAAAAACGGCCATCGGGGCCGGGGCCGCATGCCTGGTTGTTCATTCGAACCTCACGCAGGGAGAACGGAATTTACACGCATTGCCTTTCGTTTGCGTTTCAGCAAAAAAGTTGATGCTCTAGGGAGCTTTGTGGTGCTGGTCTGGCATATTTGTTGGGCGTTGGTACCTTGTTCAGCCCCACTGATATTCCTTCCGTTCTTCATATGAGAATTCCTATCCTTTTTCCGGCGCTGGCCTTGGTATTGCTGGGAGGGCGTGCAGCCCAGGCCCAGGACGTGGGCCCGCGCCAACTGGGCGCGCCACCTACCATGCCGCCACCGGCCCGGCCCCGCACGGCGCCAGCTCCCCGCCAGCTGGATACAGTGCCCGTGGCCCCGCCCGACACCACGCGCCGCGCCACGGTAACCACGCCCCTACCCGGCCCCATGTCGGCCCCTGCGCCGGTGTACTCCCCTACCCCACCCGGCCAGCTACCGGGCAACAATACCCGCGCGACCCGCTTCCAGGTAGGCCTGAAAAACGGCTTGGTGTACAACGCATCCGATGTCGAAACGAAGACCCCGCTGTTTGGGCGCTCTTACCTGCTGCTGGATGGGCAGCGCAAGTTTGACCTGAACGAGGTTGGCTTTTATGAGGACGAAACGGGGCATTACGTGCGCACCACCTTGCCGGGCTCGTCCCGCGAGAGCACGCTGCGGCGCGACAAAACCGGCCGCATCAGCCTCTATTCTATCACCACGTCTCAGTACAGCTCCGGCCCCGGCGGGTTTGGCTACCCGGGCTACGGAGGTTATGGATACGGCGGGTACGGCATGGGTGGCATGGGCTACCCCTACAACGGCTACCGCACCGTCAAAACCGAATACTTCTCCAAAGACAACGGCCCCATCCAAAGCCTGAGTACCCGCAACCTGATGCTCGCAACCAGCGACAACGCCGGCGCCCAGCAGCTGCTCATGGAATCGCGGCGCTACCAGCAAATCACTGTGGGCAGCTACTTGGTAGGCGGCGGCCTGCTGGTTGCAGGCCTGCTGCAATCGCTGCAGCCCACCGACAACGGCCGGTCTATTTCGCCCATGGTGTACGCGGCCATTCCGGTGCTCATCGTGCCCATTGTGCTTCAAAGCAAGCAAGCCAGCAACCAGCGCCAGGCCATTGCCCTGTACAACGCCGGGAAATAACGCTGGCGGTGCTTCGCTGAATGAGGAATGAGGAATGAGGAATGAGGAAATTCGGCCACAATGGCTCAATTCCAATTCTTCATTCCTCATTCTTCATTAAGCGCAGCGTAAAGCAACCCCTGGGCTGGCCGCATGCGTAGGTCTGGCATGAAGCCTACTGCCGCGTCTCTTACTCCTGAAGCTCTTGCTACTGATTTTGCCGCCCGCCAAGCCAAGGCCCTACTAGTGCACGAGCGGCTGTGTGCTAAATACGGGGCGCCATTTCGCTTTTTCAGCACCAAAGACCCGCTGAGCGAACTGGTGAGTGCCCTGCTCTCGCACCGCACCAAAAACGCCGATTCGCACCGGGCTTACCAGGAGCTGCGGGCTACGTTTCCGGCCTGGGAGGCCGTGCGCGATGCGCCAACCGAAGCCGTACAGCACGCCATTCGGGCCTGCACCTGGCCCGAGCAGAAGGCCCCGCGCATTCAGGCCGTGCTGCGCGAAATCAGCGAGCGGTGTGGTAGCGATGCTCCGTGCTCGCTGGATTTTCTCGCCGAAATGCCCATTCCCGAAGCGCGGGCTTGGCTGGAAAGCATCAGCGGCGTGGGGCCAAAAACCAGCGCCGCTACTCTCCTATTTAGCTCCCTGCGCATTCCGGCCATGCCCGTGGATAGCCACCATCACCGCGTGGCCCAGCGCCTGGGGCTCATTGGCCCGAAGGTGGGCGAAGGCCCGGCCCACAAGCTGCTCGAAGCGCTGCTGCCGCCCGGCTGGGACGCCCAGCAGGTGTACGACCACCACGAGGCGCTCATGTTTCACGGACAGAAATGCTGCTATTTTAGCGCACCTGCCTGCCACCGCTGCGTGGTACTGGACCAATGCCCGTTCGGGCAGGCCCGGCTGGCGGCAACAAGTTCTCCGGCGGCCTAACTCCTATGTTTACCCTACACCTGCGCGCCAAACCTGAGGCTAAAACCACGGCGCTGCAAGTAGCTGCCGACGGTTCCGTGACCGTTCGCCTGAAGGCCCCCGCCCAGGACGGTAAGGCCAACGCCTGCCTGCTGGCCTACTTGGCCGAGGTGTTTGGCGTGAGCAAAAGCAGCGTGGAGCTGCTGAGCGGGCACACCGCGCCATTCAAGAAAGTCCGTATTGGGGGCGTGGACGAGGCGGCCGGCCAAGCGGTCTTGGCTCGGCTTCGGACGCCTTCCTGAAGTTGTTTTGCCTGCGAATAGTAGCGGCGTTTCAGGACCTCAGCTTCTGCAGCAACTCCTAACCTTCGGGCCAGTCGTAGAAGACCTTGGGCAATTATTTCTTGCGCTTCCAGCGGTAATATTTCCGGTACCACGTCGAGGTTTTCTTGAATAAACTGCTCGGGCTTTCATTCGGAAACATATTTATCCGAAATACCTGCATGCGGTCGTCTTCGATGTGCATACCGCCGGTATCGGTGGAAACGCCCAGCGCAAATCCGGCTTCGCGCACCGCATTTTTCACAGCGTCGTTGATGTCGCCGTACGGATAAGCGAAGCTCACAATTTGGGTTTGCAGGGTAGCCTCTAATTCTGCTTTGCTGCGCCGAATTTCCTGGGCAGCTTCGGACAGTGGCAGTGTGGTGAGGCGGGGGTGCGACATGGTGTGCGCCCCAATTTCCCAGCCTGCGCCCACGAAAGCGCGCTTTTGGGCCAGGTCCATTATTTCGGAACGCGGCTCGGTGGGGTCGGCGGCTAGGTCCCACTGGTTGTGGCACACCTCAAAATCGCCGAGCAAATACATAACGCCCCGGTAGCCGTATTGCTGCATCAGCGGCAGCAGGTTGGTGTAATTATCGGTATAGCCGTCGTCAAACGTTAAGATGATGGGGCGGGCGGGAAATTGAGCTAACGGTAATTCGCCGTTGGCAAATTTCAGATAATCGGCAAAGGTTATGGGCGTTAATTTCTGCTTCTGGAAATACGCCAGGTGCTTTTCAAAATTCTCTTTGGTGACGTAAATCTTGTGCTTGGTTTCGAGCGGCGCATCGGGGATTTTGTGGTACATCAGCACCGGAATAAAATCCGGCGCGGCTTTGCGCATGCGCGCTTCGCGGTATACCTCGAGCACCCGCGTGGCTACCGTGGCCAGGTCGTAATGTACCCTCACGCGCTGCTGCAATTCCGCTGTTACTGGTTGCGGGGCCCGCAGAAAGGCCCGGGCATCTTCCCGGATGGCAGCCCACTCAACCGCCGGGGAAGCTACCCGCGCCGAAATGTCGCCAAAATTTGAAGCGGCCGCCGCGGCAAAAGTGTCATCGGTTACCAGGCCTTCGTAGCTGGCTTCGCCCAGCGCCAGCACGGACCGGCCCGCGCCCAGGGCCTCGATGGCCACCCGCCCGGCCCCGATGACCAGCGCGGTGCGGGCCAGCCAACCAGGCACATCCTTCGTGAAGCCCACCACTTCTACCCGCTCTCCAAATTCACCCTGCAGCTGCTCCAAGGCAGTTTTTCCAGCGGCCGGCAACTGCTCCAGCTCACCGCCGATAAGCGCCACCCGCAGCTGCGGAAACTCCCGAAGCAGCTCCGGAAAAACCTGCTGCAACAGGGCAGCCGCCCGCTCGCCTTTGCCCCCATTAAACCGCCCGATGAAGGCGAGCCGCAACGGCTCTGTTAATGAAGAATTAAGAATGAGGAATGAAGAATTATTGGCTGGCAATTCTTCATTCTTCATTCTTAATTCTTCATTCAAATTTGGCGTTTCGCCAAATTTGACCCCGTTGGGAATCTCCACGATTTTGGACGCGGCCATCTTCACTTCGGTCACCAAATGCTCGCGCAGATTGCCGCAAATGGCGATGACCTTATCCCCGTAGATATCAAACAGTGAAGTGGAGGCATGTAGGTGCTGGCGGCCGTGCACCGTGCTCACCAGTGGGATTTTCATTCCACGAAGGGCGAAGTAGCTCACCCAGCTGGCGGCGCGGGCATGCGCATGCACCACATCAATGTTCTCCTGCCGAATGAGCTGCCGGATAAAACGGGCATTGCGCAGCCGCTGCGCGTAGCTGCGGTTGCTGATGGGGGCCACGACCTGCGTGGCTCCGGTGGGCAGCTGGTTTGATTCGGAGAGCATCCACACCTGGTGGCCCTGGGCCCGGTGGGCTTCGGCCAGCTGCACGGCATAGGCCACGGAGCCCGCAAAAAACTCAGCTGAAAGAACGTGGAGAATGCGCATCCAGCAAAGATATCGCCTGCCGGAAGGTCCTGCTAAGCAGAGCCGAAACATCCCTGCCGCTTCGTTGCAGCGAAGGAAGGGCGCTCACCAGATAGAATTCAATTCACTCTCCTGGCAGGAATGCTTCGCCTCTGCTCTGCAGAGCAGGCGTGGTGGCGCCAAGTAGCGTTAGCGCGTGGCGCGACCAGCCACGTTTTCCATGTATTTCTGGCCACTACCGGTGTTCAGCAGCAGAATCTTCTCGTCGCGCTGCAGCCAGCCGGTGGCCAGCAGCTGGCGGGTGGCCATCCAAACGGCGGCGCCTTCGGGGGCCACAAACAGGCCTTCCTGCTGGCCCAGGTCGCGCATGCCGGCCAGCATGTCTTCCTCGCTCACGCTCACCACGGTGCCGCGCGACTCTTGCAGCACGCGCAGCATCATGGCTTCGCCCAGCGGGTGCGGCACGGCCAGGCCGTTGGCCAGCGTGGCGCTGCCCTGGTAGCTGTGGCAGTTGGGCTGGCGGCCGGCGTAGGTTTCGAGCAGGGGGCAGCAGTTTTGGGCTTGCACGGCCACCATGCGCGGCAGCCGCGTTTCGGGCGCCAGCCAGCCCAGAGCCTTCATTTCCTGGAAAGCTTTCCAGATGCCGATGAGGCCGGTGCCGCCGCCGGCGGGGTAGAGCAGCACGTCGGGCAGCTGCCAGTTGAGCTGCTCGGCAATTTCGTAGCCCATGGTTTTCTTGCCTTCGAGGCGGTAGGGCTCCTTCAGGGTCGAGATGTCGAGCAGGGCGCCGTCGGCGTTGCGCTGGCGCACGCGGGCACCGCAGTCGCTGATGAGCCCGTCCACCAGCTCCACTTCGGCGCCGTACCAGTAGCACTCCTCTTTGAAGGCCTGCGGGGTGTGGCGCGGCATCACCACCACGGCCCGGAGGCCGGCGCGGGCGCAGTAGGCGGCCATGGCCACGCCGGCGTTGCCGGCCGTAGGAATGATGCAGCCGTCTACGCCCAACTCTTTGGCTTTGGAAACGGCCATGCTTAGGCCGCGCGCTTTAAACGAACCGGTGGGATTTTGGCCTTCGTCCTTCAGCAGAAGGGAAGACAGCTCGTGGCGCGCGGCCAAACGCGGTAGGTTGAGCATGGGGGTCATGCCTTCGCCCAAGGTCACTTTGTTTTCGTCGTGCAGCAGGGGCAGCAGAGCGCCGTAGCGCCACATCGACGTATCGGCCTGGTCGATTACGTCGCGGCTCAGGGGCTCGTGCAGGTCATAATCGGCCACGAGGGGCAAGTTGCAGCAAGTGGATACCCGTTGCAGGTCGAAGGCGGAGTGCGTGGTGCCGCAGGCCGAGCAGTGCAGTGCGGCTAAGCGCGAGAGGGATTCAGAGGCTACCAGTTTCATAGGGCAAAGTACGGGAAGGGCTTGCCCGCAGTATGCCTTTTCGGGATGGGTTTTTGGAATAGCCTATGCCTTCTGGGAATAGTAGCGCTTGGTAAAAAGCAGAAAATCCTTGTAGGGCGCGTTGTTCTCAGTGCCCTTACGCTGGATAAAGTTGAACTCCCTTTTGAGCGGGAAATTATTGATTTTCACTTCCGAAAATTCGCCGGAGGCCAGTTCCTTTGTCACGGCCTGGCGGGGCAAGAAAGCCAGGCAGCTGTCCACCCGCACGAAATTTTTGAGGGCCTCGGTGCCTCCCATGCGCACGCGCACCGGCAGGGCCGCCAGCTTGATGCGGTGCCGGGCCAGGGCCTCTTCCAACACGGCCAGCGTGCCAGAGCCGTCCTCGCGCAGGGCCAACGGCGTGGTGAGCAGGTCGTGCACTTCGAGGGTGCGGTGTTCGAGCGGGTTGTGGGCGGCGCACACGGCCACCACGTCGTCGGTGAGCAGGGGCGTGTAGGTCACGTTGCTCACTTTGTGGATGCCTTCAATGATGCCCAGCTCAATTTCGTGGTCGAGCAGGGCGCGCAGGATGTTGTCGGAGTTGCGGTTTTTGAGGCTGAGTTGGCGGTTGGGGTGCAGGCGCAGGTAGGCCGATACCACCGGCGGCAGCACGTAGAGCGAAATGGTGGTGCTGGCCCCAATCAGCAAGTGCATGGCCGGCGCAAACGCCGTGCTCAGCTCGCTCATTTCCTGGTGCAGCTCCTGCTGCAGCTGCTTGGCTTGCAGCAGTTTTTGGTAGAGCTTCAGGCCGGCGGGCGTAAGCTGAATGCTGCTGCCCATGCGCTCAAACAGGCCGGTTTTGTAGTGCTCCTCCAAGGCCTTCACCTGCTTGCTTACGGCCGACTGGCTGATGAACAAAGCCTGGCTGGCTTTGGTGAAACTGAGCCGTTGGGCTACTTCCAGAAATACTTCGTGCGGGTGGGACAGCAAGAGAATCAGGGTTATGAATAAACAGCACAACATGCTGGGCGGAGCCGAAGCATCTCGCCAACGCAAGTAACTCAATCAATGAAATTACTACCCCGAGCGAGATGCTTCGGCTGCGCTCAGCATGACGTGCTTTATACCTGCCGTTACTTCCCCTCTACAACCCCAGAAGGGCTCCGAATGCGCCATCTACCACCTGAGCCATGCGCGGGAAATCGAGCGTTTCGATGGTATCCGATTTCTGGTGATAGTGCGGGTTGCGCAGGAAAGACGTGTCGTTAATCATCACGGCGTTGTAGCCTTGGGCCCAGTAGTTGCGATGGTCGGATAGCCCGGCCAGGCCGCCCAGGGCTTCGGGCAGGTTGATGCGCTGCACGTCGAGGCTGCCAGCATGGGGCTGCATCAGGGCCTGCACCTGCTGCGTGAAAGCCTCCTGGCCGGTTTTGCCCACGACGACGATGAAGTTGCCGGTGCTGGGGTACAGTTGGGCCAGGGCCTCGTTGGGGAAGCTTTGCGAGTTGGGCTCGTCGCTGAAGTAGCCTATCATTTCGTAGCACAACATGCCGCGCACCTTGGCTTTGGCGGCGTGCAGGGCGCGGGCGTGCACGGCGCTGCCCATGTGCTCGGTGGCGAAGTAGGGCGGCTCCTCGTTGGGGTAAGCCACAAAATCGATGCGGTGCCGGAGCGGCGCCCGGCTTAGGTGGAGCAGGCGGGCGGTTTCGAGCAGGCCGGCCACGGCACTGGCGTTGTCGTCGGCGCCGGGCTGGTCGCCGCACACGTCGTAGTGCGCGCCCACAATGAGGCGCTCGGCCTCGGGCGGGCCAAAGGAGGCAATGATGTTGCGGTAGCGCCGGCCATCGGCCAGGAAGGCCTGCTCCGAAACGGTGGTCTGGAGCTTTTCAAAGCAGCCCTTGATGTAATCGGCCGCCTTGTTCAAGGACTGCAGGTTGTGGCAATTGCGGGCCGGGTGCAGGTTGGTGAGAAAGGCAACGTCGGCATGGAGGCGGCTTTGGTCGGCGGGCATAGCGGGCGGGGCGGGATGGACTCGCAAAACTATACGGTAGCGAAAGCAAGCGGTGGGTTAGTTGAGCTTAGAGCGTGTTGGGGAATTAGTTGGGGTGTAACCTATTGAGGCACATGGTTGAGTTGGCAATCAGCAACCAAGTTTCG
>NZ_JAJFAW010000016.1 GCF_020711255.1 Hymenobacter plasmatis
ACGACCCGCTCTTTTTGGCTGTCATAACAGAAGAAATATACGTCCTTCTTCCGTCCGGCTAGCTTAGACCACCTCATCCAAAGACCAAAGTGTTAAAAATATTAAATTAAGGGTTATTGCTCCCGCCGTTTCTCGCTATCCGTTATGCTATGGTACAGCACACCTTAAGTTCGGACCCATACCTCACTCTAACCTACGACGCCGACCACGACTGGCTCTACGCCAATTGGCACGGCCAAGTGGATAGCGAAGACGTCATGACGGGGTCGATAAATTTGTTGAATGCATTGCGAAGAGCGCAGTGTGCCAAAGTGCTCAACGACAACACCCATCTGTCCGGTATCTGGGCCGATGCGGCGATATGGGGCGCCGAAGAGCTGTTGCCTCAACTCTATGAAGCAGGCTGCCGCCATTTTGCATGGGTATATTCTCCCGAAATCTACAGCCGTCTTTCTACCGAAATTATCCTTGAACACACCAGGGCAGGGATTGTGATACGAACCTTCGACGACCTCGCCGCTGCCAGTATCTGGCTAGACCAAGTGCAGCCAGCGCCGCAAGTGGAGGCCCACACCCAAGCTTAGCTCAACTCAAATTGCAGCCGCAGCAGGTTCGCGTAGAGCCCGCCTTCGCGCTCGCTCAGCTCCTCGTGCGTGCCAGCCTCCACGATGCGGCCGCCGTCAATCACCAGGATTTTATCGACTTTGCGAATGGTCGAAAGCCGGTGCGCGATGATGAGGCTGGTGCGGTGTTCCATTAGTTCATCCAGAGCGCCCTGTACCAACTTTTCGCTTTCGCTGTCAAGAGAGGAGGTAGCTTCGTCCAGAATCAGGATGGCGGGGTTTTTCAGGATGGCGCGGGCAATGGCCACGCGCTGGCGCTGCCCACCCGAGAGCTTGATGCCGCGGTCGCCCACCACCGTATCGAGCGCCTCGGGAAAGGCCTGAATGAACTGCCAGGCGTTGGCCCGCTCGGCGGCTTCGATGATTTCGGCGTCGGACGCGCCCGGCTTGCCGTAGGCAATGTTCTCGCGGATGGTGCCGCCGAAGAGCAGGGTTTCCTGCGGCACGATGCCGATGTGTCGGCGCAGGGCCGTGAGGTCATAGTCCTGCACGTCGTGCCCATCCACGATGATGCGGCCGCCGCTGAGCGGATAAAATTGCATCAGCAGGCCGGCAATGGTGCTTTTGCCCGCGCCACTGGGCCCCACGAGGGCAATTTTCTCGCCCGCCGCGATGTGGAAGTTGATGTCCTTGAGCACCGCGATGTCGGGCCGGGTGGGGTAGCGGAAGGCCACGTGCTCGTAGCGGATGTCGCCCTGGATGCGGGCCGGCACCAGCCCCACGGCCGGCTCGATGTGCGTGGGCTCGGGCGTTTCGTCGAGGATTTCAAGAATTCGCTCCGAAGCGCCCAGCGTGCTTTGCACCTTGCCATACATCTCGCCGAGGCCCGCGATAGACGCGCCGATAAAGGCCGTGTAGAGCAGGAAAGTGAGCAGCTGGCTCACTTCGAGGTGGTCGGGGCCGGGCGAGTACACGAGCGTGGCCGCGCGCCACAGAATGAGGATGATGCCGCCGGTGAGGCCAATAATGACGAACGACACGAAGCCGCCCCGGAACAGGTTGCTGCGCAGCGCCGCCTGCACCACGCGGTTGAGCGAGGCGCCATAGCGCTGGGTTTCGAACTGTTCGTTGGTGAAGGCCTTCACCGAGTTGATGGCCTGCAGGGTTTCCTCCACAATGGTGTTGGTGGTGGCTAACTCCTGCTGGGTGCTGCGGGCCAGGGTGCGGATTTTGCGCCCGAACAGCCCCGCCGCCAGCACGATGGGCGGAAACGTGAGCAGCATGAACAGCGACAGCTTCACCGACACTATCATGATGGCCGTGATGCCGATAACCAGGGTAAACACCTGCCGGAACAGCTCGGCCAGGGTGAGCGAAAACGTATCCTGAATCTGGCTGACATCGGAAGTGATGCGCGAGGTAATGGCCCCGACGCGGTTCTGCTCGAAGAAGGGGATGGGCAGCTGCACGAACTTGGCGTAGAGCGCCTTGCGAATATCACGCACGGTGAACTCACTCACCTGCGTGAAAAACCAGATGCGCCCGAACGAGAAAAAGCCCTGAAACACGATGATGACGAACAGCAGCAGCGCAATGCTGTCGATGCCCAGCTCGATGCCGTTGGGCAGGATTACGGGCTTGTGGTTCGCCGCGTCGATGAGCTTGCCGGCCAGAAATGGAAACGCCATGAAGGTGCTGCTGCTGAGCAACAACATCATCAGGCCCACCGCAAACAGGCCCTTGTAGGGCAGCACGTAGCGGAAAATCCGCAGGCTGCGCTTGAGGGATTCCTTGTTTACTTTCGGTTTGGGCAGGTCGGCGGCGAGGGCGTCGCTGCCGCTGGTATTGAGTCCACTACGGGCCATTCAATAAATAAAATCAGGGCCCTGCGAATGCAAGGCTCTCACGAAAAATAATCTTAACGTCTCGGTTTTGGCTGACGACGGTTTTGCTCCACTTTTATTTCACCGGCGCCGCCAAAAGGCACGGGCAATTGAATGAGCACCAGCAGCGGCCGGCCGCGACGCATGGCGGGCTGCCAGCCCGTGAGCAGGGGCACCACGCGCAGGGCCTCGGCGTCGCACTCGGGCGAGAGTGACTTGGCCACCACGGGGTTGCTCACCGAGCCATCGGCGTTTACGGTAGCATTTACGAGCACCGTGCCGCTCAACTGCTTGGCACGGGCCGCGGCGGGGTAGTTGATGTGCTCCAGAAAAAACAAGCCCAGCGCCTGCTCGCCTCCCGGATACACTGGGGCCCGGTCGGGGCGGTTGGGGGCGGAGTGGGCCTGCACCTGCATGTGGTCGGCCTTGAGTACAATGGGCTCCTGGGTAGTGGGAGCGGGCTGCTGGGCCAGGGCCACCGGAGCGGCAGCTACTAGCAGCAGGAACGAGAAGATAGTCTTGGTCATAATGCCTTAAACCGCAGCTTGGGGTATCGGGTTCACCACGGCGGGGCGCGAAATGGCCAGCAGGCCCAGGTACACCAGCGCGCCGTTGAGCAGCAGGATTTCGAAGCCAAACTTGTAGCCGTTGAGCCACTCCACCGAGTGCGACACAATGAGCCAGGTGAGCAGCACCGCCGTTACGCAGGTGGGCAGCACCAGCCGGTCGCGCAGGTTGCGCCGGGTGAGAATGCCAAAGGCAAACAGCCCCAGCAGTGGCCCATAGGTGAAGCCCGCGGCCTTGTACACGGCATCAATCAGGCTCTGCTCGTTGATGACGCGGAAAATGAGGATGATGCCAATCAACACCACCGACCAGCCCAGGTGCGTGAACTGGCGCAGTTGGGCCTGCCGCTTCTCGGGATACTGGTTGATGCCGAGGAAGTCGACACAGAACGAGGTGGTGAGGGCCGTAAGGGCCGAGTCGGCCGAGGCGTAAGTAACGGCGATGATGCCCAGAATGAAGATGATGCCGGCCGTGAGCGAAAACTGCGTAGTGGCCAGAAACGGAAACACCTTGTCGGTATCCAGGCCGCCTTTCAGGTTCAGGAGCTGGGGCAGCTGCTCCAGGTGCAGGCCGCGGGCGGCGGCGTATTTGTACATCAGCACACCCAGGGTCAGGAATAGGATGTTGACGCACACAATGACCGGGGTGAACCAGAACAGGTTTTTCTGCGCCTCCCCCAGGCTGCGGCAGCTCAGGTTTTTCTGCATCAGGTCCTGGTCGAGGCCGGTCATGACGATGGTGATGAACATGCCCGAGGCGAACTGCTTCCAGAAGAACTTATCGTCCCGGAAATCAGAGAAGTAAACTTTCGACATCGGGCTGTCCGTCACGGACGTCACCAACTGCTTGAAGCCCAGGTTCAGGGCATCCGACATGAAGTAGATGCTCAGGCCCACGCAGCTCAACATGGCCAGGGTCTGGAAAGTATCGGTCCACAGAATGGTTTTCAGGCCCCCTTTGAAGGTGTAGAGGTAGATGAACAGGATGCTTACTACCACCGTAACGGCGAAGGGCACGCCCATGGCATCGAACACCGCCAGCTGCAGCACGCCGGCTACCAAGTACAGCCGCAGGGCCGAGCCCAACGACCTCGAAATCAGAAAGAACAGCGCGCCGGTCTTGTAGCTCCAATAGCCAAACCGCTGCTCCAGATACGAGTAGATGGACACCAGCCGCAGCCGGTAGTAAAGTGGCAGCAGAACGGTGCCAATGACCACGTAGCCGGCCACAAAGCCCAGTGCCACCGCCAGATAGCTCCAGCTTTTGCCGTACACGTTGCCCGGCACCGAAATGAACGTGACCCCCGACAGGGAGGTGCCAATCATGGCAAACGCCACCATGTACCACGGTGCGTTTCGGTTGGCCACAAAAAAACTTTCGCTCGTAGCCCCCCGCGAGGTGAGGATGGCAATGACGATGAGAACGGCAAAGTAGCCTGCAACGAGGCTCAAAACTAGAGTTGGCGACATAAGGAGCAAAGGTAGCGCCCATAAGCGCTGCGGTGTACCATAGAAGTTGGGCCGATATCTCAGGGTAGCGGAAGGCCTTACAGTGCCAGGATAATTTATATCTACATTTAAGCCTTTCAAGTCCGGCCCAACGCTTAGGATAAACTTCCCGCACTTTTTCTACCTCAATCCC
Source organism: Hymenobacter plasmatis (assembly GCF_020711255.1). GTDB lineage: Bacteria > Bacteroidota > Bacteroidia > Cytophagales > Hymenobacteraceae > Hymenobacter. The sequence goes on from NZ_JAJFAW010000016.1 coordinate 4,655, forward strand.
GCAGCATGCGCTACCTATTCTACTGGCTCTTTATGTTGAGCACCCTTACGGCTCATGGCCAGCGAACTGGCGTAGCCTTCCAAGGCGGCAAATGGACGGAAGTGCTGGCAGCGGCTAAAAAGGCGCACAAGCCCGTGTTTTTCTACGCGTGGTCGCCCAGCTGCAGTCCCTGCGTGGGCATGTCGCGCGATGTCTTTCCCGATACCGCGGTAGCACGCTATTACAACGCTCATTTCGTGAGCTATAAGGCCAATATCGACGAAGGCGAGGGTAAAGCGCTGTCCACTCGGTACGGCATTCGGTCGCTGCCCGCCTACCTGTATTTCACGGCCGAGGGCAAGCCGCTGCACCGAAGCGGAGGCGGAAAACCTGCCGCTGAATTTATTCAGGATGGCCAGGATGCGCTCAACCCCAGCAAAGCATACTTCGCACTGAAAGACCGTTACGCTTCCGGGGACCGAACGGCCGCGCTGCTCTACGCCTTTAGCAAAGCCCCGGGTATCGCGCAAGAAGAAGCGCTGCATACCCAGGTAACGGGCGAGTACCTGAAAACCCAGAGTGCGCAGGAGATGTCTTCGCAGAAAAACCTGGAATACATTTTCAATCAGTTCCTGCCTTATGAGTCGCTGGCCACGCAGTATTTCCTGCAACATCAGGCCGAATTTGTGCCGAAGTTTGGGCAGGAGGCCGTTACCAGGAAAAGCCGGGAACTCATCAGCAATGCCGCCAACGCCCTTGGTCATAAGAACGACAAGGTTGGGCTGGGCAACCTGCAGCAATCAATAGCCCGGCTGCTGCCCGCCCAAGCCAAGCAGTGGCAGGAACTTGCCCAAGTCCAGTACTTCATGATGCAGCGCAACTGGCCGGCATACGTTGATGCCACGCTTGCTTACGGCCAGCAGTTCGCTGCCCAGGATAGTTTCACGCTGAACTATGCCACCGCCATTCTTACCGCTTTCGTCGACGACAAAGCACTGCTAGCCAAGGGAGACCAGATAATTCAACAAGCCATTGCCGCTGACAGAAGCCACTTTTACCTCCTTACACGGGCCAAACTCCTGCATAAGTTGGGCAACGATGCCGACGCTTCCACTGCGGCTATGGAATCAATAGCAGCGGCCACTAAAGCCGGAGCTAACCACGATGAAGCCACTGAGTTTCTGGCAGAAATCAAGAAGTAACGCCGGGGTGCTATTCCCAATCCTGCCAGCGCAGTACTTCGCCCACGGCGGGCGTGTGAAGCTCGCCGCGCAGCATGCCGCCCGCTGCCACGTCGGTGAGCTGGCGCAAGGGCTCCGAAGCGGGCTCGTCGGATAGGTCGAAGGTGCCGTAGTGCATGGGCACGATGTGGCCGGCCCGCAGCACGTTCACGGCCTTGGCGGCCTCGTGCGGATTGACGTGGCTCTTGGCCATCATGAAGGCAGGTTTGTAGGCCCCGATGGGCATCAGCACAATGTCGACGGGGCCAAACCGCTCTTCGATGGTCTCGAAATGCTCGGCATACGCGGTGTCGCCGGCGAAGTAGATGAGCTTGTCGGCGACCCGGATGAGGAAGCTGCCCCAGAGCACGCGGTTCAGGTCGGCCAGGCCCCGGCGGTGCCAGTGGGCCGCGGGCAGGTAAAAGATTTCCAGCGGCGCGTTTGGCCCCAAGTCGTATTGCTGCCACCAGCCGGCCTCCTGCACCGGCAGGCCCGGCGCCAGGCCTTGCAGCAGCGGCCCCATGCGCAGCGACGACAGCACCCGCATCTGCGGGTTCTGCTGCGCCAGCAGGCGCAGGGATTTTTCGTCCAGATGGTCACGGTGGCCGTGCGAGAGCAGCAGGTAGTCGATGCCTGTGATGGCCTCCGGCGCGCAGGGCAGGGCATGGCGGTGGCGCAGCCCAATTGAGCTAAACAGGACGGGGTCAAACAGCAGCGTCACGCCCGCCGCGCGCAGCAAAAAGCTGGAGTGCCCCAGCCACACCAGCATGTCTTCCTGGGCGGAAAACGCGGCCGTGCAGTCTACCACGGCGGGGGCCCAGGTGTCGGCCTTTTTCTCGGCCTTCTGCGGGTTAGCGGTGAGCTGCCACTTGAGCACGGTGGAAAACGCGGGCTCAAACAGCTCCTCGCCGTTGGCGAATTCATCGCCGAAAAGCTTGTTGCCGGGGTAGCCGGGCCGCACGGTTGGCAGGGCTTCGTTGCGGAGGTAAGAAATGCGTTTGGCCATAACCTGAAAGATAAAATTGCCCGATTACGCGCGGTAACCGGGCAATTTGTGTTGCTTAACTAACGAAACCCTACGCCGCGGGTTTAGTTGGCCACTTGGCTGGACAGCCACGCCTCGCGCAGTGCTTTCTGGCTGGGCGAATACACCATTTTCTCCACGGCTTCCACGGGCTTTACCTGCATGTTGGGGTCTTCGGAGAGGATGAGCTGCGTGGTTTTTTCGGCTCCGCCCCGGGTTCTCACCTTCACAAACACCACGTCGCTGGGCGAGTGCTTGCGCAGCACGCCGTCGAGGTCGGCGGGGCTCTTGAGGTCTTTGCCATCAAGCGTCACCAGCTGGTCGCCGCGGTCGATGCCGGCTTTGTAGAGGCCCGAGCCAACCTGGGTATTATAAGCCACTACGCAACGGGCGGACTCGTCGAATGCCACCTGGTGGGCGAGCGCCACCCCCGGCGTCCGGGCCGGCACCAGAGCCAGGCCCGCCCCGAGCAGGCTTTCGCTGAAGCGGGGCTGCTCGTGGCCGTACACGTACTGACGGAAGAAGCGGTTGGCAAATACGGTGTCTTTGCTCACCTCGCCCAGCACCCGCTGCAAATCCTTTACAGTGTAGGGGTTGGCGGGAGCGTAGCCTGCCTGCTTCTTGCCGTATTGCTCCCACATGGACTGCATAAACTTGTCGAGCGTGGTGCGGTAGTTTTGGCGCAGCTGCAAATCGAGCACCAGCGCAATGCCAGCGCCCTGGTCGTAGTACGACAGGTAGGTATTGCCGGAATTGAGCGGGTCGATGCTGGAGGCGGCGTCCATGAACGCGGCCTGGCGGCTCATGTCGATGGGGGAGGCGAAGCGCGCGCCGGGGCTGTTCTGGCGCAGGTTTACCCAGCGGCCGATGTCGCCGAGAAATTCTTCGTCCTCAATCAGCTTGGCCCGGCGCAGGGCCAGGCGGCCGTAGTACTGCGTGAAGCCTTCGGCAAACCACAGGGCGTCGCTCATGTTGGCCCGCTGGAAGTCAAACGGTTCCAGGTCGCAGGGGCGCAGGCGCTCCACGTTCCAGGCATGGAAGAATTCGTGCGCCACCGTGCCCAGGTTGCGCGTGGCCTCCTCGTTGTGCAGGGAGCGCGGGCTCGTGACGGAAGTGGAGTTTCGGTGCTCCATGCCGTCCCCGCTGGCCTGGGGCAGGTAGTCGGCCAGGAAGGTGTAGCGGCCAAAATCATAGGTGGGCAGCTCACCAAAAATCGCCTTTTCCTCCTTCACCACCTGCTGTACTTTCTTGGCGTAGGCATCCACTTCGGCCACGGGGCCCTGGTAGAGCACAGCCAGCTCAATGGTCTGGTCGCCCTCGGGCCAGGTGCGCACCTGCTGGGCGCCCAGGGAAACCGGGCTGTCCATAAGGTACTGCAGGTTAGGGGCGGTGTAGGTGGTTTTGTCGGCGCTGGCCCGCAGCTGGGTGGCCACCTGCCAGCCGGCGGGTAGGTCAAATTTCACTTCGGCGGGGCGGCCTTCCAGGCCCGTGGCGTAGCACAGCGTGGCGGGCATGTTGAGGTGGGCGTGCTGCTGGTCGATGCCGGCGTAGGTGCCGTCGGTGCGGTCGCCGTAGAGGGTGTAGTTGAACACCACGGTGCCATCGGCGCCGGTCTTCACGTCCCAGCCATACGGGTCGGGCCGGTTGAGCGATAGGGGCTGGTTGCTGCCATTGGTGGCCACCACGTAATACACGTTTTTGGCAAACTCGTGCAGCGAGTAGCGCCCCGGCGAGCTGCGGGCCATGCGCACATGCAGCACCTGCCCACTGGGCACCCCCGAAAACGTGGCCGTAATCCGGGCCTCGTGGTGCACCGCGTTGGGAAACGCCACCGAGTACCGCACGGCCGGGCCTGCATCGGCCTTCGCCTGGGCCTGCGCCTCTGTCCCTGCCAGGCTCAGTGTCAGTAGAATAGTGGCAGTAATAACCTGTTTCATGAGCAGAAATAATAGCGAGCCTAAGAAATTCAAAAACCAAGCTGAAACAGCTAGGCGCACAAAGTTGCTGTAAACCTGCAATAGGAACTTGGTTGGTGCGCTAAAAATTGGGTTCGGTACTGCTAAATTGATGTTTGAGCCTTCTGCAGCGCCTGCAGTAGCTAGCACATCAATCTTGCGGAATAGCTTCAATCTGCCTAAAAACTGCGGCTTCCACGGCCCCACCAAAAAACACGGCGCTGCTCGTTGGGCTAAGCCCGAGGCGGCCCAACGCCGGGTGCAGGTCGGGCAGCTCCCGTGCCCGCAGGCCCGTCGTGAGCCGAAAAAAAACATACATGAGTGTGAGCAACACCCGGCGCCAGCCCCGCCGGGCTGGGCGGAAATCTGCCAGTAGCCACGGCGCCCCCGGCCGCTGGGCGGCCCGTAATTGCGCCAGGGCCGTTTCAATCTCGGAAAGCGCAATGCAGTCGAGCACGAAAAAGGTAATAATGGTGTCGAATTGCTCCATCGGGCCTAGCGCGGCCTGCGTACCGTGGCGAAACTCCACCTGAGCAGATGTATGGGGGCATTCCTGGGCTAGCCGGGTGCGGGCGCGGGCCAGCATATTCGGCGACGCTTCGAGGTAGAGCACCGTGGCCTGGGGTCGGCGCCGCAGCACCTCCGTGAGTATCCAGCCCGTGCCTCCGCCCAGAATGAGCACGCGCGGGGCCCCGGCCGGCAACCCGGCCAGCGCCGCCCGCTGCGCTTTTTTCAGGGTGGGCCCAAACACCAGGCCGGTGAGCGCATCGTAGCACCACGCCACGCGGTCGAACCCCGTGAGTGGCTCGGTGGCCGCAGAGGCTGGAAGTGGGGCAGCAATTGGGTCGGGCATGTAAAAAGAGAGGAGGGAAGAAAAAAAATGGCTCTGCAAGTAACTGAGAAACAATTATCGGTGGCGCAATACGCCCGGGCGCTGCGAAAAAATTGGGCTGGGTGTTGTTTAGCTGCAAAATGGGACTGTATCTTTGCACCATCAAAAGGCCGCACTTCCTAACGGAGAGCGGCTTTTTGCCCACTGCATGCGCTTGTGGCGAAATTGGTAGACGCGCTGTCTTCAGGCGGCAGTTCCGCAAGGTGTGGGAGTTCGAGTCTCCCCGAGCGCACGTTTTTGAAAAAGCCAGCCCAATTGGGCTGGCTTTTTTCGTTTTGCGTATTTGGGGTACCAAAACCTCTCCTCGCATTTTAGCGGCCCACGTGCCTATGAACCGCTTTACCTCCCGCTTGCTGGCGCTGGCCGGCCTGCTCACCCTCGAAATCGTGTTTGGGGCGGTGCTTTTTGTGGCGGCGTTTGCGGTGTTTTTTTACCTGGCCCGGGTCGTGTTCGTGCACCACTCCATGGCGCTCGACAACTGGGCGTCGGGCATCGTCGACAGCTGGCGCCATACCATTCCCGGCCTCACGGGGCCCGTGCGGTTCGTGACCTTCTTTGCGGCGCTGCCGTTTTTGCTGCCTGGAAGCATTCTGGCCTCCTTTCTGATACGCCGGGCCGGCCACCCCCGCGAAGGCTGGGAACTGGTCCTAGCCATGTTCGGCGGCATCGTGCTCAACCAGTTGCTGAAGTGGTACTTCGGGCGGCCGCGGCCCAGCAACGCCCTGCTCCACACCCTGGGCCTGAGCTTTCCCAGCGGGCACGCCATGCTGGGCATGACGTTCTACGGCTGCCTGGCATGGCTGCTGGCGAGGCACTTTGCGCGGCCCGGCTTGGTCGCGCCGCTGCTGATTTGGGTGGGGCTGATTGGGCTGACCCGCGTGTACCTGCACGCACACTACGCCACCGATGTGCTGGCCGGCTTTGCCGGCGGCGCAGCCTGGCTGGTGGTCTGCCGGGCCGGGCTCAAGCTGTTCTGGAAGGAAGAGGAAGTGGTGTTGGGCGCCAAGGAGTAAGGTGCAGACACTTCTTCCTGCGGCTGGCCCACCCGTTTCTCATGTCTACAGCTTTACCTGCACACGCAAGGCCAGCAGGCCCTTCACGCCTTGTAGCTCTTCCAGCTCTAACTCCTCCACGCCGGGCTCCAGCAGGCCGCGGTCCTGCAGGTAGTCGATGTACTCGACGTACTCCACGGCCTCGCGGGTTTGGGCGTATACCAGGGCAATGGTGCCGGGCTGGGTTAGCCGCTCGCCGGTGCCTTGCACAGTGGCCTTGTCAATGCGCTTCTTGATGATTTCGTAGCGGATGTTGTAGGCCCCGTCCACGTCGAACTGGCGCTCATCCTGCCGGAAGCGAATGCTGAGCGGCTGGCCGTGAATGAGAATGAGCTGCGTGGTTTCGAGTGGCACGGGCAGCGTATCGCGCAAGGCGGCGGTGCGGCGCGTGATTTCCACCATCGTCAGCAGCTGCCACAGCCGCAGGTTTTTCAGGAAAACCAGGTCGAAGGGCTTGTTCTCCACCAGCGTGCCGCCCACGTAGATGTTGTACTCCACGCCATCGGTTTTGTAGCGCTGGAAGTAGTGCGGAAACATGTGCTGCGCCTTGTCCTCTTCCTCGTCGAGAAAGTCGCTCACGGCATCGTTCAGGGTGGTCACGCTCACCTCAAAGTCCTTCCGGCGCTTGTAGAGAATACCGAGCTTGTCGTCGATATTATCCCAATACTTCGTGATGACGGGGCGCAGCTCGGGCGTGTGCGTGGCCAGGTACTCAAACAACGGCTCCACTTCGCGCGAAAGCGAGTCGTAGATGTTGGCTTCGTCGCCAGAAAGCATGCCCTCGTGCAGGCGCTTTAGGTTCTTGGTAACGTAGAACTTGAGCTCGTCGAGGATGGGCAGGTGCTGGTACTCGGAGGCCTTTTTCAGGACCTTGTTGGCCAGGGTGAGGTGCTCAATCAGGTCGCCCTGAATGGCTTCGTTGCGCGCCGTGCTGCTGCCCCGAATGTCGCAGGAGCCGTGCAGCGGGTACACGTCCTCAAACACAATGGCCTCCATCTCGGCGTTGCGGTTGCCGGCATCGAGCTCGGCGAGCAGGTTGCGGGCCGCGTCCATAAAGCGCCACTCCATGGTGGGGTGAATGGCCGTAAACTTCTCGCGGATAATGGCATGCACCCGCGCCTGCAGGTCCTCGGCGTTGCGCTTCACGGCCACCGCAAACAGGGGCATGAATTGGGCCACCTTGTCCATGTCGAACTCATCGAGCCCGCCCACCGCCGGCGTGCCCAGCTCCAGCAAGCCCACCGTGTCGTTGCCATAGGGCAGCAGCGCCAAGATGGTGGAATGAATGCCCAGCCCCAGGATTTGCTGGCGCAGGTCTTCGGGGATGTCGGCCGTGGCCACGTCCTTCATTACCAGGGGCTCGCGCTCGCGCAGGAGGCGGTCATAAATCAGCCGGAAGCTGCTGCTGGCCGACTGGTGCTGCACCTGCTTGGTGAGGAAGCTGTGGTTGATTTTGCGCCCAAAATCCACAAAGGCGCGCTTTTTCTCATCGTAGGCCGCTATGCCGAGCTGCAGCGCCGGCTGCGCAAACAGCACCCGCAGCTTCTCCTGAATCTGCTCGAAGCGGGCTGGGGTTTGCAGCACGTCGCGCTCCAGTAGGTCGTATTTCAGCTCCGATAGTATCTCCTGCTCGGTCACGTCGACTAGCTGGATGATATTGAAGCCTTCCAGCTCAAAGTGCTCGGCGGGCAGCAGCTCGCTCCACAGCTCGGGGCGGTGGCGGTTGTGGATGAGCGTTTCCACCTGCTCGGGCGTGAGCACCGGCGGCTCGCCCACCACTTTTACCCGCACAAAGTCGGAGTTGAACACCACCCCGTAATGGCGGTACAGCCCAATTTTGTAGTCCGGCACCGTGAAAATAATGGTGCCTAGGGCCGGCAGCTCGGCCCCGTACACGCGGTGCAGCACGAGGTGGTAGGCCATCAGCCCCATTTGTCGCTCCATGGCCGCCATGTCGATGTTGAGCGGCTGCTTGATGGTGCGGTCCTTGTTGAGCATCACCGCTTCGAACAAGCGAGTAGAATAGAAGCTGCGCCGCTGAAACGGCCCAATCACCCCGCTGATGTCGGTGGCAAACGAGGCGGGCGGAAACACCGCCATCATGAGCGTTTCAATTAAGTCGCAGCCGCACTCCACCACCGAGTGGTCGGTGAGGGGGCCGCGGCACCAAGATTCCTGCGCTACCTGCTGGGAAATGGCGTGGGCCAGCAAGGCCACCCCGGAATTGGTGGATTGCTCGCGCTCCTGCCAGTAGGCAATGAGTGGCTCCAGGCTGAGCGTGGAACGGAACGGGAAAAGCGACGGGGCGGCGTTTTGGCGCGACTCGGGCAGCGCCGGGGCTACCGGAGAGGGGGTTTCAGCAGGCATGGTAACGAAAAACACGAATTTCCGGCCAAACGTTGCAGCGCGGTAGGTACTATACGCGAGCCACTTCCGGCGCGGCTACTTGACTAACTCGATGTACGGCTTTTGCTTGAGGTCGATTACAAAAGCACTGTCGGCTGCCGCGCTGTTGCGCTTGGGCCGGGCGGCATAAACCGTTTTTTTGGTATTGGTGTAGCAGGTGCAGCAGCCGCTGCCGTCGAGGCTGCCGGCCAGCCGGGTGCTGTCGATAACCAACACCGTGGTGGGTACAGGCTTGCTTTGCGGCGGCTGCACCAAGTATTGCACCACGTAGCGGTACTTGTTGAGCTTGGCAGTTCCGGCTTGGGCAAACGGCGTGGTGTTGTTGATGACCACACTGTCGCGGGCCCGGGCCGCCGTGCGAATCAGCGTGACCGTTTCCGGCTTGGTCGTGGTGCTGTAGGGGAGCGGCGAGCGCTGAATGATAATGGTGTCCAGGTCGGCAGTCGCAAAGCGCGGCGAGAAGCGCAGCTTGATGGCATCCGCTTGGTCATCCTGGCAGTTGCAGACGTTGTTGGCGCAGCAGCCACTCATCAGCAGGACTGCGGTTAGGAAAAAAGCAGTAGAAACTCGAAAGGGCAGAAGGTGAGCCATAGCAGGCCAAAGGTAAGGCCCGTAGCACCCACCTCGGCCGCATTGGGCTGAAGCTGGGCACTACGGGCCAGACGATATCAAAAATTGAGCTGAGGCAGAGCCCCGGCCGGAGCTTAACGGCTGCCGGTAACGACCGACGACGAAGGCAGGGTGGGGTTCTCCACGGTACCGCCCGAGAGCAGCAGCGGGCGCAGGCGGGCGGCCGCCGTATCGAGCTGGGGCCGAATCTGGGCCATGGCACCGCGCAGGGCAATGATGTCGGCCAGGCGCGGAGCGGTGGTTTGGGAGTAGCCGTGGTACATAGCCACCTTTACGGCGGAGGTGCCCGTGCCCGCGTAGGTACCCAGCAGGTTGCCAGCCGCGTCGCTCACTTCCACTTCGGCCTGCAGGGTGGTCTTGTACCACTCCAGCGGAATGCCCAGGATGGCGGGCAGCATAAACGTGATAACCTGAATGCCCTGCAAGCCGCGGCCCGTGCGCACGGTGCGCACTTTCTTCACCACCAGCTTGGCGTAGCCATAGGTTGCCGTATCGGTGGCCTCCGTCAGGTTCACGCGGCACTCTTGTTGAAACAGCTTGAGCGGGTCCTCGGGCAGTGCGCCGTCGTTCATCGCCAACGGGCCTTGGTCGGCCATGATTTCCAGGGCGGGCAGGCGCTTGGAAATGCTAGCAGTAGGCGTGCTTTTCATCATGGACTTCACCGACACACAGGCTGGCGCTGCCAGCAGGGCCGGAGCAAGTGCCAGCAGGGCAAGTTGACGAGTGAGCTTCATAGCTGTAAATTAGTGAGAATAAGGGTAAAGGGAAAGCAGGGCTTCAAAAAATGCCAAAATGTAGGCCAATGCGATGTAACCTGAGCTAAGAGAAGCTAAATTACCTGATATAGATGGCAAACATGTTGTTTCTCGGTGAACGGAGCAAAAAAACCTGCTACCGTAGGCAATTTGGAAGGTCAACTTTACTAGCTTTCCCCTGCTCAAAAATTACAATAAATAAGGATTGCCTATTTATAAATAGGCTCTTCTATTGCGGTTAGCTCTGGGTTATGGTAGTTATCGATAAACTCGCCTTCCCAGCGGGCCACTACCGCCGAGGCCAGGCAGTTGCCGAGCACGTTTACGGCGGTCCGAGCCATGTCCATCAGGGCGTCGATACCCAGGATGATGAACACCGGCCAGGCCGGCAGGTTGAAGGAGGCTACCGTAGCCAGCAGAATAACCAGCGATGCCCGGGGCACGCCGGCCACGCCTTTGCTGGTGAGCATAAGGGTGAATACCATCAGCAGTTGCTGCCCAAAGGTGAGCGGTACGCCCGCGGCCTGGGCTACAAACACCGCCGCCAGCGAGAGGTACAGCGTGGTGCCGTCCAGGTTAAACGAGTAGCCGGTGGGCATCACGAAGGCCACAATGCGGCGCGGCACCCCGATGGATTCCATGGCTTCCATGGCGCGGGGCAACGCTGCCTCCGATGAGGTAGTAGCGAAAGCGATGCTCACCGGCTCGGCCACGGCCGCCAGGAAGCGGCGCAGCGGGATGCGGGCAATCAGGGCCACCGGCAGCAGAACCAGCACGGCAAACGCAATAAGGGCCCCGTACAGCGTCAGGAGCAGTTGCAGGGCATTGAGCAGCGGCGCAAAACCCATTTTGCCCACCGTATAGGCCAGGGCCCCGCCCACGCCTAATGGCGCGAAATACATCACCACGTTGGTGAACTTAAACATCACCTCCGAGAGGCTTTCGCAGAACTCCAGCATCACGCGACGGGGGCGCTCGGGGGTGAGGGCCAGCCCAATGGCGAACAGGATGGCAAAAATTACTACTTGCAGCACCTGGCCCTCGGCTACCGACTTGGCAATGTTTTCGGGGAAGATGTGCAGGATGATGTCCGACGCGGTTTGGGGCGGGGCGGCGGCCAGTGCTTCTTCCTTCACACCCGCCTGGCTGATGCCCACGCCGGCTTTGGTGAGGTTGATGGCCGCCAGCCCGATAAACAAGGCGAACGTCGTGACAATCTCGAAGTACACCAGGGCCTTCAAGCCCATGCGGCCTACCTGCTTGAGGTTGGCGTGGCCCGCAATGCCCACTACCAGCGTCGCAAAAACCAGCGGCGCAATAATGGTTTTAACGAGCCGCAGGAAGGCGTCGCTCAGTACTTTGAGGTTCATGGCCACGCCGGGCGCATCGTGGCCCAGCTCAATGCCGACCAGCATGCTGACCACAATCCAGAGCGTGAGCGAGCGACGTGGCGCAACGGCTCCGGCCACGGCCGCCAGGGCCAGCCAGCGCGCCGCCACCGGAACGGCGTGGGGTAGCGCGAGTAAATTATTGGCAGTCAGTATGGTGACAATGAGCGCCAGGAGTAAAAGCGTAACCGCAACGAGGAGTAAGCGAGATTTCGTCATGCAACTAAAAAGGCCGGGATAACGGATTGAAGGCCTAAAGAACGGCATTATCCAGCCAGCAAGCCCGTAGGCGCCCCAAGCGCGGGCGCCAGACAGAACAAAAACGCCTCGTAACCAATGATTACGAGGCATTTTGGTAAGGCCAAAGGCTGTGCTAAGGCAGCGACAGTAGGTAGCCCATGGTGAAGTTGGTATCGAAGCCGAACACGAACTGCTGGCAACCCGTAGCCGCGGCCACTGCCTCATAGATATTGAGGCCGGCCTTGGCTTTGGCGGTGTTGAGCTGAGTGTAGTAGCTGGCGGGCTTGAGCACGGTGTAGGGCTCCTGGCCCTGCCGCACGGCCTTGGCCAGCTCGTAGGGCGCCCCTCCTATAATAAAGCACGTGCCGCGCAGGTTAGCGGGTACTTGCCCGGCCTTGTTTTTTACATCGGCGGCTACCACGGCATCGGCCGTGTGCTTTTCGTAGTACTTGGAGCCGTACGAATCGGTCACGCGGGTTTCTTTGCCTTCCAGCCAGGCAATTTTGCTGTTGGCAGAGCCTAGGTCCAGCACAAAGGCTTTGTTGGCAAAACCGGGAGGCAGGGCGGCTAGCAGGCCCAGTTCGCCTTCGCGCTCCGGCGTCACCGTCGTTACCACGTACTTAAGCTCTTCCAGTCCCTTCACGATGTTGTGTGTGCCCTGCGACAGCGCCGCGCCCGAGCTCATCACAAAGTGAATGTCGCGCGCCGACACCCCAAAGTCGAGCATCTGGCCAATGTAGGCCTTCAGGCCGGTGCGGATATCGGCGGCGGTGGCCATGTTTTCCATCACCAGGCTATTGCCAAACTCGGATTTTTCCAGCTTCCAGTTCCGTTTTTCGTCCATGCGAATGATGAACAGGTTGAAGCCGCTGGCCCCGAGCTCCACCACCCCGCGCAGCTTGCCATTGACGGGCGCCGTGGGCCGGTACGTAAAGGCCGGTGCTACCGGAGCGTCTGCTACGTGAGCCGGAGCAGGAGCTACTGGAGCTGGGGCAGGGGCTGGCGACGGTGCCGCTTCCATAAGGGCCAGCATGGGAGCTTCGGGGGCGGGTGCCTTCTGAAGGAGGTCACCGGTCAAGCTCAACATGTCGCCTTCCTGCAATACCACCCGCTTGCCGCTGGTGAGCACCACCGACTGGGTGCGGTACTCCACCCGCACGCCGTTGGGCAAGGTGATGTCCTGGCTCAACGGCTTCGACTGGTTGCCGGTCTGGAGCACCATGGCCTGGTTCTGCACTTTAAACCATGGGATGTAGCCCCGGGCTTCGGTGGATTTGGTCTGGGCAGCGGCCTGCTGGGTGCTGCTGGCCAGTAATATGGCGCTGAGAAGGAGGGAGGCAAGTAACGGTTTTTTCATCGGAGTGGGGGCGAAGCAGATTTCGGCGTTTTAGATGGAACGGAGAAGAATTATAACGCTGCAAAGCTCATTCTCACCGTCCAGCTTGCTCTTTGCCACTAGGCCAAAGGGTAAGATTCCTGGCTTAGTTGTCCGATTTGCCCGGCCGCAACGTAGGTGGTTCGTTTTTTGGCCCCATCTTGGGGCTCGCCCCAATGGCGGCTGCATTCCCACCCATGCCAACCTGGACCCTGACCACCCACGAGCTGCACCTGCGCTACGTTTGGAAAATATCCCGCAACGCTTCCAGCACCAAAACCAACCTGCTCCTGCGCGTATCGGGTGCCGGCCAGAGCGGCACCGGTGAAGCCGCGCCCAACGTGCGCTACGACGAAACTCCCGAGTTGCTGAAGCAGCAGTTCGAAGCGCTGCAAGCTAACGGATTATCCGCCGTAACCTCCCTGGTTGAGCTGGATGAGCTGCTGGCCGCCCAGCCCGTGGCCCATGCCCTGAGCTTCGCCCTGGAATCGGCCTTGGTGCAGTGGCTGGCGGCTTGTGCCGGGCAGCCGGTGTGGCAGTGGCTGGGCGTGCCGCAGCCTGCCCGCACCGTCCCCACGGCCTTTTCGCTGCCCATTATGGAGCCCGGCGCCGTTGCCGGGTTTTTGCAGGAGCAAAACGCCGCGCGGTTTCAGCTGCTCAAAATCAAAGTCAACCAGGCTGAAGGACTTGAGCTGATTCGGGAGGTGGCCCGCGTCTTGCCCGGGCACGGCCTGCTGGTAGACGGCAACGAAACCTGGACCGACGCCGACGGCGTGCTCGGCTTCCTAGAGCAGGCCACCGCGCTGCCCGGCGTGCACCTGCGCTTTCTCGAGCAGCCCATGCCCGCGGCCCTGGCCGAAGACTACCGATACCTGCGCCCCCGCAGCACGGTGCCGCTGCTGGCCGACGAATCGGTGACGGACACGGCCGACTTCGCCGAAATTGCCCGGCAGTTTCACGGCGTCAACGTGAAGCTGATGAAGGCCGGCGGCTTCCGGCGCGGCATTGAGCTGCTCCGGCGCACAAATGCCCACGGCCTGCTCCCCATGCTGGGCTGCATGGTGGAAACGACGGTGGGCATTGAGGCGGCCATGCAAATTAGCGCGCTGGCCGAGGTGCACGACTTGGACGGCTTCCTGATTGTGAAGGATGAGCCGTTTGGGCTGGTGGGGGAGGAGGCCGGGCAGTTGTTTCTGCCTGCCTAATCCCGGCCTTATTTCGGGGCCGTTAGCTGCGCGTCGAGCTGCGCGATTTGGGCGTCGATGGATTTGGTGTCGGGCAAGTCGGTGCGGCCCTGGCTCAACAAGCTTATCTTCTGGGTCAGCAGCTCAATTTTCTTGGTGAGGAGGGAGTTCTGTATCGCGGGGTCAGAGAAGCCGGGGCCGCGCTGCACGTAGGTGTCAAACTTGCCGCTGGGGCCATTGGGCGCTTCGCCCCGGGCCGCTGCCGCACTACCGGGCGTGGCAAACACCACCCCGCCGTCTGCCCGCACGTAGTCGCCTTCGCGCAGGGTCAGCTTCTTGCCCTGGGGGTTAATCTTGTCGGCGGGCATTTCCACGATGCCGCTTTTGTAGTTGATTTTGACGCCGCTTTCCAGCTTCACGTTTTGGGTGAGGGGCGTGAGCACCTTGCCCTCGCGGCGCATCACCTCACCGTCCTTAAACACAAACTGGGTGCGGGGCGTAGTTTTAACGGGGAAGCCGCCTTCCTGCGCGGCGGCGTGGCGGGGGGCGGTGGCCAAGCAGGCGGCCGCCAGCAATACGAAAACAAGACGATGCATAGAAATGAGAAAAGTGGTTGAACCTGCGAGGATACGCATTTTGCGGCGTTAAGGAGAAAGACCGTCCAGTTAACCTAAAATAATTTTAAAATAATCGGGAACAATGTTGCAACATTAAATGTACCTACATAAATTTGCAACCGATTCCACTGCCTACCATGCGCATCGAAGACGAAATCAAGCAGCCCATCTTTCGCGACGAGTTTCAGAAGGCCCACATCAACCTACTGTACACGGCCGGCTGGTTGCAGCTGCGCCAGACGGCGGCATTTAAGCCCTTCGGCCTCACGCTGCCGCAGTTCAACATCCTCCGCATTTTGCGGGGCCAGCACCCATTGCCGGCCACCGTGGCCTTGCTCATCGACCGCATGCTGGACAAGACCAGCAACGCCTCCCGCATTGTGGACCGGCTGGAAGAAAAGCAGCTGGTGACGCGCACCGTGTGCCCCGCCAACCGCCGCGCCGTGGACATCCGCATCACCAAAGCCGGCCTCGACCTGCTCGACCGCATCGAGGAAGCCGGCGTTACCAACCCCGGCGGCATCAACCAGCTCACCCCTGCGGAAGTGCACCAGCTCAACACTTTGCTCGATAAAATTCGAACGGAGGAATAATTGATTTTACCGAATTAACTGCAGACGCCATTCTGGCACATTTTTTCGTTGCGGCCCGGCCGTAGCATACCCTCGATTAATTATTAAATTTCCCCAATTCCCTTTTTCAGATGAAAAAATTCCTGTTGCCCGCTTTGTTTGCTGTTGCCGTTATCGGCGGTGCCCCTGCTGCTTCGGCGCAAAAAATAAACAGCGCCAAAATGGCCACCAACGCCCCGGCCTATAAGCTGCAGCCGCAGCTCAGCACCTTGGGCTGGGATGGCAAAGCCGTAACCCACGGCCACAACGGCACCATGCAGTTCGCCGACGGCGACCTGCTCGTGAAAGGCAATGCCATCGTGGGTGGCACCGTAACCGTGGACATGAAGACCATGAAAGCCACCGACATCACGGATGCCGAGAACCAAGCCAAGTTTGTGGGCCACATGAGCAGCGACGACTTCTTCGGCGTGGCTACGTACCCCACCTCTACCTTCAAAATCGTGAGCGTGGCCCCTATTAAAGGTGCCGCCAAAGATGCTAACAACGCCACCATCACCGGCGACATGACCATCAAAGGCGTAACCCAGCGCCTGAGCTTCCCCGCCAAAGTAGGCGTGAAAGACGGTGTAGCCGCCGCCACCGGCAAGATGACCATCGACCGCACCAAGTTCGGCCTGAAGTACGGCTCGAAATCGTTCTTCGAGAGCATCGGCGACAAAGCCATCTACGATACCTTCGACCTGACCTTCAACGTTATTGCCAAGAAGGCTTAATTGCCCAAGCAGTTCGATTTAAGGGCCTTCGCACAGTAGCCCCTTCTGTTGCTGCCGTGAAATGCCCTCTTCCAACAAAAAAGCCCGCCAAGATTGGCGGGCTTTTTTTATTCGGGAATGCTGAAGTGTCGGGGCAGCTCAAATTTCAAATGCCGGCTCTTGCTGCGGCTGTGCAGGTTGCTCAGCACCTCATCCAGTTCTTCCTTGTACTCGAGCCACAGGTCCTCGTGCAGATTCTTTAGAATCATGGCCGGCAGGCGGGCCGCCAACCGGGCCGTCGCATTGAAAAACCCGTCGTACACGCTGTCGAACTGCCCGGAGTAGTTATCGATGCACTGCCGCAGGGTGTACACGAGCAGGTCGACTTCCAGCTGCTTGCTCTTGGTGATGCGACGGGCGCGGGCCGCTTCCTGCACACTCGCCCGCAGCGCCTTCACCAGGCTCCGATTGAGTAAGCGGCCCGATACGGCCACATTAAACAGCTCATGGATGCGGTCGGCGGCTTCTTCCTGAATTTGGGCCAGGGTCACGTCGGCCAGCAATTCGAAGCGGTAGGTTTCATACAACTCGGCGTCGCGGCGCACGGCGCGTAGCAGCAGCGCTTCCTTGTCGCTTTCGGGCAGGCGCTTGAGGGCTTTTTTGAAATCGGAGGAGGGGACGGGCATTAATGAGTTGCTGCTAATGGAGAATTCTGGTCGAATGAAGTTAGAGTTATTCGAAAGGCCGAGGTAATAGTTGTTGCCCGGGTAAAAATCTGCCCCCGAAGCCCGCGTGCCCACTTGTTTAAATTTGGCATTCGCTATATAAATAGCCTAATGCCAACAGGCTCAGACAAGCACTGCTGCAGGGCCGTGTTACCAGCCTGGCAAGCTCCGCCTTGCGTTAATAAAATCAGTGGAAATAAGGAAACGAATCAGGGATATTCATAGTTATTACAAGCTACCCCACGCGGGCTTTCCTGCGTAAATTTGCCCTATGAACACCCGCCCACAAATTGAGCACGATGAGGACGTACTGCTGCTCGAAGAAGAAGTTGAGCTGCGTAACCTCGTTGTGTATAACGACGACGTCAACACCTTTGAGCACGTCATCAAAACCCTGATTGACGTGTGCGGCCACCAGCCGGAGCAGGCCGAGCAATGCACGCTGCTCATCCACTACAAGGGCCAGTGCGCCGTTAAAATAGGCACGTACGAGGAGCTGGAGCCAATGTGCACGGCCATCCACGACCGCGGTATCTCGGCAGATGTAGTGTAGTTGTGGGGGATTAGTGGTCGGTTGTCGGGTTACTCTGGCAATTCGTAGCTAGCTCCCGGCAACCAACAACTGACAACCCAAACAACGAATGGAGTTTCCCTCAAAACTGATTGAAAACGCGGTGGGTGAGCTGGCGCGTCTGCCCGGCATTGGCCGCAAAACGGCCCTGCGCCTGGCGCTTCACTTGCTCAAGGCCGAGATGGATACCACCGCTTCGCTGGCCGAAGCGCTGGCCAAAATGCGCTTCGAAATAACCTACTGCCGCACCTGCCATAGCATTTCCGATGCTGAGGAGTGCGACATCTGCGCCAACAAGCTGCGCGACCACAGCTTGGTGTGCGTGGTGTCGGACGTGCGCGACGTCATTGCCATCGAAAACACGGGCCAGTACAAAGGCGTGTACCACGTGCTCGGCGGCGTGATTTCGCCCATTGAAGGCGTGGGTCCTTCCGATTTGCACATCGATTCGCTGGTGGAGCGGGCCAGCACCGAAGACTCCGAAATCCGGGAGGTCATCCTCGCTATCAGCCCCACGATGGAAGGCGACACCACGGCGTTTTACCTCTCGCGCCGTCTGCGCGATTTGCCCAACGTGCACATCAGCACCATTGCCCGCGGCATTCCGGTGGGCGGTGAGCTGGAGTACGCCGACGAAATTACCCTGGGCCGCAGCATTGTGGAGCGCCTCCGGCAAGCCCGGTAAGCCCATTCCGGCGCCAGGCGAAGGACCTTCTCCCGTTCGAACACTTAGCAGTATATCCATGATTACTGCAATTAGTTCAACGGTGGGAAGGTCCTTCGCTTTGTTCGGCCGGACATAGTGTAATTTCGCCGGCTGTGGTGAAGCTCTCCGTCATTATTGTCAATTACAATGTCTGCTATTTTCTGGAGCAGGCGCTGCTGTCCGTTCGCCGGGCCGTGGAGAAATTGGCACAGCCGGTAGAGGTGTTCGTGGTCGACAATAACTCCGTCGACGGCTCGGTGGCGATGGTGCAGGCGCGGTTTCCGGAGGTAATCCTGATTGCCAACCGCCACAACCCCGGCTTTTCTAAGGCCAACAATCAGGCGCTGCGCCGCGCCACCGGCCAGTACCGGCTGCTGCTCAACCCCGATACGGTGGTGGAGGAAGATACCTTCCGGGCCTGCTGCGAGTTTATGGACGGGCACCCCGAGTGCGGCGGCCTGGGCGTGAAAATGCTCGACGGGCAGGGCAATTTCCTGCCCGAAAGCAAGCGGGCCCTGCCCACGCCCAAGGTGGCGTTCTACAAAATGTTTGGCTTGGCGAAGCTCATGCCCAAGTCGCGCACCTTTGGGCGGTACCACCTTGGCTTTCTGAGCCAGGAAGAAACCCACGAGGTGGAGGTGCTAAGCGGCGCCTTCATGCTGCTGCGCCAAACCGCCCTCGATAAAATTGGGCTGCTCGACGAAGACTATTTCATGTACGGAGAGGACATCGACCTCTCGTATCGCCTGACGCAGGGCGGCTGGAAAAACTATTATTTCCCCGGCACGCGCATCATTCACTACAAGGGCGAGAGCACGAAGCGCACCAGCGTGAACTTCGTGTTCGTGTTTTACCGGGCCATGGTGATTTTTGCCCGCAAACACTTCGCCCCGGGCCAAGCGGGCCTTTTTTCGCTGCTGATAAACGCGGCCATCTGGCTGATGGCCGGCGCGGCAGTGCTGGAGCGGCTGGCCGTGCGGGTGGCCCCGCTGCTGCTCGATGCCGGCCTGATTTGGGGCGGGATGTACTTCCTGAAATCGTATTGGGAGCACAACCACAAGTTTGTGCCGGGCGATTACCCGCCGCAGTACATGATGGTGGCCGTGCCGGCCTACATCCTGGTCTGGCTCACCTCGGCCTACCTGAGCGGGGCCTACGACCCACCCGTGAAAACCTCGCGGGTGGCGCGCGGCATCTTTGTGGGCACGCTGTTAATCTCGGCGGCGTCTAACTACCTCGATGCCTGGCGTTTTTCCAAGGCGCTGATAATTCTAGGAGGGGTGTGGGCCGTGGTGGCCCTGATGGGCCGGCAGCTGCTGACGCACTTTCTCAAGTACCGCGACCTGCGCCTGAGCGAGCAGCGGCATAAGAACATTGCCATTGTGGGCTCGGGGCCCGAAACCCACCGCGTGCGCCAGCTGCTGGAAGCCGCCGGGGTGCAGGCGCGCGTGATTGGCTACGTAAGCGTGCCCCATAAGGGCAGCCCGTCCGCACCATCGGCGGCGCTGCTGAGCCACCCGGCTGCGCCGGGGCCCGACGAGCCACTGGGGGAACTGCGCCAGCTCGCCGATATCATCCGCCTCTACGCGCTGGATGAATTGATATTTTGTGGCAAAGACTTGCCCGCCAGCCAGATTATTGCCCTGATGCTGAGCCTGCCGGCTACCCCGCGGGTGGCCTACAAGATTCTGCCCGAAGACAGCCAGTACATCATCGGGAGCAGCAGCAAGGACACGCCGGGCGACTATTATACCCTGGACATTGCCCTGAACCTCTACCAGCCCCGGCAGGCCCGAGCCAAGCGCCTGCTCGACGTGCTGAGCAGCGTTGGGCTGCTGCTCTTGTCGCCCGTGCTCATTTGGCTGCAGCCTAAAAAAGGCCGGTTCCTTCGCAATTGCCTGGCGGTGCTGCTGGGCAGCCGTACCTGGGTGGGGCTGCGGCACACCCACGGCTCGGCCCGGGCGGTGCCCGCCGTGCTGTCGCCGGCCGATGCAGCTGTGTCGGCTGCCCCGCTCAACGAAGTCACGCGGCGGCGGCTGGAGCTGCTTTATGCCAAAGATTATGAGCCCAGCACGGATTTGAGCGTGCTTTGGCGCTGCTGGAGGCGGCTGGGGCAGTAATTTAATTCGGATAGCATCGATTCTAAGTCGTAATTTGGGCTTCTCTGCCGGCAAAGGCAGCTGTTCTTAAACGCTGCTTCGACCAATGCTTGGGGTGGCGGCATCTTCGGTTAGTCACTATCACCTTCACTGCATTATGTCCAGCACTACCACCATCGCGCCCCCTTCGCCGCTTTCCAACCGCATTCAGGCGATGCACGAATCGGCTACGATTGCCATGGCCAAGAAGTGCCGGGAGCTTATCGCCAAGGGGTTCGACGTTATCAATTTGAGCTTCGGCGAGCCCGACTTCCAAACGCCCCAATACATCAAGGATGCCGCCAAGGAGGCCCTTGACAAAGGCTTTACTTTCTACACGCCCGTGCCCGGCATTCCGGAGCTGCGGCAGGCCATCTGCGACAAATTCAAGCGCGATAATCAGCTTGAGTACCTGCCCAATCAGATTGTGGTGAGCACCGGCGCCAAGCAGTCCTTGGCCAATGCCGTGCTCAGCCTGGTGAATCCCGGCGATGAGGTCATCGTGTTTTCGCCCTACTGGGTGAGCTACGAGGAGATGGTGAAGCTGGCCGAAGGCACGTCGGTGCCGCTGGTGGGTACACTTGAAAACGACTACAAAGTGACGGCCGCGCAGCTCGAAGCCGCCATCACGGAGCGTACCAAGCTCATCATGTACTCTTCGCCCTGCAACCCCACGGGCTCGGTATTCAGCCGGCAGGAACTGGGCGAAATTGCGGCCGTATTGGCGCGGCATCCGCAGGTATATGCCCTAGCCGATGAGATTTACGAGTACATCAACTTTGTGGGCGAGCACGTGAGCTTGGCTCAATTTCCGGAGGTGAAGGACCGGGTGATTACCGTGAACGGCTTTTCGAAGGGCTATGCTATGACCGGCTGGCGCCTGGGCTACCTGGCCGCCCGCCAGGACATTGCATCGGCCTGCGAGAAAATGCAAAGCCAGATTACGTCCGGTACCTGCTCCATTGCGCAGCACGCCGGCGTAGCGGCTCTGCGCGGCGGCCGCGCCTCCGCCGACGAGATGGTGGAAGCCTACCGCCGCCGCCGCGATTTGGTGCTCGACATTGTGAAGGACATTCCCGGTCTTAAAACGCCCACGCCCAGCGGCGCATTCTACGTCTTTCCTGATGTATCGGCATTCCTGGGCCGCACTGCGCCCGACGGCAGCCACATCAGCACCTCGATGGATTTGGCGCTGTACCTGCTGAACGATGGGCTGGTATCGGCAGTGTCGGGCGAGGCATTTGGGGCGCCGGACTGCATCCGGTTTAGCACGGCCGCGGCCGACGACAAGCTGGTAGAAGCATTTCGGCGGGTGAAGGCAAGCTTGGCGAAACTCTAGAGAGGCGCCGTGGGGCATGCGGCGGCTAGGCCAGCCCAAGCCCTGCCATGGGGCTGACGTGCCGGGGTAGAACGCGCCGTGGCTCGTCCCTACCTTTGCGCAATGTCTGTCGATTCTCTGCTTACGCTTTTCGAAAACTTCAACAACCTGCGCGTCCTCATTATTGGGGATGTGATGGTGGATGCCTACGTATGGGGCCGGTCTACGCGGCTCTCGCCCGAGGCGCCGGTGCCCATTGTGCACGTGGCCCGCACCGAGCAGCGCCTGGGCGGGGCCGCCAACGTGGCTCTGAACGTGCAGGCCCTCGGCGCCACGCCGCTGCTCTGCGCCGTGATTGGCACCGACCCGGGCGGCGACCAGCTCCTGCAGCTGCTGCACGAGCGGCAGCTTTCGTCGGATGGCATCATTCGCAGCGCGCACCGGCCCACCACGGTCAAGCAGCGCATTCTGGCGCACGGCCAGCAGCTGCTGCGCATCGACTCCGAGGTTGAAACCGACGTCAACGCCGAAGAAAGTGCCCAATTGCTGGCCGCCTACGACGACCTGCTGGCCCGCGCCGATGTGGTGATTTTCGAGGATTACGACAAGGGCGTGCTCAACGAAGCCATTATTGCCGAGTGTATTGCGCGGGCGCGGGAGCGCGGCATTCCCACGGTGGTAGACCCCAAGAAGAAGAACTTCCTGGCTTACCGGAGCTGCACGCTCTTCAAGCCCAATTTGAAAGAGCTGCGCGAGGGCCTGAAGCTGGAATTCGGCGACCCTGTGTCGGACCGCCCCGGGTTTGAAGCGGCCGTAACCCGGCTGCGCGAGGTACTGGAGCCCGAAACGGTGCTGGTGACGCTGTCGGAATACGGCGTATTTGCGCAGCAGAACGAGCAGAAAACGTATCTGCCGGCCCACCTGCGCACCATTTCCGATGTCTCCGGTGCCGGCGATACCGTCATTAGCATCGCCGCCCTGTGCGTGGCCCTGGGCTGCCCGCCTGCCTTCACCGCCGCGCTAGCCAACCTTGGCGGTGGGCTGGTATGCGAGCAGGTAGGCGTGGTGCCCGTGGAGAAGCAGCTGTTGCTGCAGGAAGCCATGGAAGCTGGAATCTAAACTACCCAACCCGAAAAAGCTATAAAAGGAAGATGGCACCGGGTAGAACCCGGTGCCATCTTCCTTTTATAGCTTTTTCGGGTTTAAGCCTTTTTCAAAAACTCTGTTTTGAGCACCATAGTGCTGCCGCCGGCCCGGCCTTCAATCTCGCTGGGAGAGTTGGTGAGGCGGATGTTTTTAACCACCGTACCGCGCTTGAGCGTCAGCGACGAGCCTTTTACTTTCAGGTCTTTGATAAGGGTAACCGAGTCGCCTTCGGCGAGGAGCGTACCGTTGCTGTCTTTTACGTCCATGGGAAGGCTTTTTCTGGTTCTAATAACGAAGTAGAAAGACTGAAAATCACAATCGGCTGTCATGCTGAGGCACAAAGCATCTTCTCCCGGCCCAACGATTCAGACGCGAGAAGATGCTTTGTGCCTCAGCATGACAGCCGATTATAAACTACCCGCGCCAGGCCTTCACCGTGTCCACGAAGACGCGCACGTTGTCGGGGTCGGTGTCGGGGTACACGCCGTGGCCGAGGTTGGCGATGTGGGGGGCGCCGGCAAATTTGCGGAGCATGGTTTCGGTGGCGCTTTTCACCTGCTCGCGGGTGCCGTAGAGGGCGCAGGGGTCGAGGTTGCCTTGCAGGGTTTTGCCGTCGGCCTCGCGGCGCACCTGCATGGGGTCCTGGTTCCAATCCAGCCCAATGGTGCGGCAGGGCATGGCCGCGAAATCGGGCACCGCCCACCAGGCGCCTTTTGCAAAGACCGTGACGGGCACCAGGGGAGCCAGGGCCTCGCAGATTTCGGCGATATAGCGGGTCGAGAATTCGCGGTAGTGGTCGGGGGGCAGGATGCCAGCCCAGGAATCGAACACCTGCACCACCTGGGCGCCGGCGGCCACCTGGGCCTTGAGGTAAGCAATAGTGGTGGCCGTGATTTTGGCGAGCAGCTGATGGGCCAGGGCGGGCTCGCGGTAGAGCATGCCGCGGGCTTTGCTGAAGGTTTTGGAGCCATGGCCCTCTACCATGTAGGCCAGAATGGTCCAGGGAGCGCCGGCGAAACCGATAAGCGGCACCCGGCCGTTGAGGGCGCGGTGGGTAATGCGGATGGCTTCGAGCACGTAGCCGAGGTGCTCTTCGGGGTCGGCGATGCGGAGCTTGGCCACGTCGGCGGCCGATTTGATGACTTCGGGAAAGAGCGGACCGCGGGCTTCCACCATTTCATAAGTCAGGCCCATGGCATCGGGCACCACCAGGATGTCGGAGAAGATGATGGCGGCGTCCACGTCCAGCGCATCGATGGGCTGGATAGTGACTTCGGCGGCCAGGGCGGGCGTTTCTACCAGCTCTTTAAAGCCGGACAGGCGGGCGCGGAGGGCGCGGTACTCGGGCAGGATGCGGCCAGCTTGGCGCATGAGCCAGACGGGGGTGCGCTCGGTGGCTTCGCCACGGGCGGCGCGCAGGAAAAGGTCGTTTTTCAGCATAGACAGGGGCAAAGGTACACCGGGGAGTAGACGGACGCAGCATTATTACGGACCGGCAAAAAGCCGTCATGCTGAGCGCAGCCGAAGCATCTCTACTGCTCAACCAACTCTGTCGATAGAATTAGTATTGCGGTAGAGATGCTTCGGCTGCGCTCAGCATGACCGTCCTTTTTACTACGATAGCGCTGGCTTTTCGACCAGTGTTTACTTCCCAAAGTGCCGCAAATTATAAGTAAAGCTGAGCAGGAAATATTGCTGCAAAATGCGGCTGCGAACGTCTTCTACGTAGGTTTCAGTAGTGTTGCGGACCACGCTGCGGTTTTGGTTCAGCACGTCGTAAGCCTGCAATTTCAGCTCGCCTTGTTTGTTGGCGAAGAACTGCCGGGCCAGGGCCACGTTCCAGAGCACGATGCGCTGGTTGTAGCCGGCGGCGCGGCCGGTGTTGTTGCTGTACCACACGTCGGACGTGAGCACGAGCCGGGCTGGGAGCTGGTAAAACACGTCGGCCGTGAGGGTTTGGGTGAGGTAGGAGGTGTTTTGCTCGGGGAGGCGCGAGTAGGTGGCGGCCTGGTACGTCACGTTGGCGCCGAGGCTGAACTCGAGCTGCTCGTTGAAGGCGGAATTGACGCTGGCGCCCTGGCCCAGGCTCCAGGTGCGGCCGGTGTTGGGCAGGCCGTTTACGTAGCTGGGCGACTTTACGAAGTTGCCGTTGGTTGTCAGGTTGAGGTTGAGCTTACGGGTGGCCAGGCGCTGGCCCAACGACAGGAACCCGTTGAGGCTGTAGTAGCCGTTGGCGTTCAGGGGGCGGGTGGTTTGCACGCCGCTGGCGCTGAAGGACGTAGCCGATACTATCCGGTCGTCGACGCGGCTGCCGTTCAGCAGGCCAAACACGCTGCGGTTGGTGGCGGCGTTGAATTGCGAGAAAGTGGCAATCAGCGACTGCACGTATTCCGGGCGCAGGTTGGGGTTGCCGGTTTGCACGCTCAGCGGGTTCGAGTTGTCGCGCACGGGCTGCAGCTGGGTAGCGGTGGGCGCATTCAGGCGGGTGCGGTAGTTGAGCCGCAGCGAGCGGTTGCGGCTGCCGGTGTAGCTGAACAACGCATTGGGCAGCAGGCTGGTGAAGCGGCGCTGCACCGTGGTGTCGGCCGACAGGTTGCGCACCTGGAGCTCAGCCTGCTGGGCATCCAGGCCCAGGCCCACGGAGTAGCGCAGCCGGCGCTTCTGCAGTGTGAGCCCCGCCCGATTGGCCTGATACAAGCTGGTGAACTGGTTGCTCAGGCCCGGGTTCAGGCGGTCGTACTGGCCGCTGGTGTCGTTGAAATCGGTGGTGAGACGGGTGCCGTTGTTGCGGGCATCGGTCAGGGCATAGTGCACTTCCAGCTTGGTGCGCAAGGATAGGGGCTCGGCAAAAGCAAGGCTCACCACGTTGTTGCGCACGGGCGTGTTCTGCTCAATTTGCTGGTTGAGCTGCTGGGTAAGCGGCGTGCCCGTGGCATCAAAGAACGTGTTGGTGGCGCGGTTCAGGGCCGTGCCGTCCAGGTTGCTAAGGGTGGAATTGAAGTTGGCCGAAAACGTGCGCCCCACGCGCTTAAAGCGGCGCATCAGCAGGACGTTGCCGCCGCCGTTGGGGTTGGTGGTGGTGGCGTCGTAGCGGTTTTGGCCCTGGTTGAGCAAGCGGGCGCCGATGGCCGACTGCTGCTGGTTTTGGCGGTACTGGTCGGTGGTTTGCCACCAGGCGTAGGGCGTCAGGCGCAGGGAGGTTAGGGTGTCCAGCATGTAGTCCAGGCGCAGGTTGAAGCGGTGGCTGGTGGTGGTGCTGCGGTTCAGGAGTGCCTGGTCGGTTACGAGGGGCAGGCCCGCTTCGCTGCCGGTGGTCAGGATGCCGGCCACGTTTTCGCGCCGGATTTGCTGGTCCGTTACGGTGGTGGCGCGGCTGGCCAGGTAGCTGGTAGCTACTTCGGCGCGCTTGCCCCAGGCGTCGCGGTAGTTCAGCCCAACTGCCCCCGATTCGGTGATGTTGGTGGGCTGGGAGCTGGCGCCGGGCGAGTTTTGGCGCCCGCCCATTTGCAGCTGCATGCGCCCCCCGCCGCCGGCCCCACCCGCGGGCGGCCCAAAGTCGCTTAACGAAGGCCCGCCGTTGTCGGAAAAGCCTTGCTGGTTGATGTTGTTGGCCTGGGCCAGTACCGAAATCTGGCGGCCGTTGTTGAACCGGTTCAGGCCCAGGCGGCCCTGATAGCGGCCATCGGTGCCCAGCCCCAGGCCATTGGCGCCGAAGTAGCCCTTGCGCTTGTCGCGCTTGGTCACGAGGTTGAGGGTGCGCTGGCGGTTGCCGTCGTCGATGCCTGAAAAGGCTGACTGGTCGCTCTGCTGGTCGTAGAGCTGCACCTTGTCGATGATGTCGGCCGGTAGGTTCTTGGTGGCCATTTTGGGGTCGTCGCCGAAGAAAGGCTTGCCATCCACCAGCACGCGGTTCACGGCCTGGCCCTGGGCCCGGATGCTGCCGTCGCGGTCCACTTCCACGCCCGGCAGTTTCTTGAGCAAGGACTCCACGGCGGCGTTGGGCTGGGTTTTAAAGGCCTTGGCGTTGAAATCGATGGTATCGCCGCTCACCGTGACGGCTGCGCGCTCCTGCGTTACCACTACCTCGCCCAGCTTTTGGGAGAGCCCGCCCAGGCGCAGGGTGCCCACGTCGGGGGTGGGGTTGGTGGCCGTTACGGACACGGGCACCAGCCGGGCGCGGTAGCCGAGGGCCGTTACCAGCACGCGGTAGTTGCCGGGGGCCACGTTGCGCAGGGCAAAGCGTCCGTCGCTGTCCGTGATGCCGAACGTGACGTAGCTGGAATCCTTGGCCAGCGTGAGCGATACAGAGGCTTCGCGGATGGGTTTGCCGGTGGTCGAGTCGGCCAGGGTACCGCGCACTGTGCCCTGGCCCGGTCGGGTAGGGGCTTGCGCCCGGCCGGCCGTGGCCAGGCCGAGCAGCAAGCTCAACAGCAGAAAAAGGCGCATGGGTAAGTTAGTTGCGGAAGTTGCTGCCTTCCATCATGCGCTGGCGGAAGTCGGCCATGGCCTTTTCGCGCATTTCTTTCAGCTCCGCTGGGGTCACTTTTTGGGCCGTGGCGCTAGGCTTTACTTCCGCTTCGGGCACGGCTTTTAGCTCAACTTTGGCCGCGCGGTATTGCTCCTGGTCGCTTTCCAGGGCCAGCACCACGCCCTTTTCGGGCGTCAGGTCGCGCACCGGCGAGTAGGTGAAGGGCAGGTCGGTGGTGAACCACACGGTGTAGGTTTCTTTCTTGTAGGGCACCGTGGCTTTGCGGCAGGTGTAGCCGGCAATCTTCTTGGTTTGGGTGGTCACGGTCCAGTTGGCGGGCGGGGCAATGGGCGCGTCGCTGCGGTAGGTAGTTGGGCTGTTGTCCTTCTTCACGGTGAGTACCGTGGTGGTGGTGCGATTGGCCAGGTCGAGATAAGTCGCCTCTTCAAAGGGCCGCGCGAAGTTGGTAACCTTGGGCGCGCTGGCGGGCCCCTCGCCGTTGCCGTTCATAGACACGGTGCGCATGGTCATGCCGCCGCCTTCGCGTTCCTCTTTGGCCGCGGTGCCGGCAAAGGTGAGGTTGAGCCCAAACGAGCGGGTTTCCGGAATGTCCGTTGGGAAATCGGGGCTGCCGGGCTTAATGGCCTGCCCGTTGATTACGATGCGCATCTGGCTCAGGTCCACGCGCTGCGTGGCTTCGTAGTTGATGCGCCCGCTGGTTTGGGCCAAGGCAGTGCCGGCCGCCAGCAGGCCCACGGCGAAGGATAGTACTAGGTTTTTTGCAGCGTTTTTCATGGGAATGGGCGGGTGTTGAATTGAACGCTACAAAGCACCGACATTCTTTTGTAAAGTACTGTTATCCTGTGTTAAATAGTGTTAACGCTGAAAAACCGCTCAGCTCAACCCGTACTTTTGTTTGGCACCACTAGCTTTTCTTCTCCCATGAAACGCCGCATTCGCTCCATTTTCTGGCTTATGGTGGTGTGCATGCTGGGCATCAATGGCTTCCAGGCCTATTGGCTGTACAATACTTATCAGCTCACGGCCAGCCAGTTTGCCCGCACCGCCCGCGAGGCTCTGGAGAGCGTGGTGCAGGGCCAGCAACTGAACATGGCTCGGCAATTCGTAGACCGCGAACAAGGCACCAAAGGGCGAATTGTCGTATTCCAAAATATCACCGGCGACGGCCAGCTCGACCGCGTGGTGGTGCGACAGCACGCCGCTTCCGACGGCTCCCAGCAAGGATTTTTCTATAAGCGCGAAACAACCGAGCGCCGCGATACGCTTGCTCAAGCTGGCCCAGCGACGAAAACCAGAATCCAAGTGCAGCAGCCGGGGCAGCCCGCCAGGATATCGGGCCCGGCCACCACAATGGTGCGTAAAATTTCGAAAATCCTGGCGGACAACTTCGCCGGCGGCAAGCCTGTCGACCTCCGCCAGCTGGCCGCCGACTACCACCGCGCCTTGCGCTTACGCGGCGCCGATGCTGCCCTGGTACTTGACACGCTGAGCATTCCCATTCGCCAGCCCAACGCCGGCAGCGTACTGCAAAAGAAGGCCCCCGCGCGGCGCGGCTTTAGCCTGCAAACGTCGCCCGTTTCGCTCAATCCCTTTCGGGAGCTGTACGTGCAGGCTTCGTTCCAGCCGCCCACGTTCTACGTGCTGCGCCAAATGGGCGGGCTGCTGGCCGGCTCGGTGCTGCTGCTGGCCCTCACCACGGGCTGCTTCTGGCTGATGCTGAGCACCATTCTGAAGCAAAAGAAGCTGTCAGACGTCAAGAACGACTTCATCAACAACATGACGCACGAGCTGAAAACGCCGCTGGCCACGGTCTCGGCCGCAGTGGAGGCCCTGCAGAACTTCGGCGCGCTCAACGACCCGGCCAAGACCCAGGCCTACCTCAGCATCTCGCGCACCGAGCTGCAGCGCCTATCCGATTTGGTAGAGAAAGTACTGAACATCGCCGTGGATGAGCGCCAGCAACTCGAGCTAATGCCCGAGCCGGTGCAGCCAGCCGAACTCGTGGCTGAAATCGTGGCCCGCCACCAGCTGCAAGCTGCCAAGCCCGTAAAATTCGACGTGGAAGTGGCCCCGGCCGCCCCGGTGCAATTCGACCGGCTGCACATGGGAAACGTCATCAACAACCTCATCGACAACGCCATCAAGTACTCCCGCGATGACGTGACCATCACCATTCGCGGCCGTCAGGAAGCCTCTGGCTGGCACCTCACCGTGGCCGATAATGGCCCTGGCATCGAATCCGGGTACCAGGAAGCCATCTTCGACCGGTTTTTCCGGGTGCCTACGGGCAATCTGCACAATGTCAAAGGCTTTGGGCTTGGGCTGTACTATGTTCGGCAGGTGGTAGAGCGCCACGGCGGTCGCATTGGGGTGCGCAGTGGGGTGGGCCAGGGCAGCGAATTTGCCTTGTGGATTCCGCAGGGGTAAGGTTAGCCGGCAGCCTCTTACTCACACCATTTGTCATGCTGACGAAGGAAGCATCTTCTCACCGTTGCACGAATCGTTCGAGCGTGATAAGATGCTTCCTTCGTCAGCATGACAGATGCTTGGGTTTATTTCCGAGGTAAAGATGCTTCGCTGCGCTCTGCATGACGTTCATTTAATAAAAAAAATGCCCACTGTTCTACTCATAGAAGACGAGCCCTCGCTGGGCCTGATTGTCAAAGACAGTCTGGAAAGCCGCGGCTTCACCGTGCAGTACGCTGCCGATGGCGAACAGGGCCTGCAGCTGTTTCGGCAGCAGTGCCCGGATATTGTGGTGGCCGATGTGATGATGCCCAAGCTCGATGGCTTCTCGTTGGCCGAGCAAATCCGGCGGGACAATGCGTCCGTGCCCATTATTTTCCTCACGGCTCGTTCGCAGTCTGCCGATGTGGTGCGCGGCTTCGAGCTGGGCGGCAACGACTACCTCAAAAAGCCATTCAGCATGGACGAGCTGATAGTGCGCATCAAAGCCCAGCTCAACCGCCAGCCCACCGCGGCCCCCGCGCCCACGGGGCTCCTCACCATCGGCCGCTACGAGTTCGACCATCCCAAGCAGAAGCTGCGCCTCGGCGCTCTGGAAGAAACCCTCACCAACCGCGAAGCGGAGCTGCTCAAGCGGCTCTACGACCAGCGCAACCAGGTGCTGGCGCGCAATACCGTGCTGCGGGAGCTATGGGGCGACGACTCGTTTTTCAACGGCCGCAGCCTGGACGTGTTCATCACCCGCCTGCGCCGCTGCCTGAAAGACGACCCGCAGGTGCAGATTGTGAACATCCGCGGCATCGGCTACAAGCTGATTTTGTAGCCACGGGCAGCATTCAATCGGCTGTCATGCTTCCATGACGGTAAGCTTTGGCATTTACCGCGTCAGCCCCGGAAACAGGGCGCTGATGGCCGTGGCTAGGAAATTGACCCCAATGGCCAGCGTGATGAATCCCATGATGCGCGACATGGCCGCCATGCCGGGCTTGCCCAGTACGCGGGTGAGCCGCAGGGAAAAGAGCAGGATGATAAAGGCAGCCAGCGCCACTAGCGCAAAGCCAAACACCGTCATGGCCTTGTCGACGTAAGTGGGCCGAATGAGGCCAATGCAAATGGCCATGGAGCCGGGGCCCGACAGCATGGGCATGGCCAGCGGCGTGAAGCTGATGTCGTCCTTGTGCTTGCTTTCTTCGAGGGCATCGGGCCCCACCCGGTCGCGGTTGGCGCCGGGCGTGAGCAGCTCAAAGGCCGAGCGCATGAGCAGGATGCCGCCCGCAATGCGCAAGTGCTGGATGTTGATGCCAAAAAAATTGAGAATGTACTGCCCGCCAAAAAAGGCCACGCTCAGAATCGCCACCATGTAGATGCAGGCGCGCAGGGCCGTGCGGGCGCGTTCCTGGGCACGGTCTTCGGCCGTGAGGGTCAGAAAAACCGGCATCGCCCCAAACGGATTGACGATGGAAAACAGGGTGGTGAAGGTGGCGAGGAGAATTTCCATAGGTCGCAAAGGTATGCGTAGGTATCGGCTGGATGGAAAAGCCTTATTTTGCCAGCTCAACGGCGGAGTTTACTGCTCTGCTTCGCTTCCTGCTTCTCGTTTTTCGCCTTTCCCCACCTAATGATTCCTGACTCTTCCGCCGACAGTTCTCCTTCCGGCCCAAGTAACGACGACCGCCCCATTATGGAAACGCCCATCGTAGGCATCATCATGGGGTCGAAATCGGATTTAAAAATCATGTCGGCCGCTTCCGACGTGCTCCGTCAGTTCGGTATTCCCTTCGAAATCACGCTGGTGTCGCCGCACCGCACGCCGCACCGCATGGTGGAGTATGCCGAAAGTGCCCGCAAGCGCGGCCTGCGCGTGCTCATTGCCGGTGGGGGCGGGGCGGCCCACCTGCCGGGCATGGTGGCGGCCTTCACCACGCTGCCCGTCATCGGGGTGCCCATCAACAGCACCATTTCCATTCAGGGGCTCGATTCTATTCTGAGCATGATTCAGATGCCGGCCGGCGTGCCCGTGGCCACGGTGGGCGTGGATGGGGCTGCCAATGCGGCCGTGCTGGCCACCCAAATGCTGGCCCTGAACAATGCCCGCCTGGCCGATGCCCTGGAAAAGTACCGCACCACCCTCAAGGACCGGGTGATGCGCACCATTGAGGAACTGCGCAAAGGCGGCTTTCAGGACGATGTCTAATTCCTTGCGCCCCTTAGATGTCTGATTTTTTATCCTTGCTGGTGACCATCGCCCACTGGGTGGTGTGGGTGCTGGGAGGCCTGGGCCTGGTGGTGACGCTGCTGCCCATACTGCGCCAAACCGCCTGGTGGATTCGCGCCTGCGACTTCCCCCGCCTGCAAATCGTGGCGGGCCTGGTGCTGAGCCTGGCGCTCACGCTGGCCCTGCCGCACGAGCCCGGCCTTGCTTACTCCTGCTTTTGGGTGAGCCTGGCGGTGGCCCTGGCTTACCAAATCAGCCGCATCTGGCCCTACACGCCGCTGCACCGCAAGCAGGTGGCCAACGCCGTGCGTGCCGAAGACGACAACGACCACCACATCAGCCTGCTGGTGACCAACGTGCTGATGTATAACCGCGATGCCTCGCGCTGCCTGGGCCACATTCGCAACTACCAGCCCGATATTGTGCTGGCCGTGGAAACTGATGACTGGTGGCTGAGCCAGCTCCAGGGCATCGAGAAAACGCACCCGTATACCTGCCACGCCCCGCTGCCCAATACCTATGGCATGCTGGTGTTTTCGCGGCTGCCCTTGCGCGAACCCCAGATTCGGTACATTCTGGACAAGGAAATCCCCTCGTTTCATGGCTGCGCGGTGCTGCCCAACGGCGTATCCGTGAACATGCACTTCCTGCACCCCAAGCCGCCGGCGCCGCAGGAGTCGAAAACCAGTGCCCGGCGCGATGCCGAGCTGCTGGTGGTGGGCAAGGTTATTCAGCGGCACGAAGGCCCCACCATTGTGGCCGGCGACTTAAACGACGTAGCCTGGTCGCATACTTCCGAGCTGTTTCGGCGGCTGTCGCGCTTGCTCGACCCGCGCATTGGCCGGGGCCTGCTGCCCACCTTCCACGCCGACCACAAGCTGTTGCGCTGGCCCCTGGACCACGTATTTCATTCGTCGCACTTCCGCCTGCAGCGGCTGGAGCGGCTCACCCACATCGGCTCCGACCATTACCCCATCTACATCCGCCTCAGCTACGAGCCCAGCGGCTGGCAGGAGCAGGAGGACCAGCTCGAAAAGGCCGATGCCGAAGACCACCAGGAAGCCGAAGCCAAAATCGAAGAGGGCGTAACCGAAGCCGCCCAGCCCACCGAAGATTAATTCCGGCAAGCTGGGCGGCAAGGGTTGGGCTGCGAAATGGGCTAGCGCTTGGCTGATGCTTTGCGCGTAACCAGCTCTGCGGGCTGGAAATCACCGACGGGCGTCACACGGCCGCTGGCGCTCACGTACGTGGGCCGGATGCGCATGGTGAGGCGCCGGGCGCTGCCGGTGAAGTCGGCCAGGCCCGCGGCGAAAGCGACCGGGGTGCTGCCGTTGAGCAGCGCCGGGGTCAGCTTCAGGTTCACGTCGACGGGTAGGGTCACGATGGCGCTGGATTCCAACGTGGTGTTGGCGCCGGTGCTGCCCTTGGTCAGCTCACGGCCGTCAAGAAACAGCTGGTAATCGAGCTGCTTGAGCTGCAGATTGACCTGGCTGGAATTGCGGGCATACACCCGCATGCGCAAGCGCAGGGGCAGGTTGCCGGTTTGCAGGGCGGTTTGCAGCTTGGCCTGCTGGGCCGGCGTGAAGTCGTTGGCCTGGCGCACAAACAGGATGTCCTGGCCCCCCAACCGGGCTTCGTCCATGAAGTTGAGCCGGTACTGAATCTGGTCGTAGGCCAGTGTTTCCTGGGCTTCGGCCGAGAGGTTGCTTTTCTTGGAGCTGGGCGATTCTTTAACTCGGTCGCTAACGCTGCATTGGCTGGTGCCCACCAGCAGGGCCCCGAGGGCAAGCGCCCGGAGCGGAAAAAAGTAGGAAGTGGATTTCATAAAGTAACGGGTGAGTCGTGGCGGGGAGTCAAAAGTTGCGCAAGGCCAACAGGCCGCAACGGGCGTGCTTACGCAAATGGGCGAATGTTGGGCTAAAATTAGCGCATCTCTGCGCTACTGTTGAACTAACCAGAATTAATTGGCCTCTTTCCGACCAATTCATTCCACTTGAGCCAAACCCAGCAGGAGCGGTTGCCCCTTTCAAATCAGCCCAATAAGCATGGATTGGGCATAAAAAAGGCTGGAAGCGCAATGCTTCCAGCCTTTTTATTATCAGCGACGGCTGGTATTATTTGCCGTCGACTTCTTCGTAGTCCACATCGGTTACGTGGTCGCCTTGCGGCTGGCCCTGACCGTTGCCGCCGGCACCTTGGCCGTCGCCGCCGGGGAAGCCCCCGCCGGGCTGGCCGGCTCCGCCGCCTTCGCCACCGCCTGCAGCGTACATCTCCTGCGAAGCGGCCTGCCAAGCCGCGTTGATGGCGGCCATGGCCGTATCAATGGCGTTGAGGTCTTTGCTCTCGTGGGCTTTCTTGAGGTCGGCCAGTGCGCCTTCGATGGCGGTTTTGTTGCCACCGCTCAGCTTCTCGCCGTACTCCTTCAGCTGCTTCTCGGTCTGGAAAATCATCGAGTCGGCAGCGTTCACCTTGCTAATGCGCTCGGTTTCGGCTTTGTCCGATTCGGCGTTGGCGGCAGCCTCGTCGCGCATGCGCTTGATGTCGGCTTCGCTCAGGCCCGAGCTGGCTTCGATGCGAATTTTCTGCTCTTTGCCGGTGCCTTTGTCCTTGGCGGTTACGTTCAGGATGCCGTTGGCGTCGATGTCGAAGATTACCTCAATCTGCGGCACGCCACGGGGTGCGGGGGGGATGCTGTCGAGGTGGAACTTGCCGATGGTGCGGTTCTGGCTGGCCAGCGGACGCTCGCCTTGCAGCACGTGGATTTCTACCGAAGGCTGGTTGTCCGACGCCGTCGAGAAGGTTTCCGATTTCTTGGTCGGGATGGTCGTGTTCGATTCGATGAGCTTGGTCATCACGCCGCCCATGGTCTCGATGCCCAGCGACAGCGGGGTCACGTCGAGCAGCAGCACGTCCTTCACCTCACCGGTGAGCACACCGCCCTGAATAGCCGCGCCGATGGCCACTACCTCGTCAGGGTTCACACCCTTGGAAGGCTTCTTGCCGAAGAACTTCTCTACTTCCTCCTGAATGCGGGGAATGCGGGTAGAACCACCCACGAGGATAACCTCGTTGATATCTGAAGTCGACAAACCAGCATCTTGCAGAGCTTTCTTCACGGGCTCCATCGAACGACGCACGAGGTCGTCGGCGAGCTGCTCAAACTTGGCGCGGCTCAATTTCACCACCAGGTGCTTGGGGCCCGAGGCCGTAGCGGTGATGTAGGGCAGGTTGATTTCGGTTTCGGTCGAGCTCGACAGCTCAACTTTGGCTTTCTCCGAAGCTTCCTTCAGGCGCTGCAGGGCCATGGGGTCCTTGCGCAGGTCGAGGCCTTCGTTTTCGCTGCTGAACTGGTCAGCCAGGAAGTTGATGATAACCTGGTCGAAGTCGTCGCCCCCGAGGTGGGTGTCGCCGTTGGTGCTCAATACTTCAAACACGCCATCGCCGAGTTCGAGGATGGAGATGTCGAACGTACCGCCACCGAGGTCATACACGGCAATCTTCTGGTCTTTGTGCTTCTTGTCGAGACCATAAGCCAAGGCAGCGGCCGTGGGCTCGTTGATGATGCGCTTCACGTCGAGGCCGGCAATGGCACCGGCTTCTTTAGTAGCCTGGCGCTGGGCGTCGTTGAAGTAAGCCGGCACCGTGATAACGGCTTCGGTTACGGTCGTACCCAGGTAATCTTCGGCCGTCTGCTTCATCTTCTGCAGAATCATGGCCGAAATCTCCTGCGGCGTGTAGTTACGGTCGCCGATTTTCACGGCCACGGTGTTGTTGGGGCCAGGTACTACTTCGTAGGATACGTGCTTCTGCTCGGCGGTCACCTCATCGAAGTGGCGGCCCATGAAGCGCTTGATGCTGGAAATCGTGTTCTTGGGGTTGGTCACGGCCTGGCGCTTGGCAGGGTCGCCCACCTTGCGCTCGCCCTTGCCCCCGTCGAGAAACGCGACGATGCTGGGGGTGGTGCGGCGGCCTTCGCTGTTGGGAATTACAACAGGTTCGTTGCCTTCCATTACGGCCACGCACGAGTTGGTGGTGCCGAGGTCAATGCCGATTATTTTTCCCATGATGGGGTGTTTTTTAGTTAGGTGTGGAATGTCAGGTCAAAGCAGCCCACCGGGCCGCTGACCGACGATTACAAGCAACGTACCAGCGTGCTTTTGGTGACAGATTGTCACCGGCAGGCCGCGGAAAGCCCATCTAAGCTGCCGCCGTAGCCGGATTGGCTGTAAGCAACTGAATATTTCCTGACAGGGATGCAGAGAGGGCGGTTGCTAAATCTTTAGCAGTGACGCAATCATCATTTCTTCGCTGGCGCAACCAAGAATGTGCGGAGCATATTGTCGTCTGCTTGGAAAACCGTGGGCTCTACATGGTCGCCAATAACGACGAATCATGCTAATTAGTGGCTCAGAAACGCTCCTATCTGCTGCTCCCACGCCGCTGAGTACCGCCGCCAATACGGCTCGTGACCCACGCCCGTAAAATCGTTACGCACTTTGGGCCCGGCCAGATTGCTGAAAATGGTATCGGTTTCGGCGCGGGTAACGCGTGGGTCGGCAGTGCCCCATAGCAGGAGGGTGGGCGTGTGGATTTGGCTGGCGTAGCGCTCGGCGTTGAGACCGAAGGCCCAGAAACCGTTTTGCACGCCGCCCCAGAATACAAGCAGGTCTGCCATTGGGAAGCCGGGCAGATGCATGGAAGCGAAGCGGTTGTAGGCCGTTTGGCGCATGTTGCCGTAGGGGCATTCCAGGATGTTGGCGGAGGGGCGAACGCCCAGCTCGGCCTCAGCCCGCAAGATGGCCACGGCGCCCATGCTCACACCGTAGAGGATGAGCGAGTCGGCGGGGTGCCGGGTGCGCAGGTAGTGCACGGCAGCCACCACGTCATCGGCCTCGCGGTAGCCCACGGTAGTTTCGAAACCGGCCGAATTGCCATTGCCCGCTTGGTCAACTAGCAGCACATTGTAGCCCAGGCGGCGGAAATAGCCCGCCTCGTGGGTGAGGTGCGACTTGCTGCTCGTGTAGCCATGAAACAGCGCCACCGTGCCGCGGGCACGGCCGCTGTCGGGGCGGGCATACCAGGCTTCGAGTGCGCCATTTGGGCTGGCGATGCGGACCGTTTGAACGGGGAAGCTGGGTTTGCCGCCGTTCTGTGGCTTGGGGTTTCGGATGCCGGTGAGCAGCACCCACAGCTTCTTGCCGGGACTGAGCTGCTCGGGGTTGGGAGAATGGAGACCCATCTCATTCGAGAAGTGGGTAAAGCGCCAAGCGTGAAAAAAGGCTACGGCGTTCAGGGCAGCGAAACCAACGAGCAAAAGCAGCAGAAGCTGGCGAAGGCGGGAGCGTTTTTTCAATTCAGATTGACGCTTTCTTAGGGTTTCATTGGACGGCGGGGCGCGGTTTGCGGCGCCTTCTCGCCTTTCACCGCCACCTTCCGATTCGCTGGGTTCTTCGTGGCCGAAAATTTCGCCTTCAGCTTGCGGGACTCTTCGGGCGTGAGCTCGCGCCACTGGCCCGGGGCCAACTCGCCTAGGTCCAGCTCGTCGATGCTGGCGCGGATGAGGCGCAGGCAGGGCAGGCCCACGGCCGCGCACATTTTGCGAACCTGCCGGTTCATGCCCTGGGAAATGGTGATGGCCAGCCAGCTGGTCGGGATGCTGGCCCGGTAGCGGATGGGAGTGCTGCGCTCCCACAGCTCCGTGGGCTCGGGCATGATTTGGGCCCGGGCGGGGGCCGTGAGGCCTTCTTTAATCTGCACACCGCGCCGCAGCTTCTCCAGCGCTTCTTCCGAAACCACGCCTTCTACCTGGGCCCAGTAGGTTTTGGGTACTTTGAATTTGGGGTCGCTGAGGCGGTGCTGCAGGGCTTTGTCGTCGGTGAGCAGGAGCAGGCCTTCGCTGTCGAAATCGAGCCGGCCCACCGGATATATGCCGGGCACTGGCACGAAGTCCTTGAGCGTGGCGCGGCCGTGCTCATCCGTGAACTGGGTGAGGACTTCGTAGGGCTTGTTGAGGAGAATGTAGCGCATGGGTCCAATTGTAAACGTGATGCTGAGCTTGTCGAAGCATCTCTACCTCGCTACTAATTCGATTAAAGAAGTTAGTTAAGCAGTAGAGATGCTTCGACAAGCTCAGCATGACGGGCTTGTAATGCTCCGCGCTACTCCCACCAGTGGGAGCTTGGCAGCGCAGTCCCCAAAGTTACCGGTTCCCCGAGGTGTGGCGTGGTGATGGGCTGGTGCAGGCGGGCCGCCTCGGCCGTAGCCCGGATTACCGGGTCGTTCCAGGCATGGTTGGCTTCGGTGAAAGCGGCCCAATGCACGGGCAGCATCACTTGGGTGCGCACGTCGCGGGCGGCCTGCACGCTTTGTTCGGGCATCATGTGAATCTGGGCCCATTGCGCGTCGTACTGCCCGCATTCCATCAGCGCCAGGTCGAAAGGACCGTAGGTGGTGCCAATGGTGCGGAAGTGGGGGCCATAGCCGCCATCGCCGCTGTAAAAGACGCTTTTCGTGTCCGATTTCATTACCCAGGAGCTCCAGAGCGTGGAGTTGCGGTTGGTGAGGCCGCGGCCCGAGAAATGGCGGCTGGGCGTGCACACCAGCGTGAGGCCGGGCAGCCGCACGCTGTCGCCCCAGTTCATTTCGCGGATGCGCTCCGGCGCCACGCCCCAGGCCCGCAGGTGTGCCCCCACGCCCAAGGGGACGTAAAAGTGGGCCACTTTGCCTTTGATGCGCCGAATGGTTTGGTAGTCGAGGTGGTCGTAGTGGTCGTGCGAAATCAGTACGGCGTCAATGCGCGGCAGCTTTTCCGGGCTGATGGGCAAGGTAGGGTTGTAGCGCGGCGGGGTCAGCAGGGCGCTGGGGCCCAGGTCCACGCTCAGCATGGGGTCGAGCAGAATGTTTTTGCCGGCCAGCTCCACCAGGCTGGCCGAATGGCCGAACCACGTCACGCGCACGAGCTCCGGCGTTTTGCGCACGATGGCCAGCGAGTCGAGTGGCTGCATGGGCAGAGGGCCAGCGGGCCGGGAGTTCGGGTTTTTGCGAAAGAGAAATTTCCACAGCACGGCCAGGGTGCTGCTGCCGGTCATCACTTGGGTGGGCACCATGTTCACAAACTCGCCGTCGTGATAATGGCCCGATTTCGCATACCCCGCGCGCTCGGCCTTGGTGGGCGTGCCGCCAAACTCGGGGCTAAGGCTAACAAACGCCACGGCCGCAACGAGAGCCACGCCAATGATGCTGCTGGATGCCATGAGGAAGGTCTTTAGCGCTTTTCGCATGCGTTAGGCGGCCCCCTTGCCGTGGGCCAGCGCCTCAATGTCCCGGACTTCCAGCACCGGTTTTGGGTAGCCCGTGCGCACCGCCGCTATCATGGCCTGGCCCAACTCCTGCAAGGTGGAAGCATAGGAAGGCGCCAGCCGCCGGATAATGGGGTAGAGCCAGCCCACGTACCGGTACGCTTTCGGCATATTACGCTGACCGGCCGTGGGGTGCATGAAGCCCGGCCGAAACATGTAGGCGTGCCGAAAAGGCAGGTGCATGAGAGCGTTTTCGGTGCGGCCTTTTACGCGGGCCCAGTGGCTGCGGCCGCGCTCGGAGCTGTCGGTGCCCGCGCCAGTGACGTAGCAAAACGTCAGGTCGGGGTTCAGGCGAACCAGGGTCTGGGCCACGGCCAGGGTCAGGTCGTGGGTGATGCGCTCGTATTCTTCTTTCGAAATGCCCAGCGACGAAATGCCCGCGCAGAAAAAACAGGCATTGTACCCGGTGAGCTGGTTTTCGACGGGCCCAAGGTTTTGCAAGTCGGCCACTTGCAACTCCTTCATTTTGGGGTGCGAGCGGCCGGTGGGCTTGCGGGTGAGCACCAGCACTTGCTCCACATCGGGGTCTTGCAGGCATTCGAGCAGCACGCCCTCGCCCACCATGCCGGTGGCGCCGGTAAGAATCGCCTTGATTTTCATATTGGTTCGGTAAAGTAGGAGGGAGGACGCTGCGGAGAGGATTCTACTTTACGAAGCGTAGCATTTCCTTCACCCAATGATAATCGGCCAAATACAATGGCGGTCCTGTCGAGCTTTAAAAGCATTAGCACCATGAGCCTAGCCTAATCGTCTGTCATGCAGAGCGCAGCGAAGCATCTTATCACGTTCGGACGAGTCGTTCTACGGTGATAAGATGCTTCCTTCGTCAGCATGACCGTACCAAGAGGGGCGTAGCAGCGCAGGCGACAAGCCTCTACACGCTGCCCGAGTACTTCCGCGTCGCCCATTCGGCCGTGAGGAAAGCCAGAATCACGAAGAAAATCCACTTCAGATTTATCAAATCCTTCAGGTCTTCTTCGGCGGTAATTACCGGTTTGTAGTTTGCCTTTTGAATATCCTGGGCCAGTTGGTCGAATTGAGCTGGATAGTAGAGGCGCGAGCCGCTGCGGCGCGAGAGTTGAGCCAACAGGTTGTGGTCGGCGCGCGACTCCAGCGCTTCCAGCGGCTGCGACTGCACCACTAGCTCGCCCGCATCTTGTTGGGCCTGGCCGCCCAGCGTGGCGCGTGCCTGATAGCGGTAGAGGCCGGCGGGCAGCGGGCCCAGGTGCAGGGGCGCCCCGTCCTCGGGGTTGGCGAAGGTGAAGCGGCGGGTTTGCTGCTTCTCGTCGGTGAGGGTGAGGTCGATTCTCTGGTTGTAGATGCGCTCGAACACGGCGTTGTAGGTTTCGGCGCCGAGCGTTACATCGTCCTGCGTGCCGAAGCTTTCCTGCGTGGGGTACACGTCGAGGCGCTTCTTGTTGGCGTTTTGGGTCAGGAGCTGCAGCGTGCGGATGATGAGCCGGTCGTAGGCTTCGGGCTTGTCGTCGTGCTCCACGGCTTCCTGCAGGCGCCACTGCCAGCTGCCGTCGGTGAGCAGCGTGGCCTGGCGCCGGTCGGTGGTGCCCCCAAATACCAGCAGCGGCTTCTGGGTGGCCACGCGGCCTACCCGCTGCCACAGCGCTGCCTCGGCGCCCGCGCCCAGGCGCAAATCGCCGAACGGTACCGGGGCCGGCGGGTATGCCGCAAAGCGGCGGACCGATTCCTCGTCGGTGGCGAAGCGGGCAAAGCCGGGGTTGGGCAGCGGCGTCACTTCATCGGTCTGGGCCCCGCGCGGCTGAATGGTAAGGCCCGTGCCCAACTGGTTGTAAGCCGCCAAATCCGACTGAGCGCCGATGATGTACAGCGCTGGCGTGCGGCGGGCTTTTACCTGAGCCAGAATCTCATTGCCCAGGCCACCCTGCGCCGGGATTTGGTGCAGAATGGCCACGTCAAAATCGGCCCCGGCCCGCAGCGGCGCTACCCCCGGCAGGGCCAGCGTCAGGTCGAAGTTGTTGTTGGCCAGAATCGCGGCCCGCAGCGCCTTCAGGTCGGGGTGAGGCGCGGCGCCGGCCAGCAGCACGCGCAGCTTGCCTTTCACAATTTCAATGAAGGCCGTGCGGGCATTGTTCAGCTCCGTAAACTCGCCGGGCTGGGGCACCACGCGCACTTCGTAGCGGCGCTTGCCGGGCGCGGGGGCGGTGATTTGGAAGGTAGCTTTCACGCGCCGGCGGCCGGCGGGGAGCGTCACGCGGCGGCTTTCGAGCACGC
This sequence comes from Hymenobacter plasmatis, assembly GCF_020711255.1. Lineage (GTDB taxonomy): Bacteria > Bacteroidota > Bacteroidia > Cytophagales > Hymenobacteraceae > Hymenobacter. The sequence continues at coordinate 46,078 of NZ_JAJFAW010000016.1, forward strand.
GGTTGCCTTCGCGCAGCTCCACGGTGGCTGCGCCGCCCGCGAAGCCCTCAAACCCAATTTCGGCTTCCACCGGAAACCGGTTGCCGCTGAACGCGACGCGGTTGTAGGTGAGGCCGGTGAGGCGCAGGTCTTTTTTGGGCACGGTATCGCCCACCGCCACGCTGTAAATCGGAAAGCTGTACTCGGAATAAGCCGGGCTGCGGCCCTGGTTTACCAGACCGTCGCTCAGCAGCACCACGCCGGCCAGGTTGCGGCCATCGTAGGCTTCGCGGGTGCCGGACAGCAGGCGGTCGAGGTCAGTGGTGGGGGCGACGAAGCGTAAGGAATCAAGCCGGGCCGGGCGGCCGGGCGTGGGAGTCAGGGTGCGGGTTTCGACGGTGAAGCCCTTGCTGCGCAGGGTTTCGGCCAGGCGCGCGAGGCCGGCGGTGGCCTGGCTCAACACGTTCTTCGGCGTGAACAGCTCCACCGACTGAGAGTTATCAACCGCAAGCACAATGGTGGGCTGCTCGGTGTGCGTGGTCGTCGTCTTGATAAACGGGCCCAGCAGCAGGTAGCACAGGAAGCTAACCACGGCAAAGCGCAAGGCAGCCAGCGCATAATTCAGGTTGCGGCTCCACGGCGCTTTAGCCGAGTATTGCAGCGCCGCATAGCCCGCTCCCACGAGCAGGCACAGCGGAATAAACCAGGCAGAATATTGGGTAGTCAGCAAGCGAAAGTCGGATTGAATCAGCGCTTAAGTTCGTCACCGGGCGCCAAGGTTGCAGGCCGGGGCGGGTGCATTAGGGGAGCTCTATAACCAGTGGGAGACCATTGAAGATATAAGCCGGCCGAATATAGTGCTCAGACCATGCCCGCGCCTGTCCTTTCGCGCCCGCAGCATTGGCGTGATGCTGCGGGGCTACTCCGGTCAAAAAATTAATACGGTGCTGCTTCTTTTTCGAGGTTTCGCCTACGTCAGCATGCCGCCATCTACCTGCAGCACCTGGCCGGTGATGTAGCTCGAATCATCCGACGCCAGGAAAGCCGTGGCTTTGGCCACGTCCTTGGGCGAGCCGCCGCGCTTGAGCGGAATGGCCTTGCGCCACTCGTCTACCTGCTTGGGGTCGAGGGCATCGGTCATTTCGGTTTCGATGAAGCCGGGGGCAATGGCGTTGCAGCGGATGTTGCGCGAGCCTAGTTCCAGGGCCACCGACTTGGTGAAGCCGATGATGCCGGCTTTGCTGGCGGCATAGTTGGCCTGCCCGGCGTTGCCTTTGATGCCCACCACGCTGGTCATGTTGATGATGGAGCCGGCTTTGGCGCGCATCATGGGCTTGGTGGCGGCCTTGGTGAGGTTGAACACCGACTTGAGGTTCACGGTGAGCACCTGGTCCCACTGTTGCTCGCTCATGCGCATGAGCAGCCCGTCCTGGGTGATGCCGGCGTTGTTGACGAGGATGTCGAGCTTGCCAAAATCAGCCAGCACGTCCTCAATCAGCTTTTCGGCCTGGGTGTAGTCGGAAGCGTCGGAGCGGTAGCCTTTGGCTTTGGTGCCGTGGGCCGAAAGCTCGGCTTCCAGGGCCTGGCCCTTTTCGACGGAGGAGAGATAGGTGAAGGCCACTTGGGCACCGAGTTGGGCAAAATGTGCCGCGATGGCGCGGCCAATTCCTTTGGAAGCGCCCGTTACGAGGGCCACTTTTCCGGTCAGCGTTTGAGTCATGGGGCGAAGGTAGGTAGCGCGAACGTAGCGCGGACTCTGTAGTCCGCGTCTCAGAACGACCTGAGGAGGGGCTTCCCCGTCGCGGGGACGCGGACTACAGAGTCCGCGCTACGTTCGCGCTACAGCGGGCTAACTTCGCCCCACATTATGCCTCACCACGATATCTGCATTTTGGGTGCCGGCCCCGGCGGGGCCACCGCCGCCCTGCACCTGGCCAACGCCGGCCACCACTGCCTGCTGCTTGACCGCGCTTCCTTTCCCCGCGACAAAATCTGCGGCGACGCCCTCAGCGGCAAGGTGCTGAGCGAGTTGCGGCGCATCGGCGAAACGCTGCCCGCGCAGCTGGCCGCCGCGCCCATGCAGGTGCCCAGCTGGGGCATCGATTTCTTCGCGCCCAACGGCCGCCGGCTCGGCATTCCCTTTAAGCCCAAGTTCGACAAAGCCACCGACCACGCCGCCGGCCACGTAGCCAAGCGCCTCGATTTCGACGACTTCCTGGTGGAAGAAGTGCGCCAGCGGCCCGAAATCGAATTCCGCGAAAACGTGGATGTGGCCCGCACCGAGCGCACGCCCACCGGTTGGCAGCTGCTCGACAAAGCCGGCCAGGAGGTGGCTTCCTGCCGCATTCTATTGGTGGCCAACGGTGCCCAGTCCGAATTTGCCCGCAAGGTGGCCGGCCACGCCCTCGAGCCTGACCACCACTGCGCCGGCCTGCGCACCTACTACGACAAAGTGACTGGCCTGAGCCCCGACAACTTTATTGAGCTGCACTTCATAAAGGACTTTCTGCCTGGCTATCTCTGGGTTTTCCCGCTGCCCAACGGCCAGGCTAACGTGGGCGTCGGCATGCTTTCCAAGACCGTCGCGGCCAAGAAAATCAACCTCCGCCAGCGGCTCGACGAAATTCTGACCACGCACCCTACACTTGCGCCGCGCTTTGCCAATGCCGAGCGGCTGGGGCCCGTGCGCGGGTTTGGCCTGCCCTTGGGCTCCAAGCGCCGGCCTTTGTCTGGCGCCAACTACATGCTGCTCGGCGATGCCGGCTCGCTCATCGACCCCTTCAGCGGCGAGGGCATTTCGCACGCCATGGTGAGTGGGCGCCACGCCGCCATTTGGGCCGCCCAAGCCGTGGCCAAGGTCGATTTTAGCCCAGAATTTCTTAAGAACTACGACAAAGCCGTGTACAACCGCCTCGGTCAGGAGCTACGGCTGAGCCGCGTGATGCAGCGGTTGCTCAACTTCCCCAGCCTCTTCAACATCGTGGCCAACCGCGCCGTCAACAATCCCACTTTGGCCGAAACCCTGTCGGCCATGTTCATGGACCTTGACTTGCGGGAACGGCTGCGCCAGCCAGGGTTTTATTTCAAGCTGCTGTTTGGCGGGAAGTAGGCGTTCTGTAATCCTTTAAAAAGAACGTAATGCTATGTGCAGCCGTGGAACCTCACCCCCGGCCCCTCTCCAAAAGAGAGGGGTGCCAGGCGCGGCTCTGTCATTGCGAGGAGGCACGACGAAGCAATCCGTCTTGGTCTCAGCGACCAGCCTACTAATGTGAAAAAGCCCCAGCACTGCGCAGTGCCGGGGCTTTTTTTCATAAAAGGGCATTATCACTTCTCAGGGCAGGTCGCAAGGAGAGGAAGGATTGCCGCGTTCCGCTGCGCTCCACTCGCAATGACAGAACCGCGTCTGGCTCCCCTCTCTTTTGGAGAGGGGCCGGGGGTGAGGTTCTTCCCGGGCGAACTCTCCAAGCTGCAGGCCTAGCTTTTAGCTCAACCTTTCAGCTCAACTCTGCTACCGCTTTGCTGCGGGGCGGGGCGCTGCTTTAGCACCAGGTGCTTTGACAGGCTCTTTGCCTTCGTTTTTCACATAGCGGCGGAGGCTCTTGGCCGCTTCGGGGTTGAGTTTGGTCGCCCGCTCCAAGTCGCGGCGCGCTTCGGCTAGCTTGTCAAACGAAGAGTAGCTGATGCCGCGGTATTCCCAGGCGTCAGCATAGGTGGAGTCGAGCTGGATGGCGCGGGTAAAATCGGCCACTGCTGGCTTGTATTGGTACATCTGCATCTTGGCCACGCCGCGCCCGAAGAAAGATTCTTTGTCGTCGGGCCGATACTTGAGGGCACCAGAAAAGTCCGACGCGGCTGCTTTGTATTCCTTCATCATCAGGCGATTTACGCCGCGGTTGTAGTAAGCGTCGGGGTTGGTGCGCTCGTAGCGCAGGGCGGCGGTGTAGTCGGGCAGCGCTTCTTTATACTGCTTGAGGTAGCTTTTGGCCTTAGCGCGCTGGAGCAGGGCGGTTGCGTTTTTGGGATTGGCCTTCACGGCCGCCTCGGCGTTGGCGAGCATGGTGCGGTATTCCGCGGTAGTCATTTTCTTCTCCTTCGCCCGCTCGGCCGAAGCCACCGCCGCGCTTGGAGCTACAGCAGGAGCACTGTTAGCAGCCGCGCCACCTGCCGGCACATTTTCCGTGATTGGAGCACCAACCGGAGCGCCTGTCACGGTGGGAGGAGTGGTTGGTTCTGCGGTGGCAACACGGGCATCCGGAGCAGTTGCTGCGGCGCCACTTGAGTCGGGGCGGGTGGCACCGGTGGCTACGGGCGCATCCATGGGCTGGCTCGCAACGGAAGGCTTCTCCTTTTCGGTAACGGTAGTGGCGCAGTTGGTAAGGAATGCCAACAGCCCAATGGCGGCCAGCGGCGTGCGGAAAAGTAATTTCATGGAGTCAGAAGTATGGTAGGAAGTGGGCGGCTTTGCCGTTACCGGGGCGTTATACGGAGACAATGCAAGTGTGGCCGATATCCTGGGCCGCACAAAAGCCCTCCCAAGTAGTTAAGCCGAAGTATTGGATATAGCTGCGCGGTGCGGGGCCGCGTCTATCTTTGCGCCACAATGGGTGGGTCCCCCAGGCGGGCCCGGTGTACTTTTTTCTTCCTGAGAAGTTTATGGCATTGCAATTTGATTTGGTCGTGGTCGGCAGCGGCCCCGGCGGGTACGTAGCCGCCATTCGGGCGTCGCAATTGGGCCTGAAAGTGGGCGTTATCGAGCGCGAGTCGCTGGGCGGCATCTGCCTCAACTGGGGCTGTATCCCCACCAAAGCCCTGCTCAAGTCGGCGCAGGTATTTGAATACCTCAACCACGCCAGCGACTACGGCCTTAAGGCCGACGGCGTCGGCTTTGACTTCAACGCCGTAATCAACCGCAGCCGCGGCGTGGCCGACGGCATGAGCAAGGGCATCAACTTCCTGTTCAAAAAGAATAAGATTGAAACCGTGATGGGCACCGGCAAAGTGCTGGCCCCCGGCAAAGTAGAAGTGACCAAGGCCGACGGCAGCAAAGAAACCGTCGAAGCCAAAAGCATCATCCTCGCCACCGGCGCCCGCTCGCGCGAGCTGCCCACCATGCCCGTCGACAACAAGAAAATCATCGGCTACCGCAAGGCCATGAGCATGGAGCAACTGCCCAAGCGCCTCGTGGTGGTGGGCTCGGGTGCCATCGGCGTCGAGTTTGCCTACTTCTACCGCACCATGGGCTCCGAAGTGACGGTGGTGGAGTACCTGCCCCGCATCGTGCCCGTGGAGGACGAGGAAGTGTCGCGTCAGATGGAGAAGTCGTTCCGCAAAATCGGCGTGAACGTGCTCACCAGCGCCGAAGTAACCAAAGTGGACACCGCCGGCGAAGGCTGCAAAGTGACCATCAAAACCGCCAAGGGCGAGCAGGTGATTGAGTGCGACGTGGTGCTGAGCGCCGTGGGCGTGACCACCAACCTCGAGAACATCGGCATCGAAGAGCTGGGCATCAAAGTAGAGCGCGGCCGTGTGCTGGTGGATGACTTTTACCAGACCAACGTTCCCGGCATCTACGCCATCGGCGACATCGTGCCCGGCCCCGCGCTGGCCCACGTGGCCTCAGCCGAAGGCATCATTTGCGTCGAGAAAATTGCCGGCCACCACCCCGAGCCGCTCAACTACCAGAACATCCCCGGCTGCACCTACGCCTCGCCCGAAATCGCCAGCGTGGGCTACACCGAAGCCGAAGCCAAGGAAAAAGGCTACGACGTGCTGGTGGGCAAATTCCCCTTCTCCGCCTCGGGCAAAGCCAGCGCCGCCGGTGCCAAGGATGGCTTTGTGAAAGTCATTTTCGACAAGAAATACGGCGAGTGGCTTGGTGCCCACATGATTGGCATGAACGTGACCGAGATGATTGCCGAAGTAGTGGTAGCCCGCAAGCTGGAAACCACGGGTATGGACATCGTTAAGTCGGTGCACCCGCACCCCACGATGTCGGAAGCCATTATGGAAGCTGCCGCTGCTGCTTACGGCGAGGTGATTCACCTGTAATTGAGTATCGACTTAAGCTGCAAAAAAAGGCTCCTGCAATATGCAGGAGCCTTTTTTTATTCAAGAAAAAACTGAATTCAGCTCAACCTTATTCAATCTCCGATTTCTGCTTCTGAAACAGCGCCTGGCCGCGCAGCAGCACGCGTAGGCTCTTGCGCTTGAGCGAAATGTGGGGAGCCATTTTGCCGTCGTCTTCGAGGCGGTTTTTGTAGGCGGTCAGAATGTCGCGGTAGGAGATAACGCCGCTCACCAGCGCTTTGCTGCCGGGGCTGAGGACGGGCAGCACGTCCACGTTTTCGCGGGCCATGCGCTCTACGGCGGTGCGGAGGGTGTCGGTGGCCAGTACGGTGGAGGAGCGGGGCTGCAGCAGGGCGCTGATGGGCGCGTGCTCATCGGCGTGCCAGCCGGCCAGGGCCACGGTGCTCACGATGCCGGCAAACGACCCGTCGGGGTTCACAATAACCAGATGTGGGCCGGTGCGCTCCGAGTCGCGCTCGGTCCATTCGCGCACTTCGCGGATGCTGTTGTCGGTGCTGATGGCCACCATGCCGTTTTGCAGCACGCGGCCTACGTTCACTTTGTCGAGCAAGTCGGGCTCGTAATCGACCGGCGTTTTCACGCCGCGGCGGGCAATTTTCTCGGTCATGATGGTATTGCCCATCAGCAGAAACGACACCAGATAAGCGCCGGTGCAGGCACCCAGCAGCGGCAGCAGCGCCTGCGCCTGGCCGGTGGACTCCACCGCGAAAACGATGGAGGTGAGCAGCGCCCGCGACGCGCCCGCAAACATGGCTGCCATGCCCACCAGCGCGGCCAGCGGTAGTACAATATCCGAAGCTGGAAAGAAGTGCTTAATGGCCACGCCCAACAGCGCACCCGTGGCCCCGCCAATGGTGAGCAACGGCGCCAGCGTGCCGCCCGACGTGCCGCTGCCCAGCGAGATAGCCCACGACGCAAACTTGAGCAAGCACAGCGACAGCAGCAAGCTCAGCGGCGCATTGCCCGACAGCACAGTGGTAATGTTCTCGTAGCCCACGCCCAGGGTGCGCGGCGCGAAGTAACCGATGCCGCCCACCGCCAGGCCGCCCAGTGCGGGCCACCAGGCCCAGTGAATGGGCAGCTTTTCGAAACTGTCTTCGATGAAATACACGATTTTGGTAATGACCACCGAGGCCAGGCCTACCAGCAGGCCGATGGCGCTGTAGGTGGCCAGGGCACCGTTGCTCGGGGCGAGCAGCGCGGGCATTTCAAACACCGGGCCTTGCTCGAACAGCAGGTGGTGGCCTGCCGCACCCGTGATGCAGGCCAATGCTACCGGCAACAGCGAGCGGGGCGAAAACTCAAACAGCAGCAGCTCAATGGCCAGAAACACAGCCGCGATGGGCGTGCCGAAAATGGCCGACATGCCCGCCGTGGCGCCCGCCGCCAGCAGCACTTTGCGCTCGTGGTGGGTGATGTTGATGAGCTGGCCCAACGTGGAGCCCAACGCACCGCCCGTAGCAATAATGGGCCCCTCGGCGCCAAACGGGCCACCCGTGCCGATGGAAATGGCCGCCGACAGCGGCTTGAGGTACATAATGGACGGCTTGATGCGGCTCTGGTTGGTCAGAATTTGCTCCATGGCCTCGGGGATGCCGTGGCCGCGAATGGCCTTGGAGCCGTAAATGGCCATCAGGCTGACCAGCAGGCCGCCAAGGGCCGGCATCAAAATCACCCACAGGCCGAGGTGGTTAGTTGCCGGGCTGTGGTAGTTCAGCGCCAGTTCGCCATGAAAAACCAGGTTCGTGACCAGGTTGATGAGGTAGACCAGCAGCCGGGCCACCAAGCTGATGGTAAGAGCTACTAGCACCGCCAGGGCCGAAATACGCACCAGTCGCTGCTTGTTGGGCGCCACGCGGGGCTGCACGCCGTCGTCGGCTAAAGTTGAATCGAGGGAGGGGGCAATGGGGATGCCGGCATGCGCAAGCGTGGGGTGTTTCATGGGTGACGCGTAAGTGGTAAAGCGGCTGCCCGGGAAGGGGCAGTTCGTCTATACGAACTTCGCGCAGGCAGGATGAGTGCCCGATGAAAGCAGGTCGTTGTGCGAATAAACCAATTGGCAATTTGGAGGTTCGGCGCTTTAGTCCTGAATCGCTACCAATGGCACCTCAGGCTCGGCCACCGCTTTGGGCTTGCGGCTCACCAGCCACACGCCCAGGAAGATGAGCACGGCCTGCCCGGCCTTGCCCCAGGTGAGGTGGTCTTTGCCCAGACTCACGGCGATGAGTACGGCCAGTACCGGCTGCAGGTAGATGTACACGCCCAGCAGGGCCGCAGAGGCGTACTTCAGGGCCCAGTTGTTAAGCAGGTAGGCCAGAATGGTGAGGAAGATGACCATGTAGCCGATTTCCAACCAGATGTACAGCGGGAAGTGGCCGTAGTCGGCGGTGAGGGCCTCGCGCCAGCCAAAAGGCACCGCGATGAAGGCACCTACCAGGAAGATGCGCGCCAGCACCGTGAAGGCGTGGTACTTGCGCATCAAGGGCTGCACCAGCACCAGGTAGAGCCCAAAGACCGTGGCATTGGCCAGAATGAAAATGTTACCCAGCGTGGCGTGCGGGTAAATAGCCGCCTGCGCGTTGCGGCTCAGGATGAGCAAGCCCGCCCCGAAGGCGCCCACGGCAATGCCTAGTACGCGCGGCAGGGTGATTTTCTCACTGAGCAAAATGGCCGAGGCAATGACCACCACAATGGGCGCGATGGTTTGCAGCAGCGAGGCGCTGATGGGCGAGGTCAGGTTCAGGCCCGAAAAAAACAGGAGCTGGTTGACGCCAATGCCGCAGATGCCGCAGGCAATGGCGCGCAGGTTGTCGGCCCGGCCCACCAGCTTATCCTGCGGGGCCACAATGCGGTGGATGATGCCAAAGAACAGCGCCGCCCCCACGATGCGGAGCGTGACAATGCCAAACGGCCCCATGTAGCGCGGCATCACGTCTTTCGACAAGCTGTAGTTGGCGGCGTAGATGAGGGCGACGAAAAACAGCGCCGCGTGGACGCGGTAGGAATTGCGCATAATAATTAATTCGGATAGCAGCGGCGGGAACCCACGGAACCAGGGGCCAACTTTGCGGCTGGCCCCGCGTGCCGCTAGAACTCGTTTCTATGACAAACGTTCTGACAAGCGAACCGCAAAGGTCGCGCTCCTAGCCTCGTCAATTCCCATGACCTCTCTTTTTCCCGACGAACCCGCCGCATTTACTCCCCAGCCTGGCCCCGGGCCCGACGCGCCCCTGGCCGAGCGCCAGCGCCCCCGCCGCTTGGCCGACTACGCCGGCCAGCAGCATTTGGTAGGGGAGAAGGGCGTGCTGCGCCGCTACCTCAACTCCGGCCGCCTGCCCAGCCTGATACTGTGGGGCCCGCCCGGCGTGGGCAAAACCACACTGGCGCACTTGCTGGCCTCGGAGCTGAAGCAGCCGTTTTCGGCGCTCTCGGCCATCAATGCGGGCGTGAAAGACGTGCGCGACGTGATTGAGAAGGCCAAGCGGCAGCGGGGCACGGTGCTGTTTATTGATGAAATTCACCGCTTTAGCAAGGCGCAGCAGGATGCTTTGCTCGGGGCCGTGGAGCAGGGTACCGTCACGCTGATTGGGGCTACTACTGAAAACCCTTCGTTTGAAGTTATCCCGGCCTTGCTCTCGCGTTGCCAAGTGTACGTGCTGGAGCCGCTGAGCGCGGAAACCCTGCGCGAGCTGGTGGCCAAAGCCTTGAAGGAAGACGAGGCCCTGAAGCAGAAAAAAGTGAAGCTGGCCGAAGACCACGCCCTGCTGGCCCTGAGCGGGGGCGACGCCCGCAAGCTGCTTAACCTGCTGGAAATTGTGGTGCAAAGCACGCCGCCGGATAAAAAAGGCGTGGTCACTATCACGGATGCGGTGGTGCAGGAGGTAGCCCAACGCCCGCTGGCCAAGTACGACAAGGGCGGCGAAATGCACTACGACGTCATTTCGGCCTTTATCAAAAGCATGCGCGGCTCCGACCCCAATGCCGCGCTCTACTACCTTGCCGTGATGCTGGAAGGCGGCGAAGACGTGAAGTTCATCGCCCGCCGCATGCTCATTCTGGCCTCCGAAGACATCGGCAACGCCAACCCCAACGCCCTGATGCTGGCCACGAGCTGCTTTCAGGCCTGCACGGTCATCGGCCTGCCGGAGTCGGATTTGATTCTGGCCCAAACCGTTGTTTACCTGGCTACTTCGGTAAAAAGCAACGCCTCCTATATGGCCATTCGGGCGGCGCAGGCCGAGGTAAAAGCTAATGGTGTGTACCCCGTGCCGGTGCCGCTGCGCAACGCCCACACGCGCCTGATGAAGCAGCTCGGCTACGGCAAGGAGTACGCCTACTCGCACAACGGCGAGGGCAATTTTGAGGAGCAAGAGTTTCTGCCCGATGCGCTGAGCGGCACCCGTTTCTACGAGCCGGGCCTGAATCCAAGCGAGCAGAAAATCCAGGAGCGTCTGCGCAGCTGGTGGGGCGAGAAGTACGGGTATTAGCCCAACGTCATGCCGAGCCCGTCTGTCATGCAGAGCGCAGCGAAGCACCTTCTCACGCCTCAACGATTCGTTCTAACCTGAGAAGATGCTTCGCTGCGCTCTGCATGACAGATGGCGCGAGCGAAACGGCAGGCGCCAGGCACTAAGCAGTTTATAGCTAGCTCAATTTCGAAACCCGGGCTGTTTTTGGATAGGATTTAAAAAAGCAGCGACAGCAGTTCTGCGTCCTTACTTTTACAAACCTAATTTCTGTAATATAAACGACATGCGTCAATTCTTTAAATACGTGCTGGCCACCCTCGTGGGCTTGGTGGCGTTCTGCTTCCTGGGCTTTGTGCTGCTGGCCGCCATCATTGGGGCCGCCAGCACGGCCGACCGCAAGGTAATCGCCGCCAATTCGGTGCTGGAGTTGAAGCTCAACGAGCCGCTCTCGGAGCGGGGGCGCGACAGCAAGTTTAATTTCTTTGGGGGCAACAACTCCTCCACGGGGCTGGTGAGCCTGAAGCAGGCCATACGCCGGGCCAAAACCGACGGCGACATCAAGGGTATTCTCCTGAACCTCGACATTGTGCAGGGCGGCATGGCTTCGATGGAAGAGGTGCGCAACGAGCTGCTCAACTTCAAGAAGTCGGGCAAGTTCATCGTGGCCTACCATGAAGTGTGCTCGGAGAAGGCCTTCTACCTCTCGTCGGTGGCCAATGAAATCTACCTGCACCCGCAAGGGACGCTGGAGTTCAACGGCTTGAGCACGGAGGTGCTGTTCTACAAGCGGCTGTTCGACAAGGCCGGCATTGAGCCGTACATCTTCCGCGTGGGTTCTTTCAAAAGCGCGGTTGAGCCGTTTTTCCGCGAGAACTTCTCCGATTCGGCCCGCTACCAAACCGTGTCGTTCCTGAACGCCATCAACAACCACATGATTGGGCAGGTAGCCGCCACCCGCGGCATTGCCCCGGCGCGCCTCAAGGTTATCAGCGACTCGATGCTGGTGCACAACGCCTCCGATGCCCTGCGCCTGAAGATGGTAACCAAGCTCGGCTACTTCGATGAAGTGCAGGACTACATGCGCGGCAAACTGGGTTTGAGCAGCAAGAAAAAGCCCAACCTGGTGAGCCTGCACGACTACTTCGACGAAGACCAGGCCGATGAAAACGAAGGCAAAACCAGCGGCAACCGCATTGCCGTGATTTATGCCGAAGGCGACATCGTGACCGGCAAAGGCAGCGACGACAACATCGGCAGCGACAAGTTTGCCGAAGCCATCCGCAAGGCCCGGCTCGACGATAAGGTGAAGGCTGTGGTGCTGCGCATCAACTCGCCCGGCGGCTCGGCCTTGGCCTCCGACATTATCTACCGCGAGGTGCTGCTCACCAAGAAGGTGAAGCCGATTATTGCGTCGATGTCGGACGTGGCGGCGTCGGGCGGCTACTACATTGCCATGGCCTGCGACACCATTGTGGCCCACCCCAACAGCATCACGGGTTCCATTGGTGTGTTTGGCGTGCTGCCCAACATCCAGCCCATGCTGGCCAACAAGCTCGGCATCACCGTGGACCGCGTCACCACCGGCAAGTTCTCGGACCTGCCCACCATCACGCGCCCGCTCTCGGACTTTGAGAAGCGCACGCTGCAGCACGAAGTCGACCACATCTACGCCGATTTCACCACCAAGGCGGCCCTGGGCCGGCACATGCCCGTGGCGCGCCTGCGCCGCCTGGCGTCGGGCCGCGTCTGGAGCGGGGTCGAAGCCAAGAACAACGGCCTCGTGGACGTGCTGGGCGACTACACCGACGCCGTGAAAATAGCCGCCGCCCGCGCCCACATCAAGGCCGACGACTTCCGGGTGCAGCGCTTGCCCCGCCGCAAAACCGAGTTGGAACGCCTGCTCAACATGGTTGGGGCCGGCGATGACGAAGAAGCCCAAACCAAGGCCCTGCAAACCCAGTTGGGCCCGCTCTACCCGGCTTATGCGCAGTACCAGCAGCTCATGCACATGCGCGGCGTGCAGGCCCGGCTGCCCTATGAATTCGATTTGCAATAAACTCTTTCAACTGCCCGACTCCCAGCCCTAAATGCTCCATATGCAGCAACTGCGCGAGGCTACCGTTTACATCGAAGCCTACGCGCCCAATTTTCGCCCCGATATCGGCATCATCCTCGGTACGGGGCTCGGCGCGCTGGCCCGGGAAGTAGAAGTGCAGCACAGCATCAGCTACGCCAACATCCCGCACTTCCCGCTTTCGACCGTAGAAAGCCACGCCGGCCGGCTGCTGCTGGGCCGTCTGGGCGGCAAAAACGTGGCCGTGCTGCAAGGCCGCTTTCACTACTACGAGCGCTACACCATGGAGCAGGTGGTGCTGCCGGTGCGGGTGCTGAAGATGCTGGGCATCAAGCAGCTGGTAGTAAGTAATGCCGCGGGCGGACTCAACCCCGACTTCAATATTGCCGACCTGATGCTGATAGACGACCATATCAATCTGCAGCCCACCAACCCGCTCATCGGCCCGAACCACGACGAGCTGGGCCCGCGCTTCCCGGACATGTTTGCCGCCTACGACCACGGCCTGCTGGCCCACGCCGAAGCCGCCGCCCAGGAGTTGGGCCAGGCTGCTACCACCCGGCGCGGCGTGTACGTGAGCGTGCCCGGCCCCATGCTCGAAACTCCGGCCGAGTACCGCTACCTGCGCATCATCGGGGCCGATGCGGTGGGCATGAGCACCGTGCCCGAGGTAATTGCGGCCCGCCACCTGGGCTTGCCCGTGCTGGCCGTGTCGGTCATCACCGATTTGTGCTCGCCGGGGCACCTCAAGCCGGTGGTGCTGGCCGATATTTTTGCCGCTGCCGCCAAGGCCGAGCCGCGCCTTACGGCGTTGGTAAAGGCCGTAATCGAAAAGATGTAGCCGTTGAGCTAATTATTGACCTGAGTTCAATTCAAGGTTAGCTCAATTTGGTGTCAGGAGAAAAAAAAGGCCATTGCAGATAGCAATGGCCTTTTTGTTGAGCAGAAAACAGGAGCTTACGGCTGGGCCGAAAACACCAGTTCTTCGGTTTGGCTGGATTTGTTGGTAAAGCTGTAACGCAACTCGGTTGCCTTCAGACTTGTCAGGGTGTAGTCGGTGCTGGCGCCCTTTTGGTCGGTGAAATGCAACACGGTATTGTTGTTATTGAGCGCCCAGGTTCCGTTGTAGGTGGTGTTGTCAGCCAGGAGCTTTTGCGTGTAGGTGCCATCGGCTCGGAACGTGAGCGAATACCGGTCTTTTATACCAGTACCGCTGCTCGCTACCTGGCCATTTTGGCGAATTTCATCGAGGCGCCAGCTGCCCGTAGTTATTTGCTGCGAGGAGGATGTTTGGGTCTGAGCAGTGGGGGCGTCTTTTTTGGAGCAGCTACTCAGGCTGAGGCCAGCCAGCCCAAAGAGGAGTAGAAAAAGCGGAGCGCGGAAAGTGGAAATCATGTAGAGCACAGAAAGTGAAAAGATGCTGTGATGACCCACTTTTTGGGCTTCACGTTGCAAGCAACGCAATTAAAAAATCACTTATTTAATTATTTTAGTAATATGGGTGCCGCTCAGCACCGAGAAGATGCCAACGCCGCCCTGCACGTTGCTGTAGATGGCTGAGGGCTGGGCAAACGGGTTGCCGTTGGCCCCGCGGGCATCGCGAATCGACTGGCGGAAACGGAAGAAGGCCGCATCGGTGTGGTAGAGGGTGGCCGTGACGGTATCGCCGCTGAGAAAGCGATAGGTGGTGCCCACCACAAACGGCTTGCCGTTGAGTAGCCGGTCCTCGATGGAGTTATCTACTTCGGGCCGCTTTAGCAGGGCGCCTTTGGCCGGGTTGCCTTTGTGCAGCTGCAGGCGGTAGCAGTCATCGTCCGTGGGCGGGTCGTGGAAGCTAGTGAGGAAATAAGCCTTGCGCTCGGCCCCGGTTTTGTCGTTGAACTTGTATTCCACCGAATCGATGGGCACGGGCGGGAGCATGGTGGTGGTGCTCGTGACGTGGCGGCCCTGAGTGTCGCGCACGTCAAGCTTAAACACGTCGCCGGGGCGGGCCACCAACGGGTCGCGCCCAATGTGGGAGTGGAATTTCTGGCCCGAGCTGGTGTCTACCAGGGCGGCGTAATTGGGCTTGAAGGGCAGCGGCACCACGGTGCCGTTGGGCATGGTGAGGCTCACGGTAACGTCGGTGGGCACCTGCGGCAATGCCGCGCTCAGGTACGGCACCGAGGTGGTGACGGCCAGGCTCGGCACCTGGCCCGGCTCCAGGTAGCACTCCACCACCAGTTCGGCCGAGTAGCTAGGCAGCGCCACGTCGATGTTGTTCTGCAGCTTGCCACACCCAGCCAATGCCAGGAAGGCGAGGATGTAAACAGCAGATTTATTTATGGTTATCATAATGGGGATGTTCAGCAGTTTTTATAGGCTGAGCTGCTATGATGCTAAGTAGCGTCGTTGCCTGTCATGCAGAGCGCAGCGAAGCATCTTATCCCCGTTGCACGATTCGTTCTAACCTGATAAGATGCTTCCTGCGTCAGCATGGCAGGCGGTGTGGGAGAATGACAGTTAACTGTGCTCTGCATTACCATTAAAACCTGAAATTGTAAGTCAGCGAAGGAATGACCGGGAACAGCGATACCTGCTTGGCCTGGAAGCCGGTGGTGCGGTCGGTGGCTTTGTCCTTCACGGTTTCGAAAAACACGAAGTAGGCATTGCGCCGATTGTAGGCGTTGTAAATGCTCAGGGTGAGGTCCTGGTTGCGCCGGGTGCCGATTTTGTACACCACGCCGAGGTCGAGGCGGTGGTAGGGAATGAGCTGGTAGGAATTGCGGTTGGGGTAAATGGGCACCGGCCGCGGGTCAATGCCCGTGCTCGAGCCCGGAATGTCCTGCACGCCAAACCGGCCCAACGGCAGCGTGGTGAGCGAGCCCGAGGTATAGATGAAGCTGGCGGTGAGATTGATGCGCGCGTTGAGCTGATGCAGCAGCACCACGGTCAGGTTGTGGCGGCGGTCGTAGTTGGGGTGGAAGTCCTGGCCGTTGTTTACGCCGGTGGTGCCGCGCTGGGGCTGGAAATTGCGCCAGCTCCAGGCCAGCGTGTAGCCTATCCAGCCGGTGGTTTTGCCGGTTTTCTTTTCCAGGTACAGCTCGTCGCCGTAGCTCCAGCTTTTGCCGAAAATGAATTCCGCATCCAGTTCGGGGTTTACAAAAAGCTGGGCGCCGTCCTTAAAATCAACTTGGTTGCGGCCCCACTTGTAGTACACTTCGTTGGTGAGCAAGTACTTGCCCTGGCCCAATAGAAAGCTCACGCCACTGCTCAGCTGCTGCGAGCGCTGCGGCTGCACCGAGAGCCGCGAAGGGTACCAGATATCCGTGGGCAGCGAGGCACCCGAGTTCGTGACCAGGTGCACGTACTGGTACATCAGGGCGTAGCTGGCCTTGAGCGAGGTACGGTCGTTCAGGGAGTAGCGGGCCGATGCGCGGGGCTCGAGGCCGCCGTATTGGTTGCTGCCGCTGCGGAAGCCGGTCAGGCGCAGGCCGCCTTCGAGCTGCAGCTTGTCGGTGGCTTTGAAGTTGTCGGAGGCGTATAGGGCGCCGTCCAGGCCGTAGTAGCTCACATCGGACCCGAAGTTCACGCGGCCGTCGCCGGAATTGGCGTCCAGCCGGCCCACGCCGAACTTGTGCTGAGTGAGCTGCGCGCCGGCTTTGAGCACGTGCCGGTCGTTGGGGGTGTACTCAAAATCGGTGCGGCCGCTGTAGTCGGTGATGCTCGAGCCCAGCTTGAAGCTGAACTGGTCGAGCTTGTTGGTCAGGTCGTATTTGTAATCCGAAACCGATACCGAGGTGTTGACGAAGAGCTTGGGCGAAAAAACGTGGTTCCAGCGCAGCGTGCCGATGGTGTTGCCCCAGTTGAATTTAAAATCGAACCCGCCCGAGCTGTTGAACCCAAACGTGTCGCGGCCCAGGTAGCCGCTCAGAAACAGCTGGTCTTTGTCGCCGAGCGTGTAGTTGGCCTTGGCGTTGAGGTCGTAGAAGTAGTAATCGGGAATGGGGCTGTAGTCTTCTTTTCCTTCGTTGGCCTTGTTGAGGGCGCGCGTGAAAATGTCGAAATACGTGCGGCGGCCCGACACGATGAACGAGCCTTTGCCCTTGTTAATAGGCCCCTCGTAGGTGAGGCGCGAAGAAATGAGGCCAACACCACCGGTGGCCACGTAGTGCTGGCGGTCACCCTCGCGCAACTTCACATCCACTACCGACGACAGCCGCCCGCCAAATTGAGCTGGAAAGCCCGATTTGTACAGGTCCACGCTTTGCACGGCATCGGAGTTGAACACCGAAAACAGCCCAAACAAGTGGTTGGGGTTGTACACCAGGGCATTGTCGAGGAGTACCAAGTTTTGGTCGGCCGAGCCGCCGCGCACAAACAGGCCGCTGGTGCCCTCGCCGCCGCTCTGAATGCCCGGCTTGAGCTGCAGCGTTTTCAGAATATCAACTTCGCCAAACAACGCCGGCAGCAGCTTGGCCTCCCGGATGCTGAGGTGCTCGACGCCCATTTGCGTGGTTTTGAGCTTCTCTTCCAGCGTGGCGGCGCCTTCTACCACCACTTCGCCGAGCTGGTTGCCACTTTCCTCCAGGGCCACGTTGAGGCGCTGGTTTTTGGTCAGGTTCAGCTCGCGGGTGATTTGCTGATACCCCACGAAGGCCACCACCACTTGGTGCCGCCCGGCCGGCAGGGGCAGGGAGAAATGGCCCAGGGAATCGGCTGCGGTGCCGGTATTGAGCGCTGGCACAGCCACGCTGGCTCCCGGTAGCGCTTCGCCGCGCGCGCCGCGCACCGTGCCGCTGAGCAGAAAGCGGGCTGCTTCCTGCGACCAGCCCACCCGTGGCCAGCCCAAGCCTAACAATAACACTAATAATAAGTAACGCTTAGCAGAACCCACAGGCATACGGTAGCAATCGAGGAAAACACAAAGGTAGCGTGCTCTCCAACGCCCAGTCCGGCTGGATAGTTTGCCGCCCGCTCGCAGCCCCAGCAGCCGGAAACCGAGGAGCTAGCTTTTGCCCACAAACGGCTGCAGCGCCTGGCTGATTTGCGCGGCAGGCACCACGCCCGCCTGCCGCCACACCGGCTGCCCCTGATGGAAGAGAATGAGCGTGGGGATGCTCTGCACGCGGTATTGCTGGGCCACCGCCGAGTTGCGGTCCACGTCAATCTTGATGACGCGCAGCTTGCCCCCGTGTTGGGCCGCTACCTGCTCCAGAATGGGCGCCATGGTTTTGCAGGGGCCGCACCAGGTGGCATAAAAATCGACCAGCACGGGCATGCCCGGGCTGTTGATGAGTTCGGGAAAGGATTTGCGTGGCACGATGATGACGAAAGAAAGTGAACGAATGAATGACCCTGGTGCGGCATTCCTGGCTGGCCAGGGCCCACTTTCTAAACGAAAAAACCCGGCACATGGCCAGGCTTTCGTTGGTTTCGCTGCTTAAAAAGCTGCCCGTATGCTAAGTATCTACTTGGTAACCACGCTCACGTCGTTGCCGACTTCGGGAAATACAAACCGGCCGCCCACGGCTTTCACGCCTTTTACCCGGCATTCCCAGGTGTAGCGGCCGGGAGCGGCGGCAGCCGCTTCCCCAGATTCGGTTTTGAAATACTGCGGGTCCGAAGGGTCGGTGGGGAACAGCACGTCGACGCCCGTTTGGCCCGTGGCCAACTCTTTCACCAGGAAGTAGTCTTTGCCGGTACGCTCGCTGTGCACCACAAACGTGGCCGTGTAGGGTCCCAGCTGGCCGTATTTATCGAGAATACCCATTTTGATTTGGGCGTTGGTGCTCACCATCCAGGTTTGGGCGTGCACCGAAGGCGCGGCCCCCAGCAGCAACAGGGCCGTGAGCACGCCGGCTACCCGGCCGGCCAGCGACGGCTGCTTGGTTGAGGTAACGAAGGGTACAGTTGTTATCATGTTTGAAAATAGTAAAAGTTATATGAAACAAAGAGTAAATTAAGCTATGCGAGTAAGCTCAACACAGGCCAAGGTAGCGCATAGTAAGCATATCAGCAACTTGTGAAAGTTGAACGGTGTTAGCTCAATAAATCACCCTCATTCTAACCCGCCCCTTTTGCAGCTTATGGCAAGGCAGCGCCCACGGCCCTCGGCATGGCCGGATCTCGATTCACCGGCCGCTGTTGGCCCCCAATGCGGCCTGTGCGAGCGGGAGGTACAAGCCACTTCCCGCCACCACTTGGTACCGCGCGAAGAAGGGGGTAAATACGGCCCCACGGTTGAGCTGTGCCAGCCTTGCCACAGCAGTGTGCACCGCTTCCTAAGCAATCGAGACCTGGCCCGGCGCTACTCTTCGGTTGAGCTGTTGCGCGCCGCCGAGGAGCTGCAAACCTATCTGCGCTGGATTCGAAAGCAGCGCGTAGAGCGCATCGCCAACCGCCGCGGCCGGCGCTGAGAATCTATGCAGTTGCCCAAAAAGACGCAAAAAGAACTGTCATGCTGAGCGCAGCCGAAGCATCTCTACCTCGTGACTAATCATTTTAAGCGCCTGTCATGCAGAGCGCAGCGAAGCATCTTATCAGGTTAGCTCAAGTCGTTCCGCGGTGATAAGATGCTTCGCTGCGCTCTGCATGACAGACGTAAGGGTTTAAGTATCTATAAACGAAGCCCTACAGCCCAATTACCCGAATTGAGCTGATGCCGCCTGCACCCTTGCGCACGTTGATTTGGGTGCTCACCCGTTCCTTCAGGGCCTCGACGTGGGAGATGATGCCGATTGTTTTGCCCGTGCCTTGCAGCATCTCCAATGCCGTGAGGGCTACGTCGAGCGCATCGGGGTCCAGAGTGCCGAAGCCTTCATCAATGAACAGCGTGTCAATCTGAGTCTTGCGGCCGGCCAACTCACTTAGGCCAAGGGCCAGGGCCAGGCTCACCAGGAAGCTTTCGCCTCCCGAAAGAGAGTTCATGGAACGGGTGCTGCCGGCCTGGTACTCGTCCAGAATCAGCAGGTCGAGGTGCTCCTCAGGGTTGCGCAGGATGTGGTAGCGGTCAGTGAGGCGGGTGAGGTGGCGGTTGGCCAGGTCCACCAGGCGGGCCAGGGTGAGGCCCTGGGCAAACTCGCTGAATTTCTTGCCGTCGGCCGAGCCGATGACCTCGGCCAGGCCGCGCCAGCGCCGGGCTTCCTGCTGCTGCTTTTCGAGCTCCGCGGCCAGTGCGGCGTGGCGTTCCAGGCCGGTGCGGTGGCTACTGAGGCGCTCCTGCCGCTGCCCCAGCTGCTGATGGATGGCGGCCAGCTGCTCGCGGTTGGCCTGCAGCAGGCCGGCTATGGTTTCGGCCGGGTCGGGGGTAAGGGCGCGGGCTTGCTCACTGTGAAGCTGGCCGGCCAGGTCGGTCAGGGTTTGCTGGGTGATGGCCAGGTCCTGCTCGTGCTGCTGGAGCTGGCCGGCTAGGCGGCGCACCTCGGCATCGGGCAGGAGCAGGGCGGCCAGGGCCGAGGGGTCGGGCACCAGGCCGGCAGTTTCGAGGCTAGCCACCAAGGCCGCGTGCTGGGTGGCGCGCTCCAGTTGCTGCCGGGCGGCGTCCTGCTCGCGCTGGCGCAGCTGGTTTTCGGCGGTAGTCAGGTCGGTTTCGTGCTTCTGGAGCTGCTGGTCGGCTTCGGTTAGCTGTTTGTCAGCTCGTTGAGCTGCGGCTTCCAGCTGCTCGCGGGCCGCTGCTACATCGGGGCCAGCAAAGAGCTGCTGACGCTGCTCCTTTTGGGTCTTAATGGCTTCGTGTTCGGCCAGCAGCTCGGCCTTGCGGGTGCGCAACCAGGCGTCCACCTCGGCTTTGTCCTGCTCGTCCTTCGCCAAACCTACTTCGGCCGCCGCCAGCTCTTTTTCGGCCTCGGTCTGGGCCTTCTGCTTGTTCTGGAATTCTGTGCCCAGCCCTTTGAGCCGGTCAATCAGCTCAGGCCCGTTTTCGCCGGAGAAGGTCAGGCCAAAGCTGCTGCTCAGGCTCGCCAGCTGCTCCCGCACCAGGGGCTCGCGCTCCCGGGCATCGGCCAGGTCGGCGCTTACCTGCGTCATTTCGGTGGTCAGTTCCAGGTGCTGGTCAGTGGCTTGCTGAACGCGGCTTTCGGCCTTGGAAAGCACAAGCTCCAGGGCCTGCCGATGCTGTTCCAGCTCCCGCAGCAGCGGTCCCAGCGCCCGCACCTGCGCAAAAGCATCGGCTTCCTCGGCCTCGGCGAGCGGGGCCGGTGTGCCGGGGCCAGGCTGCGCCAGACCACCGTTGTTTTCGAGCATGCCGGTCAGGGCCTGCACGCGGTTGAGCCGGGCGTTGAGGGCACGGACGCGCTTGCCCAATTCTTCCTCACGCTCCCGGTCGGCGCGTACCGATTCGGCATTCACGCCCAATTCACCGGCAGCGTACGGGTGCTCGGTAGCCCCGCACAATGGGCAGGGCTCACCCGCCGTGAGATGCTCGCGGGCTTCTTCGTGCGTTAGAATCAGGTGGTGAGCCTGAATAAGGCGCCGTAGGTCGTTCTGGGCCCATTCCTGGTCGGCGTGCTGCTGGCGGAGGGTTGTTTCGTGGTGCTGCAGGCGCGTGAGCCACTGGTCGCGTTGGGCGGTGGCGGTTTGCTGCTGCTCGCGCACGGCGCTCAGTTGCTCGGTGGCGGTGGCAGCTTCAGCGCGGCCCTGGGTGCCGGCTGCAATGGCAGCAGTGAGGCGCAGCTGCAGCGTGCGTTCGGCTTGCAGCAGCCGGCCCAGTTCCGCCCGCAGGTGGTCCCAGTCCTGAAGGCTGCCCGTGAGGGCGGGGAGGGCTTCGCCGAGCTCGGTGAGATGCAGGTTCTTAGTAAGCCATTCCTGCACGGAGTGGAGCTGCTGCCGCAGCTCGCGCAGCCGGGCGCTAGCTGCCTCGGTAGCCGCTTTGAGCTGTTTGCACCGCTCGTTTTTAAGCTCATATTCCTGGCGATGCTCCCGTAGGCGCTTATCAGCTTCCTGAACCTGCAAATCCAGCTTTTCGGCTTCGCGGAGACGGGGTTCCTGGTCGCGGCGGGTCGCGGCGGCGGTTTCTCGCGCTTCGGCGGCGGTAGCGCGGGCCTGGCGGGCGGCGGTCACCTGAGCCTGCAGTTGGGGCAGCTGCTGGCGCAGCTGCTCGGCCTCGCGGGTGAGGTGCCGCAGCTGCTCGTCGGTTTTTTGCAGCAGGGCCCACGGCGTTTGGAAGGGGAGGGCCTGCTCGTGCCGGGCCACGCGCTGGCGCACCGGCGTGAGGGTTTCGGCCTGGGCCGTGAGCTGGTGCAGGCGCGACTGGCTGCGCTGCTGCTGCCCGGCCAGCTCTTCGAGGCGGCGGCGCCAGGTTTGGGCTTCGGTCAGGCGCTGCTGCTCGGCGGTGGCGCGCTGCACGTGCTGGGTTAGCTCCTGTACGTCGGCTTCCAGCTCTGCTACTTCTTCGGGGCTTAGCAGGGCTACGCCGGCCAGGCCGGCGCGCAGGGTTTCTACCCGTTGGGTTTCCTGCTTGGCGCGCTCGTAGGCTGCCCGGGAAATGTCGGAGTATTTACGCGTGTCCGTCAGCTTTTCCAGCAGCTGGGCCCGCTCGCCGGCGGTCGATTTCAGGAACTTGGTAAACTCGCCCTGAGCCAGGAGCACCGAGCGCAGAAACTGCCGGTATTCCAGCCCACTAAGCTCGGCCACCTTGGCTGGCACCCGCGACTTGTAGGTTTCCAGAAAGGGCCAGGTTTCCTCGCCGTCCACTATTTTCTGCTCGCTCAGCTCCATTTTAGAGTCCTGCAGCGGGCCGTCGGCCCGGCGGCGGGCGCGGTGCTGGCCCCACTTGGCCCGGTACACCCCGCCACTGGCCTGGAACTCAACTTCGGCCCAACTCTCGCCCGTACCGTGGCTCATCACGTGTTCGGGGCCGCTGCCGTCGTGGCGCGGCACCTGCCCGTAGAGGGCCAGCGTGATGGCGTCGAGAATGGTGGTTTTGCCCGCCCCCGTGGGCCCGGTAATGGCAAACAGCCCCGCATCGGACAAGGGGCTATTGCCGAAGTCTACCTCGTGCTCACCGCGCAGGGAGTTCAGGTTAAAGAAACGGACGCGGAGAATCTTCATGCGTGGGGCATCCCTTCCAATAGTTCATCAAATGCGGCCAGCAACTCGGCCCGGCCGGCTTCCGGCTCGCTTTCCAAGCGCTGCGCAAATACCTGGCGCTCGGTAAAATCGTGTAGGCTGGGCGTGAGCGGGGCCTCGTCGCCGACAGCTTCGCCCAGGGGCCGCAGCTTCACCAGGCGCAGGTGGCGGCGGGCCAGCACTTCCACCTGCTTGCGGTCTAGGTCCTGAATCACTTTAAGCAGCGCTTCGGCTACTTCCAGCTGCGTGAGCTCGGAGCGTACTTCCACGTCGACCCAGGCGGGCAGCAGGTAGCCGGTGTTGTCGTAGGCCACGAGCAGGCCCAGCACCTCGTCCAGTTCCCCATGAAAACGCAGCAGCCGGCGCGTGCCCGGCACGGGCAGGGCCGTGAGCGTAGCCAGCTTGCCGCCGGCAAAATCCAGCAGCAGCACTTCTTTGCCGTGGTCTATTTCTGAAAACGACAGCGCAATCGGCGACCCCGAGTAGCGAATGTGCTCGCGCCCGCCCACGCGCTGGGGCCGGTGCAAGTGCCCCAGGGCCACGTAATCGAATATTTCCGGGAAATGCTCGGCCGTGACCTGGCCCAGGTTGCCCACGTGAATGGTGCGCTCGGAGTCTGATGGCGCCGCGCCGGCGGCGTAGAGGTGGCCAGTGGCCAGCACGGGCAGGCCATCGGCTTTCAGCTGCCACACGTGCTCCACTTCGGCGACGCGGGCGTAGTGGTCGGCAATACCTTGCTTGAGGCGGGCTTCGCGCTCCTCGGCCGTTTCGCCGGGCACCGACAGGCGCACGTCGCGGTCGCGCAGGAAGGGCACGGCGCACACCACCAGCCCGGGCTGCCCGGCAGCATTATTCAAAATCAATACTTGGTCCTCGAAGCAATCGGGCACGCAGCCCACCACGTGCACCCGCAGGTGGCGCAGCAGCCGGGCCGGGGCATTGAGGGTAGCCGGCGAGTCGTGGTTGCCGCCCACCACCACAATATCGCGGCACTCGGTGGACTGCATTTGCAGCAGGAAGTCGTAGTACAGCTCCAGCGCCTGGTTGGAGGGCGAGCCGCTATCGAAAACGTCGCCGGCAATCACCAGGATTTCCACGGCGTGCTCGCGCACCGTGGCCACCAGCCAGTGCAGGAAGTGGCGGTGCTCGTCGGTGCGCTCGTGGCCGCTAATGAAACGCTGGCCGAGGTGCCAGTCGGCGGTGTGGAGGACGCGCATAGGGTAGAGATAATCTCAAAGATACCCATGCGGCAAGAAATGCAAAAAGCCCCGGCGGGGGATGCCGAGGCCTATTGCGGTTTAGCATAATACCAGTCAAGCAGTAAGGTATTCGGCAATTGTCAGAATCCGGGTTTTGTTCTGCCTACCCAGTATTAGGAGGTCCTTATCGCCGGTCAGGAGGTGAGTTGCTTTGCTATCAATGGCAAGGGAAAATAGAAAGTTGGCTTTTGAATCCCTTGAATTTCGGCCGCTGGGCCATAGCTAAAATCTGTCAAGCAGTTTTATCCTTTGGAAGCCATTGCTTCCCCATAGGAGTCATAATATTCTCTGTGCTCATATAATTTCCCATCTCTGAAATAAAATACCATGGCCCAGTCTCCCGAATAAGGGTTCCCTGTTTTCTTCGATTTTGCATCCCAGTGCCCAAGGGCAACTACCTTATTGCCCTCTCCGATAAGTTCTTTAACCTCGAATTTGGGGAAATCCTTGTTTGCATAAATCAGCCTGAAAAATTCTTCTACCCCTTTTTTGCCGTTGTAGACTTGTGCATAAGGCAGTATCTCGGTGGGCCCGGGACAGGTCCATTTAATATCATCGGTAACTAGGTCGAGAATAGCGGGAACATTACCCTGGCCGAAATAGTCAAAGACTGCCTGAGCCATCTCTTTGTTTGTCTTTACAGTCGTATCCGTTTCCATTTTTATAATTTTAATTGTTAAAATTAAATTTATAAAAATTTTGCCCGTCACACAACATCTTTATTGCCGCTGTTACTAGCGGGGAATTAGTGGCAAGGATTTCAAACCGAACCACTTGCTACTACTGAGTTTGCGCCACGAGAGGCTAATGCACCGCCTGCTTCTGAAACTCCGTGATAGCATCGCCTAGGTCCAGCACTTCCACGCCGTGCAACGCCTGCTGCAGGATGCTGGCACCCGCTGCGGAGCGGTAACCGCCGGCGCAATGCACCAGCACGGGCTTGTCGGTGGGCACTTCGAGGGCCCGCTCGCGCAGCTCGGGCAGCGGGATGTGCAGGGCATTCTCAAACACCGGCACCTTGGCCTCAGCCGCGTTGCGGATGTCGACGATGGTGAAGGCTTCGGGGTGCTCGCGCACTTGGGCTACATCGACTTCGGGCGAGGTGGCCGGTAGCGAGAGCGGGGCCAGGAGGGCACCCTTGATGCTGGCTTCGTAGCCAATCTTCGCAGATTTCCGGACTACGGTATCCAGCGCAATCTGTGAGTCGGCGAGCAGGTAGAAGGGCTCTTTGGGCCCCACGATGGAGCCCAGCCAGGTTTCGAATTTGCCGCCATCCTGCAGGTTGATGGCACCCGGCAGGTGCCCCGCCCGGAACTTAGCCGCCGGCCGGGTATCAATTAGGAGGATGTCCGGCTCCAGGACGGCGGCGCTGCTAAGGGTGGGCACTGCCCGGATGCTGTCTTCGAAGCTGGGGGCGCCTTGCTTGTTGAGCTTCACATCGTGCCCGAAGTACTTGGGCACAAAGGGCTGGTCTTCGAGCAGCACTTTGATAAACTCGTCCTGCGACATGGGCTGCAGGGCGTAGTTGGTCTTAAGCTCTTTGGCAATGGTGCTGTCGAGGTCGGGGCTGGTGGTTTTGCCGCAGAGTGAGCCGGGGCCGTGCGCGGGGTACACGCGGGTGGAGCCGGGCAGGGTCATGAGCTTGTTGCGGGTGCTGCGATAGAGCTGGGCCGCAAGCTCCTCGCGCTTGTGGCCGCCAAAGGCTTCCTCCTCGCGCAAATCGGGCCGGCCCACGTCGCCCACAAAGAGGGTATCGCCGGTAAAGACGGCGCGGCTTTGGGCCAACTCGTCCAGGAGCAGAATGCTGATGCTGTCGGGCGAGTGGCCGGGGGTATTGATGGCGTGCAGCTCCACATTGCCCAGCTTAATCCGGTCGCCATCGTCGAAGGCTTTATGGGGGTACTTGGCGCCCAGCAATTTGCTGCAGTAGATGGTGGCCTCGGTTTCTTCCGCAATTTCCAGGTGCGACGACACAAAATCGGCGTGCGGGTGCGTCTCAATTACGGCGATGATGTTGGCCTCGTGCTCGTCGGCAAAATCGTAGTAGGGTTGAGGGTCGCGGCCCGGGTCGATGACGGCAACCTGACGGCCGCACCGCACGGCGTAGCTGGCGTGGGCCAGGCCCTTGTCGTAAAACTGCTGAATTTGCACGGCCGAGGCCGTGCTACTGGGGAGGGGAGGCATGGGGAAATTTCGTGTGGTTCAAACCAGGTGGTTAGTCCAAATATACTAGTCTGGCGGTGGTAACCAAATCGGGAATGCTGTTTCGGAAGTTCATAGAAGAGCCTTTAGGCCTGGATTTGAGTGCTGATAATTAATTGATTATAAGATATGTTGATTAATTATTTAGAATGATGCTTGTACATGCAATAATTAGTTCTTTACCTTTGCATCATCATTTCAACCCCGCTGATTGTGGCCACTCCCAAGCCCGAATCGCCTTACAAAGGCTGCCTGTTTTTCTCAGCCAATGCCCTGGCCCGGTTGCTGACTGGCCTGGCTGAGGAGGCCTTCCGGCCCATTGGGCTGGGGCCAAGCCACGCCTTTTTACTGCTCACCGTGAACCGCCAGCCCGGCATTCAGCCCAAAGACATTGCCGCCATCATGGAGCTCACGGCCAGCACCGTGACCCGCCTGGTAGAGAAAATGGAGCAGCAGGGATACCTGCGCCGCGAAGCCACTGGCCGCACCACCCAAGTACAGCCCACCGATAAAAGCCTGGCCCTGCAGCCGCAGCTACAAGCCGCCTGGACGACCATGTTCGGCAAATACAGCCAGCTAATCGGGGTGGAAGAGGCCCGCCGCCTCACGCAGGACTCATACCGCGCTGCCCGCGCCCTCATGGAGTGATTTTTTTTGTCTAAAAAACAATGCTTGTACAAGCAACTATTGATTTCTAAAACCCAATTTCCAACTCAAAAACCTGATTTAATGAATATTGGCATTCTCGGTACCGGTGGCGTTGCGCAAACGCTGGGTACCAAACTCGTTTCGCTGGGCCACGCCGTGAAGCTGGGCTCGCGCACCACCGGCAATGAAAAGGCCACCGCCTGGGCCGCCCAAGCCGGCCCCACAGCTAGCCATGGCACCTTTGCCGAAGCCGCCGATTTTGGGGAACTACTGATTCTGGCCACGCTGGGCACCGGCACGCTTGATGCCATCGCGCTGACCGGCCCTGACCGCTTAGCCGGCAAAACGGTTATCGACCTCACCAACCCGCTCGACGTGAGCCAGGGCATGCCGCCGAAGCTGTTCGTCGGCCACACCGATTCGCTGGCTGAAATGGTGCAGCGTGCCGCTCCCCAAGCCCACGTGGTGAAGGCCCTCAACATCGTGAGCGCCGCCCAAATGGTGGACCCGACTTCGACGGGCAGCGACCTGGATATGTTCATCGCCGGCAACGACGCCGCGGCCAGACAGCAAGTGACTGACCTGCTGAAATCCTTTGGCTGGAAGAATATTACTGATTTCGGGGGCATTGAATCGGCGCGCTTCCTGGAACCACTGGTGCTGCTGTGGGTACACTATGGCATGAAAACCGGCGGCTGGGCCCACGCGCTGAAGTTTGTGAAGCAGTAATCTGGACGCAACCGGGAAGGCTGCAAGCACTTGGTTTACCTTGGTCAAACAATAATCCCCCGTCTAAACGCAAAAGGCCCCGACCAGAATTGGTCGGGGCCTTTTGCGTTTAGACGGGCAAGTGAATTAGGCTTTGGCCTTCATTTTCATTTTGCCGCCACCCTGCATCTTGCCGTGGCCGTGATGCTCGGCTTTCAACTTATCCATTTTGGCATATTGCGCAGGCGTGAGGATGGTTTTGAGCTGAGCCTCGTAGCGGTCGTGGGCGGCTTTCATTTCAGTGCGGCCGGCTTTGCGGTCGGTGCCGTACTTCGCTTTGAGGGCGGTGGTTTCTTGCTGGCGAGCCAGCAGCAGTTGCTCTACCTTGGCTTCCTGGTCGGCAGTGAGGCCAAGCTCCTTAGCCATTTTGCCGGCTTTGTGGTCGGCCATCTTGGCGGGGTCTTTGGGGGCATGCTTGCGGGCATGCATGGTGCCGGTGGCGGGAGCAGTTTGGGCAATGCTGGTGCCGGCGGTGGTCAGGGCCAGGGCGGCCAGCAGAATCAGGGTCTTTTTCATGATTTAAATTGAAGATTAAGAAGGGCTTATTGCGGTAGGAGAGGCTGCTATGCTTGATTTTATACATGTGCCTTGCCAGAGTATTTGCAAGGGGTATGCCAGGAATAGTTGAGCCAGGATGAGCGTCTGAAGCAATCGATAAGCAGGTGCTTTTTCCGGACAGAACCGATAAAATAATCCTTTGAAGCAGTAGGAGGGGTGCTGGTCAGCGGCTCTCATCTGGTAGCTCAACCTCCAGCTTACTGCTTTGGCTGGTGCCAGTTTCGGCTGGTTTCTGAGCTAAACTTGATACAGGAGCAATGCCTATGCCGGCGAAAGCGCGGGCACTGCTTCAACATAGGGAAGGCAAACGAGCTATTGATACACGGGCTTTGATAGCCCAATCCGTGTCGGGTTTAAGCGGCTCATTTTGAGCAAAAGCTTCCGGTTCGCCATCGCCTCAAAAGGGCGAAAACCGGGACGGAGCGAATTTGCTGCCTATATTTCGGGCCTGTCAGTGTCGCTTTCCAATATTTTCATTGCGAATGGGCTCGACGGTTCCGTTTAAAAGGCTTTTTATTTCACACTTCTTCCTTCTTCATACTTAAAACATGGCAAGTATTTTCGCCAAAAAACCCCTGGCCGTGCTTCTGGGCGAGGCCAATTCCACCGGGCACGGCACCCTGAAGCGGACGCTGGGCGCGGGCAACCTCGTGGCGCTGGGCGTGGGCGCCATCATCGGGGCAGGCCTGTTTGTGCGCACGGCTGCCGCCGCAGCTCAGGCTTCGGGCCCGGGCGTTACGCTGGCATTCATCGTGGCCGCCATTGGCTGCGTGTTTGCGGGCCTGTGCTATGCCGAGTTTGCGGCCATGATTCCCATTGCCGGCTCGGCCTATACCTACGCCTACACCACCATGGGCGAGTTTGTGGCCTGGGTAATTGGCTGGGCCCTCATCATGGAATACGCGCTGGGTGCGGCTACCGTGAGCATTGCCTGGAGCGAATACCTGAACAAGCTCTTGCAGGTGTTTGGGATGAGTATACCGTACAACCTGAGCCACTCGCCCTTCGAAAGCGCCGTGGTGAACGGCGTAACCGAGCACGGCCTCATCAACCTGCCGGCCCTGCTGGTGATTGTGGCGCTGAGCCTGCTGCTGGTAAAAGGCACGCAGGAGTCGGCCATGTTCAACGCCGTAGTGGTGGTGCTGAAAGTGGTTATCGTACTGGTGTTTATCGCCGTGGGCTGGCAGTTTATTAACCCCGCCAACCACACGCCTTACCTGATTCCTGAGAACGCCGAGCCGGTGAAAAACGCCGCTGGCGACGTGGTACGCAGCTACACCGAGTGGAACAAGCACGGTTTCGGAGGCATCCTGGGTGGTGCTGCCATCGTGTTCTTCGCCTTCATCGGTTTTGATGCTGTGAGCACCGCCGCACAGGAAGCCAAAAACCCCAAGCGCGACATGCCCATCGGCATTCTGGGCTCGCTGGCCATTTGCACCGTTCTCTACATCCTGTTCGGCCACGTGCTGACCGGCGTTGCCAACTGGCGCGAATTTGCTGACCCGGCTCTGGGCGGCGAAGCCTCGGTGACCTACGCCATCAAAGCGCACATGCCCGGCTACGGCTGGCTGGCTACGGCCGTCACGGTAGCCATTCTGCTCGGCTTCTCGTCGGTAATGCTCGTGATGCTCATGGGCCAGAGCCGAGTGTTCTTCTCCATGGCCAAGGACGGTCTCATGCCCAAAGCCTTCTCGGAACTGCACCCCCGCTTCAACACGCCCTATAAATCCAACCTCATGCTGATGGTGTTTGTGGGCCTGTTCGCAGCCTTCGTACCCGGCTCGTTGGCCGGCGACCTCACCTCGTTCGGTACCCTGCTGGCCTTCGTGCTGGTGAGCCTGGGCGTGTGGATTATGCGCCGCTCCGACCCGGACCAGCCCCGGCCGTTCCGCTCGCCGCTCTCGTCGCCCAGCTTCCCGCTGGTGCCCATCTTGGGCGCGCTCATCTGCCTGCTGCTGATTGTGGCCCTCGATGCCTTCACCCTGAAAGTGGCGTTGGGCTGGATGCTGCTCGGCTTTATCGTGTACTTCATCTACGGTCGTAAAAACTCGCTGCTCCAAAAAGGCATCGTGGTAGTGCCTACGGAGATGGAAGAGGCGGCCTTTATTGAGCCCAGCGACAAAAACCTGTAAGCTGCCTCAGGTAGCTAATTCATTAAAAAGCCCCATCGGTTTATACCGATGGGGCTTTTTGCTTTGTGAGTGGTTCCTAGATGAACGCAAAACTGAGACTCTTTACTACGAGAGTAATCCAAGCGTCTGTCATGCAGAGCGCAGCGAAGCATCTTATCAGGCCGGCACGACTCGTTCCGCGGGGATAAGATGCTTCCTTCGTCAGCATGACAAGAGGCGCAGGCGAGATGCTTCAGCATTGCTCACCATTATCACCATTATAGGCTACATGACCGACAATCGATATCGATGTAAAGCAGCTCAACTGGCTGCCTTCACCTCACTTTTGAGCTTGAGCACTCGGTCGCCGTTTTCCTGCACGATGACCAGGGCCGGGTCGGCAGGGGAGCCGTTGCGGTGTATTTCGGCGCCTTTGATGGTGCGCGAAATGGGCTCTTTGTGCACCGATTCAATTTTGCCAGTCGCGGTGCCGGTGCCGTATTTCCAGGTGACTTTGGTGCCTTTGCGCATAGGAATCGGATGGGGAAGGGTGAAAAAATTAGTGGCTTTTATTAATTATTACTAGCAATTGAGCTGGACCGTTGCCGGGCAGTGGGTGGTGGCGCTACATTTGACGATAAAGCGAAAAACAACAACGCTGTTTCGGGCAAATTACTCGGGTTTAGCACCATACTCTTTGAATGAAAATTTTTAATCAGGATTTGCCGCTCATGGCACTGCTCGCGCTGGCGGGCTCGGCGGCCGTGGCGCAGCCCGGCACGTTTCCGCGCAACGGCGTGTACGACCAGCGGCCCGGAGTATTTGCGTTTACCCACGCCACGCTGTTCACCGATTACCAAACCAGAGTCAGTGACGGCACGCTGCTGATTCGGGACGGGAAAGTGGTGGCGGCGGGCCCGGCGGCATCTGTGAAAATCCCGGCCGGTGCAGTGGTGCAGGATGTGCGCGGCAAGTTCATCTACCCCGGTTTCGTGGACGTGTACACCAGCTACGGCGTTCCCGAAACGAAACCGTCTGAACGCCAGGGCCGCCGGGCTGCCCCGCAGTTCGACAGCCAAAAAACCGGTGCCTACAACTGGAACCAAGCCGTGCACCCCGAAGTGAACGCAGCCGAGCAGTTCAAAATCAACGAAGAGCAGGCCGCGGCCTACCGGGCCTTGGGCTTCGGCGCCGTGCTGACGCAGCAGGCCGATGGCATCATGCGCGGCACGGCGGCCTTGGTCAGCCTCAACACCAACCACCGCGAGCACGAGGTGATGCTGCTGGAAAAAGCC
This sequence comes from Hymenobacter plasmatis, assembly GCF_020711255.1. GTDB lineage: Bacteria > Bacteroidota > Bacteroidia > Cytophagales > Hymenobacteraceae > Hymenobacter. The sequence continues at coordinate 77,575 of NZ_JAJFAW010000016.1, forward strand.
GCCTCGGGCCTGTCGTTCGACAAAGGCAGCAGCACCCAGGACTACCCCGGCTCGCTGATGGGCAGCATAGCCCTGCTCCGTCAAACCTACCTCGACGCGCAGTGGAACCAGCGCAACCCCCGCAGCGAGCAGAACCTGTCGCTGCAGGCCCTGAGTAAGCAAAAGGCACTGCCGGCCATATTTCAGGTCTCAGACAAGCTCTCGGCGCTGCGGGCCGACCGTGTGGGCGACGAGGCCGGCCAGCAATACATTATCAAGGGGAATGGCGACGAATACCAACGGCTTAACGACCTGAAAGCCACCGGGGCCGCCTTCGTGCTGCCCCTCAACTACCCCGAGGCTTACAACGTGGACGACGTGTATGATGCCTTGCGCATCCCGCTCGAAGACCTGAAGCACTGGGAGCTGGCACCCGCCAACGCGGCCCGCCTCAGCCAGGCCGGCGTGCCGTTTGCCCTCACCGCGGCCGACCTCAAGGACAAAAAGAAATTCCTGCCCAACCTGCGCAAAGCCGCCAAATACGGCTTGAGTGAAACCGCCGCCTTGCGCGCCCTCACCGAAACGCCCGCCCGCCTGCTGCACGCCCAGGACCGCATCGGCGCCCTGAAGCCCGGCATGGAAGCCAACTTCATCGTGTGCTCGGCCCGCTTCCTGGCCGACGATAACGTTCTGCTCGACAACTGGGTACAGGGCGAACGGTACCAAGTAAGCACCGTGCCGGCCGACTTCCGCGGCGTGTATACTTTCAAGGTTGGAGAGCAACCCGAGGCCCGCCTGCTTATTCAGGGCAAACCCGATGCCCCGGAGCTGAGAATTGTGCCCACCGCCGGCGATACCGTCCGCGGCAATGTGAACGTGACCAGCGACTTGGCCACCATCGTGTACAATCCCAGCGACAAAGTGAAAGGAAAAAGAGGCCCGGATAAAAGTGCCAGCGCCCCGAACCAAGCACCAAACATTACGCCCGGTTCCGTGCGCCTGAGTGGCTTCTATACTCAGGAGGGCCGCGTGTTTCAGGGCGATGGCCTGCTGGCCGATGGCACGCCGGTGAAGTGGCGCGCCGCGCGCCAGGAAGAAGCCAGCCGCGCAGCCAAGCGCGACTCGGCCAAGGTGACCCCGCTGCCGGTGCTCGGCAACATTACATTCCCGTTTGCAGCCTACGGCCGGTCAGCCATGCCCAGCCAGCAGGCCACGCTCATCAAAAACACCACGGTGTGGACCAGCGAGGCCGCAGGCAAGCTCGAAAACACCGACGTGCTGCTGGAAAACGGCAAAATCACCAGAATTGGCAAGAACCTGGCCCTGCCCAAGGGCGCCCGCAGCATCGACGGCGCGGGCAAGCATCTTTCGCCGGGCATCATCGACGAGCACTCGCACATCGCCATTGCCGGTGGCGTGAACGAAGGCACCCAGGCCGTGACCAGCGAGGTGCGCGTGGGCGACGTGGTGGACAACGAGGACGTGGGCATTTACCGCGACCTGGCGGGCGGGGTGGTAGCGGCACAGTTGCTGCACGGCTCGGCCAACCCCATCGGCGGGCAGTCGGCGCTGGTGAAGTTTCGCTGGGGCGCCACGCCCGACGACATGCGAATTGCCGGCGCGCCGGGCTTTATCAAGTTTGCCCTGGGCGAAAACGTGAAGCAAAGCAACCGCAACGAGCTCAGCGTGCTGCGCTTCCCGCAGACGCGCATGGGCACCGAGCAGGTATTTGTGGATGCCTTTACCCGCGCCAAGGAATACGAGAAAGAACTGGCGGGCTACCAAAAGCTCAGCAAAAGCAAGCAGAAAACTGCCGAGGCCCCGCGCCGCGATTTGGAGCTGGAAGCCTTGGTTGAAATTCTCAACCGCCAGCGCTTCATTACCTGCCACAGCTACGTGCAGAGCGAAATCAACATGCTGCTGAACGTGGCCGACCGCATGGGATTCAAGGTGAATACCTTCACTCATATTTTGGAGGGCTACAAGGTGGCCGACAAAATGAAAGCCCACGGCGCCAACGCCAGCACATTCTCGGACTGGTGGGCGTATAAAAACGAGGTGAGGGACGCCATTCCGTACAACGCAGCCATTATGACGCGGGCCGGCCTGAACGTGGCCATCAACTCCGACGACGCCGAAATGAGCCGCCGCCTCAACCAGGAGGCCGCCAAAACCGTGAAATATGGCGGCCTGACTGAGGAAGAAGCCCTGCGCCTGGTCACCATCAATCCGGCCAAAATGCTGCACCTCGACGCCCACATGGGCTCCATCAAGGAAGGCAAGGACGCCGACGTGGTGCTCTGGACCGATAACCCCCTCAGCATCTACGCCCGCCCCGAATACACCTTCGTGGATGGCCGCGAAATGTTCAGCCTCAGCACCGACGCCGCCCTGCGTGCCGACATGCAGAAGGAGCGGCAGCGCATTGTACAAGCCATGCTGCTGGCCAAAAAGAGCGGCGCGCCCACGCAGTCGGCGTCCAGCAAAGCCCAGACCCTCTGGCACTGCGACACAATCGGCCAGGAAAAAGAGCTTGCCAAATAATTCAGTCTTCGAACCCATGCGTATATCCGCTTTATTATTTGCCTGCCTGCCCCTTGCCGCCCTGGCCCAGGTGCCCACACCGGCGGCGCCGCAGGCCAAGCCCGTGCTCATTACCGGCGCCACGCTGCACGTGGGCAACGGCACCGTGGTGCCCAATGCCACAGTCGCCTTCGACAAAGGCCGGTTGACCTATGCCGGGCCCGCCGCGGGCTTCACGCAGGACAAGGCCGGCTACGAGGCCATCGATGCCACGGGCCAGCAGCTATATCCGGGGCTGATTCTGCCGAATACGACCCTGGGCCTGACGGAAGTGGAATCCATCCGGGCTACGGTGGACGAGGAGGAAGTAGGCGTGCTAAACCCCAACGTGCGGGCCCTCATTGCCTACAATACCGACTCCGACATTCTGGCCACTGTGCGTACCAATGGCGTACTGCTGGCCCAGCCCACCCCGCGCGGTGGGCTGCTGGCCGGCCAGAGCAGCGTGGTGCAGCTCGACGCCTGGAACTGGCAGGATGCGGTGGTGCGCGCCGACGATGGCCAGCACCTTACCTGGCCGGCCATGGTATTTCGCATTAACCCCGCCGAAGACGCCGCGGCCCTCGACCGGCGCCAGAAAGCGCGCGAAGCCCAGCTACGCGAGCTGGAGCAACTCTTCGGCGAAGCCAATGCCTACCGCCAATCGCCGGCCGGCCGCCCGGAAAACCTGCGCCTGGCTGCGCTGGCGGGCCTTTTTGACGGCTCCAAAACGCTGTATCTGCACGCCGACTATGGCAAGGAGATTATTGAATCCGTGCGGTTTGCCCGCCGCATGGGCGCGCAGAAGGTAGCCGTGGTTGGGGCCCGCGATGCCTGGATGGTGCTCGACTTCCTGAAGCAAAACGATGTGAGCGTGGTCGTCTCGCGGATTCATGCGCTGCCCCGCCGCGACGCCGACGACTACGACCAGCCCTACAAGCTGCCTGCGCAGCTCCAGGCCGCGGGCGTCCGGTTTTGCCTCGATTACCAGGGCAGCATGGAAACGGCCGGCTCGCGCAACCTGGCCTTCATTGCCGGTACCGCCTCCGCGTTTGGCCTGAGCAAGGAGCAGGCCCTTACGGCCGTCACCCTGAGCCCCGCCCAGATGATGGGCATCGACAAGGACTACGGCACGCTGGAAACCGGCAAAAGCGCCACCCTGGTGCTGAGCAAGGGCGACCTGCTGGACATGCGAACCAATGCCGTGTCGCGCGCCTTTATCGACGGCCGCAGCATCTCGCTGGATAGCAAGCAAACCTATCTGGAGAAGAAATTCCGCAGCAAATACGGGCTGTAATTGGACTGAAAATGCGGCTGCGGAGTGGGCGCATGCCGGTATTCTTTCTCGGCTTGGAATACACAGTTCACCTTTCCCGACGTTCTTTTGCGTTGTTCACCCACGCGGGCTCGTTTCCTGCCCGCCCCCGCTGATGTTTCGATTGTTGCTGTTGGGCCTGCTGTTGCCCTTTTTTGCCCACGCCCAAACTGCCTTTGTGCCCGATGAGCGGGCTTTCTATGGGCTGATTGACCGCGGGAGTGGGCGCTGCCTCGACGTGGCCAGTGCCAGCACCGCCAGCGGCGCGCCCGTCGTGCAGTGGGAGTTTACGCACGGGCTCAGCCAGCAGTGGCGCTTTGTGCCGCTGCGGGCCGGCAGTGATTACTACCGCATTGAGGCCCGCCACAGCAACCAGTGCCTCACCGTGAGCAAGGCCGGCGAAAACATGGCCCTGGTGCAGCGCCCTTTTCAGGGCAGCGCCGAGCAGCAGTGGCGCCTGGTGCCGGCCGGTCCGGCTGGCAGCTACCAGCTTGAAAACAAGAGCGAAGGGCGGTGCGCGGCCCTGGCCTCTTCGGATAAATTCAACGGGACGCCGGTACTGGCGCAGAAAGGCAACGGCCGGGCCAGCCAGCAGTGGCGCCTATTTCGGCTCCGGCTCAACGTGGCGGAAGGCCCTTCGCCGTTTGGCCCACCCAAGCCCCTGGCCGGCCCCGTAAACTCGCCCGGCAACGAAGTACATCCCGTGCTGAGCCCCGACGGCAACACGCTGTATTTCGCCCGCACCAAGTTTGCTGGCAACACCGAGGGCAATACCGACTCGGGCGATGCTTGGATGAGCCGGAGCCCCAACAAAGGCCAGACCTGGAACGCGCCCGACCGCCTCGACGCCATCAACACCCCCCAAAACAACGAAGTAGTGGCCGCCGTCGGGCCCGAGGGGCGCACGCTGTACGTACGCGGCACCTACGACCAAAATGCTTTTCGCGATGAGAGCCTGAGCAAGGTGCCCATGGCGGCGGCTACGAGTGGCGCCAGCAAAGGCGTCCGGCCGGAGGGGCTACGGGTGGCCAACTACTATTCGGCGGTGCCCGGTACGGGCTTCTTTGTGAGCCAGGACGAGAAAATACTGCTGCTCTCGCTGGAGCGCGGCGACTCCGAAGGCGGCAACGACCTGTACCTGAGCCGGCCCGACGGCAACGGCGGCTACACCGAGCCCCAATCCCTGGGCCCGGTGCTCAACTCGCCCGGCTTTGACTTTGCCCCCTGGCTGGCGCCCGATGGCAAGACCCTGTATTTTGCCTCCTATGGCCACATGGGCTACGGCTCGGCCGATATTTTTGTGAGCGAACGGCTTGACAACAGCTGGAGCAAGTGGAGCGAGCCCCGTAACCTGGGGCCGGGGCTCAACGGCCCGGGCTTCAACGCCTACTTCAGCCTGACGCCCGATGGCAAAACGGCCTATTACTCGTCGTCGACCACGGTAAACGGGACCAGTGACATCTGGCGCACGGGCCGCGCAGTGCCCGCCGATTCGCTGCCGGCCGCGCCGGTGGCCGCCGTTACCGAAGCCTCGGCCCGCGCTTACCTGACCGGGCGCGTGCTGGATGCCCGCACCAAGCAGCCGGTGCCGGGCGCCATTGTAAAGGCCAACCTGCTGACCAATGCCGCTGGGGTACAGTTCAATGCCACCAGCAAGGCCGACAATACCGGCGGCTACCAAATTTCCCTGCTGCCGGGCAAGTATTACCTCTCGGCAATGGGCGGTGGCTTCCTCACCGTAGGCGATACGTTGATTGCCACGGGTTCGCCCCGGCGCGACCTGCTGCTGCTGCCCGCCGCCGTAGGCGCCAAAGTGGACCTGCCCTCCATCATTTTCGCGCAGGGAAAGGCCGGTTTGCTGGGCTCGTCCTACAGCGAGCTCAACCGCCTGGCCATTGCCCTGCAAGCCAGCCCAAGCACGGAAGTGCGCCTGGAAGGCCACACCGACAACGTGGGCCCGGCCGATAAAAACCAGCAGCTTTCCGAAGACCGGGTGGCCGAAGTGAAGCGCTACCTCGTGGGCCGCGGCGTCGATGAAAAGCGCATTACCACGGTTGGCTTTGGCGGCTCGAAACCAAAATTCTCCAACGACCGCGAAGAAACCCGCCGCCTGAACCGCCGCGTTGAGCTGGTAATTGTGAAGTAAGCCGGCATCGCCGGGCCGCTGTCTGGCGTAGGGGATAAATGCTTGGTCATAAACTGGAAGTACCGTTTTGCCCAGGCTTTTCACGGAGACTTTTAGCCCAATTTGGGTGCGCGCATGACTGCTACCGTTCTTGCCGAAACCAGCATTGCCGGTCTGCCGTCGGCCTCGGGAATTGAGCTGATTGGGCCCGTGGCCTACGTCATCAGCGACGATGCGCCGTTTGTGTATCTGCTCGATGCCGCTACACTGGCGGTAATGGGCCAGGTACGGCTGTACGAAAGCACCGAGTTTGGCAGCGGCCGCATTCCCAAGAAAACCAAGGCCGACGCCGAAGCCCTCACGGCGCTCACCTGGCCCAGCGGCGAGGCGGGCGTACTGGTACTGGGCTCGGGCAGTACGCCATTGCGCGAAACCGGCTGGTTTGTGCCCGTGGCGGGCGGGGCCGCGCAGCCGGTGGCCCTGGCGCCGCTCTATGCCTTGCTGCGGGCGCATTTGCCCGCCGGGGCCCGGCTCAACTTGGAAGCCGCAGCTTCTTCCGATACCGAGCTGCTGCTGTTTCAGCGCACCACCGAGGTCGCCAACGGGGCGCTGATGTTTCGGCTGCCGCTAGCTGCCACGCTGGAGTTTCTCGCGAGCGGTGGGCCGGCACCGGCCGTTGCCGCGCCTCAGTTTTTTGATTTGCCTAATATCAATGGGCGTACGGCGGGGTTCTCGGGGGCCTCGTTCGTGCACGAGCGGCTGTTCGTTTCGGCGTCGGTGGAGGAAACCCAGGATTCGGTGCTCGACGGCCAGGTGCTGGGCTCCTTCATCGGCGTGCTCGATGAGCAGCATACGGCCGCCACCTTCGCCCGGCTGGTGTGGGCCGATGGCCGCGCCTACATTGGCAAAGTGGAGGGGCTGGCCGTGCGCCGCACCCTGGAGCTGAGCCGCTGGGAGCTGCTGCTCGTGACCGACGACGACGCGGGCGGCAGCACCGCCGTGGTGGCCGAAGTAGCTATGGCAGAATAGAAAAAGGGTAGGCGAGGGCCGGCTACGGCAATTGGCGCAGCCACGCTTCGGCCTCATCCTCGCCCTCAAACAAGCGGTAGGTAAGCGCCGAATGCTGCGAGTCGTTCATCACCAGGTTCACCGAAAGGCGGGCAAATACGTCGCTGGGAATCACCACCGCTCCGTACAGCTCGTAGCCGTCGCTTTGGCTGCTGGCCAGCCAGAATTCCCCAATCCAGGTACGTTCTTCTTCGGTGAAAGGGGCCATGTCGCGCTGGTCGGCCAACATTTTGTGCCAGCCATGCCGGCGCAATAGCTGGCTAACGTGGGTGAGGAAGGCCTTAAAGGTGGTGAAATCCCGAGCCCCGGCATTGTATTGCACTACCGCAAAGCCGTGCGGGTGTTCGAGCAAGCGCCCGATGGGATTTTCATAGTAAACACGCATACAGGATAGCGGAACTGAACTGGATAGGTAGCAATATTATAAAATCCATAGCAGTTGGGCTAAAACCCGATTTCATAACGCGACCTTACGACCACAGCCATAGGGTTTTTGTTATAAAAAAATGTTGTTGGCTTTCCGCAGTGTAAATTTGTTAGGCATATGGCAATCTGTATGTTTTAACGCTCTCCTCTACCCACGCTCCATGAATTCGCTGCCCCAGGCTAAGGAAGGCCTTTATTTTCAGAATGCGGCTGGTAAGCTTTCTCATAACCCAGCGGGCTTTGTGCGGCTGGTGTGGAGTTCGGAGCGGGCCACCCTTGAGGCGATTAAAGCAATTTATGAGCAGGCCCTGGCGCTGCTGCTGAACTCCGGGTCCCGTAAAATCTTGTCGGACCACGGCCAGCGGGCCCCTTTATCTGGCCCAGCCCAGGAGTGGCTGACCCAAAACTGGATGCCGCGGGCCATCAGCCAGGCGCGCGCCCGGTACTGTGCCATCGTCGAAGGCGCCGACCCCATGCATCGCCTTTCTACCCAGTCGGTGGTGGCTTCTTCGCCATCCGGCCTGGTTTTCCAGCGGTTCAGCAGCGTGGAAGAAGCCCAGGCCTGGTTGGTCAGTGCCCGGGTTTAGCAGGAGCTGCCGGACGTCCTAGGCAGGGATTGAGCAAATTGGCAATGAGCGAAAATAGTCATATTGCTCGAAAATTCAGGCGCTAACGCAGCGGGGCGTGAATCTAATTGGGTTAGAATTGCGTAAAGGCATGCCTTTACGACGATACGATATCTAGCACAGCAATCCAGTTATTTTGCCCACTAACCAAGCGCTCCGTGAGCAGATAGCTCAGCGGCTAAACCAAGAGCTGGAGGCATTAGCCAGCTACGCGGCCAAACAGCTAACCCTGCCGGCCGGTCCCGATGCCGGCTCGACCCTAGCCCAACTTAAGCAGCACCTGCTGGCCCTGGGCAATGCTGTGCTGATGAACAGCCCGGCTTTGTTCGAGGCCCACGCGTTGCAGCTTAGCCAGGAGGTGGGCGCGCCGCACGCCATTGAGCAGGTGGCCGCCTTGCGGCAAGCGCTGTTGTTGCGCCTGAGCGTGGGCGAATACGTGGTGGCCGCCAGTACCCTAAGTGCGGGCGTTAATGCACTTGCAAGTAAGGAAGTAGCAGAAGAGCCCATAGCGGCGCCGGCCCCAGAGCGCATTCCCGAAGCGGGCCGGTTTGCGGGCTTAAGCGCCGATTATCTTTCGCTGCTGCTGGCCGCCGACCGCACTGCGGCCCAACGCCTGGTGCTGGCCGAAGCTGAGGCGGGCACCGATGTGCGCCACCTCTACTTGCACGTGCTGCAGCCCGCGCAGCGCGAAGTGGGCAATTTGTGGCACAGCGGCACCATCAGCGTGGCCGAAGAGCACTACTGCACAGCCGCCACGGCGGGCCTCATGGCCCAACTGCAGCCCTACTTCCAGCAAACGCCGCGCAACGGGCGCCGCCTGCTAGCTGCCTGCGTGGCCGGCGACCTGCACACCCTGGGCCTGCAGATGGTGGCCGATTTCCTGGAGTACGACGGCTGGGAAGTGAGCTACCTCGGGGCCAGCACCCCGCTGGATAGTATTCGGCGCATGGTAGCCGAGCAGGGCGTAGACCTTTTACTCACCGCCGCCTCCATGCCCCACCACGTGCCGTTGCTGCGCGAGTTGGTGGCCGGGCTGCGCAGCGACCGCGCCACCCAGCACGTGCGCGTGCTAGTGGGCGGCCGGCCTTTTGCGCACGACGCCGCCCTGTGGGAACGTACCGGCGCCGATGCCTGGGCCGCCAATGCCGACGAGGCAGTAACCGTAGTCCGCGGGATGTTTGAGGATGGAAAAAGGGATGCCGACGTAAAAGCTAGCCAAGCCGCGTCCTAGCCTTGGGCGGCCGTCGGTGGGCGGGGGCTACTCCACCACCATTTGGTTGTCGCGGGTCTTGGTTCTTTTGGCTCGGGGGCCTTCTTCATCGCCCAGCAGCAGGCCCCAGGGTTTGAGGGCCGGAATGCGGTCAAACACGATTTTGAGGATGGCGATGACGGGCAGGGCCAGGAACATGCCGGCCACGCCCCCAATTTCATTCCCAACCAGCACGCCCACAATGGCCACCAGGGCATTCACCTTGATTTTGGAGGCGACGATGCGGGGAATAAGGAAGTGGTTGTCGATGAACTGGATAAGTATGTACGCAGCCACCACGGCCAGGGCGTGCCCGTAGCCGGCCTTCGTTACGAAGGCCATGAGTGTGGGTAGGGCAATGGCAACGAGCCCGCCGATGTAGGGAATGAAGTTGAGCAGGGCACCCAGCACCCCCAGCAGCAGGGCATACGGCACCCCAATGACGAGCAGCGCCAACGTATTGAGGGTCGCCACAATGCTGCCCTCGATGAGCAAGCCCACCATGTAGCTCCGGATGGTGGCTTTGCTCTCGTGCAGCACTTCCGCCACGCCGCTGTCCTGCCGCCGCCCGGAGAAAACCTGGGTCAGGAAATCCACCAGCCGCTTCTGGTACAGGAAAAAAAGAAAGATGTAGACCGGGACCAACGTGGCCACCACCAGCAAGCCCGACACCGCCGACAGCGTGGTGCCCAGCAGGGCCGAGGCCCGGTTGCCCGCCTCGCCCAGCAGGCCCTGCAGCTTCTCGTCGCTGATGCCGAACCGGTCTTGTAGCCACTGGTGTACCTGCGCAGTGGTTTGCAGGAACTTGGCTTTGAACAGCGGCATCTCGCCCGATAGCTGCAAGGCTTCGATGTAGATGAAATACAGCAGCCCCAGCAGCGAGGCCACACCCAGTACTACCGTGAGCGTAATGGCTAAAAGCTTGGGTACCCGGTGTCGGAGCAGCCATTGCTCCACGGGATGCAACATGATGGCGAAAATGCCCGCGAAAAACAGCGGGAAGATGATGGCGCTGGCAATGTGCAGGGTAAACACCACCAAGGCCAGACCCAGCAGTACCATCGGGACTTTTACGTAGAGCGGAAACCGCAGCTCCTGGGGAGAGTGGTCGTAGTGGTCAGACATAGAATGGCCCGTGGGGGCGAAAATGGCGGTTGAGTATTGCGCAGCCGCTTTGAGAAAGCCCTGAACTGAAATTGAGAAAGTGGGCTGGCGGGACCCATTTCACTTTGGTCCCCCTTACGTTGGCTGGTCTGCCATGTTGCCCGCTGCAGTTTAGCTCAATTTCCCTCAACGGATTCAAATTGAGCTGAAAGGCACCTTGCGGTACCTAGCGCGTGAAGTCTTCCACTACCTGCAGGAACATAGGCGAGGGTACTTCCGCCGTCTGGCCGGTAGGGGTAAGCAGGCCGGTTTGCTGGTCGATGCGGTAGGTCACCACGTTGTTGGAGTTTTGGTTGGCCACCAGCAGCAGCCGGCCCGAGGGGTCGAGGGCAAAGTTCCGGGGCGTTTTGCCTTGCGTATCTACGTCCTGCACCGGCGTGAGCGTGCCGCTGCTGGCATCAATGGCAAACACGGCAATGCTGTTGTGGCCCCGATTGGAAGCGTATAGAAACTGGCCATTGGGTGAGACATGGATATCGGCGCAGGAGTTGTCGCCCACAAAGCCGGCGGGCAACGCCGATAGCGTTTGGAGCTCCCGGAATTTGCCCGCCGTGGCGTCGTAGGCCAGCGCCGTTACCGTCGAGTTCAACTCGTTGATGAGGTAAGCCTGCTTGCCATTTGGGTGGAAGGTGAGGTGGCGGGGGCCCGCCCCGGGGCGGGCCACAAACGCAGGCTCCGGCATTAAGGTCAGCTGGCCCTGGGCGGGGTTTAAGCGGTAGCCATACACTTTATCGGTGCCTAGGTCCACGGCGAAGGCGAAGGTATTGGCGGGGTCTGGGATGATGCAGTGCGCGTGCGGGCCGTTTTGGTTTTTGTGCGGGCCGCTGCCCTCGTGCTGGTCGGTAGCGGTGGCGGGCGCCAATTTCCCATCGGCGGCGAGTGGCAGCAGGCTTACGGTGCCGCTCACGTAGTTGGCCACCATGGCGGCCTTGCCGCTATGGTCGAGGCTGATGTAGCAGGGCGAAGCGCCGTTGGAAGGCTGCTGGTTGAGCATGGTGAGGTCGCCGGTGCGGCGGTCTACCGCAAAGGCGCTGACGCCGCCGCCTTTCGCGCCCTTAAACATCTGCGTTTCGCTGACGGCGTATAAAAAGCGCCGCCCGGCATCCATGGTCATGTAAGTTGGGCTGGCGCCTCCCCGTTGGGCACTTACCCGTGTGAGCGCGCCGGTAGCAGGGGAGAGGCGGTAGAGAAAAATCGTGCTTTCCTGCTCCGAGGCCACGTTGGTGCCCACATATACCAGGTAATCCTTGGCGCTGCTACCATGGGTGGCCGGGCGGGTGCAGCCCGCAAAAAGAGTCGCCGCAACTAAGCCCATTCCACTAATAAACAAAGAGCTATGGTGGAGGAATGCGGCGTAGGACATAAGTCGGACGAGTTAGTTGAGCTGGAGGAGGGAGTAAAAGTTGCCTCCAAGGTAAGCCGACTAACTCATGACACTGGGCTTAAGCGAACGTACCAAAAGCAAAATCCCCGAAAAACAGCCTTCACCATGTGAGCGGCAGCTTTTCGGGGATTCTAAGAGCGACTGTTAGTGTCTTGAGTGTGTTGAATAAGCGTTTAAAATCAATCGTGTATAATATTTTGAAGAGGCCTTTTATAGAAAATGACACTATTTGCCAGGAGCCCGATAGCTGACAGATTTTTTAGAAGCTTCGTCAATTTCGGCAGGAGTGAGCAGCGTAGTCATAGAAATCCTGACCAGCCCTGCTGCATTGACCCTTAACGCAACTGCTGTTGCCGATATATCATCGGGAAGCTCAATCACGAGGTACACATCGTTCTCGCCAAAAGCGTAATAAAACGACTCCACTTTGCCGCCCATTTCTCCCAACATTTTGTCAACGGCAGCTTTACGCCCAGAGCCCCCTTCCTGAATCAAGCCCTTTGTTCCCTCGGCGTTATAGGCTCCTTTAATCAGATACTTTTTCATGGGATTGATTTTTTAGCTTTTACCTCCAGTTATGACGTGTTGTACTTATCTCTCTGTTTTTTATGAATATACAAATTAATTATTAAATAAAAACGATAAAATTACTTGCTGCTGATAAAGCAAAGTATAAGCTGTACTTAGCGTTGAAAGACGCGACAGGCAGTTTTAAACTGCCTATTTGCTAGCCTTTCCTTTAATCCCACCGCCTACCTCCGCATTAGCTTCGGCGGTAATGCTGACCACGCTCCAAAGAAGGGCCAGCTCAACTTGAGCAGCACCGTTCCCGACGCCGACCTGGAAACCCGGCATGATTTGCTGAAATGCAAAAAGCCGAAAACCGGCCCCTCTTAGATGCTAAGAGAAGCCGGTTTTCGGCTGATTCGACCCGGTTTAGGTGGTCAAAAGCAAGTTAAAGTACCCGGAGCCGGAGTCGAACCGGCACACCTTGCGGTATTGGTGTTTGAGACCAACGCGTCTACCGGTTCCGCCATCCGGGCAGGATGAGCTTTTTTCAGAACAATTTCCGCTCTGCCGGTATCAGGAGCGGGCTGCAAAGGTAGCCACCTGCTGCTGAATGCGCAACAGATACCGCTTTTTTAGGTAGTAGGTGCGGATTTGCTGGAGCGCGGCCGGCCGGTGGTCGGCTGGTAAGCCTTCATACCCAGCCAGTACGGGCTGAATGCCTGCGTCCAGGGTGTCGGCCAGGGCCTGAACTTCGGCAGCTACCTGAGCTACTGATTCGGCGTTGGGAGCCGTTTCCAGGTCCATGAGCTGCTCGTTGAGGTCCATCATGTCCATCAGGAAATCGGGCGGCAGCTGCTCCTGCTTGCCTTCGTCCAGCAGGCCGTGCTGGCGTAGGATGTAGGCCATGCGCTTATCGGGGTCGGCCAGGGTGCGGTAGGCATCGGTGTTGAGCGTGGCCTGCTGCAGCATGTCGGCCTGGTTTTCGGCCGAAGTGGTAGCGTGAAAATCGGGGTGAGTTTCGCGGCTTTTGGCGTAGTAAAGGCGCTTCAGGGCCGCTTCGTCGGGCAGGAAGGATTCGGGGAGGCCGTAGAAAGCAAAGTAATCGGAAGCCATGGGCGGGGGGCGGCAGTGGGTGTTTATAGAAAAAGGTAGTACGGCTACAACACTTGAGTAACCGAAAAGGCCACGGGCGGTGCCGCAAACAGCCGCTTGGTAGCCGGCCACACTTCCCCAAAAAGCGTCGATTTGCGGTAGGCATCGAGCGCGGCCTCATCGTCCCAATGGCTATAGGTGCAGTAGATGGCGGGGTTGTCGGCATCCTGCCACAGCTCCAGGTGGCGGCAGCCGGGCTGCTGCCGGATACGGTGCTCAGATTGGTGGAAAAGCTCCAGAAAAGCGGGCACCTGCTCGGCAACGAAGGTCATGCGAACAATGCGAATGAGCATAGCAAAAAGGCAAAAAGTTGAGCTAAAATGAAATGAATTTTAGGATAAAATGCAATAATGCCAACTACTGGCTGGTACCTGTCGTAAAGGTCAGGCACTAATCTTTCACTATTTACATCCTTACCAATTCACTTGCATGAAACGCATTTCATTTCGCCCATCAGCCTTGGCATGGGTGCTTGCGCCGGCCCTGGCTGGCGGCCTGCTACTGAGCAGCTGCAATAGTAATCCGAAAGCCACCGAAGCCGACAAAACGGTGACGGTAGTGCCCAAGGAAGTCACGAAAGCTTCGGATAGCGCCGCCGTTACCGCCGCCGCGCCGGCCCAGGGCAGCACTGGCGCAGTGAAGCCCACCGGCCCCAAGCCGGCCTGGGGGCCTAATATCAAGCCCGAGATGCAGGCCGTGATTGAGCAGTTTATGAGCTTCAACAACAAGCCCCTGCCCGAGCTTACCGCGGCTCAGGCCCGCAAGCAGCCCAGCGCGGCCGACGCCGCCATGAAGCAGATGCGGCTGAGCAACATCACGCCCCCGCCCATGAACTGCGACACCGCAACCAAAACGCTGGCGGGTGTGAAGTCGCGCATCTACACGCCTAAAGGCGGCACGGCGCCGTATCCGGTGATTGTGTACTACCACGGTGGCGGCTGGGTAATTGCTACCAACGACACGTACGCGGCCTCGGCCCAGGCTTTATGTGAGAAAGTAGGCGCCGTAGTGGTGTCGGTGGAGTACCGCAAGGGCCCTGAGCATAAATTCCCCGCTGCGCACGACGACGCGTTTGCCGTTTATCAGTACGTAGTGAAGAACGCCGCCAGCATGAAAGGCGACCCGAACCGGGTGGCCCTGGCCGGCGAAAGCGCCGGCGGTGGCCTGGCCTGCGCCGTGAGCATGATGGCCCGCGACCGCAAAGTGGCGATGCCGAAGTACCAGGTGCTGGTGTACCCCATCGCCGGCTACGACCTCAACACGCCTTCCTACCAGAAGAATACAGAAACCGCCCCGCTGAATAAAGCCGGCATGGCCTGGTTCTTCAAGAACTACCTGCGCACGCCCGCCGATGGCAAGGACCCCCGCATCAATCTGGTAGCTGCCAACCTGAAGGGCCTGCCGCCCACCACCATCATCGCGGCCGAGTACGACCCACTGATGAGCGAAGGCAAGGCCCTTGCGGACAAGCTCAGCGCTGCGGGAGTAAAAGTGAACTACAAGCTCTACGACGGCACCACCCACGAATTCTTCGGCATGGCGGCCGTAGTGCCAGAAGCGAAAGATGCTCAAGCAGTAGCAACTGACGACTTGAAAGGCGCACTAAAATAAGTCACTGTCATTGCGAGGAGGGACGACATTCCGCGCATCAAGCGGCGTCAATCCGTCTTGGTCTCAGCGACCAACCTTCTAATGTGAAAAGCCCCAGCACTATGCAGTGTCGGGGCTTTTTCTATGAAAGAACATTTTCACTTCTCAGAGCTGGTCGCAGTGAGAGGACGGATTGCCACGGCCTATGGCCTCGCAATGACAGGTTGGGCAGCTGGCGCTATTCTACCGGAAAGCGCACGTCTACCTGCGAGTCAAAATGCAGGCCCAGCAACTCGGAGGCGTTGCCCTGGCAAATACCCAGGCACAGGCAGCCCTGGCTGTTGAATACCGCGACAGCCTCGCCGGGAGGAGCGGCCGAAAAATGGGAGTGTACCTCCTTCACCACATCGCGCCCGAAGTGCACGGCAAAGCCCCGGCCGTGCCCCACGGCATCCACCGCGGTGCGGGAGATGTTGGTAATCAGGTTGCCGTAGTGGTCAATGTGGGCCACATGGCCGGTAATGCGGTGGTCCTGCAGGCGCAGCTGGCGGTTGTTGAGCTGATGGAACGTGGTGATGAGCGGGCCCAGGCTGGCGAGCCCGGCGCCCTGGGCCAGCGCCACCGCGGCGGGTAGGAGCACGTCGCGGGTAGGCGAGGGGGTAACGGCAGCCGGCAGCGCTACCAGTTCCTCGGGGGCGCCGTTGGTGAGCAGGGCCAGGATGCCATTGTCGCCGGCCACGAAGTAGTGGCCCTCGAAAAGTGCGGCCTGCCAGCCGGGCTCGGGGCCGGCGCCGTGGTCGTCGACGCCGATGACGTGGACCGTGCCGGACGGGAAATCCCGAAATACCGATTGGAGAACGTGAACGGCGTGCGCGATGTTGAAGGGTTCTACGCCGTGGCTGATATCGACCACGGTAGTAGCCGGGGCCAGTTGCAACAGCCGCGCTTTTAGCGCCGCCACGTAATGGTCGCGGTAGCCAAAATCTGTCAGCAGTGTTATCAACCCCATGCCCGCGTTCAGTAGTTTTTCGTAGTATTGTTCATTCGCCCGAACCGGGGCAAAAGTAGCCGGTTTAGGGTGAAAACGGGCTGTTTTTTGTCTTCCCTTTTCTTTCCCCCTCTCTTCCAACTTGGTCGAAAAAATCATCACCCTCGAAAACATGTCCTTGGTCGATTTCCTCGGCCCTGACAACCAGAATATCCGCCAGCTGGCCGCTGCCTTTCCGGGCACGAAAATCATCAGCCGCGGCAATGAAATAAAAATCCAGGGTCAGACGGAAGTCATTTCCCGCATCAACGATTTACTTTCCTCGCTCATCGAGCATTACCACCAATACGGCCAGATTACGGATAAAACGGTTAATCAATACCTGTCGGCCACCAGCGAAGAAGCGGAAGGGCGGGTGCTGGCCGCCTCGCCCGACGTCATCCTGTTTGGGGCCAAGGGCGGGGTTATCAAGGCCAAAACGACCAACCAGCAGAAGCTGGTGGATACCGTGATGGCCCACGACCTCACCTTCACGCTGGGCCCGGCCGGTACCGGCAAAACGTACATTTCGGTGGCCCTGGCCGTGCGGGCGCTGAAAAACAAAGAGGTGAAGAAAATCATCATCTCGCGCCCCGTGGTGGAGGCCGGCGAAAGCCTGGGTTTCCTGCCCGGCGACATGAAGGAGAAGGTGGACCCCTACCTGCGCCCGATTTATGATGCCCTGGAAGACATGATTCCGGCCGAGAAGTTGAAGTTCTACCAGGAAAATAAAATCATCGAAATAGCCCCGCTGGCTTACATGCGCGGCCGGACGCTGAACAACGCCTTCGTGCTCTTGGACGAGGCGCAGAACACCACGCCGAGCCAGATTAAGATGTTTCTGACCCGGATGGGCCCAACCGCCAAGGTGATGGTGAACGGCGACCGCAGCCAGATTGACCTGCCCACCCGCCAGAAGTCGGGCCTGATGCAGGCCATGGACATTCTGAAAAACGTGGCGGGCATTGGCTACGTCGAAATGACGTCGGAAGACGTGGTGCGCCACCGCCTGGTGAAGGAAATCGTGGAAGCCTACGACAAGTTTGACACCGATGAAATGGCGCGCCAGGCCCAGCCGGGCAGCAACGGCCTCCGTCGCGACGAGCGACACGAGCGTCGCCTGCGTGAGCTGCAACAGGAAGCCGAGCTGCCTGTAAACCAGGAGCAAGCGCTTTAATAACTATCCCATTCAATCATTTTTTCGTCATCCTGAGCTTGCCAAGCACCTTATCACGTCAGAACAAGCCGTTCGGACATGATAAGGTGCTTGGCAAGCTCAGGATGATAGTTTTTGCCCTATGCCAGCCAACGCTTTCCGCGTCACCGACCTGCGTGACCTCGACGCTGCCTTCACCATCCGTGAAAAAGTATTTCAGGAAGAGCAAGGCGTGTCTGCCGCCAAAGAGCACGACGAGCACGACCGCACCGATGCCCGCCACTACCTGGCCCGCTCCGCCGACGGCACGCCCGCCGGCGCCGCCCGCTGGCGCCAAACCGAAAACGGCGTGAAGCTGGAGCGCTTTGCCGTATTGGCCGACTTCCGCAACCAGGAAATCGGCGCCGCGCTCTTGCACGCCGTGCTAGCCGATGTGCAAGCGGAACTGCCCGATGCCGAAGTATACTTGAATGCGCAGCTGCGCGCCGTTCCTTTCTACGAGCGCCACGGCTTTCAGAAAGTAGGGGAGATGTTTGAGGAGGCGAATATTCAGCACTACAAAATGGTGCTGGGGTAGCTCAAGCATCTCGTGTGCTTGGAACCTCACCCCCGGCCCCTCTCCAAAAGAGAGGGGAGCCACGGCACCAGGGTTAGCTCAATTCCTAATTAAAAGACCCGGCTCAATATTGGGCCGGGTCTTCTGTTTTGGTCTGCGTCTGGCTCCCCTCTCTTTTGGAGAGGGGGCCGGGGGTGAGGCCCACTTTGCATAACGGCCAGCAGCTACCCCAGCAACGCGGGGCGCTGCGTGATTTCGTGGTAGCAAATGTGGGCCCGGCTAAAGTAGTGAAACACCATGCTTTTGCGGGTTTGGGCCTTGTCGCGGTGGGGCTCGCCGCCGTGCATCAGGTTGGCGTGCCAGATGAATACGTCTCCTTTCCGGGCTAGAAAAATCTGTTTGGGAAGGCCGGCTTCGGTAATTTTTTGGGCAATGGTGGCTTCGTATTCGGTGTATTCCTTGTTGCCGGTGAGCCAGGGGGTGCCTTCGTTGGCGTAGTCGGCGTTGAGGTAATAGGGGAGCTTGTGGCTGCCGGGGTAGTAGTGCAGCGGGCCATTGTCGGGGGTGATGTCTTCCAGGGCCACCCAGGCGGCGGCTAGCCCACCGAGCGGGAAGGTGCTCATGTGAATGCTGTCGGAGTGCGTGCGCTGCTCGCTGCCGGTGAGGAAGTTGATGCTTTGGAACAGCGTCGTTTCATGGCCCAGCAAGGCCGCTACAAGGGCCCGCAGTGCTCCCTCGCCCGCTTTGCGAATGCGTTCCGAATGCCGAAAGGCAAACATGAACTTGTTGCGATAGCGCGGGCTAACCTGCTTGGTGGCAACGAGCTGGTTCAACTCCTGGTTGATGCCATCGACCGTTTCTGGGCTGAAATAGCCGGGCAGTACGGCAAAGCCGTTTTCTTCAAATGCCAGCAAGCTGGCCTGGCTTTCAGCAGGTAGTGCCCGGAAGGCCGGGCTGGCTGCCAGCCGGTCGGCGAGGGACGGCACCGGCGGCAGGCCTGCCTCGGGTGGCAGGTGGGCAAAGTCGCGGCTGCTGATAGGGGAGTAGTACTGCTTGTTCAGCCCAAGTCGCTCGTACAGCGGCAGGTTGTGCACCAGCTTGCGGTGCTGGAACACGTTATAGACGGAGTAGCTGAGCTTGAGGCGGCGAAGGAAGGAAAGCATGGGGTAGCAAATTTCGGACTGCCAAGATAGGGCCCTGGGCAAGTCGTGGGCCGAGCATGTGGGGCTTTTCTCAATAATCATATACATTGCCAGCTCAATATCCTTCCTGCTTCTACCTCGATGATAACCTGGGCCGCCTTCCCCTTTGTGCGGTACACCCCCGCGCTCATTGCCGGCATTGTGGCGTACCTCTACCTCGGCGCCGGCTGGCCGGAACTGTGGCCCTATGCCGCCGCAATGGCAGTTCTGGCGGCCGTGCTCATCTTCTGGAGCGTGCGTCAACACACTTCGGCGGTCACCGATGCCGCCGGCTTGCTGGCCCTGTGCACGGTGGTCGTGCTGGGCGCCACCCTCACGCAACGGGCCACCGAAAGCCGCCGCGCCGACCATCTAAGCCGCTTCGCCGACCAGGTAACGAGCTACCAAGCTGTGGTGGACGACTACACCGTGGTGCGGGCCGCCACCTATGCCACCACGCTGCGGGTGCAGGCCGTGCGCGTGGCCGGCCGCTGGCGCCAGGCCACCGGCGGGGTGCGCGTGTCGTTGCCGCGCGTGGCGGGCGTGGCCCAACCGCGCTACGGGGAGGTGTGGCTCATCCGCGGGCACCCCGACTTGAGCAAGCCCCCGCTCAACCCCGGCGAGTTTGATTACCGCCGCTATTTAGAATTCCGGCAAGTTTATCATCAACAGTACATTCACCCCGACCAGTACCGGGTGCTGCGCATGGAGCCGCCCAATGTGCTGGTGGCTATTAGCATGCGGGCGGCCGCGCAGCTGGATGAGGTGTTTCGACACTACATAAAAGCAAGGCGCGAGTACGCCATTGCGTCGGCCCTAGTGCTAGGCATTAAGGACGACGTGGATTTGGCCACCAAGCAGGCTTATACCAACACCGGGACCACACACATCATGGCGGTGTCGGGCTTGCAGGTGGGGCTGCTGTTTGCGGCCATGTCGTGGTTACTGGGGGCGCTGTTTGGGCGGGTGCGGGGCTTCCGTACCTGGTCGGCGTTGGTGGGGCTGGTCGTGATTTGGAGCTACGCGTTTCTCACGGGCTTGTCGGCGTCGGTGCTGCGGGCCACGGTCATGTTCACGTTTGTGATATTGGGGCGGGCTACCGGGCGGCAGAGCACGATATTCAACACGCTGGCTGTGGCGGCATTCGCGCTGCTCGTTTTCAACCCCTTTCTGGTGGCCGATGTCGGGTTTCAGCTGTCCTTTTTGGCCGTGCTCAGCATTGTGTACCTGCAGCCTCGCATTGCGCGCTGGCTCGATGTGGAAACCTATTTCTACGCCCGGCGCCGGCCCTGGCAACCCCGGGCGCTGCAGTGGAGCTGGCGGGGCAGCGGCTGGTTCCTGGACAAAGTGTGGCAGGCCACGGCGTTGTCGTTGGCGGCGCAGGTAGCCACGTTTGGGCTGGGGCTGTTCTACTTCCATCAATTTCCGCTCAGCTTTCTTTTCTCGAATCTCGTGGCTGTGCCCATCTCGAGCGGGGCAGTGTACGTGGGGCTTGGGCTGCTGGGACTAAAGGGCCTGACCGCCGTACTGGGCGCCCTGCTGCCTACGGACGCTGCCGCGTGGCTCGACATGCTGCCGCGGCTGGTGGCCTGGGTGTTCGAGGGCATGGTGTGGGCCTTCAACGAATACATCTTCTGGGTGAGCCGAATCATGTCCGGTTGGGTTATCCGCGAAATCCACGTGACGGCCTTGCAAACCGTGCTGCTGTTTGGGCTGATTGGGGCCTTGCTAGCCTGGGCCAATACCCGGCGCTTGGGCTGGCTGCGCGGGGCGGCCGGCATCCTGCTGGTGTATGCGGGCACGCGGGTGGCGGAGGCCCGCACCGTGGCACCCACTGAAGAATTCATCGTGTACAGCATTCCGCGCCGCTCGGCCGTGGGCTTTTGGCAGGGCAGCGCGGCCGAGTTCGTTACGCCCGATTCTTTGCCGCTCAACGAAACCGAGCGTACGTACCGGCTGCTCCCGGGCCTCATTCAGCGCCAAGCCCGGCAGCCCGCCTACTCGGTGGGCTGGCGCGGGGCCACCGTACCCGTGCAGCGCCTCGCCGACCCCGACAGTGCCAACGACCGCCTGTTTCTAAAACCCGGCCCCGTGGTGCTGGCCCGCTGGCGGGGCCTGCGCATAGCCTTTGTCTCCAATCGGATTTCATCGGCCACCGAGCCAGCGCCCGTTGATGTGCTGGTGCTCCGCCGCAATGCCCGGCTCAGGCCCGAAACTGTGGCCGCCGTCTTTGGGCCGCTGGTGCAGGTGGTTTTCGACTCGTCTTGTAAAATTTGGTACGTGGCCCGGCAAGATTCTTTGCTGCGCGCCGCCGGCTTCCGAACCTGGGACGTGACCGCGCAGGGAGCCTTTCGGTGCCCACCGCCCATGGTCCGGCAGTGAGCAAAAAGTAACCTCAGCGCTAATGAAGGCACAATGTCAGGCAACTCAACGGCTCAGAATTCCGAGTTTAGGGCGGGTTACTATATATGCCAGTGGCCGAACACGTTCGGTAGCGTAGCAATATAGTTGGCAGTTGATTATAATCTCCTTGGACGTTTTTTGCGTTAATTGCCTCAAAGGATGCCACCATTTCGCCGCTTATGGTCATCCTTAGATATAACCATCCGTCCGCGCTAGTTCCTGTTTCCCATGGAAAATCTGCTTACTCCCGAACTCGAAGCGCTCCGCTACATCCGCTACGATGTGCAGGACCGCATCGGCTATATCACGCTCAACCGGCCCGACAAGCGCAACGCCCTGAACGCCGACGTGGTAACTGAGCTGAAGCAGGCTTTTGACTTTGCCGAGAACGACGAAACGGTCAAAGTCATTGTGCTGCGCGCCGCCGGCGACGTGTTCTGCGCCGGTGCCGATTTGGCCTACATCCAGGACCTGCAGGGGTTTGGCTACACCGACAATCTGGAAGACAGCACCCACCTCATGCAGCTCTTCCACCAGATTTACACCCTCAAAAAGGTGGTCATCGGCCAGGTGCAGGGCCACGCGCTGGCGGGCGGCTGCGGCCTCGCCGCCATCTGCGACCTCACCTTTGCCGTGCCCGATGCCAAGTTCGGCTACACCGAAGTGAAAATCGGCTTTCTGCCGGCCATTGTCAGCGTGTTTCTGCTGCGCAAAATAGGGGAGGCCCGCACCAAGCAGCTGTTGCTCAGCGGCGACGCCATTTCAGCCCAATCGGCCCTCGACATGGGCCTTATCACCTTTCTGGCCTCGAAGGAAGAGCTGGCCGCTACCGTGAATGCCTACGCCCAGCGCCTGTGCCGCGAAAACTCGGGCCAGAGCATGGAGGTAACCAAGGAAATGCTGGCCCGCCTGCCGGAAATGGACCTGGAAGAAGGCCTGCGCTACGCCGCCCAGCGCAACGCCGAAGCCCGGGGCTCTGAAGACTGCCGCCAAGGCATCAATGCGTTTCTGCGCAAGGAGAAGATTAGCTGGTAGCGTGAAAAGTCGTTATTTAGCAGCCCAATAGACTGGAACGCCGTTCTGCTCCCGCAATTCGTTTGGGGCGGGGCGGCGTTTCTGCGTCGTTTCCAAACATCCCTTTCCCTGCTCTGGTTACTTCCGCATGACGATTCTGCCTGCCCTTGGCATCACCCTCACAACGTTTGCTTTCATGGAGTTCTGGGCGTGGTTCATGCACAAGTTTGTGCAGCACGGCCCGTTGTGGTTCTTGCACCGCTCGCACCACGTGCGGCACCCGCACCCGGTGGAGCGCAACGACCTGTTCTTTCTGATTTACGGGGGCATTTCGGCCGCGCTCTTTATTACGGGCGACGATGGCGGGCGCTGGTGGTTTTGGGTGGGCGTGGGCATTGCAGCCTACGGTACGGTCTACTTTTTCGTGCACGACGTGCTAATTCATGGCCGCCTGCGCTTCTGGAAAAAATCGAAGCACCCCTACCTGCGGGCGCTGAACATGGCCCACAAAACGCACCACAAAACCGATGGCCGCAACGGCTCCCAGGAGTTTGGCCTGCTGTGGGTGTCGCCCAAATACCTGCAGCTGGCGCGCCGGCAAGCCGCGGCCAAAAAGGGGAAAAGCAAAAGCACGGTGGAATAGTAGGTGATTTCGGTTGCCTCAAACAATTCTCCCCGATTCGCTTTATACTTCTCAGTACTTGATTTCGATTAAAAATGGGCCACTTCTCCATCAGCGACTTAGAGCAGCTTTCGGGCATTAAGGCGCACACCATTCGGATGTGGGAGCAGCGCTATGGCCTGCTGCGGCCCGTGCGCACGGCCACCAATATCCGCTTGTACTGCGACGACGACCTGCGCCGCCTGCTCAACGTGACCACGCTCTGTGGGCGGGGCAAGCGCATTTCGCAGGTCGCCTGCCTCAGCGATGCCGAGATTCAGGCCGCCGTACTGGCCTGCGGCAACGATGCGCACGACTACCAGCTGCAAGTGAATGCCCTACTGGCGGCCATGCTCACCTTCGACGAGGTGCGGCTCAACCAGCTGCTCGACGACGCCACCAGCCAGCTGGGGTTTGAAAACATGATGCTGCAGGTGGCGTACCCGCTGCTGCAGCGAATTGGGCTGATGTGGCTGGCTGGCACCATGAATTTGTCGCAGGAGCACCTGCTTTCCCACTTGCTGCGCCAGAAACTGCTCGCCGCCACCGATGCGCTGCCACCCATTGGCTCCACGGATGCGCCCCGGTGGCTGCTGTTTTTGCCCGAGCACGAGTTGCACGAATTGGCCCTGCTGTTCATGAACTACACCCTGCGCTCGCGGGGCCAGCACACCTTGTACTTGGGCCAAAATATGCCCATCAAGGAGCTCACTATGGTGTGCCAGTTCTATCGGCCCAACGCCCTGGTGACGGTGCTCACCACGCAGCCCGACCGCACGCGCATTGGCGAGTTTGCCCAGGAGCTGCTCCAGTTGTGCCCTGTGGGGCGGGTGGTGCTGTACGGCAACCTGGCCCGCCAGGAAGGGCTGGTGCTGCCCCCCAATTTTGTGACGCCCCCGCTCATGACCGATTTTCTGGCCATGATTAGCGAAAATAATTTGGCTCCGGTACCGGCCTAGAAGCCCGGGCGGCCGCTCAATCCGCTTGCCACTCGTGCCCGTAAATGCGTCCGGCCGCCGAGAAAAGCCGGCCGTTGGGCGAGGAACGGGCCAAGGGAATGGCCCAACTGCCTAGCTTGACGCGACAACGATAGATAATGAGGGTAGCAGCCTAAAATTCTTTTGGCATCCGTGGTCAAATTCAGTTAGGACTCGTATATTTGTTTAACAATCGGCCACGAAAAGCTA
This sequence comes from Hymenobacter plasmatis, assembly GCF_020711255.1. Classification (GTDB taxonomy): domain Bacteria; phylum Bacteroidota; class Bacteroidia; order Cytophagales; family Hymenobacteraceae; genus Hymenobacter. Next base: position 101,910 of record NZ_JAJFAW010000016.1, read on the forward strand.
AACAGCATGACTTCGCTAGAATTCACCTCGCAAGTGCAGAAGATTTCGCTCACCCTCCGGCCCGCCGCCATGAACTTGACGCGAGACGCTGATGACGCCAAGGATTTAGTGCAGGAAACCCTCCTCAAAGCCCTGCTCAATAAGGACAAGTTTAAAGCCGGTACCAACCTGAAGGCGTGGTTGTATACCATCATGCGCAACACCTTCATCAACAACTACAACAAGATTACCAAGCGCAGCTCCAACATCGATTCGACGGAGTATTTCCAGTATTTCAACACCGACCAGAACTATATCACCTACAACGGCGCCACTTCGGATTTTGTGGTGCGCGACATCAACGAGGCCATCGCCGGCCTGGGCACCGATTACCGCACGCCGTTCATGATGTACTACATCGGCTACAAGTACATGGAGATTGCCGAGAAGCTGCAAATCCCCATCGGTACCGTTAAAAACCGAATTCACATTGCCCGAAAGGAGCTCAAGTCGGCTCTGCAGGTGTATGCTCCGGTAGGCGCATCAGCCGCCGAAACGAGCGAAACCGTTGAGGACTAGCTTGCTGGATCGAAGACCTTGGCCGCCGGCCTTGCTGCTGCACCCGCGGCGCGGGGCCGGCGGTTTACTTTTAACAACGGCCGTCATGCAGAGCGCAGCAAAGCATCTCTACCGCGCCGCTTGTCATGCTGACGAAGGAAGCATCTTATCGCCTAAGAACGACTTCAGCGTGAGAAGATGCTTCGCAGGCTCAGCATGACAGACGCTTGAATAAATGACTGCGAGATGCTTGGCTACGCCGACCTCCGGTTCGCGGCGCTCTGGATGACGTACTTGCTTGTCTGTTTATAGTTTACTCCAGTTTAAAAACTCCCGTTGCAAAGCAAAAATCCTAAGCACGCCATCGTTATCGGCGCCGGTTTCGCGGGCTTGGCGGCGGCCACTACGCTGGCGCAGGCCGGCTGGCGCGTCACGGTGCTCGAGAAGAACGAAGGCCCCGGCGGCCGGGCCCGGGTTTTTCGGGCCCAGGGCTTCACCTTCGACATGGGCCCAAGCTGGTATTGGATGCCCGATGTGTTTGATAAATACTTCGCCCGCTTCGGCAAGAAAGTAGCCGACTACTATGAGCTGCAGCGGCTCGACCCGTCGTACCAGGTGATTTTCAAGGGGCCGGAAGCTGTGGACATCCCGGCGAAGATGAGCGAGCTGCGCGCCCTGTTCGAACGCTACGAGCCCGGTAGCGCCGCCCGGCTCGATGAGTTTCTGAAGCAGGCGGCTTACAAATACGAGGTGGGCATCAACCGATTGGTATACGCGCCCAGCCGCTCTCTACTCGAGTTTGCCGACCCCAAGCTGCTCGTCGACATGGTGCGTATGGACGTGCTGCAGAGCATGCACAAGCACGTGCGCCGCTTCTTTAAAGACCCGCGGCTGCTGGAGCTGGTAGAGTTTCCCATCCTGTTTCTGGGAGCTACTTCCGAGAATACGCCCGCGCTGTACTCGCTCATGAACTACGCCGACCTGGCGCTGGGCACTTGGTACCCCAAAGGCGGCATGCACAAGATAGTGGAAGGCATGGTGCGCCTGGCCGAAGAGTTGGGCGTGGAAATCCGCTGCAATGAAGAGGTAGAGGAAATCGTGGTGGAGCAGGGCCGTAGCACCGGGGTACGCACAGCCAGCGGCTTTTTCGCGGCCGATGCCGTGGTGGCCGGTGCCGACTACCACCACATCGAGCAGGAAGTGCTGAAGCCCGAACACCGGCATTACGACGAGAAGTACTGGGACTCGCGCACCATGGCGCCGTCGTCGCTGCTGTTCTACCTCGGGGTGAACAAAAAGCTGGACAAGCTGCGCCACCACAACCTGTTTTTCGACGAGGATTTTAACCAGCACTCCCGCGAGATTTACGAGCAGCCACAGTGGCCCAGCCGGCCGCTGTTCTACGCCTCGGTGCCCAGCAAAACCGACCCCACTGTAGCCCCCGAAGGCCAGGAAAACCTGTTTCTGCTAATTCCCGTGGCGACCAATCTGACCGATGACGAAGCCACCCGCGAGCGGTACTACGACATGCTGATGGACCGGCTCGAACAGCACTGCGGCCACAGCATCCGCGATGCCGTGGTTTACAAACGGAGCTATGCCCACCAGGACTTTATCTCCGACTACCACAGCTACAAAGGCAACGCCTACGGTTTAGCTAATACCCTCAAGCAAACGGCTATTCTGAAGCCCACCCTGAAGAGTAAAAAAATCAGTAATTTGTATTTCACCGGTCAGCTTACCGTGCCCGGGCCGGGCGTGCCGCCTTCGCTGATATCCGGCCAAGTGGTGGCAGGAGAGGTGCTAAAAGAAAATTAATAATGAAGAATAAGGGATGAAGAATTGCTGGCCCGGTAATTCCTCATTTGTCATTCGTCATTCCTCATTCAATAATGGACCACGTTAAACTATTCACGGATACCAGCCTGGCGTGCAGCAAGCTCATCACGGGTCGCTACAGCACTTCGTTTACGCTGGGTATTCGCACGCTCGACCCCAAGCTGCACCTGCCGGTGTACGCCGTGTATGGGTTTGTGCGCTGGGCCGATGAAATAGTGGACACGTTCCATGACCACAACAAGGCTGCGCTGCTGGCCGACTTCCGCCGGCAAACCTACGAGGCGCTGGAAACCGGCCTGAGCTTCAATCCGGTGTTGCATTCCTTCCAGCACGTTGTGCGGCAGTATGGCATCGACCGCGAGTTTATTGAGGCCTTTCTGCACAGCATGGCCCTGGATTTGGAAGACCAGAACTACCACCCCGGCTTGTACAACGAGTACATCTACGGCTCGGCCGAAGTGGTGGGGCTGATGTGCCTGCGCATTTTTTGTGACGGCGACACGGCCCTGTTTGACCGGCTGCGCGAGCCGGCGCGGCGGTTGGGCGCGGCATTTCAGAAAGTGAATTTTCTGCGCGACATCCGCTCCGACTACGAGGAGCGGGGCCGCGTGTACTTCCCGGGCGTGGTGTATCAGCGCTTTAATGACGCCACCAAGCAGGAAATCGAGGCCGACATCAAGGCCGATTTTGAAGCTGCCTACGAGGGTATTGTGCAGCTGCCGCGCTGCGCCAAACTGGGCGTGTACCTGGCTTATGTGTACTACCTGAAATTATTTTATAAAATAAAGAAGTTACCGGCCGCCCGCATTTTGGGCGAGCGGGTGCGGGTGCCCGATAACACCAAGCTGCTGTTGCTGTTGGGGTCTTATTTCCGCTACCGGCTGTCGCGCATTTGAGGCAGTTTTCGAGCACGGGTTTTGCTTAGCGCCGGCTAGTTGCGGTTGAGCTAAGTAATTTTGCAGATATGAAGATTCCCAGCGGGCTCCTTTTCCTCGGTATTGCAGGCATCTGGTCTGGCTCCTCGGCCGCCGATTTACGTAAGGGTGGAAACCCCACGGGCACGGTTGGGCTGCATCACGTTTCGACGGTTGCTGCCCCCCGCGTTCTGCTTCCTGCTTCATCCACTCCCGTAAAAAAACACGTGTCGACTCCTTATCCCCCCGCCACCCTACGCCGCCATTACGAGCAAGCTGCTGCCGACAAAACCGCCGGCGAAAAATTCTACAAGCTGCTGGCCGACTACAAAGACGGCAATGCCCTGGTGCTGGGCTACAAGGCTGCTGCCGAAGCCATCCGGGCCCGCGACGCCTCGATGTTCAACAAGCTTACATATGTGCAGGACGCCGCGCGCACCTTCGAGCAGGCCGTGGGCCTCGACCCGCAAAACCCCGAAATCCGCTTTTTGCGCTTTTCCGTGGAAAGTAACCTGCCCGCCTTCCTGGGTTTGAGCAAACACATCGACGAAGACAAGGAACTGCTGCTCAACGCGGCGCTCAGCCACCCCAAGTCGGGGCTCGACCCGGAGGCCTTCCGGACGGTGCGCAACTTCTTGGTGGAGCGCGGCCACGTGAGCGACGAGCAGGCCCAGCGCCTGAGCAAGGTAGCGGAGTAGCAACCCGGGCACTGCCCTGCGTAAGGGCAGCGTAGCCAGGATTTTGGCGGCGTAATGCCTTTGCCAATCCAAAATGCGCTTTACTTACGTATTTTTCGGAAGATAGGCCCGTGCTTCGCAACCTTGCGGGTAGGTTGCTGGTTACCTTGGCCTATGCCGAAAATGTCGCTCAGCGTCCGAATTGACCCCAACTCCGGCTTTTGCTTTGGTGTGATTTACGCCATTCAAATGGCTGAAGACTTGCTTGATGAGCAGGGCTATTTGTACTGCTTAGGCGACATCGTGCACAACGATGAAGAAGTGCAGCGGCTGGAGGCCCGCGGCCTGCGCATTATCTGCCACGAAAAGCTGGCTGCGCTGCGCGACGAGGCCGTGCTAATCCGGGCGCACGGCGAGCCGCCGGCCACCTACCAGATGGCCATGGAAAATAACCTGACGCTGATTGACGCCAGTTGCCCGGTGGTGCTCAAGCTGCAAAACCGCATCAAAACCAGCTACGATAAGAAGGAGAAGATTTTCATTTACGGCAAGCACGGGCACGCTGAAGTGCTTGGGCTGCTGGGCCAAACCAGCGGCAACGCCGTGGTATTTGAAAACCTGGACGAGCTGCTGAGCCACGAGCTGCCCGACAACATTACCCTCTACAGCCAGACCACGAAGAGCACCAACAGTTTTTACAACATCAAGAATGAACTGGAGGGGCGGGGCTTTCAGGTGAATGCCAACGACACGATTTGCCGGCAGGTGAGCAACCGCGACAAGGATTTGCGCCGGTTTGCAGCTCAATTTGACCAAATCGTGTTTGTGTCGGGCACCAAAAGCTCCAACGGCAAGGTGCTCTACCAGGTGTGCCTGGAAACGAACCCGCAAACCCACTTCATTTCCAATGTGGGCGAAATTCAGCCCAACTGGTTTCTGCCGGGCCAGTCGGTGGGCATTTGCGGGGCCACCAGCACCCCTATGTGGCTGATGGAGCAGGTGCGCGACCGGCTGCTGAATTTGTAGACCAGCTCAGCCCGATGCTATGCAGATAACGGACTTGCCCTTTGGCGTCACCAATTGGCCGGATGTTGCCGGCGAGCAGCACCCCGGCACCACCGGCGTGGCTACCTGGCGCACTAGGCAGTTTGGCCCCGTGCGGGTGCGCATGGTGGAGTACAGCCCCGAATACCTGGCCGACCACTGGTGCCAGAAGGGCCACTTCCTCCTGGTGGTGGCCGGCGAGCTGCACACCGAGCTGGCCGACGGGCGCCAGTTCGTCCTCACGCCCGGCATGAGCTACCAGGTAGCCGATGGTGCCGAAGCCCACCGCAGCAGCACCGCCACCGGGGCCACTCTTTTCGTAGTCGATTAGTGTAATGCCGACCACAGCCCAACCCACTCTTGCCGTTGCTGCTTCCCGCCGGGTGGCCCCCGCGCCGCTGGGCGCGAAAGGCGTGGCCGTGGCGCTGGCGGTGTTCACGGCGTGGGCGGCTTTGCTTACGTTTTTGCTGGCCTTTTATCAGCCCAACTGGCGCAGCCCGGTGCCCTACGTGCTGGTGCTGCTGCAAACGCACCTGTACACGGGCCTGTTCATCACGGCCCACGACGCCATGCACGGCCTCGTGAGCGCCAACAAGCGCGTCAACAACACCATCGGGACGGTGGCTGCGGGCCTGTTTGCCTACAACTGGTTTCCGGGCCAACTGCCCAAGCACCACGCCCACCACCGCCATGTGGGCACCCCCGACGACCCGGATTTCCACGATGGCCGGCACCCGGGCTTTCTGCCTTGGTTCCTGCGCTTCGCCTGGAACTACGTCACGTGGTGGCAGGTCGCTCTCATGGCCATCACATACAACGTGCTGAAAGTGTGTTTCCCGCAGGCTAATGTTATTGCCTTTTGGATGGTGCCGGCAGTGCTGGCCACGTTTCAACTGTTCTTCTTTGGTACCTACCTGCCGCACCGTGGCGAGCACGCCCCCGATAACCCGCACAAGTCGCGCAGCCAGTTCCGGCACCACCTGTGGGCCTTCGTGAGTTGCTACTTCTTCGGCTACCATTACGAGCACCACGACCAGCCGTACCTGCCGTGGTGGCGGCTGTGGCAAACGAAATAAAAAAGGCCCCGCTCTCAGCAGAACGAGGCCCTTTTGTTAGCTCAACTTCGGTTAGTGCGAGTCGGTGTGCACGGTGTTGGTTTTCTTGCAGCAGTCCGGCAGGCGGTTGTAGGCGCGAGTATCGGCGGTCAGCTCGTCGGCGTCGTAGCCGGTTTTTTGAACGGCGGTGCGCAGGTTGGCCGGCGTGGTTTTGTCGGGCCGGTACGTCACGGTGAGGACCTTGCTGGGCACGTCGAGCGTGGCGCTTTGCACGCCCTTCTCATAGGCCAGGCTTTTTTCGATGCGCGCCTTGCACATGTCGCACACCGCCGAAGTTTTGAATTGGGCGGTGGCCGTATTGCCGGCTTTGGCTGCGGTAGCTGGTGCGGTTTGCGCTTGGGCGTTAGGCGAGAAGCTTAATAATGCGAATAGCGGGAGCGCTAGGAGGAATTTCATGGTGAAGATTTAGAGAGTGCTGGGTGGTGACAGCCATAACAAAATTGCTGCCGGAAAAAGTTAACGAGGCAAAAGTTTACCGCTACTCGATGCGGTAACGCAGGCCGGCGTAGGTGAGGCGGCCATACACCGGGCCCCACACCATGGCAGCGTCAAAATTCGGCCCCAAAGGGTTATCGGCGCCTTCGATGGGGTTGGGCTGGCGGTAGTTGGTAAGGTTTTCCACGCCTGCATACACTTCCAGGCGTTTAAACGCTCTTGTGATTTGGGCATTGAGCAGGCCGTAACGCGGCGCCAGCTCGGGCGTGTATTCCAGCCCCGCGCCATGGGCGTGGGTGCTGGTGATGTGTGCCAGCGGGCGCTGGCCAAACCACTGCACGGTGAAGTCGCCGCGCCATTTGTCGAAGGCACTGGCGTAGCCCAGGTTCACAAAGGCGCGGTGCGTGGGCGTGAGTGGTTTGGCCAGTAGCACGCCGTCGTAGGTGGTGCGCACGTCGAGGTACTTGTAGGCGCCCTTCACTTGCAGGCCTTTCAGGGGCTCAATTTGCAGCTCGCCCTGCAGGCTGCGGGCAAAGGACCGGCCGCCCGGGCCCAGGTTCTGGATGTCGATGTAGCGGGCCGAGGTGTACATGTCGGCCACCACTTGGTTATCAAATTCGGTATGGTAGTAGTCGGCCACAAACGTCGCCTGCCGGCCCAACACTGTGAAGTACTGCGTGGCGCTGCCGCCGATATTCCATGCCCGCTCCGGCCGCAGGTTGTTGCTGATGAGAAACTGGCGCGCGCTGGCCAGCATGGCCGCATTGTCGGCAATGGGGTTGGCCACGCGGAAGCCGCGGCCCGCCGCCAGCCGCAGCACGGTGTTCTTGGCTGCGTCGTACTTCAGGTTGAGCCGGGGCGTCACCTGCCAGCCGTAGAGGTTGTGGCGGTCGGCGCGCAGGCCGGCTACCACGGTCAGGTTGCGGCTGTTCTGGTAGGTGTACTCGGCAAAGGCGCCGGGCACCAGCTCCAGCCGGTTGCGGTGCTCCCGGGCGTACACGTCAGCGTTCGTTTCGGTGGGGTAGCGGTGGCCATCGCGAAACACCTCCCGGTAGTCATCATACAGAAAGCTCAGCCCCGCCCGGTACACGTGGGAGGTGTTGCCCAAGGCACTCTGGAAAAGCAGGGTGCCCAGGCCGGTGCGCTGGTTGCCATCATAGGTGCGGGGCCCCGTGGTGGGCGCCAGCGAGTAAGCCGGGCTATAGGCCGAAGTGAAGGCGTGGTCTGTGCCACTCAGCAGCAGGCCCAGGCTTTGGAACGGCCGCGAGGGCCAGGTATACGATGTCTTGGCGTAGCCCGTGTAGCGCGTGGTGGCCTGCGTGGTGCCGTAGTGCTGCAGGTACGCGCCGGCATCGCCGGTATCGCGAAAATCCGTTTGGCCGCCCTGCCGGGTTTCCCGCAACGCCCCCAGCCCAACTTCGCTCACGAAGCCGGTACCGGAAATGTACTTCCACTTATTGAAGGCATTGAACTGGGTGGCCAGGGGCAAGTCCAAAAACTTATCGCCGTTCCGGTCCACGCGGTTGCCGAGGTGGTCGGAGTGCAGCAGCAGCACCGTGCTCCACTTGGGGTTGATGCGGGCTGATGCGTTCAGGTTGACATCAAATTTCCCGAGGTCGTTGCCGTAGATGTTGAACAGCAGCTGGTCGGTTTTCTCGGGCTCCTTCAGCTTCACGTTCACCTGGCCCGAAATGGCTTCGTACCCGTTCACCACCGAGCCCGTGCCCTTGATGATTTCGATGTTTTCAATCCACGGCCCGGCCAGGTAGCCCAGGCGGTAGGGCGCGGCCAGCCCGCGCAGAGCCGGCTGGTTGTCCACGGTCAGCAGCGAGTAGCTGCCATCCAGCCCAAGCAGCTGAATCTGCTTGGCGCCGGACACGGCATCGGAGGTAGTGACTTCTACCGAGGCGTTGGTTTCGAAGCTCTCGGCCAGGTTGCAGCACGCCGATTTGGTGAGGTCCCGGGCCGATATCACCTGCACGTTGGCTGGCGTTATAGCCGAGTAAGCCGGGGCGCGGGCTGTCACGGTGACTTCGCCCAGTTCCTGGCCGGCGCGTAGGGCTACGCGCAGGTAGGGGGCGCCGGTGGCTGGCACGGCCAGGGTATCGGCCTGGTAGCCCAGGGCCTGCACCACCAGGCGCGAGGCCGCGCGCGCCGGCCGCGGCAGGGTAAAGCGTCCGGCCGCGTCGGTAACGGTCGTGGTGGTTGGGCCTTCGGCCTCGGCCCCGTCGAAGAGCCAGCGCAGCAGCGCGCCGGGTAGGGGAGTGGCTTTGCCGGCCTCCGTGACTTCGCCCCGCACCGGGGCGATGGCAGCCGATTGGGCCACAGCCGATTCCGGCCGCACCCAAGCCACCAGCAGGGCAAGCATAGCAAGCAGCGGGCGGTGCCCGCAGATGGATTTCATAAATAGCAGTAATTTAGGTTTTTGTGAAAAAAGGTCGGCGCAAAGCGCGCGGACCCTCCTCGTTGCAACCAGCGTGGCAACGGGCATTTTCAGAAAAACCTAGACTACCAGCGTGCAGGCAAATGCCAGCAGCCCGCGTCCGCCCAGGGGTGGGGGCGAAGAATCGGCGGCGAACCAGCGGGGGCCGGGCGCCTCGGGCAGTTGAACCAGCCCAAGCGGCGCCCAGGCGGGCGCCGGCAGCCAAACGGCCAGCAGTGGAGCCGGCACGAGCACCTTCGCCGCGAGCTCGTGGGCGGGCACCGACAGCTTGTGGAGGTGGCTGCTAAAGTCGCAGCAGTTGTCCTTGGCCATCGGCTTGGCGGGTGCCAGCTGCCCATCGCAGCCCCGCAGCGCCGCCTGCCCCGTGACCGATACATCCACCTTGCTGATTCCACTCATGCGGCAGGTATGGCGCTGCACCGTGAGGCCCACCGAGGTGATGAGCACCAACACGGCCAGCACCAGGCTGACGAAGCGACGGCATAAAGAGTAGCGTAGCATTACCGGGCAAAGATACGGCTTCGGTGCCGGAGGAGCAGTGTGGAAATCGGGCTCAGTAGGTGTAGAATCTGGCCAAAAATGTAGCGCGAGCCAGCCAGAAGTCAGCCCAATTCAACGGCTGACACTTTGGCAATTCTGAGCTGGGGTAATGAGGGGGGTGATAATCCCCCGACGCTAAACCGGCTCGAAAACCCACTTTAAATATATATGAAGGCCCTATTTCTTTTGTGGTAGGAAATGGTAAATCGTGGTTGGTTTTCGAAGGCCTTCCCGTACATTTGCCAATACCGTTCAACTTTCCTGTGACGGTCTGTGCCCATGAATCTGCTGTCCGGTGAATACGAATGCAAGCTTGACCCGAAGGGGCGGCTTGTGTTGCCGGCCAAAGTAAAAGGCAACCTGCCCGAGCAGTCCGGCAACCAGCTGGTGCTCGTGCGCGGCTTTGAGCCCTGCCTGGTGCTGTACCCCCGGGCGGCCTGGGGCGTCATCCACGAGAAGGTGATGGCCCTCGATGAATTCAACGAGGAGTACCGCCAGTTTCAGCGGAATTTTTTCCGGGGCATGACTGAAGTGGAGCTTGATAGTATCAGCCGTTTCATGCTGCCACGTAGCATGTTACGATACGCGGGTATCGAGAAGGAAGCTATTATCGTTGGCTTGGGCAACCGGTGCGAAATCTGGGACCCCAGCCGTTACGATGAGTTTCTAATCAAAGACCAGCAAAGCTTTAGTAAGTTGGCACAGAAGTTTTTGTCGGTTGATACGCCGCCGCTAGGCGGGCCCATTGCGTGAGCGACTATTCCAACGATACCGCCTACCACCGTCCGGTGATGCTGGCCCAATGCCTGGCCGCGCTCGACATTCAGCCCAACGGCCGGTACGTCGACGTCACCTTTGGTGGGGGAGGGCACTCGGCCCGCATCCTCGAAAAGCTCACCACCGGCCACCTCTACAGTTTCGACCAGGATGCGGACGCGGAAGCCGAAGCAGAAAAGTTAACTCGCCCCCAATTCACATTTGTAAAGGCCAATTTCCGGGATTTAACATCTGAATTGCAGCGGTTTGGCGCTTTGCCGGTAGATGGCCTGCTGGCCGACCTCGGGGTTAGCTCGCACCAGTTTGATACGCCGGAACGGGGCTTTTCGACCCGTTTTGATGGGCCCCTGGACATGCGTATGGACCCCGACGGCCCCCTGACGGCCGCCGATATCCTGAACGATTACAAGGAGGCCGACCTGCACCGCATCTTCGGCATGTACGGCGAAGTGACCAACGCCCGGACCCTGGCTCAGACGGTGGTAGCGGCGCGGCGCGGGCGGCGTCTCGAAACCATTGCCGAACTCAAGCAGGCCATTCAGCCATGCACCCCCCGCGGCAAGGAGAACAAGTATCTGGCCCAGGTATTCCAGGCCCTGCGCATCGAGGTAAACCAGGAAATGCAGGCCTTGCAGGAGATGCTGCTGCAAACCGCCGAGGTGCTGCGGCCGGGCGGGCGCCTGGTCGTGCTCAGCTACCATTCGCTGGAAGACCGGCTGGTGAAAAATTTTATTGCCAAGGGTAAGTTTTTTGGGTCCGTGGAAAAAGACTTCTTTGGCAATGAAAGCAAGCCATTTGAAGCCGTGAACCGCAAGCCCGAAGAAGCCGACCCCGCCGAAGTAGCGCTGAATAGCCGAGCTCGAAGTGCTAAATTGCGTGTTGCGATTCGAAATGAGTGAACGGATTTCAGGCGGGGATAGCGGCGGTTTTCGCCTGCAGGTCCCGCCAATCCTCACCTATCAACCTTCGCGTAACGCCTTTTTAAGTTCGTGTAAAAGCATTCCTGACTAGCAGCCTGTGGCCACCAATACGCTCAAACCCTCCGACAGCCCGCGCCGGGCCAACGTGCCCCGCGAAGTACCCGCGCCGGCCCCTGAGGTGATGCCCGAAGCCGCGGCGGTGGAAGTACCCGAGCCGGAGCCGGTGCGAGCCCCGGCCGCCGAGCCCCGCCCTCGCAAGTCAAAACCCGAACCCCGCCCCAAAAGCAACTGGAGCCTGTTCTCCCTGCTCGACCGAGTAACCAGCGTGGACGGCCTGTTTCGGGAAGGCCTGCCGGTGCGCTTCCTGCCGCACCTGCTGTTTATTATGGCCATCACGCTGCTTTACATCGGCAATACGCACTACGGCAACCGCATGAACCGCAGCATTCAGCGCCTCAAGCAGGAGACCGAAGACCTGCGTGCCGACTACACCACGTTGAAATCTGACTACATGGAGGCGAGCAAACAGAGCGAGGTGGCCCGCAAAGTGGCCGCCTTTGGCTTGGTGGAAAGCTCGTCGCCGCCTTTTCGCATCTCCGTGCCCGCCGGGCACCTAGATGCGGCAGAGCTGGAGTTGATGCCCGTGCTTACGGCCGATACCCTGGCCGCCCGAGCTGCTCGAGACTCGGCTGCAGCTCAGCAAAACGACGTGCTGGCCGGCCGCAATAGGGCCGCGACAACGGGTGACGACGAGAACAGCGGCCCCGAAATCATAGCGCCGCCCCTGGCCCTGGATGGCGATACTACTGAGGCCAGCGCGCCTGTTTCGGCCGCGCGCCGCGCTTCAGCTCAACCCATAAAAGCGAAATCCAGGCCAGCAAAAGCTAGCTCGAACAATAAGCCCAACAGCAGGAGCAAGGCACAAAAAGGCACAAGCCCGCACAAAGCGAAACCGACAACCAAGCAGGCAGTTAGAGCCCATTCCCGATGAAAGGCAGCGTAAAGAAGTCCATTGTCACGCGGGTGCGGCTGGCCTTTTTGGGGGTCGCCGTGTTTTCGAGCGCTATTTTCTGGAAGGCCACCAAGATTCAGTACCAGGAAGGCACCAAGTGGCGGGCCCTGGAGCAGGAGCGGCGCATCAGCTACCAGCCGGTACCGGCCACACGGGGTAATATTTACTCTGATAACGAGAGCATTATGGCTACCTCGCTGCCCTTCTACCGGGTGGCCTGGGACCCTGGCGTGGTCGACGATGCCGTATTCCGGGCCGGCGTGGATTCGTTGGCCTGGCATTTATCTCACTTTTTTGGCGACCGCAGCGTGCAGGAGTACCGCCGCCGGCTGGTGAATGCCCGCGACCCTCGCCACCCCATGGTGCGGTACATCCGGCTCAACTCCCGCCAAATCAACTTTCAGGAAAAGAAGCTGCTGGCCAAATGGCCCATCTTCCGGGCCAAGCGCAACCGAGGCGGGGCCATTTTTGAGAAGGTAGACAAGCGCTTCCGGCCCTTTGGGGGGCTGGCCCAGCGCACCATTGGCTTCGTCAATGAGGACCACCACGGCGCCGGTCTGGAGTACACCTTCGAGCAAAGTTTGGCGGGCAAATCCGGCGAGGCCTTGTTTGAGCGGGTGCCCGGCGGCGTGAAACCCGTGTACGACGGCACCGAAATCAAGCCCCTGCCCGGCTACGATGTGAAGACGACGCTCGACATCAACCTGCAGGACGTGGCCGAAAATGCCTTGTACAAGTCATTGGTCGACAACAATGCCGAATATGGCTGCGTGATACTGATGGAGGTAGCCACCGGCGAAATCAAGGCCGTGGCCAACCTGGGCAAGGCTTCGGACGATACCTATAAGGAGGACTACAACTACGCTTTTGCCGACCAGGGCCGCACCGAGCCCGGCTCAACTTTCAAACTGGCGTCGATGATGGCCTTGTTCGAGGCCCGGCCCGACATCAAGCTCGACGATATAGTGGACACCGGCAACGGCCGCATGCTGGTGGGCGGCGCCGTGAAATCGGACTCGCACGGGTACGGGCGCATCACGGTGCAGCAGGTGTTCGAGAAGTCGTCCAACATCGGGGTGGCCCGGCTGGTGAACGAGAACTTTTCGAAAAACCCCACCGAGTACACCGATTACCTCAAGAAGTTCGGCCTCGACAAGCCCCTGGGCTTCCAGATGGCCGGCGAGGCCCGGCCCTACGTGAAAGACCCCACGGACCGCAGCTGGAGCAAAACTTCACTCACCACCATGAGCATCGGCTACGAGCTGAAGCTGGCCCCCCTGCAAACCCTGGCCTTTTACAACGCCGTAGCCAATGGCGGCGTGAAGGTGCAGCCGCTCATCGTAAAAGAAATCAAGCAGGCCGATAAGGTATTGCAGCGCAACGAAACCAAGGTACTGAACCCCAAAATCTGCTCGGAGGCCACCCTGGCCAAGGTGAAAGCCATGATGGAAGGGGTAGTGACCGAGGGCACCGCCCGCGCCATCCGGCCCAAAGACTACAGCATTGCCGGTAAAACCGGTACGGCCTGGAAGTTCAAAAACGGCCAGTATACCAAAACCTACTCCACGAGCTTCTGCGGCTACTTCCCGGCCGATAAGCCCAAGTACAGCTGCATTGTGGTGGTGGACTCGCCCCGCAACGGCCGCATCTACGGCGCCGATGTGGCTGCGCCGGTGTTCCGCGAGGTGGCCGATAAGTGCATGGCCCGCGACCTGCTGAGCCAGCGCCCGCTGCTCGCCAAAGCCCGCCTGAACAAGAGCCACGTGCCGCTGGTACGCGCCGGCATGCAGGACGAGCTGGCCCTGGTGTGCCAGAAGCTGGGCCTGGCCGGCAAGACCCAGGCTACGGGCGGCGAAGAGTGGGTGCGCGCGGCTTCTGACACAGCGTTTCACGCGCGCACGGTGGCGCTGGTCGTGAACCCGGTGCGTCCGGGTCGCGTGCCTCAGGTAAGCGGCCTTTCGCTGCGCGATGCTCTGTTTCTGCTGGAGAACCGGGGCCTACACGTGCGAGCCATGGGTACCGGCCGGGTGCGGGAGCAGTCGTTGCCGGTGGGCTCGCCCATCAAGCGGGGCGATGTTATCACGCTGACGCTGGTGGAGTCGGGCCCGCGTCTGACTGCGCCCAAGGCTTTGCCGGAGCCTGAGCACACCGACTTGGCAGAAAACAAGCTACTGACTCCTGCCGACCCCGAGCCGGTGGCCAAGGCGCTCGTGACAAAGCCTTTCGCCTCGTCGGCCAAGGCCAAGGTAAACCCGCCAGTTCGCACCAAGCCCAAGGCAGCTACCGAAGCCGCTTCCAAGCCGGCACCCACTACTGAAAGAACTGCCTCCAAGGCCAAGGCTGCAACCGAAAAAGCTGCTCCCAAGAATGCTAAAAAAGCAGCTGCCCCGGCTTCTGCAAAAACTGCCGTCCGCCGGGCATAGCCGTTGGGCAATGCTTGCTTTCATGTGAGCTGAACGTTATTTCAATGATTTCTCTACCACTCTTTTCCCTGCTTACCGACGTGACCGTGCTGGCTCAGCACGGCCCCACCGACGTGCTGATTACTGCGCTCACGCTCGATTCGCGCGAGGCGGGCCCGGGTGTGGCATTTTGTGCCCTGCGCGGCACGGCCACCGACGGCCACAAGTTTATTGAGACTGCCGTGGCGCAGGGGCTGGCTGCCGTGGTGTGTGAGGAGCTGCCGGCGGAGCTGAACCCGGCTACTTCTTATGTAGTGGTGGAAAACAGCGCAGCCGCCCTGGCCCATATGGCAGCCGCGTTCTACGGGCACCCGTCGCGGCAGCTGCAACTCATCGGCATCACGGGTACCAACGGCAAAACCACGTGCGCTACACTTCTGCACAAGCTGTTGCGCGAGTTGGGCTACCACGCCGGCTTGCTGAGCACGGTGCAAAACCAGATTGACGAGGAAGTTATTCCCTCCACCCACACCACGCCCGACTCCATTCGGCTGAATGCGCTGCTGGCCCGGATGGTAGCGGCCGGCTGCACCCACGCCTGCATGGAAGTGAGCAGCCACGCTGTGGCCCAACACCGTGTGACTGGCCTGCGCTTTGCCGGGGGCGTGTTCACCAACCTCACCCACGACCACCTCGACTACCACGGCACGTTCGACAACTACCTGAAAGCCAAAAAGGGCTTCTTCGATGCCCTGCCCAAGACGGCTTTCGCGCTCACCAACGCCGATGACAAGCGCGGCTTGGTGATGCTGCAAAACACCGCCGCCCGCCGCGAAACCTATTCCCTGCGCGGGGCCGCTACGTTCCGCGCCAAGCTCGTGGCCAACGAAGTGCACGGCCTGCACCTCGAGATTGACGGCCGCGAAATCCTGTTTCGGCTCATTGGCGTGTTCAATGCCTATAACCTGCTGGCCGTGTACGGGGCTGCCGTGCTGCTGGGCGAAGACCCCACCGAGGTGCTCACCATCCTCTCGGGCCTGACCACGGCGCCCGGCCGCTTCGAGCCGGTCGTGTCTGCCAAGCAGGGCGTGACCGGCATCATCGACTACGCCCACACCCCTGATGCCCTGGAAAACGTGCTGCAAACGCTGCACGAAATCCGTCAGCCCAGCCAGCAAATTATCACGGTGGTAGGCTGCGGCGGGAACCGCGACGCGGCCAAGCGCCCCATTATGGCCAACCTGGCCGCGCGCCTCTCCAACAAGGTCATACTCACGGCCGACAACCCGCGCTTTGAAGACCCCAACGACATTCTGGCCCAGATGCAGGCCGGCGTGACGGCGCCCGACTCGGCCAAAGTAATCACCGTGGCCGACCGGCGCGCCGCTATTAAAAAGGCCGTTGAGCTGGCCGGCGCTAATGACATTGTGCTGGTAGCGGGCAAAGGGCACGAGAACTACCAGGAGATTCGCGGCGTGAAAACCCCGTTCGATGACAAGCTGGTGCTGACTGAGATTTTTTCTGAACTGAACAAGTAATCCAAGAAACCTCGTGCCGGGGGCTGGACTGCGGCGCCCAATATGACGTTCTAACTATTCCCGAATGCTTTTTTACCTTTTCCGTTACCTCCACGAGCATTACCATCTGCCCGGCGCCGGGGTGTTTCAGTACACCACGTTCCGCGCCGGCCTGGCGGTGGTCATTTCCCTGCTCATTGCCTTGCTGTTTGGGCATCGCCTCATCCGGGTGCTGCAGAAAAAGCAGGTGGGGGAGAGCATTCGCGACCTGGGGCTGCAGGGGCAGAACGAGAAAAAAGGCACCCCCACCATGGGCGGCCTCATCATCATCCTGGCCATTCTGGTGCCGGTGATTCTGCTGGCGCGGCTGCGCAACATCTACATTATCCTCATGCTGCTCAGCACGGTGTGGCTGGGGCTGATTGGGTTTCTCGACGACTACATCAAGGTGTTTCGCAAGAACAAGGAGGGGCTGAGCGGCCGGTTTAAGGTGCTGGGCCAGGTTGGGCTGGGCATCACGGTGGGCTGGGTGCTGTTTTACAGCAACGAGATAACCGTGCGCGAATACCTGTTGCCCAACGGCCAGTATTCGGCCATTGAGGCCAGCAAAGTATTCAAAGACGTGCACCTGATGATTACCACGGTGCCGTTTATGAAGAACAACGAGCTGAACTACGGCGACTTGTTTGCCACGGCCGGCACCTTCTTCAACGGCCTGTATGGCTTCCTGTACATTCCCATCGTCATCTTCCTGATAACGGCCGTGAGCAACGGCGCCAACATCACCGATGGCCTCGACGGGCTGGCGGCGGGCACTTCGGCCATCATCGGCATCACGCTGGCCATTTTCGCCTTCGTGAGCGGCAATGCGCTGCTGGCTGACTACCTGGATGTTATGTTTATTCCGGACTCCGGTGAGCTGGTTATTTTCTGTACGGCCTTCGTGGGGGCGTGCATCGGGTTTTTGTGGTACAACAGCTACCCGGCGCAGGTATTTATGGGCGACACGGGCTCTCTGGCCCTGGGCGGCATCATTGCGGTGCTGGCGCTTATCGTGCGCAAGGAGCTGCTGATTCCGATTCTGTGCGGCGTGTTCTTGATTGAGAACCTGTCGGTTATCGTGCAGGTGAGCTACTTTAAGTACACCCGGCGCAAGTACGGCGAAGGCCGCCGCCTGCTGCGCATGTCGCCGCTCCACCACCACTACCAGAAATTGGGCTATCACGAATCCAAAATCGTGTCGCGCTTCTGGATTGTGGGCATCATGCTGGCCGTCATTACCTTGGTTACTCTGAAACTGCGTTAATTATGAACATCGTTGTGTTGGGAGCGGCCGAAAGCGGCGTTGGGGCGGCCCTGTTAGCTCAGGCCAAAGGCCACGCCGTGTTTGTGTCGGACCGCGGTGCCATTCAGCCGGCTTATAAGGAGAAGCTCACGCAGGCGGGCATTGCCTTCGAGGAAAACCAGCACACGCTGGAGCGCATTCTGCAAGCCGAGGAGGTGGTGAAGAGCCCCGGCATTCCCGAAAAAGCGCCCGTGATTCAGGCGCTGCGCGAAAAGAAAATCCCCATCATCTCGGAAATCGAGTTTGCGGGCCGCTACACCAAGGCCAAGTGCATCTGCATCACGGGCACCAACGGCAAAACCACCACCACGCTGCTCACCTACCACTTGCTGAAAAGTGCGGGCCTGAATGTGGGCCTGGCCGGCAACGTGGGCTACAGCCTGGCCGAGCAAGTCATTGCCGATCAGCACGACTTCTACGTAATTGAGCTGAGCAGCTTTCAACTGGACGACACCCACGACTTCCAGCCCTGGATTGCGGTGCTGCTCAACATCACCCCCGACCACCTCGACCGCTACGGCTACTCCCTGGAAAACTACGCCCAGGCCAAGCTGCGCATTGCCCGCAACCTGGACAGCGAGGGCGCCTTCATCTACAACGCCGACGACGAAGTGACGGGCCGCTACCTGCAGTCTTCCTTTATGGAAACGCGCCTGCTGCCCTTCAGCCTGCACCACCGCCACGATGTACACCTGGCCGGCTATTACACCGGCGAGACCACGCTCTGCGTCGACTTCACCACCGACCTGAGCCCTGACGATAGCCAGGAAGTGAGCATCGCCAATTCGCCCTTAATTGGCCAGCACAACCGGCAGAATATCCTGGCCGCCGTACTGGCCGCCCGGGTGGCGGGCGTGAGCCCCGAGCAAATCGAGGCGGCCCTGCCCACTTTCCAGAACGCCGAGCACCGCCTTCAGCCCGTGGGCGAAATCAACGGCGTGCGCTTCATCAACGACAGCAAGGCCACCAACGTGGAAGCCGCCTGGTACGCCCTCGACGGCATCAAGCAGCCCATCGTCTGGATTGCGGGCGGCACCGACAAGGGCAACGACTACAGCAGCCTGCTGCACCTGGCCGAAACCCGCGTGAAGGCTCTCATCTGCCTGGGCGTGGACAATGCCAAGCTCCACGCCGCCTTCGACAGCGTGGTACCCCACGTGGAAGAAACCCAGAGCATGACCGACGCCGTGCGCCGCGCCGCCGCCCTGGCCGCCCCCGGCGACGTGGTGCTGCTCTCGCCCTGCTGCGCCAGCTTCGACTTATTCAAAAACTACGAAGACCGGGGCCGGCAGTTCACGGCCGCTGTGCAGGCCCTCAGCGACGAAGCGACTGCCTAACCACTGCTTTTTTGCCTTTCCCGTCATCCCTGTCTCCCTCAGCCACTCCATTACCTAGTCACCCCCTCCCCAATGGAACCATCCAACAACTGGCTGCAGCGCAATCTTAAAGGCGACCCCATTCTGTGGGCCATCGTGCTGCTGTTCTCCTTTATTAGCATCGCCGTGGTGTATTCGGCCACGGGCACGCTGGCTTATAAGAAGATGGACGGCAACACCGAAGCCTTCCTCTTCAAGCACACCGGCTTGATTCTCGTGGGGCTGGTTTGCATGTGGCTGGCGCACCGCATCGACTACCGACACTACTCGCGCCTGTCGCTCTACGCGCTGCTGATAAGCGTGCCGTTGCTGCTGTTTACGTTCTTCCTGGGCGGCGAAACCAACGGCGCGTCGCGGTGGATGACCATCCCGGTGATTAACCAAACGTTCCAGCCCTCGGACTTGGCCAAGCTGGCCCTGATTTCGCACCTGGCCAGTATGCTCAGCCGGCGCCAGCAGCACCTCGACGATTTCAAATCGACGGTGCTTCCGGTGATGCTGTGGGTGGGCACTATTTGCAGCCTCATCATTCTGAGTAATGCCTCTACGGCGCTGCTGCTGTTTGCTACCTGCATGCTGCTGATGTTCATCGGCCGGGTGCCGCTCAAGCATATGGCCGTAATGGTGGGCATTTTTGTGGTGCTGGGCGGGGGCGGTCTGGCCTTGGGCCAGCGCCTGGGCACGGTAATGTCACGGGTTACGAACTTCACCGACAAAACCAAAAAAACGCCCTTCCAGCTCGAGCACAGCTACATCGCCATTGCCACCGGCGGCATTGCCGGCAAGGGCCCGGGCAAAAGCACCGAGCGCAACATTCTGCCCCACCCGTATTCCGACTTCATCTACGCCATCATCATCGAAGAATACGGCCTGATTGGCGGGGCCGTGGTGCTGTTCCTCTACCTAGCCTTCCTGTATCGAGGGCTCAAAACGGTGATGAATAGCTACGGGGCTTTCGGGGGCTTGCTCTCGGCGGGCCTGAGTTTCAGTTTGGTGCTGCAGGCGCTGGTGAATATGGGCGTGTCGGTGGGGCTGGGCCCCATTACCGGCCTGCCGCTGCCTTTGTTGAGCATGGGCGGCACCTCGCTTATCTTCACGGGCATCAGCATCGGCATTATTCTGGCCGTGAGCCGCGGCGAGCGCGAAGTGCGCCCCATGACCGGCGAGCCCGACGACACCGCCCGCATTCCCAGCAAGCGCGCATATGTAAACGCCTAACCGCTCAAGTTGAGCTGGCCAACGCCTCGCTACCGGGCAACTGATTTGAGTTGGTTTCCCAATAGCAAGCGCCGCCGCTGCTCTGCCTGACGTTCTACCTATATATGACTCATCCTCTTCGCGTCATCATCAGCGGCGGCGGCACCGGCGGGCATATTTTCCCGGCGGTGGCCATTGCCAATGAATTACGCCGCCGGCTGCCCGATGCCGAAATCTTATTCGTGGGTGCCAACGGCCGCATGGAAATGACGCGCGTACCCGAAGCCGGCTACAAAATCGTTGGGCTGGATATCACCGGCCTGCAGCGGCGGCTCACGCCCCAGAATCTGATGTTTCCGATGCGCGTGCTGCGGTCGGTGCGCAAGGCGGGGAAATTGATTAAGGAATTTCGGCCCGATGCCGTGGTAGGAGTGGGGGGCTATGCCTCGGCGCCCGTGTTGCTGGCCGCCACGTCGCAGGGCATTCCGTCGCTTATTCAGGAGCAAAACTCCTACGCCGGACTGGTCAACAAGCTGCTTGCCCGGCGGGTGAACCGGATATGTGTGGCGTATGACGGGATGGAGAAATTCTTCCCCCGCGAAAAAATTGTGCAAACCGGCAACCCAGTGCGCAGCGAAATTGCCACCGGCGACCGCGCCGAAGCGCTGCAGTTTTTCGGCTTGGACCCCAGCAAGAAAACGCTGCTCGTAGTGGGCGGCAGTCTGGGCGCCCGCACGCTCAACCTGGCCACGGCCGTGGCATTGCCGCAGCTCCGCGAGGCCGGCGTGCAGCTGCTCTGGCAAACCGGCAAGCTCTATTTCCCCGAAGCTCAAAAGCAGGCCGAGCCCTACCAGCGAGACAACCTGCAGGCTCTGGAATTTATCCAGCGCATGGATTTGGCGTATGCCGCAGCCGACGTCGTCGTAAGCCGCGCCGGCGCCCTGTCCGTTTCTGAGCTGAGCCTTACCGGCAAAGCCTGCATCCTGGTGCCCTCGCCCAACGTGGCCGAAGACCACCAAACCAAAAATGCCTTGGCGCTGGTGGGCAAAGGCGCCGCCGTGCTCATCACCGACGAGCACGCCCGCACGCGCCTCTACGACGAAGCCCTGCGCCTGCTCGCCGATACCGAGCGCCAGCACCAACTCAGCGCCCGCGTGCTGGAACTGGCCCGGCCCCAGGCCACTACTGCCATCGTGGACGAGCTACTGAAATTAATTCCCCGCCAACAATAGTCCCGGCCTTGGCTCATTGTTAATTGTTAGTTGAATTGGAGCAGTTTCCCTACGTTTTCTTTTTGGGTATTGGCGGCATTGGCATGTCGGCCCTGGCGCGCTGGTTCCAGGCCAATGGCCACCACGTAAGCGGCTTCGACAAAACCGAAACGCCCCTCACGCAGGCCCTGGCCGCCGAAGGCATTGCGATTCACTACGCCGATGCCGTGGAGAATATCCCGGCGGAGGTTCGGGAAAACCGCGCCCAAACGCTGGTGGTGCTCACGCCCGCCATTCCGGCCGAAAGCCTGGAGTGGGCCTGGCTGCGGGCTCAGGGCTACGACATTCGCAAGCGCAGCCAGGTGCTGGGCGTGCTCACGCAGGGCCGCTACACCATTGCGGTGGCCGGCACGCACGGCAAAACCACCACCAGCAGCATGGTGGCCCACCTGCTGCACCACGCCGGCCTCGATGTGGGCGCATTTCTGGGCGGCATTGCGGTGAACCTGGGTAGCAACCTCTTGCTGCCACGCAGCGAGCAAGCCCCCATTGTGGTGGAAGCCGACGAATACGACCGCAGCTTCCTCACGCTATTTCCCGACATCGCCATCGTCACCAGCACCGATGCCGACCACCTCGACATCTACGGCGACCAAAACGCGCTGATAGAATCCTTCCGTCAATTTGTAGCTCAACTCAAGCCCGGGGGCACGCTGCTCATCAACCACACCGCCGACCCAAGCGTGGCCGCCGCTGCGCCGGCTGGCACCAACGTTATCCGCTACGGCCTCTCGGCCGAGCAGGGGCCGGAATTATTTGCTGCCGCTATTTCGGCCGAAGGCCACCAATTTCATTTCGATTTGCACGGCCCGCAAGGCCTCGTGACCAACCTGGAATTGGCGGTGCCGGGCTACCACAACGTGGAAAACATGCTGGCGGCCGCGGCAGTGGCCCAAATTCACAAAATAAATCCGGAAAAATTACGTGCTGCCGTTTCTGCTTACCGGGGCGTAAAACGCCGGTTTGAGTTTGTGGTCACAACGCCCCAAAACGTCTATTTGGACGACTACGCCCATCATCCGCGCGAAATTGAGGCCTTTTTGCGTTCGGTGCGGACGCTCTATCCCGGCAAGCGGCTGCGCGTTATTTTTCAGCCGCACCTTTTTACACGGACGCGGGATTTCGCCGAAGGTTTTTCTAAGAGCTTAAGTATTGCAGATGAGGTATTTTTGTTAGATATTTACCCAGCTCGAGAAAAGCCAATTCCGGGAATTACTTCGGAAATAATCTTATCAAACATTACTTCCCCAACCAAAGCCATCCAAACCAAAGAGCAAGTACTGGCCGCCGCCAAAACCGACACTACATTTGATGTTTTGGCCACGGTTGGCGCGGGGGATATTGACACGTTGGTGCCGCAATTAAAATTATTACTAACCGAGCGCTGGAAATAGATTACGATAAAAAATTATGGCATTTAATACCACCTTACTTCATCACACCGTTACCTTATTAGTCTTTGGAACGCACCGTTAGAAACCTA
Organism: Hymenobacter plasmatis; assembly: GCF_020711255.1. Taxonomy (GTDB): domain Bacteria; phylum Bacteroidota; class Bacteroidia; order Cytophagales; family Hymenobacteraceae; genus Hymenobacter. The sequence goes on from NZ_JAJFAW010000016.1 coordinate 124,754, forward strand.
CTAGTTGCTGCTGCTTGCCTGTTGGTGCTGGGCGGCCTCGGTATTTTCGCCGCCATGCGCCAAGCAGCCCGTCCGGTGGGCGAAGTATCGGTGAACATTGCCAACGAATTCGATAATTATTTCATCAGCGAACGGGGCGTAACGGCGTTGCTCACCAAAGGCGGCGCCGAGCCCGTGCTGGGCACCCGGCCCGAAGGCCCCCGCCTCCGCCAGCTGGAAGACCGGCTCCGTGCCCATCCCTTTGTGCGGGAAGCCCAGGTATACCGCGACCTGGCCGGCAACCTGCACGCCGACGTGCGCCAAAACCGCCCCATCGCCCGCATCACCCACCCCGACACCCGCCTCGATACCTATGTGGATGCCGAAGGGCACGTGCTGCCGCTCTCGCCGCTCTTTACGGCGCGCGTGGCCACGGTAGCGCGGCCCAGCGGCGGCAGCCTGCCAAGTGCATTTTTCCAGGATAGCACCGGTAAGCGCTACCTTGAGTTTTTGCGCTATGTCGACGAGCATGAATTCTGGAAAGCGCAGGTCTCGGAGGTCTTTATTGAGCCGAGCGGCAAGCTCTCGTTCACCCAGCAGGTGGGCGACCAGCGCATAGAATTTGGCCTGCCCGAAAATATTTCCGAGAAATTTGCCAAGCTTATGGTATTTTACCGGCAAATTCCGTCAGTTTTGGGATGGGATACCTACCATCGGGTAAACGTGGAATACCAAAATCAAATTATCTGCGAATAGTAATTCGCTGAAACATAGGCCTTAGGGTCAAAAATCTCTCAACTCCCAACCCAAGTTTCCTTCACGCTCGCCAGCACCGCATCTATGCAACAAGACAAAATCGTCGTCGGGCTCGACATTGGCACCACAAAAATCTGCGCCCTGGTGGGCCGCAAAAACGAATTCGGTAAACTGGAAATCCTGGGCATGGGCAAAGCTGTGTCGGAGGGCGTTTCGCGGGGCATCGTGCTCAATATTGACAAAACCGTCGACGCCATTAAACGGGCGATTCGGCAAGCCGAAGAACAGTCCGGAATTAGCATTGGATTGGTAAACGTGGGCATTGCAGGCCAGCACATCAAGAGCCTGCAGCACAACGGCAGCATCACGCGCAACTCGCACGACACCATCGGTCCGGACGACGTGAACCGCCTCACGCAGGACATGTACCGCCTCGTGACCCAGCCCGGCTCGCAAATCATTCACGTGATGCCGCAGGACTACAAAGTGGACTACGAGGAAGGCATCGCCGACCCCGTGGGCTACGAAGGCGTGCGCCTGGAGGGCAACTTCCACATCATCACGGCGCAGAGCACGGCCATCAACAACATCAACAAGTGCGTAACCAAAGCCGGGCTGGAAATTGCCGACCTGATTCTGGAGCCGCTGGCTAGCTCCATGTCCATCCTCTCCGAGGAGGAGAAAGAGGCCGGCGTGGCCCTGATTGACATCGGAGGTGGAACTACCGACCTGGCCGTGTTTAAGGATGGCATCATCCGCCACGCGGCGGTACTGCCTTTCGGTGGCAACATCATCACGCAGGACATCAAAGCCGGCTGCAACGTGGCCCCCGGCCAAGCCGAGCAGCTGAAAGTGAAATTTGGTAAGGCCATTGCCGAGGAAGCTTCCGATTATGAAATCGTGAGCATCCCCGGCCTGCCCAACCGCCCGCCCAAAGAAGTGTCGCTGAAGAACCTGGCGTACATCATCGAGGCCCGCATGTCGGAAATCATGGAGCTGGTGTATGCCGAAATCTACCGCATGGGCCTGCACGACAAGCTGTCGGCCGGCATTGTGCTCACGGGTGGCGGCTCGCAGCTGCAGAACCTGGAGCAGCTCACCGAGTACATTACCGGTCTGGATACCCGCATTGGCTACCCCAACCAGCACCTCGGCAAGAGCCGCATCGAGGCGGTGAAATCGCCGATGTATGCCACTACCGTGGGTTTGGTGCTATCGGGCTACCACTCGCTCGACGAGCGCACCAACTCGCGTGCACCCTACGAGCAGGAAGAGCAGGTGATTCCCGCTTACTATGCCCCCGTGCAGCAGGCTGCCCCGGCGCCGGCCCCCGCTCCGGTAGAAACGCGCGCTTACGTGCCCGCTGCCCCGGCTCCGGCCCCCGTGCCCGCCAAGCCCAAGGAGCCCGGCGCTGCCAGCCGCTTCTTCAAGGACATCATCACCCGCACCAAGGGGTTGCTGATTGACGATTACGACGATAAATCCTATTAGAATCTAGTTATGAGTTATGGGTTATGAATTATGAGTTGGCCACTGGTTTTTGGCTGGCTTGCAACTCATAATTCATAACTCATAATTCATACTTTGTCATTTATGAATTACAAATTCGACATTCCTGCCCAGAACAAGTCAATCATCAAGGTGATTGGCGTGGGGGGCGGTGGCTCCAATGCCGTGAAGCACATGCATAAGCAGGGCATCAAGGACGTGGAGTTTATCATTTGCAACACCGACCACCAGGCGCTACAAAGCTCCACGGTGCCCAATAAGCTCCAAATAGGAGTGGACCTGACTGAAGGCCTCGGCGCGGGTGCCAAGCCCGAGCGCGGCCGTCAGGCAGCTATTGAGAGCAAGGAGCAAATCCGCGACTTACTCAACCAAGGCACCAAGATGCTGTTCATCACGGCGGGAATGGGCGGCGGTACGGGCACCGGCGCGGCCCCGGTAATTGCGCAGGTAGCGCAGGAACTGGGCATTCTGACGGTTGGCATCGTGACGGCGCCGTTCATGTTCGAGGGCAAGAAAAAGCGCCAGCAGGCCGAAGAAGGCATCAAGGCGCTGAGCGAGCACTGCGACACGGTGCTGGTGATTCTCAACGACAAGCTGCCCCAGATTTACGGCAACCTCACGATGGGTGCCGCCTTTGCCAAGGCCGACACCGTGCTGACCACGGCCGCCAAGTCTATTGCCGAAATCATTACGGTAACGGCCGATGTGAACGTGGACTTTGAAGACGTGAAAACGGTGATGAAGGACAGCGGTGCCGCCGTAATGGGCAGCAGCGTGACCGACGGTGAAAACCGCGCCCGCCGCGCCGCCGAGGAAGCCCTGAACTCTCCGCTGCTCAACAACACCGACATCCACGGCGCGCAACGCATTCTGCTCTCCATCATGTCGGGCGCCGAGCACGAGCTGGAGATGGACGAGCTAACGGAAATCACTGAGTACATTCAGGAGAAGGCCGGCCAGGACGCTGAAATGATTTTCGGCCACGGCATCGACGAGTCGCTGGGCCAAAGCATCCGCGTGACGGTAATTGCCACGGGTTTCGCCCGCGATGCGCATTCCATCAACACGCCCGGGACCAGCACGGCGGAGGCAGCTCCAGTTGCTGCCGCTCCGGTAGAAACGGCTCCTACGCCGGTTGCGCCCGCCGCTCCGGTGGCCAGCAACCCAACGGCGCCATTCGTGCCCAGCTTCGGTAGCTCAACGCCCGAGCCGGCCCGCGTCACGTTTGATTTGAACGGTCCTTCGTCGCACAATGCGCCGCCGTTGGCTGGCATCCCCGCCAGTGCACCCACGGAGCCGGTATTGACGTCGAGTGCTACGCCGACTCCGGCAGCTTCGCCTTTGTCCGAAAATCGGACCCGCCCCGCCATGGATGCCCAGGCACTGGAGCGTCGTCGCCGCCTGCAGGAACTGAGCAACGGCTTGCCGCCCGAAGCAGTGAGCCAATACGACACACCCGCTTACCTGCGCCGCCAGGTGAAACTAGAGAATGTTGAGCCAAGCTCAGCTCAGAATATCTCGCGCTTTAATTTATCGGATGATAACGAGCTGCTGGGAGATAACCGGTTTCTGCATGATAATGTGGACTAGGTTAAAACCTGATTATTAAATCAAAAAAGCGCCGCTACTGAATTAATCAGCAGCGGCGCTTTTTTGATTTAATAATTCGGGTATTGCCACACTACCGCTTAATATAATTACTTCCGTCAGCCCAAAAGTATTGTATCAATGCTTGTTAACGGATGTTTTTGTCCCACGGATTTTTATGTTTAATTATTTCTGTCAATTTGTTTTGAATTCCTGTTATTAATTTTTGTCCTGAAAAAGTTATTGTCCCTTCGTGGGAAATATAAATTAGCCAATCAGTTTCAAAGTTGCAATAGGCTGATTCAATCAAATCAAACTCTAAAGTTGAAGTTTCAATCTCATAATTAATGCTTTCCTCTGTCAATAGGTAAATTCTGTCACCTGAAATTGATTTTATGATTTCAACTACTTTTTCAACATCCTTTGACTTGAATAATTCGTCTTCAAAGTAAATTAGAGGGACTTTATTTTGCGTTTGGGAAAGTGGCTCCCAATAATAATTTTCATCTTTCCAAGTTCCAAAATCAAATTTGTCTTTCAATGCAGCGGTGAGTATTTCTGATTCTTCTTTTCTAATTCGTCTTTCAAATGGAAGAGGTGATACATCAGTCAGTTCGTCTATATTTAGTCCACTTACAAAATGAATAAATCCGAATTTAATGGCGTCAACCATTTTTAAGTGTCCAGATTTGTCAAACACTTTAGTTTGTAATGCATACTCCTTCAAGCACGTAGCTATTATTTCGTCTTTGATGGTTTCAATATTGTCGTTGCGTCCAACAAAATAATCAATACCATTCTTTAAACCTGACACCATATTTTGATGCGTACTATAACCTTCGGAATAAAGCTTCAGAATATATTCTTTGGTTTTGGTAACTATTTTTTCGGTGTCGGTCATAAAATTTCCGCTAACATCGGCATTGCCGCTACTGGTAAATTAGAGCCTGTTAAGAAACACAAGTAGTTGGTAGACAAAAAGAAATCAGCCAGGTTATTTCCTTTTCCTCATCCGACCA
>NZ_JAJFAW010000017.1 GCF_020711255.1 Hymenobacter plasmatis
GCCAGTACCGACCACTGCGCCTCGCTCAACACATACTGCGTTTCCATTCCCCTAAATTAACTGTTCACACGCCCTAGTCATCTGCCCTGCTCAGCTACCTAAAGCAGAACAGTCAGCTCAACTTTTTTCAAAGTTTCCTCTCAAGCAAATCAGTAAGCTCATTTATCTTTAAATACTTAGCTTTACCCGAACAGCTCAACTTTTTTCACACCATTAACTGTTTACTGCAATGGGTCTTGTTTCCGAATTCAAAGAGTTTATCGCCAAAGGCAACGTGCTCGACCTAGCTGTGGGCGTCATTATTGGCGCCTCATTCGGCAAAATCGTCACCTCCCTCACCGACGACATCCTGATGCCCATCATTGGCCTGGCCCTCGGGAAGGTCGATTTCGCCAACCTCTTCGTTGCAATGAACGGCCAGCACTACGCCACCATTGAGGAAGCCAAGAAAGCCGGCGTAGGCACCATCAACTACGGCCTGTTTATCAACGCCCTCATCAACTTTCTCATCATTGCCTTCATCATTTTCCTGATTGTGAAAGCTGCCAACCGCATGAAGAAGGCGCCCATCGAAGTAGTGGCGGTGCCGGCCCCACCCACCACCGAGCAGCAGCTGCTCATGGACATCCGCGATTCGTTGCGCGCCAGCCGCCTCTAAAGCACTTTTCCGTTCAGCGTGAAAAAACCGCTGCCCACCGAGTGTTGGGCAGCGGTTTTTGCGTTTTAAGCTCAAGTATTCATTTTACCAGAAGCAGTTAAATTGTCGAATCAAAATAAGTTGCGAACTTAGAGGCGCGTTAGCAGCCGATGAAAACACCCGCTGCTTTCGTTGAACCACCTTATCCGGCCTACCGTTAAGCTGCATCTCCCCTCTCCACGCCAACTCTTGTTGACATGAAAATTTTCCTTGCTGCCGCGCTTCTCAGTGGCTTATCAATAGCTGCTACTTCCGCTGCCCATGCGCAGACGGGGCCCGCGTTCCCAACAACCGGGCAAGGCACCAGCGAAACCAATGCCCGCCGCAACACCGGCGTTAACGCCGAGGAACTGGCCCGCAACCAGCGCCGGGCGGCCATGACGCCCGACCAAATCAAGCAAGACCAGCAAATGGAGCTGTTGCAAGCCCGCACCGGCAACACCAGCTTCGGCCGCAGCGGTGGCCCCGAGCGCCAATTCGATTCCAACCGCAGTGGCAACGGCTTCATGGTGCGCAAGTACAGAGCCAAGAAAGGCTTCGCCGACCTCAAGCGCGGCACCACCCACGCTGTAGGCAGTTCCAATCCCAAAGGCAAGCCCCTGGTGCATAAGAGCAAGATGAAAAAGCGCTTCTTGTTCTTCTAAACTGAATTCAAAATCACATAAAAAAGCCCCGACTGCGATGCAGTCGGGGCTTTTTTATGTAGCACACAGGGCTGTGGTTACAGCGTGCGCTTGATTTCCTTCTCTTCGAAGCCTTCAATGTTGTCGCCTTCTTGCAACTCGTTGAAGTTCTTGATGGAGATACCGCATTCGTAGCCTTGGCGAACTTCGTTCACGTCGTCCTTGAAGCGCTTGAGGTCCTGAATCTCGCCGGTGTGCAGCACAATGCCGTTGCGCACCACTCGCACGCGGGTCTTGCGCTGGAACGTGCCTTCCGTCACCATACAGCCGGCAATTGAGCCGACTTTGGTGATGTTGAACACCATCCGCACCTCGGCGTTGGCCGTCACCACTTCCTGCACCGTCGGGGCCAGCATGCCTTCCATGGCATCCTTCACCTCGTTGATGGCGTTGTAAATGATGCTGTACAGGCGGATGTCAATCTGCTCCTGCTCGGCCAGTTTGCGGGCACTCTGCGAGGGCCGTACCTGGAAGCCAATGATGATGGCGTCGGAAGCCGAAGCCAGCAGTACGTCGCTTTCCGAGATGGCACCCACCCCTTTCGAGAGGATGTTCACCTTCACTTCCGGCGTCGAAAGCTTAAGCAGCGAGTCGGAGAGTGCTTCTACCGAACCGTCCACGTCGCCTTTCACCAGGATGTTGAGCTCCTTAAACGAACCGATAGCCAAGCGGCGGCCGATTTCGTCCAGCGTGATGTGCTTCTTGGTCCGGATGGTCTGCTCACGGGCCAGCTGCAGGCGCTGAGTTGCGATTTCGCGGGCTTCGCGTTCCGTTTCCATTACCTGGATACGGTCGCCGGCCTGCGGGGCACCGGTGAGACCGAGCACCTGAACCGGCGTAGCGGGCGGCGCTGACTTCATTTTCTTGCCGCGGTGGTCGGTCATGGCTTTCACGCGACCAAAGTGCGGGCCGGCCAGGATTACGTCGCCCACGTTCAGCGTACCGGTTTGCACCAGCACGGTGGTTACGTAGCCACGGCCTTTGTCCAGCGAGGCTTCAATCACGGTACCGATGGCGCCGCGGTCGGGGTTGGCTTTCAGGTCGAGCAATTCGGCCTCCAGCAACACCTTCTCGAGCAGGTCTTCAATACCAATGCCCGACTTGGCCGAAACCTCCTGGCTCTGGTATTTGCCACCCCACTCTTCCACCAAGATGTTAATCTGGGAAAGCTCCTCGCGGATTTTCTCGGGGTTGGCCGAGGGCTTGTCAATCTTGTTGAGGGCGATGATAATCGGCACCCCAGCCGCTTGCGCGTGGTTGATGGCTTCCTTCGTCTGCGGCATCACCGAGTCGTCGGCAGCTACCACGATGATGGCGATGTCCGTCACCTTGGCACCACGAGCACGCATGGCCGTAAAGGCTTCGTGACCAGGCGTATCAAGGAAAGTAATGGGCTGGCCCGATTTGGTCCGCACCTCGTAGGCACCGATGTGCTGCGTGATACCGCCGGCTTCGCCCTTGGCCACACTCGCGTCGCGGATGTAGTCAAGCAACGACGTCTTGCCGTGGTCGACGTGGCCCATGATGGTCACGATGGGGGCGCGGGGACGCAGGTCCTCTTCGCTGTCGCCGGCGTCGATGCTGATTTCTTCCTCTTCTTTCGACAGGAACTCGACGTCAAAGCCGAATTCGTCGGCGATTACCGTGATGGCTTCGGCGTCGAGGCGCTGGTTGATGGACACGAACATGCCCATGCCCAAGCACACCTTGATTACCTCGTTCACGTTCACGTCCATCAGCGAGGCCAGGTCATTGGCCGAGATGAATTCGGTGAGCTTGAGGGTCTTGGCGTCGAGCTCGTTCTGCGCGCGCAGGGCCTCGCGGTCCTCCGCCAGCATGCTGCGCTTGTCACGGCGATACTTGGCGCGGTTGGCCTGGCCGGTGGCTTTGTTGCCGCCGAGCTTGGCCAGCGTGGCCTTAATCTGCTCTTGAATCTGCTTTTCAGCCTGCTCCGGCGTGAGTGCGGGGGCGTTGGGCTTGGGGCCGGGCTGGCCGGGACGCTGGCCGGGAGCACCGGGGCGCTGGCCGGGGCCACCCTGACCGGGGCGGTTGCCCTGGTAGCCGCCGCCTTGGCCGGGAGCACCGGCGGGGCGGTTGCCCTGATAGCCGGGGCTAGGCGGGCTGGTGGTGCTGCCGGGAGGGCCAGGCAGGCGCGTGCGCTTCTTCTGGCCGGGGCCAGCAGGCAAGCCGCGCTTGCTCACATCCGACGAAGCAATGGGACGGGGGCCGCGGCCACCCGGACCACGACGGTCGTTGTTAATGGATGACAAGTCGATTTTGCCCAGAACCGTGAGGCCCTTCAGCGTATCCGACTTGGCCACGATGGTGCTGGTGTCTTCGGGCGCAGCAGCTTCGGCCACAGGTGCGGCAGGAGCAGCCGCTACCGGAGCGGCCAGTGCCTGAGCTACGGGAGCCGCCGGGGCTGGTGCCACCGGTGCCGGAGCCTCGGCCTTCGCGACGGGTTGAGCTACCGGAGCAGCCACGGGCGCAGGAGCCGGCGCTTCTACTTTAGGAGCAGGAGCAGCAACGGGAGCTTCCACCTTAGGGGCTACCGGGGCGGGCGCAGGAGCAGCAGCCACCGGTGTTTCCGCTGGCTTGGGCTTGGCAGCCATCACGCGGCCTTTGCTGTCCAGCTCCATTTTGCCGAGCACCTTCAGGCCCGGGGCAGCGGGTGCCGCAGGAGCTGGAGTGGGCGCAGGGGCCGGAGCGGCTGCCACGGGGGCAGCTGGTGCTACCGGAGCAGGGGCCGGGGCGGGCGCCGCAGCCACAGGAGCTACTGGTGCCGCTGGCTTGGGAGCCGGGGCCGCAGCTTGTACCGGACGCGGGGCCGGAGCAGCAGGTTTGGGAGCCGCGTCGAGGTCGCTCTGGCGCTTGGCCTGAATGACTTTCTGTGCCTCCTGCCGGTCGTGGGCAGAGGCCGCGAATTCCTTCTCAAGCGAGGCAACTTGCTCACCGGTCAGCTTGGTGGTGGGCTTGTTCTCTACTTGTATGCCTTTCTTGGCCAGGGCTTCGACCACCCTGTCCATTCCAATATTCAGGTCTTTGGCCGCCTGTTGTAGCCGTTTCGGGGTTGCTTCCGCCATTCTATCTTTTCTCGCGTACGATACGCTTCTAAGTGCAAAGGTATTACATTAAATCTTGCCAGCAGGGCGCAAACCGCGCCCACTGGCACGATTTGTTACCCTTGCCGTACCGGCCGCGCGGCCGTCATTGGGCTGGCTCGGCGGGAGAGCTTGCGCCCGCATCCTCAGTCGTTGCTTGGGTTTCGTCGGTCATTTCAGCCACCAAAGGGGTGTGTTCAGGGGTTGTTGCGGTCGCGGAAGCATGCGTAACGGCGGCTTCCTCATCGGTCGTAGCAGCTTTTGCATCGGCGGTGTTTCCCGAAGATACACGGGTTTTAGCCGCTTCCAATGAGCTCTCGTCCAGGTCTTCGTCGTCGGCAAATTCCTGGCGGATAATGCGGTATACATCGTCCACCATTTCTTCCTCCAACTCCGTACGGCGCACGATGTCGTCTTTCTTGACAGCGAGCACGGCGCGGCCGGTGTCCAGGCCAATTTTCTTTAGTTCAGCCAGTACCCAAGGCTCGATTTCGTCCTGGAACTCGTCCAGCGAAATGTCTTCCTCGTAGTCGATGGCTTCGCGGAACACGTCGATTTCCATGCCCACCAACCGGCTGGCCAGTTTGATGTTGGCACCGCCGCGGCCGATGGCCAGGCTCACTTGGTCGGGCTTCATGAACACCGAAACCCGGCCACTTTCTTGGTTTATCTTCATAGAACCTACTTTGGCCGGCGATAGTGCCCGCGCGATGTAGAGTTCCAGGTTGTCGGTGTAGTTGATGATGTCGATGTTCTCGTTTTCGAGTTCGCGCACCACCGGATGGATGCGGCTGCCCTTCATGCCAACGCAAGCGCCCACGGGGTCAATCCGCTCGTCGTAGCTCTCCACGGCCACTTTGGCGCGCTCGCCGGGCTCGCGCACCACGTTCTTGATGGTGATGAGGCCATCGTAAATCTCGGGCACTTCTAGCTCGAACAACCGCTCCAGGAACGCTGGCGCGGCGCGGGAAAGAATGATTTTGGGCGTGCCGTTGATGACTTCCACGCGGTGCACCACGGCGCGCACGGTGTCGCCCTTGCGGAACCGGTCCTTGGGGATTTGCTCGCCCTTGGGCATCACCAGTTCGTTGTCGTCTTTGTCCATGATGAGGGCCTCGCGGCTCCACACCTGGTACACTTCGCCGGTCACGATTTCGCCGACCTGGTCTTTGTATTTCTGGTACAGGTTGTCGCGCTCCAGGTCTTTCACGCGCTGAATCAGCGTCTGGCGAGCCATGAGCACGGCACGACGGCCAAAGTCCTCGAGCTTCACGGCCTCGGCCACCGATTCGCCGATTTCGAAGTCGGGCTCGATTTTCTGGGCTTCGGAAAGCATGATTTTATCGTGGTCCCAGATATCCTCGGAGTTGTCGTCCACGATTTCGCGGTTGCGCCAAATTTCCAAGTCACCGTTATCGGGGTTGATGATAACGTCGAAGTTTTCGTCCTGGTCGTACTTTTTGCGAATCATCGTGCGGAACACGTCGTCCAGGATGCTCATCATCGTGGGCCGGTCGATGTTCTTGCTCCGGGCAAATTCGCTAAAGGACTCGATTAATTCGTGGCTGTTCATAGAGGCAGAACGGTATTTATTTAAAGGAGATAACCACCTTGGCTTCCTGGATATCCCCGAAGGAATAAAAGGCCGCGGGCAGGGTCGTTTTCTTGGTCTTTTGTTTAATAACTTCTTCAATTTCCACGCCTTCGGGCGTGGCCGCGGTGAGGACGCCGGTTTTCTCGGTGCCGTCGTTGAGCTTAAGGGCCAGCGAGCGGCCAATGTGGCGCTGGTACTGGCGGGGGTCCGTCAGGGGCTGGTCGGCGCCGGGGCTGGTCACTTCCAGGGAGTAGGCAGAGTCCTCGCCGTAGTGCTCGTCGATGCGGCGCGCCAGGCGGCGGCTGATGGTCGCACACGCCTGAATGGCCAGGCCAGTGGGGCCGTCGAGAGTGACGGTCACCTTCGGCATCACCGAATCGGATACGGTAAGGCCCACGATGAACAGCTCCTCGTCGCCGATGGCGTCTTGGAGCATTTCCAGCAGCAGGGTACGGTCGAAATGCATAAATTTTGAAACAAGCGGGCAAAAAAAGAGGGGACTGCGCGTCCCCTCTTTGCTAAAGCGAATACCAACTTCGGGTGCAAAGATACGACAATAGGCGGCGGAATGCAAGGCAAGCCCGGCTGGAGCGCTGGCGCCCGTGTCGTGTTGACTAGCAGGAAATAGCGGCCGTTGCATTGATAAGCAACCGTTGCTATAAATTGCTGACCTTAAAACACTAACCGCGCCCGCAGGGTTTCACGGCGCGCAGTTCTACAATCAGCTCAATTCTTCCACTCACCTTTTAGTACCTACATGAAAACCCTCCAACTCCTTCGCCACGTCGCTTTCGGACTGGCTACTACGTTCGTTGCCAGCGCAGCTTTTGCGCAAGCCACGCCTGCTACTCCGGCCACGCCTGCCACACCCGCCGCTCCGGCTCAAGCCGCCAAGCCCAGCCCGGCAGCTACCGCTACCGGCAAGATTGGCACCACCGACGTGACGGTGAACTACAGCAGCCCGGGCGTGAAAGGCCGCAAGATTTTCGGCGGGCTGGAGCCCTATGGCAAAGTGTGGCGCGCCGGGGCCAACGAAGCCACCACGGTCGAATTCAGCAAAAATGTAATGGTGGAAGGCAAGCCTTTGCCCGCGGGCAAGTATGCCTTCTTCCTGATTCCGACCGAGAAACAATGGACGGTTATCTTCAATAAAGTCCCGGAACAGTGGGGCGCCTTCAAGTATGCTCAGAAAGAAGACGCCCTGCGCGTGATGGTGACGCCCCGCAAAACTGCCACCCCGACCGAACGGCTGGTGTACGAGGTGACGCCCAAAGGCCTGGTGATGCGCTGGGAAAATATCGAACTGCCGGTGGCCATCAAGTAACCAAAGTGCGACTCCAAAATAAGTTGAGCTAAAATCAGCTAAAAAAGGAACGACGGCCGGCGGCAAACTGCCTCGGCTGTCGTTCCTTTTTTTGGCCTTTAACCAAGAGTTTCACGCCCCGCTCGGCAACTCTAAAACTCTTTGCGGACTTTTGTAGTCCCTCACCCAGCGGGGTGGTACCTGGTAGGTCGGCCCTGCTTTTCTCTTCTCCATGACTCCCACGACGGAATATAAACTGACCCAATACAGCCACGGCGCCGGCTGCGGCTGCAAAATCGCCCCGGCCGTGCTCGACCAGATGCTGCACACCAGCATTGCGCAGCCCCACGACGAGCGGCTGCTGGTGGGCAACACCAGCCGCGACGACGCGGCGGTGTACGACATCGGCGGCGGCGAAGCGGTGATTTCGACCACCGACTTCTTCATGCCCATCGTGGACGACGCCTACGACTTCGGCCGCATCGCCTCGGCCAACGCCATTTCAGACGTGTACGCCATGGGCGGCCGGCCGCTGATGGCCATTGCCGTGTTGGGCTGGCCCGTGGACAAGCTGCCGCCCGAGGTAGCCCGCCGCGTGCTGGAAGGCGCCCGCAGCATCTGCGCCGAAGCCGGCATTCCGCTGGCCGGTGGCCACAGCATCGACTCGCCCGAGCCCATTTTTGGCCTAGCCGTGACGGGCATGGTGAACATCGTGGACCTGAAGCAAAACGACACCGCCACGGCTGGCTCCGAGCTCTTCCTGACCAAGCCGCTGGGCGTGGGCATCCTCACCACGGCGCAGAAAAAGGGCATTTTGCGGGACGAGGACGCGGCCATTGCCCCAGCTCAAATGATGCAGCTCAATAAGATTGGCGCCGAGTTGAGCAAGCTCGACGCCGTGACGGCGCTGACTGACGTGACCGGCTTTGGTCTGCTTGGCCACCTTTCGGAAGTGTGCGAAGGCAGCGGCCTGACGGCAGAAATTGAGTTCTCGAAAGTGCCCCGCATCGCCGCAGCCGAACCTTATTTGAAACAGGGCAGCGTGCCAGGCGGCACCGGCCGCAACTGGGCTAGCTACGGCCACAAGGTGGGCGCCATCACCGAAGAGCAGCGCGTGTGGCTCTGCGACCCCCAGACCTCAGGGGGCTTGCTGGTGTGCGTGGTGCCCCAGGGCCGCGAGGAAGTGCTGGCGGTGTTTGCCAAGCACGGACTGGAGCTGGAAAGCTTTGGCCTGCTGCGGGCACACCACGAAGACGAGGCCTGGGTGCAGGTGCACGCGTAGCCCGGGCTTAACGTTGGCACCATGAAATCTTCTTTTCTGCGCCCGCTGCTGGAAGTAGCCATTATGCTGCTCATGGTATTGGGCGCGGCCCGCTGGCTAACGGGGCTGTTTGCCAAGCGGACGCACACTTACCAGGTCTCGGCGGCCCGCCAGCTGCGGCTGCTCTTCTGGCCGCTGCTGGCGCTGGGCGCCGGCCTGAGCGTACTGCCCGCCGTGGCCTTGGGTGGACCGGAAGCCAGTCAGTTTGAGTGGGCGCTTACGATTGGCTTCCTGCTGTTTACACTGGCGTTGAGCGGGCCGGCGCTGCTGCTGCACCTGCGCTACCTGACCCTGAACCACGATACGACGCTGATTTTTCAGCCTACGGAAAACCGGCTCGAGGTATACGACGCCGGCCAGCGCGTGGCCTTCGCCCGGCGCGACCTGGCCGGGGTAGAAAGCGTGACGTGCAGCGCGCGGCGCACCTTTTGGGGTAAGTACGATTACCTCTGCCTGCACCTCGTCGATGGCCGCTCCATTGTGCTCACCTCCCTGCTCACGGACCTGAAGCCCCTGGCCGTGTTCCTGCGGAATGCGCCCACCGAACGCCGCTCCCGGGCCTGGTGCTGGGTATAGCTTAGTGGGCTACTGCTTGGGCTGGCGCCGGTAGAGGCCGGGCATGCCGGTGGGCTCATAGGGGCCGAATATGCCGGGCAGCAGCTGTTTCAGGCGGGGCACCTGGGCACTTTGGTCGAGCAGGTACGCCGGCGGGACGGGGCCCATTTTCTGGGCCACGCGCACCACGGCGGCGTACTCGTTGAGGTGCCCAAAATCGACCTGCGACAAGGCCCAATCCAGGTAAGGCGTGGCGGGGTGGTTGTTGAAATAGGCGCGGTCATCGGGCCCCAGAATGAGCAGGGTCTGGCCGCGCAGGGAGGCGTAGCGCGGGTCGGGCTGCAGGCCAAAGCGGCTTTCGGCCGGCATGTGCAGCAGGGCTTCGAGGCGCGGCACCTGGGCTCGGTATCGCAGCACCACGGCCGCGTTTAGGATGAGCAGGAGCAGCAATTCCAGCATCCAGTTCCGGGGCGAACGCTGCCACAAAAACAAGCTGAAGTACGCCAGCGGCGGCAGCAGCAGCACCAGAACGCCCGGGGCCGCACCCCGCTCCACCGCCGCCGTCGCGAAGGCGACTACCAACCACACCAGCATCATCTGCCGGAATTTTATTTGAAACACGAGGCCCAGGGGCGTGCCCAAGGACCGGATGAGGCCCAGGGCCAGCACCACGCCGGGCACGATGAGCAAGCGGAGCTGCAAGCCGGCTGGTAGCCCACTGGCAATCAAATCCGTAAGGCCCGGCTGCAAATGGAACTGCACAAACCCCGGCAGGGCCCCGGTGTAGAAGAAAAACGTGGCCGCCAAGGCGTACGGAAAGAAAAACCCGCACAGCAGCAGCAGGGAGCTCCGGAAGGAATTGGCCGCGAAAATGACCACCGCAAACAAGCCCACTATTACAAATAAGCTGAGGGGCAGGTAGCACAGCGCGCCCACCCCAATCAGGAACCCGGCCCGAAACAGGCGGCGGTTGTCGTAGCCCTCGCGGGAGGTGGGCAGCAGTGCGCTCAGCGCAAAAATGATGAACGTGTGACCCAGCAGCAGGGGCGACAAGGCATCCAAATCGGTGCTGACGCTGCCGACCAGCAGATAGGTCAGGGCGGCCACGTAGCCGCGCTCGGGGTGCACGTCGTAGCGGTTGAACACCAGGTTCAGGCGCAGTGCCTGCACCAGCAGCAGCAGCAGCGCCACCAAGCGGTAGAGCCACACCGGGCGCGCCACCACTGCGTCGAGCACGGCAAAAGTGGCCGCGGCCAGCGGCGCGGTGCCGTCGTAGAGGTCGCGGTAGGGCAGGGCGCCGCCGTGCAGCCGCTCGCCCACCAGCAGGGCCCGCAGCTCGGCGGCCGTCACGGGCAGGCCCATCCAGAGCAGGGGCAAGCGCAGGGCCAGCACCAGCACTAGCAAGGCCAGGAGTTGAGCCGGAAGGGAGCTTTTGAAAAAGCGAAGCAAAAGGGTAGCGGCGAGAAGTCGGGAGGATATTGGGCTGGCAAAGGTATTGTCCGCCAGCGGCCATCTCATTCGCGGGGTTTTCAGCCGCCGCTAATTTCCTTTTTGCTTCTTGCCCAAGCGGCACGGCGGCCCTTCTTCCTCAAGCTGTACCTTTGCCGGTCATTATGGAAAGCAAACGACAACAAAAAATGGCTAGCCTGCTGCAGCAGGAGCTGGCCGCCGTGTTGCAGCGCGACCTGCCGCACCTGTTCGGAGGTGGGCTGGCGCCCGGCATCAGCCTGGTGCGCGTGACGCCCGACTTGGGCCAGGCCCGCGTGTACCTCAGCCTGCTCATTGGGGCCGACGCCAACGAGCGCCTCGAAATCATTCGCGAAAACGGCAAGGCCATCCGCCAGGCCCTGGCCAAGCGCATCCGCCAGACGGCCCGCGTGGTGCCGGAGCTCATCTTTTTTCACGACGACAGCGCCGCCTACGCCGCCCACATGGACCAGGTGCTCGGCACGCTCGACATCCCGCCAGCGCCCAAAGACGAGGAGAAGGACGACGAGAAACCGGCCCGCCCGCGCCTGTTCAACCCCAAAGACGACGAATAAGGCCGCCGGCTGATTTCGCAACCCATTATTTAGCACGCCTCCCTTCTCTTGTACTACGACCCGATTAAGAAGACGCTCGGCCAGGTTTTTAACCGCACGCCGTGGCTGCGCCGGCTGTTTTATCATTTGCTCGATTTGCTGCTGCTGCGCACCTGGCACGTGCACCGCGAGCTGCGCCGCTGGGCCAAAGGCCGCACCCAAGAGCACCTGCACATCCTCGACGCGGGCTCGGGCTACGGCCAGTATACGTACTGGCTCAGTGGGCTGAGCCCCAAGTGGGACATCCTGGCCGTGGACGTGAAGGAAGAGCAGGTGGCCGACTCCAACCGGTTTTTTCGCCAGATTGGCCGCCGCAACGTGCAGTTTGCCGTGCAGGATTTGGTGCTGTACCAGGAGCCCAATTCGTTTGATTTGGCTTTGTCGGTGGACGTGATGGAGCACATTCTGGAAGACGTGGAGGTATTCCGAAACATCCACGCCTCGCTTAAGGACGGCGGCATGCTGCTCATCTCTACGCCCAGCGACCAGGGCGGCTCCGACGTGCACGACGACGGCGAAACTAGCTTCATCGAAGAGCACGTGCGCGACGGCTACAACATCCGCGAAATCCAGCAGAAGCTCCGCACGGCCGGGTTCGAGCGCATCGAAGCGCGCTACGCCTACGGCGAGCCAGGCCAGATTTCGTGGCGCCTGAGCATGAAGTACCCCATCCTGATGCTGGGCAAGTCGCGCCTGTTTTTCCTGCTGCTGCCCTTCTATTACGCCGTCACGTTCCCGTTCTGCTTGTTGTTGAACTGGCTCGACGCCCGCACCGTTCACGATTCGGGCACTGGCCTCATCGTGAAGGCGTGGAAGTAAAAGCCGGCGAGAAGGTTAGGACCCGCGTTGATGAGTTAGTATCGGTAGCTTTGCTCGGCCTTGGCTAACTCTCAACGACAACCCCGCGTACCCTCCCAAACTTTTTAGGTGAACGTCCCCCTCCTCATTGCGCGGCGCTATTTCCGCTCCAAGAATAAGCGCAACATCATCACCATCATCTCGAACATTTCGATGGTTGGGGTGGCTGTGGGCACTATGGCGCTCATTATTGTGCTGTCGGTGTTCAACGGGCTGGAGGATTTGGTGCGCACGCTCTACGGCAAGTCGGACCCCAACCTGGTCATTTCGGCCACAAAGGGCAAGGCCTTTGACGTGGACCGCACCTTCCTGATGAAGCTGGAAAACACGCCCGGCGTGGCCCTGCTCACCGAAGTAATCGAGGACAACGCCCTGCTGCAATACCACGACCGCCAGATGGTGGTGAAGATGCGCGGCCTGAGCGACAACTACTTCGGCCAAAGCCAAATAGACGCCAACATCAAAGAAGGCGACCACCGCCTGCGCCGCGACAGCCTGGAGCTGGCCCTGGTGGGCGCCGGCGTGCAGCACGAGCTCAGCATCACGCTCAACAACCGCTTGGCGCCCATGCGCCTGCTCTATCCGCGCAATACTCCTGGCAAGAAACTGCTGGAAATGAACCCCGAAAAGGCGTTCAACGAGCAAAACCTGATTGCCGGCGGGGTCTTCCTCATCGAGCAGCACATCGACGACAGCTACATTTTCGTGCCCCTCAGCTTTGCCCAGCGCCTGCTGGGCTACGGCACCCGCCGCACCGCGCTCTACGTGAAGGTGGGCCAGAGCTTCGAGATTGAGCAGGTGAAGGAGCAGCTGCGCCGGCAGCTGGGCCCGGGTTTCAAGGTGCAGGACTCCGACGAGCAGCACGTGAGCCTGTTCAAGGCCATCAAGGTGGAAAAGCTGTTCGTGTTCATCACCTTCACACTCATTCTGCTCATTGCTTCGCTCAATATTTTCTTTTCGCTCTCGATGCTGGTCATCGATAAGAAAAAGGATATTTCGGTGCTGCTGGCCATGGGCGCCACCCAGCAAACCGTGCGCAAAACCTTCCTGCTGGTGGGGGCCATTGTGGCCCTGGTGGGCGCGGCCACGGGCCTCGTGTTTGGCGTGGCCCTGTGCTGGGCCCAGCAGCGCTTCGGGTTTGTGAGCATGGGCATGGCCACGAGCGTAGTCGATGCGTACCCGGTAAAAATGCAGGCTACGGACCTCATCTTTACCTGTCTGTCCATCATTCTCATTACGTTAGCCGTGAGCATTCGCCCGGCCCTGAACGCGAGCCACTTGGATTTGCGCGAGAATTTATAAGGCCCGCGGCATCCTGCGCGGCAAAGCGCCGTAAGGCTATCCGCTCCCCTTACTGCTGCTAAGCTCAACCGCACGCGTTTCCGCTTTCAGCCCTATCTTGCGATTCTTGCGTGCCCGGCTATGAAAGTTTCTACCTCGGAACCGTTTCAAATTGTTTACTCGCTCTTCGAGCACGAGTTCCTAGGCCATTTGTTCGCGGCCTACGTGGTACAATTGGGCCCGCGCGGCCAGTTGACGCTCCAACACCAAACGGTTTCGGGCAAGAACGCCCACGAGTTTGGGGCGGGCCTCGATGCCACCGATTTTGAGCTGGTGGAGCTGTGCGACCAGATTCAGCAGGAGGCGGTGGTGAAAGAATTTTGGCCCCGCAAAATCGCCACGGCCGAATTCTTCCTCAAAACCTACAACGCCGAGAAGGGCGACAAGCCGCTGCAGGAAGTCATTTCGCGGCACGTGCAATCGCGCATGGCGGCCATCCTGGCCCGGCTGGCCGGCAAGCGCGTGTTCATCATGGGCCGCGACGGCGAGCCGACCTGGAAAGAAATTGGGCTGGCTCCGGCCAAAGCGTCTATCCTGTTTCACTTCCGCCGCAACGAGGAGGGCACGCACTACTTCCCCACCATTCAGTACCAGGGGCAGCGCCTGGACTTTCAGTACAAGGATGCTTTGCTGGTGTGCCTGCAGCCGGCCTGGCTGCTGCTCGGCGACCTGCTCTACTCCTTCCGGACTGAGGTAGACGGGCGCAAGCTGCTCCCCTTCCTGAAAAAGAAATTCATTGTGGTGCCGCGCAATGTGGAAGAAAGCTACTTCCAGAAATTTGTGGCGCCGCTCATGGAGTCCTTTGAGGTGCACGCCCGCGGCTTCGACATCCGGTCGGAGCGGTACGTGGCGCGGCCCCGGCTCACGTTCAGCGACGCCATGCCTGCCGTGGCCATCCCCGAAGCCCCCGTGCGTCCACCCGGCCCCCCGCGCCGCGGCCGGATTCCGCTGCCCAAGCCGGTGGCACCCTTGCTCACCGGGGCCGAAACCGAGCAAATCCATTTTGAGCTGAGCTTCCGCTACGGCCCGCACCTGATGCCCCTGGGCACCGACAAACCGGTGAGCGTGCGACTGGAAAAAACGGCCGAGAGCTACGTGTTTCACCGCCTGCTGCGTAACCCCGAACAGGAGCAAGCCACCGTGGCCGAGCTGCGCGAGCGCCAGCTCACAGTAGAAAACGGCTACGCGACCCTGCCCAAAAGCGAAGCGTTTAAGTGGCTGCACGACAACACGCCCATTCTCACAGCATTGGGCTACACGGTGGAGGCCGCGTCTACGGCCACTAAGAGCTACTTTATTGGGCCAACCAGCGTGCACGTGGGCATTCAGGAGGCCGGCGACTGGTTTGATGTGCGCGGCACCGTGCGTTTTGGTGACATCGAAGTGCCGTTTATCCGGCTGCGGGGCCACATTTTGCAGCGCCGCCGCGAGTTCAAGCTGCCCAACGGCCAGATTGCTATCATCCCCGAGGAGTGGTTTACGGACTACCTGGAGCTTTTTGCCTTTGGCGAAGAAACCCCCGAGGGCCTAAACCTGCGCCGCCACCACCTGGCGCTGGTGGCCGACCTGCAGAGCAACGAGCTGGCTACCGTGCGCATGGGCCGCAAGCTGGCCAAGCTGCGCGACTTTGCCGAGGTAGAAGACCACCCCCTGCCCATCGGCTTCCTGGGCGAGTTGCGCCCCTACCAAAAAGCCGGCTACAACTGGCTGCGCTTCGTGCAGGACTACCATTTTGGCGGCTGCCTGGCCGACGACATGGGCCTGGGCAAAACGGTGCAGACGCTGGCCATGCTGCTGCATCGCCGCGAAAGCGGCGAAGCCCAGGGGGCCGCGTCGCTGCTGGTGCTGCCTACTTCGCTGGTATTTAACTGGCTGGCAGAAGCCGAGAAGTTTACACCCGACCTGCGCATTCTGGCCTACACCGGCACCTACCGCGACAAAAACCCCGATCGGTTTGCCGACTACGACGTGGTGCTGACCAGCTACGGCATAGTGCGCCTTGACACGGACCTGCTGGCCAGCTACAAGTTCGACTACGTGATTCTGGACGAATCGCAGGCCATCAAGAACCCGTCATCGACGACGTCGCAGGCCGTGCGGCAGCTACGCTCCAAGCACCGCCTCATTCTGACGGGCACGCCTGTGGAAAACAGCACCATGGACCTGTGGTCGCAGATGTCGTTCATCAACCCCGGCTTGCTGGGCACGCAGGCGTTCTTCCGGAAGGAATTCCTCAAGCCCATTGAGAAGCACCAGGACGAGGGGCGCACCCGGCGGCTGCATGCCCTCATCAAACCGTTTATTCTGCGGCGCCACAAGGCCCAGGTAGCCAAGGAGCTGCCCGAAAAGACCGAGCAGCTCAGCTACTGCCCCATGACGGAGGAGCAGGCCCACGCCTACGAGGAAACGAAGAGCTTTTACCGTAACAAAATCCTGCGCAACCTCGACGAGCACGGCCCGGCCAGCACCCAGTTTTTGCTGCTGCAGGGCTTAACCCGGTTGCGGCAAATTGCCAACCACCCGCGCCTGGCCGACGACACCTACACCCACGAATCGGGCAAGCTGCGCGAGGTGCTGCGCATGATTCGCAACGTGGTGGCTGAAGGACACAAGGTTTTGGTATTCAGCCAATTTGTGCAGCACCTGTCATTGGTGCGGGCGGCGCTGGATGAGCGACAGCTGGCGTATGCTTACCTCGACGGCGCCACCCGCGACCGGCCCGCCGAAGTGGCTCGCTTCCAGGAAGACGACAACCTGAAAATCTTCCTCATCAGCCTGAAGGCCGGGGGCGTGGGCCTCAACCTCACCGCCGCCGACTACGTCTTCATCCTCGACCCGTGGTGGAACCCGGCGGTGGAGGCCCAGGCCGTAGACCGCGCCCACCGCATAGGGCAGCAGCGCCCGGTGTTCACCTACAAATTCATCACCCAAGGCACGGTAGAGGAAAAAATCCTGGCCTTGCAGCGCCGCAAGCTGGCCTTGGTAAGTGAGCTGATTGCGACGGATGAGGCCGTGATTAAGCACCTCACCCGCGCCGACATAGAGGAGTTGTTGGGCTAATCTGCTTTTGCACTTTCGGTACTTGGGCAAGAAATTTTGTACCCTTGTGGTGGCTTTAGGCACGTCGGCCCGATAAATAATCATTTATTTGGCTGCAAAGCTTGTTGCTTTGTAGTACCGACGTGTTTGCCTCTCGCCCCCTGAATTTGTCTTGTTTACGTCCGAGCTGCTGTTTATGAAGGCTTTTCTGACGCTGGTACTGGCAGTATTCTCCGTGGCGCTGCATGCGCAGCCGGCCCCGGCCGGAGCTGTTTATACTGATGCAGGGGGGCACTACCGGCTTACCTACCCGCCGGCCTGGAAACTGCGGAAAAATGTAAACGGTGTGGAGGCCACCTTCTACGCCGGCGAAGCCTTCCGCCCCACACCGGCCGTGGCCACCCTGACCATGCAGGTGCTGCCGTATGCGCAGAAAGAACTGAGCCTGACCGTATACGGCGGGGAGGATTCGGTGTGGCGCAGCGTTCAACGGCTGCCTCAGTCCCAGGTCCTGCGCATCGACCAGCGCGACCTTGGGCGCTACAACGAAGTGCGCTACGACTACACCTACGCGGCTGCCCCGGCACCGGCGGGCCGCACGCACGTGGTGGGGCGCTGGGTGCGGCGCGGCGGCTACGAATTCCGGGTGGAGTACCGCGGAGAAGCCCGGCAAGACAGCGCCTACCTGGCGCAGGGGCAGCAGCTGGTAGATTCCTTTGGCTTTACCAACAACCCGCTGCCGGGCCGCCGCTACGCCGACCAAATCTGCGACAACAAGCTCTACGGCATCGCGGCCATGCGCTACCACAACGGCCAGTGGGAAGACGACTGCCGCACCATCCACGAATTCTCGTCCAACCGGCTCACCGACGCCCCCATTATTCACCGGCAGGTGTTGCCCTTCCAGTCGTACGCGCTGGCCAAGGGGTTCGATAACTACCTGTATTCGGTGACCAAAGCGCCCACCGACACGCCCGAGCTGGTATACCGCTACAACCCGGCCACGCGCAAGGGCAACTACACCTCCTGGAAACTGCCGGCCCAGGGCCAGGACGTGTGCTGGATTTCGGCGGCCACCGACGAGCGGGGCGACCTCTACTTCATCACTTCCGATGCCAACAAGCTGGTAAAAGTCAGCCCCTACGACGGCAGCGTGAAGGTAATCTGGGCCACCGACCCGCTGCAGAAGGCACCGTTCTACCCGCTTATCGGGTACGAGAGTGCGGGCTCGCACGGCAACTTCTGCCTCGACGACGCCAACACCATGTACCTGGTATACAGCACTGACGGTGCGCTGATGAAAGTAAACCTGAGCACGCAGCAGCCCAACCCCGAGATGATGGCCTTGAGCGGCCTGCCCAAGCGCGGCGGATACAGCGACCTGCTGATGCAAAACGACGAGCGCGGCCAGCGCCGGATGTACCTGGCCGGGCCTACCGCCGTGTACAAAGTAGATTTGGCCCGCCGCCAGGCCACCCGGGTGCGCAAAGGCACCTACACCGATTTGGCGGGCTGCAACCTGTTTAGTGTTGTGCGCACCAAGGAAGCGCCCCCGGCGCCGCCCACTACCGCCTCCTGGCGCGGCCGGGTGCTGAACGCCACCACCTACCAGCCCCTGCCCCAGGCCCAGCTGCGCCTGGGGGAAGGGTTTGGCAAGGCGGTGCGCCTCTCGCCGCAAGGCACTTTCTCCTACCCCGCCAAAGCCGGCCTTACCTACAGCTACCGCGCCCAGCTGGCCGGCTACATCGTGGTGGATAGCACCTGGACGGCCGGCCCCGGCCCGTTTGTGCGCGATATTCTGCTCCGGCCGCTCAGCGTGGGCACCACGGTTCAGCTCAACAATGTGCAGTTTGAGCAAGGCCAGGCCCTGCTGCTGCCCTCCTCGTTTGCGGCGCTCGACAAGCTGGTGAGCCTGATGTCGGAAAACCCGGGGCTGACCATTGAGCTGCGCGGCCACACCGACAATGTGGGTCCGCCCGAGAAGAACGTGGTGCTCAGCGAGCAGCGGGTAAGCGCCGTGAAGGCCTACCTCGTGGGCCACGGCATTGCGGAGGCGCGCATCACCGGCATCGGTTTTGGCGGGGCCCAGCCCATGGCCAGCAACAGCCAGGAGTTTACGCGCCGGCTCAACCGCCGGGTTGAGTTCCGGATAACGGGGCTGCAGTAGCCGGTAGCCCACGGGCGGTCGCAAACAAAGCCCTGCCGGCTGCGTTGTGCTGATGATTATGCACGTCACACTTCGCACCGCCGTGGCCCAGCCGCCGGCCCAGGTTATGGCTGGCTTTACCCGGGACCTGTTTGTGGCCCTGGCGCCGCCCTTTCCGCGGCTGCGGGTGCTGCGCTTCGACGGCTGCCGCACCGGCGACCGGGTAGAAATTGAGCTGAATACGCTGGTTGCCCGCCTGCCCTGGACCTCGCTCATTGTAGACGACGGCCAACTGCCCGACGGCACCCTGTTCTTCGTGGACGAAGGCCAGCGCCTGCCCCCGCCACTGCGCTACTGGCGCCACCGCCACCTGATACAGCCCGGCCCAAATGGCAGCGTCATTGTCGATGCCCTGGAATACCGCACCGCCTCGCCCCTGCTCGATGCCCTGCTCTACCCCGCCATGTGGGCCCAGTTTGCCTGGCGCAAGCCCATTTACCGGCGGTGGTTTGGGAAGCGGTAGCTAGAGGTCGAGCACCATTTTGACGTCGGTGCGCTGGTACGGCGTGGGTGGCACCGGCACGTGCCGGAAACCCAGCTTTTCGTAGAGCTTCAGCGCCGGAGTAAGCCGCGAATTCGACAGCAGCTCCACCTGGCGCGCGCCCAGCTGCCGGGCTTTGCTCAGAATGGCTTGGCCCAGCGCCCAGCCAATACCCAGCCCTTGCGCCCGCGGCGACACAGCCATTTTGGCCAGCTCATACACGCCGTCGTGCTCTTTGATAAGGGCGCAGGTGCCCACCAGCTCGCCGCCGTAGCTGGCCATGAAAATGTGGCCGCCGGGGCCCAGAATGTAGCCTTCCGGGTCGTCGAGCATTTCGTTGTCGATGGGCTCGATGGCGAAGTACTGCGCAATCCACTCGTGGTTGAGGGCGCGAAAAGCCGGCTGGTGGGCCGGTTCGTAGTCGAGAATAAGCAGGTCGGGAGTCATGGCGAGGGAACGGGGCACCTAGGGCCCAAATGGGAAAGGCAAAGTTCGCACAAGCCGGGCCGTACCTTTGCGGGACTATGCTGAATCCTGCCACCATCGTTCTCAAAAACGGAAAAGACCACTCCCTGCGCCGGCGCCACCCCTGGGTATTCTCGGGCGCCATTGCCCGCGTGAAGGGCGACACCCAGGAGGGCGACCCCGTGCGGGTCGAAGCCATCGACGGCGAATTGCTGGGCGTGGGCCACTTCTCGGGCGGCGGCTCCATTGCCGTGCGCATGCTGGATTTTGGCGTGAATGCCGTGCTGCCCAATGCCGAATACTGGCAGGCCAAGCTGGGCAATGCCTACCAGTTGCGGCAGCGCCTGCGCCTCACCGGCACGGCCGACACCAACGTGTTCCGCCTGGTGCACGCCGAGGGCGACGGCCTGCCCGGCCTGATTATCGATGTGTACGGTGACGTGGCCGTGGTGCAGGCCCACAGCGTGGGCATGTACCGCGCCCGCCCCGAAATCGCGGCGGCCCTGCAGGTGGTATTCGGCGATAAGCTGCGCGCCATTTACGACAAGAGCGCCGAAACCGTGCCCGGCAACGCCGTGCCCGACGCCCAAAATGGCTACCTCTTCGGCGAAAGCACCGGCACCGAGCACCTGGTAAACGAAAACGGCCACCAGTTTGCCGTGGATTGGGAAACGGGCCAGAAAACCGGCTTTTTCATCGACCAGCGCGACAACCGCGCCCTGCTGGCCCGCTACTCGCCCGGCCGCAAGGTGCTCAACACGTTCTGCTACACCGGCGGCTTCTCGGTGTATGCCCTCGAAGCCGGCGCCGAGCTGGTGCACTCCGTCGATTCGAGCAAGAAAGCCATTGCCCTCACCGAGCGCAACGCCGAGCTCTCCAACCACGCCGACCGCCACGCCGCCTACCCCGACGACGTGCTGGGCTTCCTCAAAAACCACTCGGCCCAATACGACCTGCTCGTGCTCGACCCGCCCGCTTTTGCCAAGCACATGGGCGCCCGGCATGCCGCTCTCATGGGCTACAAGCGCCTGAACGCGGCCGGCATTGCGCACCTCGCGCCCGGCGGGCTGCTGTTCACCTTCAGTTGCTCGCAGGTGGTGAGTCCTGAGCTGTTCGAAGGTGCTGTACTGGCAGCGGCTATTGAAGCGGGCCGCCCGGCGCGCATCCTGCACCGCCTCACCCAGCCCGCCGACCACCCAGTGAGCTTGTTTCACCCGGAAGGGGCGTACTTGAAGGGCTTGGTGCTGGCGGTGGAATAGCTTAGGCTCAACCTCTTTCGATAAGCATACGTCTGTCATGCTGACGAAGGAAGCATCTTATCGCCGCTGAACGAATTATTCGAGCGTGAGAAGATGCTTCCTTCGTCAGCATGACAGACGTCGTTGTTTTGAATTCTATTCAGAACCCCATAACTCCTGAAGCTGTTGCTGCCTAAACCAATCCGCAACTTGTGAAGCAAGCCAAAGGCCGACGTGGGTCCTCCGTTTCTCTTAAACAACCCGTAGCCATCATCGGGGCCGGCATTGCCGGGCTGGCGACGGCGGTGCGCCTGGCCGTGGCCGGGCGGGCCGTCACGGTGTTTGAGGCCAGCGGCACGTTTGGGGGCAAGATGCACCAGTTCAGTCTGCCGGGCGGGTATAGGTTCGATGCCGGGCCGTCGCTGTTTACGCTGCCGCAGTTGGTGGACGACCTTTTCCGTTTGGCCCACCGCGAGCCGGCCGAATACTTCCGCTACGAGCGGCTGGACCCCATCACCAACTACTTCTTTGCCGATGGCACCCGACTGACGGCTTGGGCTGACTCGGAAAAATTCGCGGCCGAAGTCGAGGAAAAGCTAGCTACTCCCGCTGCGGCGGTCACTCAGTTTCTGGCTCGCAGTGGCAAGGCGTACGATGCCACGGCGGGCACGTTCTTGCACAAGTCCCTGCACAAAGCCAAAACTTACCTGAGCACCGAAACGCTGAAGGCCGTGGCCGCGCTGCCGCAGCTGGGCCTGCTGGGCACCATGCACCAGCGCCACGCTCAGGCGTTTTCGGACCCGCGCCTGGTGCAGCTGTTCGACCGCTACGCGACCTACAACGGCTCGGACCCCTACCAGGCGCCGGCCACGCTGAGCATGATACCGCACCTGGAGCACGGCATTGGCGCGTTTTATCCCGAAGGCGGCATTTATGCCATTGCCGAGAGCCTGGCCAACCTCGCTACCGAGTTTGGGGTGAAGTTTCGGTACAACGAGCCGGTGGAGGAGATTATCACCGCCGAAAGCCGGGTGACGGGCGTGCGCACGGCGCAGGATGTGTACGACTTTGGCCAGGTGGTGAGCAACATGGACGTGGTGCCCACCTACCGGCGCCTGCTGCCCCGGCAGCCCGCGCCGGAGCGCACGCTCGGCCAGCCGCGCTCTTCGTCGGCGCTGATTTTTTACTGGGGCATTGCCCGCGCATTTCCAGAGCTGGATTTGCACAACATCTTCTTTTCGGCCGACTACCAGCGCGAATTCCAGGCCATTTTTCAGGATAAAACCGTGGCCGACGACGTGACGGTGTACGTGAACGTGACGTCGAAGAAAACCCACACCGATGCTCCCGCCGGGCACGAAAACTGGTTTGTGATGGTGAACGTGCCCCACGACCAGGGCCAGGACTGGGATGCTCTCACCCAGAAAACCCGGCACGTGGTGCTGCGTAAGCTGAGCCAGGCCCTGGGCACCGAAATTGAGCCACTCATTGCCGCCGAGAAGGTGTGGACGCCCCCGGGCATCGCCGCCGATACCTCGTCGTTTGGCGGCGCGCTCTACGGTAGCTCGTCCAACAACGCGCTGGCAGCGTTCTTGCGGCACCCCAATTTTTCGGGGCGGCTGGAAGGATTGTACTTTTGCGGTGGCTCGGTGCATCCGGGCGGCGGCATTCCCTTGTGCCTGCTGTCGGCCAAAATTGTTTCGTCCTTAATTACTGAGGAATGAAGACTGCGGAGTAAAGAATTGGTCGTTGGGCTAATTCCTCATGCCGCCTGCTTCACTCTTAATTCAAATGCATGGTTGATTACACCGAGCCGTTACCGGCCGTGACTCCCCGCCGGCTGCGCGTGGCCCAGGGCCTGGTCCTGCTGTTTCACATCACGGGCTTTGTGGGGCTGGCGTTTTCCAAAGACCCCAGCTTTTACCTGCGCTTTACGCCGCTCACGCTGCTGCTCACGGCGGTGTTGTTGATTGCTTTTCAGCCGGGCCGGACCCTCAGCTTTTGGGGGTTCTGCATCACGGTGAGCCTGCTGGGCTTTGCCGCCGAGGTCATTGGGGTCACCACGGGCAAGTTCTTCGGGCACTATTACTACGGCCACACGCTGGGCCTCCTGGTAATGGGCGTGCCGCTGGCCATTGGGCTGAATTGGCTGGTGCTAACGTACGTGTGCGGCACGCTGGCCCGCTACCTGCCGCTGCCCGAGCTTCCCCGCACCATACTGGCGGCCTTGCTCATGGTGGGCCTGGATATGTGCATGGAGCCCGTGGCCAGTACCTATGACTTTTGGCACTGGACGGCCAACGTCATTCCTTTCCAGAATTTTCGCGATTGGTTTATTTTTTCTTGTCTGTTGCAGATGCTGTTCAACCGGGCGAACTTTACCAAGACCAACTCTTTGGTGCCACTGGTTTACCTTACGCAACTGTTGTTCTTTTTCCTTTTGGGTGCCATTCAGTAATCGTTGCTGAACCTATCATCGTGTGTAGCGGCCCCTGCCCGCCACCGAACTAACGGGCTAGCTGCTTCGTTGGGACGAACTCTTCTGCTTTTTCGCTTTATGCCCAACATTACCCTTGCAGATGCTTCTTTGGAAGCGGCCCTGCCTATTTTCTACCAACACGGGCTGCAAGCCGCGCCCGACGCGCTGCTGGCCGAGGCCCTCTCCACCACGGTGGCCGAGTTGAACGCCCAGTACCCCCAGCGGGCTGGCTTGGTGCACCACGTCCTGCTGGCCGACATCGAGCGGCAGAAGCGGGAGCACCTCCAGCTTTACGCGCAATACCCGTCGGCGGTGGAGCGCCTTTACGGCCTGTTGCAGCTGGGGCTGCGTGATTTATCCACCATTCCGGCGCAGTTCTACACGGAGCTACAAAGCGGCTTTCCCATGACCTGGAATGCGGCGATGGACCACTTGGCCACCTACTCGGCCCCGCAGCTCCAGCAGTTGCTGAACGACGGCATTCGCAACCGGCTGTTTCGCTCCGATATCAACATCAACCTGGTTAGCAAGATATTGATTGAGCAGATTAACCTGTTGCTCAACCCGCAGGTGTTTCCGCCCGACCGCTACAACATGGCCGAGGTGTTTCGCAGCATTTTCCTGTACTACATCCGCGGTATCTGCACCGATGCGGGCACGCGCATTGCGGCCGAACACTTCGCCCGGCTCTAGCCCGGCCGGTTTCGGGGGCAGAAAACTGCTTCGGCAAGTACGGGTTTTCGTTTGCGTACTTATCCCGGCCTGCTGGCGCCCGTTTGTCATTCAGCCCCAAAAAGCCTTCTAACGTTCAAAGCCTTACTCAACAATACAGAAAGACCTGCGCTTGCTAAGAGCGCACCCAATGGAGTCGGCCGGCCTTAACGTGGCGGCTGATGGGACGTAAAGAAAGCAGCGAGGCCCAAGCGACTAAACACGCCGGCCATCGCTGCTTTTTCATTTTTCCCACTCCATTCCGTCTGTTATGTTGTTCGATAAACTGGAAACCCTCGATGACCTGTTTGAGCTGCAGCTCAAGGACCTGTATAGCGCCGAAAACCAACTGGTGAAGGCCATGCCCAAAATGGCCGAGAAAGCCAAGGACGGCCGCCTGCGCGCGGGCTTTGAGCGCCACTTGCGCGAAACCGAAAAGCAAGTGGAGCGCTTGGAGCGCATTGGCAAATCCCTACACCTGGACCTGGACAGCCACACCTGCAAGGCCATGGCCGGCCTCATTGCCGAAGGCCAGGAAACGATGTCGGAGCGCGCCACCGATGAAGTGATGGACGCCGCCCTTATTGCCGCCGCACAGCGCATCGAGCACTACGAGATTTCGGGCTACGGCACGGCCGCCCACTACGCCGAGCGCCTGGGCCACAACGAAGCCGCCAACCTGCTGCGCCAAACCCTGGAAGAAGAGCAGCTCACCGACACCAAGCTCAACGAGCTGGCCAAAAACTACCTCAACGCCAAGGCCATGTAGCCTGGCTCAATAACGCCTAACGCGCCCCCGCCCGGCTGCGCCCCTGATACTAAGGGCGCGGCCGGACGGGGGCGCGTTTCGTGTTGAAAGGATTTTAGCGGTTAGGAAGCCAGTGGCTGGAGCCCCCCGTCCGACTCCCGGGCAAAGTAGTCGACCAGGCGGCCGATGGCCTGGCCCAGGCTAGCCTCCCCGCTGACGTAGTCCTGCAGGTGAGCCAGGACGGAGTCGTTGAGGGGCTGGTCTTTAGCCGCCAGAAAGTCGATAGCGCACTCGGCCACGTACTGGCGGCGGGTCCACTGCTGTTGTTGCTCCGGGCTGAGGCCGGCAGGAGGGGTCAGAAAGCTAGAATAAGGCATAAAAAGCAGGAATACAGTTGAAGAAGATATTTGGCGGCCAGACCCAGGCAGATGGGTTTGGGCGGACTGGCGGGGGTGGTTTGCTTCGGCGCCGCGCCTAAGTTAGGCAACAGGCGTAGCCGGAATTATGGATGGCTAAGCGAAGCCCGCCATCCCGGAGCCGCGGCCTCGTTGAATGCTCTACCTGGGCAGCAGGCAAGCAGCACACGAGTACAGCCGGGCGGTTACGCGTGAGACAATACGCAGCTAAGCAACAATCGGCCCATACTATTGCCCAGCTTCTCCGGGTTGCTCAAGAAAGGCAGGGATTTAGCTCAATTTTGCCGGAAATGGAGCCGTGAAAATTGGGCTGGCCAAACAGGAATTTCTGGTGCTACATTCGCAGCGTCTGCCCTCGCGCCGGGGAGCAGATTGCAGCCGGCCTGTTGCCCGCTGCAGGCGGGCTCTGGCTATTGGCCGGAGACCAAGACCTTCTTACTGATGCGTTTATTTACGTTGCGCGGATGGCTGCTGCCAGCCGCAGCCGGCCTGCTGGCAAGCTGCCAGGGCCAGACTTCTTCGGACAAGACTGCTTCCTCAGCGGGCAGCCAAACCGAAACGGAAACCGCCCCTACCGACACGGCCAGCGTGCCGGCCCCGGCCGATGGCATCACGGCCTCGCTCATCGGCCAGCACATCAAGGCGCTGGCGTCGGATGAGTTTCAGGGCCGGCGGCCGTTTACGGCGGGCGAGGAAAAGGCCACCAACTACCTGGCTTCGGAATTCAAAAAACTTGGGCTAAAACCCGGGCCCAACGGTACCTACTTCCAGGCCGTGCCCCTGGTGGAGATTACTGGCAAGCCCGATTCGACGGCCACCGTCACCGGCAACGGCAAAAGCCTGACCCTGAAGTACCGCACCGACTACATGGTGCTCACCGAGCGCGAACAGCCCACCGTGAAGGTGACCAACTCGCCGCTGGTGTTTGCGGGCTACGGGGTGGTAGCGCCCGAGTACAAGTGGGACGACTACGCCGGCCTCGATGTGAAAGGCAAAACCGTGGTGGTACTGATAAACGACCCCGGCAACGCCGGCACCGACACCACCCTGTTTAAGGGCAAAGAAATGACGTACTACGGCCGCTGGGGCTACAAGTACGAGGAAGCGGCCCGCCACGGCGCCACCGGCATCCTCATCATTCACGACACCAAGCCCGCCTCCTACCCCTGGACGGTGGTGCAAAGCAGCAACGGCGGCGCCAAGCTGCACCCCCAAACGCCCGACCACGGCGCCAGCAAAGTGGCCATGGAGGGCTGGATGACCCTCGACGCTGCCAAGCGCCTGTTTGCCACGGCCGGCCAGAGCTACGACGAGGCCTATGCCGCCGCCAACAAGTCCGGCTTCCGGGCGCGGCCCCTGGGCCTGAACATCAGCACCACGCTGCACAATAAAATCACGCGCAAAACGTCCAAAAACGTGGTGGCCGTGCTACCCGGCACCACCCGGCCCAACGAGTACATCATCTACTCGGCCCACTGGGACCACCTCGGCATCGGCCCGGCCATTGCCGGGGACTCTATCTATAACGGCGCGCTCGACAACGCCAGCGGCTGCGCCGCCCTGCTGGCCATCGCCAACGGCTTTGTGCACGCCAAAGAAAAGCCGCAGCGCAGCATCGTGTTCCTGGCCGTGACGGGCGAAGAGCAGGGCCTGCTGGGCTCGCAGTACTACGCCGAGCATCCGCTGTTCCCGGTGGCTAATACCGTGGCTGACATCAACATGGACGAGTTGCTGGCGTTCGGGCCCATGCGCGACGTGACCATTGTTGGCTACGGACAGTCGGAGCTGGACGACTACGCCCGCGCCGCCGCCAAGGAGCAGAACCGCTACGTCATTCCCTTCCAGCACCCCGAAACCGGCAGCTTCTACCGCTCCGACCATTTCAGCTTCGCCAAAGTGGGCATTCCGGCGCTCTACGCCAGCGGGCAGTTTGAAAGCCGCCTGCACGGCAAAGCCTTCGCCGAGAAGCAGCGCAAGGACTTCGAAGAAAAGAGCTACCACCAGCCTTCTGACCAGTACGACCCCAAGTGGGACCTGCGCGGCGCCGAGCAGGACGCCCGACTGCTGTTCCGCATCGGCCAGCGCCTGGCCAGCGAAACCACTTTCCCGAAGTGGAAGGAAGGCTCGGAGTTCAAGGCAATCCGCGAGAAAAGCCGCCCGGCACAATAAGCCAGGCCGGGCGTCGGCCGCTACCGGGTTGTAGGGTCGGGTAGCGGCCAGATGCGGCGCAAAGCCAGTGGCAGCTATATCGGTAGTAGTTGCAGTGGCATCGCGGCAAATACGGAACCTAGGCCAAAAAACACGGAATTCAGCCGTTGGTGCTGGTTTTGAGCAACGCCGGACTCCCGCCGCTTGTTAGGCTAGATAAGCGGGAGCGACGCTGTTCCCGCGGCTTGTGCTTTTTGCCATGATGATTCCTTCGGTTTTGCACACCAACTGGTGGGCGCTGGCCTTGCGCAGTCTGATAGCCACCATCTGCGCCCTGCTCACCTTTCTGCTGCCGGGGCTCACGCTCCTGGTTCTGGTTGCCCTATTCGGCATTTACTTCATCCTCAACGGCTTGCTGACACTGGTAGCGGCCTTCCGCCAAAGCCGGGACCAGCCGGTCTGGTGGGGCCTGGTGCTGGAGGGCGTGGCCGGTGTGGTGGCCGGCGGGCTTACCCTGGCCTGGCCCGACATTACGCTGCTGGCGCTGGTGTACGTGGTGGCTTTGTGGGCCATCGTAACCGGCTTTTTGCAGGTAGGCACCGCCTTTCGGCTCCGTAAGCACCGGGCCAGCGAGGGGCTGATGCTGCTCAGTGGCTTGCTGGCCATCGGCTTTGGCGTGCTGCTCATCTTCTGGCCCCGGGCCGGGGCGCTGGCCCTGGCGTGGTGGGTGGGCGCCTACATTTTTGGTTTCGGCATGATACTGGGCATTCTGGCGTACCGGCTGCGCCGCCGCACGGCGGGCCACAGCGGCAGGTCGACGATGGCTCAGGCAGCTGGCTAATGCCCGGCCAGCTCAATGGAACCGGACTCCTCCTGTTGAACAGCCATCACCTCAGCGGGCCAAAAGCCAGCCCAGGAGCACGGCCCGCGCCGTCCAGGCCAGCGTGCGCAGCCAGTTGGTACGGATGAGGCCATCGATAGCGATGTAGTCGTAGCCTTGTGCCAGCCGGTTGTGAAAGGGCACCGAGATAAAGAACGTGGCGGCCCAAATCAGCCCAACCAGGCCCAGGCTCCACCAGCCCGCGCCGCTGGGCAGCGCACTGCGCCCCGCCCAGGCCAGCCAGATGGCCAGGCCCAGCTCAACCACCATGGGCACCAGCACCACGTAGCTCATGCGGCGGGTGTGGGCCGCGTGGAAAGCCGCCCAGCCGGCTTTGGGCACCTGCCCGAAGCCGGGGTAGTGCACCACCTGCACCGTCCAGATGAGGCCGGTGAGGTAGGCCGCAGCGGCGAAGTTGAGCAAAAGCAGGAGGCGGAACGGCATGGTGCAAAAAAAGATTATGGCCTGAACATACGGCTTCTTTGCTCGTCAGTGCCACGCAAACGTTCCCGTAAATTCCCTTTCAAGAGCAGCCCAGGGCCCAACATTTCCATTGGCATTTGCTTCTGCGTAGGTTCGCATTGCACAATGTTCTTCTGACCATGCCTGTAACCACCGAAAGCCTAACCGAACTTTTCCCGCCCGACGAGGCGGCTATCCCCGAAGCCTGGCGCCGGCCCGAACCCTTGCACCAGCGCCAGTACCTGCTCGATGGCGAGCTGCGCGAGTGGCACGGCCCCACGCAGGTGGTGTTCTCCCCCATTCAGCTGCGCGACTCCGATGGCGACCTCACGCCCATTGTTATCGGCTCTTACCCCTTGCTCGACGAAGCCGAAAGCCTCAAGGCCCTGGATGCCGCCGTGCGCGCCTATGACCACGGCCGCGGCGAGTGGCCCACCATGAGCGTGGCCGAGCGCATTGCGGCGGTGGAGAAATTCACCCGTCTCATTGTGGCCCAGAAAAAGGAAATCGTGCAGCTGTTGCTCTGGGAAATTGGTAAGTCGGCCGCCGATTCGGAGAAAGAATTCGACCGCACCGTCGACTACATCCGCAACACCATCGACGCCCTCAAGGACATCGACCGCGACTCGTCGCGCTTCACCATCGAAGAAGGCATCATAGGCCAGATTCGGCGCTCCCCGCTGGGCGTGGTGCTCTGCATGGGCCCGTTCAACTACCCCCTGAACGAGACGTTCTGCATGCTGATTCCGGCCCTGATTATGGGCAACACCGTGCTTTTCAAGCCCCCGAAGCACGGCGCCCTGCTGCACTTCCCGCTGCTGAAGGCCTTCACCGAGGCCTTCCCCAAGGGCGTGGTAAACACGGTGTACGGCCGTGGCAACACCATCGTGCCGGCCCTGATGTCGTCGGGCAAGATTGACGTGCTGGGGCTCATCGGCAGCAGCCGCGTGGCCGATTCGCTCAAGAAGCTGCACCCCAAGTCCAACCGCCTGCGCGCCATTCTGGGGCTCGACGCCAAGAACGTGGCCATCATCATGGCCGATGCCGACTTGGACGTGGCCGTGAAGGAATCCGTGCTGGGCGCCCTGAGCTTCAACGGGCAGCGTTGCACCGCGCTCAAGCTGTTTTTCGTGCACGAGAGCATCGCCGAGGAATTTGTGCGGCGCATGGCCGAAGAAATCAACAAGCTCAAGCCCGGCATGCCCTGGGACGAGAAGGTGAACATCACGCCCCTGCCCGAGCCGCAAAAGCCCGGCTACCTGGGCGAGTGCCTCGAGGACGCCCAGGCTAAAGGCGCACGCATCATGAACGAGGGCGGCGGCATGTGCGCCGGCCCGCTGGTGTACCCCGCGCTGGTGTATCCCGTGAAGGACGGCATGAAACTCTGGCGCGAAGAGCAGTTTGGCCCGGTGGTGCCGGTGGCGTCTTTCGCCCACGTAGACGAGGCTATTCAGTACATCATCGACTCCGACCACGGCCAGCAGGTGAGCATTTTCAGCAGCGAATCTCAAGAAGTCGCCAACCTGGTGGACCAGCTGGTGAACCAGGTGAGCCGCGTGAACATTAACGCCCAGTGCCAGCGCGGACCCGACACCTTCCCCTTCACCGGCCGCAAGGACTCGGCCGAGGGCACGTTGTCGGTGCACGATGCCCTGCGCTCGTTCAGCATCCGCACGGTGGTGGCCACCAAGCAGACCGATGCCAACAAGCACATTCTGAACGACATTGTGAACGAGCAGGAAAGCAATTTCCTGAGCACGCGGTTTATTCTCTAGATTTCGTATCAATCCATTGAAAAGGCCGCTCCAGTATCTGGAGCGGCCTTTTTGCGTTTTTGATACTTAGTCAACTTATGCACGCATAAACCACCGAAAGTATATCCATCCTACCATGAGCCCAGTTACACAATATACCAGCAACATTTCTGCATCTAATGGCAACTCAGCCCAATGAAATAAGGGTTTTGAAACCCCTGCTGCAGCGTGCCTCGCATAGATTTCCGATGCCTTTTGGTAAGTGTACAGTTTATACCCAGAATAGATAAAAGCTCCTGTAAACAATCCCAGAAGTGCAGTGGCCCAACCCCTTTTAGGATGACGAGCTATAAATGGCTTGGCAAAAGCCAATACAATAAGCGTCAGCAAGTAACCCCACCAATAATAATACAACTCATACAGGGGCATGGCTAGTACAATCCCTAGCTTGTTGCGTGCAGATGCTCCTTCACCCAAGAAGAGACTAGAAGGAAACTCTGGCAGCAGCATCTTCAGCCATCCGGCAATAGCAGCACCAATCAGCCCTAAAAGCAGGTACTTAAGCGGCTTATTCATTTCAGTTGCTGGGGACAGCCTTAATAAGTAGCGTATTAGTGCGCATGGCTTCCAAAGAACGTCATGTCGAGCTGGTTCGACCAGTTACCCATAACGTTCCTTTTTTCCATGGCTCAATCAGCTGGAGTTTGTGCCACTGCCAACCGATATAAAATCTCTCGGCGCGCAGCTTTTGCTTCTACCCGAAGTAGCAACAATGCAACGGTTTAAGCCTAACATTGTCGTTGCAAACCGGCGCGAACGAAAGCGGCGCGCTTTACTATTTCACTTCCTTCTTTATCCAGTCAACCTTCTGCATTCCTGCATGAAAAAACACCTGCTCCTTTTGCCGCTGCTCGCGGCATTTGTCACCGGCTGCCCTTCTAATTCTCTGAAAACGGCCAGCTCCGGCGACAAGCCCGATATCCTGCACGCCGCCCTAGATACTACCGTGGCTCCCGGCGATGACTTCTTCACTTACGCCAACGGCACGTGGCTGAAAAACAACCCCATTCCGGCCTCGGAAAGCAACATGGGCATTGGCAAGAAGGTCCAGGACGAGGTGTACGCCCGCCTGCGCCAGACCAGCATTGAGGCCGCCGGCGCCAACGCCGCCGCGGGCAGCAACCAACAGAAAATCGGTGATTTCTGGGCCGTTGGGCTGGATTCGGCGAAGGCCGACAAGCTTGGTGCCACGCCCATTAAGCCCGAGCTCGACCGCATTGCGGCCATGAAGACCGTGGCGGAGGTGCCAGGCGTCATTGCCCACGAAATTCCGCTGGGAGTGCGCGCCCTCATCGGCCCGCGTGTGGGCCAGGACGACAAGAACAGCGACAAGATGGTGCTGTACCTGCGTCAGTCGGGCCTGGGCCTGCCCAACCGCGACTACTACTTCAACACCGACTCGCGCACCAAAAATATCCGCGCCGAGTACCTGAAGCACGTGGCCAATACCTTCAAGCTGCTGGGCCAGGATTCTACCACGGCCAAGGCCAATGCCGCCAAGGTAATGGCGCTGGAATCCACCCTGGCCAAGTCCTCGCGCAAGCTCGAAGCCCTGCGCGACCCCTATGCCAACTACCACAAGATGAGCATCGCGCAGCTCAACAAGCTGACGCCCGGCATCGACTGGAAAACCTGGCTCGGCCAGATGGAATTTACCAACGTGGACACGGTGATTGTGGGCCAGCCCGAGTTTTACCAGACGGTGGGCCAACTGCTCAAGACCAAGCCGGTAGACGACTGGAAGGCCTACCTGACCTGGCAGGTGGCCCGCACGTTTGCGCCCACCCTCAGCCGCCAGTTTGTTGATGAGAACTTCCACTTCTACGGCACGGTGCTGCGCGGCGCCAAGGCCATTCGGCCCCGCTGGAAGCGCGTGCTGGACATGCAGGAAAATGCGCTGGGCGATGCCCTCGGCCAGCTGTTTGTGAAAGAGTACTTCAAGCCCGAAGCCAAAGCCCGCTACGACACCCTGGTGAAAAACGTGGTGGCCTCCTTTGCAGAGCACATTCAGAAAGCGGATTGGATGAGTGCCCCCACCAAAGTAGTGGCCCTGGACAAGCTCCACAAAATCACCCCCAAGGTGGGCTACCCCGACAAGTGGAAGGATTACTCCAACCTGAAAATTGACCGCAGCTCCCTGGCCGAAAACGTGATGCGCGCCAACCTGTGGGACTACCGCTACGAGCTCAACAAATTGGGCAAGCCCGTGGACCGCACCGAGTGGGGCATGACCCCGCAGACCTATAATGCCTACTACAACGGCTCGAACAACGAAATTGTGCTGCCCGCCGCCGCCTTCGCCATTCCCGGCCTGCTCGATGCCAACGCCGACGACGCGCTGGTGTACGGCTACGCGGGGGCCAGCACCATCGGCCACGAGCTCACCCACGGCTTCGACGACGAGGGTAGCCAGTACGATGCCCACGGCAACCTGCACGAGTGGTGGAGCAAGGACGACCGCAAGCGCTTCAACCAGCGCGTAGACGGCATCGTGAAGCAGTTCAACGGCTACACCCTGCTCGACTCGCTGCACATCAACGGCAAGGCCACGGCCGGTGAGAACATTGCCGACCTGGGCGGCATTGTCATCGGCCTCGATGCCTTCAAGAAAACCAAGCAGTACAAGGAAGGTAAGAAAATCAACGGCCTCACGCCCGTGCAGCGCTACTTCCTGGGCTATGCCCTGGGCTGGCAGATGCACGTGCGCGACGAAAGCCTGGCCTCGCAGTTGCTCACCGATGTGCATTCGCCCGCCCAGTACCGCGTGAACGGTCCCATGGCCGACGTGCCCGCTTTCTACGAAGCCTTTGGCATCAAGCCCGGCCAGAAGCTCTACCGCCCCGACTCGACCCGCGTGGTAATCTGGTAAAGAACCGGCTCTCTAAACCGGCCACTAAAAAA
Source organism: Hymenobacter plasmatis (assembly GCF_020711255.1). Lineage (GTDB taxonomy): Bacteria > Bacteroidota > Bacteroidia > Cytophagales > Hymenobacteraceae > Hymenobacter. The sequence continues at coordinate 33,523 of NZ_JAJFAW010000017.1, forward strand.
GCCCTTCCCCTAAAAGGAAGGGCTTTTTTTGGGCTTTGGCATCGGGGCTTCTTCCACTTTATCTACTTTGTTTTTGGCAGCGGGCAGGCTCACCGTGACGTTGGTGCCCGCGCCGGGCCGGCTCTGAATGACCAGCGTGCCGCCGTGCCGGTGCACGAAGGCCCGGGACAGGGCCAGCCCCAGGCCCAGGCCGGTGGCGTGCGGCGTGGCCGTGGGCTCGGGCAGCGCCGGGCCGCTCATGAGGGCCGCTACGGTGGCCGCGCTCATGCCCGGGCCGGTATCGGTGCAGCTCAGCAGCACCATTTGGGGGTCGTCGGGGTCGGGCGCAGCTTCCAGGTGCACGTGTCCGCCGGCGGGCATAAACTTCAGGGCGTTGCCCACCAGGTTGCGCAGAATGGTGCGGGCCATGTTGCGGTCGGCCATCAGGCGCAGGCCGGCCGGGGCCGACATGGTGATGTGCTGCCAGCTGGCCGAAGCCGTGGTTTGGTATAGGGCCTGGCACTCGGCAAACAGCTCCGACACCGGCAACGGCATGGGGCGGCAGTCCAGCTCGCCGGTCTGGCTCACGGCCCAGTTCAGCACGTTATCGAGCAGGTGGTTGAGGCTGTCGGCGGCTTGGCGCACCAGCGCCGGCAAGCGCGCTAGGCCGGCTTGGTCGTTTTGGGCAATGTAGGAATCGATGAGGCTGGTAACGCCCGCAAAGGCCGTGACGGGGCCGCGCAGGTCGTGGGCCACAATGGCGTAGAGCTTGTCTTTGGAAGCGGCCACGCTGTGCAGCTCCAGCGACGTTTTTTTCAGGTCCCGGTTTTTGGCTGCCAGGGCCGAACGGTTGCGGCGCAGCTTGCGGTAGAGGTACACCGAAACCAGCAGGCCGATGGCCAGCAGCACCACCACGGCCCCCAGAATGCGGCTGTGCCACACTTGCTCGTCGTGCTGCTGGGTGAGCAGGAGCAGGCGCCGGGCCCGTTCCTGGGCTTCGTAGTTGACTTGGGCCGCCGCCAGGGTCTGGATGGTCTGGCGGTTGTTGATGGTGTCGTTCAGCTGCACGTAGCGCCGATTCCACTCGTAGGCCTGCTGGTAGTTTTTCTGCTCCGCCGCCTCGGCCGACAACACACTATAAGCATCGAGCACCCGCTCCAGATAGCCGCATTGGCGGGCTAGCTTCAGGGCTTCGCGCAAGGCCGCATCGGCGCGGTCCGGCTCTTGGTTCTGCACATAATACAAGGCAAACATTACCAGCTGGTTGGCTTGGTTGCGCACGGCGTGCTGCCGCCGGCTGATGGCCAGGGCCTGCGTGAGCAAGCGCTTCACCCGCGGCAGGTTGCCCACCTGCATCTGGTAGTTGGCCAGGCTGGAGAGGTAGTTCGACTGCGACGTGGAATCGCCTTCGCGCCGGGCCAGGGCCAGGGCCAACGAATCGAAATGCATGGCCTGCGGGTACTGCTCGCGCAAAAAGAACAGGTTGCCCACGTGGCCCAGCAGCTTCATGCGGGTGCGCGGCGTCACTTCGGGCCGCGAAACAAGCTGCAACGCCTGCTGGTAGTGCCGCCAAGCCGAAGTAGAGTCTCGCCGCTCGTGGTATATACTGCCCTGCGCCGTATACGTGTGGGCCAGGGCATCCACATCTTTCAGCCGGCGGGCAATGGTTTGGGCTTCGGAGAGCAGGGTCAGGGCTTCCGGGCCATTGGAGAGGTTGGCGTAGCAGCTGGCCAGGCACAGCAGGCTCTGCATCAGCCCCCGCCCTTGCCCTTCGGCCGGCAGGGTGCGCGCCAGGGCCACCGCCGCTTCGCCAAACGGCAGGGCGCGGGCGGGCTGCTCGTTGTCCAACAGGCAGCACAGGCGGTTCAGCAAGCGGAGGCGGGTGGTATCCGCCGGGTGGGCAGCCAACTGCCGACGAATGGCTTCGGTACCATCCGGCACGGGCTGCGCCGCCACCGCCCAACCCGGAGACAATAACAGCAATAGCCCAAAGGCCATCTGCCATATCCTCAAAAAGCTGGGCCTCTTAATCATTAGCTGCATAGTGCTAGCCAAAGATAAGCACAAGGCAGCTAACATTCATGCTTAAATACTATTCCAAATAAACGACCTTACGGGCGGAAACCGGGAGCATTTTCGCCAAATCGGCGTAAGCAGCACTCAGTTGTTTATTTTCGACACGCGCTGCTGATGCCGCCCGCCTTCAAAATCGGTTTTGAGAAAGGCTGATACAATTTCCTGGGCTTGCTCGTCGCTCACGTAGCGGGCCGGCACGCACAGCACGTTGGCGTTGTTGTGCTGCCGCGCCAGCGAGGCTAACTCGGGCAGCCAGGCAATGGCGGCGCGTACGCCGGCGTGCTTATTGGCCGTGATGGCGACGCCATTGGCCGAGCCACAGAGCAGAATTCCCTGGGGGTATTCGCCGGCCGCCACCGCCTCCGATAGTGGATGAGCAACGTCGGGGTAGTCCATCGAATCGGGGGAGTGGGTGCCGAAATCCTGAATTTCGTAGCCTTGGCCGCTCAGCCAAGTGCGGAGCATTTCCTTTTGAGCAAAGCCAGCGTGGTCGGACCCGAGTGCGATTTTCATGGTTCTATGGGCGATAAAGTGACGAGGCAAGGGAACGCGGAAGGCCGGGCTGCCGCCTGAGCCGGCCGCCCCGCGCGCTTACTCTTGTTTCAGCTTGGCGTTGAGGCGGGCGGTGTCGCCGCGGCGCACCACGCGGGCAATGTGAATGCTGAGCTCGTAGAGCAGCAAGATGGGGATGGTGACAATAATCTGGGCCGAGATATCGGGCGGGGTGATAACGGCGGCGATAATGAGAATAACCACAATGGCGTGCTTGCGGTACACCTGCATAATCTCGGCCGATACCAGCCCGGCTTTCGCCAGAAAAAACACTATCATCGGCAGCTCAAACACGAAGGCACATGAGATGCTCATGGTGGTGAGTGTGCTCAGGTAGCTCTGCATATCAATTTGGTTCTCAATGGTGGGGTCCACCACGTAGCCCGCCAAGAAGTTGATGCTCAGGGGCGCGGCAATGTAGTAGCCAAACAGCAGGCCCAGCATAAACAGCACCGACACGAAGAACACCGCCCCGCGCGAGTTCTGCCGCTCGTGCGGGTACAGGCCGGGCTTCACAAAACGCCAGATTTCCCAGAACAGGTACGGGAAGGCCAGCACAATGCCCACCATAAACGAGGTGCTGATGTGCATGGTGAGCTGCCCGCTCATTTCGCGGTTCTGAATCACAAATCCGATTTTATCGATGCACAAATCCGGGGCGTGCACCCACTGGCCAAACTTGCAGAACATGCGATACGTCCAGAAATCGGGCCGCGAGGGGCCCAGAATCAGGTCGTGGAACAGGAAGTCTTTGGCGAAAAAAGCACCGGTAGCAAACACTACTACCGAAATAGCCGCCCGGATGATGTGCCAACGCAACGCCTCCAGGTGGTCGATGAAGGACATTTCGTGCTGTTCGCCCAGCGGTTTTTGTTGTTGCGGTTGAGGTTGCACGGAAGAGTGACTGAGTGAGGGAGTGACTGAGTGAATGACGGAGAGCAAGAGAAAGAACAGCGGGAATGGGGCTACAGTTGAAGCCCCTGCCCCCTCCATTCATTTAGTCACCCTTCACTCAGGCACCGATTAAGCAAAAAGCGGGTAGTCCTGCAGCCAGGTATTCACCCGCTGCCGCACCTGCCCAATGCGGGTGTCGTTGTCGTGGTGGGTCAGGGTTTCGTCAATCAGCTCCACAATGCGAACCATGTCGGTTTCGCCCAGTCCCCGGGTAGTTACGGCGGCCGAGCCGATGCGGATGCCGCTGGTCACAAACGGCGACTTGTCGTCGAACGGCACCATGTTTTTGTTGATGGTGATGTCGGCGCGCACCAGCGTGTTTTCGGCCAGCTTGCCGCTGATGCCTTTCGAGCGTAGGTCAATCAGCATGAGGTGGTTGTCGGTACCACCCGAAATAATGTCGTAGCCCAAGCCCATGAAGCTGGACGCCAGCACCTGGGCATTGCGGGCCACCTGCTGGGTGTAGGTCTTGAAATCGTCGTTCAGCGCCTCGCCAAACGCCACCGCTTTGGCGGCGATGACGTGCTCGAGCGGCCCACCCTGGGTGCCGGGGAATACGGCGCCATCGAGCACCGCCGACATGGGCCGGGTTTCGCCTTTGGGCGTTTTCAGGCCGAAGGGATTCTCAAAGTCTTTGCCCAGCATGATGAGGCCACCGCGGGGGCCGCGCAGGGTTTTGTGGGTGGTGGTGGTCACGATGTGGCAGTGCTCAAACGGCGAGTTGAGCAGGCCCTTGGCAATCAGGGCCGAGGGGTGCGAGATGTCGGCCAGTAGTAGCGCGCCCACTTCATCGGCGGCTTCACGCAGGGCGGCGTAGTTCCAGTCGCGGGAATAGGCCGAGGCCCCGCAGATTATCATCTTGGGCCGCTCGCGGCGGGCAATGTCCTTGATTTTCGACCAGTCGATGAGGCCGGTCTCGCGTTCCACGCCGTAGAAACTGGGCTGGTAGAGCTTGCCCGAGAAGTTCACGGGCGAGCCGTGGGTGAGGTGGCCGCCATGGCTCAGGTCGAAGCCCAGGATTTTGTCGCCGGGCTGCAGGCAGGCCAGCATCACGGCCGCGTTGGCCTGCGCGCCGGAGTGGGGCTGCACGTTGGCCCAAGCCACGCCGAACAGCTCTTTCACGCGGTCGATGGCCAGCTGCTCCACCTGGTCCACAATTTCGCATCCCCCGTAGTAGCGCTTGCCGGGCAGACCCTCGGCGTACTTGTTGGTGAGCACGGAGCCTTGGGCGGCCATTACCTGTTCCGAAACGTAGTTCTCGGAGGCAATGAGCTCGAGGCCGTGGGTTTGGCGGGTTTTCTCCTGCGCGATGAGGTCGAAAACGGCGGTGTCGAGAAGGCGGGCGGGGGCGGCTGTTTGCATAAAGCCAAAGGTAAGACGCGCCGGGGGATGCGGCTATTTGGTGGATTGGGGAATTAGCAGATTGCCGGTTATGGCTTCGGCCCGTCCCGAAAATAACCTCATCTGCTATTTCCGTTGTTACTTGCCAGTGCCTTAGTTATTCAGTCATGTCTGCGCCTCTCGCCGAAACCCTTACCCAGCTGCGCGTCGGCAATCAGAAGTTCCTGATTGACTTTTACCAGAGCAGCCGGCACCTGTTTGCCCGCTGGGCCCAGCGCCAGCTCCGGCTAGCCCCGCCGCAGGCCCACGAGCTGCTGCAAGACACCCTGCTCGACTTCTACGACCAGGTAGCCGACGGCCGCCTCACGCTGATGCCCGCCGACCTGCGGGCCCACGTCTACGGCATGGCCCGGCTGCGCCTGGCGGCGCACGTGCCCGCCCACCAGCCCCTGCCGGCCGCCGAAGCCAGCCGCCGCCAGCGCCTGCTGGCCCAGTTCAGCCAGCTCGGCGCTGATTGCCAGCAAGTGCTGACTTACTTTTACTTCCGTGGCTACCATTTCGAAATGATGGGGGGCAAAATGGGCTACGCGAATGCTACCGTGGCCCGCATCCAGAAAAGCGCGTGCCTGCGCAAACTTTACGAGCTGTTGAAATGAGTCTACCGACTCCGTCTCCCGACCTGCGCCCTTATTTCGATGAGCTGGAACGCTTCGCCGACGGGCAAATGCTGCCGGAAGAGCAGGAAGCTTTTGAGATGCGGCTGGAGCAGGACGAGGCCCTGGCCGACGCCCACGCTGCCTACGAGCAGCTAACCGCCGACCTGCGGTGGGCTGCCGGCCACGACACCCTGCGCCTGCGCCTGCAGGCCCTCGACGAACGCATGAACCAGCGCGGCGATGCCTTGGAGCGCGCCCACCGCCTGGTGCAGCGCCGGCAGCGCCGCTGGGCCGTGCTGGGCACCGTGGGGCTGGTGCTCTTGCTGAGTGCCGGCATAGCCGCCTGGTACTTCAGCCGGCCCGACCCCGCCCGGCCCGCGCGCAACTGGGAGGCCTACTACCAACCCGACCCCGGCCTCACCGTCACCACGGGGCTGCTGCATACCCGCCCCCTGCTCAGCGAGGCTCTTGACCAGTACCAGGCCGGCCACTATCCGGCGGCCCTGCACTCGCTCGGCCGCGTGTCGCCGGCCAAAGTCGGGGCCGATACGCTGCTGTATTTGCGGGGACTCATCCTCCTGCGCGAAGGCCAGGGCAATGCGGCTCAACTCTACCTCCGCCGCGTGAGCGAGGAAGGCCGCGGCGAGCTGGCGCGCCGCGCCCGCTACCACCTGGGCATGGCTTACTGGCAAGCCCAGGAACGGGCGCAGGCCTTGGCTGCCCTTCGCGCTGTGGCCGCCGATTCCCTCAGCCCTTACCGCGCCTCGGCGCAGCAGGTAGTGGCCGCCCGGGTATTGGAAAAAGAGTAGCCCGGCCTTTTCCGGGTCTTCTACCAAGGGCACATAATTAGGATACGTATTTCATGATGCGCTCTTTCGCCAAGCGGCAGTAAAGTCAGCCCAATAAAAAAGCCCCGGCCGAATAACGGCGGGGCTTTTTTGCTGAGGATACGCAGGCGCCTGGGGCGCTGCGCTTTATTCTTTTACCACACGCTGGCGCAACACCTGGCCATTTATCGTAGCGGTGAGAATGTAGCTGCCGGCCGCGCAGGTGGGCTGCACCTGCCGCACGCCGCTGGCTACCTCCTGGCGCCATACCTCGCGGCCCATAATGTCGATGAGACGCAGGGTAGCGGAAGAGGCCGTTGGGCTGGTGAGGGCCACCGTGAAACCGGAGGCAAACTGAGTGGGATAAGCAGCAAACGAAGCCACTTGCGCATCAAAGTTCAGCAGCTGGGGCCCGTAGAAAGTGGCCGCTTCGTTTTGGTCCACCTGCCGCAGGCGATAGTATCGGGCCCCAACTTTGCCTTCAGCGGCATCCACAAACCGGTAGCTCTGGGCGGAGCTGCTATTGCCATTGCCCGCAGCCTCAACAAACCCGATTTCCTTAAAGCTTTTGCCATCCAAGGACACTTCGATACCGAAGCCGCGGTTGTTGTGCTCCGAAGCCGTGGCCCAGGTGAGCACGGCATTGCGGCCCTGGCGCTCTGCCTGGAAGGCCGTGAGGCCTACCGGCAGCGGGTTGGTCACGTCGCCCAGTGTCCAGCGGGAGAAGGTGGTGGTGCTTGCGTACGAGAGGTCATTCACTCCATTGAGCACCGCAGAGCCAGTGCTGAGGCTGCTCATGCCTTTGTTTTGCCAGGTAGTGCCACCATTAACCGACTTGAAGAACTGCAGGTTGGCGGGGGCAATACCATTTAGCTCATGGTCAAAATACTTAAAGGTCATGTTTACGCTTACGCCCGTGGTGGTTGCAGGAGCTATATCAAAGTAACGCAAGATGCCTTGGCGGCCACTCACCCCAATGGGAGCAGTGCCTGTTACACGTGTCACTTTGGTTGTGCCTGGTTGCGCGGAGCTTGGCAATAATTGCACCGATAAGCCAACGCCACCAAATTGTTCGGTGGTGTTACTATTTGGTGTACGTGTCGCTATTATAGTTCCCAGCACATAGCTGGATTCCGTTTCGGTGAGATTAGCAGACGTACCTAACTTAATACGGTAAGAAGGGCCCGTAGCAAGCACACCATTAATCATTTGAATGCCATTGAATACATCAGCATCATCCGTAAAGGTCATGGGACCGACACCGTTTACTTCCAGATTGAAGTACAGACCGCCACTTACACTTTGCGGACCGGTACCCGTAAGCCTCACTTTGCCGGTCGAACAGCTGAATTGCCCGCTGTTCTGCATATTACCTTTGATTTCGATGTCGCCTAAGGTCTGGGCGAAAGTGCCACTGTTAATAAAATTACCGGTGATAAGCATATTACCTCCCGTATGATTGATAATACCAGCGTTATTCAGGTCGCCTGCTACAGTTGTAAGGCCACTTTCTACAACCATCAATTGTTCGTTACTCACAGTGAAAGAATTTAACACAGTGGTAGCACGACTTACAAGATTATTGACACCACTTGTACCACTATTTTTCAGGAAGGATGCGGTATTCGCATTCAACTCGCAGCGGCCAGTAGATATTTCAAAGGCGGTGAGAGCGGCAGAGCTCGCAACGGTCAAGCTCACGTTGCTCACAGTGTTACTGGTTACAACGTTGGTCAGGGTGGTGCTGCTTCCGCAGTTCATTACAATGCCGCGAAAGTTTTGGGTACCTGTGTTTTCCCAGATACCACCTGATGCGCCAGCGGCTTTTCCACCGATGAAGTTACCGGTAATGGTCACGTCGTTGGCACCGCTGCCGGGGCGAAAGTCAATTCCGGTTTGAGCGGTGCTGGGGGGCGTTGACTGGTTGTTGTAAATGCTGTTGCCGCTTATAGTCCACCTGTCACCGTTACCCGTTGCCACTAGTACTGCCGTACCAGTGAAATCAAATAGCTCGTTATCACTTAAAGTAAAGTCGTCATTGGCTCCCCTGCCCATATTGGCCGCGTACAATAGGTTAGTTGGTAATTGACTTGAGTTGGCATTGGCCACGAAGCTTTGGGTAAGCGTGTTGTTGTCATTGCCAGTAGTGATGCCATTGCCGATTTCTACAACTCCGCTGGTCGACGAGCTAGTTGAGCCCAACAATACGACTTCGCGAACTACGTTATGCGAAGCATCATCTTTGAATACGAGTGCGGGCAATGCTGGGTCCGACTGCCGAATGGTGAGCGCGCGAGTCCTACCAGCGGTTCCGTTATTACTGCTGTTGCCGTTCAGCGTGATATAAGTGCTTCCACTTCCAAACGTTACCGTTCCATTAATAGCCGTGGTGGTATTGGCTGCAGGACGAATGGTGAGGGTATTCACCGCAGAAGCTTTTTTGTCCAAGACTACATCTTCAGTGTAGCTATTATCTACCAACTGTAACTCATAATCTTTATCGAGTATCGTTGGAATTGCTGTCAAAGCAGCCGCAATAGTGGGATAATTAGCTCCATTAGCTGTACCAACTTTGTAAGTCCTGCTCTGTGCGTGGCCGGCGAGCGGCGATAGCAAGCCGAGGAATAATCCCAGCAACTGCCAACGCTTCCGGGTCAATAGCGAAGCTGCTGGCAGCGACGCAAAAGCATTCATAGGAGATGGTAAGATGTGTTTCATGGGGCAGAACTGAATGAGACAAAACGGAGCTAAATAATTTTAATGGCTGCTTTTTATGGGTTTGTTCAGGTATAATGGTCAGGCCAACTTTGCTCTTGGTTTTAGGCACAAGCATTGCCTTCTGGCAATACTCATACTAGTAAGTGCAGAGAGAACTGAATAACCTTTACTAGGTGCAGAAGTAGGGCAGAATATAATTTATCAAACCTATTGCCTACTCGCATTAGACGCAATAGGCAGCGCAATATGCACTTGGCATAGTACAATTTTATTGTTATTTTATTCCCGCAATCCAATTGCTATCGAACAATTCTTCAATTATATTTTCTATTAAAGGCACCATTTATATTCAATAATATATTTATTACAATTAATAGCATTAGCAGATTTTATTTCTCAACGCTCCTCTTGTCGACCAACTTTTCATGAGTGCCCCTGGCCACTCGCAGGCCCCCCATTCGCATAATGCAAAAGCCGCCGCTGCACATTTCGAGCAGCGGCGGCTTTTGCATTATGCGAATGGTTGATGTTAACGCTTGCCGATGGCGTAGGGCGGCTCACGGTTGGCGACCAAGGTCAACTCCCAGGTATCGAGGTTGAGGGCAGCCAGGTGCGCGAGCTCGGGGTTGTGCCGGTACACGCAGCCGGTATCCAGACCCAGCACTTCGGGACGGGCGCTGGCCTTGGCGAGCACCTGGGCCGTGGGAGTGGGCACGTGCCCGTGCAAGAGGCGTTTGCCTTCGATCCGTGAGGGGTCGAACACAAACTTCTTGATGTTCAGCATGGTGCTGTAATCACGCCGCATTTCGGCGGGCGGCAAGGCAAAGTTGTAGCCGGCGTGTACCAGCACAAAGTCATCCAGCTCAATTTCGTACGGCAGGGCCGCCAGCCATTCGAGGTAGCGCGCCGGGATATCGGCCATGCGCCGCACGCCAAAGCTGCGCAATGTGGGCAGGCGGCCGCGGGGTCCCAGCCAATCCCAGCGCCAGCGGTGGCGGGAGGAGTCGAGCAGGGCCTGGTCGTGGTTGCCCCGCAGGCAGTGCACGCGGAAGCCGGTGGCCTGCAGCTGCATGAGGTAGTCGAGGACGCCGCGGCTGTCGGGGCCCTTGTTCACGTAGTCGCCCAGCAGGTACAGCTCGTCGTCGGTGGTCAGGCGAAGTTCTTCCTCCACCAAGTAGCGGAAGGTTTGCAGGCAGCCGTGCAGGTCGGTGGTGGCGTAGCGGCGCACAGAAAGATGGACTTGATAAGAAGCAGGAACGTCATGTTGAGCTGGCCGAGGCGCCTCGCCGGAAAAGTAACAAATTACTATCGCGGCAGCGCTGATTCGGCCAGCTCAACATGACGTGCTGCTTGTGAGACCGGGTCTTACTAGTGCCCGCCGCCGTAGGCCGGGCGGTCTATTTCTGGCTTGTCGAGGTTGCGGTTGGGATGGCGCAAGCCGGCATCGATGGCCTCCTGCTCCAGGCGGGCCTGCGTGGCCTCGTCTAGTTCCAGTGCGGGCAGGTCGCCGGTGCCCTGGGGCAGGCCCTCGCCCGCCGGAGCGCCTTTGTTTTCACCGGATTGCTGGTTGGTGTTGTTGCTTTTGTTCGGCATGATAAGAGAAGGTTAGTAAGTGAAAAACAGGAAAGGAATCGGGATTTTCTGGCTTTGTAACCGGTTATCAGCAGCCCAATGCTACTGGTCGATGGCCGTGTCGGACGCGTTGGGGTCGTTCAGCTCGGCGTTGGTATCGGTACCGGTAATGGGCTGGATGGGGCGCGGCTCCATTTGGCCCATGCCCACGCGGGAGTTGGGATTGCGCATTTCGTCCACGCCGGGGCGCAAGTCGTGCGCGTCGAGTTCGTCCACCGGGCGGCCCGAGGGAACTATCGACTCGGTGTACTCGGAATCAGCGGGCATGTCCTGGTTGGGCCGGTCGGGGCGGCCTTCGTCGGTAGAGCGCATGTTGTCGTGGGGCGGGCTCATGCGGTCAGCGGTTTCGTTTACCGACAAGGCGGTTTCGCCGCCCGCGCTGTCGGTGCCAAAGCCTTCTTTGCCGTCGCGGTTGCCAAAGCCGCCGCGGGCCGCTTCGTTCTTGGGCGGATCAGCGTTGGGAATGTGGTGGCCGGCCTCCATTTCTTCATTGGTTGTGTCGTCGTTGATAACGCGAATGGGGCGATTGTTCGGGTCGATGGCCATTGTTTTTAATGAAAAGTTGATGAAGCGACTAAGAGTAAGGTGTACTTTAGTTTGGCCGTTTGGGTTGTGCTTCACAAGCCCATTGCACCAGCTCTGAATGCGACAATTTGCCTATGTCTATGTGGACCGAAACCGACAATAGCCTCCGCCGCAGCTTCCGCTTTGCGGATTTCAAAACCGCCTTTGCTTTCCTCACCGAAGTGGCGGCCGAAGCCGAGCGGCTCGACCATCACCCGTGGTTCAGCAATGAATACAACGCCGTCGAATTTCGCCTCCGCAGCCACGACGCCGGCAACACGGTAACCAAGCGCGACCACCGCCTGGCAGAAGCCATCGATGCGGTGGCTGCACGTTATGCCACACTGAATGAGGAATGAGGAATGAGGAATGAGGAATGAGGAAGTTCGAGCACTTCAGCTCAATTCTTCATTCTTCATTAAGCGAAGCGTCATCCCTCATTAAGCGCAACGGCTACCTTTGCTTTATGCCCAACACGGTCCTTTACCTCGTGCCTACGCCTATCGGCAATCTGGAAGACATTACCCTGCGGGCCATCCGCATTCTGGGCGAAGTGGGCACGGTGCTCTGTGAAGATACCCGCACCAGCGGCCGCCTGATGCAGCACCTGGGCCTGAAGAAGCCCCTGCTCTCCTACCACCTGCACAACGAGCACCAGCAAGTGCCCCGGCTGCTGGAGCGCCTGGCCAAGGGCGAAACCATGGCCCTGATTTCGGATGCCGGCACGCCCGGAATTTCCGACCCGGGGTTTCTGTTGGTGCGCGAGTGCCTGGCGCAGGGCTTGGGTGTGGAGTGCCTGCCGGGCCCCACGGCGTTTGTTCCGGCGTTGCTCAAGTCGGGGTTTGGGGCCGAGCGGTTCACGTTTGAAGGCTTTTTGCCGGTGAAAAAAGGGCGGCAGACGCGCTTACGGGAGCTGGCGTCGGAAACCCGGACCATGATTTTTTACGAGTCCCCGCACCGCATCGTGAAGACGTTGGGCCAGCTGGCCGAGGTGCTGGGGCCCGAGCGGCCAGCTTCCGTGAGCCGCGAATTGACCAAATTATTTGAAGAAACCGTAACCGGTACGCTCGCCAGCCTCGAGGCTGACTTTGCCGCTCGTACTACTATTAAAGGAGAAATTGTCGTTGTCGTCGAAGGAAATCTTGCCCCGCCCGTCCGCGAGCCCCGCCCTGGCCGCGAAGACCGATACCGCCGCGCCGACGGCGATGCCCCCGACAGCGAAGACTAGCCGGCTCCCGCGCCCGGCGGTGCTGGCTGTGCTGGGCGCCTTGCTGCTCTGGGGCGGCTGGCCGCCGCAGCCCTCGGCGCCGCTGTCGCTGCTGCTGTTTGTGGGCTGGGTGCCGTACCTGCTCATGGAGCGGCAGCTCACGCTGAAAGGTGCCAGCAAGCGACGCGTGTTTGCCTACACCTACCTGTTTTTGGTGCTCTGGAACGCGCTGACCACGTGGTGGGTGAGCTACGCGGAGCTCACCGCCGGCATTGCCGCCGTGGTGCTCAACGCGCTACTGCTGTGCCTGCCGCTCATGGCCTTCCGCCAAACCAAGAAGCGCCTGGGCAACCGCATCGGCTACCTGTCGCTGCCCATTTTCTGGATTGCTTTCGAGCAGCTGCATCTCACCTGGGACCTGACCTGGCCATGGCTCACGCTGGGCAATGGCTTCGCGGCCGCGCCGCAGTGGGTGCAGTGGTATGAGTACACGGGCTTTCTGGGCGGCTCGGCGTGGGTGTGGGTTGTGAACCTGCTGTTCTTTCTTGAACTGATAAATCGCATTCCAAGACTGGGCTGGTCAACCACAACGAGCGGCACGGTTACCAAGGATGCGTCTGCCAACAGACCGATAATAGCGGGCCCGGCTATCCGGCGTGCGCCCTTCGTCTTTCCTGTATTGGCCATCATTATTCCCATCCTACTATCTTATTTTATTGGGACAACCTACCAAGAAAAAGGGCCCACGGCCGAGGTTATCGTAGTGCAGCCCAACCTCGACCCCTACGTGGAGAAGTTTGAAGGCGGCGCCAAATTCGTGCCTTATGAAGACCAGCTCACCCGGTTGCTGAGCTTGTCGGAGCAGAAACTCACGCCCCAGACGCGCCTCGTGCTGTGGCCCGAAACAGCGCTGGAAGAGTCGTACTGGGAAAACACGATTGAGAGCAACCCCAAAATCCGGCGGGTACGGCAGTGGCTGGCGCAGCACCCCGGGGTGGCGATGCTCACGGGCATCACCACTATCAACTCGTACGCCAACAAAGACGCCGCCAGCGAAACCGCTCGCTACCGCGACGACTTGGGCTACTACGACATCTTTAATACCGGCGCCTACTTCGCCAACGCCACTGCGCCCATTGCCTTCTACCACAAGTCGCGCCTAGTGCCTGGCGTGGAGAAGATTCCGCCGGTGTTGGCCTCGGTTATTTCCCATATCGACTTGGGCGGCACCGTTGGCAGCGTCGGCAGCCAACCCGAGCGCACCGTGTACCCCGCGCCGACCAATGCGCCCGCACTACGGGTGGCGCCGGTTATCTGCTACGAATCCATTTACGGCGACTTCGTGGCCGAATACACCCGCAATGGCGCCACGCTGCTCGGCCTCATTACCAACGACGCCTGGTGGCACGACTCGCCCGGCTACCGCCAGCTGCTGCGCTACGGCGCCCTGCGCTCCATCGAAACACGCCGCGACCTGGCCCGCTCGGCCAACACCGGTTTCACGGGCTTCATCAACCAAAAAGGAGAAATCACGCAGCTTGAGCCAGCTTGGATTCCGGCCGCCAGCCGCGGCACCGTGCACCTCAACGACGAGGTAACGTTTTACGCCCGGTATGGGGAGCTGATTGGGCGCGGCTCGCAGGTGCTGGCGGTGCTATTGCTGGCAGTAGCAGTGTGGGTAGGCTGGCAGAAAAAGCAGCTGTCCCGTTAAAAGGCCCACTCCCATGCTTGCTCGGCAGGCCTTTGAATTTCCCTACAGCTCCACTTATGCCCACTGATTTCATTACGCTCTCCCTCGACCTTGCGGCCCTGTGCCGCACCACAGCCCAATTTATCCGTCAGGAAGCCGCTACGTTCGACCGCGGCAAAATTGAGCACAAAGGCGTGCACGACCTGGTGAGCTACGTGGACCAAGAAACCGAGCGCAAGCTGGTGGCCGGTCTGCGCCAGCTGCAGCCCGAGGCGGGCTTCATCACCGAAGAAGGCACCGCCGGCCCGGACACCCACACCGAGGAATTCACCTGGATAATTGACCCACTCGATGGCACCACCAACTTCGTGCACGGCCTGCCAGTCTATTCCATCAGCGTGGCGCTGCTGCACCGGAAAGAGCTGGTACTCGGCGTGGTGCACGAGGTAAACCGCGACGAGAGCTTCCGGGCCGTGCGCGGCAGCGGTGCTTTTTGCAACGACCGGCCCATCCGCGTGACCGACATTCCTGAGCTAAATAGCTCGCTCATTGCCACCGGCTTCCCCTACAAGGACTTTGGCCAAATGGGAACTTACCTGCAAGTGCTCGGCGCTTTCATGAGCCGCAGCCACGGCGTGCGCCGGCTCGGCTCCGCAGCCGTGGATTTGGCTTACGTGGCCGCTGGCCGGTACGAAGGCTTCTTCGAGTTCAACCTCAATTCCTACGACGTGGCGGCGGGCATTTTGCTGGTCCGTGAAGCGGGTGGGCACGTCACCCAGTTTCTGGAAGACGGCGACCCACTGTTCGGCCGCGAAATTGTGGCCAGCAACGGCTGCCTGCACGCCGAAATGCAGCAGACCATTCGCGAGTTTTGGCAATAACCCAATCCTGTCCTAAAAGGCGTCCCGGCCCGCAAACTATTCTCTTTCCAACGCAGTTTCTTTAGCATGCTCCTGCTCGCCCTCACCTCCGTCGAAATTCAGTATTTTCTGATTGCCGCTTTGTTTGTGGCAGCGGCTTTCTACGTGGGCCGGATTTTCTGGCGGGCGTTTTTCAGCAAGACGGCGGCCGGCTGTGCCAAAGGCTGCGGCGGAGCATGCGGCTCGCTCGACGTAGACCAGCTTCAGCGTACCATCGAAGCGCGCACCGCCGCCCAAGCGCGCCGCTAATCGCCCCCGCTGCTTCGCCCACATTTTCTCGTGACTTAGATAACCCGCCCCCGCCCCGGCTGCGTATAGCCGACGCGGGGGCAGGCTGCGTTAGTGCGTTGCCGCCCCGTCTTTACTCTCCTCAAAACACTCACCGCCATGCAGGACAAAGAAGAAGAACGCTCACTCGTGAACGTTGAAAACAAACTGAACAAGGATGGCTTCACGCAGGATTTCAACGTTGTGGACGGCCGTCTGCAAACCATCGGCAACGACTCGAACAAGAGCTACGCCCCCGACGAAGTAACCATTGTCGATTTCTACCGCTTTGAGGGCGAGAGCAACCCCGACGACATGTCCATTCTCTACGCCATCGAAGCCAACGACGGCGTGAAAGGCACCATCTCTTCCGCCTACGGCGTCTACGCCGACACCGAAACCGACGAATTCCTCAAGCAAGTAGAAGACTTGGGCAAGAACCTGATGAAGGGACACAAGTAAGTAGCCTTTGGCTTGATTAATAATGAAGAATGGGGAATGAAGAATTGGTCGTTGGGCTAATTCTTCATTCCCCATTCTTCGTTTTAATTGATTTTACCCCCACACTTTGGTGCCTTCCGAGCAGTTGCGGCACATCTCAATCTGGTCGCGGCCTTTGAGCAGGCTGCCGCGAAACTGCTGGTATTTGGGGCCGCGCCAGAGCTGGCGGAAAGTTTCGGTTTTGAGGTCGCCCTGACGGTATTCCGCGTCTTTGTCGAAACAGCAGGGCACCACCAGGCCATCCCAGGTAATAACGCAGGAGTGCCACATCTTCCAGCAGTGGTCTACCAGCTTGTTTTTTAGGCTCCAGGTGCCGTTGGCGTTGTTCTGGTAGCGCGAGTAGTAGTCGATGGTGGGAATGAGGGGCGAGCCGTGCTCGTGGTCGTAAATCTGCGCGGTTTTAAACCAGACGTCGTCCACGCCCATGGCTTCGGCCAACTGCTTGGCGTCGTCAATCTGGTGCTCGTTGGGCCGCACCACCAGGAACTGGAATATGATGCGCGGCGTGCTCGACTTCAGCTCCTTGCGCCACTTCACGATGTTGCGTGTGCCTTCCAACACTTTCTCCAGCTTGCCGCCCACGCGGTACTGCTGGTACACTTCCTGGGTGGTGCCATCGAGCGAGATGATGAGGCGGTCCAGGCCGCTTTCCACGGTGCGGCGGGCGTTCTGGTCGTTGAGGTAGTGGGCGTTAGTGCTGGTGGCCGTGTAGATGCCCTTATCGGCGGCGTACTTCACCAGGTCCAGAAACTGCGGGTGCAGATACGGCTCGCCTTGGAAGTAGAAAATCAGGTACCACAGCCGGCTGGCCACTTCGTCAATCGTCTTCTTAAACAAGTCGGCTGGCAGCATGCCCGTGGGCCGCGTAAAGGAACGAAGCCCGCTGGGGCACTCCGGGCAGCGCAGGTTGCAGCTGGTGGTGGGCTCGAAGCTGAGCGCCATGGGCAGCCCCGCGAGCCGGGCCTTGCCCGTGATTTTGCTCAAGATGTAAGAGCCCACGATTTGGGTAGCGTTCCAGATGCGGAGCGGCGTGGCTTTGGACAGAACGTTGACGCCGTCGGCGAAGGGGAAGGGCATAAGAAGCGCGGTAGCTCGGGCGTAACGAATAGAAGAAAGATAGGTTGGGCTAAAAATACGTCATCCTGAGCGCGGGGGAGGTCCTTATCCGGGTAGCGCCAGGTGGAGAGGGGACCACCTAAACAATACCAACGGAATAAGGTCTTTCCCTGCACTCAGGATGACCAATAATTTATTGCGGGCTCTACTTTTTGGTAGAGGGGAAATCGATGGCGCTGGTGTAGGTGCTGGCTTTGCCGAATGATTGGTTGATTTCGTCGATGGCCGCGCGGCTGCTCAGACGCTTGGGCTTGGTGTTGAGGAACGTACCGTCTTCCCCGACCAGCATGTAAGTCGGCACCTCCTGCAGCGCATAAGCCTGGGCCACGTCCGAACGCAGGCCCCCGCCGGGCACGCGCACCTGCACGCCGGGGAGTTTCTTCACGGTCACGAGCTGGCGCCAGGCTTGCTCGTTTTCATCCAGGGCAATGTTGATGAAGGTGATGTTCTTGCCTTCAAACCGGCGAATCAGGTCCTGCGCATAAGCCAGGTCGCGCAGGCACAAGCCATTGGTGGTCTTCCAGAAGTTGAGGTACACCAGCTTGCCGGCGAAATCGTGCAGGTGCACCGTGTCGCCGTTGGCAGTGGCCAGCTTGAAATCGGGCGCGGGCGCTCCAATCGCAAAGTCCTTGTGCCGGTCAAAGTCGAGCTGCAGCGTGGGGTAGTACTGGTTCTTGGGGTCGTAGGTCTGGAAGTCGGCCAGCATAGCGGCCGACTGCTTTACGTGCCCAAACCGGAACGACTCCTGCAGAATGCGCCCCAGGATAATGGCCCGCGTGGGGCCGGTGAGCTTCTTGCTTGCCAGCGCGTAAGACGCTGGGTAGAAGTCGGGGTCAGTGCGCAGGTGCTTTTCCTGGGCCACGGCAAAGTGCACGTAGTTGAGCAGGAATTCGTGGTACAGCTCGCTCTGAGCCGCGTTGGGCTCGTTGAGCAGGCCGGGCTCCCGCAGGAAGTTGTAGTAGTCGGGGGCCATCTTCAGGCGCCCTTCGGTGTTCACCACCTGCTCGCGCAGGTCCTGAAACGTCAGGCGGTCGTTGGCATAGGCATATACCACTTCCGCGCGGGCATAGTTGTAGAACTCCTGGGTAAACGACTGCTTAGCCGCGTGGTCTTCCAAAAACTCAAACTCGTGCTTGCGGCGGTACTCCAGGAACGACAGAAACGGGGCTTCGTAGAGCTGGATGTTATCCGGCAGCACCTGAAAACCATCGTTTTCAACGAACTGCGCATCCGCTTCCACGAGGTAGTTGTTGGCATTGGCCGCTTGCTGGCGGTGGCGCTGCTCGTCGTTTAGGTTCGAGCGGTTGCGAAGCTTGGTAGTAAAGCCCGTGGGCACGTCGTTGGCCTTGAACTTCAACGTGCTCGACATGTCGTTGCCCTTGAAGCGCACGTCCATGTCGGTGCCGGGGTCCAGAAACAGCGGCGCCACGTCGTCGCCGTACACCAAGTCGGCTTTGGTTGCGCCGCTTACCGGCACCACCAGCTTAAACTCGCCTTTTTCGTTTACGGCCGTCCGAATCAGCTTCTCCTTGGGGTCGAGCGGGTTTTCCCGCAGCGAAACGGACACCGTATCGGTGGTGGGTCCGCTCACGCGGCCCGTGAGGATGGCCTTGCCCATTGGTACGGGCGCCACCGGAGCCACGGCCGGTTTGGTTGGTACTGCGGCCGCTGCCGGAGCGGGCTTGCCTTGGACAGCTGCCGGGGCGGGAGCCGCCTTACCGGGCACAACACTAGTCGCGGGAACGGCCTTGCTCGGCGCCGGGCTGGCAACCGGCACCGGCTTCTTCTGCGCGGGAACCGCCACTGGAGCAGGCTTGCTCTGCCCATGGCTCAGCACCGGCGCCAGCAGCAGCGCCGTGCCCAGCAGGCGGCGCGCACAGGTGACAAAGGATGACATCATATCACGAAAAACTAGCGGCCGACGACCACTAAGGACCGCCAAAAACCAACCAAAAAAAACACAACTATTACCGGCCTTGAATATGAATTCGCGGTAAAAGCATATCAGCAATCCGAAGATAAGGCTTTTTGATTTATAAAATACAAATCTGGCATTTGTCATTTATTAGTGGTCGTGCTTGGGCCAGCTTCGGCGGTTGTTCGTGACAGCAGCCATGGGCTGATTATCAGCACCATTTTCCCTTAGCCGAACAAGCCGTTCAGCACCTCATCGAGCCGGCTGACGGCTTGTACTTTTAATCCAAACCGCGCCAGGTCCAGCCCTTTACCGTTGAAGTGCGAAACGTACATTTCCCGGAATCCTAATTTCTCGGCTTCCGCCAGCCGCTGGTCGAGGCGCGACACGGCGCGGATTTCGCCACTCAGCCCAACCTCAGCGGCCAGGCACACATCGCCGGGAATTGGCAGGTCGTTCAGCGACGAAACCACGGCCGCGCACACGGCCATGTCCAGCGCCGGGTCGTCGAGGCGCAGGCCGCCGGCAATGTTCAGGAACACGTCGTGCTGGCCCAGCCGCAGGCCGGCGCGCTTCTCCAGCACGGCCAGCAGCATCTGCAGGCGCTTGCTATCGAAGCCGGTGCTGCTGCGCTGCGGCGTGCCATAGGTAGCGGGCGTGACGAGGGCCTGCACCTCCACCAGCAGTGGGCGGTTGCCTTCCAGCGTGGCGCCGATGGCCATGCCGCTCAGGCTCTCGGCGCGTTGCGAAAGCAGGATTTCCGATGGGTTGCTTACCTGCCGCAGGCCGTCGCCCTGCATCTCGTAAATGCCCAGCTCCGAGGTGCTGCCGAAACGGTTTTTGGTAGTGCGCAAAATGCGGTAGCTCATGTGCCGGTCGCCCTCAAACTGCAGTACAGTGTCCACCATGTGCTCCAGAATTTTGGGGCCAGCAATGCTGCCGTCCTTCGTGATGTGGCCAATGAGCAGCACCGGCGTGCTGGTTTCCTTGGCAAATTTCAGAAACTCGGCGGTGCATTCGCGCACCTGGCTCACGCTGCCCGCGCCGCTCTCCACCAGCGTGGAGTGCATGGTCTGGATGGAGTCGATGACCAGAATATTGGGCTGGACCTGGTCTATCTGCCGGAAGATATTCTGGGTGTTAGTTTCCGTGAGAATGTAGCAGCCGGGGTGTTGGCCGTCGGCCATGCGCTCGGCCCGCATTTTTATCTGGGCCTCGCTTTCCTCGCCGCTCACGTAGAGCACCTTCATCTTGCGCAGGCTCAGGGCAATTTGCAGCATCAGCGTGCTTTTGCCAATGCCGGGCTCGCCGCCAATGAGCACGATGGAGCCGGGCACCAGGCCGCCGCCCAGCACCCGGTTCAGTTCCCCGTCGGGAGTGATGATGCGGGGCTCGTCTTCGGCCAGGATGTCGCCGAGCGGCACCGACTTCGCGGCCTTGGTAAGGTTGCCGCCGGGCACGGTGCTGGCGGGCTTCCACTGGCCCGTGGTGGTGGCCACGGTTTCCTTCTGCACCACTTCCTCCACGTAGGTATTCCACTCGCCGCACGCGGGGCAGCGGCCTATCCATTTTGCCGATTGGGCACCGCAGGATTGGCAGAAAAATACGGTTCTAGCTTTGGCCATGAAAAGGCTTTTCAGATGATTAAGGCAATAATTTACAAGGCCAGCGCGGCTAAAAAAGTTGCCTTTAAAGCCTGTTAAGCGCCAGCCATCCCAGTTTATTTCGCCGGAAAGTGCGCGTTGTATTCCTGCACCAGCGTTGGCATATTCTTGTATTCGGCCCCTGGGGCCTGCTGCCGGACGCGGGCGGCCAGCTCAGGATAATCGGCAAAAGCAGTGGCCATCAGGGCTGCAAAGGCCTTGCCCGAGCGCGGCACTTCCTGAATGGTCCCGCCCGTGGGCTGCACGTACCAGAAGTATTTGTCGTGTGAGCCCACCGGAATGACAGCCACCCCTACCGGCAACGGAATGGGAATGTACAGGTCGGCTTTGGTGATGAAATAGCCGTAGGTTTTGGTGCCGGCGGCAGGGGTCATGTTTTCGGCCAGCATGCCCAGGGGCTTGCCGTTTTTGGTGAGGGCATCCAGGGTGTGGCCTTCCACTACCATGGTTTTGATGCGCTCAATGGCCAGTGCCTTTATGGGCGGATGCGGCAGCTGGTCGGGCGGCGTTTCGTAGCACTCCACCTGCTCATGCATGAAAAGGGCGTAGCTGGTGACGTAGCCGCGTACCTGCTTGCCGCTCAGCAGGGTAAACAGGGCCGGTGCGTAGGTGATTTTGGCGTTGCGAGCTGCCCGCACCGAGTCGGCGTGGGTGGCTACGCGGGCCGGCCGCTGGGCCTGGGCCGACGCCGTGGCACCAACTAAAACTGCACCAACCAAAAGCAGTCGGCCACTGGAGTAAGGGAAAGGCATTATAAGCAATAAGGGTCAGGTAGAAACCGGCAGGCAAGGTAACCTTTGCCGCCCCAACAACCGGCGCTCATTCGGGTTGTGAGAGGTATGACTTCCTCTCCTGCCCTCACCACCGCCGAGTTAGCCACTATCACGGCCTTTGCTGGCTTGCCCGATGAAACGCTGGCGTGGCTGCTGGCTCACGGCGAGCAACGCGAATTCGCGGCCGACGAGACCATTGCGGAGGCCGGCTCCACTGCCGATTTTCTGATGGCCGTGCTGCACGGCGGCATCCAGTTCTACGCCCTGCAAGGCAGCCAGCGCACCCCGGTGTTTCGCGCCGAAACGGGCCAGGTGTCGGGCGTGCTGCCCTATTCGCGGCTGCGCGAGATAAAAAACCAGGGCGTGGCCGCCGGTGATACGCAGCTGTACCTGCTGCACCGCGACCTGTTTCCCGCCCTAGAACACGTCAGCCCCGACCTTACCCAACGCCTGGTGGCTATCATGAATGACCGCAGCCGCGACCAAGTGCGGGGCCAAGAGCGCGACGACAAACTGCGCGCCCTGGGCAAGCTCTCGGCCGGCCTGGCGCACGAGCTCAACAACCCCGCCGCCGCCATTGCCCGCGCCGCCCACGCGCTGGCCGAGCGCGCCGCCACCCAGCCCCACCTACTGAGCCAGCTACTGGAGCTGAGCCCTAACCCGGCCTCGCTGTGCGCCTTTGCGGCGCTGGCGGCGCCCATCCCCCCAGCCGACCCGCCCGCGCCGCGCCGCTCGCCCCTGGAACAGTCGGAGCGCGAAGACGAGCTCGCCGACTGGCTCACCGAACAGGGCGTGGCCGACGGCTACCGCCTCGCGCCCGGCCTGCTCGAAATGGGGCTAACTGAAAAAACCCTGGCCTCCGCAGCCGAAGTACTGCCCCTGGCCGCCCGCCCCGTTGCGTTTGCCTGGCTGGAAAGCCAGCAGACTACGCTCCAACTTATCCGCGAGGTGCAGGAAGCCGGCAGCCGCATCAGCAAGCTGGTGGCCGACGTGAAAACCTACTCCCACATGGACCGCGACAGCGGCTTCGAGCTGCTCGACGTTACGGCCGGCCTCGACAGCACGCTCAACATGCTCGGCTTCCAGCTGCGCCAGAAAAATGTGCACCTCGTGCGGGATTATGCGCCCGATGTGCCCCAG
Organism: Hymenobacter plasmatis; assembly: GCF_020711255.1. Lineage (GTDB taxonomy): Bacteria > Bacteroidota > Bacteroidia > Cytophagales > Hymenobacteraceae > Hymenobacter. Next base: position 56,015 of record NZ_JAJFAW010000017.1, read on the forward strand.
GTGCGCGGTCAGGTCAGCAGCCTCAACCAAGTGTGGACCAACCTGCTCGACAACGCCATCGATGCCCTGCCCGAGCACGGCGGCGAAATCAAATTGAGCGTCCGGCGAGAAGCCGATTTCGTGCGCGTGTTCCTCATTGATAACGGGGCCGGCATTCCCCCCGCCGTGTTGCCGCACATCTTTGAGCCGTTTTACACCACCAAGCAGGCCGGGGCGGGCTCGGGGCTCGGGCTCGATATAGCCCAACGCATCATCCGGCAGCACGACGGCCGGCTGGAAGTTAGCTCGCAGCCCGGGCGTACCGAATTTTGCACCTGGCTGCCAGTAGCCATGCCCCTTGCGTAACTTTCTCCCATCACCTTTCCGCAATGGCTGCAAAAAACCCCATTATTCTAGCCGTCGATGATGACCCGCAAGTGCTGGCCGCCATCGTTCGCGACCTCCGCAAAGAGTTCAGCGAGGGCTACCGCATTCTGCGCGTCGGCTCCGGCCCGGAGGCCCTCACTGCCATCCAGGAGCTGAAAGCCAAGGAGGAGCCGCTGGCCCTCATCATCGCCGACCAGCGCATGCCCGACCTGGAAGGCGTGGAGCTGCTCACAGCTTCCCGCGAGCTATTTCCGGATACCAAGCGCGTGCTGCTCACGGCTTATGCCGACACCGAGGCGGCGGTGCGGGCCATCAACTCGGCCCGGCTCGACCATTACTTGATGAAGCCCTGGGACCCGCCGGAGCACCTGCTCTACCCCATTCTGCGCGACTTGCTGGTGGCCTGGCAGGCCACGCACAAGCCCAAGTATGGCGGCGTGCGGCTCATTGGCTTTCAATGGTCGCCGCTTTCGCACGAGCTCAAGGACTTTCTGAGCGGCTACATGGTGGGCTACCAGTGGCTGGACTACGAAACCAGCGCCGAAGCCAAGGAACTGGTGAAAGCCAAGGGCTTTGAGGCAACCGATTTGCCCATCGTCATTTGCACCGATGGCACAGCCGTGGCAAACCCCTCCAAAGCCGCCCTGGCCGACCACATTGGCATCGGCAACAAGCCTTTGCAGGACATGTACGATGTAGTAGTGGTGGGCGCCGGCCCCTCCGGCCTGGCCGCCGCCGTGTACGGCGCCAGCGAGGGCCTCAAAACCCTCATCATCGAACGCCAGACGCCGGGCGGGCAGGCCGGTACCAGCTCCCGCATCGAAAACTATCTGGGCTTTCCCACCGGCCTGAGCGGAGCCGAGCTGGCCTTCCGCGCCTGGACCCAGGCCGTCCGCCTCGGAGCCGAGTTTCTCGCGCCCCAGGAGGTGGCCGAGCTCTGCATCCAGGATGGCTACAAAGTCCTCACCCTCAGCGATGGCCGCAAAGTAAACACCAAAGCCGTGGTGCTCACTACCGGCGTGAGCTACCGCACCCTCGACGTGCCGGGCATGGACCGCCTCAGCGGCGCGGGCGTGTACTACGGCGCGGCCCGCACCGAGGCCCGCAGCTGCGACGAGCAAGACGTGTACATCGTGGGCGGCGGCAATTCGGCCGGGCAGGCCGCTATGTACCTGGCCACCTACGCCCGCAAGGTATTCATCGTCATTCGGGGGGTCAGCCTGGCCGCCAGCATGTCGGCTTACCTAATTGAGCAAATTCACAACACGCCCAACATTGAGCTGCTGCCACATTCGCAAATCAAGGAGGTATGCGGCGCCGACCACCTCGAAGCCGTGATGGTCGACATCAACGGCACGGTAGAGAAGCGGCCCGCCCGCGCCCTATTCGTCTTTATCGGGGCCCGGCCCAGCACCGAATGGGTGTGCGAGCAGGTGGTGTGCGATGGCAAAGGCTTCCTGCTCACCGGCCGCGACCTCGTGACCGACCCGCGCTACCCCACCATCTGGAAAAAAGAGCGAGAACCTTACCTACTCGAAACTTGCGTGCCCGGCATCTTCGCCGCCGGCGACAGCCGCTCCGGAGCCATGGCCCGCGTAGCCTCGGCCGTAGGCGAGGGCAGCATGGCCATCAAGTTCGTGCACCAGTATCTGGACGAGTAAGGCTGTGCTTAACGAAGCAGGAGGAGCTAAGAATTAGCACAACGACCAATTCCTCACTCCTCCTTCTTTATTATATTAAGCGTCATCTATTCGGCCATCACCAACTGCTCGGGCAAGTGCATCAGGTAATCGCCGTAGCCACTTTTGCGCAGCGGAGCCGCAATTGCCCGCAGCTGGTCGGCGCCGATGAAGCCTTGGCGATAGGCAATTTCCTCTATCGCGCCCACCTTCAAACCCTGGCGCTGCTCAATCACGCGCACAAATTCACCGGCCTGCATCAGGCTTTCAAACGTGCCAGTATCGAGCCAAGCCGTGCCGCGGCCGAGGATGCCTACTTTCAGCGTGCCGCGCCGCAAGTACTCGCGGTTCACATCGGTGATTTCGTATTCGCCACGCGGGCTCATCTCCAAGTTTTTGGCGATTTCAATAACGTCGTTGTCGTAGAAATACAGACCGGGCACCGCATAGTTGCTCTTGGGCTGAGCGGGCTTCTCCTCGATGCTCAGCGCTTTCTTATCACCGTCGAACTCCACCACGCCATAGCGCTCGGGGTCGTGCACGTGGTAAGCAAACACCACCCCACCTGTGGGGTCGCTGTTGGACTTCAGCAGCTCTTCCAGGCCAGCGCCATAAAAGATGTTATCGCCAAGCACCAGGGCCACTTTATCATCCCCAATAAAATCAGCACCAATCACAAAGGCTTGGGCCAGTCCATTGGGCACTTCCTGCACAGCGTACTGAAAATCACAGCCCAGGTTCTTGCCGTCACCGAGCAGCTTCTGAAATTGCGCTTGGTCGTGGGGCGTGGTGATAATCAGCACTTCCCGAATGCCAGCCATTAGCAAAATCGACAGTGGGTAGTAAATCATCGGCTTGTCGTACACCGGCATCAACTGCTTGCTCACGGCCAGCGTGAGCGGGTGCAAACGGGTACCGGAGCCGCCGGCGAGAATAATTCCTTTCATAGGGACTGTCATGTTGAGCAGAGCGAAACATCTTATCAAGCTCGCACCGCATGGATTGGTATTTCTGAGAAAGGCAGCCGTGATAAGATGCTTCCTTGGCTGACGCCGACCTTCGGTTCGTCAGATGACAAACAATTAGTTGCGCTCGGCAATAAACTCCTGGTTGGCCTTGAACCACTCCAAGGTCTGGCGCAGGCCTTCGCGAATGCGAATTTGAGGCTCGTAGCCCAGCAAGTTGTTGGCCTTGGAAATATCCGCCAGAGAGTCGCGGATGTCACCAGCTCGGTCAGGGCCAAACTTGGGCGCCAGGTCGGAGCCTGCTTCTTCACGCAGGATATCGTACATCTCCACCAGCGAAGTCCGGTCGCCCACCGCGATGTTATAGACCTGCCCCAAGGCCTCGGGCTTCTGCACCAGCGCGGCCCGGATGTTAGCCTGCACGCAATTCTCCACGAAGGTGAAGTCACGGGTCTGGCCACCGTCGCCGTTGAGCGTAGGCGGCTGGTTTTGCAGGATGGCGTCGATAAACAGCGGAATCACCGCTGCGTAGGCCCCACCCGGATCCTGCCGGGGGCCGAAGATATTGAAGTAGCGCAAGCCGACGATTTCCATGCCGTAGGTACGGGCAAACACGTCAGCATACAGCTCGTTGGCGTACTTGGTGACGGCGTAAGGCGAAAGCGGCTTACCAATCCGGTCCTCCACTTTGGGCAGGCCGGGGTGGTCACCATAAGTCGAGGATGAGGCAGCGTACACGAAGCGCTTCACGCCCGCGTCTTTGGCGGCGGTGAGCATCTGGACAAAGCCGCCCACGTTCACGTCGTTGGTCAGCACCGGGTCTTTAATGGAGCGGGGCACCGAGCCAAGAGCGGCCTCATGCAGCACCACATCGACCCCGGCGCAGGCCGCGGCGCAAACCGCCGCGTCGCGGATGTCACCGTCCATGATTTCCAAGGCCGGATTACCAGCAAATAGCGCCAGGTTTTTTCGGAAGCCGTTGGAGTAATTGTCCAGCGTGCGCACCTTTTTAACGCCGAACTTCAGCAGGTACTCCACAATATTGGAGCCGATAAAGCCCGCACCACCGGTGACCAAAAAAGTAAGATTGTCGAGCGGCCGCTCGTGAAATGGGGTTTCGTACATAAGGTCAGTTAACAGTTATCAGTGAGCAGTAAACAGTTATTCAGCAGGCTATCGAACGAGACTGTTCACTGCTCACTGATAACTGTTAACTGAAGCGTTACCGCCCCGCGTACTGCTTCTGGTTATACTCCTGATACGCACCGCTGGTCACACTGTTCAGCCACTCCTCGTTGGCCAGGTACCAATCCACGGTTTGCGCCAGCCCTTGCTCGAAGGTCACGCTTGGTTTCCAGCCCAACTCATTCATGATTTTGGATGAGTCGATGGCATAGCGCATGTCGTGGCCCGCGCGGTCGGTTACGAACTTGATGAGCTTGCGCGAGGTGCCTTGCTCCTGGCCGGTTTTCTCGTCCACTACATCGCAGAGCAATTCGATGAGCTTGAGGTTCTGCCACTCATTCACGCCGCCGATGTTGTACGTATCGCCGTTTTTGCCCTTGTGGAACACCGCATCGATGGCCGTGGCGTGGTCTTTCACGAAAAGCCAGTCGCGCACGTTTTCACCTTTGCCGTACACGGGCACCGGCTGGCCGGTGCGCAGGCGGTGAATGGCCAGCGGAATCAGCTTCTCGGGGAAATGGTTGGGGCCGTAGTTATTTGAGCAGTTGCTCAACTTAATGGGCATGCCGTAGGTATGGTGCCAGGCGCGCACAAAATGGTCGGAGCTGGCTTTCGAAGCCGAGTAAGGCGAACGGGGGTCGTAGGCCGTTTCTTCGGTAAACATCTCGGGGCCGAAGTCCAACGAGCCGTATACTTCGTCGGTGCTCACGTGGTAGAATACGTGGCCGTCGTAGCCGCCGGGCTGCCAGAGGTTGCGGGCCGCGTTGAGCAGGTTTACCGTGCCGATGACATTGGTTTTCACAAAGGCCATCGGGTCGGTGATGCTGCGGTCCACGTGCGACTCAGCCGCCAGGTGAATCACCGCGTCGGGCTCTTCATTGGCAAACAGCTGGTCGACAAACGCCTGGTCGGCAATATCGCCCTTGATGAAACGGTAATTGGCAGCGCCTTCGATATCGCGCAGGTTCTCCAAGTTGCCAGCGTAAGTCAAGGCGTCGAGGTTAACAACCTGGTAGTCCGGGTACTTGGTCACGAACAACCGAACGACGTGAGAGCCGATGAAACCGGCGCCGCCGGTGATGAGGATTTTCATGTGTTTAAATGGTTTGTCATGCTGAGCGCAGCCGAAGCATCTCTACCACGCAACTATTTCCGTCGATTGGATTAGTATTGAGGTAGAGATGCTTCGGCTGCGCTCAGCATGACGGGCTTTTTTAATTATTTACTTGGCTAGTGTCTGCTGCCACTTCCAGGCGCTGGCCAACGAATCAGCTAGCGACGTTTCGGTGCGGAAGCCCAATACTTCGGCAGCCTTGGTGGCATCGGCGTAGATGGCCGGCACGTCGCCAGGCCGACGGGGGCCGATGCTGTAGTTGAGCTTCTGGCCAGTCACCTGCTCAAACGTTTTCACCACTTCCAGCACCGAGTTGCCGTGGCCCGTGCCCACGTTGAATGTCTCCACTGTGTCAGTAGCCTTGTGGTCCAGCAGCCGCTGCACCGCCACCACGTGCGACTTCGCCAAATCCACCACGTGGATGTAGTCGCGAATGTTGGTACCGTCGGGGGTATCGTAGTCGCTGCCATTGATGGTCAGCTTCTCCCGGATGCCAGCGGCCGTCTGGGTAATGAACGGTACCAGATTATTGGGCACCCCTAAGGGCAGTTCACCAATCTTGGCCGACTCGTGCGCGCCAATCGGGTTGAAGTAGCGCAGCAAGATGGTGCGCAGCTTGTTGTCCGGGGCAGCCGCGACATCGTGCACAATGTCTTCGCACATCTGCTTGGTGCGGCCATAAGGCGACGAGGCGGGCTTGGTGGGCGTGGCCTCCGTCACGGGCAGCGCATCGGGGATGCCGTATACGGTGCAGGACGAGGAGAACACCAGATTCTCGACCCCGAATTCGGGCATTACCGCCAGCAGGGCCAGCATCGAGCCCACGTTGTTTTTGAAATAGGCCAGCGGCTTCTGCACTGATTCGCCCACGGCCTTGAAGGCCGCAAAGTGAATGACCCCGGCAATATTGGGCTCGGCCGCGAACACTCCGCGCAGGGCGGCTTCATCCGCGCAATCGATGCGGTAGATGGGCACCGTCGTTCCCAGGATGGATTCGATGCCGGCCAGCGCCGACTCCTGCGAATTGCTGAAGTTATCAACAATGACGGGCTGATAACCTGCCTGGTACAACTCGACTACGGCGTGGGAGCCGATGTAGCCGGCCCCGCCAGTAACGAGAATTTTGGTGCGTGGTGTCGTCATAAGTTAAGGGACTAGACCCTGCGGAGCCAAGTCCACATAGCATCTTTCGGGTTGATTTACAGGCTCCAGTACTGGATATCCTTCATTTTGCCGCGGTACAGGCCTTTGATGTCGACCAGCACAGCGTTGTCCGAGGTGATAGACTGGAAATAGGCTTCGTCCTTGGAGGCGTAGGGCAGGTGGCTTACGGCCACGATAACGGCGTCGTAGTCCGAGCGCACGTCGTCGTTGTGGGTAAGGCGGAAGCCGTATTCGTGGTGCAGCTCGTTGGAGTCGGCGTGCGGGTCCACGATGTCCACGTTCACCGAGAAATTCTTCAACTCCTGGATGACGTCGGCCACTTTGGAGTTGCGGATGTCTTCCACGTTTTCCTTGAAGGTGGCGCCCATCACAAGCACGCGGCTTTTGGCCACGTCCTTGCCTTTTTTAATCATCATCTGCACCGTTTTGCGGGCGATGTAGGCTCCCATGTTGTCGTTAGTGGTGCGGCCGCTCAGGATGACCTTGGCGTCGTAGCCCAACTCTTTGGCCTTGTAGGTGAGGTAGTACGGGTCGACGCCGATGCAGTGCCCGCCTACCAGGCCGGGCGAAAACCGCAGGAAGTTCCACTTCGTGCCGGCCGCCTCCAGCACCTCGTAGGTGTTGATGCTCATGCGGTCGAAAATCATCGACAGCTCATTCATCAGCGCAATGTTGACGTCGCGCTGGGTGTTTTCGATGATTTTGGCGGCCTCAGCCACGCGGATGCTGCTGGCGCGGTGCACGCCGGCGTCTACCACCAGCTCGTACACTTTGGCAATGGTGTCGAGGGCTTCCTGATCGTTGCCGGACACCACCTTCACAATGCGGCGCAGCGTGTGCTCCTTGTCGCCGGGGTTGATGCGCTCGGGTGAGTAGCCCACTTTGAAGTCGTTGGGGAATTTCAGGCCCGAATGGCGCTCCATTACCGGAATGCAGTCTTCCTCGGTACAGCCGGGGTACACGGTACTTTCAAACACCACGTAGTCGCCCTTTTTCAGCACCTTGCCCACCGACGACGAGGCACCGAGCAGCGGCTTGAGGTCGGGCTGGGCGTGCTCGTCGATGGGCGTGGGCACGGCCACGATGTAAAACTGGGCCTGGCGCAGCACTTCCAGCGAATCGGTGAAGGTGATGTCGCAGCCTTCAAAATCCTTTTTTTCCAGCTCACCGCTCGGGTCAATGCCCTGCTTCATCTGTTCTACCCGGGTGGCGTTGATGTCAAAGCCAATGACCTTGAGTTGTTTCGCGAATTCGAGGGCGATGGGCAAGCCCACGTAGCCGAGGCCGATGACGGCCAGCGTGGCCTCTTTGCGCAATAGTTGGTCGTACACGTAGTTAATTTTTCGAGGTTCTTTTTTCGTTTTTCGGGAGCGGGCGCACTGCTTCCGCATTGGCGCTCAACTCGTACTGTTCGCCACTTTCGGGGCAGGTAGCCCGGCGGTTAGCATCAAAGGCCAAGCGGTGGCCATAGGCACTCATCCAGCCTTGCGGGCGGGCGGGGGTGCCGTATACGAGCGCATAAGCTGGAACGTCGTGCGTGACGACGCTGCCCGCTCCCACGAACGCATAGCGCCCCAACCTTACGCCACAAACGATGGTAGCGTTGGCTCCCACGGTTACGCCCTGCTCCAGGTAGGTGGTTTGGTACTGCCCGGCGCCTTTGCGGGGGACGGCGCTGCGCGGGTTTTTCACGTTGGTGAACACCACCGAGGGCCCCAGAAAGACGTCGTCTTCGCAGACAACGCCGCCGTAGAGGCTCACATTGTTCTGCACTTTCACGTTGCGGCCCAGGGTCACGCCGTCGGCCACAAATACATTCTGGCCCAAATTGCACTGCTCCCCGATGTCTGCGCCGGCGCAGACGTGGCTGAAATGCCAAATGCGACTGCCGGGGCCTATCTGGCAGCCCTCGTCGAGGACGGCGGTGGGATGGGCATAGTAATCAGCAGCGGGATGGGGCATTCGGGGCAAACGCTAGTTTCAGCCCGCAAAGGTAAGACGAAGGACGGGCTTAGCCGGGCGGGCGGCGGAAATACGACAGCTAATTGCCCACGGGTCAGAGCTTCACGCACACGTTCTGGGCCTCCGTAAAAAACCGCAGCGCCTCCAAACCGCCTTCGCGGCCGACGCCGGAATTTTTCATACCGCCGAAGGGCGTGCGCAGGTCGCGGTGCAGCCAGGTATTCACCCACACGATGCCGCTGTGCAGAGATTGGGCCACGCGGTGGGCCCGGGTGAGGTTGGTGGTCCAGATAGTGGCCGACAGGCCGTAGTCGGTGCTGTTGGCCCAGGCAATGGCCTCTTCTTCAGTATCGAACGGCGTGAGGGTGACGACTGGCCCAAAAATTTCTTCCTGGTTGGTGCGGCAGTCGTGGGGCAGGTTTTCAAAGACGGTGGGCTCCAGGAAATAGCCCTCGGCGCAGCGGCCGGGCACCGTCACGCGCTTACCCCCGGCCAGGAGGTGGCCGCCTTCTTCGTGGGCCAGATCAATGTAGCTCAACACTTTCTGCAGGTGGGCTTCGCTCACCAGGGCCCCCTGTTTGGTGTCAGGCGCGAGCGGGTCCCCAATCTTCTGGGCTTCGAGCTGCTGAAGAAACTCGGTTTTGAAGGCCTCGTACACGGGCCGCTCAATAAAAATCCGGGAGCCGCACAGGCAAATCTGGCCCTGATTAGAAAAGCTGCTCCGGATGCTGGTGGCCACGGCCGCGGCTAGGTCGCAGTCGGCAAATACAAGGTTGGGGTTTTTGCCGCCTAGTTCCAAACTCAGCTTCTTGAACATGGGCGCGGCCGTGCGGGCCAGGTGCCGCCCCGTGGCCGTGCCGCCCGTGAAGCTGATGGCCTTGATGTCCGGATGCTCCACAATAGCCTGCCCGCAGCCCGGCCCAGTGCCGTGGATAATATTGAGCACGCCCGGCGGCAGGCCGGCCTGCATGCACAACTCGCTCAGCAAAAAGGCTGTGGCCGGCGTGATTTCCGACGGCTTGGCTACCACGCAGCAGCCCACGGCCAGGGCCGGCGCTATCTTCCAGGTGAACAGGTACAGCGGCAGGTTCCAGGGCGAGATGCAGCCCACTACCCCGATGGGGTGGCGCACAGTGTAATTGAGGGCGATGCCCTCTTGCATGTGTGCCTCGGTGGCAAAATGCTCGGCGGCCGTGCCGAAAAAGTGAAAGTTGGAGGCGGCGCGGGGGATGTCCATCACGCGGGCCAGGCTGAGGGGCTTGCCGTTGTCCTGGCTTTCGGCCTGGGCCAGCCGCTCCAGGTTGGCGTCAATCAGGTCGGCTATTTTGACCAGCATGCGGCCGCGCTCCTCGGCGGGCAAGGCGCGCCAGGCGGGCAGGGCGGCTTCGGCGGCGGCCACGGCGGCGGCTACGTCCTCGGGTCCGGAGTTGGGCAGCTGGCCGTAGACCTGGCCGGTAGCGGGCTCGATGTTGTCGAGGTAGCGGCCAGCCAAGGGTGGGACAAGCTGGCCGTTGAGGTAGTTCTGGATGAGTAGCATGGGTAATAAACAAAAAGCAGCGCCCAGAAGAACAGGGCTTGTGCAGAAGCGTCCCCTCTCCCTTGGGTTTGCAATGTAATTGGGAAAGCAAGCACGGCGCGGGCAACCCAGAACGAACGGGCTGTGCATTGGCGGACCCCGAGAGGGCGCTAGCTAGGGCAGTTACGACATTATAGTAGCATGCTCCTACCCCAAAGCATTGTTTGGCAGCTACCCGCCAGTTGGGTGCGGCAAAAGGCACTAAGTTTACGCGGCTGTCACTACTCCTATGGATTTAAAAGAATTGGAAAACGGCGTCAATCCCGACGTCCATTGGTATTACCAAAGCAAAAAGCTGCCTTTGTTTAACTACGCCAAGCAGCTGGTTGGGCGTGGCAAGCCGTTGACCATTGTAGACGTCGGGGCCGGCTCGGGTTTTTTTGCGCTGGAGCTGGAAAAGCACTATGGAGAGGCCATTGCCAAGGTATATCTGGTCGACATCGGGTATTCAGCAGCTGAAATAGCGGCCACTCAAGGACGGAAAATCGAAAAGGTTTTGGCAATTCCGCCCGTCATCGAAAATGGCCTGGTGCTGCTGATGGACGTCCTCGAACACCTTCCCGACGACTTGGCCATGCTGCAATCCATTAAGGCAGCCTGCGTCGGAGAAGAAAACCACTTCTTCATAACCGTGCCCGCGTTCCGCTCGCTGTGGAGCGGGCACGACGTGTTTCTGGGCCACTACCGCCGCTACCGCATTCCAATGCTGCGAGGGGTACTGACGAAAGCCAACTTCCGCAGCATCAAAAACTACTACTTGTACGGCAGCTTATTCCCACTGATATGGGCCGTTCGGCAACTGAGCAACCTCCGGCAGCAAGACGCCGCCTCCAACATGCGGCCGGCTTCTCCGGCCGTCAACCGCGTGCTGCTGGGCCTTACCAGCGCCGAAATGAAGCTAACTACGGCCAATAAGCTCTTCGGCGTCACGTGCGTGGCCGAGGGAAGAATTTAAGCGTCGTGGGAGCGGACTCCGGTTCATCTTTGGATAATTTAAGTCAAGTATTTTCACGGCTTGAACTTCCTCGCAGTTAGTCGACGATTAATTCCTCTTCCCTTTGCACGTTCTTTCCTTCGTCATTCCAGCTTACAACGAGGCCGCACGGATAGGCAACACCCTGAAACAGGTGCTCGCCTACCTCCAGACGCAGCCTTACAGCAGCGAGGTAATCATCGTCGACGACGGGTCGACCGATGGCACGGCCCAGGTTGTTGAGGACATCATTGCTTCCCACGCCTTCCACATTCCCTGCCGCCTGGTGAGCTATTCGCCCAATCGGGGCAAAGGCTACGCCGTACGCCAGGGCTTGCTGGCCGCCGAGGGCACCGTTGCGCTGTTCTCGGATGCCGACTTGTCGACGCCGGTTACGGACTTGCCCTTATTGCTGACGCCGATTCTGGCGGGGGAGTTCGATGTGGTATTTGGGTCCCGGGCCTTGGACCGCAGCCTCATTGGGGTGCACCAGCCGTGGCTGCGGGAGCAAAGCGGCCGGTTTTTCAATCTGGTAATGCGGCTGGCCACTGGGCTGCCTTACGCGGATACGCAGTGCGGCTTTAAAGCCTTCCGGCTGGGGGTATGCCGCCCCATCGTAGCCGGCGCCACCCTCGACCGGTTTGGCTTCGACGTTGAGCTGCTGTACCTCGCCCACCGCGCCGGGCTGCGCCTTTGCGAACAGCCAGTGCGCTGGAACGACGCCACCGGCAGCAAGGTGGGCTTACTTAACGGCCTCGATGGGTTTCGCGAGTTGCGGCAACTGCGCCGCCGCGCGCAGGAGGGCCACTACGACAACGCATTGCGCGGCACGCGCGAGGCCATGGCCCGGCCCGCGGCAATAACAACTAACGACCCTTTGTCCACCATCGAATAAAGCCAACACGTGCTGCTTGCGCTGGGCCGGAGCTTGCGGCACCGCATCCTGCCTTCCCGCGGCGCGGTGCTGATTTATTTTTAGCCCAACCTTTATAAAAGGCAGCTTCCTATCCCCGCCTTCCGGCTCGCTTTCTATCAACTTCATGCCCGACTTTTCCCGTTCTTCTCCTATCCAACGGTGGGTGGTGCCAGCCTTTTTTGCGGCGGTGCTGGTGATGGGCTTACTGCTTTATCGCGACTACGGGTTTTCGATGGACGAAAATCAGCAGCGCGACACCGGCATGGTATCGCTCAAGCACGTGGCCCAAAAAATCGCGCCGGCCTGGGTAGCGGCCGACCACGATTTTGACCGCTACCAGACGCCGCTGATGGAATATTTCGACTGCGACTACGGGGTAGCCTTCGAAACGCCGGTGTCGTTGCTGGAGCGCCTGCTGGGCTACAACGACATCCGCCATAAGTTCCTGCTGCGGCATTTGTGCACATTTCTGGTGTGTTTCGGCGGGCTCATCGCCCTGTACCAACTGGCGCGGCGACGCTTTGCCGACTGGCGGGTTGGGCTGCTGGCGGCGCTGTGGCTGCTGCTCTCGCCGCGGCTCTTTGCCGACTTTTTCTACAACGACAAGGACGCCGTGTTCTTGGCCTTCTTCATCATCGCCACAAACACCGGCGTTCGGCTGCTGCTGCGGCCCACCGCGGGCCGCATCTTCTGGCATGCACTGGCCTGCGCCATCACCATCGACGTGCGCATCATGGGCATTCTGCTGCCCCTGGCCACGGTGGGCATGCTGGCATGGCGCGGCCTGCTCGGTGAGCTGAAATGGCCGCGCGTGCTGGGGGCCGGCGCTGCGTACGGCGTGCTGACGAGCGGCCTGGTGGTTTTGTTCTGGCCGTATTTGTGGTCCAACCCGCTCGAGAATTTCCTGGCGGCTTTTCATAATATGAGTGCTTTCCGGTGGGGCGGCTCGGTGCTGTATATGGGCGACATGACGATGGCCACGGAGCTGCCCTGGCACTACGCCCCGGTCTGGATTGCCCTCACCACGCCGCTGCTGTACCTGGGCGCGGGCCTGCTGGGCATGGGGCTGGTTGTGGGCGAGATGGTGCGCCAGCGCTGGCGCCTGTGGGCCGGCGAAGAGCAGATGCAGGACGTGCTGTTTCTGGCGCTGTGCCTGGGCCCGCTGCTGGCCGTCATTGTGCTGCACTCGGTGCTTTACGATGGCTGGCGGCAGCTCTATTTTGTTTATCCGCCCTTTCTGTTGCTGGCTGTGCGCGGGTGGGTGGCCGCCGCGCAATGGCGGCCCCGCTGGGCCTACTGGCCCCAGGCCGTGCGCGCCGCCACCGCCCTCGGGATGCTGGCAGTGGCTGTGCAAATGGTACGCGACCATCCCTACCAGAACGTGTACTTCAACCTGCTGGCCGGCCGCCACGTGGCCGAGCGGTTCGAGATGGATTATTGGGGCCTGGGCTATCAGGAAGACCTGCAGTACATCGCCACCCACGACCCGCGGCCGTCCATTGCAGTGTATGCGCCGCCGCCCAGTCCCACGGCCATGGCCCGCGAAATGCTGCCCAGCCCCCTGCGCGACCGGCTGGTGATAGTAGATAGCCCCGAGGCCGCCGATTACTACATCACCAGCTACCGCTGGCACCCCGAGCCGTACCCCTACCCCAACGAGGTATACCAAATCCGGGCCGACGGCCGGCGCATGCATTCGGTGTTCCGGTTGCGATGGTAACGGCTGCTTCCTTTAAGCATTTGAGCCACTGGCAACGCTGGGGTAAGTACTGGTTGCTGGTGGCCTTGCTCACTAGCCGGGCGGCCCCAGCCCGCGCCCAGGGCCCACCCAACTACGCCGATTACAAGCTGCTGTGGGCCGAGGAATTCAATAAGGATGGCGACAGCACCCTGCTGGCGCCGCGCTGGGGCTTTGCCTACCCCTGGGGCCGCAACATTGTGGGCAATGCCGAAACCGAGTACTATACGGGCACGGAGGTTCACACCCGCGGCGGGCTGCTGTACCTCACGGCAACCCGGCTGGCGCAGCCCCGGCGCTACCAGCTGGGCTCGGAGGTGCGGCAGCTGCGCTACACGGCGGGCATGCTGCACAGCCTGCTACCGGGGCTCGACTCGCTGCGGCTGGCGCCGTGCCCGCCCACGCCGGGCGGCTTCGGCTACGGCATGTTCGAAGTGCGCTGCCGGTTGCCCAAGGGCTACGGGGCGTTTCCGGCGTTCTGGCTGGCCGGGCACGATGAATTCGACATTTTTGAGGCTGCCGACGGCGGCTTCGGCAACAACGCCGTGGCCCATGCCAACGGATACTGGCGGCCGGCGCTGGCCCAGGCGCAGGCCTGCCAATGCCTTTTTTACTCCACCGTACCGGGGCATTTTTCCACGTATTTCCATACCTACACCCTTCGCTGGGAGCCGGGCCAGCTCACGTTTTACTTCGATGGCGTGCCCATTCGGCGCGAAACCCGCTTTCGCACGTTGGGCTGCCCGCTCAACCTGATTGTGAACCTGGCCATGTGGAACTGGGCTTCGCCCGCGCACGACACCCTGGCCGTCGATTACATCCGGGTGTGGCAGCCCCGCCACCCGCCGGCGTTCAGCTTTGCGGTGGGTGACTACCGCCAGCCGCCCGTGGGCTACGGGGCCATGCCCCGGTGGGAGCCCCGGGGCTTCGTGCCGCCACCCGGCCTGCAAACCTGGACGCTGGCCCCCGACTCGCTTGGCCGCCTCCGGCTCAACCTTACCGACAACAATAACCCGCCCTGCAGCGGCTGGCAGGCCCTGCCCACCGCCATGGGCTGGCGCACGCCGTGGCTGGTGCCGCGCCTGCGCGAGGCCCCCGCCACCCAGCTCAACTTTGGCGGAACGGCCGACCTGGCCTGGGCCCTTACCGACGGGTGCGGGCAGGTGCTGCTGGCGGGCACCGCGCCGGCGGGCCAGCCGTGGCGCCCGCGCTGGCCGGAGTGGCTCCCCCCGGGCGCGTACCGGCTGCAGCTACGGCTGCTGAAAACCCCGGGCCCAGCCGTCTGGCACCCGCTTTATATCGTCGACTTCCCCACCCTGACCCCGGATTCGGCCTGGCTGGCGGCCCCAGCCGGTCCCTAGACCGGGGGCCAGCCCAACCGGGCCTATTCGTACCGTACTTTGACCTCAACAATGGCCCTACCCCGGCCCCGCCGTTCGGCTTTTGCTTTTTTACAGAAGTTGAGCTGGCTCTTCCCCTGGCTTATCAATCCTCGCTTGCCCTTGCCAATAATGCGCTACCTGTTACTGTCTAAGAAAAAGGGGCTGGCTGTCGCTCTCACGGGGTTGGGCTGGATAATACTGGCCGCGGGAGGGGCAGCATGTAGCCGCCACGACCCCGCCGATGGCACCTGGATAGGCGACGACGTGACCCGCAACGATTTTGAAGCCGTGGCCGGCTGGGGCGGCGCCGACCGCTCGACCCTCACCCGCGACCATGCCCACTCCGGCCGCTACGCCGTGCTCGTGGACTCGACCCACGCCACGGGTCTTATGTTCGACCTGCCGCTGTACGAAGCCAGTGTGCACACGCTGCAAGCCGTGGAAGTAGAGGCCTGGGTGTACCTGCCCCATGAGAAAGCCGACGCCGCCCTGCAAGTAGAAGCCGTGGCGGAAGGCAGCACCGCGCCGCTTTACACGGAGCAGCTGCCCTTGCTGTCACAGGTCAGCGACTTTAAGCGGTGGACGCGGGTGCAGCACATTTTCCACCTGCCCGGGGGGCTACCCGGCAGCACGCACCTGCGCCTGTACCTGAAACGGGGCACGAACCCGGGCCCGGTGTACCTCGACGACATTCGGGTGAAAGCCCGCGAATGGTAGCTTTCGCGCTGTGCTTAGTCCTTCCCCTTCCTTAGTAAGTCGCTGGCGGTCCATTCGCCCCATTGTTTGGCAACTGGGGGCGTATGCCGCCTTCTGGGCTCAGGTAAGCCTGTTTACAGACCTGCGTGGGCATTTCAGCCCCTACCTGCAGCCGCTGCTGCTGGCGGGCGCGGCGCTTCTGCTCAGTTTGTTTGCAGTGCTGCATTTTTTGCACCGGCCGGCGCCGGAGGCGCTTTCTCCGGCCCGCAGCGCCAACCGCCTGGTCTGGGGTGGGCTGGCCCTGCTACTGGGCGGGGCCTGGGTACTCTACTACCAGGCGCCCAACATTGTAAACAGCCCCGTTGACGTCCGCTATTCCGACGTTATTCCCATCGTACAGAACTACGTGGGCCGCTTCCGGAGCGGGGAAGTTGTGTACCGCTACATCACCAATCTGCCTTACCCGTTATTTCCCAACCATTTGCCTTTGCAGTGGCTGCCCTACGTGCTGCCCGACGAGCTGGGGCTCGACTACCGGTGGTGGAGCCTGGGCTTGCTGCTGCTGCTGGGCTTTGGGGCGTGGCAGGTGGCCCTGGCGCAGCAGCGCATCGGGTGGCTGGAGTTTGCGCTGAAGGCGTTGTTGCCGGCTTTTGTGCTGGTTCGCATCCTTAAACACGACCCCTTCATCTACGCACAGGTGCTGGAGCCGACCATTATTGCGTATTACTGTGTGCTGGCGGCCAGCGTATTGTCGCGCTCGGCCCTGGCGCAGGCGGCGGCCCTAGTGCTGTGCTTGCTGTCGCGCTACTCGGTGGTGTTGTGGGTGCCATTCTATATCTGGGTGCTGTGGCGGGAGGCGGGCCGGCGGCACGCGCTGGTGGTGGCGGGCCTCACGCTGCTAGGCATCGTGGGGCTGTACGTGGTCCCTTTCCTGTCGAAGGACTGGACCATCTTTACCCACGCGCTGAACGAATACCGCATTGCCACGGTGGGCGAGTGGAGCCGCTCCGACGGCCCCGGCGGCAACCCCGACCATATTTTCAACGGCCTGGGCATGGCCTCCTGGTTTTACAGCTATGCCCCCGGCGACCTGCTCCACAAGATTACCTGGCTGCAGCGCATCCACCTGCTGGCCGGTAGCGCCACCGTGCTGGCCGGGGCGGCGCTGTACTGGCGCCTGCGCCACCGCCTCGACTACCGCCTGCTGGCGCTGGTGGCGCTGCAGCTCTACCTCACGGTCTTTTACCTGTTCCTGCAGATTCCCTATGCCTACCTGTTTTCGCTCACGCTGTTCACCTCGGCTTTTCTGGTGCTGGCGGTAGGTGGGAGCTGGTGGCGGCCGGCGCCGGTAGCGCAGGCGCCGGTCTAGCTTTGGCGTTTTCTCCTTCTGTACCACATGGCCTTGACTCTTTATTTTCGCTGGTCCCGTCTGCTTTGGTTGTTGCTGGCCAGCCTGGTACTGTTGTACGCGGGCCTCTACAACGGCTTTCCCCTGGTCACGTCCGACACCGGCACCTACCTCAACAGCGCCCTGAATCTCACCGTACCCGACGACCGGCCCATTACCTACGGGCTGTTTGCAAGGGCTGCCGCGCTGGGCTTTTCGCTGTGGTTCGTTGTCTTTTTTCAGTGCCTGATACTCGGCGGGTTGATGCTGCGCTACATCCGCGAGTTTGCGCCCCGGGTCGCGCACCCGGCGGCGCAGCTGGCCCTGCTCACGCTGGGGGTTTGGGCCACGGGCGTGTCGTGGTTCAGCAGCCAGCTCATGCCCGATATTTTCACGCCGATTGGGCTGATGGCGCTGGCACTGGTTTTGCTCGGCCGCACCCGCTCGGGCCTGGAGCGCGCCGCCTGGCTGGCCCTGGCGCTGCTGGCCGGCCTGATGCACACGTCTAACCTGCTCACCTTTAGCCTGGTCGTTTTCGGGTTTGGCCTGGGAGCGTGGCGAGGGGGCTGGTTTTCGCGGGGCTTGCTGCGCCGGCGCGACTGGCAGCTGGCCACGGCCGTGGTGCTGGCGGGGTGGCTGGCGCTGCCCACCTTGCACCTGGCCTTCGGTGGAGGGTTCACGCTGTCGCGCGCTTCGCCGGCGTTTCTCATGGCCCGGCTCAACGAGTCCGGCATTCTGGAGCGGTTCCTCGACCGCGAATGCGCCACCGGCAACTACGCCCTGTGCGCCTACCGCGACAAGCTGCCCAACGACGCCATTACGTTTATGTGGGACGCCAACAGCCCCCTGAACCTGGCCGGCGGCTGGAACGCCACGCGCCCCGAGTACCAGCACATTATCGGCCAAATAGCCCGCTCGCCGCGCTACTACCCTTACCTAGCGTCGGAAGCCGCCCAAGCCACGCTCCGCCAGCTCACCCACGTGGGGCTGGGCGATGGCCTCACGCCGTTTCGGGAAAATACCAACCCCTACTGGAAGGTGGGCGAATTCCGCACCTACGAGCTCAAGGAGTACCTGTCCTCGATGCAAAATCATAACCTACTGTCGTTTACCAGCCTCAACGAGCGAGTATACCTAGCCTACGTGCTGGCCCTGCTGGCAGGGCTGCTGGGGCTGAGCAGCCCCATGGTGCGCCGGTGGGCTGGCGCGCCTACGGCCCTGCTGCTCACGGTGCTGGGCCTGGGCATCGTGGCCAATGCCTTGGTAACCGGCGCCCTGGCCAATGTGCTCGACCGCCTGCAGGCCCGCACCGCCTGGCTCCTGCCGTTTGTGGTGCTGGTGCTGGCCACCGAAATGCTCCTCACGTGGTGGGCGGCCCGGCGCGCGCCGGCTCCTGAGCCCGTTTTCACCCCCGAATAAATGATTTCGGACCGATGACGGGCATTGCAAGCTCGTGTATACCTTTGGCTTGTTTAGCACCTGTCTTCTTATGAAATTCACTACCCTACTGGCCTTGTTGGCCACTGCGACCGCCGTTGCGGCCTGCGGCGACGACACCAAAAAGAACACTTCCGAGGGCACCCTGGTCACGGAGAACGATTTCGAAAGCACGGCAGGCTGGGGCGTCGACCCCGCCGCGCTTTCCCGCGAGCAAGCCCACTCCGGCACCTATTCCATTTACATCGACCCTGCCCGCGAGTTCAGCCTGACTTACGAGAATTCGCTGGGCCAGCTTAGCCCCCAGAAGTTCAAGAAAATTCGCCTCAGCGCCTGGGTCTACCTGCAAAGCCCCAAGGGCAACGGCTCGCTGGGCATCCAAATCACCGACCCGGCCCAAGGCAACAAGTCCGTTAGCGGCGAGGGCATTGGCTTGGCCGAAGTGGTGAAAAAATACAATACCTGGGTGCAGGTGAGCAAGGACATGGTACTGCCCGACAACATCACGTCGGCCAACCACCTCAAAGTGTTTTTGTGGCGCGGTATGGCCACCCAGGCCGTCTACGCCGACGACATTCGCATCAGCATCCTCGAATAGCCCCGCGGCGGGCGCCAGCCGTTGCATCACACTGGTCTTGGCCCGCGGCTGCCTACAGCCGCGGGCCTGTTTTTGCGTAATTCCATGAAGCTTCGTGCGCCGCTTTCGCTGGCTGTGGTCCTGGTGTTGTTTCTGCTGCTAGTGCAGGTACGACTGTGGGCGCCCTATTTCGAAACACACAACGTCACGGCCGTCCTCACCTGGGATGCCATGGGCCACTACCTGTACCTGCCGGCGCAGTTCATTTACCACGACTTGTCACGGCTGGCCTTCATCCCCGACATCATGCGGGAGTACCAGCCCACGGGGTCTTTCTACCAGGCTTTTCCGGCGCCCGATGGCCCGGCTGGAGCCATGGTGATGAAGTACCCCATTGGCGTGGCCATTCTCAATACGCCCTTCTTCTGGCTGGGCCACTGGGCCGCCGGGCACTGGCACTACGCGCAAGACGGCTTTTCGGCCCCGTACCAGATAGCCATTGCCTTTGGCAGCCTGCTGTATTCGCTGCTGGCGCTGGGCCTGCTCCGGCGCGTACTGCTTCGCTACGTATCCGATGTGGTGGCAGCCATTACACTCGGCCTTATTGTACTGGGCACCAACTACCTACAGTACTCGGCCATCGATGGAGCCATGGCCCACAATTATGGCTTTACGCTGTATGCGCTGCTGCTCTGGCTTACGGTGCGCTGGCACGAGCGGCCGCAACGCTGGCTGGCGGCGGCCATTGGCCTCACGCTGGGGTTGCTGGTGATTGTGCGGCCGTCGGACCTGGTGGCCGGGCTGCTGCCAGTACTCTGGGGCGTGACGTCGGTAGCAGCAGCGCGCCAGAAATTGGCCTTGCTGCGCGGGCGCTGGGGCGACGTGGCCCTGCTGCTGGGCTTTGGGTTGCTGGGCGTGCTGCCCCAGCTGCTGTACTGGAAATGGGCCAGCGGGCATTTTTTCGTGTACAGCTACGAGGAGCAGGGCTTCAGCTTTCTAAAGCCCCACACCTGGCAGGTGCTGTTTAGCTTTCGCAAGGGCTGGCTCATATACACGCCGCTGATGGCTCTGGCGTTGCTGGGCCTGGCCGTACTCTGGCGGCGCAACCGGGCGGTGGGTATGCCGGTGCTGGTGTATTTTCTGGTGAACCTGTGGGTAGTGTCGGCCTGGGACATCTGGTGGTACGGCGGCAGCTTTGGGCAGCGGGCCCTGGTGCAGTCGTACGCCGCGCTGGCTTTGCCGCTGGCCTACCTGCTGGCCTGGCTGGGCGAACCCCAACCCGGCCGGGCCTCCCTGCGCGGCGCGGCCCTCATCGCCTGCGTGCTGCTCGTGAACCTGAACCTGGTGCAGCACTGGCAGTACATGAACGGCATCATGGACGGCGAGAATATGAACCGGCACTACTACGCCGCCATTTTCGACACCCCGCGCCCCACCCAAGACCAGCTCAACCTGTTCGATACCAAGCACCGCCTGCCGGGCGGCATTGAGGCCTACACCCGCCGCGAGCTGGCCCGCCTTACCCTGGACGACCAGCCCGTGGCCACCGAAACGGGCATCACCGCCGACGCGGGCTACAACAGCCGGCAGTCGTACCGCACCGACCCGGCCCGCCCCTACAGCCCGACCATCAACGTACGCCTGCGCGACGCCCAGCTCCACGCCGGGCAGTGGGTGCGCGGCAGCGTGATGGTGAATTCCGAATACGGCGCCTGGGGCCAGAAGCTGGTGGTGAGCCTGGAGCGCCAGGGCAAAACGGTGCAGTGGGAAAATGCCCGCCTACAGAACGCCCTCAGCATCAGCCACCGGTGGACGCCCGTGTGGCTGGATGTGCCGCTGCCCCCCGATGCCCAGCCCGACGACGTGCTCAAAGTATTTGTGCTCAACGAGAACGGCTCGCCCTGCTACCTCGACGATATCCGGGCCGAAGCCCTATCCCCCAAGGACGGGTGGTAGCGCGGGCCCCGCTTAGGCGCCCAGCAGCCCGTACTTGAGGATGCAGTAGATAGCCCGGAAGCCGTCGCGCCAGCCTATCTTTTTCCCCTCGGCGTAGGTGCGGCCGTAGTAGCTGATGCCCACTTCGTAGATACGCACGTTGGGTACGCGGGCTACTTTGGCCGTCACCTCGGGCTCAAAGCCGAAGCGCTTTTCTTGCAGCTGCAGGCCCTGAATGATGTCGCGCCGGAACATCTTGTAGCAGGTTTCCATATCGGTCAGGTTCAGGTCGGTCACCAGGTTCGAGAGGAAGGTGAGCATGTTGTTGCCGATGCTGTGCCAGAAGAACAGGATGCGGTGGGGGTTGCCGCCCATAAAGCGCGAGCCGAACACCACATCGGCAAAGCCTTTCAGGATGGGCTTCATCAAACAGGCGTACTCCTCGGGGTCGTACTCCAGGTCGGCGTCCTGAATGATGACGTAGTCGCCGGTGGCCTCGCGTATGCCCGTGTGCAGCGCCGCGCCCTTCCCCTGGTTCACAGCATGCTCGAGCAGGCGCAGCCCCATTTCGGGGTAGCGCGCCGCGTACGCCCGGATGGTATCGCCGGAGCAGTCGGTAGAGCAGTCGTTGACCAGAATAATTTCCTTGCCGATGTTGTTCACCAGCTCTAGCTCGCGCAGCAAATCCAGAATCTGGTGGATGGTACGGGCTTCGTTGTAAACCGGAATAACGATGGAAAGCGTGTCGAATTTTACCAAAACGGGGGCAGTTAGGTTAGCGTAAAAGTAAGAATACTTGCGACCCAACCCGTGGTTCAGCTAACAATTACCTACATAAGGGGATATTACAGACTACCGGTGCGGCCGCCGTCGACGGGTACGCTGGTGCCGTTGATGTAGCCGGCGGCCGGCGAGGCCAGGAAGGCTACGGCCGCGGCCACCTCCTCGGGCAGCCCAAAGCGCCGGGCCGGAATGAGCTTGAGCATCTCGGTTTCGACGGCCTCGGCCGACTGGCCGGTTTGGGCAGCTTTCTTTTCCACGAGCGAGGTGTGGCGCTGCGTGAGCGTGGCCCCGGGTAGCACGTTGTTGACGGTGATGCCGTGTGGGCCCAACTCGTTGGCCAGGGTTTTAGCCCAACTGGCCACGGCACCGCGGATGGTGTTGCTCACGCCCAGGCCCGGCAGCGGAACCTTTACTGACGTGCTCACGATGTTGATGATGCGCCCAAAGCCTGCCTGCTGCATGGCCGGCACCACGGCCTGGGCCAGCAAATGGTTGCACACTACGTGCTGATTAAAAGCCGCTTGCAGGGCCGCCACCGGCGCATCCAGCAGTGGCCCGCCCGCAGGGCCGCCGGTATTGTTCACCAGAATGTGAAAGCCCGTGGGGTGCTGGGCCAGGTAGCCCTGCACCACTCGGGCCAGGTGCTCGGGGTCGTTGAAGTCGGCCACAAGGTAGTCGTGTTGGTGGCCGGTGGGCGCCGGCAACTCCAGTACCGTTTCGCGCAGGCGCTCCTCGTTGCGGGCCAATAGCGTGATGGCGCAGCCGCGCTCGGCCAGGGCCTGGGCCACAGCCCGGCCGATGCCTTGGGTGCTGCCGCCCACCAGGGCGCGATAAGGAAGCAGGTCAGTATGCATGATTTAAGAAAGATAAAACAAGAAATATTCGGGAATTTTTGCAAATTAGAGTTTAGCGTTCCTTTCCTGACACCAACTGCCCGCTCAAGCCGGCAAACATAACCCGCAGGTCGCCAGAACTTGCCCGGGCGGGGCGTTTTTGAAAGAATTCACTCCATCGCAGCGCTATGCAAACGCTTCTACCCCGCTGGACTTTTCGCCGCATTGAGAGCAGCTTATTCTGGTTACTGCTGGGGTTGCACCTACTCCCCGTGTGGGCCTTTCGCTATTTCGTGAGCACCGACGGGGCGGCCCACCTCTACAATGCCTGGGTGCTGAAAGCCATGCTGCTCGACCCACAGAGCCGGTTTCGGGTGCTGCTGGATTTCAACCTCAACCCCGAGCCCAATTACCTGAGCCACGCATTGCTGGCGGGCCTGCTCACGGTGCTGCCCCCCTGGCTAGCCGAAAAAGTGGTGCTGACGCTGTACGTGGCCGGCCTGCCGCTGGCGGTACGCTACCTGCTGCAGAGCTGGCAGCCGGCTGCTGGGTTTCTAGCGGTGCTGGCGTTTCCGCTCATCTACAGCGTGGTGCTACAGTGGGGGTTTTATAATTTCTGCCTGAGCATGGTGGTGTTGCTGCTGGCCTTGGGCTACTGGAAGCGGCACCTGGCCGGCGTGGCGCGGCCTGGGGCCCGGCACATAGCCGGCCTCGTGGGCTTGGTTACGCTGCTGTACCTGGCCCACCCGCTGGCTTACCTCACGGCGGGCCTGCTGCTGGGCCTGTTGCTGCTAGAGCAGCTGCTGACTGCCCCCCCGCGCGGCGGCAGGAGGGGGCTGGCCCCAATTATTGCCCAAGCCGGCGCCCTGCTGCTGGCGTTTCTGCCCACGCTGCCGCTACTGGGCTGGTACTTCTGGCGCAAGGGCGGCGAAGGCAACGGCGCCCCCGCTCCCCTGGGCCTGGCGCGCTACGCCACCGACCTGCTGGAGCTGGAGCCCCTGCGCTACATGGGCCCGGCCGAGCGCCCCTACCGGGTGCTGGTGGCACTGGTGCTGCTGCTGGCGCTGGGCTACGCCGCGCGGCGGCACTGGCGCGGCCGGGCGCTGGCGCCTGCCTGGGGCTGGGCGGCGGGCGGCGGCCTGCTGGCTCTGGGCTACCTGCTGGTGCCCGATGCACTGGCGGGCGGCAGCGTCATCCGGCCGCGGCTGGGCCTGCTCTGCTACCTCGTGGCACTGGGCGGGCTGGCCACCGTGGCGTACCGTCCGGCGGTGCGCTGGGTGCTACTGCTGGGCGGGTTTGGGGCGGCCGGGGTGCTGCTGGGCTTTCGCTTTGGGCGCTACCAGATGCTGCAGGCCGGGCTGGATGAATACCGCTCGGCGGCGGCCTACATCCAGCCCGGCAGCACGCTGGCCCCGCTGCAGTTTGCGCAAACCCCCGACATGCCCGCCAGCCACGACCCGGCCGTGTCCATCGACGCCTTTGGGCACACCGCCGGCTACCTGGCCGTGGAACGCAACTTGGTGGATTACGAGAACTACGAAGCCCAGACTGGCTACTTCCCGCTGATATGGCGGGCCGGGCAGGAGCGCCTCAGCCAGCGCGACAGCCTGCCCCAACGCCTCGACGTGACGCCCCGCCCCGGCTCGCCGGCCCCCGACTACGTGCTGCTGTGGGCCCTTGCCGACACCACCGCCGTGCCCAGCGCCAACCGCCGCCGCGCCCTGGCCCAGCTCGACAGCTTTTACTGCCCTGTGTACCGCTCCCGCACCGGCCTGGCGCGGCTCTACGTGCACCGCCGGCTGGCAGTGGCCCGTGTGACGCGCTGAGTTCCGGACGCGGTTCTGCCCGTATCTTACGGCGCCCGCAACTTTTCAGCCCCTCCACCCATGCCCATTGCCCGCCCCTTCAACTTTCAACAGTGGATTGACGAACACCGCCATTTGCTAAAGCCGCCGGTGGGCAACCAGCAGGTGTTCACGGACAACAAGGACTTCATCGTGATGG
Organism: Hymenobacter plasmatis; assembly: GCF_020711255.1. GTDB lineage: Bacteria > Bacteroidota > Bacteroidia > Cytophagales > Hymenobacteraceae > Hymenobacter. The sequence goes on from NZ_JAJFAW010000017.1 coordinate 80,687, forward strand.
TGGTGGGCGGCCCCAACGCCCGCAAAGACTACCACGTGGACGCCGGCGAGGAGTTGTTCTGGCAACTCGAGGGCACGATGACCGTGAAAATCATCGAAGACGGCCAGCCGGTGGACATCACCATCGGGCCCGGCGAGATCTTCCTGCTGCCGCCCAACGTGCCCCACTCGCCGCGCCGCCCGGCCGGCACCGTGGGCCTGGTGCTGGAGCGCTACCGCGAGCCCGGCGAGCTCGACGGCTTTCAGTGGTACTGCGAAAACTGCGGCCACAAGCTGTACGAGGAGTTTGCCGTCATCACCGACATCGTGGCCCAGCTCCCGCCCATCATGAATGCTTTCTGGCAGGACGACGCCAAGCGCACCTGCCAAGTGTGCGGCACCTACATGGAGGCCCCAGCGCCTGTGGCCAGCTAAGCACACCTCCGATGCGCTCCTTCTACGTGTGGCTGCTGACGGCAGCCCTGGCCGTGGCGGCCCTGGTGCAGGACCAACCCTGGAACCGGCTGAAAGTATTCAGCTGGGACCCCGGCGGCTACTATGCCTACCTGCCGTCGGCTTTTATTTACCACGACCTGGGCCGGGCCGATTCGTTGCAGCACCTGGTGGAAAAGTATGGCCCGGAAAAGACACCGGTGCTTGGCATCTACACGCTGCCCAACGGCCGCGCCATTTCCAAGTATCCACTGGGGCTGGCCGTGGGCGAGCTGCCGTGGTTTTGGGGCGCGCACCTCTACGCGAAAGCGCACAGCGACCTGCCCGATGGGTTTTCGCGGCCCTACCAGCAAAGCATGGTGCTGGCCGGGCTGGCTTATGGGCTGCTGGGCCTGTGGGTAGTGCGCAAGCTGCTGCTGCACTACTTCGACGACCGCACCGCGGCCTGGGCGCTGGCCGGCGTAGGCCTCGGCACCAACTTCTATAATTACGCCACCTTCGATGCGCCCATGGCCCACGGCGCGCTGTTTATGTGGCAGGCGGCCGCGCTCTACTGCACCGTGCGCTGGCATGAAACCTTCCGCTGGCGGTGGGCCGCAGGCATTGGGCTGTTTTTGGGAATGGCAGTGCTGTGCCGCTTCACCGAAATGCTATACGTGCTCATTCCCCTTACCTGGGGCATTACCTCCTTAGCCGCCCTGCGCCAGCGCGGGGCGCTGCTGGCCAGCCACGCCGGGCAGCTCGCGCTGATGGCGGCCATTGGGGCAGCCGTACTGAGTTTGCAGTTCCTGTTCTGGAAAGCTACTTCCGGACACTGGCTGGTTGACGCCTACAGCACGGAGCGGTTCGATTTCCGGCACCCGCACGTGTTCAATGGCTTGTTCAGCTTCCGCAAGGGGTGGTTTCTCTACACGCCGCTGGCCTTGCTGATGCTGCTGGGGCTGAACGCGGCGCGGCGGGCGGTGCCGGCCGTGGTGGTGCCCGCGCTGGTGCTGCTGCCGGTGCTGCTCTACGTCACCTTTAGCTGGGAGGCCTGGTGGTACGGCGGCGGCTTTAGTGCCCGGCCGCTGGTGAGCCTTTACCCGCTGCTGGCCCTGCCCCTGGCGGCCCTGCTGCTGCGGGCTCGCCAGCGCTGGGAGAGCTGGCGCCGCCAGGGGCTGCACCTGGCCGTGCTGCTGTGTATTGGCCTGAACCTGTGGCAGACCTGGCAGTACGCCAGCGGCCTGCTGATGTACGATAACAACACGCCGGAGATGTACCGACGCAACTTTTTCCACACCCCCTACGCCCCGTAGTTTTCCTCACTTCTCGCCTGTCCCACCCCGTGCTGAGCATCGACATCCACACCCACATCCTGCCCGAGCGCTGGCCCGACTTAGCCGAGCGCTACGGCTACGGGGGCTTCATCCGGCTGGAGCACCACAAGCCCTGCTGCGCCCGCATGATGCAGGACGACAAGTTCTTCCGCGAAGTGCAGGACAACTGCTGGGACCCCGCCGTGCGGCTGCGCGAGTACGACCAGTTTGGGGTGCAGGTGCAGGTGCTCAGCACCGTGCCCGTGATGTTCAGCTACTGGGCCAAGCCGGCCGACTGCCTCGACCTGAGCCAGTTGCTCAACGACCACATTGCCGACGTGGTGCACCGCTACCCCACGCGCTACGTGGGGTTGGGCACCATCCCGATGCAGGCGCCCAAGCTGGCCATCCAGGAGCTGGAGCGCTGCATGAAAATTGGGCTGGCAGGCGTGCAAATCGGCTCGCACGTGAACGACTGGAACCTCGACCAGCCGGAGCTATTCGAAGTCTTTGCCGCCGCCCAGGAGTTGGGCGCCTGCGTATTTGTGCACCCTTGGGACATGATGGCCCAGCAGAAAATGCCCAAGTACTGGCTGCCCTGGCTGGTGGGCATGCCTGCCGAAAGCACGTTGGCGCTTTGCTCGCTCATCTTTGGCGGGGTGCTGGAGCGGCTGCCCCGGCTGCGCGTGGCGGTGGCCCACGGCGGGGGCTCGTTTGCCAGCACCATCGGGCGCATCGAGCACGGCTGGCAGGTGCGGCCCGACCTCTGCGCCGTGGACAACCCCCACAACCCGCGCAACTACCTGGGCAAGTTTTGGGTCGACTCCCTGGTGCACGACCCGCTGATGCTCGACTACTTGGTAAAGACCCTCGGGGCCGACAAAATCACGTTGGGCTCGGACTATCCCTTCCCGCTGGGCGAGCTGGAACCCGGCCAGCTCATCAAGTCTATGCCGTTTTCGGATGACATCAAGGCGCAGATGCTGGGCCAGAACGCGCTGGACTGGCTGGGGCTGGCCCAGGAGCGATTTATCACGGCACCCTCTCTGCTGGCCGGCCGGTAGGCGGCCATTGCCCGAATCTTTCCGGCCGGCCGCAACGGGGCGCGCTGCCTACCGCCGATATTTGCGCCTTCATGACCTACGCCCCCGCTCCTATCTCCGCTGCCCAACTCGACACCAACGACCCGCTAGCGGCTTTCCGCCAGGAGTTTCACCTTCCGCCCGGCCCCGATGGCCGGCCGTGCGCCTACTTCTGCGGCAACTCACTGGGCCTGCAGCCCAAGGCGGCCCGCGCCGCGGTAGAGCAGGAGTTTGAGGCCTGGGAACGGCTGGGCGTGGAAGGCCACTTCCACGGCACCTCGCCCTGGATGCACTACCACGAAACGCTGACTACGGCATCGGCCCACCTGGTGGGCGCCCGGCCCATTGAGGTGGTGGTGATGAACAGCCTCACGGTCAACCTGCACCTGCTGCTGGTGTCGTTTTATCGCCCCACGGCCACGCGCTACAAGATTTTGATGGAAGGCGGCGCCTTTCCGTCCGACCAGTACGCCATAGAGAGCCAGGCCCGCCTGCACGGCCTCGACCCCGCCGACGTGATAGTGGAGCTGGTGCCCCGGCCCGGCGAGCATACCCTGCGCACCGCCGACATTGAAGCCACCATTCAGGAGCTGGGTGCCTCGCTGGCCACCGTGCTCATCGGGGGCGTGAACTACTACACCGGGCAGGCCTTCGACATGGCCGCCATCACGCGGGCCGGCCACGCGGTGGGCGCGCTGGTGGGCTTCGACCTGGCCCACGCGGCCGGCAACCTGGAGCTGCACCTGCACGACTGGGACGTGGATTTTGCCTGCTGGTGCTCCTACAAGTACCTGAACTCGGGCCCCGGCGGCACGTCGGGCGTGTATGTGCACGAGCGGTTTGCCCAGCGACCCGATTTGGTGCGGCTGGCCGGCTGGTGGGGCCACGACCCCTCCGATAGGTTTCAGATGAAAAAAGGCTTCCGGCCCATGCCCGGCGCGGCGGGCTGGCAGCTCTCCAATGCCCAGATTTTCCCAATGGCCATTCACCGGGCCAGCATGGATATCGTGGAGCGCGCTGGGGGCATGGCCGCCCTGCGCCGCAAGAGCGAGCAGCTCACCGGCTACCTCGAAACCCTTATCCGCGGGCTGGGGCTGCCCACCACCCAGCTGGAAATTATCACCCCCACGGACCCCGCCCAGCGCGGCTGCCAGCTCTCGGTGCTGGTGCACCTGCGGGGCCGCGAGCTGTTCGACTACCTGGCCGGCTGGGGCATCATCGCCGATTGGCGGGAGCCCAACGTCATTCGTCTGGCACCCGTGCCGCTCTATAATTCGTTTGAGGATGTAAGCCGGGTGGGCGAGGCGTTGGCGCGCTTCTTCACTGAGGAATGAAGAAAGAGGCCGGAAGAACAGCTTCTTCCGCCCCTTGCTCGATGCCCCACCCACACCCCTTCTACTTTCCTAATTCCTCAATTGCTATGGAAGATTACGCCGCCAAGATGCTGCTCAAGACCGACGCGGCCCTGCGCGAATACGTGACCGGCCATGTCCAGTACCGCGAAGCCGCCGTGTTAGCGGCCTTCGATGAACTACGCCGCCGCGGGCAGCCTGCCCCCGAAGAAGCTGCCCTGCGCCCTGGCCTGGAAGAGGCCGCGGCCGCGCAACGCGCCCTCGAGGAAGCCGCCGAGGCCGAGCGCGAGCAAGCCGCCGTGGCCGCCGACCCCAGCGCGGCGCCCACCGGCCCGGCGCTGTATTCGCCGATTACCATTGTGCTGTTTTCGCTGCCCTTCACCCTGCTGGCCGGCGGCACGCTGCTGGCCATCAACCTGTGGCGGCTGGACCGCAAGCGCGCCCTGCTCGGGCTGCTGCTCTTCATTGGGGCCTACATGCTGGCCGGTGCGCTGGCGCTGCAGTGGGCGCTGCCCCGCTACGGCCTGAGCGCGTGGTACGGGCCCCTGTTCAACCTGCCCGCTATTCTGGCTTATGTGCTGTGGTTCTGGCCCCGCTACGTGGGCGCGGTGAGCTACCGCAACCGCAGCTGGCTCCCGCCCCTGCTGGTGTGTTTTGCGCTGTTGTTTGGCATTCAAAAGCTCAATAACTACCTGATGCAGAAGCAGCCCAAGGAAGTACGCGAGCAGCTGGAGAAAATGATGCCCAAGTAGCCGGCGCTATAAAACCGTCTAATCACCCAGCGGTTTCCAACGCTTTTTGCCTCTTGCCCATGGCCCTGCTGCCCTTGCTCCTGCCCCAGGCCGACCTGCTGTTTGACCCCGCTTTTTTGCCGACGGCGGAAGCCGATACCTTGCTCACCCAGCTCACGGCGGAGGTGACCTGGGAGCAGCGCGCCATCAGGCTATTTGGGCAGGAAGTGCCGCAGCCCCGGCTCACGGCCTGGTACGGCGACCCCGCGGCCCGCTACACCTACTCGGGCCTGAGCTGGGAGCCGCGGCCCTGGACGCCCGTCCTGCTCTGCCTGCGCCAGCGCATCGAGGCCGCCACCAGCTCAACTTTCAACAGCGTGCTGCTGAATTACTACCGCGACGGCCGCGACAGCATGGGCTGGCACGCCGACGATGAGCCGGAGCTGGGCCCCGCCCCGGTTATTGCCTCGCTTAGCCTGGGCGCTACCCGGCGCTTCCGCTTGCGGCCGCGCGCCGGGCTGGCACATGCACCCCTGGGCCTGGACCTGCACAGCGGCAGCCTGCTGCTCATGCGGGGAGCCACCCAGCGGCACTGGCAGCATGCTTTGCCCAAAACGGCCCGCCCGCTAGGCCCCCGGCTCAACCTGACCTTTCGCTGGGTAGAGGCCGCTTGACCTCTGGCTCAACAAACAAAAAGCCCCGGCCTGCAATCAGGCCGGGGCTTTTTGTGAAGCGCAGGGATTAACTATTTGATGTCAAACAGCAGCCCAACGTAGCCGATGCGGCCGATGCTGGGCGCGCCGTATACCTGCAGGTTGGGGGCATCGAACAAGTTGGTGGCACCTGCCTGCAGGGTGGTGTGCAGACTCTTGAGGGTGTAGCCCACTTGCGCGTCCACGGTCTGGGCCTGAGGCACGGTGCCAGTGGCGAAAGTCGACTCGTACAGGAAAGCCGCAACCCAGCGGTAGTTCACGTTGTAGCTCAACTTGCGGTCCAGCGCCTGGCCGTCGAAGCCCAGGTTGAACTTGTGGCGGGGGGTGTTGAAGAACGACTGCGTGCCGGCCTTGAATTCTTTTGTGATGAGGTCATTGTAGCTGTAGTTGCCGTTCAGCGTCAGGGCCGGAGCTACGGCGTAGGCCAGCGTCAGGCCCGCGCCGTGGCTTTGCACGCGCTGGTCGACGTTGCTGGCAATCTGAATCACGCGCGTGTTGAGGGCACTGTTCTGGAAGCGCCCACCGGCCGCGGCGCCAATCTGGGCCGTGGTGGGCTGGCTGCCGTCGATGTTGCCGATAAAGTTCTGGGTGGCAATGAAGTTGTTGTAGGTATTGTAGAAGTAATCAACGTCGACGTACACGTTCTTGCCGAACTGGGCGCGGTAGCCCACTTCGGTGCTGTTTACTTCTTCCAGCTTCAGGCCGGCGCTGCTGTAGCGGTAGGCGGCCAGGTCGGCGCTGCGGCTCGGCGCCAGGATGCCGGGGTCGGCGCTCAGCTTGGCGCCCAGGGCGGTGCTGTAGCCCTCGAAGCCGCCGCGCACGTTGCCCAGCAAAATGGCGCGGCCCACATCGAGGCGGATGTACTGGTCGTTTTGGGTAGGAGCCCGGAAGGCGCGGCTGAAGCTGAGGCGGAAGTTCTGCTGCTTGTCGGCCCCCATCGAATACACCGCCGAGGCGCGAGGCGAAAACGCCGTGCCGAAGTTCTGAAACCGGTCGACGCGGCCGGCGGCGGCGAGCTTCAGGTGGTCGTCGAGCAGGGTTTTGCTGGCCTGGGCATATGCGCCGTACTCGTAGTTCACGATGCGGTCGCCGTCCTTTTTGTCTTCAAACAAGCTGCCGTCGGAGCCCAGCAAAAACTGGCGGTAGGCGGCGCCCATCGTCAGGTCGGCGAAGTTGTTGCGGTAGGTGTACTGCCCGCTGCCTTCGTTGAGGATGGAGCGAATGATAAGGCGGGCGCCTTTGCCCGGTGTGGGGTCGTGGATAATCTGGTTGCGGGCGGCATCAAACTCGGCAGTGCCGGGCTGCAGCAGCGTAGGCGCCGCGGCGCCAATGGCCGCCTGTACCGACGCATCGGGCGCCTGGCCCCCGGCCAGCCGGGCCGCCAGAGTGCCCAGGTATGTGCCCACGTAGCGCTGGGCGTAAGTAGTAGAGGTGGAGCCGGGAATGAGCTGGTTTTGCAGGAAGCCGCCCAGGAAGCCCAGATTGTAGGAGCCGGTCTTTAGGGGGTCGCGTGCGCCGGAGAAGTCCTGGGTGGTGAAGGCCCGTACAAACCAATTGCGGCCTTCTACCTGCACGCGGCCCTGATGGGCGCCGCCGTTCAGAAAGCGGTAGCGGCTGGCACTCTGGTACGTGGTGCTCGCCTCGGTGTACTTGTAGTCGATGGTGGCCTTCACCGAGTTGCTCAGCAGCACGGCCAGGCTGGGCGCCACTTTGTACGAATGGGTTTTGTTGTCGCCGGCCACGAGTTCGCGCTCGGTGTAGCCGGGCAAAAACAAGGTTTTGCCGACCAGCGCGGTCGGGGTCGGAATGGAGTTGCCGTTGCCATCGCGGTAGGGCGCGCCGGTAGCGGGGTTGATGAGCACCTGCCCAAAGGTGATGGCGCCCACGTCGCCGTAGCGGCTCACGGCATCGTAGCCGGCCACGGAGCCGGCGGGGTTGTTGGCCGGCTCAATCAGTGAGGAAGTAGCGTCTTGGTTTTCGGCAAAGAAATCATCGGCCACGGTGGCGCCGCCCGAAATTTTGAAGGCCACGCGTTCGCCGATTTTCACGGCGTAGCGCAGCTGGCCATCCAGCAGGTTGCGGTTGCCACCGCGCAGGCGCACCGTGAGGCCGGGGTCTTTGAAAGGGTCTTTGGAGTTGGTGAGCAGCACGCCGTTGAAGGCGTTGGCGCCATAGAGAGCCGAGGCCGGGCCGTGCACAATTTCTACGCTGGCCACGTCGAGCACCGGCATGCCCAGCAGGTTGCCGAAGTTGCTGCTCAGGCTGGGCACCTGGGTATCCATGTAATCGGCCAGCTGAATCACGCGCTCCGAGCGGGAAGAGTTAAAGCCCCGGGTACTGAAGCTGGTGGTGAGCAGGCTGGAGCTGCTGATGTCGATGCCCTTGAAGCGGCCCAGGCCAGCCACCAGGTCGGGGGTGGTGATTTGCTCTACCTGGCGCTGGTTGAGCTTTTCCACCGTTACGGGCACCTGGCCAATGTTTTCTTCCACGCGGGAAGCCGCCACTACCACTTGGTCGAGCACGGCGCTGGGCCGGAGCGTGACGGTCAGGGCGTTGTCGGGCTCAGTGAGCGGCAGCTCTTGGGTTTCGTAGCCGATAAATGACACAGACAAAACCAGCGGCCCCTTCGAAAAATCCGCTTTAATCTGAAACTATCCTTCTTCGTTGCAGCTGCCCCCGGTGTAGGTACCCTTGATAATGACCGTTGCCCCGGGCAGGGCCGTTCCGGCTTCGGTTTGCACCGTGCCGCTGATGGTTTGCGGGCCCTGGGCCCGGCTACCAAGCGGCAGTAAAAGACATAGAAATAAAAGAATGTAAATGTGGCGCATTGGGGGAATTTTAAAAAAGTAGGCTGCAAAACTACCTTTTTATTCCCGCATATCCCCATCTATTATTGTTCTAACCGCCGCTTTATCGACTTGATAAATTTCTAATTAATAAATAGTTAGTATCTAATATCTGGATGCCCGCCCAACTGCGGGGCGTCGCCCTTGCACATCATCAGGCCGCCGACTTCCATCACCTTGCTTTCGGGCCCAAACGCTACCACTACCGGCACCGTGCGCCACCACGGCGCTGTGGTGGAAACGGGATAAGCAGCTGCCACCGCAATAGCTTGGCGGTTCCCGGTGCGTAAGCGCCACCGCATGTACCCCATCCGCTTGAAACGGAACCGAAAATGTGTCATGGCTATACTTTATTTAATCCCAATTCGTCAAAGGTCAACGTACGGTTGCTTCATTCGTGCCATTTCCGCCAAAAACTGCCATGCACTCGACAAACAAGGCTGCGTGCGCGACGAACAAAATGGCAGCGCTTTTCTTAGGCACTTGAATATGCAATTGTCTTAACATTCAACAGCCCGGGCGCAGTGCGCGTAGTAGCTTCGCTGTCCCAACTTTTCCTTGCTTATGTCTGCTGTTGCCCCCTCGTTGCCCACCGCCGAACCGCTTACCGTGATGGGGGCGGGCCTGGTGGGCTCCCTGCTGTCGTTGTACCTGGCGCGGCGCGGGCACCCGGTGCAGGTATTTGAGCGCCGCGCCGACCCGCGCCGGGCCGGATTTCAGGAAGGCCGCTCCATCAACCTGGCCTTGTCGGACCGCGGCTGGCGGGCCCTGGAGGGCGTGGGCGTGGCCGATGACATTCGCCAGGTGGGCATTCCGATGACCGGCCGGGTGATGCACGACGTGCAGGGCAACCTCACCCGGCAGCCCTACGGCCAGGCCGACCAGGCCATCTACTCCGTCAACCGCGGCCACCTCAACCGCCGCCTGCTCGACCTGGCCGAGGCCCAGCCCAACGTGCGCCTGCACTTCGGCCAGCAGTGCCTGGGCATCGACCTGAAGGCGCAGCAGCTGCACCTGCTCGACACGGCCACGCAGCAGGAGCACACAGAGCCCTACAGCCGCCTGTTTGGTACCGACGGTGCGTTTTCGGCGGTGCGCAGCGCCCTGCAGAAAACCGACCGCTACGATTACTCACAGGACTACCTGGAGTACGGCTACAAGGAGCTCACCATCGAAGCCGGCCCGCAGGGCACGTGGCAGCTCGAGAAAAACGCCCTCCACATCTGGCCCCGCGGGCAGTACCTGATGATAGCGCTGCCCAACCTCGACGGCTCGTTCAACTGCACGCTGTTTTTCCCCTACGAAGGGCCCGAGAGCTTCGCCGCCCTGCAAACGCCGGCCGACGTGACGGCCTTTTTCACCCGCGTGTTTGCCGATGCCGTGCCGCTGATGCCGGCGCTCACGCAGGAGTTTTTTGAACACCCCACCGGCTCGCTGGTCACCATTCGCTGCTTTCCGTGGAAGTACGACGATGACGTGCTGCTGCTCGGCGATGCGTCGCACGCCATTGTGCCGTTTTACGGGCAGGGCATGAACGCCGGCTTCGAAGACTGCAGCGTGCTCAATGCCCTGCTCGACCAGTACGGCGATGCGGCCTGGCCCACCATTTTCAACGAGTTTCAGGCGCAGCGCAAGCCCAACACCGACGCCATGGCCGACCTGGCGCTGTACAACTTCACCGAAATGCGCGACCGCGTGGCCGACCCGCGCTTTCTGCTGCAGAAGAAGATTGAGGCCCGGATTTCGAGCCAGTACCCCGGCCGCTGGACGCCGCTGTATTCGCAGGTTACGTTTTCACACACGCCCTACGCCGAGGCCTGGGCCGCCGGCCAGCGCCAGGATGCCATCATGGCCCGCCTCATGCCGCATATTCAAACCGAAGCCGACTTCGACCAGCCCGCCGTGCAGGAGCTGGTGCGGCAGGAAATGGCCGCCCAGAATTAAACCTTAACAGTATGGCCAAGAGTTAACTCAACGGCTGCCATATTTGTGTTCTACTCGCTCTTCTTTCCTTCCTATGTTAACATGCGCCATCATTGATGATGACGAGATTAATCGTCTGACTCTCGAGCACTACATCGAGCTCTCCCCCAACCTCAAGCTGGAGGTATCGTTGGCGGATGGCATTGCCGGGCTGGCTTACTTCCGGGAGGGCCACAAGGTAGACGTGTTGTTTCTGGATATTGAGATGCCCCACCTCAGCGGCCTGGACCTGCTGCGGGTGCTCACCGACCCGCCGGAGGTCATCATCACCACCGGCCGCCAGGACTTTGCCGTGGATGCGTTTGAGCTGCGCGTGACCGACTACCTGGTAAAGCCCTTCGAGTTTGGGCGCTTTACGCAGGCCGTGGAGCGGGTGCAGTCGCGCCGGGCCACCAGCCCCGCCCCTGCCGCCCCTGCGGCCGCCGACAGCCCCGCCAACACGGACTTGTTTGTGAAGGTGAATAGCCGCATGGTGCGCATCAACTTCGACGACGTGCTGTACGTGGAGGCGCTGTCCGACTACGTCAACATCGTGACATCCAAGCACAAGTACATCGTGTACACTACGCTAAAGGCCTTGGAAACCCGCCTGAGCACCTTCCCCAATTTCATTCGGGTGCACCGCAGCTACCTGCTCAATACCCAGCACATCGAGTCCATCGAAGACAACACGGCCAACCTGCGCGGCGGCCACTTTGTGCCCATCGGCAAGTCGTACCAGGAAGCGTTTTACAAGGGCTTGCAGCGCATTTAAGCGCGGCGGGCTTTTCCCATTGCCTGCAGTTGGGAAGCTGTTCAAGTTTATTATCGGGATGTCAGAACAGTGTAGAGACGCCACACTTGGCGTCTCATCGTCCGCGCCGTTAGCAATCCGCTCTAACCATCGTTCAACGACGAGACGCCAAGTGTGGCGTCTCTACACTGTTCTACTAATTGTAGACACTAATTGCTGGCGGAGGTTGGGCTGGAGTTGAGCTAAAAAACAAGACAGTGCGGGGCCATTTGCCTTATTGGGCTGAGGTGGGCCTTTGCAATCGGGCCGTTTGAAATCATAAAATCCAGTAGCTGAAGTCTGCAAACTAACCTAGTATTCATTATATTCATTGCCTTATCTTCGCCTGATACTAAATAAGCCTGCGCTCAGTTAATCCACGAAAACTGGCGCATCTACCCCTGATGAAGATACTCGGTACCACGCTTCTTGCCATGCTGGGTATGCTCGCGCTCGGGCGGCCTGCGTTCAGCCAATCGGCGCCGGAGTTGGCGTCTGCCATCAACGCAGCTCAACAACAGTACACCGCCTCTTTTGCCGGGCTCCCGCAGCTTTACAACGGGCCTGAATATGTGGACTATGCCAAGCGTTACCAGCCGCGCACGGGGCACCAGTTTTTCTTGTGGCCGGACAAGCAAAGCGGGAGCGTGTATTACAACGGCCAGGCATTTGGCAACCTGCAGCTGGCGTACGATGTGGTGCTCGACCAAGTGGTGCTATCGCAGCCCACCAGCCCGCTGCTGCTCCGGCTCATTCCCGAGAAGCTGGAGTACTTCACCCTCAACAACCACCGCTTCCGGCGGCTGGTGGCCGATAGTGCTTCGAGCCGGGTTATTCGCACGGGCTTCTACGAAGTGCTGGTGGATAGCAGCGTGCAGGTGCTGGCTAAGCGCGCCAAGCGCTTGCAGGAGCGCATCGTGACGCCCAACATCGCCGTGGAGTTTACGGCTACCGACCGGCTGTTTATGCAGAAAGGGGGCAGCTACTACGCCATCAAGCGGAAGAGCAACGCCCTGCGGCTATTCGCCGACAAGAATAAAGAGATGCAGAAGTTTATTCAGCAGAATAAGCAGACGCTCAATAAGCTGCCTTTGGAAGCCTCCATTGTCCAGCTAACCCGGTACTACTGCAGCCTGCCGCAGTAGCCCCGGCGCGCTGCCCGCGCCTGCGCCGCCTTTCGCCTTCCTTTTGCCGCCGTTCCGTTCATGAAGTACGCTTATTCATCGGTTTTCCTTTTGGTTTTCATGCTGCTGGGCTTCACCGGCTACGGGCAGCAGGCAGAAAAAGCAGTAAGCGGCACCTTTGCCCACATGCGTTTCGAGCAGTTCGTGAGCCAGCTGGAGGCCCAGACCAACTACCGGTTCTACTTTGATTCCAAGGCCGTTGACAGCCTCTTTGTGACGCTTCAGGTGCAGAACCAGCCGGTGCGCGCGGTGCTGGAGCAGGCCCTGCAGAACACGGCGTTTCACTTCGCTATCGACGACGAGAACCGTGTATTTGTGTCTTCAGCCGGCATCATCAACCCGGCCCTGCCCGGCGACTTCTTTCAGCCCAAGGCGGCCACTGCCACGGTAGTCCAGGCCGAGGAGCCCGTGGCGGCCGGGCCCACCGGCCGCTCCCGGCTGGTGAGTGCATCCGAATACAAGGTGTACGAAGTGGGAGCCGGCGGCGAGGCGGGCAGCAAGGCCACGCTGGCCGGTCACATCCGCGACCAGAAAACAGGCGAGCCCGTGATTGGCGCCTCCATCTACTCAGAGTCGCCGAACATCGGGGCCAGCACCGACCAGTTTGGGTACTACTCGCTCACGCTGCCGGTGGGCCGCTACGACCTGAAAGTGCGCGGCGTGGGCATCAAAAACACCAAGCGCCAGGTGGTGCTGCGCGGCAATGGCAAGCTGGAAATTGAGGTGGAAGAAGACGTGGTGCAGCTCAAGGAAGTGGTGGTGGAAGCCGAGAAAGACAAGAACGTATCGGGCATGCAGATGGGCCTGGAGAAGCTTGATATCAAGACCATGCGGCAGGTGCCCACGGCCTTTGGCGAAACCGACATCTTGCGGGTGGTGATGACCCTGCCCGGCGTGAAAACCGTGGGCGAGGGCAGCACCGGCCTGAACGTGCGCGGCGGCGCCACCGACCAGAACCTGATTCTGTTCAACGACGCCACCATTTACAACCCGTCCCACCTGTTCGGCTTTTTCTCGGCCTTCAACCCCGACATTCTGCAGGGCGTGGAGCTGTACAAAAGCGCCATTCCGGCCAAGTACGGCGGGCGTTTATCGTCGGTGCTCGACATCACCACGCGCGAGGGCAACAAGAAGAAGCTGGCAGGCTCGGGCGGCATTGGGCCGCTCACCAGCCGCCTCACGCTGGAAGGGCCACTGCTCAAAGACCGCAGCTCCTTCATCATCAGCGGCCGGGCCAGCTACTCCGACTGGCTGCTGCACCAGCTGTCCGACAAGAACTTCAAGCAAAGCGCGGCGTCGTTCTACGACGTCACGGCCCACGTCAGCCACGAAATCAACGAGAAGAACTCGGTGTACGCCACGGGCTATTACAGCACCGACCGGTTTCGGCTGGCCAGCGACACCACCTACCACTACACCAACCAAAACGCCAGCCTGAAGTGGCGGCACAACTTCAACAACCAGCTGTACGGCGTGCTCACCGGCACCATCAGCCACTACGACTACGACATCACCAGCGACAGCAACGAGAAGACGGCCTCGCAGCTCAAGTATGCCATTACGCAAAGCAACCTGCGGGCCGACTTCAGCTACTTCCCCAATTCGCGGCACACCATCGACTTCGGGGGCAGCTCGCAGCTCTACAACATTGCTCCCGGCAGCTTCCTGCCGCGCGGCGACGCCTCGCTGGTGAAGCCCGACGTGCTGGCCCCGGAAAAAGCGCTGGAAAGCGCGTTGTACGCTTCGGACCGGTTCGACATCACGCCTCGCTTTTCGCTTTCGGTGGGCTTGCGCTACTCCTTGTTTCAGGCGCTGGGGCCGCGCGATGTGTACCAGTACACCCCCGGCGAGTCGCGCACGGAAGCCTCCCTCACCGACACGGTGCGCTACGCCGCCGGCAAGGTGCTGGCCACGTACCACGGCCCGGAATACCGCGTGTCGATGCGGTACTCGCTTAATGACCGGTCGTCGGTGAAGGCCAGCTACACCCGCACCCGCCAGTACATTCACCAGCTCACCAACACGGCATCGGTATCGCCAGCCGATATCTGGAAGCTGAGCGACGCCAACATCCGGCCCCAGGTCGGCGACCAGGTGTCGGTGGGCTACTACCGCAACTTCAAGAACAACACGATTGAAGCGTCGGTGGAAACCTACTACAAGTCCTTGCGCGACTTCGTGGACTACAAAAGCGGCGCCACGCTGGTGCTCAACCACCACATCGAAACCGACATCATCAACGCCCAGGGCCAGGCTTACGGCACCGAATTCTTCGTGAAGAAGCTCACCGGCAAGCTCAACGGCTGGGTGAGCTACACCTACTCCCGCTCCTTGGTGCAGGTGAACGCCGGTACCCCGGCCGACATGATAAACGGCGGGCGCTATTACCCCAGCAACTTCGACAAGCCCCACGATTTTACGCTGGTGGGCAACTACCGCTTCAGCCACCGCTTCAGCACCTCCCTGAACCTGAACTACAGCACCGGGCGCCCCATTACGCTGCCGCTGGCCAAGTACTACGTGGGCAACTCGCTGCGCGTGTTCTACTCCGACCGCAACGCCTACCGCGTGCCCGACTACTACCGCATGGACCTGGCCCTCAACATCGAGGGCGGCCACAAGGTAAAGAAGCTGGCCCACAGCTCCTGGACGGTGGGCGTGTACAACCTCACCGGCCGCCGCAACCCCTACTCCATCTACTTCAAGTCGGTGAACGGGCAAATCAAGGGCTACCAGCTGTCCATTTTTGGTGAGCCCATTCCCACGGTTACTTACAACTTCAAGTTCTAGATGCTCCCGCGCTTTTCCTCCCACTTGCGGGTCGTGTATTGGTGCGTTGGGCTGCTTTGCCTGGCGGGCTGCACCGACCCGTACCTGCCGGACATTATCAAGACCCCACCCAGCTACTTGGTAGTGGATGGCTCTATCAACCCGCAGGGCATCAGCAGCATTAAGCTCTCGCGCACCTACGCCATTGCTTCGGCCACCGCTCCGCCGGCCGAAACCAAGGCCACGGCGTACATCGAGGACGATGCCGGCACGCGCTTGTTGCTGGTGGAAGGCAGCTCCAAGGGCACCTATGCCTCGGCCGCCCTCACGCTGAACCCAGCCCGCAAGTACCGCCTGCACCTCAATACATTGGCTGGCAAGGAGTACGTGTCCGACTTTGTGCCCGTGAAAATCACGCCGCCCATTGATGCCCTGACGTGGCGCGCTGCCCCTGATGGGGTCAATATTTACGTGAATGCCCACGACGACACCAAGAGCACGCAGTACTACCGCTGGGAAACCGAGGAAACCTGGGAAATCACCCCTCCTTACCAGCCCACCCACGAGTACGTTAAACCCCTCCTCATTTACATCAGGACACCGTTTCCTCGCTTGTGCTGGGGCTTTGAACGTCCTTCTTCGGTGTTTATAAGCAAAACCACGGCTTTAACTCAGGACGTCGTAGCGGACTTTCGGGTCAAGGCCCTAGCCTCCAATTCCGAGCGCCTCTACACGCGCTACAGCATTTTAGCGCGGCAGCACGCCTTGACGAAAGAGGAATACGCCTACTGGGAGTTGCTGCGCAAAAACACAGAAAGCATTGGCACGCTTTTCGACCCGCAGCCAGCTCAACTTACCGGCAACGTGCACTGTGTGAGCAACCCCGCCGAGCCAGTTCTGGGCTTCGTGGGCGCCCACTCGACCACCGAAAAGCGCCTCTTCATCGCCCGCGCCGAGCTGCCCAATGCCCGGGACCTGCTCTCTGGCTACGAGCAGTGCCTCCCCCCCGATACGGTGCGGTTGCCGCCCAAGGGAGTCTTTCCACCGCCCAAACCGGCAGAAGTGCTGGAGGCAATGTTTGGCTCGCCAGCGTATTTGCCCATCACGATAGAGCAGGATAACAGCGGACAATATGTGTTGGCCAAGCCGCGCGACTGCGTTGACTGCCGCACGCGGGGCTCAGCGGTGAAGCCCAGCTTCTGGTAATCGTTTTTCTCCTTTCAATGCTTCCTGCCCTCTCAGAATTATCTAAACATCAGCTTCCGATGAGGCTGTATGCCTGCCTGGGCTGGCTGGCCGTGCTATTGCTGTCGGGCTGCACCGACCCGTACCTGCCGGATATTATTAAAACCCCGCCGAGCTACCTGGTCGTGGATGGCTTTATCAATATCCAAGGCGTGAGCACCGTCAAGCTTACGCAGGCCTACGCCATTGCCTCGGCCAAAGCCCCGCCCGTGGAGGCCAAAGCCACGGTGTACATCGAGGAAGATGGCGGCCCGCGCTACGTGCTGCGCGAGGCGCCGGTGGGCACCTACACCTCGGCCGCGCTGGCCTTGAATCCGACCAAAAAATACCGCCTGCACCTCAACACGCAAGCCGGCAAGGAATACGCCTCGGACTATGTGCCCGCCAAGCTCACCCCGCCCATCGACAACTTGAGTTGGCGGGTTGATAATGCGGAGCTCAACATTCTGGTCGATGCCCACGATGCCACCAACGCCACGCGCTACTACCGCTGGGAGTTCGAGGAAACCTGGGAAATAAGGCCGGCTTATAGTACTTCGCTCGAGTACATCAACCATGCGATGAAAGCGCGAGCCGTGCCCTTTCCAAGCGCGTGCTGGGGAACTGAAGGCTCTAAAACCGTGCAAATTGACAAGACCACGTCCCTGACCCAAGACGTGGTATCCAACCACCGCTTGCGGGTGCTGCCGGCCAACACGGAGCGCCTGTTCACCCGCTACAGCATCTTGGCGCGCCAGCTGGCTCTTACCAAGGAGGAATACGCTTACTGGGACCTGCTGCGCAAAAATACAGAAAGCATCGGCACACTCTTCGACCCGCAGCCAGCTCAACTTACCGGCAACGTGCACTGCCTGAGCAACCCCGCCGAGCCGGTTCTGGGCTTTGTCGGAGCACACTCCGTGATGGAAAAGCGCCTCTTCATTGCCCGTGCCGACCTGCCCCGGACCATGAGCGTACTCTCGGGCTACGAGAAATGCGTGCCTCCGGACTTCATTGACTTGTACCCAAAGATTTTCATGCCTCCCAGTCCGGCCGAGATAATGGAAATAGCTTTCAGCCAACCCGATTACCTGCCGGTTGGCGAGGTGTATGGTTCGGCCAATGACGTGGTTGGGTACGACGCCGCCCCGCGCGATTGTGTCGATTGCCGCACGCGGGGCTCGGCCGTGAAGCCCAGCTTCTGGTAATCTTTTTCCAGCTCCATGCTTCGCACCAACCTAGCACTTTCTAACCATTCGGTTCCCGTTGGGCTGTGCGCCTGCCTGGGCTGGCTGGCCGTGCTATTGCTGTCGGGCTGCACCGACCCGTACCTGCCGGCCGCCATCAAGGCGCCGCCGAGCTACTTGGTCGTGGATGGCTTTATCAACCCGCAAGGCATCAGTTCCATCAAGCTTTCACGCACCTACGCCATCGGCTCGGCGTTGGCTCCACCGCCCGAGACCAAGGCCACGGCGTACGTAGAAGAAGAGAACGGCCCGCGCTACACCCTGCGCGAGGCGCCGGCAGGCACCTACTCCTCGGCCGCGCTGGCCCTGAACCCGGCCAAGAAATACCGCCTGCACCTAACCACTGCGGGGGGCAAAGAGTACGCTTCGGACTTTGTGCCGGACAAGCTCACCCCGCCCATTGATGCCATCACCTGGAAATTCGAGAACTCCGAATTCAGGGTTTTGGTCAGTGCCCACGACGCCACAAACAGCACCCAATACTACCGCTGGGACTACGACGAAACCTGGGAAATCAGGCCCGCCTACGATACCGGACTGGAATACACCAATCACGCACTGCGATTTCGGGCAGTGCCCCTGCCCCGGGTTTGCTGGGGCACCGATATCGCCAAAACGGTTCAAATCGACAAAACCACGTCCTTGGCGCAGGATGTGGTGGCCGAACACCGCTTGCGGGTGCTGCCGGCCAATACGGAGCGTCTGTTCACTCGCTACAGCATCCTGGTGCGTCAATATGCCCTGACGAAGGAGGAATACGCTTACTGGGACCTGCTGCGCAAAAACACGGAAAGCATCGGCACGCTCTTCGACCCGCAGCCAGCTCAACTTACCGGCAACGTGCACTGTGTGAGCAACCCAGCCGAGCCGGTTCTGGGCTTTGTGGGCGCCCATACGGTCACGGAAAAACGCATTTTCATTGCCCGCGCCGACCTGCCAGCCGGTACCGACCCGCTCTCTGGATACGAGAAATGTATTCCCCCAGAATTCGTTAGCTATGATGTGCCCGGTGAAACCATTGCACAGATACAGGAAAGGGTTTTGGGCAAGTTCGACTACCTGCCTGTGGTAGAAGGCAAGCACCCGCTTACCGGAGAAATCGGCATTTTCGTCGCCGTGCCCAATTGCCTCGATTGCCGCCTGCGGGGCACAGTGGCGAAGCCGTCTTTCTGGCCTTAATTATTCTAAGTCAATCTTATGCGCTGCTTCAACATGGCTGCATTTTTACGCTGGGCTTCGGTAGGTGCCCGCCCCACTCAGCTGCTGGGGCTGCTGTTTTTGCTCTGGGTGGCCGGCGCCGGCAGTGCAGCCGCCCAAGCCGATGCCGCAGGCAGTCTGGCCGGGAAGCTCACCGCCTACCAGCAGCGCGGCCCCCACGAAAAACTTTTCCTGCACCTGGACCGGCCCGTGTACCTGAGCGGCGAAACCATGTGGTTTAAAGTTTATGCGGTGGAGGGCACCTACTCCCGGACCCTGGCCCTGAGCAGCGTGGCCTACGTGGAGGTGCTGGATGCCGAGCACCAGCCCGTGCTGCAAACCAAAGTGGCCTTGAAAAACGCCTCCGGCCAGGGCTCCTTTCTGCTGCCGGCTTCGCTGGCGGCCGGCAGCTACACGGTGCGGGCCTACACCAGTTGGATGAAAAACTTCGGGCCCGAAGGCTACTTCCACAGCGCCATCACGGTGATTAACACGCTCACGGCCTCAGGAGCGGGGAGCAAGGATTCGGCCACGTACGAGGCCCAGTTTTTCCCGGAAGGCGGCAACCTTGTGAAGGGCCTCCGCAGCAAAGTGGCCTTTAAAATCACCGACAAGTCCGGCAAAGGCATCGCCGCCGATGGCAAGGTGCTGAACCAAAGCGGGGCCGTGGTGGCCACGTTCAAAACGCTCCGGCTGGGCATGGGCAGCTTCGCGTTCACGCCCGCGTCGGACCAGGAAGTCTACACGGCGGTGGTTGCGCCGGGCAAGGCGCCGGCTATCCGCCGCAAGCTGCCCCGGGTGTACGCGCAAGGCTACGTGCTGCGCCTGGAAAACACGAGCCCCGACCAACTCACCGTGACGGTGAACGCCACTAACTCCCAGCCCGAAACCGTGTTTCTGCTGGCCCACTCCCGCCAAAAAGCGCCCGTGGCCCTGCAGGCGCAGCTGGTCAACGGCCAGGCCTCGTTTGTGGTGAGCAAAGCCCAGCTGCTGGAGGGTGTTTCGCACTTCACGCTGTTTAATGCGGCTCAGCAGCCGCTGTGCGAGCGGCTGTATTTCCAGGCGCCCCAGCACCGGCTCGCCATTTCAGCTCAACCCGATAAGGCGCAGTACACCACCCGCGATAAAGTAAGCGTGCAGATAGCCGCCGCCGACCAGCAAACCCCGCTGCCGGCCAGCTTATCCATGGCCGTCTACCGGCTCGATTCGCTCAATACCGCGCTGCCACCCGCCATCGACCGTTCGCTCTGGCTCACGTCGGACCTGAAGGGCACCGTAGAAAATCCAGACTATTACTTCACGACCACCAGCCCGGAGGCCGCCGAAGCGGCCGATAACCTGATGCTTACGCAGGGCTGGAGCCGGTTTCGGTGGGAAGACGTGCTGGCCGCTTCGCCCAAGCCATTCGAGTTCCTACCGGAGCCCAACGGCCTGCTTGTTCGGGGGCGCCTCACCCGGCCCGGCACCAACCAGCCCAAGCCGGGCGTGATGACGTTCCTGTCGTCGCCGAGCCGCATCACCCAGCTCAGCAACTCGCAGAGCGACGCCGACGGCCGGGTGCAGTTTGAGCTGAACAATTTTGTGGGCGCGCAGGAAATCGTGGTGCAAACCGACCCCAAGCAGGACAGCACCGGCCAGCTCACCATTTTCGACCCGTTCTCCGCGCAGTATTCCGGCGCGCCGCTGCCCTCGTTTGGCCTCACGGCGCGCTTCCAAAACGACTACGCCAAGCGCAACCTGCAGGCCCAGGTGCAGAACGTGTTTTCGGGCAAGTACCGCAGCCGCTTTGCCGCGCAGCCCGTCGACAGCCTGCCGTTTTTCGGCAAGCCCAACGAAACGTATTTGCTCGACAAGTACACCCGGTTTAAGGTGATGGAGGAGGTACTGCGCGAGTACGTGCCCGGCGTGGTGGTGCGCATCCGGAAGGATGGCTTTCACCTGCAGGTGGTAGACAAGCTGAACAAAACGGTTTTCGAGGACAACCCCTTGGTGCTGTTGGATGGCGTGCCGGTGTTCAACATGAACAAAATCATGGCCATGAACCCGCTCAAGATTCGGAAGCTGGACGTTATCGATGGCCATTATTTTCAGGGACTGGCCGTTTACGACGGCATCGTGAGCTTCACCACCTACAAAGGCGACCTGGAAGGCTTCTCACTCGACCCGCGGGTATTGGTGCAGCAGTACGAAGGCGTGCAGCGGCAGCGGGAGTTCTACGCCCCGCGCTACGATACGCCCCAGGAAAAGCAAAGCCGCCTGCCCGACCTGCGCAACCTGCTCTACTGGAATCCGAACATCAACACGACGGCATCTCAGCCCAACACGCAGTATTTCTACACCGGCGACCAGGCCGGGCGCTACCTAGTGGTGTTGCAGGGCCTTGCTTCTTCCGGGCTATCGGGCAGCACCAGCTTCGTGCTGGAGGTGAAACCGGTACTGTAAGCAAATCAATCGTCTGTCATGCTGAGCCTGCGAAGCATCTTATCACGTTCGAACGAATTGAGCTAACCTGATAAGATGCTTCCTGCGTCAGCATAACGGACGATTGGATTAGCAAGCCAACCGGATGCTTCGTGCTGCTCAACATGACGTGCTACTGCATAAAAGCAACGCGCGGCCGGACGCTTTTCATCCGTTCGGTTTCGATAAGCTGTACCCTTCTACAGCCGCCGCCCGTACCTTCGCACTATGCCTGAACAACCCGCCGCTCCTGCCAAAAAGCTCTTCCTGCTCGACGCCTTTGCGCTGATTTACCGCTCGCACTTTGCGTTCAGCAAAAACCCGCGCATCAACTCCAAGGGCATGAACACGGGCGCCGTGCTCGGCTTCACCAACACGCTGGTGGAGGTGCTGCAAAAGGAGAAGCCCACCCACATTGGCGTGTGCTTCGATGGCCCGAAGAAGACGTTTCGCCACGACCAGTTTGCTGCCTACAAGGCCCAGCGCCAGGCCATGCCCGAAGACATCGGCATCGCCATTCCCTACATCAAGAAAATCATTCAGGCCTTCCATATTCCGGTGCTGATGCTGGACGGCTTCGAGGCCGATGACGTGATTGGCACGCTGGCGCAGCGGGCCGAGGCCCAGGGCTTTGAGGTGTACATGATGACGCCCGACAAGGACTACTGCCAGCTGGTGACGGAGCACATCAAAATCTACCGCCCGGCTTTCATGGGCAACGCAGCCGAGATTCTGGACGTGGACCACGTGCTGGCCCGCTTCGAAATTGAGCGGGTGGAGCAAGTGATTGACATTCTGGGCTTGCAGGGCGACGCCAGCGACAACATTCCCGGCATTCCGGGCATCGGCGAGAAAACGGCCAAGACGCTGATTCAGAAGTATGGTTCGGTGGAAAACCTGCTGGCCCATGTGGATGAGCTCAAAGGCAAGCAGCAAGAAAACGTGCGCAACTTTGCCGAGCAGGGTCTGATGAGCAAGGAGCTGGCTACCATCCACGTGAACGTGCCGCTGCCCTTCGAGCCGGACGCGCTTGTGCTGGATGCCCCCGACGAAGCCAAGCTGCGCGAACTGTTCGACGAGCTGGAATTCCGGCAGCTGGCGGCCCGCGTGCTCAGCGGCGGCCCGCCCCGCACCCCGGCCAGCGTGGCCAAGCCGGGAACTACCGGCGCCCGGCGCCCGCGGGTGGCGGCCGGCCAGGCCTCGCTCTTTGCCAACCCCGGCGACGAAGCCGTGGCCATCGCCGCTGAGGAAGGCGAAACCGGCCGCTACGGCGCGCCCAGCGGCCCGCGCAAGCGCCTGGAAGACGTGCCCTACCAGTACCATTTGATTGACACCCCGGAGCTGCGGAAGATGCTGCTGGGCTTCCTGTTGCAGCAAACCGAAGTCAGCTTCGACACCGAAACCACCGGGCTCGACATCATGACGGCGCGGCTCGTGGGCCTGAGCTTCTGCTGGCTGCCGGGCGAGGCCTACTACGTGCCCGTGCCTACGGATGATGAGCAAGCCGCCCAGGCCATTGTGGACGAATTCTGCCCGTTTTTCGAGGCTGAACACATTCTGAAAATTGGGCAGAACGTGAAGTACGACCTCACGATTCTGCGGCACTACAACGTGGAAGTGAGCGGCAAGCTGTTCGACACCATGCTGGCGCATTACCTCATCGAGCCCGACATGCGCCACAACATGGACGTGCTGGCCGAAACCTACCTGCACTACTCGCCAGTGTCCATTCTTGAGCTGATTGGGCCCAAGGGCAAGAAGCAGAAAACCATGGCCGACATCCCGCCCGCAGAGGTAAAGGACTACGCCTGCGAAGACGCCGACGTGACCCTACAGCTCAAACACGTGTTTGAGCCCATGCTGCAGGACCTGGGCCTGCTCGGCTTGCTCAACGACGTGGAAAACCCGCTGGTGCCGGTGCTCTCCAGCATCGAGTACGAGGGCGTGCGGATTGATTCCAACGCCATGAACGAGTACTCGGCCGAGCTGCAAGGCTACATTTCGGAGCTCGAAACCCAGATTTTCCGCGAAGCCGGGCAGGAGTTCAACATCGGCTCGCCGAAGCAGTTGGGCGAGGTGCTGTTTGACAAAATGCAGATTGGCGGCGGCAAAATCAAGAAAACCAAGACCGGCCAGTACGCCACCGGCGAGGAAATCCTGAGTTTGCTGGCTGCCGACAACCCCATCGTGGCCCTGATTCTGGAGTACCGCCAGCTCACCAAGCTGCGCTCGACCTACGTGGAGGCGCTGCCCCAACTGGTGTGCGTGGCCGATGGCCGCGTGCACACCAACTTCAACCAGGCCGTGACGGCCACCGGCCGCCTGAGCAGCACTAACCCCAACCTGCAGAACATTCCCATCCGCACGGAAAAGGGCCGGGAAATCCGCAAGGCCTTCGTGCCGCGCGACGAAAACCACGTGCTGCTCGCGGCCGACTACTCGCAAGTGGAGCTGCGCATCATGGCCGACTTCTCGGGCGACAAAACCATGATTGAGGCCTTCCGCCAGGGGCTCGACATTCACGCCAGCACGGCCAGCAAGGTCTTCAAAGTGCCGATTGAGGAAGTGGACAGCGACATGCGGCGCAAGGCCAAAACCGTCAACTTCGGCATTATCTACGGCATTTCGGCCTTTGGTTTGGCTCAACGCATCGGCATTGGCCGGAAGGAAGCCACCGACATCATCGAGACGTACTTCCAGGAGTTTCCGTCGGTGAAGCAGTTCATGGACGAGAGCATCAACAAGGCCCGCGAGCTGGAATACGCCGAAACCCTGCTCAAGCGCCGCCGCTACCTGCGCGACATCAACTCGCGCAACGCCACGCTGCGCGGCTACACCGAGCGCAACGCCATCAACGCCCCCATCCAGGGCACGGCCGCCGACATCATCAAGATGGCCATGATTAACATCTACCACTGGCTGCGCGAGGAGAAGCTCCAGACCCGTATGATTCTGCAGGTGCACGACGAATTGGTGTTCGATGCCGTGAAAGAGGAAGTGGAATACATCACGCCCAAAATCAAGGAGCTGATGACCCATGCGCTGCTGCTGCCCCGCGGCGTGCCGCTGGAAGTGGAAGTGGGCACCGGCAATAACTGGCTGGAGGCCCATTAAATTGAGCTGAATACTCACAACTTCAGTTACTTCCACTACCTTGGCGGCATGAAAACCTTCTCCTTCTACTCGCTCCTGGTAGCGCCTTTGCTGATTCTTGCTCTACTGAGCAAATTGGGCTTGATAGACGCTACCGTGTTCACGGTTTTGCTCATGCTTTACGTGTTTGTCTACCATCCCACTATCGTTGGAAAGCGACTGCTGGCCAAGTACGTGATTGGGAAGAGTGAGTTCGCTAAGACCTATATTCCCCTGTGGAATATGCAGTATTACAGCGAGGCGTTTTCGTAACTGCAATGGTATGCTTGCCCGGCCATCGGGTAGCCGAGACGCCTTAGCCACCATTCCCTTTTACTGTCCGCACTCGCCTGCCCACCGTATAGCCAAGCTTTCGACTAACCACTCAGAAAGCCATGCTCAACCAAACGCACACGACAACTTGGCAAAACGTGGCCCGCGGGCTGCTGGGCTCCTTTATGGTAGTGGCCGGCACGGGGCACCTCACCTTTGCCCGGCAGGATTTTCAGGCCCAAGTGCCCGATTTTGTACCGCTGAACAAAGACACCGTGGTGCTGCTATCGGGGGTGGCCGAGATTGGGCTGGGGCTGGCGCTGCTGCTCGTAAAGCGGCGCCGGGTCGCAATGGGTCTGGGCCTAGCTGCGTTTTACGCGGCAGTGTTTCCCGGCAACGTGCACCAATACACCCACCATATTTCCGCCTTTGGCCTCGACACCGATGCCAAGCGGTTGGGCCGCTTGTTTTTCCAGCCCGTACTGATGGGCTGGGCCCTGTGGTCTACCGGCGCCTTGCAGGCCCTGCAACGGAAAAAGTAAGCCCCTTGTGGTACGCCTTGTAGAGTAGAGCCGCTTGGACCACACTTATAAGCAGCGCTTAAAAACCATCTTGTTTCCATAGCTACTTTCAAAACACAAAAGCCCGGAACGTCAGACGTTCCGGGCTTTTCCATGCTCGCAAGACCCCGCAGCAGTAGGCAGCAGTCCTAGCTAGCCGGCAGCATTCTACTGGCCATCGCCTTGGTCGGAGCCACGGCCGCCGTGGCTGGCGCGGCCGCCCATAGCTGCAATCTCGCGCTGGCGCTCGGGGTCCATGCCGGCGAAGCCCCGGCCGTTGCCCCGCTGCTCTTCCTCGCGGTCACGGACGCGGGTGCTGCCCCGCCGCTCATTCTCCCGGCCGCCGTGGCTGGCGCGGCCGCCCATGGCGGCGATTTCGCGCTGACGCTCGGGGTCCATGCTCGCGAAGCCGCGGCCGCCCCGCTGGTCTTCGTCGCGCTCGTCGTAGTCGCGGTTGCCGCCGCGGCTAGCCCGGCCGCCCATCGACGAAATCTCGCGTTGCCGGTCGCGGTCCATGCTGGCAAAACCGCGGCCACTACCGCGTTGGTCTTCGTCGCGCTCGTCGTAGTCCCGGTCGCGGTCCCGATTGTCGTTCTCGCGCTCGTCATAGTCGCGGTTACCGCCCTGACTAGCGCGGCCGCCCATGGCCGAGATTTCCCGCTGCCGGTCGCGGTCCATGCTGGCAAAACCGCGGCCACTGCCCCGCTGGTCTTCGTCGCGCTCGTCGTAGTCGCGGTTACCACCCTGGCTGGCCCGGCCGCCCATCGATGCAATCTCGCGTTGCCGCTCGGGGTCCATGCCGGCAAAGCCGCGCCCGACGCCGTGGGCACTCACGTAGCTGCGGTTGGCTTGCTTGCTTTGTGAACGGGCCTCCCTGGCATGGCCACGGGCCATCTGGGCGTGCATGGCGCTGCGCTCGGTGTTGCCTTCGTCGTAGCTGTCGGCGGCCGCATGGTGATGGCGGGCCGCCTCGCTGTGGTGGCTGGCAGCTTGGCGGTGGCTGTGGCTGGCTAGGCCGCCTTTACGGCCAGCTTCCTCGTGTTGGCTGGAATTTCCTCTGTTTGCCATAACGTTGAATAAATGAGAATGATAAATGGATGGGAATGACTCCATCAAGTTACGCATTGTTATTTAGGCAGTTATGGCCGAGGTCCTGCTAGCCTCAGCCCTTAGCAAGGAAAGCATAGCCCCGATTTAGGCATCGCATTTACAGAATCAGCGAGATAAAAGGCGATAACGCCGGGCTGTCCCACCGCAATTTTTTTTTACTTTTTTACCGTACCGAGAACGGTTAGTCAACAGTAAAATCCGTTTTGAGAAGGCGCGCTTTTTAAGGTTAACGGGAGCCGGAGCTGTGCACAGGCTACTGCACAAACGGCACGCGGAGGCATTGGTGTCTACAGTAAGCAAAGGCTAACAGCCTCGTCAAGTAGCAGCCCTTGGCGCCTAAGCCGCTTCCAGTGCATAAGGCTATCTGTACAGTAAGACGAGAGCACCGGCACAAGTGCCCCGCTAGCTCTCCAGGCCCACCGTGCGCCGAATACCCAGTTTTTTCATGCGGGCTTCCAGTGTTTTGGGGTTGATATCGAGCAGCAAGGCCGCTCCTTGCGCCCCGCTCACCCGGCCGCCGGTGCGCTGCAGGGCCGCCAAAATATGGTCTCGCTCCTGCTCGCGCAAGGTTTTGATAGGCGCGGAAGCCGGCGAGGCTCCAGCCACCGCCCCGGCCACCAGCGGCGCGGCGGCAAAGCCCGCAAACTCCAGAAACGGCCCCTGGCTGACGATGATGGCCTGCTCGAGCACGTGCTCCAGCTCGCGGATGTTGCCAGGCCAGCTATAGGCCTGCAGGGCGGCTAGGTCGGCGGGGCGCACCTGGCGCACGGGCTTGCCTAGGCGCTTGCTCAGTCGCTGTACGAAGTGGCGCAGCAGCGGCTCAATGTCTTCGCGCCGCTCGCGCAGCGGGGCCAGCTCAATGGGAAATACGTTGAGCCGGTAGTACAAATCGGCCCGGAAGCGACCGGCGGCTACTTCGTCGGCCAGCACGCGGTTGGTGGCCGCAATCACGCGGGCATCGGAGTGCAGCACCTTGGTGCCGCCCAGGCGCTCGAATTCCCGCTCCTGCAGCACACGCAGCAATTTGGCTTGCAGGTCGAGGGGCAGTTCGCCGATTTCGTCGAGGAAAATGCTGCCGCCGTTGGCCAGCTCAAATTTGCCGATGCGCCGCTCCACTGCGCCCGTGAAAGCGCCTTTCTCATGGCCAAACAGCTCACTTTCGATGAGTTGGGCTGGCAGGGCCGCGCAGTTGAGCTTGATGAGGGCGCGGGCGTGCCGGGGCGAGGCGTTGTGCAGCTCGCGGGCCACCAGCTCCTTGCCGGTGCCGGTTTCGCCCGATATCAGCACCGTCGTATCCGTCGGGGCCACCTGGCCGATGCGCCGCAGGGTTTGCTGCAGGGCCGGCCCACTGCCGATGAACGCACCCGAGTCGGCTCCGAAGCGAGCCGAGGTGTTGATTTCGTCCACCAGGTAGGTCCGCTCCTGTTCTACCTGGGCCTTGAGCTGCTCAATCTGCTCGAAGGCGAAGAGGTTTTCGAGCGCCAGCCCAATCTGGGGCACTAGGGCCAGCACCGTGGCCAGGTCCTCGGGCTGGAACGCGTCGGGCTCGGCGGCCGACAGCGTGAGTACGGCCGCGCCGTCGGGCCGCTGCCAGATGGGCGCCACCAGCAGCGCGCGGGTGTGATAGTGCTCGTACACGTAGCGCAGGCGCGGGTAGCGCACGGCCAGGGCCTTAAACTCGGGGCCGGAGTACACGGCCGCGGCCTGCAACAAGTCGGTGCTTTGCCGGTAGATGCTTTCACTATCGCGCAGGCCTTCGTCCTGGTCACGGTCGGGGTCGCGGGCTTCGAGCGGAGCGCCGGGCGCCGGGCGCGAGAACTCGGCAAAGGCCTGAAATACCTCGCCTTGCTCGGCCCGCTGCACCCGAATGCCGAAGTACTCGAACGGCACCACACGGCTCAATTCCTCGGCCACGGCCCGAAACAAGGGCTCGCGCTGCTTGATGCTGAGCAGGGCATTGTTGATGTTGAGCTGCAGGGTGCGCTGCTGCTCGCGGCGGGCCACTTCCTCAAACGCCAGCGTGTTGGCCACGGCCACGGCGATGAGCGAGCCGATTTTTTCCAGTAGCTTTTCGTCGGCCGGCGTGAGGTTGGGTGCCCGGCGCGAGGCCAGCGTGAGAAAGCCCGTGAGGTGGCCCCCGATGCGCAGCGGCACGGCTGTGAGCTGCCCAATATCCTGCTGCCGCATCCGCGCAAACGGCTCGTAGTCGGGGTAGGCGCCCATGTAGTCTTGCAGCGTGAGTTGCCGCACGCGGGGGTCGGCCACCAGTTGCTCGATGGGGGAATTGGCAATGGGCGTGAAATTGGCCATGCTGCCCGGCACGGCGGGCTGCGGGTCCTCGGCCCCGTAGTAGTCGCGCAGAAACAGGCGCTTGGTCTTCAGCTCGGCGTCGAACACGTTGATGCCGATGAGGTCGAAAGGGAAAATCAGCCGCAACTTGGTGGTGACCACCTTGAACAACGAGTCCTTATCGCGCATGGTCGCGATGGCTTCGTTGAGGTTTAGCAGCAGCGATTCGTCTTGGTCGGGCATGGGTATGAGCAGGGAGCTTGCTTGGCTAAAGCACTTGTGAATACCTCATTTTCCTGAAATAACAGGAACAAATTTACAGTAATTCCTAATATTTCAGGAAGACAGCCTTGTAGCCGCATTGTTTACCCGGAAGCAGATAAAACCGCAAGCGATTCATTATTATTAATTTACAGACTTATTAAAGCTCAAACACCTCATCAATACCCATTGGCACAGCATTAGGTAAGGGGGGCAGCGATACACACCTGCACTTTCTTATGTCTTCTCCTTTTTCATCACCAGCAGCCGTTGTCTTTGCGCTGGCTTTGCTGAGCGCTGGCTCGGCCGCTGCGCAGACTGCCCCGGCCGCCGATGTCATTTCTGATTCGCTGACGCTGGACGGCACCCTCCGCTCCGTGCTCGAAGCCAATCCGGGCGTGACCTCGCTCACCGAGCTGGCCAACGCGGCCAGCGGCCGCCTGGCCCAGACGCGCACCGGTTTCTTGCCCCAGATTACCGGCACCGCCACTTACACCCGCATCGACCCCGTAGTGAAGCTGCCCTTTGGCGGCGAAACGCTGCAGCTGGCGCCTAACAATAACTACGACGCCCACATCACGGCCCAGTACCTGCTGCTCGACTTTGGCAAAAGCGCCGCGACGGTAAAGGTGGCCGAGTCGCAGGTGCAAACCGCGCAGGACAACGTGAACGTGGCCCGGCGCGACCTGGCTTTCAACGCCGCGCAGGTGTACTACAACATCCTGTTTATGCGTGAGAGCATTAAGGTGCAGGATGCCCAGATTGCTTCGCTGCAGGCCCACCGCAACGAGATGGAGAAGCGGGTGCAGGGCGGCGTGAGCACGCGCTTCGACGTGACCACGACCGACGTGCGCATCACGCAGGCCCAAAACACGAAAATTGACCTGCAAAACCAGCTCCGCAACCAGCAGGTGCAGCTGGCGCGCTTGCTGCACAAGCCCACGCAGGCCGACATTCCGGTGAAGGGCCGCCTGGCCTTTCAGCCCCAGTCGGTGAATGTGGATGCCGAATTGACCAAGGCGTACGAGAACCGGCCGGAAATCAAGCTGGCCCGCGATGCTGAGAATACCGCCACCCTGCAGCAGCGCCTCGTAGAGCGCAGCAACATGCCCAGCCTGGGCATAGGGGCGCAGGTAGGTGCCAAAAACGGCTACCTGCCCGAGCTCAACCAAATCAAACCCAACACGGTGGGCGTGGTGCAGCTGTCAGTTCCTATCTACGACGGCAATAAGAACAAGAACCAGCGCGTGGAGGCCCTCGCCAACGCCCGCAGCGCAGTGGCCCGCACGCAGGACACGCAGGAGCAAATCCGCGCCGATGTGCGCCAAGCGGCCAACAACATGGAATTCAGCCAAGCCCGCTACGACAACGCCGAGCGGCAAATAGCGCAAGCCACCGACGCTCTCACCCGCGCCCGGGCCCGCTACCGCTACGATGTAGGCACCAACCTCGACGTACTCGACGCTGAAACCCAGCTGGCCCAGGCCCGCCTCGCCCGCGCCCAGGCCATTTACAACTACACCCTCGGTCAGTTCCAGCTCAAGCGCGCCACCGGCGAGCAGATTTGGCAATAAACGCTGAATTGAGCTAAAAAACCCGTCATGCTGAGCTTGTCGAAGCATCTCGCCCGCTTCGTTGAGCAAAGTTGATTACTGCTGCACGCGAGATGCTTCGACAAGCTCAGCATGACATCCTCCCCGATTACATCCAATACCCCACCCAGCAATGAACCTCTCCACCATCCTTTGTCCGCTCGATTTCTCGGCTGCGTCGTCGGGGCTGGTGGCGTATGCAGCGGCCTTGGCCGTGGCTACCGGGGCCGAGCTGCGGCTGCTGCACGTGTGCGAGCCGCAGGAAGACCTGGCGGGCCGGTTGCCTGGCGCCCCGGCTTCGGCCAGCCCCGTGCCCTGCATTGAGCGGCTGACGGGCTTTCGGGCCGATGCCGAGCAGGCCGGCGCGGCCCACGTGCACACCGGCATTGTGCAGGGCGAAGCCGCCTCCGAAATTATAGCCGAAGCCAGCCGGCAGAAAGCCGACTTAATTGTTATCGGAGCGCACGGCCAAACGGGCCTGACGCGCTTCCTGATGGGTAGCACCGCCGAAATCGTGCTGCGCACCGCCCCGTGCGCCACCCTGCTGGTGCGCGCCTCTCACCAACCAGAAAACGGGAAATAAGGGCCTGCTGCCCGCCCGCGCTTCTGCCTCCCCTTTTCCTTCAACACCGACACCTGATACTTACCAAGATGGCCCAGACTGAAATTACTCCCGCTGTGCAAAACGACCCCGCTCCGTACCCCAACGCGACCACTACCGACACCGGCGTGCCCATGGAGGAGCCCAAGCGGCGCAACCCGCTTATTATGATTGTGCTGGCGCTGATACTGCTGGGCGGCGCCTACTACGGCTGGACCCGCTACCAGTACGCCAAAGCCCACGAAAGCACCGACGACGCCCAGGTAGAAGGCGACGTGTACCCGATTCTGCCCCGCGTGGGCGGGCCGGTGCTCGAGGTGAAGGTGGAAGACAACCAACCCGTGAAAAAAGGCGACGTGCTGGTGACCCTGGACGCTGCCGACTACCAACAGCGCGTGAACGCCGCTGAAGCGGCCTTGGCAGCTGCTCGGGCACAGGTGGCCGCCGCTCGTGCCGGCGTGGCTACGGCTAGCGCCAACGTGCGCTCCGCCCAAACCAGCATCGGCGTAAGCGAGGCCAACCAGGCCAAGCTGCAGAAGGACCTCAAGCGCAGCACCTTTCTGCGCAAGCAGGATATCATTCCGCAGAGCGAGTACGATGCCGTGCAAGCCAACCTGCGCGCCACCAGCGCCCAGCGCGCCACCGCTTCCGAGCAGGTGGGCGTGGCCCGCCAGCAAGTAGCGGCGGCCCAGCAGCAGATTGCCGTGGCGCAGGCCGTGGTGAAGCAGCGCCAAGCCGACCTCGACAACGCCAAGCTGCAGCTGAGCTACACCACCATCGTGGCCCCTGGCAACGGTATTGTGAGCAAGAAAAATGTGCAACCCGGCCAGGTAGTATCCCCCGGCCAGCAGCTCATGGGCTTGGTAGCCAGCGAGAAAACCTGGGTTATCGCCAACTTCAAGGAAACCCAGCTGGAAGACATGAAAGTGGGCCAGCCCGTGAAACTTGAAGTAGATGCTTACCCTCACGAGGAGTTCCAGGGCCACGTCGAGTCGCTGTCGGCCGCTACCGGTGCCCGCTTTGCGCTGCTGCCCCCCGACAACGCCAGCGGCAACTTCGTGAAAGTAACCCAGCGCGTGCCCGTGAAAATTGCCATCGACAAAGTGGACCCCCAGCACCCGCTGCGCGCCGGCATGAGCGTAAATGCCACCGTGCAGGTGAAGTAAACAGGCTTCCTGTCCTGCTGACGAAGGAAGCATCTTCTCACGCCGGATTCGTTCAGCGGCGATAAGATGCTTCCTCCGCCAGCAGGACAGGAAAGCTATAATGATAGAAAAGAATGGAAACCGGATTTACCAAGTGGATTATCGTCATCACGGTGGTTCTCTGCTGCTTGCTGGAGTTGATTGACACCAGCATTGTGAACGTGGCCCTGACCCAGATGATGGGCAATCTCTCGGCTACGCAGCAGGAAGTGAGCTGGGTGGTGGCCTCCTACGGCATCGCCAACGTTATTGTCATCCCGATGACCGGCTTTCTGGCCGAGCAGTTTGGGCGGCGCAACTACTACTTCGTGTCGGTGCTCATCTTCACCATCGCCTCGATGGCCTGCGGCCAAAGCACCAACATTTGGGAGCTGGTGGCATTTCGCTTCATCCAGGGCATTGGCGGCGGCGCCTTGATGGCGACGTCGCAGTCTATTCTCATCGATACGTTCCCGCCCAAGCAGTTGCCGCTGGGCCAGGCCCTGTTTGGCATGGGCGTGATTATCGGCCCCACCATCGGCCCCACGCTCGGCGGCTACATCGTGGACAACTACGACTGGCCCTGGATTTTCTACGTGAACGTGCCGGTGGGCATCCTGGCCGCCATCTTTACCCTGCTGTTCATCCGCGACCCCGAGCGCATCAAAAACGCCATTCCGCGGCCGCTGCGGGAGATTGACTGGGCCGGTATTGGCCTCCTGATTCTGGGCGTAGGCTCGCTGCAGCTGGTGCTAGAGCAAGGCGAAACCGAGGACTGGTTCGACAGCACGTACATCATGTTCTTCACCGCGCTGTCGGTTATCGGCATCGTGGGCTTTATCTGGCGCGAGCTCACGGCCAAGCAGCCCATCGTGGACCTGCGCGTGCTGGGCAAGAGCCGCAACCTGGCCGTGGGCGCGTTCCTGTCGTTTGTACTGGGCTTTGGCCTGTTCGCGTCGGTGTTTGTGTTCCCCATCTTCACGCAGCGGATTCTGGGCTTCTCGGCCGCCCAAACGGGCTACCTGCTGCTGCCGGGCGCTCTGGCCTCGGGTTTCATGATGCCCATTATCGGCAAGGCGCTGCAAAACGGCGTGCCGCAGAAGTTCATGATTCCGGTAGGCTTCACCATCTTCTTCTTCTTCACGTTCTGGATAGCCTCGCGCATCTCGCCCACAGCCGGCGAAAGTGACTTTTTCTGGCCGCTTATCGTGCGCGGCGTGGGCCTGGGCCTGATTTTCCTGCCCATCACCACCATGAGCCTGGCCGGCCTGCAGGGCAAAGATGCAGGCCAGGCCGCGGGCCTTACCGGCATGATTCGCCAGCTCGGCGGCTCGTTTGGCGTGGCCATCGTGGGTACGTACCTGGAGCGCAGCATTGCCCAAAACCGGGTGGGGCTGCTGCCGCACATCTCGCTTTACGACCCCGCCACGGTGCAGCGCATCCAGGCCTTCACCCAGAACTTTATGTCGCGCGGCTTCCCACTGGAGCAGGCCCGCCAGCAGGCCTACGCCGCGCTGGAAGGCATTTTGATGAAGCAGGTATCCATTATCACCTACGCCCAGGTGTTTTCGGGCCTGGGGTTCTTCTTCCTGGGCTGCCTGCCGCTGGTGTTTCTCATCAAGCGCAACAAGCCCGGGGCGCTTGTCGACCTAAATGCGGCCCACTAATTGCTATAGCCTATGCTATGTGAGTTGATTAGGTGACGATTTGAATATGTTATGATTATAAAAAAGGGCTTCCTGCATTTAGCAGGAAGCCCTTTTTGTTTGGCCACTAGTGTCCGCAGTGTTGCTACTGGTACTGGATGTACAGCGGCTTGGGGTTGAGCTGGGCCAACACCTCGGGAGGCGTCATGATGTGGTGGGGAGCTGGGCGGGCGTCGTACTCGTAAAACAGCTTGAAGCCGGTGTACTGCACGGGCTCCGTCTGGATGTAGTCGTGGTACGAATCCTTTTTCAGGGTGGGCTCGCCGTGGCCGTCCATGTGCATCACAATCTGCACGCGCGGGTCGAGCTTGATGTTTTTGTAGTTCGTAATCATCTTCCGGGTGAAGCGGTGCACCGTCAGGACCTTGGGGGGCAGGTGGTTTTCGCTCACGATGCGGGCCAGGAAGCTCACGGCGAAGTTCACGTCCTTGGCATCGAGGGTGCCGATGCGCTGGTTGGGGCGCACGCCGGGCATGGTGGAGAGCGAAAACTCCGGGTCGATGCCGAGGTGGATGTCGGGCGACTTCAGGTACTGCTCCAGCTTGGGCAGCTCGGTCTGCAGGGTGCTATGGCCCGGCTGCACGTCCAGAAACAGGATGCACTTGTGTTCGCGGGCCCAGCTGATAACTTCTTCGATGGTGGCCTTGGAGTTCATCAGGCGCCATTTACCGTCTTTGCCGGGGGTGCCCTGCGCGGTGATGGTCACGTTGTGCAAAGCCGGCTGCACGGGAATGCTGGGGTCGGCGGCACGCCACTCATCCAGCACCTTCTCAAACTTGCGGAACATCTGCTCCTTAGGCTCGCGGCCCAGAATGCCCATGCCCTTCGAGCGAATGTTGCCATAGAAGGCCACAATGCGGTGGCCGGGCAGGATGGCGCCCGGCAGCTGCCCGCTCTTCTTCACAATAGAGTCGGCGCGGAGCGAATCGCGGCGCATGGCCACGGCCTTGAGTTGGGCTGAATCGAGGGGGGCAGCAGCCTTGGCTCCTGCCTCGCCGGGGACACCAGTGGCCGTGCCGGCCGGGGTTTCGCCCTCGGCGGGACGGGTTTGGCAAGAAGAAAAGCCAGCGGCAGCCAGCAAGCTCAACGATGCGGCCACCACAGCGTGGCGCGGCAAGAAGGAAAATAACACTGAATAAATTGGGCTAAGGGGTCGATACTACCCGCAAGTTAGCCCATTTTGAGCGGTTAATACTGAGGCTAACGCAGAAAGGCCTCGGCAAAGGCCGGGGCTTTTCGGGCGGTTTCTTCACTTGTTTGGCTGCGGGGAGCCTAGTTTTTCGTTTTGCCCTGCGGGGCTGAGTCAGTATTTATTTTGAGTTGGGGCTGCTGGTTACAAACTGAATGGGGTGCGTGAAACTGACGGCCACGGCTTTGCCATCTTGTTGGCCCGGAATGAAGCGGGGCAATTGCTGCACCGCTTTTACCACGGCCGCATCGTATTCAGCCGACAACCCTTTGATGATTCTTACATCCTTTACCTGCCCCTCTTTCGATACGATAAAGCCGACAAATACCCTCCCTTCTTTGCGGTCGGCGGGCGCTACGTTGGGGTACACCAGCTTGCTCTGAATGTAGTCCACAATGGCACGGTTGCCTCCGCCGCCAGGCAGTTGGGGCATGGTCTCAGCATAGGTATAAACCTTATCGGGTGATTGGGCCGAGGGCGCGTCCCGAACTTCGGCGGGCGGTGGGGGTGGAGGCGGCGTGCTTTCCTGCCGCGCTGAAGGGAGTTTAGCCGTGCGGGGAGGGCCCTGCTGAGCAGCCGTCTGACCGCTGGCAACGATGGTAACCAGGGCGGCCAGCAGCGGCAGCGCGAGCCACTGCTTCCAGCGAGAAATAGGGGACGTTTTCTGTATCATGGCAATGCGACGTAAGGTTTGGGAATGGGAAAAGGTGTGCGCAAGCGGGATGGAGAAACCGAGGCGGGTGGCCACTTGCCGGGCCAAAAGGTGAGCGTAGGAACGAGAAGATGAAAAAGCGGACGGCGCCGCCGAGTCGGCACGCAGGGCGGCTTCGTCGGCCAGAAACTCGTGGGTGAGGGCCAGCGCCCGGCCGCACAGGTACACGAAGGGGTTGAACCACAGTGCGGCGCGCAGCAGCTCCAGCAGCAGGCGGTCGTAGGTGTGGCCCTGGTGCACGTGGGCCAGCTCGTGGCTCAGCACCTGGTGGGCCTCGGTGGCGCTCAGCGGCAGGGTATCGTCCCAAAACACCACCCGGCCAAACGAACTGGTGGGCAGCAGGCCGTGGGTACGGGCCAGCGCATAGCCAGCGCCTTGCTCGCGGGGCAGCGCCCGGGTCTTGAGCCACAATTGGCCCAATTCCCAGCCCAACCGCCCCAGCACGAAGACCACCCCGGCCGCGTAAATTACACTGAGCCAAAATGCCCAGCCCAACTCCACCGCTTGGGCTGGCCCCGCCGGGCTTACCTGCACAGTGGGCAGCAAGACCGCCGCGGCCTTGGGCAACGCACCAAACGTGCCCTCGCCCCAGCCCGCTGGCCAGGCTACGGGCAGCAGCGGCAGGCCCGCCGCCAGCAGCGGCCCCAGCACCAGATACGCCCGGTTATAGGCAAAGCTGCGCTCCTGGCGCAGCGCCACACGGTAGCACAGCCACCACGCTCCTAGCAGCACTGTGCTGAGCAGCATCCAATTAAGCAGGCTGGTTGGGTTCATCGGAATCGGGGGTTTCGGGGTGGGATGCGTGGCGGAGCAGTTCGTCGAGCTGGGCCGCGTCGAGGTTTTCTTCCTTGGCGAAGAAGGAAACCAAGCGGCTGAAGGAGTTGCCGAAGTGACCGCCCAGCAGCTTGCGCAGCGAGAATCGGCGGTAGTCGTCCTGGGCCACCAGCACGAAGTAGCGGTGGGTGCGCCCGAAAGCTTCGTGGTCGACAAAGCCCTTGGTTTCCAGGATGCGGATGATGGTAGACACCGTATTGTAGGCCGGTGCAGGCGCTGGCAGCTCAGCCAGCACGTCCTTCACGAAGGAGGGGCCGCGGCGCCAGAGCACCTGCATGACCTGCTCTTCGGCACGGGTGAGTTCGGGAAAAGAAGAAGGGTCCATGAGGGTAAGTAAGAAGCAATGTTGCTGAGGTAACGCAAATATATAACTAATGTTTTAGTTTCAAGACTAATTTTTTAGTTATTCCTTTCAATTGGCGGCGCTCTACCCTTGCCCGCCGCTGGCAAGCATAATTCCGGGCCTGCTTTTGGTCGATTGTCTTTCCCTCCCAATGGGGAAACTCCCGCCGTTGGTCGGAATATCAAAAACGGGCAAAGGACTAGGCGCCGCAGCCGAGACGGTTTGGCACGGTTTTGTAATGTACCCTTTCATCGGCCCAGTAGCCGGGCGCTTCGCCTGGTTTGCCCAGGGGCTCGCTTCCTTCACACCTTCTCCAAGTTATTGGTTATGAAATTTTCACGCCTTTCGGGCGGCCTGGCCGCGGCTTGCCTTTTGATTTCTGCGGTTGCCAGTTCCGCTTCGGCTCAGGGGGCCCGCGATGCCTACGGCAACCCCAAAGCTGCTCCTTCGCCCCGGCCCATGGGTACTGTGCGTCGTGCCTCCGTTGGCTCCCAGCCCTCCTATTCGACTCCGGCCAGTAGCTCCACTTCCGGCGTTCGTTTCGGCTTCCGGGGCGGCCTGAACCTGTCCGACGTGCAGGGCGACGCCGTGAAAAGCTTTACCAACCTGGCCGGCTACGCTCCCGATGGCACTATCACGCGCCAGATGCGCCCTGGCTTCTATGCCGGCGTCTACGCCACGCTGCCCCTGGGCCCGAGCTTCGCCATTGAGCCCGGCGTTTCTTACTCCGAAAAAGGCACCGTGCTGCAAGGCAAAGTGCCCGTGCCGGCCCTCGACTTCTTGAATACCACCCTCACCGGTACCGCCCGCCTCGCTTACGTCGATGTGCCGGTGCTGGCCAAGGTGTTCGTTACGCCCGGCTTCTACCTGTATGCCGGCCCACAAGCCTCGTTCCTGGTCAGTGGCAAGGCCCGTGTGGAAGCTGGCGCGCTGGGTTTCACGGCCTACAAGCAGGACTTCGACATCTCCGACCAGATACGCAAGGTTGACTTTGCGGCCGTGGCCGGCTTGGGTTACCAGTTCGACATGGGCCTCGGCGTGAGCGCCGGCTACGACTATGGCCTGACGTCAATAGACTCCGGCAACCGTTTCGACGCCCAAAACCGGGTGATTAAAGTTGGGCTGAACTACTCTTTTTAAGTCCTTGGCTGACAGCGCCGCTGGCCTATAAGTTAAAAATATCGGTCGCCGAAATTCCACTATCTATGCTGATTATCAGCAATTACCGTCCGCTTGTATAGGTTCATTTATTGTTTGGGTTAATATTCGAAATAGCTTATAAAAAGCCCCGCCGCTGCAACGGTGGGGCTTTCTTGCGTTTTAACCTAGTTGCGTCACTAATCCCAGCAGGCTGCTGACACCTGAGGAGGCCGGTTTGCCAACAGGTGAGAGGAAAATTATTGCCTTCGCCTATCTTCCCATCACCATGTTCTTCCGCCGCTCCTCGTCTGCTGCCGCGCCTCCCTCCGACCAGGCGCTGCTGGCCCGCTACCGCGCGCTCGGCGACGTAGGCGACCTGGGCCTGCTCTACGACCGGTACCTGCCCGAAGCCTTCGCCGTGTGCCGCCGCTATCTCGCCCCGCCCGACGAAGACGCCCAGGATGCCGTGATGCAGCTCTTCGAGCACCTGGTGAAAGTATTGCGCACGCACGCCCCCGACAACTTTCCAGCCTGGCTGCACACGACAGCCCGAAACCATTGCCTGATGCAGCTGCGGGCCCGCAAGCGCGGCGGCCCCAGCGCCGGCCCGCTCATTCTTACGTTTCCGGATGCCGCGGATGTGGAAACCGCCGGGGCCCGGCATCTGCTTGAGCAGGACGCCACTGCCGAAGAAGCCGAAAACACCGAAGCGCGCCTGCAAAGCATGGAGGTGGCCCTGGCTCAACTTCCGGCCGCACAGCGCCGCTGCCTCGAATTATTTTACCTGGAAAAGAAGTGCTACCGTGACATTGCCACCGAAACCGGCCTGGAACTGAACCTGGTGCGGAGCCACCTCCAAAACGGCAAACGCATGCTGCGGCGCCAGCTCGACCCGCCCGCGCCGCCACCTGCTGCCGCTTCGCCTCCTTCTTCTGCTGCCACTCCTCAAAACCCGCTTCATGTCGCCCGCTGATTCGCCCTTTGCCCCGCTCCCCGCTCCCGGTCCCCACCCGGCCACGGCGGAGCTGCGCGCGTACGCGGCCGGCACCCTGCCCCCGGCCGAGCAGCACCGCATCGAGGCGCACGCCCTGGAATGCGAGCGCTGCGCCGAGCTGGTCGACGGCTTTTCCATGACCGATGCCGCCACCACCGACCAGGCCGTAGCCGCATTGCGCACCCGCCTGCAAGCCCGCACGCAGGTACCGGAGCCCGGCGCTGTTGGCACGCGCTGGGTTTGGCCGCGCCTGGCGGCCGCAGCGGTGCTGGTAGGCGCCGTAGCCGGTGGAATCTGGAGCTGGGAGCACAAGGCCAGCCCGACCATTGCCGCCCACGAGCAAACCGCTCCGCTCCCGCCCACCAGCCCAACTGCTCGCACCGAGGCCGCGACGGAGCTGCCCAGTGCACCACCGGCAGCCGAAGCCACCCCGCCCAAAGCACCAACAGCGACTGATTACGCGGCGGTGGCTCCAGCTCAGGCGCAGCGAGTGGCAAGTGAGCATCGGCCGGTACGCCGCTCGCACCGGTCTGCAGCTGCCTCGCAAAAGCGCCCAGCCGTGGCGAGCCGGGCAGCCCAACCCGGCAGGGCTTCGGCGCCCGCTCCGGCTGGCACCGATGAAACTGCTTCAAGTCAAGTGATTTCATCTGCCATGCCTGCGGCAGCTAGTAAGTCTTCCGTGTCATTAGCCCAGAATGATGAGGCGGCACGAGAAAGAGATACGCTTCCCGATTCCGTGGCGGCGCGGGGCTCGGCTATGGCTGGCCAACTGGCAAGAGCACTTTCACCAAGCACTAATGCGGCGATGGCTCGCGTAGCCGCAACCCCGATGCCCGCCGCGCTGGCCATTAAGCCTTCTCCTATGGGAGGCCAAGCGGCCCTGCACGACTACCTGCGCCGCGAAGCCGCGGCGTTTGAACCCGAGCCTAATGCCCCGCGCCTGAGTGGCACGGTGCGCCTGCAAATCGTGGTGGGAGCCGATGGAAAGGTGAGCAGCCTGAAGGTAGTCCGGGGCCTGCGCGCCGACTACGATGCCGAGGCACTGCGCATGGTGTGCGACGGCCCAGCCTGGCAACCCGGGGTTTCTGGCGGCCGGCGCGCCCCGCTTCCGGTAGAACTCACCGTCTCTTTTTAGCCCAAGAAGTACTTCTTTCCTGATAAAGTCGAAGCCACCCTGTGCCTACTGCACGGGTGGCTTTTTTATGCTCGTGATTTTTATTTTTCTTGCTTTTATACAATAAATATCGTAGTTTAGCTTATTTTTCAACAAGCAAATTATCACAATACCTAAATCTTTAACTAAGCAATTTTATACTGTCGAGATTTGCAATAAAATAAGTCTCAATGGTAGCCTAAGGGAAAAATGCAATTCTGATAGAATTAAGGGAATCTTAATGCTAACTCGCTAGTTTGGCACCCATTGAATAAAATGAATAATTAGGCTTTGCTCAAATTTTCTTGGAATAAGTCTTTTTTTATTCTTACATTCGTTTATTGTGATTGCAAATTTCCTGGTTGAGATGGTCATAATATGTTGCAGTTACGACCCGACTTTACCCGTACGCTGATTTATTTATTTCTTTAATCTAGTTTCTCAGAATGCAAAAACCGTATCTGAATACCCGCCTAGCTTCTTGGCTGTTGAGTGGCTCGCTGCTCGCCACAACTTCCTTTTTTGTGGGATGCTCACGAGACACAGTTGCTCCGTCAAGCTCGGCGGTAAGTCTAACCTCTGATTCAAAGGCCGACGACGTGATTCCCGGTCATTACATTGTGGTATTGAAAGACGGTGCGGTGGCTACCGCACCCTCCGATGACTACCAGGAGAAAGTAAAGAAAGTAAAAGCAGCAGCCCAGGGCTTGCTGAAAGGCAAAGGCCTTCGCCCGGATGCAGTAGGCGTCGCCTATGGCCACGTACTGAAGGGTTTCGCCGCTAGCCTCACGCCGCAGCAAGCAGCTGACCTGGCCCGCGATGGCCAAGTGAGCTACGTAGAGGCAGACCGCATTATCTCCTTGGGCAAGCCCCTGAAAGCCCCCAGAGGCACGGCCCCTGCACCAGCCCCTGCACCAGCACCAGCTCCCGCGCCAGCACCAGCTCCGGCACCCGCTCCTACTGACCCGACCCCGGCTCCGGCTCCGGCCCCGGCCCCGGTTCCTACTTACCCTGTTCCGGCTCCGACTGACCCCAACATTATTTATCAGCCTGTTCCTTATGGCGTGGCCCGGGTGGGCACGGGCGATGGCACGGGCAAAACCGCCTGGATTATCGACACGGGCATCGACCTGAGCCACCCCGACCTGAACGTGGATGCCACCCGCAGCCGCTCGTTCCTGACCACCGGAACCGACTACTATACTCCCCAGGATGCCAACGGCCACGGCACGCACGTAGCCGGCACCATTGGCGCCAAGAACAACTCCTTCGGCGTAGTTGGGGTAGCCGCTAATGCCACCGTAGTAGCCGTACGGGTGCTCGACGCCAACGGCAGCGGCTCCTCTTCGGATGTGATTGCCGGTATCGATTACGTGGCGGCCAACGGCAAGGCCGGCGACGTAGCCAACATGAGCCTCGGCGGTGGCCTTTCGCAGGCGCTTGATGATGCGGTGCTCAATGCTTCCAACAAGGGCATCCTCTTTGCCCTGGCTGCTGGCAACAGCGCCTTGGATGCCAACCAGAGCTCGCCCGGCCGCGTGAATGGCCCGAACATCTTCACCGTTTCGGCCATGGACCAGACCGACACCTGGGCGTACTTCTCGAATTACGGCAACCCGCCCATTGATGTGTGCATGCCCGGCTACAACATCTATTCTACTTATATCGGCGGTGGCTACGCCACGATGAGCGGCACCTCGATGGCCACGCCCCACATGGCCGGTGTGCTGCTGATGCGCGGCCGCAACTTCTCAACCAGCGGCACGGTGAAGAACGACCCGGACGGCAACGCCGACCCGATTGCGCACCTCTAAGCTGCTTCGGCTCTATTGCTAACAATGAA
>NZ_JAJFAW010000018.1 GCF_020711255.1 Hymenobacter plasmatis
TCCGGATTACCAACCCGGCCTGTAAAGCGCAGGCCGGATTATCACCCCCACCTGTATAGCTATAGCCGGACGAGACAGCATGGCACTTTAGCTCAACCCGGCCCTGGTCCCGTTTAGCCATTGCTCAAAGAGACTTAATTGAGCCGTTGGTTGGCTAAGAGGCGGTGTAAATGTGCACTGTGCCTCGTCTACTGACTTCCGCATTTGCCTTACCTTCGGTATCAGGCAGCTGTTCTTCCCCGTGCAACCCCACCCCACCACGCCACCTACCCCCGTTTCGCTCACGCCGCCCCCGCGGCGCTCGGGCAAGCGCACCCGGCGGGTGCGGGGCATTATTTTTCTGAAGGACGTGGCCGCGCTGGCTTTCACGGCTTTTGGGGGGCCGCAGGCGCACCTGGCTATGATGTTCCGGCTGCTGGTAGACAAGCGCCGCTACCTGAGTGCGGCCGAACTGCTGGAATTGCAGGCACTGTGCGCGCTGCTGCCTGGGCCCACCTCGACCCAAACCATCACCGTCATTGGCTTCCGGCTCGGCGGGCCCAACCTGGCCTACCTCACCCTGCTGGTCTGGGTGACGCCCGCCGTGACCCTGATGACGCTGGCCGGCCTCACCCTCAGCCACCTCGACCCCGCCCGGGTCGCGGCGCTGGTGCAGTTTGTGCAGCCCGTGGCGGTGGGCTTTGTGGCGTTCTCCGCCTACCGCATCGCCGAAAAAGTCATCCATACCAAAATGGCGGTGGCCCTGATGGTGGCTTCGGCCATGCTGGCCTACTTTTTCCAGCTGCCGTGGATGCTGCCGCTGCTGCTGCTAGCCGGCGGCGCCGTAACCACGGTGCGCTACCGCAAGCACGCCATCATTCAGGAGAAAAAGCCGCTGCGGGTGGAGTGGGCCAACTTCCTGCTTTGGCTGGGCATTCTGGTGGGGGCGGCCGTGCTGGGCCATTACACCCGGCTGTTGCCGGTGCGGCTCTTCGAGAACTTTTACCGCAACGGCTCCTTGGTATTTGGGGGCGGGCAGGTGCTGGCGCCGCTGCTGTACGCGGAGTTTGTGGAGTTTAAGCACTACCTCACGGGCCCGGAATTCCTGTCGGGGCTGGGGCTGGTGCAGGCCATGCCGGGCCCAAACTTTTCGATAGCCGCCTACATCGGCGCGCTGGCCATGCGGCCCGCGGGCGGGGCTGGCATGCAGGTGATGGGCGCGCTGGTGGGCACGGCGGGCATCTTTTTGCCGGGCACATTCCTCATCTTCTTCGTGATTCGGTTCTGGGACCGGCTACGGCAATACCGCGTGGTGCAGGCTTCGCTGGAAGGCATTAATGCCGTGAGTGCCGGGCTGGTGTGCGCGGCCACCTTCCTGCTGTATCACCCGCTGCCCGACACAATGATTGCCTTGCCGTTCCACCTGGGCCCCATCAATACCCTGCCCGTGAACCCGCTGCTGGTGGGCACCACCTTCCTGCTGCTGCTCTGGGAAAAAGTGCCGAGCGTCGCCATCATCGCGGCCGCCTTATTGGCCGGCGCCATGTTGAGCTAAATCGTTGGTTGAGCCAAAGTTATTGGGCCGTTTTTGCTTGAAATTAAAGTTGAGCTAACACCCGTAACAGTCCATGGCAGGCCGGTTCTTATTGCTTAGCTACGCGTGCTAAATAAGCTTCCCGCGCTTCTTCCAACTGCTCCACCAGGGTGGCCCGCTGGCTCAGCAGCTCTTTGCCCACGGCCGGGGCGCTGCGGAACAGGCGCAAGGCGCGAAGCCGGTCCAGGCGGGCCGTCAGCGTTTCCCAATAGCTCAGGGCGTAGAAGCCGCTAAGGGGCAGGCTCAGCACGTAGAGGGCCGTCAGGCGCCAGTCGTGGGTGAGCCAGTGCTGCACGGCGGCCGCTTGCAGGGTGTACGCCAGGGGAAACGTTAGCATGCCCATCACCAGCATGATGGGAGCCACAAACTCCACGTCTTTGGTCGCGCGTTGGGCTACCATGGAGGGCAGAATGTAGGGCAGGTAGTTGTTCAGCACGCCATACAGCCACACGGGTGCGCCAAACACCAGGTTGAGCAGGCCCACCACGGTGCCCCG
Organism: Hymenobacter plasmatis; assembly: GCF_020711255.1. Lineage (GTDB taxonomy): Bacteria > Bacteroidota > Bacteroidia > Cytophagales > Hymenobacteraceae > Hymenobacter. The sequence goes on from NZ_JAJFAW010000018.1 coordinate 2,070, forward strand.
CTGCTGGCTTTCGAGGGCATCGTCGGTGAGGCGGTAGCGGCGCAGGTTTTCCAGGTACGATTGGAACTGCAGGCGCATGGACACCAGCCGGGAAGGTGCGTGCTGCTCAAACCAGGCCAGGGCTTGCAACAGCGTCTGGCTCAGCTGGAAGTTGTCGTAGAGGGTAGAAGCGTCATCGTTCGGGTTGAGGTGGTCGCCAAACGTTCGCTCCACCTGCTGCACAAAGACATCTTCGGCCGCGTCCCGTGTGATGACCAGGCGCCGCTCCAGCGCTTCGCGTATCGCATCGGTGAGCTGGTCGGCAGCCGCTTCGGGGTCCTGGGCGTAGAGTTCGGCGTAGTCGGCCACCACAATGGGCGTGGCCACGTTGAGCAGCACGTCGGACCGAAAGCGCGAGGGGTCGAAGTAATTGATGGCAATGGGCACTACCCTCAGCCCCAGCTTGAAGTGATGCCGGGCCTCGGCGCCCAGGGCAATGCGAGCGGCGCCGGTTTTGAGGGGGCGTAGCCGGCGTTCGCTCACGCTGGAGCCCTCCGGAAAAATCATGATGGTGCCGCCCCCGCTCAGATAATCATAGCAGCGGCCGAAGCTGGCTTCGTTTTGGGCCGCTACCTGCTCGGCCGTAGCCGGGGCGCCGCCCACCTCGGCGTCGTGCCGCCGGTAGATGGGAATGGAGTTGCCCGATTCCATGATGGCCCGCAAAATGGGATTCTGGAAAAACGTGCTTTTGGCCAGAAAGGCCACTGGCTGCCGGCACTGGATGGCGGTCAGCAGCGGGTCCATCAGGGTGTTGGGGTGGTTGCCGGCAAACAGCAGCGGCCCGGGCAGATTCAGCCGGTCCCGGTGCCGTACCTCGATGTGCCGGAAAAATACCCGCAGGGCCACCTGCACCACTGGCTTGATAACGGTATAAAAGAGCATGGGCCAAAAGGGGTTAGAACCGCTAAGGTAGGGGCGCCGCCGGTGCACCAGCGTGCTCCGGTAAGTGCAAAAAAAATCGCCGCCCTGCCCGAAGGCATGGCGGCGACTAATACACTTGGGCAGTGCGGAGCCGGTTTAGCGCTTGGCTTTTGCTTTGGCCCGCTTTTCGGCCGCTTTGGCTTTCTCCTCCGCCAGCTTGGCCTTGGCCTTGTCCTTGCGCTCCTTTTCTTCTTCCATTTTCTTGCGCTTGCCGGGGTATCTCAGGTCAAACGTCTTGATTTTGAGCAGGCTGTCGGCCTCAACAATCGACGCGCGGGTGGTAACGCGGCCGGTGAGCGATACCATGTCGCCCTCGTTCATTTGGGTCGTGGTGCCGTCGGTGGCGGTCACCAGGCCAGCGGGGGTAATGACAGTGCCATTAATCAGCTTCTTGTCGGCCGTGAGGGGGTTGGTAATGCCCAACTCGGTGAGCACGACCCGTCCTTTTTGCATGGTCAGGCCATCTTTGAGGCCCACGCCGGCATTAGCCGTCACGCGGGGCTTGGGGGCCACGCTGCCGGGGCGGCGTGGGGGTACGCGGGTTTGGGCCTGGGCGGCGGTGCCGGCCAGCAGCGCCACCAGTAGAATGCTATTAATGAGGAAGCGAGAATTCATAAGGAAGAGTTGAGGCAGAAAAAAAAGAAATAAAGGTTGAGTGGGTTAATAGCGCAATATACAATACTTTGTGCTAGCACTGGACCCGCCAACAATGTATTAGTGCAAAAGCAAGGCCAATTTTGCCCAAGCTGGCCTATTAACTTTCAGGGGCCGCATTCGTTCAATCAATTTCACCGGGGTAGGTTCGCCTGGTAATGGTGGCAACTGCTTTTTCGGTTGGTTAATATGAGCAACCTGGATACCTCAATCCCACCCGCTGCCGCTCGGTGTTGCTTCCGCCGCGAAGTGAATCGGCCGTTGGTTGAGCTGGAACGCGGACCAAAAACCGCTAGGCTGCCGCCGATATGGCCGCCCATCGGTGGAAGTTGCGCTATCGGCCACCATTGGGGCGAGTACCTCGTGTGCATATGACCCCGTCACCTCATCGCTCACCAACAAGATGGATTACAAAGACTATTACAAAGCGCTGGGTGTAGAAAAAACGGCCACAGCTGAGCAAATCAAAAAGGCTTACCGCAAGTTGGCCCGGCAGCATCACCCCGATGTGAACCCGAACGATAAGGGCGCGGAGCAAAAATTCAAGGAGATAAACGAAGCGAACGAGGTCCTCAGCGACCCGGAAAAACGAAAAAAGTACGACCAGTTTGGGGCCGACTGGCAGCGCTACCAGCAGCAGCCGAGTGGCGCGGGCCGCGGCGGCCAGCCCGGCGGTGGTTTCGACTGGAGCCAGTACACGCAGGGCGGCGGGGGCTTTGGCCAAGGCGGCCAGTTTGGCGAGGACGAAGACTTTTCCGACTTCTTTAGCTCGCTGTTTGGCGGCATGGGCGGGGGCGGGCGCCGGGCCGGAGGCGGCGGTAGCCGCCCCGGAGCCGGCGCCGACTACCAGGCCGAGCTGGAGCTGACCCTGGAGGAAGCTTACCACGGCGGGCCGCGCACCATCACGGTGAACGGCAAAAACCTGCGGCTCAACATTCAGCCCGGAGTGGCCGATGGCCAAACCATCCGGCTGCGCGACCAAGGCGGGCCCGGCCGCAACGGCGGGCCCAACGGCTCGCTGCTCATCACGTTCCGCATCAAGCCCGATGCCCGTTACGCCCGCACCGGCGACGACCTGACCCAGGACGTACCCGTAAGCATCTATAAGGCCCTGCTCGGTGGCGAGCAAACCGTCGAGACGCTCAGCGGGCCCGTCAAAATCAAGCTCAAGCCCGAAACCCAGAATGGCACCCGCCTACGCCTGCGCGGCAAGGGCTTCCCCGTTTATAAGCACCAGGGCCAGTTCGGCGACTTGTACCTGCGCCTGAACCTGACACTGCCCCAGCACCTGACGCCGCAGGAAAAAGAGTTGATACAGCAGCTGGCTGCCCTCCGGCCCGAAGACTAACCCCTATGTTTCGTTGCTATGGAAACGCACCTCCTCACCCTCACTTTTCAGGAATGCTCGACGCGCTACGGCCTGGGCCCGGCCGATTTGCAGGAGTTTTTGCAAGCCGGTTTGCTGCGTTTGGCCTCCACTCCCGAAACCATCATCGTAGATGAGCCCGACGACTTGCCTCGCTTGGCCCGCCTGCACTACGAGCTGGGCCTCTCCCCGGAGGCGCTCGACATCGTGCTGACCATGCGGCAGCGGCTGGTGCGGCTCCAGGCCCGGCTGGAGTACGAAACTGCCCGCGCCCGCCAACTGGAAAACTTCGTGCGCGGGGCCGGGCCGCTACTGGAAGGCTAGCGCTGCCTTCTGAAAACCAACCAGCTTTTTGAAGCTACGCCACGGCCAGGGCCAGCAACAGCCCGCCCATGGTAGCGCTCAGCTTGGGCCAGTTGAGCCGATGCTCTGGGCTGGTTTCGAACAGGATGGTGGTGGAAACGTGCAGGAAATTGCCGGCCACCAGCCCTAGTAGTGCTGCGTACAAGCCCCCGCGAAGCAGTTCCGACAGCACCACGTAATTGCTGAACACAATGCCAACCGGCGAGGCCAGTGCAAACACCAGCAGCCACGGCCACACCCGCCGGAAGGCGCCCAGCCGCAGCCTAAGCAGCGTGGCTAGTGCAAAGGCGGCCGGCATGTGGTGCAGGGCCACGCCCACCACAATGGCGTAGAAGTTCTGGCTCATTTGCCCCACTTCCGGAGTGCGCACCAGGATGCTGCCTTCTAAAAAAGAGTGCACTACCAGCGCGGCCAGCAGCAGGAATGGCACCCGGCCGGCAGGGTCGTGGGGGCCGTGGGCCGCCTCGTGGTGTACGTGCCCATGCTCCACGCCCTGCGAAAGCACTTCGAGCAGCAGCTGCCCAAAAAAACCGGCCAGCACCCAGTACCCCACCCGTTCCGGGTGGGCCGGTAGCAGTTGCAGGGCTTCGGGCAAAATGTGCGTGACCGTCAGCGTAAAGAGGTACGCGCCGCTAAAGGCCAGCAGTGGCTTCAGCCACTGGCTGCCCCGTGCCACCGGCACCCATGCCGCCGCCGCGCCCGCGCCCAGCACCGTGAGCAGCAGCAAAAAAATAGCAAACCCCATGCAAAACAGAATGAGGAATGAAGAATGAAGAATGAGGAATAAAGGCGTTGGGCCGCACCGGCCAATTCCTCATTCCTCATTCCTCGTTCTTCATTCAAAGGAAAAATGCCAGCTCCCAGCAGACGCAAAGCGGCAGCTTTGCGACCGCCGGCCGGCGGGCAAAGCTGCCACCCAACTAGTTATTACAACGCGGCCGAAGCCCTAGCGCTGTATCTGATGGCCACTGGCGGCGGTGTCTTCCTGGGTCGACTTGCCGGCGTCGTGCAGCAGGCCGCGCTTGCGCAGGCCTTCCTCCGCGTTGGCCGTCATGGCCGACTTTGCCGAAGGAGCCGGGCGCTGGTCCAGGTCGGCCGACGAGCTGATGGGCTTGGTGATGGCACCGCCTTTGGCCTGGTTGGGGGCGTAGGCTGTATTCTGGTCGAAATTGTCGGTAGGGCGGGTGCCGGGCGCAACCAGGTCGGAGGAAACTTTGTCGTCGTCGCGCCAGTCGGAGGGCTCGCTGCTGCAGGAGGTCAGGGCCAGGGAGGCGGTGGCTACGGCCAGCAACAAGGTGTGGGTCAATTTCATCGGAGAAAAATTAGCAGGGTATGAAGTTCAGAGAAAAGCGGCAAGCGCCGGGTTGCTACTGGTTGCAAAACGAGGCTGAACCTTAAACGGTTGTGGCCGTGGCATCGGCCGGCAGCAGGTTCTTGCGGCGCAGCAGGGCCTCAAACAACTTCACGTCGTTGGGCGAATTGAAGATGCGCAGGGGCAAATGTAAAAACACGGGCACGTCGAACGTGCGCGCCAGCCACAGGCGCCAGGGCGCCAGGCCCTCGGGTGGCGTGCCGGGCTTGAGGTACAGCAGGTAGGCGTCGGCATCGCGGCGGGCGCGGCCCACCATGTCCCAGGTCAGCTGCATGGCTTTTTCGGGGCCCACGCGCAGCAACAGCTGCTTCTGGTCCATCTCAAAGTTCATGCGCTCAAACAACGGCTTGCTCTGCTCCATCTGCGTCACGCCCGTGACCTGGGCCGAGCGGAACAGCACAAACAGCAGCGTGAGCACCAGCGCCAGGGCCAGCCACCACCACGAATGCACAAAAATGGCCGGCAGCAGCCCAATGGCAAACGGAATCAAGGCGTACACCCAATCCTTTTTCCACACTTCGGCCATGGCCAGGCGGGTGTAGGTGTTGGTGTCAAACTGGGTTTTCTTGGTGCGAATGGCCAGCGGCGACGCTTGCTGTGCCTGGCGGAAGCCGCCGCCTCCACCACGTTGGTTGGGTTGGTTCATTAGTGATAATTAAGTTAGTAGCTGATTGCGGAGGAGTAATGGCTGGCCCCAAACGGAACAACATTCAGCTCCAAAACAATCACCAATTAGTATGCTTTCAAGCTCAAGTCCAGGCTTTTCACGGAATGGGTAAGGGCGCCTACCGATATGTAATCGACGCCGGTGCTGGCGACTTCGGCAATTGTTTGCTCGGTAATGCCGCCGCTGGCCTCGGTGGGGAAGCGGCCGCCGATGAGGGCCACGGCTTCGCGTAGCAGCTCGGGGCTCATATTGTCGAGCATGATGCGGTCGATGCCGCCCGCGTCCACGGCCTGCTCCACTTCTTCGAGGGAGCGGGTTTCAATTTCGATGGGCAGTTGCCGGCCGATTTTGCCTAGGTAGGCGTGGGTAGCGGCAATGGCCTGGGCAATGCCACCAGCATAATCGACGTGGTTGTCCTTCAGGATAATCATGTCGAAGAGCCCGTAGCGGTGGTTTACACCGCCGCCGATGAGCACGGCCCACTTCTCGCAAATGCGGAAGTTGGGGGTGGTTTTGCGGGTGTCGAGCAGCTTGGCCTTGGTGCCGGCCAGTAGCGTGTTCAGGTGGGCCGTATAGGTGGCAATGCCGCTCATGCGCTGCATGCAGTTGAGCACCAGGCGTTCGGCCGTAAGGATGCTGCGGGCGGGGCCTTCCACGGTGAAGGCGATGTCGCCGTGCTTCACGGGCGTGCCGTCGGCCAGGAGCGCCGTCATGGTGAGGGCCGGGTCCACTTCTTCAAAAATGAGGGGCGCCAGCGCCATGCCGGCCAGTATGCCTTCGCCCTTCACCAGCAGGTGGGCCCGGTTGCGGGCGTCGGCCGGAATGGAAGAAAGGGCCGAATGGTCCCCGTCGCCCACATCCTCGGCCAAAGCCGTGCGAATGAAGTTGGTCAGGGCTTCGGGCGTGAGATAGGAAGCAGTAGGGGTTTGCACAGGACAAAGGTACGGCCCTTGTCTTTGCGAATAAAACGTGGATTTCAGGCTGTTTTAAACCATGTGCTGAGCAACGAGAAGGCTGTGTGAAGCGCGCAGCCTGCTAATCGTTTGTCATGCTAATCGTCCGCCTGCTAATCGTCTGTCATGCTGACGAAGGAAGCATCTTATCACGTTTGAACAAGTCGTTCTGCGGTGATAAGATGCTTCCTTCGTCAGCATGACAGGCGATTGGATAACTAAATGAGCTAGAGAAGCGCTGGGAGTGCTTCTGGAGTTGAGCTAAAGTCTTGTTCCCTTTAGCCCAATTTAGCTGCTCACAAAAAAGCCCCGGCCTGAAAAGGTCGGGGCTCTGTATGCTTAATGAGGAAGGTTATTCTTTGGTAAAGTCCAGCGTATCAATCAGCGGGGCGCCACGGGAGGGCTTGAGCTTCACGAACACGCGATACGTACCGTTGCGGCCGATATAGCGGCCAATGGCGTATTGAATGCCCTCTTTGCTTTCGCCTTGGTGAATAAACTCGAAGCTGCTGGGGGTGTTCTTCGCAAAGAAGTCCTTGATGACAATCTCCGCCTGGGTGGAGTTGTAGCCTTGTTTGTCGCCGTCGAAGCCAACCTCAACGGTAGGGGCGAGGTACTGTGATAGTTCACGGGACGAGCCATTGCGCATGGCCGCGCGCACCGCTCCGAGGTTATCGGCCTGCGCGTGGGCCGCTACGGCGCCGAACAGAAAGAGCCAACCAAAGAATAGAGTCCTAAAAAAATAGCGTTTCATTAGTACAGGTATAAATGCGTCATCCGCGTCAGATTAAAAGCTAAAATGGTGCCAGGAAGTAAAAGGGCTGTTTGCCGGCCAATAAACCCGTGCAAAAAGAAAGGAAAGTTAAAGCAGCCACGAAGGTAGATAATCCCAACCCATAGGCAGGTCGGCCGTATCTTTGTGCCATGAATAAGCAGGTTTTATTGGTGATTCTGGATGGGTGGGGAATTCCCCAGAATTCGGCGGTGTCGGCCGTGGACGCGGCTAATACGCCGTTCTACAATGAGCTGTTGCAGCGGTATCCGCACAGCACCTTGCAGGCCTCCGGCGAGGCCGTGGGGCTGCCCGAGGGCCAGATGGGCAACTCGGAAGTCGGCCACATGAACATTGGGGCCGGCCGCGTGGTCAACCAGGAGCTGGTGCGCATCGGCAAATCCATTCGCGAGCGGAAATTGGGCCAAATGCCGGCGCTGGTGAAGGCGTTTGAGTACGCCATTGCCAACGACAAGCCGCTGCACCTGATTGGCTTGCTGTCCGATGGCGGCGTGCATTCGCACATCGACCACGTAAAAGCCCTCTGCACCATTGCCCACGAAGCGGGCGTGCGGCGCGTATTTGTGCACGCTTTCACCGACGGCCGCGACACCGACCCCAAGAGCGGGGTGCGCTTCGTGAACGAGCTGGAACAGTCCCTGGAACGCAGCGGCGCCAAAATCGCCTCGGTGGTGGGCCGCTATTATGCCATGGACCGCGACCAGCGCTGGGAGCGGGTGAAGGTGGCGTACGACCTGCTGGTGAACGGCATCGGTACCCCATCGCAAAACCTGATTCAAACCATTCAGGAGCAGTACCGCGAAGACATTACCGACGAATTCCTGAAGCCCATCGTGAAGGTGGGCGCCGACGGGCAGCCGCTGGCCACCATTCAGGAAGGCGACGTGGTGCTGTGCTTTAACTTCCGCACCGACCGCGGCCGCGAAATCACGGAGGTGCTGACCCAGCACGACATGCACGCGTTCCAGATGAAGCGGCTGAACCTGCATTACCTGACGCTGACGAACTACGACGACACCTTTGCGGGCGTGACGCCCATTTTCGAGAAAGACAACCTCAACAATACGCTGGGGGAAGTGCTGGCGGCGCACGGCAAAACCCAGATTCGCATTGCCGAAACCGAGAAGTACCCGCACGTCACGTTCTTCTTTTCGGGCGGCCGCGAAAACACGTTTGAAGGCGAAACGCGCATCCTCCGGGCCTCGCCCAAAGTAGCGACCTACGACCTGCAGCCCGAAATGAGTGCCCGCGACTTGGTGGAGGCCTTGGTGCCGGAGCTGCAAGCCAAGGCGGCTGACTTTGTGGTGCTGAACTTCGCCAACCCCGACATGGTAGGACACACCGGCGTGTTTGAGGCAGTGGTGAAAGCCGTGGAAACGACCGACGCCTGCTGCCGCGTGGTGGTGGAAACGGCCCTGGCCGCCGGCTATGCCTGCATCATCATCGCCGACCACGGCAACGCCGAGTTCATGCGTAACGCCGATGGCTCGCCCAACACGGCCCACACCACCAACCTGGTGCCCTGCATCCTGGCCGATAACGACTACGTGGGCACTCTGGCCAACGGCAAACTGGGCGACCTCGCGCCAACAATCCTGGAGCTGATGGGCGTGCCGCAGCCGCTGGAAATGACCGGCCAGAGCCTGTTGCGGCCCAGTGTTGCGCCTGCGCCGAATGCGTAATCGCATGGCTCCGCTGCATCGGGCTTCGTGGTGGGCGTGGGTGGCCAGCGCCTTGCTGCTGGGCGGCTGCGGCGACGCCAGTCCCGCGGCACCGGCCGCCCGCCGCCCGCTCTACTTTGATGTAAAAGGCCTGCTCACGCAGCAGGTGGAGCAGCTGGCCCGGCGCCGGGCAGCCGTCACCAAGCGCGTGAGCCTGCGCGGCAACGCCCCCGAAACCGTGCGCGTGCCCGCCGTAAAGTGGGCCGATGAGCTGCAGATTTTCTTTCAGGCAGACATCAACAAAGCGGCCCTGCGCGGCGCCTACGCCGTGGATTCGGTGGCGCTGCCCGGTGGGCTGCTGCGCCGCACCTATACCCGCCTGCCCGGCCAGCCCAACGCTCCGGTGGCCCGGCTAACGGTGGTGCAGCAAGGGGCCGTAGCTCAGGAAGTATCCGCTACTATTGTCCAAAACAACCCGCTGTTTTCGGCCCAGAAGCAGCTGCGCTTCCAGCTGCAAAACGGGCAGCTACGCCATTACGAAGTGGTGGGAACCCAGAAGCTGGTGCTGTTCGACACGCTGCGCTACGCCGCGGCGGGGCAAGTAGAATAAGCCGCAGCTATTTGTGCTCATAGGCGCCCAAGCTGGGCTGGCTGGGGCGCGGCAGGTTGCGCAAATCCTTGGCGAGCACCGGGGCTACTGGTGTGCGCCGGGGCGTAGTAGCCGGCGATTTATCCTGCAGGGTATAATCCGGGTCGACAAAGGAGGTGCGTTTGAAGGCTGGGTCCACGTTGAGCAGGTTGACTCCGGCGGTGCCAACGACGCTGGGCGTGGTGGCGTAGAGCTTGGTGCGCAGCAGCGAGTTGCGGATGCTGAGCGTGGTGGCGTAGTCGGCGTAGTTTATTACCTGCAGCTCGTCTTCAAACGAGCCCCAGACGATGGAATTCTGCAGGTTCAGCGTGAGTGGCAGCTTTACCTGGGGGTTGTAAGGACTTTCGTTACTGAACGTGAGCGAGGCCGTTTCACGCAGGAAGGCCGGCGAGTAGTTGGCGATGGTGCAGAAGTTGAGGTTATACACCCCGCCGCCCACGCCCAGCACGGCAAACTCGCCGCAGTTGGTAAACAGGCAGTTGTTGGCCGTCACGCTGCCCGAGTAGCTGATGATGCCGCCCCCGGAAGCGGCCGTGGTGTTGGCGAAGGAAAGCTTGGCGCCGGAAATGTTGCGGATAACCGAATTCTCAATGGTCAGGCTCGGGTGGGGCAGGGTAATGCTTTCCGGGCTGATGAGCAGGGCGCCGAAAGTGGCATTTTTGATTTCCGCGTAGCGAATGCGGTTGTTCTTGCTGGTTTCGGTGAACACGATGCCGCCCCACTGGCCCGGGGCCTCGGCGTAGTACGGCTCGAGCCGGTCGGCCTGGAAGCGCACGATGTTGGCGTTGGTGGCCTTCACCGTGTCGGTGGGTACAAAGGCCGCGGGCTCGGTTAAGTCATTTACCAGCAAGGTGCCATCGACTTGCAGATAGGCACCGGCGTGCGAGTAGATGCGGGCGCCCTTGGGAATGCGCAGCGTAACGCCCTGTGCCACCACCACGCCCACGGTATAGGTTTTGCCCTGGCTCACGTAGGGGCTGTTGATGATGACGTGGGGCTTGTCGGTGGCCCAGGTCGTGTTCGTGCGGATGATGTCGGCGCGGTGGAAGTAGGCGTTCTGGCCGTAGGCCACCAGCTTCACGTTCTGGTCAGTGCCGTTGGTGCGGAAGCGCAGCTCGTCGGTGACGAGGAACTGCTTGGGCGAAGTGGCTTGGCCGTTGTCGCCCACTACGGCCCGCACCAGCACCAGCAGGCTGTCTTTGCCCCGGATGGTCACGCCCTGCGCCGAGGGGCGGGCATCACCGTTGATAACCACCGAAAACGCCGTGCCCGCGATGCCAGCCAGGTTAATGTCCGTCTTCACCGCGCCGCCGTTGCGGTTGTAAACCCACAAGCGTTTCGTCACCGTTTTGATGGTCGTAAACACCGTATCAAACAGGACCGTGTCCGTCCGGAATTCCGACCTGAACTCGAGGCTGCCGGAGGTTTGCACCAGGTCTTCTTTCGGCTCGCAGCCAGGCAGGAAAGCGAGCAGGCAGCTCAGAACAATAAATAGCGGGAAGAGGTGGCGCATGAAGGAGCGTAGAACCGAAGGGGAGCGCAAGTAACGGCAAGTCAGCTGGAAAAGTATTGCCGGCTGGAACCGCCCGTTGGACAGCGTTCCACAAGCCATTTAGCTCAATTTTTCTTGAGCAAAAATATCCCCTCCGGTCTACGGAGGGGATATTTTTGTTCGGCTATTACTTCGTTACGCCTTCCTGCAGGCGCTCGGCGCTTTCGGCAATGCGGAGCTGCTCCACAAAGTCGTCGATGTTGCCTTCCATGACGCTGGACAGGTTATACACCGTGTAGCCGATGCGGTGGTCGGTCACGCGGCCCTGGGGGTAGTTGTAGGTGCGGATTTTATCCGAGCGGTCGCCGCCGCCAATCATGCTTTTGCGCACGAGGCCGTCGGCTTCGTTCTTCTTGGCCAATTCCATGTCGTACACGCGGGAGCGCAGCACGGCCAGTGCCTTGTCGAAGTTCTTGAGCTGCGACTTCTGGTCCTGGCACTGGGCCACGAGGCCAGAGGGCAAGTGGGTGAGGCGCACGGCCGAATACGTCGTGTTTACCGACTGGCCGCCGGGGCCGCTGGAGCAGAAATAATCCTTGCGGATGTCGCTCATGTTCAGCTCCACGTCGAATTCCTCCACTTCCGGAATAACCACAATGGATGCCACGCTGGTGTGGATGCGGCCCTGGGTTTCGGTGGCCGGCACGCGCTGCACGCGGTGCACGCCGCTCTCAAACTTAAGCTTGCCGTACACGTCTTCGCCGCGCACGGCCACGATGATTTCTTTGTAGCCGCCGGCCGTGCCTTCCATGGCGTCAATCAGCTCCATTTTCCAGTTCTGCTTTTCGGCGAAGCGCATGTACATGCGCTGCAGGTCGCCGGCAAAAATGGCGGCTTCGTCGCCGCCCGCGCCGGCCCGGATTTCCATGATGACATCTTTCGAGTCGTTGGGGTCCTTGGGCAGCAGCAGGTCTTTAATAACGTCTTCGAGGCGCTCCTGCTCGGGCAGCAGCTCGTCGAGCTCGTCCTTGGCCATCTGGCGGAAGTCCTCGTCCTTTTCGGTCGAGATTACCTGGCGGGCATTTTCGATGTTGCTGAGCACGCCCTGGTAATTGCGATATTCAGTTACAATTTTCCCCAGTTCTTTATATTCTTTGTTGAGCGCTTTATAGCGCTTCAGGTCCGACATGACGTCGGGCTGCATCAGTTCCTCGTTTACATTATTGTAGCGCTGGCTGATGGCTTCTAGTTTATCAAGCATCGGTGTTCGGTAATTAGTCTGTAGTTTGCAAAGGTACTGAATTCAAACACCGCCGTTTGGCCTGGACGTTCCTTCAGAACCATTACCTAACATCTGCCCTGAAGTCCGAGTTTATGCAAGTGTTAAAATTCGGGGGTACCTCCGTTGCCTCCGCCGAAAATATTCGAAAATCGATTGCCATCGTAGCCACGGCTGCGGGCCAGGGAGAAGTGGTAATGGTGGTATCCGCGCTGGGCGGCACCACCGATGCGCTGATTGGCGCCGGCCGGGCCGCGGCCTCCGCCGACCCCGCTTATAGCGAAGCCCTCAACCAGCTGCAGCACCGCCACATAGCGGCGGCCCAGGCGCTGCTGGATGGCGGCGTGCAAAAGTCCGAGGCCGATGCCATTACCGTGCAATTTGTGGAGCTGCGGCGGTTTTGCGACGGCATTTTTGCCTTGGGCGAATTGTCGGCCCGCACGCTGGATAAGCTCATGAGCTACGGCGAGCTGCTGTCGTCGCGGCTGGTAGCGGCCGCGGCCAAATCCCAAGGCCTGGACGCCGTGTGGGCCGACGCCCGGCAGCTGATTCGCACCAATTCCCGCTTCGGCACCGCCGAGGTGAATACGGCGGCCACCGAGCAGCAGGTAGCCGCGTTCCGGGCCAAAAACCCAGGCAAAGTGTGGGTGGTGCCAGGGTTCATCGGGTCCGATGGGTACGGCGTGACCACGACGTTGGGCCGGGGCGGCTCCGACTACACTGCCGCCCTGCTGGCCGCCGCGCTCAACGCCGACGTGCTGGAAATCTGGACCGACGTGAGCGGCATGATGACCGCCGACCCGCGCCTAGTGCGCGGCGCGCGGCCTATCGACCGCATTTCGTACCAGGAGGCCATGGAGCTGTCGCACTTTGGCGCCAAGGTGCTCTACCCGCCCACCATTCAGCCCGTGATGCGGCGCGGCATTCCGCTCTGGATAAAAAATACCTTCGCGCCGGCAGACTACGGCACGCTGGTGGAGGTGAAGCCGCCCCGCACGGCGGCCGTGGTGCAGGGCATTTCTAGCATCGGCAACCTCACGCTGCTCAACCTGGAAGGCAGCGGCATGGTGGGCATTCCCGGCTTTTCGATGCGGCTGTTTGCGGCCCTGGCCCGCGAGCGCATCAACGTGGTACTCATCACCCAGAGCTCGTCGGAGCACTCCATTTGCGTGGGGGTAAACGAAGCCGACACGGCCACGGCCCAGGTAGCCGTGGATGAGGAGTTTGCGGTAGAAATTGCGGCGGGCCGCATCGAGCCGCTGCGTCCCGAGCGGGAGCTGGCCATTGTGGCACTGGTGGGCGAAAACATGAAGGACCACCCCGGCATCAGCGGCAAGCTGTTTGGGGCCCTGGGCCAGAACGGCGTGAACATCCGGGCCATTGCCCAGGGCGCTTCGGAGAAGAATATTTCGACCGTGATTCGGGCCGCCGACGTGCGCAAGGCCATTAACGTGCTCCACGAGGCCTTTTTTGAAGCCACCTACAAGCAGGTCAACCTCTTTATTCTGGGCCCCGGCAACGTGGGCAGCAAGCTTCTCGAGCAGCTGGCACATCAGCAGCAGCACTTGCTCGAAAAGCTGGGCTTGCAGGTGCGGGTGGTGGCCATTGCCAGCAGCCGCCACTGCATCGTGAACGAGCAGGGGCTGGACCTGACTGCCTGGCCCGCCGAGCTGGCCGACGCCCCGCCGCAGAGCCTGGAAGAGTTTACCCAGCTCATCATCAGCCGCAACCTGCGCAATTCCATCTTCGTGGACGTGACGGCCAACCCCGCCGCGGCCAACTGCTACGCCCACCTGCTGGAAAAAAGCATCGCCGTGGTGGCCTGCAACAAGGTGGCCTGCTCTTCAGACTACGCCCACTACGCGCGCCTCAAAAGCCTGTCGACGGAGTTCAACGCCAGCTTCCTGTTTGAAACCAACGTGGGCGCCGCCCTGCCCATCATCGGCACCCTCAACGACCTCACGCGCAGCGGCGACGTGGTGCGGCGCATGCAGGCCGTGCTCTCGGGCACGCTCAACTTCGTCTTTAATAACTACGACGGCACCCGGCCCTTCGCCGAGGTGGTGCGCCAGGCCCAGACCGAAGGCTACACCGAGCCCGACCCGCGCCTCGACCTGAGCGGCAGCGATGTGGCCCGCAAAATCCTGATTCTGGCCCGCGAAGCCGGGGAAGTGATGGAAATGAGCGACATCGAAATCGACACCTTTCTGCCCCCGGCCTGCCTCGACGGCGACGTGGAAGCCTTCTATACCCAGATGGCCGCGCACGAAGCCCACTTCCGGGCGCTATACGACGAGGCCACCGCGGCGGGAAAGCGCCTGAAATTTGTGGCGCGCTATTCTGACGGGCACGCCGCCGTGGGCCTGCAGCAGGTAGCGCCGGGCCACGATTTGTACGACCTGCGCGGCAAAGACAACGTGGTCCTCTTCTACACCGACCGGTACGTGGAGCAGCCGCTCGTGGTGAAAGGCGCTGGCGCCGGCGCCGAAGTCACCGCCTCGGGCGTATTCGCCGACATTGTCCGCGCTGCGCGGGTGTAAATCAGTGAACAATTATCAGTGAGCAGTTAACAATGCATACTGCTCACTGGTAACTGACAACTGTTAATTGTTTACTGAAAATATGCCCGATTCCGTTCTCGTTCACTCACCCGCTACCCTTTCCAACCTGGGCTGCGGCTTCGATGTGCTGGGCCTGGCCCTGGCCGCTCCCTACGATACCATCCGCATGCGGCGCACTGCCACGCCGGGCGTGTGCATCCGGCACCTCGATGGCTATAACCTGCCCACCGACCCCACCCGCAACGTGGCCGGCGTGGCCCTGCTGGCGCTCCTGCGGGAAGTGCCGGAAGAAGTCGGGTTCGATGTCGAAATCACCAAAGGCATTATGCCCGGCAGTGGCGTAGGCAGCAGCTCGGCCAGTGCCGCGGGCGCCGTGGTGGCAGCCAACGCGTTGTTGGGCAACCGCTTTACCAAAATGGAGCTGATTGACTTCGCCATGGCCGGCGAGGCCGTGGCCTCCGGCGCACGCCACGCCGACAACATCGCGCCGGCCATTTTTGGCGGATTCACCGTGGTGCGGGCCCTGGAGCCGGCCATTGACATTGTGGCCCTGCCCGCGCCGCCCATGTGGGTGGCCGTGGTGCACCCCCAAATTGAAGTGAAAACCAGTGAGTCGCGCAAAGTGCTGCCAGCCGCGGTGCCGCTGGGGCTGGCCGTGCGCCAGTGGGCCAACGTAGCCGGGCTGGTATCGGGCTTTCTCACGGCGGATTATGAGCTGATTGGCCGCTCGCTGGAAGATTACATCGTGGAGCCGGCCCGGCAGGCGCTCATTCCGGGTCTGGCTGAGGCGCGGAGACGGGCGCTGGCCGCCGGGGCCATCGGGGGCGGCATTTCCGGCTCAGGCCCATCCATTTTCATGCTTAACAAAACCGAGGCCATTGCGCAGGCGGTAGGGGAGGCGCTCGGCAGTGTTTTTGCGGAGCTGGGCATTGAGTTCAAAACCTACGTGGGGCCTGTGGGAACGGAAGGGGCTAAGGTTATTTGTGAATCGTAAGGTTTATAGTGAAGAACGTCATGCAGAGCGCAGCGAAGCATCTCGCCCGCTTCGTTGTGCCAATTGATTACTGCGGCACGCGAGATGCTTCGACTTCGCTCAGCATGACCGTTTAACGTGTCGTTGTTCCTGATAAATGTTAGCTGTTAATTGTTAAATGAAATACTACAGCCTCCGCCACCAGTCGCCGCGGGTTGACTTTCGCACCGCCGCCGTAACCGGGCAGGCGCCCGATGGCGGCCTGTATTTCCCCGAATCCATCCCGAAGTTTCCGGCGGGCTTTGTGCGCGAGCTGCGCAGCCTGAGCAAAGCCACGGTGGCCCTGAACGTGATGCGGCCCTACGTGGGCAGCACCATGCCCGACAGCGACTTGCAGCGCATTTGCGCCGAAGCAGTAGACTTTGACTTCCCGCTGGTGCCCGTGGAGCCGGGCGTGACGGCGCTGGAGCTGTTTCACGGGCCCACGCTGGCTTTTAAAGATGTGGGCGCGCGGTTTATGAGCCGCTGCCTGGGCTACTTTGCCCAACGCGGCGACACGCCGCCCGTGACGGTGCTGGTGGCCACGTCCGGCGACACAGGCGGTGCGGTGGCCAGCGGCTTTCTGGGCGTGCCGGGCGTGGAGGTGGTGATACTCTACCCCTCGGGCAAGGTGAGCCCGGTGCAGGAGCAGCAGCTCACTACCCTGGGCCAAAACATCACCGCCCTCGAAGTAGACGGCACCTTCGACGATTGCCAGGCCTTGGTGAAGCAGGCGTTCCGCGACCCGGATTTAGCCCAACGGCGCTATCTCACCTCGGCCAACTCCATCAACGTGGCCCGGTGGCTGCCGCAGCAGCTCTACTACTGCTTTGCCTGGCAGCAGTGGCCGGCTACGGCGCCCGCGCCGGTGGTGTCGGTGCCCAGCGGCAACTTCGGCAACCTGTGCGCCGGCTTGCTGGCGCAGGCCTCGGGGCTGCCGTTGGGCCATTTTATTGCCGCCTGCAACGCCAACGACCCCGTGCCGGTGTACCTGCGCACCGGCCATTTTACGGCCCGCTCCGCCGTGGCCACGTTCTCAAACGCCATGGACGTGGGCAACCCCAGCAACTTTGCGCGCATTCTGGAACTGTTCGACAACGACCTGGGCAAGATGCGGGCGGCCCTGAGCGCCGATACCGTGACCGATGCCGAAACCGTGGCCGCCATTCGGCAGGTCTGGGCCAAGGATGGCTACCTGCTGGACCCGCACGGCGCCGTGGCCTACACCGCCTTGCGCCGCTACCAGGAGCAGCACGCCGCGGCCGATGGGCTGATTCTGGCCACGGCCCACCCCGTTAAATTCCCCGACGTAGTGGAGCCGATTCTGGGCCACGCCATTCCGCTGCCCGCGGCGGTGCAGCACCTGCAGGGCCGGCCCAAACGAAGTATCCCGCTGGCGGTTGATTACGAACAACTCAAAGCCTATCTGATGGCGTAGGAACGGGCCGCGGCGCGTTCCCCGTTTCTTCGACTGCATGCAAACCTTGATGTCAAACCCCCTTTTTCGCCTCTTCAACTTGCTGCGCCCGGCAGCCAGTCGCGCCGGAAAGCGCAGCTCCCTTGTGCTGGCCGTGGCCCTGGCGGCCACCAGCTGCCGCCCCGACCAAATTGAGCACCTCAAGGACAGCAAGCGCATCGGCATCGAAGCCGAGAACTGGGAAGTGAAGCGCATCATGCCCAAAGACCTGCTGCACGCCACCCGGTGGGCCGGCGACTCGCTCAGCGCCACGGCCGATACGCTGCTGCGCCGAACCCTGGCCCGTGAGCTCGCTGCGGGCGGCGTGGCCCGGGCGGCCGCGTTTTGCAAGCCGGAAACCTACCCATTCGTGGATTCGCTGGCGGGCGTACTCAAGGCCACGCCCCGCCGCGTGAGCGAGCGGCCCCGCAACCCCGCGCACCGCGGCGTGCTGCCGGCCGGCGAAATGCGCACCGACACCACCCGCACCATCTCGCGCGAGTCGCAGGAAGTGTTTTTCTACCAGCGGCCCATTGTGCTCAATAATGCCCTCTGCTTGCGCTGTCACGGCGAAATCGGCAAAGACATTGCCCCCGCCGACTACGCCCTCATCCAGAAGCAGTACCCGCAGGACCAGGCCACCGGCTATCGCTTGGGCCAGCAGATGGGCGCCTGGCAAATGAGCCTGCGGCGCGACGGCGTGGCCGAGTTCTGGACCATGAAGACGCGCAAAAAGTGGAAGGAACACAAGATGCCCAAGCTGTTTTGAGCC
The DNA here is from genome assembly GCF_020711255.1 of Hymenobacter plasmatis. Taxonomy (GTDB): domain Bacteria; phylum Bacteroidota; class Bacteroidia; order Cytophagales; family Hymenobacteraceae; genus Hymenobacter. The sequence continues at coordinate 20,080 of NZ_JAJFAW010000018.1, forward strand.
GGCCTCGACTTTTGCGCGGCTAACTGCGTATGGAGCCTACTTCACGCAGTTCTGGTTATTACAACGATTCGCACGGTCCGGGCCCGGCAGTATTCCTAACCGGATTGGGCGTTATGTGCCATCTTTCCCTTCATGATTCTTAGTTCCAAACCCATTATCATCGTTGGTGCTGGCATGGCTGGCCTGGCTTGTGCCACATGGCTGCACCGCGCCGGCCGGCCGGTGCTCGTGCTCGATGCGGCGGATGCGGTGGGCGGCCGCGTGCGCACCGACGTTACCGCCGAGGGCTTCCGGCTCGACCGAGGCTTTCAGGTGCTGCTAACCAACTACCCGGAGGCCCGGCGCATGTTCGACTACCAGGCGCTGAACCTGAGAGCCTTCCGCTCGGGCGCCGTTATTCGGATGCCCGACGGCCAGGAAACCACCTTGCAAAACCCGTTGCAGCGCCCGCTAGCGGCCTTTTCGGCGCTTAAATCCCCCGTCGGTACCCTGGCCGATAAGCTGCGCATCGTGAGCCTGGTGCGGCACGTGCTGAAATACACGCCGGAAGAGCTGCTGGCTCGCCCGGCCACCGATACGCTCACCTTCCTGCGCCGCTACGGCTGGAGCGAGCAGATGATAAATACCTTTTTCAAGCCGTTTTTCGGGGGCGTTTTCCTCGACCGGGGCCTGAGTACGGCCAGCAATTTCTTCGAGTTCGTGTTTCAGCAGTTTGTGACCGGCGAAGCGGCCATTCCGGCCCTGGGCATGCAGCAATTGCCCGAGCAGCTGGCGAGCCGCCTGCCCGCCGGGTCCGTGCGCCTGAGCACGCCCGTGGCGGCGGTGGAGGGCACGCAGGTGCGGCTCACCTCGGGGCAGGTGCTGCAGGGCGCGGCCGTGGTGCTGGCCACCGATGGGCTCACGGCCCTGCGCCTGCTGGCCGGCCGCAGCGGCAACGCAGACGACGGCTTCAGCGTGAAGGCCGCCAGCTTTCCCACGGCGGCGCGTATCACCACGTGCACCTATTTCGCGGCCGAGGGCCATTCGCCGGGCCGGAACGATAAACTCCTGCGGCTGAACGCCAGCCCCAACGCGCTGGCGCACAACGTAAGCTTCCCGGCCGATGTAAGCGCGGCGTACGCCCCGGCGGGGAAGTCACTGGTTTCGGTGTGCACCCACGGCGAACGCAGCCTGAACGGAGCCGAGCTCACAACCCGCCTGCGCGAAGAACTGGCGGCATGGTTCGGGCCCGCGGCCCGGCAGTGGCAGCACCTGCGCACCTACCGCATTGCCGCCGCCTTGCCGGTGTACCTGGCGGGGCAGCCCGTTCGGCAGCCTCTGAAGCTGGCCGAGGGCCTGTACCGCTGCGGTGATTGGGCTGCTTATCCTTCGCTCAACGCGGCTTTGGCCACAGGCCGGGAAGTAGCCGAAATGCTGATTCAGTAGCGCCTCAGGCCTCGGCCCAGGCGTAGCGCCGCTGCTTCCACTCCACGGGGCCGGGCCAGAGCACGTACGCCAGCACCAGCACCGACATTAGGCACAGGTAGGGCTCGTAGAGCAGCAGCACGCCCAGCCGCTCGCGCCGCCCCACCCGGCGCAGGGCGGAATGCAAAAACAGGGTTTGGAGGAATATTTTGCCGCCGTACAGCAGTGCCAGCGGCGCCAGCGGCAGCAGGCCCGGCCAGAACAGCACGCTATAAAAGGCCGCGTAGAGCCCAAACAACCCGCTGAAGTACCACGGCAAATCGGTAGTGCCTTTCATCCAGCGCTTGCGCTGCTGGAGCAAGGCGGCCACGGTGGGCTGGGGAGCCGAAACCCCCAGTACGGCCGGCGAGCAAAGATTGCGAAAGCCCCAGCCCCTGGCCACGATGCGCCGAAACAGCTGCAAGTCTTCGTGGGTACTGAAGGCCATGTTCTCGTAGCCGCCCACGTCGTGGTAGGCGGTGCGGGTGAGGAGCATGTTGTTACCTAGGGCGGTGGTGGGCAGGCCGTGGTCGGCCAGCATGCTGATGAGGTTCAGCCCAAAAAGCCAGTCCAGCCCTTGCAGGCGCCCAAACAAGTTGCCCCCGGCCGTGGTGATGCCCGTGACCACGCCCACGCCGGGCGTGGCGGCGGCCAGCATGGCCGAAACCCAGTCGGGCGCCAAGGCCATGTCGGCGTCGGTAAACAGGAAATAGTCGGCCGTGGCTACGCGGCAGAGGTAGGCCAGGGCATTCGTCTTGCCCTGCACGGCCCCCACGCCGCCGGGCACCGCCAGCAGCCGAAACTGCGGCTTGCCCTCAATAAAGGCCCGCACCACCGCGGCCGTGTTGTCGGTGGAGCCGTCGTCGGCAATCAGGATTTCCAGGCGGCTGGCCGGATAGTGCTGGTCGGCCAGCGAGCGGAGGCAGCGCTCGATGGTGGCCTCCTCGTTGCGGGCCGCTACCAGAATGCTCACCCGTGGCCGGCCCACCCGCCGGGGCCCCCGCCGCCGGGCCCGCGGCCGGGGCCACACCAACGCGGCGATGCAAACACTAAAGAATAGCCCAAAGAAAACAGCCGCCAACAGCATACGAAACCCGAAAGGTGAACCTTCTGGATACGCAGGCAGGGCTGGCGGCTGTTGCCGGGATTAGTGCGGGTTTCTAAGCCAAAAGCTGTAGAAGTACGCAGCGGAAAATACCCAATTATACTTCCGGGTTGGCGGGGGCGAGGGCGTCGTAGCCCAGGCTTTCGGCGGGCTCTTCGATGGGCAGGCGAATGTCGTCGGCATCATGCACGCGCAGGGTGAGCAGGCCCGAGATTATCATGGACACGCCGCCCAGCATGAGGGTGTAAATGGGCTGGTCGTGAAACACGTGCTTGGTGAGCGGGCCCAGAATCAGGCCGGCGGCGCCTTGCGGAATCACGATAAAGAAGTTGAACACTCCCATGTAGTAGCCCATCTTATTGGCGGGCAGGGCCCCGGCCAGCATGGCGTAGGGCACCGACAGGATGCTGGCCCAGGCAATGCCCACGCCCACCATCGACAGCAGAATGTAGTGGTAGTCGTGAATGAAGTAGATGGAAATCAGCCCAACGCCACCCATTACCAGGGCCAGCATGTGGGTGAAGCGGCGGCTGGTGGCCCGGGCCACTACGGGCAGCAGCAAGGCCACTACCGCCGACAAGCCGTTGTAGACCGAGAAGCACACGCCCACCCAGTCGCCGCCTTTGTTATAGAGCGCCGAGGTGGTGTCGGTGGTGTGGAACACGTGGCTCGTGACGGCCTGCGTGGTGTATATCCACATCGAAAACAGCGCAAACCAGGAGAAGAACTGCACCACGGCCAGCTGGCGCATGGTTTTGGGCATGTGGAAGATGCCTTGAAACGACTCCCGGAAGCCGTTGGCAAAGCCGGCCGTGCGCTTCTTTTCGGCTTCGAATTCGGCCAGGTTTTCGGGCGGGTACTCCTTGGTGCGCAGGATGGTCCAGAGCACGGCGAGGAAGAATACCAGCCCGCCCACGTAAAACGCGTACTTCAGCGACAGCGAAATGTGGCCGGGCTCGGGCGTGTTGGATACGCCAAACCAGTTGGCAAATATCCACGGCAGCGAGGAGCCCACGATGGCTCCCACGCCGATAAAGAAGGTTTGGGCACCAAAGCCCGTGGTGCGCTGCTGCGAGGGCAGCAGGTCGCCGACCAGGGCCCGAAAGGGCTCCATGGAAATGTTGATGCTGGAGTCCAGAATCCAGAGCATGCCGGCCGCCATCCAAAGCGCCGTCACGTTGGGCATCACTACCAGGGCCAGCGAAGCCAGCACCGCGCCGATGAAAAAGAAGGGGCGCCGCCGGCCAAAAGTTGGGTGCCAGGTGCGGTCCGACAGGTAGCCGATGATGGGCTGCACCAGCAGGCCCGTGATGGGTGCGGCCAGCCACAGGTAGGCTATTTCGTCGGTCTTGGCCCCCATGGTTTCAAAAATCCGGCTCATGTTGCTGTTTTGCAGCGCAAAGCCGAACTGAATGCCGAGGAATCCGAAACTCATGTTCCAGATTTGCCAGAAGCTGAGGCGGGGTTTTTCGCGGGTACTAACCGAGGAAACGGCGGTGGGAGCAGCCATCGGAGAAGGGGAAGAAAGTGAAGGCCGCGCGGCCCTCCGGTGGTGGGGGCGGCGCGGCCTTCAAACTTACAAAATTCCGCCGTGTACTCCGGCAACGTTACCGGGGCTTTATTTCAAATATATAGGCCGATAACGGAGCTAGGGTGAGGTTGAGGGTGTTACGGGCCTCGCCCGGATTCAGAACGTCGGTGTAGGTGTAGAATTTTTTGGTGTTCAGGCCCATGGCGGCCACGGCCTCGGCGGGCACGTTGATGGTAGGGCGGTAGGTTTTGTCGGCGCTGAAGTTGACCACTACCAGCAGCTGCTGCTTGTCGGTGTAGCGGAGGTAGGTGTAGAGGTGCTTCTGGTTGTATTCCTTGCCCAGGTTGTTGGCGTCCTGCAGCTCGTAGAATCGCCCTTTGCGGATGGCGTCGCTGGTGCTGGCCAGGTTGAGCAGGTGGGCGTAGAAGCTGCGCAGGTTTTTCTGCTCCGCGCTGAGCTTGGCCCCGTCAAATTTGCCCTGGTTCATCCACTTCTGGTGCTCGGGCACGCCCCAGTAGTCGAAGATGGTGGTGCGGCCGTCTTCGCCGCTGAACCCTTCGCTGCCGTGCGCGGGCTCGGCCACTTCCTGGCCGGAATAGAGCATCACCGGGCCGCTGGCCAGGGTGGCCGTCACGGTCATGGCCGGAATGGCGCGCTTGGGGTCGGTGGCAAAGTCCTTGGAGGCAATGCGCTGCTCGTCGTGGTTTTCCAGAAAGCGCAGCATGTGCGACGCGAAGCCGTTGCTTTCTTCCTTCCACACTTTGGTGATGTCCTCGGTGGTGCCTTCCTGCCGCATGAGGCGGCGCAGCCCGTCGTAGAGCCCCACTTTGTCGTAGAGAAAGTCGAATTTGCCCTGCTCCAGATAGGTTTTGTACTGCTTGGGGTTGTAGGCTTCGGCGATGAAGATGATGTTGGGGTTCACCTTTTTCACCTCCGGAATGACGTAGGCCCAGAACTCCAGGGGCACCATCTCGGCCATGTCGCAGCGGAAGCCGTCTACTTTTTTGCCGGCCCAGAACACCAGGATGTCGCGCATCTTCTTCCAGGTGTCGGGCACAGGGCTGAAGTACGGCTTGCGGGCGTTCTGGTAGTCCACGCCGTAGTTGAGCTTGGTGGTTTCAAACCAGTCGTCGATGTGGGGCGCCTCCGAGAAAACGTCGTTGCCGGTGGCTTTGGCGGGGTTCTCGGTGTACTTGCCGTCTTCGCGCGGGCCCTTCAGGGGGCCTAGGGGGTTGTAGCCGGCGGGCACCACAAAGCTCTTGCCGGGCAGGTAGTAGAAGTTATTGTTGGGCGCGAAGGCCTTGGTCTTGTCGTCCTGGGCGCCCAGGTCCACTACGCCCTGGGGCTTGGCGTCCGACTTGTAGGACCGCGCCACGTGGTTCGGGATAAAGTCCATGAGCACCTTCAGCCCGTGGTCGTGGGTGCGCTTGATGAGGGCCTCGTACTCGGGCATGCGGTTTTTCACCACCACGGCCAGGTCGGGGGCCACGTCGTAGTAGTCCTTGATGGCGTAGGGCGAGCCGGCGCGTCCCTTCACCACGTCGGCGTCGTCGGCGGGGATGCCCTGGGCGGCGTAGTCCGTCATGGTGGCGTGCTCAATCACGCCGGTGTACCACACGTGGCTCACGCCCATCTTCTTGATTTCGTCGAGGGCCTTGTCGGTGATGTCGTTGAACTTGCCGCAGCCGTTTTCCGCGATGGTACCGTACGGCTTGTTCAGGGCCACCTTGTTGCCAAACAAGCGCGTCATCAACTGGTAGATGACCAGCTTGTTGTCCTGGGGTACCTCCGCGGTGGTGTTGGGGTCGTTGGTGGTGGTGCGTTTAGTAGGCACGGGAGGTTTGGGCAAGGAGAAAGCAGCCAAAGTGAGAAGGCCGCCGGCCAGCAACAATTTTTTCATGGTGCGGCAAGATAGCGCAGCGCTTAATGAAGAAGGAAGAATCAGCCCCTAATAGTGTGCAGGTAAGCCCAAAAATTCTTCCTTAAGTGAAATATTACCATTCCTGCGTGAACGGGTGTAGCATCAGCTCGTCTACTACCACGTGGGAAGGGGCCTCGAGCACGTAGCGCACGGCCTGGGCGATGTCGGAGGGGCGCAGGTGGGTTTTTTCGGCTTCGGCGCTGCCGGGCGTGGTGTCGTTGAAGTAGGTATCGACCAGCCCCGGGTAAATGGTGGTCACCTTGATGCCGTGGGGGCGCACCTCCTTGCGCAGGCTGGCCAGCAGCGCATCTTGGGCAAACTTGCTGGCCCCGTACACGGTGCCGTGCGGGAAAGTGCGTTTGGCTACATCGGACGTAATGCCAACGATGTGGCCCTTTTTGCGCTCTTTGAAGTGCGGCACCGCGGCCTTGCACATCAGGAAGGTACCCTTCACGTTGGTGTCGAATATCCGGTCCCACTCGGCCGCGGCAAAGTCCTCAAGCTGATTGAACGACCCCACCCCGGCGTTGCAGATGAGCATGTCGAGGCGCCCGAAGTTGCGCAGGGTTTCGGCTATCACGTGCTGGGCGTCTAGCTCGTCGGATACGTCGGCCACAATGCTCAGACCCTTGGTTTTGCAAGTCAGTTCGGCCAGCTCGGCCTCGCTGCGGGACACGGCCACTACTTTGGCTCCCTGCAGGGCGAGCAGCAGCGCCACGGCCCGGCCAATGCCGCGGCTGGCCCCGGTTACGATGGCGACTTGGTCGGTGAGGTCGGTCATAAGCGCAAGATGTCGCTAAGGTGAAAAATCAAGGTCCGCAAAGCCCACATACTACGGGTGCCGGGACTGAATTGAGCTGAGTCGAAGTAGCGACAAGAAGTTACAAAATATGCTCGTCTTTGCGATACTCCGTCTTCAACTCCGCGCAACGGCGCACTACTTCCGCAGCTCAACTACCCAGGCCGTGTGCGCGGGCACCTGCAGGGTCTTGAGGTCCGAGATGGTGGCGCCGCTCACAACTTCCCGCCCCGACGTGAAGCCGGCGAACCGCTCGGCGAAGCGCGTGCCGTCTACCTTTTTCTCGCTCTTGGTATTATTGGCAATCACCATCACGCACTCGCCGGCGTCGTTGTAGCGGAAGTACGTGTACACGCCGTCCTGCGGAATAAACTGCATGAGCTTGCCGCTCGAGAGCACGGGGTGGGTCTTGCGGTAGTTGGCCAGCTTGCTCACGTAGTCGAAGGCTTCGCCGGCCTGGCCGGGGCGGGTGGCGAAGTAGTTGGTTTTGTCGCCAGCCCAACCGCCGGAGAAGTCTTCGCGCACCTTGCCGTCGGGGTTCGAGAAGTTCTTCATCAGCACCTCGGTACCGTAGTAGAGCTGCGGGGTGCCGCGCAGGGTGAGCAGCCAGGCCATGCCGGTTTTGAACTTGTTAAAATCCTCGCCCACCACCGAGTAGAAACGGCTCATGTCGTGGTTGTCGAGGAAGGGCACGTTGCGCGTGGCGTCCACGTACAGCCAGTCGCCCTGCAGGGCGTGGTAGAGCTTGCTCAGGTCGCCGTTTTCGGTTTTCAGCGCATCGGAAATGGCGAAGCAGATTTGAAAGTCGAGCACGCCCGGCAGGTTCGACTTAAAGCCGTTCACCGGCGGGAAAATGTTCTGGGCGAAGAAGGCCTGCTCGGCCTCGGTGCCTTCCCAGGCCTCGCCAAACAAAGCCAGTTTGGGATATTCTTCGGCAATAGCCTTGCCCCAGGCCATCAGAAACTGCGGGTCGGAATAAGGGTAGGTATCGATGCGGTAGCCGTCGAGGCCGGTGCTTTCCACCCACCACAGAAAGTTCTGAATCAAGTACGTCGACACCAGCGGGTTGCCCTGGTTGACGTCGGGCATGGTCGTGTCAAACCAGCCGTCGTTGAACAGCTGGTAGTCGCGCTTCGAGCCGTAGGGGTCGTTGAGGGCGAAGGCGTTGTAGTTGCTGCGCGTGAAGTTGGGAAACTTGTGGAACCAGTCTTCGCCGGGCTTGTCGAGAAACAAGTGGTGGTAGCTGCCCCAGTGGTTGAGCACGATGTCCTGCACCACTTTCAGGCCGTTGGCGTGCGCGGCTTTCACAAACTGCACGTACTCGGCGTTGGTGCCGTAGCGCGGGTCAATCTTGTAGCAGTCGGTCACGGCGTAGCCGTGGTAGCTGGCCTTGGGCATGTCGTTTTCCACCAGCGGCGTGGGCCAGATGGCCGTGGCGCCCAGCTGCTTGAAGTACGCAAAGTGGTTCTGAATGCCCTTGATGTCGCCGCCGTGGCGGGCGTACATCGAGTCGCGGGCAATGTGGTTGACGCGGGTGCCCTTCACCACGTCGTTCTTGGGGTCGCCGTTCGAGAAGCGGTCCGGCATCAGCATGTAGATGAAGTCGGCCTGGGTGAGCCCCTGGGTGCGCTGGGGGTCCTGGTTGCGGGCCCGCAGCTCGTAGGCGTAGCTCAATTTCTTGGCCCCCTGAAAAGTGAGCTTGAGCTGGCCCGGTTTTGCGTCGGGGGCGATGTTGAGGTTCACCACCAGGTAGTTGGGGCTTTCCACTTTCTGCACGCCCTCCACGGTCACGCCGGGGTAGGGGGCCAGGGTGGCCGTGCTGGCCCCGATGCCGGGGCTGTGCACCAGCAGCTGCAGCTTGGGGTTTTTCATGCCCACCCACCAAAAAGTGGGGTCGATGCGCACGCTGGGGGCGGCTTTGGCGGCGGGAGCGGTGGCGGCCGGCAGGCCCGGGGCGAGGCGAGCCGAGACGGGAGCAGCCGTGGCCAGCAGCAGGGCCGCGGCCGGCAGTAAGCGGAAGAGGTTCATAAACGGTACCGTAAAAGAGCTTCGGAACGTCAAAGTAACGGTTTTAGTGGGCAAGGTCCTCTATAGCCGCCCCGCTTTCGGCGGCAAATCCCATCACAAAAAAAGCCTGCTCCTTGATAAGGAGCAGGCTTTTTAAGGAAAGAACAGGTGCTGGTAGGAAACGTAGCCCACCGACGCTGAGCAGCTTACTGCTGCTTGGCCAGCCAGAGCGAGGCGTTCATGTGCAGCTTGGCGTGGCTGGCAATTTCGGTCCAGCCGGGGTACACGGTGTTGCCGGGGCTGCCGGTGCCGTCGTCGGCCGGCGAGGAGTCGGTGATGACCACCACGCGGCCGGTGCCGTAGGTGCTGCTGGCGCACATGATGTTGGTGAGGCCCTGCGTGGCCGTGGTCTGCCAAATCAGGGGCTGGGCCTGCGAGCCGCTGGTTTTGGTGATGGTGGCGCCGTTGCTGAACTTGAGCTGGGTGACGTCGCCCTGCGAGCCGTGCAGGATGGTGTTGGTGCTGCTGGCCAATACGTTGCTGGTGGTTTCGGAAATGTTGGTGTAGTTGATGCTCAGGCCGAATGGGTTGGCCTGCACCGAGTTGTTGGTCATCAGGTCGTTCCAGATGTCAACCGAGTCGTAGCCGTCGCTGTTGCGGTCCGACACGTCGTGGTCGGAAATCAGGAACAAGCCGCCGCCGTTTTTCACGAAGTTGATGATGGCCGTCTTCTCCGCCGCGGTGAACAGCGTGTTGGGCTCATCCACCACAAACACGTTGTAGTTGGCCAGGTCCTGGGGGTTGGAGGCGTTGCCGTAGGTGAGAGCCGTGCCCGAGGGCAGGTTTTCCACCGAGTTGCCCAGCTTCACCAGGGCCACGCCCCAGGAGGAGAGGGCGGCCGTCCAGTAAGTTTCGGCCGTGGTGCTCGTGATGCCCGATGCTGCGGGGGTGGGGTAGCGGGGCGTTACGCCCGCGTCCACGTCCAGGGCCCAGTCGGCGTTGCCGGCCAGCTCGGCGTGGCTGGCGTCAAACAGGAACTTGGTGCCGCCCGTGGAGCCCCCGCCGCCGCCGCCGTAGCTCTGCACCGTGATGTTGTCGAAGTTGATGCGGTTAGTGGTGCCGTCGGTTTTGCGCACCTGCAGGCGCACGGCGCCGGCCAGGTTCACGGTGAAAGACGCCGTGCTGAGCGCAGTGGTGCTGGTGGTGATGGTGCTGCCCACTTTGGTGTAGGTGCTGCCGCTGTTGGTGGAGGCCCACAGCTCCCAGGTGCTGCTGGCGTCAGTGCCGTACTTGGCGTGGTCGACCGTAACGGCGCCGGCGCCGCCGGCCAGGTCAAAGTTCATGCTCAGCGAGCCGCTGTTGCGCACCCGCGCCGACTGCGTGCCGGTCTTGATATCGGCAGTGGTGTTGCCAATCAGGGCATCGTTCAGGGTCCAGGAGCCCGAGCCCAGCGTGACGCTGCCGGTGGTGTAGGCGGTTTTGGTGCCCGTCTCAAACCCCTCCGGGAAGCCCGGCGCCGAAACGTCGGCCCGGAGAACGGTGGCCGTGGGCGTAGCCGGTGTCAGCTCCGATTTGGAGCAGCTTGCAAATAGCATTGCTCCAAGTAGGGGCGCCGCTAAGGTGCGTACGGAAAAGGACATGCGCATAAGGGGTTGGGCTGAAATGGGAAGTGGAAATATTGAGTCAAAACTAATATAACTAGTTACTTACATTGCATAAAGGCTAGGTGTAAGATTATGGCATATAGGAATAGTGTAGTTGGCGGAAATAGTTATTACCGATTTCACGATTGTATTTATCTGTTAAAAATGGCTTCTTTTAAACCCGGCTTATAGCTCATCCGTTAGAGACTGGTTGTTCGGCCCTCAGCGTAGGGTATATTATTTTTTTAATTCTCCTTCCACGCAGGTGGCTTCTGCCTAAAAAGCTACGCCGCCGATAAGCACCGGCCCTAGACGGCCGGGCCTCTAGCCCAATTTCACGGTAGCCGTGCCTAGGCCGCTGGCGCATAGGGCTTCGGGGTCTTCGTCCGCTTTCGGGTATCGGGCATTTTGCGTTCTTTGTCGAATGCTTCGGACCTTGCGCCCCCCAACGGGCTAAGGTCAAGGTTCCGGCCTCCGTTTCTCCAACTTGTATTTTTTCTCTCAGGCGCAGGCAGTAGCGTGCGCGATATGTTTCTATGGCTTTTACGTTCAACCCTTACACGCCGGCGGCTAAATACAAGACGGCCGCGGCGTATTTCTCGATGGAGTTTGCCATCGACCAATCCCTGAAAACGTACTCCGGTGGCCTGGGCTTCCTAGCGGGCTCGCACATGCGCTCGGCCTACGAGCTGAAGCAGAACCTAGTGGGCATCAGCATCCTGTGGAGCTTCGGCTACTACGACCAGGGTCGCAACGAAGACCAGACCATGCGGGCCGAGTTCCGCCAGAAGCACTACTCATTTTTGGAAGATACCGGCCTGGTGTTTCCCATCACCATTCACGGGGCCGATGTGCACGTGAAGGCCCTGTACCTGGCGCCGGAGGTATTTGGCACCGTGCCGATGTTCTTCCTGACCACCGACATTGCCGAGAACGACTACATCTCGCGCACCATCTCGCACCACCTCTACGACCCGGATGCAGCGGCCCGCGTGGCCCAGAGTATCCTGCTGGGCGTGGGCGGCGGCAAGCTGCTCGACCTGCTCGGCCGCAAGACCGACGTGTACCACCTCAACGAGGGCCACGGCCTGCCGCTGGCATTTTACCTCTACGAACAGCACGGCCGCAACCTGGCCGAAGTGCAGAAGCGCCTGGTGTTCACCACGCACACCCCCGAGCTGGCCGGCAACGAAGAGCGCCCCATGAAGCTGCTCACCGACATGAGCTTCTTTGGCGACGTGCCCGAGCAGGAAATCCGCCGGGTGGCCCGCATCGAAAACGACGCGCTGAACTACACGCTCACCGCCCTGCGCTTCTCGCGCAAGGCCAACGCCGTGAGCAAGGTGCATGGCATCGTGAGCCTGGAAATGTGGGGCCACTACGAGGGCATTTGCCCCATCATCCCCATCACCAACAGCCAGAACGGCCTCTACTGGCGCGACCCGCAGCTGGCCGCCGCCAACAAAGCCAAGGACGATGCCGCCCTGCTGGCCCGCAAGCGCGAGCTGAAAAAGGACCTGTTCAAGATAGTGGCCGACCAAACCGGCAACCTCTTCGACCCCGACGTGCTGACCATTGTGTGGGCCCGCCGCTTTGCCGGCTACAAGCGCGCCGACCTGATTCTGCGCCACTTCGACCGGTTTGTGCAGCTGGCCAGCAACACCAAGCGGCCCATCCAGATGATTTGGGCCGGCAAGCCTTACCCCAAGGACTTTGGCGCCGTGGACCTGTTCAATGAAATCATCCAGCGCACGGCCCACCTGAAAAACTGCGCCGTGCTCACCGGTTACGAGCTGGGCCTGTCGGCCGCGCTGAAAAAAGGCTCCGACATCTGGCTCAATACGCCCCGCTTCCCGCGCGAGGCCAGCGGCACCAGCGGCATGACCGCCGCCATGAACGCCAGCGTGAACCTGAGCATTGCCGACGGCTGGATTCCCGAGTTCTGCCGCGACGGCGACAACGGCTTCCTCATCGCGCACGCCGAAGTGGAGCTGCCCGACAACGTGAAGGACGACCAGGAGGCCACCACTCTGCTCGACGTGCTCGAAACCAAGGTGCTGCCGATGTACTACGAGCAGCCCAAGCAGTTCCTGAAGGTGGTGAAAAACGCCATGAAGGACGTAGAGCCCGAGTTTGAGTCGGGACGCATGGCCAAGCAGTACTACGAGCAGCTCTACAAATAGAACGCCGAAGTTGCGAACCGGTAAGTGCCCAAACGGCCCTTTATCTATTCGGGGTAAACCTGAATGATAAAGGGCCGTTTAGTGTTAAAAAGAGGCAAAAAAGCCATTTTTAACCTCACCATTTCACGCCTTTCCGCATGTGTGGCCGTTATACGTTCATCGCCCCGGCGCCCGTCGTTGAGCAGCGTTTCGACGCCAAGTTCACCGAGCAGCCTCCCGCTACTTTCAATGCCGCGCCCTCGCAGCGCCTGCCGGTCATCACCAACGCCGCTCCCCACCAGATTCAGTTATTGAGCTGGGGCCTGGTGCCCAGTTGGAGCAAAGACCCCGCGCACGGCCCCAAGCCCATCAACGCCCGCGCCGAAACGCTGGCCGAAAAACCGTCTTTCCGGCAGCTGCTGGACCGCCGCCGCTGCCTGGTGCTGGCCGATAGTTTCTACGAGTGGCAAACCACGCCCGCGGGCAAGGTGCCGCACCGGATTCTGCTGCGCAGCGAGGAGCCGTTTGCCTTTGCCGGCCTCTGGGACGAGTGGCTCGACCGCAGCACCGGCGAGCTGCACCCCACGTTCACCATCGTCACCACCGACCCCAATGCGCTGATGGCCAATATTCACAACCGCATGCCCGTCATTCTGCCCAGCCGCTCTGCCGAGCAAGCCTGGCTGGATGATGGCCTGGGCATGGAAGCCCATCAGCACCTGCTGATGCCCTACGACGCGGCCGCCATGAAAGAGTACGTTATCAGCAAGCGCGTGAATTCGCCCGCTAATAATGACGCTGAAGTGCTGGCTGCGGCATAGGGTAACCTCACACCCGGCCCCTCTCCAAAAGAGAGGGGAGCGACGGCACAAGAACCAGCTCAACTCCTCAAAACAGAAAGCCCCAGCTCAAGATTGAGCTGGGGCTTTCTGTTGCTTAACGTCCGGCTCCCCTCTCTTTTGGAGAGGGGCCGGGGGTGAGGTGCCACCGTGGGGATTCCCCACCTACTAGCTCCATCGCCGCTATTCGTGTTACTTTGCCCGCATGAATTGGCGTAACCCCTGGCTTTTGCTGCTACTCATTTTTGTGCTCTCCACGGCCGTGCAACTGGACTTGCCGTGGTGGAGCATGGCGGTGGTGGCGTTTGCGCTGGGGTTTAGCCTGGTGCCTTCGGGCGGGGCGGCTTTTGGGGCGGGCTTTGGCGGGGCGGGGTTGAGCTGGCTAGTGCCGGCGGTCTGGCTCGCGTACCTAAACGAGGGCCTGCTAGCCCACCGGGTAGCTCAATTACTACCGCTGGGCGGTTCGGCCGTTGTTTTGGTGCTCGTCACGGGTGTGGTGGCGGGCTTGGTTGGGGGTGTGGCGGCGCTGGCGGGCACTTGGTTGCGTCAGGCTGTGCGTCCCGCTCCGCAGGCCAGTTAGTAGCCTGGTCGTAAGCGCGTTATTTAGCTCAATTCTCTGCTGAGCAGAAGGGTGCCAGCTACTTGGCGGTGTACCAGGCCAGCACTTCCAGGCCGGCGGCATCGTCTTCGGCTTCCACTACTTCGTCGAGCACGTACTGGACTTCGGCTTCGGACCAGCCTTCGTCTTCGGCGGCCGGCACCCACAGGTCGAGGGCGGCGTAGCGGTTGATGCCGGGTGGCAGGGTGCAGTGCACCTTCTTGCGAATATTCATAGGGGGCGAAATTACAAAAAGCGTGGCGGAGCCAGCAAAAAGGGTTTACCGGGAGCCGTCGGCGGGCTTTATCACGGTGACCAGCACGGGTACCACACCGGCTTCGATGATGTCGAGCTGGACAGCGGCGCGGCGCGACACGTCCACGATGTAGCCCTTGGTGTGCGGGCCCCGGTCGGTCACGGTCACGTCTACGGAGCGGCCGTTGCGGGTGTTGGTCACCCGGATGACGGTGCCAAACGGCAGGGTGTTGTGGGCGGCGGTCATCTCGCCGGGTCGGTAAGTGGAGCCGCTGGCCGTGGCCCGGCCCGCAAATTTATTGGCGTAGTAAGAGCCCAGGCCTTTCTGGGTGTAGGCGCCGCGCGGGGCGGCGGGGCCGCTGTGGCCCACGTTGCGGCTGCTGTTGCAAGAGGCCAGCAACGCCAGCACGAGCAGCGGAACAAGGCGGGCGCCCCATAGGCCGGTGCGCAAAAAGGTGTCTCTCAGATACATCTTCATCTAAAATTTAAAGTCCGCGACAATCTTTCGCTCCAATTCCAATCAACCACTTTTCCAACCCCTTTTTAACCTCAACCATGAAAACCTCCCTCAAACTTCTTGCCGCTCTTGCCCTGACGGGCTTCTGCTTCAGCGCCAGCGCTCAAGGCACCAAGCCAACGCCGAAAGCGGGCAAAACAGAAACCACCAAGACTGAAGAGACGACGGAAACCAAGAAAGAAGAAAAGACGGTAGCGGCCAAAGGCACCAAAATGGCGCACCACGGCGGCAGAATGCACCACACCAAAACGACCACAAAGAGCAGAATGTAATCTTTGCGGTCCCAAAAGGCTAGCCGTCCGGCTCGGTCATTTCCTTCGGGAATGGCGGGCCGGGCGGCTTTTTTATGAGGGTTAGCGGTGAGGAGAAGTGGGGGTAGGCGCAGCGGCCGAGGCGGGCACGCGCAGGGCCTGCAAAGACTCAAAACTGCCCTGGAAGACGTTGAAATCGACCACGCCCCGGATGCCCGGCACGTAGGCCTCGTCGGAATGCTGCCAGATTATCCACTTGTTGCGGGGCATGGTGGGGCGCTCCACTTCGTAGTGGGCCAGCCACAGCGGATAACTATCGAAGTGGCCGGCGAGGTGCCGCTTGTAGAAGCTGTGGTTGGAGTACAGGATGGGGCGCACACCGTAGTGCGCTTCGATGAGGCGCAGCCAGCGAGCCACCTCGCGGCGCAGCACGGCCACGTCGTGGAAATTGGCCGCTTCCACGTCGAGCACGGGCGGCAAGTCGCCGGGCCCGATGGGCACGGTGCGAGCAAATAGGTCGGCCTGCACCTGGCCGTCGCGGTTGGCCTGAAAGTAGTGGTAGGCGCCGCACAGCACACCGGCAGCCCGGGCATCGCGCCAGTTGCGGGCAAAGCGGGCGTCGCGCAGGGTGCCGCCCTCGCTGGCCTTGATGAAGGCAAACCGCACCCCGTGGCGGGCCACCTCCGGCCAGTCGATGCGGCCCTGGTACGCCGATACGTCGATGCCGTGCACCGAGTAGCCGGCCAGCAGCGGGGTTTTTTCGCGGCCCGTGAGGCCGCCCTTGGTGAGCGTGGCCCAGGTGCGGCGGGCGTAGCGGTTCAGCTGCACGCGGTGGCGCAGGTAGTACACCGTGGCCAGCACCGACCCCAGCAGCAGCAGCGCCAGCAGCCCGCGCCGCCAGGCCCGGCGCCGGGCGGGGCGGCGGGCCAACTTTGCGGGGCGGTGGGCGAGAGGCGATGAGGGCATAGGGCGAAGTTGCCCAAAAATAACGACCGGCCGCGGCGCATCGTGCGTCGGGCCCCGGGTTTTCGCGAACTTTACGGTTCCAGCTGCTTTTCTTCCTATGTCCTTCCTCCGCGCCGCCGACGCCCGCGACGAATCCGGCCACCTCATCCGCGAGTTGCACGGGGTCACGCTCGCCAATATCCTCGAATACCTTGTGGCCGCCTACGGCTGGCCCGAGCTCGACGCCCGCCTGCGCATGAACTGCTTCGCCGAAAACCCCAGCATCAAGTCTAGCCTGAGCTTTTTGCGCCGCACGCCCTGGGCCCGTACCAAAGTCGAAGAGCTCTACATCAAGGCGCGCTCTGCCGAGGTGCAGGGCCGCCCCCGCCCCTAGCTCCGATGGCCGACATAACCCAAAAATCCTCCAAACCGGCGCTGCTGGCCGGGCTGCTGCTCTTCATCGTTTTCGAAACGGTGGCCTTCTACGGCCTGCAGTACCTCACCTCGGGCCTGGGCGAGTCCAATCAGTACCAGGCCGAAAACACCATTGTCAGCAATTGGGTAAAGACCATGGTATTTTTTGTGGCGCACCTGGCCTTGGTCATTGTGGCCATGCTCATTCTCAGCAACCGCCTGCCGCGCCGCTACCGCGGGCAGGTGATGGGCTGGTTTTACCTGGCCCTGGTAATGAGCTTCGTGTTGATTATCCCGCTGTTCGGGTAGCCCTAAAAAACAAAACCACCGCTGCGGGCGGTGGCTCAAGAGTGAAATCCTAAAAGCGGGGGAAGCAGCCGGTCGGCCCCGGCGTTATTAATAGACTGCGGTGCCGGTCGGTCCCGGCGTTATCAAACTAATAAACAGATACTACAAGCAGGCGCCTCACGGCCGCTGCACGCGGCCTTAGTTGTGGCGAATGTCGATTTCGCGCTGCTGGTCGCTGGGGTTCATGAACGGGATGCGCACGCGCAGCTCGTCGCCTTCGTGCACCGCGTCGATGCGGGCCAGGTCCAGGTTGTTGGGCAGGTCGAGCGTTTGCACGAAGAGGGGCGCCGCCAGCTGGTCATCGGGCTGGTGGCGGTACTCGCCAAAGACCGTGAGGCGCTGCTGGTTGAGCACCACCCGGAAGCTCTCGGCGGGTACGGTAGGCATGGCCACGCGCAAAATCACGCCTTTGGGACGCTGCTCCACGCGCAGCTTGGGTTGAGCCACGCCGCCGCCGATGGTGTTGAGCAAGTCAAGCTGCGGGGCAATGGTACGGATGAATTTCGGGCTGATAAGTTTCATGGCAAGGAGCCGGATTTAGAGCGGCTTCGTCGTCTGTATGACAAATGATGTACCAATCTGAATCAGGGGCTAGCTAGTCTGTATATCAGACGTATTGGCTGGATTTTTTGTTCGAATTTTACAATTTCGGCCACTGTGGCGCAAACTCGTTTTTACCTTCGAAAAGGCAGACGAAATGGCGGGGTTTCCGCGCCCAGAATCAGCCCAATTTTGGCCTGGCATAGGCGCCTTGAGCGGCGTTTAGAGCCGCAGGTTAGCGGCGGTCCACCGCCCGTTGGGCTAAAAGCGGCTCGTGAGGCCGAAGTGAATCTTCGACGTTCTCAGTTCAAACGCCTGGTCGCGGGAGCGCCCCAGCGAGTACACAAACTGGAACAGCCCGGCGGCGGTGCGGAAGCTCAGGCCCGCCCCTAGGCCGGTGGGCTGGTCGGTGTAGCGGTCGTTCACCACGTCGTGGCGCGTGTAGGCCTGGTCGATAAAGACAAATGCGTACGAATCAGCGCCGATAAACTGCCGGAATTCGGCCGTGGCCAAGCCGTAGGAGCTGGTGTAGAACTGGTTTTCGTTGAAGCCCCGCAGGGAGTTTAGCCCCCCGAGACGTGCCAGGTCGTTGGTGAACAGGCGGGGGTTGAGCACGCCTTCGCCGCGCAGGCGCAGCAGCAGCACGCCCGCGCGCTTCACCGGAAAATACCGCTCGGCCCGCAGCCCGAAGGAGTACTGCGTGGAGCGCAGGCCAAGGCCGTTGTAAAACTCCTCCCGGATGCTGGGGTTGCGGGTGATGGTTTTAGTGCCCACGGCGCCCTGGCCGCTCAGAAGGTAGCCGCGGTGCGGAAAGAACAGGTCGTCGAGGCTGTTCCAGGTGTAGTTCAGGCCGTAGGAGTTGAACTGCGAGTCAATGTTTTCGGGCAGCTGCCTGAGGCTGACGTAGGTGAGGCTGTCGTAAAGCAAAAACGAACTGCGCTGCTCAAAGAAGAAGCTCACCCGCCCGGCCCGGGCGGTGGGGTAGCTCACCTGCACGCGGGGGCGCAGGGTGAGGAAGGCGTCGGTTTGTTTGTAGAGGTTGAAGGTGCCGGCCACTTCCAGCGGCGTTCCGAAGAAGTTGGGGTGCACGTACTGCACGTCGAGCAGCTGCGAGAGGGCGTCGGTTTTGCGCCACTGCAGCCCAACTTGCTTGCCACCGCCCTTGAGGTTGCGCAGGTTGATGGTGACGTCGCCGGTGAACTGCACGCCCGTTTTGGCCTGGTCGGAGTTGGGCAGAATGCCCACAATGGCATCGAACTGGTTCGAGGGCCGGTCGTCGAGCAGCAGGTACACCCGGGCCTTGCCCCTGGCAAACCGGACTTCGGGCTCGGCGCGCAGCCGCACGTACGGCAGCTGGCGCAGCAGTTGGGCCGCCGCGGCCACACGCTGCTGGCTGAAGGGCTGCCCGGGGAAAATCTGCAGGTACTTGGTGAGGAAGCGCTTTTTGGTCTTGGTGTTGCCCACTATCTGCAGCGAGTCGAAGAGCACCACGCGCCCGCGTTTCAGCACCACCCGGCCGGCAATGTCGTGGTCGTTGAGCTGAATGGAATCGAGGCCCACCGTGGCGAAGGGGAAGCCCTGGTTTTCGGCCTCTATCAGAATTCGCTCCTGCAGCCGGGCCCAGTCGGCGGGCAAGAACGCGCTATGTTGGAAGAACTTCTCGCGGTAGCCAGCGCGGGTGAGCAGGCCGTCGCCAAGGTTGCCGTTGCGCAGGTAGGCCCAGCGAAATGGCTGTCCCACGTAGAGGCGCACGCGCACGGTGTCGTGGCTCCAGCGCATGGCATCGGCCGAGGCCGTGAGGTAGGCATCGGCCTGCAGGCCCAGCACCAGGTCGCGCACTTCGCGCAGGGCGGCGAGGGAGTCGGGCACGGTGGTGCGCACTTTGTAGCGGCGCAGCAGCGGCCGGTCGGCAGCTTCGGCGTCGAGCAGCAGCACGCGCGGGTGGGCCAGAGCCCGGCGCGGCGCGGCGGCCGGAGCGGGCACGGCCGGGGGCGGCAGGGGAGGCGTGGCCAGTACCGGCTGGTTGGGCACGTTGGGGTCCAGCGTCGGGGTTTGAGCCCAGGCGCCGGACCGCCCCGCCAGGCTGCTCAGGAGCAGCATTCCCAAACAGCACAGTAGAAACCGGGTAGACATGCGGGGCGATAACGCGAAAGCCAGCGTTTAATTTCCCGAAGATAAACCCAGGAGCAAGCCGGCTGCATGCCTTGCGGGGCTGCTACTTGCTGCCGCCCAGGCCCGCGGCGCTGCTACTGGGCTTTGGGGCCAGATTTGCGTAGCTCAACTCCTGCACCGTGAAGTTGCCGCCGGCTTGCAGCTTCAGCTTCGAGAGCGGCTGGGTCGGGAAAAATAGTTCGCTCATCACCGTCAGGCCTTTGTCGGCGAACACCTCCACCGAGGTGGCGTCCACCAGCAGCGTGAGGTCGGCCTGGGGTGTCTTGGCCAGGCGCGGGGCCGTGTGGCGACCCGCAAACTTGGGGCTGAAGTCCGTGCGGCCCGCCTTAGTCCGGTCGATATAGTATTTATTGGTCGGTTTGTCGTAGCCGATGACCACCGTTTCGCCTTTGCCGTTGGCCAGCACCACCGAGAAGCTGGCCAGCTGCCGGGTGCTGATTTTCAGCTGGAACTTGTCACTCACATTTTTCAGCCGGGGCGTAAGGTCCACTTCCTTGTTGACTGCCACATCTTTCAGCGTCGTGGCCACGGGGAAGAGCCGGGCCACTTCCTTGGTGGGCTGCGAGGTGAGGTAAAGCTGCGCGCCTACCTGCTGCAGCCCCAACTCGCGCGGAACGGTGGTGGCGTTGCGCCAGGGCGCCGTGGGCACCTGATTGGCGTATTCCCAGTTGCTCATCCAGCCCAGGAAAATGCGGCGGGGGCCGGTGTTGGCAAACGTGACGCCGGCGTAGTCGTCGGGGCCGTAGTCGGCCCACTTCGTGTCGGTGCTGAGCGGGGTGAAGGCCTTGCCGTCGAAGTTGCCCACGAAGTACTGCGTGCCCGAGCCGCCGTTGGGGCCGCCGGGGTTCAGGTTCACCAGCAGCACCCAGTAGGTTTTGCCGTTCAGCGTCATTGGGAACAGGTCGGGGCATTCCCACACACCGCCGTGGGCGCCCAGTTTCTCGCCAAACTCGCTGGCTTTGGTCCAGGCTTTTAGGTCAGGGGAGGAGTAGAAAGTGATGCGGTCCTTGGTGGCCAGCGTCATTATCCACTGCTTGGCCACGTCGTTCCAGCTCACTTTCGGGTCACGGAAATCGTGGATGCCGGGGTTCTTCAGCACGGGGTTGCCGGCGTACTTCGTCCAGGTTTTGCCCGCGTCGAGGCTGTAGGCCAGGCTCTGGTTCTGAAAGGTGTCGGTGCCTTTCTTCTCGCCCTTGGGGTCGTGGTGCGTGAAGATGGCCACCAGCGGCGGCTGCCCGTTTTTGCCAAAGCCGCTCGTGTTTCGGGTATCCACCACGGCACTGCCGGAGAAAATGTAGCCCAGGCTGTCGGGGTACAGCGCAATGGGCTGCTCTTTCCAGCTCACCAAATCGGGGCTGGTGGCGTGGCCCCAGTGCATGGGCCCCCACACCATGCCGCCGGGGTAGTACTGAAAAAACAGGTGGTACGTGCCCTGGAAATACACCATGCCGTTGGGGTCATTCATCCAGTGGGCAGCGGGGCTGAAGTGGTAGGCCGGGCGGTACTGCGGGGTGGGCGCAGGGGCGGGTGCTGCTGTTTGGGCAGCGCTGTTGTGAACAAGGCCAAGGACGCTAAGCGCCAGCAGGAAAAGTTTTTTCATGGGAGCGAGGAGGGAGGACAAGCGGGGAGAACTTAAGAGGGAGAGGACACCGCGTGCGCCTGGCGCAGCGCGGCCACGTCGGCGGGGGTGATAAGGGGCGTGGCGCCCTGAAATGTGGCCACCAGCGCGCCGGTGGCGCAGGCAAACTGCAGGCACTCCTGCGGCGGTTGGCCGGCCAGCCAGCCGGTGAGCAGCGCCGCCAGAAAGGCGTCGCCGCTGCCGATGGTGTCCGTCACTTCCACCGGAAAGCCGGGGCTGCGGTACAGCCGGCCGCCGGTCCAGAGCAGGGCGCCGTCGGCCCCGAGCGTCACACAGACGGCCTGCAGGCTGAAGCGCGTGGCCAGCCACTCCAGCGCCGAATCATCTTCGGCACTTTTGCCAAACCACTCCAGGATTTCGGCCAGCTCATGATGGTTCATCTTCACCAGGTCGCTGTGCTCCAGCAGGTACTGCACCACGGGCCGGGTGTAGTGCGGCGGGCGCATGTTCACGTCGAACACCCGAAACTTTGCTTGCGGCAGCAGCCGGTACAGGGTTTCGCGGGTGGCGGGCGTACGGGCGGCCAGGCTACCGAAAACCAGCATATCGGCCTGGGCCACCAGCTCACTCAGCCGGTCTTCGTACTGAATGTAGTCCCAGGCCACGGGCTGCACAATCTTGTACACCACCTCGTTGCGGTCACCTATGTTGGCTTTCACCACGCCGGTGAGGTGGGTTTGGCCCCGTTGCACGTATTCTGTGCTCAAGCCGCGCTCCTGCAGGAAGGCGAGCAGCTCGGCGCCCAGGTCGTCGTCGCCCACGCGGCTGATGAGCGCCGCCGACTGGCCCAACTGGTGCAGGTGCACGGCCACGTTGAAGGGGGCGCCCCCAGGCTGCTTCCCCGATGGCAAAACGTCCCAGAGGGTTTCGCCGAAACAGACGATTCTTGGTTGCATAATTATATTGCAGTTAAGTAGTTAGTGAACAACCAGGGTCTTCTCCAATTGCTCGAGGGTGGTGCCTTTGGTTTCGGGCATGAAGCGCCACACAAACACGAGCTGCAGCACCATCATGGCCGCGAAAAAGGCAAAGGTGTGCCCGCCGCCCAGGTGCTCGGCAAACCACGGGAACGTGAAGGCAATAACCGCGGCCATCACCCAGTGGGTGGAGCTGCCCAGCGCCTGGCCCTTGGCCCGCACGTTGTTGGGGAAAATCTCGGAGATGAACACCCAGATAACCGCCCCTTGGGAGAATGCAAAGAAGGCGATGTACACGAACAGCAGCACCGGCACCAGCATGCCCCCAAACTGCTCGGTATAGAAGGCCCGGGCCACCAGCGCCAGCGTAGCAATCAGCCCAACCGAGCCGATGAGCATGAGCTTGCGCCGCCCAAACCGGTCGATGAAGTTCATGGCCAGCAGCGTGAAGGCGAAGTTGACCAGTCCCAGGCCCGCCGACGACAGCAATGCCGAGCCCTTGCCCAGGCCCGTCATTTCGAAGATGCGCGGGGCATAGTAAATAATGGCGTTGATGCCCGAAACCTGGTTGAATACTGCAAACAGCATGGCCAGCAGCACCGGCCCGCGGTAGGCCCGGGCAAACAGGGAGCCGCTCCCCGCCTCATCGGCCGCGTTGGTGGTCAGGATATTGCGCACGTCCTCGTCGGCCGTGTCGGCGTTGATGAGGCGCAGCACCTGGCGGCCTTCTTCTACACGGCCCTGGCCCAGCAGCCAGCGCGGGCTTTCAGGAATGCGGAACAGCAGCAGAAAAAATGCCAGCGCCGGCACGGCCTGAATACCCAGCATCCAGCGCCAGTCGTGCTCACCGGTGCCCGCCAGCAGGTAGTTGGAGAGGTAAGCGGCCAGGATGCCAAACACGATGTTGAACTGGAACATGCCCACCATGCGGCCCCGCACCGCCGGCGGCGACACCTCGGAGATGTAAAGCGGCGCCGTGACCGACGACGCGCCCACGCCCAGCCCACCCAGGAACCGGAACACCACAAAGAGCACCCAATGGCTGGTGAGCGCCGCGCCCAGCGCCGATACCAGGTACAGCACAGCAATGAACACCAGGGTTTTGCGCCGGCCCAGTTTATCGGAGGGGATGCCCCCAAAGATGGCGCCGAACACCGTGCCAATGAGGGCGATGGCAATGGTGAAGCCGTGCTCCACAGCACTCAGGTGCCACAGCTGCTGAATGGCCTTTTCAGCGCCGGAGATGACGGCCGTATCGAAGCCGAACAGGAAGCCGCCCAGCGCGACGACCATGGACCAGAAGAATACGTTGCGGTTTTTCACGAGGGAATAGCTTAAGGGAATAACCTTGATTTTTAGAATGTATGAACGTCATGCCGAGCGAAGCATCTTCTCGCGCCTGCTCTTCTATAACTTTAGGCAGAGCGAACCCGAAAAATGCTTCGTGCCTCAGCCTGACTGATGCCTCCCGGCGTGACGTTTTATTGAAAACTACCAGCCTGTATTCTGCTTGTAGAGACCTTTGCTAAAGTTGATTTGATTGAGCGGAATCGGCATATACTCGTCGCGGCCGGCCGTGAAGTGGGCCGTTTGCAGGTACTGGCGCTTGGTTTTCTCTGTCTCGATGTAGGTGTTCAGGTAGCTGGCGGCGATGCCCCAGCGGGTGAGGTCGAAGAAGCGGTAGCCTTCGAGGGCGAACTCCAAGCGGCGCTCGAAGCGCAGGGCTTCGCGGGCGTAGGCCTGTGTCCACTGGGCGGGTTGGTAGAGGCCGATGCGGTAGTTAGAGATGGGCTGGCCGGCGCTGGTTTTCAGGCGGCCGGTGCTGTTTTGGGCGCGCTGGCGAATCTGGTTGATAATGGGCAGGGCTTCGGCCTGGCGGCCCAGCTCAATGAGGGCTTCGGCCTTCCAAAGCAGCACATCGGCGTAACGGATGATGGTCCAGTTCTTCGAAGTGCTCATGAAGGGTGGGTTTTTCTGGAAGCTGGGGTCCGAGGGCAGCACGTTCTCCTTCATCGACATGAAGTAGCCGTAGATGCCCGGCACCCGCACCCACGAGTTCTGAAAGATGAACGTGGGGTCGTACTTGTAGGGGTGCGTGGGGATGGCCACGGTGTGGTCGAGGCGCGGGTCGACGGTATTGGTCTGGAAATCAGCCGGGGTTTCGGCGCGCAGGTCGCTGTTGTTGAATGTAGTGAAAAGCGGCAGGCCCTGGGCGTCGGTTTTGAAGGCGTTCACCAGGTTCTGGCTGGGCTGGTGGAAGCTGCAGCAGCCGTAGTCGGGATTCATGGGGTAGTTGAGCTCATTGCCGCGGTCGGTGCGGCCCTTGGGGGTGCCGTCGTTGCGCGAAAACTGGATGGCGAACACCGACTCCGGGCCGTTGTCGCCCACGGTAAGGAAGTTGGTGGCGAAGTCGGGGTGCAGCGAGTACTTGCCGGAGCTAATCACCTGGTCGGCCAGGGACACCACTTCCTGCAGCTTGGCCTGGTCGATGCCGGTCACGGCGTTGTTGTCGCTCTGGGTGTAGGCCTGGTAGAGCACCGTTTTGGCCAGGTAAGCCTGGGCGGCCGACTTGGTGGCGCGGCCGATTTCGGGCTGGGTAGCGGGTAGATTGGCCGCCGCAAAGCGAAAGTCATCGGCAATCTTGCCCCAGAGCTGGTCGTTGGTCAGGGCCACGTTCGATACCTCCGCGTACTGCTCAGTGGGCACGGTCTCGTCGATGTAGGGCACGCGCTTGAACAGCTCCTTCAGCAGGAAGTAGAAATGGCCGCGCAGGAACCGGGCCTCGCCCTGCCGGATGGCCTTGTTGGGCATGGCCGCGTCGCTCACCACCGCCAGGCGGCGCAGGGCATCGTTGGCCCGCGACACGCCGATGTGGAGCAGGAACCACAGCTCGTCGGTATTGCCGATGTCGGGGCGGTTGAATGAGAAGGTTTCGTAGAAGTGGAAGGCGTCCACGTCGGCCGTGCCGCCTCCGCCCTTGTAGGCGTCGCCGGCCCGGATGTTGCCGTAGGGCCACATGGAGGTGTAGGGCGTGCGGTACACGTCGTTGCCGAGCTGCGAGTACGCCGCGATGACCTGCTTCTCGATGTTGGCAGGCGTGTTCAGGTCCTCGTCGGCGAGCACGCCGGTGGGTGGCACGTCAAGGAATTTTTTGTCGGAGCAGCCGAAAGAGCAGGCGAGGAGCGAAAGCGCCAGCACGCTGGATTTGAAGATTTTCATGGGAATAAGCGCTAGCAAATCGTTAGAAGGAAACGTTGAGGCCGGTGGTGAAAATGCGCGGCACCGGGTACTGGTAGTTGGTCACCTCCGGGTCGGGACCGGTGAACTCGCTGCTCTTGTGCAACAGGAAGTTCTGCCCCTGCACGTACACGCGCACCCCCTGCAGCTTGATGCGGCTCACCACGCCAGCCGGCAGCGAGTAGCCCAACTGGATGTTGCGCAGCTTCAGATAAGAAGCGTTTTCGATGAAATAGGTCGACGAACGGCCTTCGTTGTTGGAGTTGATGAGCGTAGCGGCCGGAATGGAGGAGCCCGTGTTGGTGGGCATCCAGGCATCGAGCAAGCGCGTGCCCCAGTTTTCGCCGGAGGCCAGCGAGGCAAAGTCCGTCCGGAATTTGGAGTTGTTGTAGGAGTACAGGCCCTGCACGCCCTGCAGGAAGATTTGCAGGTCGAAGCCTTTGTAGCCAGCGCCCAGGTTGAGGCCGTAGTTGAAGTTGGGCACGCCTTCTGAAATCCAGGTCTGGTCGAAGTTGTCGACCTTGCCGTCGCCGTTCAAATCCTTGTACCGGATGCGGCCGGGGGCGGCGCCCACCTGCGTGGGGGCCCCGCTCACCTCGGCAGCGGTCTGGAACAGGCCATCGGCCACGTAGCCGTAGGTGGCGTTGATGGAGTGGCCCAGCCGGGTCACGTCCTGGCCGTTGCCGCCATAGGCGTTAATAACTTCGGCGGGCAGGAAAGTGAGCTTGTTGCGGTAGGTCGAAACGTTGCCGGTCAGGTTGTAGGTCACGCCGTTGTCCAGCTTATTCTGGTAGCCGAGCAGGAACTCCCAACCCTTGTTCCGGATGGAGGCGCCGTTCACGAATTTGTCGCCGCCTTCCCCTATCACCGCCGCGTAGGGCAGGTTCACGAGGATGTCCTTGCTGTCCTTCACGAAGTAGTCGACCGAGCCGGTGAGCCGGTTGTCCAGCAAGCCAAAATCAGCGCCTATGTTGGTCTGGGTGGTGGTTTCCCACTTCAGGTTGGGGTTGGCGCGCTGCACGCGGCGGTAGCCCGAGGGCAGGGCCGTGTTGTTGCCGTAGATGTCGTAGGCCGTGCCGTGGTCGTAGTCGAAGTTGGGGTCGAGCGTACCCAGCAGCGACTGGTAGAGGCCGCGGGCGGCGAAGTTGGCAATGTCCTGGTTGCCGGTCTGGCCCCAGCCGGCGCGCAGCTTCAGGTCCGAGATGAAGGGCGCATTGTTCTTAAGGAAGCCTTCCTCACTCAGGCGCCAGCCCACCGAGAGGGCCGGGAACACGCCAAACTGGTTGTCCGCGCCAAAGCGCGAGGAACCGTCGCGGCGAATGGTGGCCGAGGCCAGGTACTTATCGGCAAACGAGTAATTGACCTTGGCGAAGTACGACGCCAACCGGTAGGCCGTGGCCGAGCCGCCGTTGTCCTTGTTGGCCGAGCCGGCATCCAGCACTACATAGTTCGGGTCCTCGCTGGCGAAGTTGGTACGCGAGGCATAGGTGCTTTCGGAATAGTAGCTGATGCGCTCGGTGCCCGCCAGCAGGTCCAGTTGGTGCTTGTCTCCGAAGTTGAGGTTGTAGTTCAGGGTGTTCTGCCACACCCAGTTGCCGCCGAAGCTCGCGTTGTTGGTCACCCGGTTGTCCTGGTTCGACAGGAAGCCGGCCTTAAACGTCTTGTACAGCTCAGTGTATTTGTACAGGCTGTAGTCGACGCCAAAGCTGGTGCGCAGGTGCAGCCCTTTCAGGAGTTCGGCATCGGCAAAGACATTGCCGAAAGCCCGGCCCGTGTTGGAGCGGTTTTGCTGGTTGTCCGTGAGCAGGCGCAGCGGGTTGTCGCGGTCGCTCATGCCGGCCACGGGGCCGCCCCAGCCCACGCCGTCCACGGTGTGCACCGGCACGATGGACGGCAGCTGGCTGCTGCGGTCGCGCACCAGGTTCAGGTCGTACTGCGCCTGCTGGCTCTTGGCCAGGGTGAGGTTTTCGCCCACCTTCAGCTTGCCGCCGAAGAAGTTGTAATCGGTGTTGAGGCGCGCCGTGAAGCGGTTCAGGCCGGTGTATTTCAGCGTGCCGTTGTTGTCGTAGTAGCTCACCGAAAACAGGGCGCTGCCTCGCTCGCCGCCGCTGCTCACACTCAGGTTGTAAGACTGAATGAGGGCGTCCTGCTGCGTCTGCTTAAACCAGTCGGTGTCGGCGGGCCGCATTGTCTTTTCCGCGTCGATGAACTCGGGCAGCACCACCTGGTCGAGCACCCGGCGGCCGCTGGCGTCGAGGTGCGACTGAAAGTTGTAATACGGCAGGCTGGGCGTGGCCCCGTCGTTGGCAGCGGCCTGGAAGTACACCTTGCCGTAGTCCAGCGTGTTGAGCATCTGGATGTGCGGCCCCGGCTTCTGCACCGTGAAGAAAGTGGAGAAGTTGACCTGTGTGGCGCCCTTCTTGGCCTTCTTCGTGGTGATGATAATCACGCCGTTGCCGGCCCGCGAGCCGTAGATGCTGGCCGCCGAAGCGTCCTTAAGCACCTGAATGCTCTCGATGTCGTTCTGGTTAATCTGGTTGATGCCCTCCTTGGTTGGGATGCCGTCTATCACGTACAGCGGGTCGTTGTTGCCCAGCGTGCCGAAGCCGCGAATACGCACTGTGGCTGCGCTGCCCGGTGCCCCATCGGTGGTGATGTTCACGCCGGGCACGCGGCCCTGCAGGTTGCGGGTCACGTCGTTGGAGGCCATGTCCTTCACCTCGTCCACTTTGATAACCGATACGGCCCCGGTCAGGTCGGCCTTGCGCTGGGTTTGGTAGCCGGTCACCACCACTTCGTCCAGGGCCTTGGCGTCGGTGGCCAGCTGCACGGCCACGGTGGCCTGGCTGCCTACCGCCACCTCCTGCGTCTTATAGCCCACGAAGGAGAGCACCAGCGTGGCGCCGTCGGGTACAGTCAGGGCGAAGCTGCCATCGGGCCCGGTGGAGGTGCCCAACGCGGTGCCCTTCACCAGTACCGTCACGCCGGGCAGGCCATCGCCCTTTTCATCAGTCACGCGGCCCGTGATGGGGCGGTCGGCCAGGGCGGTGCTGGCCAACGCGAGCGCCGGTGGGGCAGTTTCATAGGGGCTCGCGCCAGCCAGCAACGGCCCGGTGACGAGCAGCGTCGGCAGCAAAAGCTGGCGCGCCAGGAGTACACTCTTTCGCATGGAAATAGAAATGATAGGTGGGAAATACTCGTGTGGCAGCCGCGTGCCCGCCCCTCGGGTTAGCTCAATTTTCTGCGGGGCGCTCCCTACCAAAGCCACCCGGAAACGATTGGGGGTGGCGGCCAGCGCTAAGGCCGGAGGAGCGAGGGCAGGAAAAGCAGGAAGTGGGCACGGCAGCTTCATGGCCCAAAGGTGGCCGATAACCGAGAGCAGGCGTTAGCCCAATTCACCCAAATAGTATCACAATTCGCTCACCCACAGCAAACAGTTTTATAAACTGATAACCAATAGGTTATGGGCGTAAGTATTCCCTCGGCAACAGCATGGCTATCACTCCTGATACTTCCCTGTCAAAATTGATTCAGACGCTCGGGGTGGTGTGCAGCGCCCGGAACTCAGAGGGCGAAATGCGGTACTTGGCCTTGAAGCTGGCCGAGAAGTACGAGGGCGAGGCAAAGCCGAGCTGGTAGGCCACATCGGCAATATTGAGCTCGGGGTTGAGCAGCTGCTGCCGGGCTTTGGTCAGGCGGATGTCCTGAATAAAGTCGGTAACGCCCGTGCCCAGCAGGGCCTTGGTTTTGCGGTAGAGCTGCACCCGCGAGGTGCCCAGGCTGCGGGCTACGTCCTCCACGCTCAGTTTGGCGTTGCCCAGGTTAGCCTCCACAATGGCCGTGAGGTCGGACAGGAATTTCTGGTCCACGCGTTGCGGCGCTACGGTGGCCGTGTCCACCGACAGCTCGCGCCGGAAATGCTCCCGTTGCCGGTCGCGGTTGCTGAGCAGGGTGCGAAGGTTCTCGAGGAGGAAGGTGGGGTTGAACGGCTTGGTGAGGTATAGGTCGGCGCCGGCCTGCACGCCTTCTACCTGCTGCTCCGGCGCGCTGCGCGCCGTGAGCAGCACCACCGGAATGTGCGAGGTACGCCAGTCGCCCTTGAGCTGGGCCACCACCTCCAGGCCGGTTATTTCCGGCAGCATCACATCGCACACAATCAGGTCGGGAATGGTGTCGGCAGCCAGGCGCAAGCCGGTGGCCCCGTCGGTAGCCGTCTGCACCTGAAAGTGGGGCCGGAGCTTCTGGGCCAGAAAGGCATTGACTTCCACGTTGTCCTCAACAATGAGGACCAGGGCCTTGCTGTCTTTGCCGGCGCGGCCCGCTCCCGGGGCGGCATCGGTTTCCTGGGGCGTGAGTTCGGCTTCGGCCAGCGCGAGGGGCGGCGCGGGCGCTTCTGTGCTGCGCATATCGGCGGGCAGCTCCTGCGGCAGCGTAATGGTAAAGGTGCTGCCCTGGCCCGGCGTGCTCGTGAATGCCAGCTCGCCGCGGTGCAGGCGCACCAGCCCCATCGAGAGCGCCAGGCCCATTCCCGAACCCTTGGCCACTCCTTGCTGCCCTTGGTAAAACCACTCGAAGATGTGCGTGCGGTCTTGCTCGCTGATGCCGCTGCCCGTGTCTTCCACGCTGATGCGCACCCGGTGCTCAGCCGGCAGGGCCTGAATGCTCACGGTTATTTGCCCGCGCTCGGGCGTGAATTTCAGGGCATTGGACAGTAGGTTGAAAATGACCTTGTCGAGGATGTTTACATCAAACCATAGCCGGATAGTGGGCTCGGCCGGCAAAAACCGCAGGCTGATGCCGCGCTGCCGGGCCGGCTTCTCAAACACGTCCATTATGTCGCGCACGAAGGCCACCACATTGCCTTCGGTGGCGCGCACAGGCATTTTGCCCACGTCGATTTTGCGGAAGTCCATGAGCTGGTTCACCAGCTGCAGCAGGCGCTGGGTGTTGCGCCGCACCAGGCCCAGGTCGTGCCGCTGGGCCGCGGATAGGTCGGCGCCATTGGTGAGCAGCTCTTCTACCGGGCCCATGATGAGGGTGAGCGGGGTGCGCAGCTCGTGCGAGAAATTAGTGAAGAAGCGCAGCTTGGCTTCGGTTTCGACCCGCGCCTGCTCGGCCAGCGCCTGAATCTGGTTGCGCTGGGTCCGGATTTCCTCGTTTTGGCCCGCCAGCTTGCGCGTGATGCGGCGGTTTACCTGGAAGGCCCGCCACACCACCACGCCCAGCACCAGGGCGCCCAGCAGGGCCGCGGCCAGTACGTAGAGCACAATTTGCTGGTTGGTGTAGGTGGCCAGCTGGGCCTGAAGCACGCGCTGCTGCCGCTGAATGTCCTGCTGCTGGCTGGCCAGCTTCTCGGTTTGCATCTTCATCGTCAGCACGTTGGTCGAGTCGATGACCATGGTACTGAGAATGTTTTCCTTCTCGTAGGGCTGCTTTTGCAGAATCTTCATGGCGGTGCGAATGGCCTCTTCGCCGCCCGGCGGGTACAGCAGCGTAGCCGTGAGCACCTTGTCCTGCACCAGCTGGATGCCGCCCTGCGGCCCGGCCAGGCCATCCACGCCGATTATGCGAATGCGCCGGTCCAGTCCCAGCTGCTTACATACCTGGTAGGCGCCCAGCGCCATCCGGTCGTTGTGGGCAAAAATCAGGTTCACCTCGGGGTGGGCCCGCAGCACGGCCGGCAGCGCCCGTATCACCGACGGCCGCTTCCAGTCGCCCTGCACCTGCGCCACGAGGTGCATGCCCGGGTACGTGGCCAGGCCCTGCACGAACCCGCGGTGCCGGTCCACGGCCGGCGACGCGCCTGCGGCGCCCAGCACTTCCAGCACGTTGCCCTGCTGGTGGAGCAGGCTGCTGGCGTAGTTGCCGGCCGTTTGGCCCACTTCCAGGTTGTTGCCGCCCACGTAGGCCGTGTAGAGCTTGGAGGTGGTGCGGCGGTCCAGTATCACCACGGGAATGCCCCGGTTGAAGGCCTCCTCCACAATGGGCGTAATGGGCTCGGCCTGGTTGGCCGATACTATCAGCAGGTCAATGCCTTCGTTCAAAAACTCCTGGATGTGTCGTTGCTGCAGGGCGCTGTTGTCGTGCGCATCCTTCATCCGGAAATTGACCTGCGGATAGAAACTGAGCTCTTTTTTCATGCCCGCCAGCATGGCCTGCCGCCAGGCATCGCCGTTGGTGCACTGCGAGAAGCCCACGCGGTAGGGCTTCGGTGCCGGCGCGGTGCAGCTACCAGCCAGAAGTAGCAGCAGCAACCCGAGGACCTGGCCCAACCAAGTACGGGGCCGTGCAAGCATAACAGCCAGTGGTTTCATGCGGCGCAAGTAGAAGAGCAGCTTCCCAACATTATTGATAAACCATCTGGTTGGGCTGACTAAGGTAAGTGGGCGGGGTAGTATTCTTGGCTACCATGCCTTAGGGCCTAATGCCGTACCCGCCCCCAGCTCCCGGGCCCAGCCGATAAAAGCCGCCCATAGCTAAGCATAAGGGAAGGCATTCTGCGCGGCGTCTACCTTTGTAGCTCGCGGCATTGCACGACGGGCAGGGAATTGGTGTTCCGTAGGCTACTCGTGCAAGGGCAGGTGCCCCGCGTTTGCGTTTCTATGGCCGGCCTTTACCTCCACATTCCCTTTTGCAAGCAAGCCTGTCACTACTGTGACTTTCATTTCAGCACCTCGCTGGGCCTGAAAAGCCGGCTGGTCGATGCCGTGGTGCGCGAAATTGAGCTGCGCCGCGACTACCTCGGCCCCAATACTGCCCTCGAAACCATCTACTTCGGCGGTGGCACGCCGTCGCTGCTCACCGCGGCGGAGTTGAGCCAGATTTTCACAGCCATCCACCGCCACTTCGCGGTAATGCCAGGGGCTGAAATCACGCTCGAAGCCAACCCCGACGACCTGAGCGCCGCCAAGCTGCACGAGCTGCAGCAGGCCTCGGTGAACCGCCTGAGCATTGGGCTGCAGAGCTTCTACGAGCCGCACCTGCGCATGATGAACCGCGCTCACACCGCCGAAGAATCCACCACGGCCGTGCGGCGCGCGCAGGACGCAGGCTTCGAGAATATTTCCATCGACTTGATTTACGGCGTGCCCGCGCCCGGCCACCACATCTGGGAAACCGACCTGGCCAATGCGTTTGCCCTGGGCGTGCCCCACGTGTCGGCGTATGCGCTTACCATTGAGCCGGGCACGGCCTTCGGCCACCGCCTGCAGAAGGGCACGTTCAAGGCCGCGCCCGATGAATTTGTGGCCACTCAGTTTGAAATGCTGCTGGCGGCCATGCGCGCCCACGGCTACGAGCAGTACGAAATCAGCAATTTCTGCCAGCCCGGCCGCGAGTCGCGCCACAACGGCAACTACTGGCGCGGCGTGCCCTACCTGGGCCTGGGCCCCAGCGCCCACAGCTACGACGGCCACAACCGCCAATTTACTTTGGCCAACAACCCGCAGTATGTGGCCGCCGTGCTCGAGCGCGGCGAAGTGCCCGTGACCGTGGATACCCTCACCGCCACTGACCGCGCCAACGAGTACCTGCTCACCACGCTGCGCACGGCCCGGGGCTGCGACCTGGCCCACCTGCGTACCGCGCACGGCTTCGACCTGCTGGCCACCCGCGCCGACTACCTCGCCGAGCTGCAGGCCAACGGCTGGGCGCGCATCTCCGGCGAAGTCCTTACCTTGACCGACGCGGGCAAGCTCCTGGCCGACCACATCACGCTGGAGCTGTTCCAAACCCCTGCCGTAGCCGCATGAAACTTCTGAGCGACAGCATTGCCGACGAAGCCGACTTCTTCGTGGAGCAGATTCACATTGTGGCCATTGTATTCGACAACACCGACGACGTGACCGTGTGGGCCACCACGCTTTTCGACAGCGACACGCACTTTTTCCACCTTGCCCTGCCTTTCAAAGCCCTGGACACGCTCCTGAGCCTGGCCCACACCCGGGCCGACGACCTGCAGGAGGAAGTGGCCGAAGCCCTGGCGGCCGAAGAATGGCCGGCCCTGCTCGAGTACAGCTCCGATGAGAAGCCGCCCGTGCCGCTGCCCAGCGTGGCCCTGAAACTCTCGGTGACCTACCCCGCCACCGAAGACGACGAAACCGAAGGCGAAGAAGGCCCCGACGACCCCCAGCCCCACAACATCTTCTACCTCGAAGGTGTGTTCGTGCGAATTGATACCTAAGCCGGTCACGGTCGCTACTGCCCGTTGCATATGGCCCCATCGCCTCCGGTCTTTTACCTGATTCCTGGGCTGGGTGCCGATGAGCGGGTCTTGCAATTCCTGCACTTGCGGGGCGAGGTGCACCTCCTGCACTGGCTGGCCCCTGAAACCCCCGACGAATCCTTGCCGCACTACGCCGTCCGGTTCGCGGCGGCCGTGCCAGTGGAGCAGGCCTGCTGGTTAGTCGGCATTTCCTTTGGCGGCCTGCTGGCGCTGGAAGTGGCCAAGCTGCGCCCGCGGGCCCAAGTGGTACTGATATCCAGCCTGGCCAATACCCGGCAGCTGCCGCCGCTGCTCCGCCTGGCCCGGGCCACCCGGCTGTACCGAGTAGTGCCGCCGCAGCTGCTGAAGCTGGCGCCGCGCCTGGCCCAATGGTTTTTCGGGGCCAAAAATGGCAAAGAGTACACGCTGCTCCACCAAATTATCGACGATACGGACCCCGTTTTCGCCCAGTGGGCCATTGCCCAACTCCTGGGCTGGGACAGCACCGGCGTGGGCCGGGCCATCCGCATCCACGGCACCCACGACCGGCTGCTGCCTGCCGGCACTGCCCCCATTGATTACCCCATTGCCGGCGGCGGGCACTTTATGATAGTCAGTCACGCCGCGCAAATCAGCCGCATCCTCAACCATCTGGCCGCGGCCGAGGAGCCCCAAGTCAGCTAGCGCCAAGAGTGCCCCCGCTGTAACTTGCGCAGCGCGCCCGGCTTACGCTTACCCAAGCACGGCTAACGGTCATGCAGAGCACAGCGAAGAGTCTCTACCTCAGTCAGTAGTAATCAACTCGTCTGTCATGCAGAGCGCAGCGAAGCATCTTATCACCGCAGAACGAATCGTTGTGGCGTGATAAGATGCTTCGCTGCGCTCTGCATGACAAATGGCGCGAGCGAGATGCTTGAGATTCCTCAGCATGACAGCCGGCGCGCATGAATCCGTTCTTTTCCCCATCTCCTTTCCCACCACACCTTGTCCGGCATGCTTCCTACTTACCCTTATGCCGGCCGCACTTATTCCTTCGACCCTGACGCGCCCATAGATATTTCCCTGCCTCTGGCCCCCGGCAAGGACCAGGTAAACTGCTTCTGGGCCGAGGCCGTGCAATTCGACACCATTCGGGTGGGCAGCTTTGTGGGCAGCGTGGCGCAGGGGGGCAGCACCAACTACCAGCGCGTGCACGTGACGCCCCACGGCAACGGCACCCACACCGAGTGCTACGGCCACATCTCGCCCGACCCGGCCGTGACGCTCAACCAATGCCTGCGCCGCTTCTTGTTTGTGGCCCGGGTGGTGAGCGTGGCCCCGCGCCCGCAGCCCAACGGCGACCAGGTGGTGATGCTGGCCGATGTGCAAGCCGCCCTGGCCACCCAGCCAGACCGGTCCATGCCCGAAGCCCTGGTGCTGCGCACCCTGCCCAACGACCCCGCCAAGCGCCACCGCCAGTACTCCGGCACCAATCCCACCTACGTGGAGCCGGCGCTAGCCGAGTTTCTGGTGGAGCACGGCGTGCAGCATTTTCTGCTCGACCTGCCCAGCGTGGACCGCGAAGAAGACGCCGGGCAGCTCCTGGCCCACCATGCTTTCTGGCAATACCCCGCGCAACCCCGGTACGGCGCCACCATCACCGAGCTGATTTTTGTGCCCGACGACGTAGTCGACGGACTTTACCTGCTCAACATTCAAATCACCAGCCTTGAGCTGGATGCCAGCCCCAGCAAGCCGGTGCTCTACCACCTGAGCCTGCCATCACCTGCCTAGGCGAACTAGACCTTTGCCATTCTACCAGGCGCCGCGGCATCTACCGGCTGCTGAATGCCAGCCTGCCCTTGGGCATAGACTGGGCGCTTACTGCAGGGCAGTGCACACAATATATTGGGCCGTTCAACGATTGGGAAGTAATATGCTCACCCGCTTATATAGCTCTCTTTCCATTTAATGACCAATCTCTCTACTGCCTACCTGCCGGCTATTGCAGCGCTCCTGCTTCTGCCCGTGCTGGCCCACGCGCAAGCACCTACCGCACCCACCTCCGAAAAGCCAGTTGCCGCTACGGCCGCCGAGCCCGCGCCCCGCCGCCTCCTGCTGAAGGTGGGATTAGCACCCTCCCGCTTGATTCCTCAATACCGGTGGCACGGAACCAACTGGACGCTTGCCCCCTCCGTGGGGGCCGAGTACCAGCTCACTCCGCACCTGACGCTGTACGGCCAGGCCGAAGTTGACTTTGTACTTGTGCAGCGCAGGTACAGCAATTATGCCTTTGGTCTCTCCAGGGAGCGTATGGTGCATTCTGGCGCGGTGGGAATAGGTGGGCGCTACTATTACAACCAGGAGCGCCGCGCGCAACACAATCGGGCGCATGGTCCCTTTGTGGGCAACTACGTGGCCCTCGAGGCCGCCGCTGAGCTGGACCGCCGCGAGTTCGTGACGTACGACCCGTATTCCAGCTACTACCCCACCGTGTACTCCGTTGACTACCGCACACAGGTGATGCCCGTGCTTACGGCGCTATGGGGCCTGCAGCGGCGGCTGGGCCAGCATTTTTTGTACGATGCCAGCGCGGGCCTAGTGGTGCTTGCGCGTCCTGTCACCTACAATTACTACGGGCCAAGCTATTTCAAGATGCTGTATGGGTTCGAGACAAGCCTTGCCCTCAACCTGCGCGTTTACTTGGTACACTAGCCCGCGTGGTGGCCAGTGCCCAACGCGAAAAAGGCTGCCTCTTGCGGGGCAGCCTTTTCTGGTTTATCGGGGCAGCAATTAAGCCGGTACCGAGAATACTTCGCGGGGGATAACCGTTACGAAAGAACGGTCTTTGCGGCCTTTCTTGAACGATACTTCGCCGTCAACGAGGGCGAACAGCGTGTGGTCCTTGCCCATGCCTACGTTCTCGCCGGCGTGGTGCTTGGTGCCGCGCTGACGCACGATGATGTTGCCGGCTACGAGGGCCTGGCCTCCGAAGATTTTTACGCCGAGACGTTTGGAATGAGATTCGCGGCCGTTGTTGGACGAGCCGACACCTTTCTTGTGAGCCATGGTATTTAAGCTAATGCTACCGGCAGATGGCCCGTAGCGGCTGGTTTAAGATGGAATCAGTAGCGTGAGCAAAAGCTCAGACTAGCCGATGCTGTTAATCATTACTTTGGTAAACGACTGGCGGTGGCCGTTCATCTTCTGGTAGCCCTTGCGGCGCTTCTTTTTGAAGACGAGAACTTTGTCACCCTTCACGTGAGCGAGGATAGTGCCGGTTACGGCGATATCGAGGGTGGGCGCACCGATGGTGATGGTGCCGTTGTCATCGGTCAGCAGGGCGTTGCCCAGCGTTACGGTGTCACCGACGTTGCCGGCCAGTTTGTGAGCGTAAACGAATTTGTTGGCCTCAACCTTGGTCTGCTGGCCAGCTATGTTGACAATTGCGTACATCAGCTTTCGCGGGTTTTTCTGAAATGGGAAGGCAAAAGTACGGCTTTGCTTTTGCAAATCCAAACCTAAGTTCTTAATCATCATTGGATGGCCCGGGCCGTGGCGATGCAAAACCGCCCGTGGGCGGGTGAAGCCTTGATTACGGTCACGTTAAAAATATCGAGGGGTACGCAGAGACTACGTACGTACACCCCTACTTTTTGGGGACAAGCGCCCTTTTCCACAAGCCGAATGTGGAAAAGTGGATTAAAAGCGGCTGATTTTGAGTGTTTTTTAGGTGAAAATCCTACGGTTGAGCTGCGGAAAAAACGTAGCGGCCATCCGCCGGAAAAAGTCCGGGCTTAACGAAAAATTAGGGAATAAACAATCCTAAAACGGTGGCAATCGGCCTCGCGGTTGAGGCTATATTTGAACCTGGAAGGCGGGCTGCTTTTCTGAGCTGTCAGCCAAACATCTGCCCGTTGCCGGCAGTTGACTGCCCACCTTCCTCGACGAAACCTGCCACTAAGTCCCCCAAAGTTTATGGAGCCGCTACTCGCCGAAAACCCCAACCGCTTTGTCCTGTTCCCCATCCAGAATGATGAGGTGTGGCAGTACTACAAGAAGTCACAGGCCTCCTTCTGGACGGCCGAGGAAATTGACCTCTCGCAGGACCAAAAAGATTGGAACGGCCTGAACGACAACGAGCGGCACTTCATCAAGCACGTGCTGGCCTTCTTCGCCGCCTCCGACGGCATCGTGAACGAGAACCTGGCCGTGAACTTCATGCAGGAGGTGCAGATGCCCGAGGCGCGCTGCTTCTACGGCTTCCAGATTATGATGGAAAACATTCACAGCGAGACCTATTCGCTGCTGATTGATACCTACATCAAAGACCCCAAGGAGAAGGACTACCTCTTCAACGCCCTCGAGACCGTGCCCGCCGTGCAGAAGAAAGGCGAGTGGGCCCTGAAGTGGATTAACTCCGAAAACTTCGCCGAGCGCCTCATCGCCTTCGCCGCCGTGGAAGGCATCTTCTTCTCCGGCTCGTTCTGCTCCATTTTCTGGCTCAAGAAGCGCGGCCTGATGCCCGGCCTCACGTTCTCGAACGAGCTGATTTCGCGCGACGAGGGCCTGCACTGCGACTTTGCCTGCCTGCTCTACAGCTACCTCGTGAATAAGCTGCCCGAGGAGCGGGTACAGGCCATCATTGCCGATGCCGTGCGCATCGAGCAGGAATTTGTGACCGACGCCCTGCCAGTGAGCCTCATCGGCATGAACGCCAAAACGATGGCCCAGTACATCGAGTTTGTGGCCGACCGCCTGCTGGTGTCGTTGGGCTGCGCCAAAATCTACAACGCCACCAACCCCTTCGACTTCATGGAAATGATTTCAGTGCAGGGCAAAACCAACTTCTTCGAGAAGCGCGTGGCCGAGTACCAGAAAGCCGGCGTGATGAGCGAGCGCAACGACAACGTGTTCTCGCTGGACGAGGATTTCTAAGAATTATTGCTTTCGGAGGCCTGCCCCCGGCATCTGTCATGCAGAGCGGAGCGAAGCATCTTATCACGTTCGGATGACTCGTTCCGCGGCGATAAGATGCTTCGCTGCGCTCAGCATGACAGACGCGAGGTGACATAGGTATATTCTATGCCCTATTTCGTCTACACCACTACAAATCCGGCTAAGGCGGTGCTGTACATCGGTGTGATAAACAACTTGGCTCACCGTCTGGCTCAACACTACGATAACCGAGGCAAAGCGGAGACTTTCGCGG
Organism: Hymenobacter plasmatis; assembly: GCF_020711255.1. GTDB lineage: Bacteria > Bacteroidota > Bacteroidia > Cytophagales > Hymenobacteraceae > Hymenobacter. The sequence goes on from NZ_JAJFAW010000018.1 coordinate 58,757, forward strand.
GCCGCTACTTTTGCCATCATCTGCTTTATGTTGAGCAATTTGCGGACATAGCAAATGCTATTGCGTGGGAGAAGGAGTTGAAAGGATGGAGCCGCGCTAAGAAAGAGGCGCTGATTGCGACAGGTAATCCAGAATGGGAATTCTTAGTGGAGTAGGCGCTGGATTAGCGAATTTTTTACTGCTGTAACCGGGCTTGCTAACCTGTCTGTCATAATCCGTCTGTCAAGCAGAGCGCAGCGAAGCATCTTCTCGCCGCGGAACGAGTCATCCGAACGTGATAAGATGCTTCGCTGCGCTCTGCATGACAGACGATTGGGTTAGTTGCGGACGTGATAAGATGCTTCCTTCGTCAGCATGACAGCCGATTAAGGTAGGACAGGCGAGTGCAGACGAGCGGGGGGAGAGGCAATGGAAATAAATATGTGGGGTCAGGCAACGGGTAAGCTAAAAAAAGAGAGTTGAGGTAATCTCAACTCTTAGCTTGCCACTTTATCCACCACTTATTGCATTCTATGAAATACCGTTTACTCTTTTTATTGGGGTTGGGGGCCGTGGTGCCCGCTGTGCACGCCCAAACTGTGCCCGCTCCCGCGGCGGGGCTCATCGCCTCTTTGGAGACCAAGGCCTCGCGCTACACCACGGGCACGGGGCTGGTTACCTTTTTCTCCACGGCGCCCCTTGAGGACATTGAGGCGCTCAACTCGAAGGTGGGGGCCATTTTTGAGATGGCCACCGGGCAGCTGGCTTTCTCCATGCTCATGAGCGACTTCCAGTTCAAGAACGGGCTGATGCAGGAGCATTTCAACGAGAACTACGCCGAATCGGAGAAGTACCCGCGGGCCCGGTTTACGGGCAAGCTGCTGACCGTGCCCGACGAAGCCCAGCTGCGGAGCGGGCCCCAGCCGGTGTACGTGCAGGGCCAGCTCACCATTCACGGGGTGTCGCGCAAGGTGCGGGTGCCGGGTACGCTGCAGCTGCGCGACCACGACCTGGTGGTGACCTCCAAGTTTGCCGTGGCCCCGGCCGACTACCGCATTAAAATCCCGGCGCTGGTGCGCAACAACATCGCCAAGTCCATCGACGTGAGCGTGATAATGACCTGCCAGCCCACGCCGGCGCCCACGGCCAGCCGGTAAGCTCAACCGTAATAATATCTGCATATTCAATTGCCGCCCGGCCTGCTTTTAAAAAAGCGGCCGGGCGGCCTGTTTAAGGGACATGTGGAAAACTTCTATATTTTTTGCTTGCCCTCCCAAAACGGATGAGGTAATTTCCGGAATTGAATGAACCGAGGCCTCAGATTTCCGCAGGATTCTACGCTACTCTTTCTCATCTGACTTAGCTACTTGGCGTCGCGCACCCCCAGGGCCGACGGCTTTTTATACAGAAAAACCCACACCAAAACACTACCGGTATGCTAGTAATTAAACGCGACGGCCGCCGCGAATCCGTGAAGTTTGACAAAGTCACGGCCCGTATTGAGAAGCTTTGCTACGGCCTGCACATGGATTTTGTGTCGCCGATAGAAGTAGCTAAGAAGGTGATTGACGGCATCTACGACGGCGTGACGACCGTGGAGCTGGACAACCTCGCTGCCGAAACCGCTGCCTCGCTCACGACCAAGCACCCGGACTACGCCATCCTGGCGGCCCGCATTGCGGTGAGCAACCTGCACAAGGTGACCTCGAAGTCGTTTTCGAGCACCATGAAGCGGCTGTATACCTACGAAGACCCCAAGAACGGCGACAACGCCTCTCTGCTGGCCACCGACGTGTGGGAGGTGATTCATAAGAACGCCGCGACGCTGGACTCGGCCATTATCTACGACCGCGACTACAACTACGACTTCTTCGGCTTTAAGACCTTGGAGCGGAGCTACCTGCTGCGCCTGGAAGGCAAGGTGGTGGAGCGGCCCCAGCACATGCTGATGCGCGTGTCGGTGGGCATCCACAAGAGCGACATCGACTCGGTTATTAAAACCTACAACCTGCTGAGCGAGCGGTGGTTTACGCACGCCACGCCCACGCTGTTCAACGCGGGCACGCCGAAGCCGCAGATGTCGAGCTGCTTCCTGCTCACGATGAAGGACGACTCCATCGACGGCATTTATGACACGCTGAAAAACTGCGCGCTGATTTCGCAGAGCGCCGGCGGCATTGGGCTGTCGGTGAGCAACGTGCGGGCCACGGGCTCCTACATCAAAGGCACCAACGGCAACTCCAACGGCCTCGTGCCCATGCTGAAGGTGTTCAACGACACGGCCCGCTACGTGGACCAGGGCGGCGGCAAGCGCAAGGGCGCCTTCGCCGTGTACCTGGAGCCCTGGCACGCCGACATCTTCGAATTTCTGGACCTGAAGAAGAACCACGGCAAGGAGGAGATGCGCGCCCGCGACCTGTTTTACGCCATGTGGACGCCCGACCTGTTCATGAAGCGCGTGGAGGAAAACGGCGACTGGACCCTGATGTGCCCGCACGAGTGCCCCGGCCTCGACACGAGCTGGGGCCCGGAGTTTGAGAAGCTCTACACCCACTACGAGAAGACCGGCCGCGGCCGCAAGACCATCAAGGCGCAGGAGCTGTGGTTTGCCATCCTGGAAAGCCAGACCGAGACCGGCACGCCCTACATGCTGTTTAAGGACGCCGCCAACGGCAAGAGCAACCAGCAGAACCTGGGCACGATTAAGTCGAGCAACCTGTGCACCGAGATTATTGAGTACACCGACGCCGACGAAATTGCGGTGTGCAACCTGGCCTCGCTGGCGCTGCCCCGCTACCTCGTGACCGACAAGGCGGGCAACACCACCTTCGACCACCAGAAGCTGTACGAGGTGACCTACCAGGCCACGCTGAACCTGAACAAGGTGATTGACGTGAACTACTACCCGGTGCCCGAAACCGCGAAGTCGAACTTCCGCCACCGCCCCATTGGGCTGGGCGTGCAGGGCCTGGCCGATACGTTTATTGCCCTGCGCATGCCCTTCGAGAGCGACGAAGCCTCGGGCCTGAACAAGGACATTTTCGAAACCATCTACTTCGCGGCCATGACGGCCTCGAAGGACCTCGCCATCAAGGACGGGCCGTATGAGACCTTCCCGGGCTCGCCCCTGAGCCAGGGCAAGTTCCAGTTTGACCTCTGGGGCGTGACGCCCGAGTCGGGCCGTTGGGACTGGGAAAGCCTGCGCGCCGAGGTGGTGAAGCACGGCGCCCGCAACTCCTTGCTGGTGGCACCCATGCCCACCGCCAGCACCGCCCAGATTCTGGGCAACAACGAGTCGTTTGAGCCTTATACGAGCAACATTTATGTGCGGCGCGTGCTCAGCGGGGAGTTTATGGTGGTGAACAAGCACCTGCTGAAGGACCTGGTGGCCCTGGGCCTGTGGAACGACGGCATGAAGCAGGAAATCATCGCGGCCAACGGCTCGGTGCAGAACATTGCCCGCATCCCGCAGCACATCAAGGACCTGTACAAGACGGTGTGGGAGATTTCGCAGCGCCGCATCATCGACCAGGCCGCCGACCGTGGCGCCTACATCTGCCAGAGCCAGAGCCTGAACCTGCACGTGCAAAACGTGAACTTCGGCAAGCTCACCAGCATGCACTTCCACTCCTGGAAGCGCGGCCTGAAAACGGGCATGTACTACCTGCGCACCAAAGCCGCCGCCGACGCCATCAAGTTCACGGTGGAAAAGCAAGCCGCCGAAACCCTGGAGCCGATGGCCCTGGTCGAGCAGAACCAAAGCGACATGAGCTGCTCGCTGGATAACCCGGAGGGCTGCGAGGCTTGCGGGTCGTAAGAAAAGAGAATAATTTAGAATGCATAAAAAAGCCGCTCCTTTTATGGAGCGGCTTTTTTCTAAGCACAAGGCTGCATGTATTTAATGTATGTTGATGAAAGTGGGGACCCTGGAAAGTTCATGGGGAGCAATTCACCACATTACATCCTGAGCGGGTTAATCATATCGATAGATGATTGGAGCAATTCCATCGAACGGTTGATAAAGTTTCGAGAATCAATTCAGAAAAGCACAGGGCTCAGTAAGCGAGTCGAGTTGCATAGCAGTGAAGTAATTAGGCCGCACAAACTCGATGAATATAAAAGTATTCATAAGTCTGTTCGGGTACAATTGCTGAAAAGCTTTGTTGCTGAAATGCACAATTTCTTTCCCAATAGCAAGATTGTAAATATCTGCCTCGATAAGGTCACATTAACGCAATATGATGAATATCAAGAGGTGGCTTGGAAGCGCTTAATCCAGCGTTATGACACCTTTCTTAGGAAGACTAAATCGAAAGGCATCATAGTAGCTGATGACACTAATGAAGCTGCTTTGCGTAAGTTGATTCGCAAGATGCGGGTTTATAATCCAATCGAATCAAAATTCGGTGGAACTCATAACCCTGTGATAAATAATATCGTCGAGGATATATTCCACCGCTCTTCGACGCACTCTTACTTCATCCAAGCCGTCGATGTTATAGCGTACTGCTTGTACAGAAAAGAGTATCCAAAAGGCAGTTTAAAGAAGTTCGGATTCCAGTATCTATTCGATACGTTGGATGGATTGCTTCTTAAAGTTGCAGCTTCAAGTGACCCTCAAGGGATAGTTCGCCGCTAAAAAAAATGCCCCGGTTAAAAAACCGGGGACTTTGTCGTGGCCCAGCAGAGGCCACGGGGCCTAAGTGAGTCACAGTGCAAATATAACGTTTGTGGATAAATAATGGTTCTGTGTGGAAAACTTAAGCGAATTTCTTGGAACTTATAGTTAGAATCGATAAGCATTATACTTTTAATTCCTTCTTATCAGACGATTATAAAGCTAAATAGCTTCTCCAGCTGCCCCCGCCCGGGAGCGGCTGGTTTGTTTTTGGGGCGCGTAGGTAGCTTTGGGCTTTGCACCTTTTAGCTCCTTCCTGATGCGTACGTTTCTGCTGAGTGCCGTTTTCACGGCGATGGTTTCATTGACGGCCTTTGCCTCCCCGCCGAGCGTGGTGCTGGTGCAGTTTCATTATTTCGAACACGTCATAACCGTCACGCGCGGCGCAGGCAAAACAGAGAATATTCAAACACTGGCAAATTCTCCCAAGAACTACGCAGCCAATGCAGAACAGCTACAAACGCTATTTGCCAAACTTTACGAAGAAGGTTATGCACTTCAGTCTACTGCCACTAGTAGCGCGGGAAATAGTTCGACTGAAATAGTGAGCTATGTCTATGTCAAACCCTAGAGCAACTCAAAATTTGAGGGAGATTTCCGCTTCCCCAGCCGCCCCCGCCCCGGGGGCGGCTGGTTTGTTTTTGGGGTAGCCAAGTCCGCGGCAGTCATTAAATTCATTGCATGAAACCTGCTGCTTCCAGCCCAACCCCGAGCGACCCGGCGGCCGCCGTATTGGCCACCATCGAGCAACTGGAGACGCGCTTGCGCCTAGCCCAACTGGCCGCCGATGTCCCGGCGCTGGCCGAGCTGCTGGCCGACGACCTGCTGTTTGCCGACATGCAGGGGCGGCTGGTCAGCAAAGCCGAAGACCTGGAGGCGCATCGGTCGGGGCTGCTGCGGATAACGGCGGCGCGGCCCCTGCAGCAAATCGTGCGGGTCCTGAACGAGGCGACCGCCGTGGCTTCCGTGCTGGCCGATATGGAAGGCACCGCGGCCGGGCAGCCCTTCCACCAGCAGGTGCGCTACCTGCGGGTGTGGGCCCGGCAGGCCGGGCACTGGCAAGTGGTGGCCGGCCACGTGACCACCGTGGTGGTGCCCGAAAGCTAGCACTGGCTCAACCAGCGAGCGCGGCGGCTGCCGGCCGGGATTGGCACTTTCGTATCACTCAGCCGCTGCCGTTTCGGGCGCGGTTGGGGTGTTTTCGGGCTTTGGAATGACATAATCACCTTGCCTGCTTTCGGCCTCTCTACTGCCCGTTAATTCAGCAAGTAAAATCGATGCGCTACCAGACAACCTTGCGGCACAAAGAGGCATCAGAGGCGTGAGCAGCCAACCAAGGCTTTGCTCTCATGAGCCGCATGTTATCCGGCGCCCCTGCAAATGGCTTCTCGTACGATTGAAAACTCACCGTTGGTTTATGCCCGTATCGGGGGCGCGCTCTACCTGGTTATCATCCTGTTTGGTCTGTTTGCCGAAGGATTCGTGACCAGCAAGCTGCTGGTGTCGGGCGATGCGGCCGCCACGGCGCGCAACATTCTGGCTTCGCCGGGGCTGTGGCGCCTTTCCGTGGCCGGCAATCTGCTGGTGGTGCTGTGTGCCGTGCCCCTGCTGTGGATTGAGTACCTGCTGCTGCGGCCCGTGAGCAAAAGCCTGGTGCTGCTGGCGTTGTTTTTCAACCTGGTCTCGCTGGCGGTGGAGGCCATCAGCAAGGTGTTTCTGCTGCTGGTGATGCCCACCTTGGAAAGTGCCCAGTATGCCCAGGCCTTAGGGTCACGGCAGGTGCCCATGCTGGCCGACTTCTCCCTGAAGGCCCATGAAATCTCCTTCAACATTGCCCTCCTGTTCTTTGGCTTCACCTGCCTGGTGAATGGCTACCTGATTTTTAAGTCGGGCTACTTGCCAAAAGTGGTAGGCATCCTGATGCAGGTAGCGGGCGGGTGCTACGTGGTGGCTTGTTTGGCGGCTCTGCTTGCCCCGGCCCTCGCCGAAGCGCTGCTTCCTACTATTCTGCTGCCCTGCTTTATTGGCGAATTGTCGTTGTGCCTGTGGCTGCTGGTGAAGGGCGTGGATACCGTAAAATGGCACGCGCAAACGAGCCGGAGTGCGCCTCGTTTAGCTGCGGCCGGATAAGCTGCACGCGCCAGCGCAGTACCGTAGCCGGGTTCAAGGCGATACTTGGTAGGGGCTCTGGGGTATCGCCCAGCCGCTGCCACCCCGGGCGCGGCTGGGTTGTTTTTTGGCGAGAACTTGTTTTCTAGCCTGACCGTTATACTTTTGCAACAACAACACCCGCCACGCCTCTAGGTCTTATGACTCACGCGCACCAGGGCGGGTTTTTTGTTGTCCAAACTTTTGGAATTTGCAGTACCTCAAACCAGCCATTCCTATTGCACAACAGTTGGCTTTACTGAAAAGCCGAGGCTTGATAATTACAGATGTGGGCGAAGCGGAGCGAGCGCTAGCCCGGCTGAGCTATTACCGGCTGAGTGCCTATTTCCTGTCGTTTCAGACTCCAGGAGACTCCACCCACGCCTTTAGGCCGGGTATTACTTTCACCGAAACCCTTCGGCTCTATGAGTTTGATGAGGAACTGCGGTTGCTGGTGTTTCGGGCTACGGGCACAGTTGAAATTGCCTTACGAGCCCAGCTAGCTTACCACAACTCTTTGCTGCTAGGGCCGCACTGGTACGAAAACCCCGCGGCGGCGGTGAATGCTTACCGATTTCAGGAGAACCTAAACAACCTAGACAAGGAATTGGCGCGCGCTAGCGAGATGTTCCTCGACCACTACCGCGCAACGTATACCAATCCAGCCCGGCCGCCCAGCTGGATGAGCCTAGAAGTGGCGTCGTTTGGCTTAACGTCAAAGTTCCTCAACAACCTGCGGTCTTCCCCGGCGTCGGTGGCAATAGGGGCTTACTTCGGCGTGGACGAAATTGTATTAAAAAGCTGGACGCGGATGCTGAGTTACGTACGCAATGTGTGTGCCCATCACGCCCGTTTGTGGAATCGGACGCTGACGGTGAGGCCCAAGCTGCCGCGCCGCACATCCCACCGCTGGCTTGCAAATCCGCGCATTGCTGACGACCGGCTGTATAGCGTCTTGGCCATAGCTGCTTATTTGCTGACAACCATCGAACCAGCAGCGGGACGGCGCTTCAAAAACGACTTGCGTGCGTTGCTGCAAATCCATCCATCTGTACCAGTCACCGTCATGGGCTTTCCAGCAGACTGGGAGCAGGATGGTTTTTGGCAGTAGTACCGGAACTCCAGCTTCACCAGCCGCTCCCGCCCCGGGCGCGGCTGGTTTGTTTTTGGGGGTAGCTTGCGGAATGAAGCAGATAAGCGACCACCTGTATCAAGTCAGCCTGGGCATTGTGAACGTGTTTCTGCTGCAAGGCGACGGCCTTACGCTGATAGACACTGGTGTGCCGGGCAGCACGGAAAAGGTGTTGGCCGCTATCCGCAAAGGCGGCAAAAACCCGGAAGACATTCGGAACATCGTGCTCACGCACTGGCACCCGGACCACGCCGGCAATGCGGCCGAACTCAAGCAGCGCTTCAAGGCCCGCGTGTACGCCCACGCGGCCGAAAGCGACATTCTGGAGCAGGGCGGCGGCCCGCGGCCCCGTTACCTAACCCCCGGGCTGGTGAACTGGGTGGCTTTCCGGTTATTTATCAAAGGCATCAGCCCCCAGATTGCTCCCGTCATCGTGGATGAGCAGGTGCAGGACGGCGACGTACTGCCCCTGGCCGGTGGGCTGCGGGTGGTGCACACGCCCGGCCACAGCGCGGGCCACATGGCCCTGTTGGTGGAGCCGGACGGCGTGTTGATTGCGGGCGACATCTGCGCCAATGCCTCGGGCCTGGACTACAGCATCGTGTACGAAGACCTGGCCGTGGGCCGGCAAAGCATTCTGAAAGCCGCCGACTTATCCTTCGACCAGGCGGTTTTTGGGCACGGCGGCCCCGTGACGCAGCAGGCCAATGCCAAGCTGAAAGCGCGGTTCCAGCAGCCCAATCCCTTCGCCGGCAAACCCCTCAAGCCCGTCTAAGCTCCCGCAACTGAGTGTTTCGATTGGAACTGCGGCACTGGGGTGGGCTGGGTGGGGATAGATGTTTGGCGACGTGCTGGTTCAGATAGACAATGCATTGTACGTCAAGGCTGTATTGTCCAACTGGACATTAACATTTGCACTGGCGTACGCGTACACGCGCTATCACTCCCATTGCGCCCTAGGCGCCCCAAAGCCATGAACAAGCACTTGATGTACATACTCGCTGCAGGTTTGCTCTTGGGCGGTTGCAGCCAGGAAAAGCAAAAACAGCGCGAAGCTGACAACGCCCGCGAAGATGCGCAAAAAGCCCAGGCCGACGCCGACGCCGAGCGCGAGCGCGCCGTTGCCAAACAAATGCGCGCCGACGCCGAAACCAAAGCCCACGACCTCGAAAAGCACGCCGACGCCGTGAAAGACGCGGGCGGGAAAGGCACTACTAAAGTAACCGAAGAGCGCAAAACCACCCGCTACGAAACTGAGCGCAAGCGCCGCTAGCGCGACGCCCAGCCACTACCCGTTTTTGCCAGGTGGGCCCATACTTGCTGGGCCCGCGTAATATCTCCAGCCGCTTCCATTCAGGGGGTGGCTGCTTTATTTTTGGGGTAGCGGTCTAAGGCAGGATACTGCCAATCTCTATGAATGGTTTGCCGGCGGCCAGTAGCTCCAGAGCGGCCGGGAGAGTGGTGCGCAGTACTTCTTGCAGCCGCTCGTTAGAAGTGTTGCCGCAGGTGAGCCAGAGCACCTGAGGCGGTGGGCCAAACTGGTCGAGCAGGTGGCGGAAGACGGCGTCTTTGGTGAGCACCACGGCCCCGGCGGCTTTGGCAGCTTTGAAGATTTCTTCGTCCTCGGCACCGCGCAGACCCAGGTCGCGCAGGGCTACGGCTTGTACATCAGCAAAAGTCCACGTTAGCCACGCGGCGATGAGCGGCGAGAGGGTGCGCGTCAATCCAGAAGGTCATGCGGCGAGGCGTGGGTAGTCAATCTGGCGGGCGGCGTATTGCAAAGCGGCTTGCAGGTCGGGGGCTTCAAGGTCGGGCATTTCGGCCAGAATCTGCTCGGCGGTGAGGCCAGCGGCGAAGAGTTGGAGCACGTCGGCCACGCGAATGCGCATGCCGCGAATACAGGGCCGGCCGCCGCACTGGCGCGGGTTGGTGGTGATGCGCGAGAGCAAGGATTCCATGGGACTAAGATACTAGCGTTTCGATGGCCGCTTTCGCCCTGGGCGTAGCTAGCATGTTTTTGGGCTAGCTTGCTGCTCCTAGCCCGTACTAATACTGCCCCACAACTTGATGAAGGCACTGCTTTCCGAACGATTTGCCCTCCACGGGCTAATGGCCCTTCTCCTGGCTACATCGGTGTGTCACGTGCTGGTCGTGGCCGGCGTGATTCCCTTCGCCGTGGTGTGGGGCAGCAGGCTGCGCGACCATTCGCAGATGGTGACGTTTGAAGCCGTGTCCCTAACCGTTACCCTGCTCATGCTGGCGGCAGTGGCTGTGCAAGCCCGCTACGTGAAAATCAGGATTCCTCACCGGGTAATGACCGTGGTTTTCTCGCTGATGTTTCTGCTTTTCCTGGCCAATACCGCCGGCAACCTCGTGTCGAAGAATGAACTCGAGAAGCTGATTTTTACGCCCATGACGCTGCTGCTGACGCTTTTTAGTCTGCGGGTTGCAGTGGGCAGCGCCCCCGGCCGGGCCGGATTAGGGGTCGCTGGAAGAGGAGCTTAATGCTGGGGCAATTGGGCTGAGTTAATCCAAGCTGTTCGTCGAATTAGCGTGGCCAGTCATTCTGGGCACTGGAGGTGGCTGTTTGATTTTTGGGGTAATAAGCCGCTTTTTGAAAAACACGACCACAAAAAAGCCGTTGTGCAACGCAGAGCATTGCACAACGGCTTCTGAAAGCTGGGGATTCCGGGCTAGGCGGGCTGGGCATACACGCGGGCCAGGTGCTCGGGCAGCGTGACAGGGGCCCGGCCCAGCAGCTGCTGGAAGGTGTCGCTGGGGTGGTTGAACTCGTTGTTGCGCATGGCCTCGGTCATGCCCACCAGCATCTGAACCACGGGCTCGGGCGTGTGCTGAGCGCGTAGGCCGGCGGCCATGTCCTCGAGCGAAACCGGGACGTACTGCACGGGCTGGCCGGTGGCAGCGCCGAGGGCAGCGGCCACGTCAGCCATGGAGTAGGCCGGGGCGGGGGCAATGTCGTAGGTTTTGTTTTCGTGGCCGGCGCTGGTGAGGGCGTTGGCCAGCGCCTGGGCAATGTCGGCGCGCAGCGGGAAGGCTACTTTGCCGTCGCCCACCGCCGAGTATAGGAGGCCGGTTTGCGCGGCATCGCCCACCAGCATCGGCACCAAATCGAGGTACAGGCTCACGCCAAAAATGGTGTAGGTGAGGCCCGAGGCTTTGAGGTAGGCTTCGGTTTCAAAGTGGCTGGCCGCGGCGGCAAAGGTCGAGTTGGGCGACGGCCGCAGCATGCTGGTGTACAGCAGGTGCGGCACGCCGGCCTGCTGGGCGGCGTCGATGGCGCGGCGGTGCTGGGCGGTGCGGTCTTCCAGGTCGCTGCTCGAAATCAGCAGCACTTTGTCGGCGCCCTGGAAGGCGGCTACCAGGGAGGCGGGGTCGTTGTAATCGCCTGCCCGAACCTGCACGCCCAGGGCGTGGAGCGCAGCGGCTTTATCGGGGGTGCGGGCCAGGGCCACAATGCTGGTGGGCGCTACGCCGGCGGCGAGCAGGGCTTCGATGGTGGCGTGGCCAAGGTGGCCGGTGGCGCCAGTGATAACAATCATGGGCTGATAATTAAAGGGTAGTTACTTTTGGTAACTCAAAAGTATTTACCTGGTTTACCTTCCACAAGAAGGCACCTCCAGCTACCTAAGGTACATGAACATAACCGTTGCTGACCCTCAGCCCCATGCAGTGGCTAAGGCGCTGAAAGAAATTATGCAGGTCCCGGAAAACGGAGGGGGCATTTGCCCCGTGCGCGACGTGCTGGACCGCATCGGCGACAAATGGTCGCTGCTCATCATCCTAAACCTGGGCGCCGAAGAAAACCTGCGCTTCAACGAGCTGCGCCGCCGGGTAGAGGGCATCTCGCAGCGCATGCTCACCGTCACGCTCCGCAACCTGGAGGCCGACGGCCTGGTGGGCCGCACGGTGTATGCCGAAGTGCCGCCCCGGGTAGAATACCGCCTCACCGACCTGGGGCGCAGCCTGGCCGGGGCCGTTATCGGGATTGGCAACTGGGCCAGCCAGCACGCGCCGGCCATTGCGGCGGCCCGGGCTCGGTTTGCCGCATAGAGGCGGGAGAGCCAGAGCTGCCAGGTTGCCGGCCGTTGCGCCGGGCGCGGCTGGCTGTGTAGCCGGACTAAGCCAGCACCTGCAGGCCGGCTTTGCGGTATTGGGCCAGCAGCGCGGCGGGGGCGCCCGGGTCCGTGACCAGCGTGCCGACCAGCGACAGGGGCGCAAATTGAAAGTATTTGTCCTGCTCCAGCTTGCTGGAGTCGCAGAGCAGGTACACGTGGCGGGCCGCGGCGGCCGCCGCGAGGCTGATGGAAGCTTCGTGCTCGCTGTTGGCGCTGAGGCCCCGGCCGAGGGAGAGGCCGTCGACGCCCAGGAAGGCCTTGTCGACCTGGTAGCGCCGGAGTTGCTCGGCGGCCACGAGGCCGTGCATGGCCTGCCGCTCGGCATCGACTTCGCCCCCGGCCACCACCACTTGCACTGCCGAGCCCGCCAGCTCGAAGAGCACGGGCAGCGAATTGGTGACCACCCGCAGCTTGCGGTGGCGAATGAGCCGGCACAGCGGAAACGTGGTGCTGCCGCAATCGATAAACAGGGTGTCGCCGTCGGTAATCTGGGCCGCGGCCAGCCGGCAGATGTGTTCTTTCTGGGCCAGGTGGGCGGTGGCTTTGCGGGCGAAGGCCACCGGGTCTTTGGCCACGCGGGGCAGCACTGCCCCGCCGTGGGTGCGCACCACCAGGCCCTTGGCGGCGAGCTGCGCCAAATCGCGCCGGATGGTGATGGGCGTGGTCTGGAGCTGGCGGGCAAGGTCGGCCACTTCCACGCTGCCGTGCTCGTCCAGAATAGTCAGCAGGTGCTGCTTGCGCAATTGGAAATTCATTCTGCTGGTGTTACTTACCTCAAGTAATCACAAATAAACAGAAATGAACACAAACGAACAAGTATCCATGCTCAACGAACACATTCGCCTGCGCGAACAGGAGGTTCTGTCCGACAACTGGTACACGCTGCGCAAAATAACTTTCGACTACCAGCGAAAAAACGGCACCTGGGAAACCCAGTCGCGCGAGGCCTACGACCGCGGCAACGGCGCCACCATTCTGCTGCACAATCCCGCGGCCGATACTGTGGTACTCACCCGCCAGTTTCGCCTGCCCACCTTCGTGAACGGCAACCCCACGGGCATGCTCATCGAAACCTGCGCCGGCCTGCTCGACGACGAGCACCCCGACGCGGCCATTATCCGCGAAACCGAAGAAGAAACCGGCTACCGCCTCACCGCCGTGGAGAAAGTGCTGGAAGCCTACATGAGCCCCGGCTCGGTGACCGAGCGCCTGTACTTCTACCTGGCCGAGTACTCGCCCAGCACCGAGCGGCTGGCAGGCGGCGGCATTGAGGAAGAGGAAATCGAGGTGCTGGAGCTGCCCCTGGCCCAAGCGCTGGCCATGGTGGCCACCGGCGAAATCCAGGATGGCAAAACCATTATGCTGCTGCAGCACCTGCGCCTCAAGCAGCTCACGGCTCAACTTCGCGCTGCGACCCATCGGGAGGCGGTGAAATAAAAAACCGGGCCGCTGCCAAGACGGCAGCGGCCCGGTTGCGCTTGCGGTAGCTGGCCGGGACTATATTTGATTTTACCTCACTTTCACCTCCCTACCCATGCTGAAGCTCCTGATGAGTGTTGTTTTTACGGTGATGATTTCGCTCACTGCATTCGCTACGCCGCCCAGTGTGGTGCTGGTGCAGTTTCGTGGGTACCAGCAAGATATTACGGTCACGCGCGGAGCTCAACAGACGGAAAGAATAAAGGCTCCCTCGGTCCTCGATAAAAACAAAAACGCCAGCGTCGAACAGCTCCACGCGCTGTTTGCCAAGCTGTACCAAGAAGGCTACACCCTGCAGAATAGCTCCGTAACTGGTTCTGCCGACGCCCGGGCCGAACTGGTGACTTACGTTTTTGTGAAGCCCTAGCAGGGGCCGGGTCGTTGGGCTAGGGGCGCACCAGCCCAAACCGCCCGGCTGGCACGTCCAGAATCACGGCGTGCTCGCGAAAGGGCTCGTTGCCGAGCATGCCGCCCATGCCGGAGAAGCGCATCAGCAGGTTTTGCATCAGGCTGGTGCCTTCCATGTACGTGACGGTGCGCAGCGGCAGGGCGGCGGGGCCCAGCTGAAGCGACGCGGCTGTGGCCACCGTGTGCGCCGTCAGGGTCTTGTCCCAAGACTTTACGGGGACGGTGTGCACGGGCGCTTGGGGGCGGGCCAGCTCCTGCCACGTGGCCTGGCTGGTGAGCAGCGTGAAGGCACTGGTGCCCGAGTCGAAGAGCAGCTGCCGGGGTTCGCCCTGTAGCTGCATGCTCAGCAGCACGCGGCGGTTGGTGAAGGCCAGGGGCACGAAAGCGGTGCGGTGGGTTAGGCTGTCGGGCACGCGGGTATCCAGGCTGAAGCGCTGGCGGGCGTAGTCGAGCACCAGCACCCGGCCGTCTAGCACGTCGGCCCCCAGCGTGCCGATGATGAACGGGGCAGTGCTATCGGCGGGCAGCGCGTCGGCTCCCCGCGGCATCACCCGGACCCAGTGCGCCTGCACCTGCCCCCGGCCCATGGCGAAGCGGAAGTTGTGCAGCGTATCCGAGGGGCTGGAGCTGCCGAAGGGGAGGGCCGGGTAGCGGGCCTGCAGCGCCGCCAGCGGGCGGGCGTAGAGCACCGAGTAGGGGGCGCCCGTATCGAACTGCAGGTAGCAGGTGTGGGGGCAGTTCGGCAGCTGCACCGGCACCAGCAGCCCGGCGTGCGGCATGGCCCGGCCAGCGGCGGTATCGGCCAGCCAGGTAAAGGCGCACGAGGCGGGCAGCCTCGACACCACCAGCTGATTGGCTGGCGGCAGGAACCGCTGGCGCATGTAGAAATAGCCGCCGATGCCGCCGGCGACGAGCAGCGCCAGCACAGAAAGAATGACTTTGAAAAGAGGCTTCATGGAAGGAAATGAGCAGGTGGTTTGGTGGCCCAAAACTATCGGGCACCTGGCCCGAAACCCTGCGTCATTTTACCGCCATTTTGCCGCCACTTGAGCTAAAGCACTGATGGATAAGGGCAATGATTTTTGTGGCCTGCGCCTACAGCCGGAAGCGGTATAGGTCGAGGCGGCCCCGGCGCAGCTGCAGCTGGTAGTAGGCCAAGGTGAGTGCATTGGCTGCGTAGGTGAGCCCCAGTACGGCAAAGTATAGCCCGGGCAGCGCGGTGTGGAAGTAGCGCTTCGCCACCATCTGGCACCCCACCGCGAGCAGGAAGGCGAAGAAGCAGCCCACCTGCCACAGCACCTGGAAGCCCAGCACCCGGCGGCCCAGGTCGGCGGCGTGGGCTACCTGGTGGCGGGTGCGCCACAGCAGCCACGGCACCACAAGGTTGAGCAGGGGCAGCAGCAAAAAGCTGAGCGCACTGAGGTTGAGCAGCTGCAGAAACTCCGGGTCATGGCGTAGGGCGGGCGGCGCGGGGGCGGCCAAGCTGGGGGCAGGAGGTGCTTTGGTTTCGGCCGGCTCGGGGGCGTCCCGCAAGTCGTCGAGGGGCACGTTGAGGGCGGCCGCCAGGGCCTGCACCGTGTGGCCGCGCGGCACGGAGTCGCCTTGCTCCACTCGCTGAATGGTGCGGAGGCTCACACCGGACTGCTCGGCCAGCACTTCCTGCGACAAACCTTTGCTTTTGCGGAGAGCCGTGATGCGGGCAGCAGAAAACATGGAGCTGAGTAGGAGGGTAGGATTAAGAGTATGAATAGGTGCCTGCCGCCTTTGCTGCGGGCTGCATGCTTGGTCAAATGCGCGGCCGCACTTACGAATTGAGCTAAAAGCCGCGCATGGGACAGAGAATCAATTAATAACTAAGTGCCCCAACACCCCGCTTAGTAACAAATATATAGCGGTGCGCCAGCCCAATTGCAGCGTTCCTGTAGCGCCTTGAGGGCCTTTAGGTCAGCCGTTGAGCGGTTCCTGACGTATCCGTTGCCATGATTATCCGTGAGAAAGACAATTGGCTGCGGCTGCTCTTCGTGTGGCACGGCTCGGTGCTGCCCCAGATTCTGCCGCGGTTGCTGGCGCTGTTACTGCTGTCGGTGGCCGTGGTGGTGGGCCACGGGCAGCTGTTTCACTATAAAATTCCGCTCAATGCCTCGGCCTTCACGCTGTTTGGCATCACGCTGGCCATCTTCCTGGGCTTCTACAACAACGCCAGCTACGACCGTTTCTGGGAGGGCCGCAAGCAGTGGGGCGCCCTGCTGAACACCACCCGCTCCTTGGCCCGGCAGGCCATCACCCAGAGCGGCCAGCCCACCGGGGCCCCGGCCACCGCGCACTTCGTCCGGCTGCTCATCGCCTTCACCTACGCCCTCAAGCACCAGCTGCGGCACACCGACGCCACGGCCGACCTGGCCCGGCTGCTGCCCGCGCCGCTGGCCCAGGCCGTGCAAGGCGCCACCTTTAAGCCCGTGCTGCTGCTGCTGGAGCTGGGACGCTGGGTGCAGCACCGTAAAGCCGCCGAGGAGCTGGACTCGAACACGCAGCTGGCCTTCGACCACAACTTCAACCAGCTCTCCGACATTGTGGGCGGCTGCGAGCGCCTGGCCGGCACGTCCATTCCCTATACCTACAGCGTGATGCTGCACCGCACTACCTACCTCTACTGCTTCCTGCTGCCCTTTGGCCTCGTCGACAGCATCGGCTGGATGACGCCGCTCATCGTGGTGTTTGTGGGCTACACCTTCATGGCCCTCGACGCCATAGTGCGCGAAATCGAGGAGCCCTTCGGCACCGGCCCCAACGACCTGGCCTTGAATACCATGAGCCACATGATTGAATCCACCCTGCTGGAAATGATAGGGGAGCCGGCTCCCGCGCCTCCGGTACGCCAGAGCGCCTACCTGTTCGATTAGAACGGCCCAGCGGGCTGCCCCGCGCCGGGCCTAGGTGCGAATGGCAACCGTGAGGCTGCTGAGCCACTCGTACGCGGCCGCCAACTCGTCGAAGATGGCCACCTGGGGCCGCCGGTCGATGAAAGCGGCCATGAGGTTGACGTTGCCGCGGCAGCTCAAGAGCGGGCTGTTCACCCAGGCCACGTAGTTGAGGCCGTTGCGCGCCGCCTCGGGCAGGTAGTCGTAGGCCACCCACCGGGCCAGCTCCCAACTGGTTTCCGTGATGTGCGTGTTGTCGTTGAGGATTTTGCGGGCCCCGGTCTGCTGCAGAAGCACGGATATCTGGGCACAGGCGGCTTGCACCAGCTCAAGTGCTTGCGGGCCTTTCCAGTCCAGGTAAAGCCACGCGTTTTCGTCGTCGTAATGCGCATCGAGAACTTCGGAAGCGAGCAGAAGGTCGAGAGCCATAAGCCGAACAATCAAGTGGAAACAAGCTGTAAAGATACGGCCTGCCTCTTGAAATACAGGCGCTTCCGGTTAAATTGCAATTGTTGGGCTGGCCTGCGGGAATGGCGCGTCACGAGAGCAGCCAGAAGATAAATTGACGACTAGCTTCGCAGCAGTCATGCCGCCTCCGGCTCGGAGGTTATTGGGCGGTTAGCGTATACACCGCTTTCGCACCCGCTAAGGGTTCTGTTTCTTTTCTATGATTCCGCTCATCACCCAAACGCCCCGCCTCATCATCTTGGCGGCCAGTCGCGCGCTACTCACGGCCGAACTGCATAAGCCTCAGTATTTTCCGGTGCTGCTGGGTGCTGCCATGCCCGCCGACTGGCCGCCCGGCGAGTACGACCGCGAGGCCATGCACTATTTTCTGGAACAGCTCACCGCCGGCGGGCGCGACTCGGCCGGGTGGTTTGGCTGGTACGCGCTGCGCAAAGCCACCGACGACACGCCCCGCACCCTCATCGGCACGGGCGGCTTCATGGGCCCGCCCGATGCGGAGGGTACGGCCGAAATCGGCTATTCCATCTCGGCCGACTGGCGCCGGCAGGGCCTGGCCACCGAGCTAGTGAGTGGGCTGGTGCAGCAGGCTGCCGCTACGGGCATGGTGCGCCAGCTGGTGGCCCACACCGAGACCGAAAACCTGGGCTCGCAGCAGGTTCTGCTCCGCAACGACTTTGTGCTGGCCGGCCCCGCCGCCGATGCCCGTCTGCGCTTTGAGCGCGCCGTGGCGCCCGCCGCCGACCCCGCGCTGGGCGCCGGTGGCGCGTAGCGGCTCCCGTGGTGCGGCCCCGTTTTCAGCGGTAAAATTTGGGCCGGGAATCAGCCACTGAAAGGGCCGCGGCCCGAAGCTGCAACCGGGCAACGCCCACAAACCCGCCTGAAATGCCGGGCCGCCACAGCTAACCTGGCGGGCCTGCCGTAAAAGGCGAAGGAATACACTTGGTTTCACCTTAGCTCCTTCGCCATGCATCGTCTCCTGATTCTTTTGCTGCTGTTTGTTTCGGCCGGGCTCAATGGGCCCGCCGCCGCTCAAACCGGCACCGCCGAGGGCTTGCCGCCCCGGCCCACGCCCTTCCGGTTCGTAAACGACCAGGCCCAACTGCTGGCCCCGGGCGACGCGAAAAAGCTGGAAAGCGGCCTGCGCCGCTACGCCGACAACAACGGCACGCAGATAGTAGTCGTGACTGTGCCCACCCTGGCCGGGCGCGATGTGGCCGACTACGGCCGGGCCCTCGGCACGGCCTGGGGCATTGGTCAGCGCGACAAAAACAACGGCATTGTGGTGCTGCTCAGCGCCCAGGACCACAAGCTCACCATTCAGCCCGGTAGCGGCGTCCAGGCCCAGATTACGCCGGAGGTCACCAGCCGCGCCATCAGCAAGATGACGCCGGCCTTCAAGCAAGGCAATTATTTCGGGGGCCTGCGGGCGGGCCTCAACACCTTGATGCTGGCCGCCAACCCCAGCTCAGTTTCCCAGGCCACTACCGCCACTACTTCTTCCTCGGCTTCTTCTTCCCCGGCTTCGGCCGAAACCGGGACCAATATGCAGCGCCAAGCCAAGGAACCGGTGAGCCCCACCCCGAACGACCCGCTGCTCACGCCCCCCACCACGGAGCCCGATTCCGGGCCCGGCATGGGCACGGTGCTCCTTGGCGCCCTGGTAGTGGGCGGCATCATTTGGCTGCTGGTGCGCATGCTTCGGGGCCGCAACCAGTCGGCGGCTACGGCTGCCCAGTCGCGCACCACTCCGGATTTTCTGCCCAACCGCAACCCCGGTGGCGGCTCTCCCAATGGTCCCGTGAACATGCAGCGGGGCGGTAGCAACTTCGGCGGTGGCGGCGGCAACTTTGGCGGCGGAGGCGGTGGCATGGGCAGCGGCATGGGCGGCATCCTGGCGACGGGAGCCGCGGCAGCAGCTGGCGCATACCTGGGCAACCGCATGGCATCGGGCCACGAAGCCCCGAGCCATGGCCTGGCCGGCGACGGCACCACCCCGCAGCACTTCGACCCCAACACGGCGGCCGGCGCCGCGGGAGCAGGCGCCATGGGCACCGGCGCGGCCGACGACTACTTCTCGGGCCGGGATAGCAGTGCCGATACCAGCACTCCGGACTACTTCTCCGACGACACCGCGGCGGATAATTCGTCGAACGACTTCTTCTCTTCCGACGATAATTCCTCCTACGATGACCCGTCTTCCGGCGATTCCGGGGGCGGCGGCTTCGACAGCGGCAACGACAACAGCGGCTCCTGGTAGCCGCAGCCTGAGCTGGCAAACGGGCCCCGATGCACTTGGCACCGGGGCCCGTTCTTTTTGAAGCAGAGCGGCAGGTGCGGGCAAGCAGGAGCGGGGAGGCGTTGACCACTTGTTGGGCTGGCCCTCTATCTTTCGTCGTCTTTTCGTCGCTTCCTTTTTCTGCTTATGTCTTCGAATCCCAGTTCCGCAGCACCCACCGTTCCCGTTCTCGAAACCAGCCGGCTGCTGATGCGCGGCTACCAGGCGACGGATTTTCCGGCCTTGTTTGCCATGTGCCAGGAGCCCGGGTACTACCGCTACCTCACCCCCAAGCCCCTGCCCAGCGAAGAGGTGTGGAAATTGCTGCTGCGCAGCGCCGGGCACTGGGCGGTGATGGGCTACGGCTTCTGGGTCCTGGAAGAAAAAGCCACCGGCCAGTTAATCGGCGCCGCGGGCTACCTCCACCTCAAGCGCGACCTGGACCCGCCGCTGGGCGAGGCTCCAGAAATTGGTTGGGGCCTGACTCCCGCGGCCCACGGCCAAGGCTACGCCTCCGAGGCCGTGGCCGCCGCCATTACCTGGGGCGAGGAGTACTTCAACCACGCCCGCACCGTGTGCATCATTCACCCAGAAAACCAGGCTTCGCTGCGCCTTGCAGAGAAGTTCGGCTACCGCGAGTACGCCCGCACCACCTACCACGACGGCCCCATTGTGCTGCTGGAACGCGCTGGCCGGGCCGGATAAGGCGGGCCGACATGGCTGCCGATTGAATTACTATCCCACCAGAACTGTCTGGTTCGACGCGCCCGGCTGTTTTGCGTAGGCGCTACTTTACTATTTCCTCTGCTCAACAACGCTTATGGCTCCACGCCCTTATATCCTCGCCGAAACTACCTGGAAAACCGTTCAGGAGCACAAATACGAAGTAGTGGTGCTGCCCTGGGGCGCCACCGAGGCCCACAACTACCACCTGCCCTACGCCACCGACAACATCCAGAACGATTACGTGGCCGCCGAGGCCGCCCGCAAAGCCTGGGAGCAAGGCGCCAAAGTGGTGGTGCTGCCCAACATTCCCTTCGGCGTGAATACCGGCCAGCTCGACATTACCCTCGACATGAACCTGAACCCGAGCACGCAGCTGGCCATCGTGCGCGACCTGGTGCAGGTGCTGGCCCGGCAGGGCATCCCCAAGCTGGTGATTCTGAACGGGCACGGCGGCAACGACTTCCGGCAGATTCTGCGCGAGCTGCAGGCCGAATTCCCTCAGGTGTTTCTGAGCACGCTCAACTGGTTTAAGGCCGCTGACCGCAGCCAGTACTTCACCGCCCCCGGCGACCATGCCGACGCCCTGGAAACCAGCGCCATGCTGCACATCGTGCCCGAGTTGGTGAGTCCCCTGTCCGAAGCCGGCGACGGCGCGGCCAAGCAATTCCGCCTCACGGCCATGCGGCAGGGCTGGGCCTGGGCGCAGCGCGAGTGGAGCAAAGTATCGGCCGATACCGGCGTGGGCAACCCGGCCGAAGCCACCGCCGAAAAAGGCCAGGCCTTCCTAGACGCCGCGACCACCAACATCGGCCAGTTTTTGGTGGAGCTGGCGGCAGCCGACCCCCAGGATTTGTACGAATAAAAACCAGCCCAATAACTGGCTTGTTTGCTACGTGCTGGCCCGATGCATTTGCAGCGGGTGGCGCTTGATATGCTTATATGTCATCACGTTTCGATAGTGTAATTTTTGACCTTGACGGCACGCTCTGGGATGCGTCGGTCGCCATTACCAAAGCTTTTCAGGCTGCCAAAAGCAGCGTCGACTACATCGACAACGACGTGACGCTGGCGCAGGTGCAGGCCGTGACCGGCCAGCCCTACGAAGTGGTGTACGAGCGGCTCTTCCCGAACCTGCCACCGGCTAAGTTCGACGAGTACCGCGCGCTCTGTGCCCGCCAGGAGCTGGCCGCGGCCCGGCAGCCGGGCGGCACCCTATACCCGGGGTTGGAAGCTGCCCTCGCCTACCTGCGCGGCCGGGGGTACCGGCTGTTCATCGTCAGCAACTGCCAGTTGGGCTACGTGGAGGCTTTCTTCGAAAACAGCCAGCTGGCGCATTACTTCGAAGGCCACCAGTGCTTCGGCACCAGGAAGCTGCCCAAGTCCGAGAACATCCGCGAAGTGGTGGCCCAATACGGCCTGCACGCGCCCGTGTACGTGGGCGACACCCCCGGCGACCTGGCCGCCAGCCAGGCGGCGGGCGTGCCCTTCATCTTTGCTACCTACGGTTTTGGCCAGATTGAGCCAACCGTGGCCCCCCGGCGCATAGCCCAACTGGCCGATTTGCAGGAATTGCTCTAGGTCGGCTGGCTACAGGGCTACCGCTGGCTTTCCAGGTTCTGCAGGGGCGTGGCCATTTCCACGTTGGAGGTGTTGGGGAAGGCCAGAAAGTGCGTGACGCGAGGCTCGCCAGGCCCGCAGTGAAACCGCCGCACCTGGGCCTCCACAGCTAGGTCTTCCTTGGTGAAGCGGTGGTGCTGGCGCTGGTGCTCGCCCCAGGTGGCCACGTAGAAAAACTCGGTGATGTGCGTGGGGTGCGCCAGGTCCGAGAACACCCCGGCGCGCAGGGCCCCGTCGCGCAGCCGCAGCCGCTTGAGCTGCTCGGCCGCCTCCCGGAAGGCGGGCCAGTTGGCCGGCTCCACGCAGTATTCCACCATCACCACCACGGGGCCGTCGTCGGGGTCGATGTCGCCGCCTTCCACGGTGGGGTCGGGCCAGTGCTCGGCCGGGGCCAGGTCGAGGCCTTCGGCCGAGAGCATGGGGAAGGGCACGGCCAGCAGGGCGCTGGCCAGCATCCAGCCGGCCGCAATCAGCAGAGACGTGTCGAGGCTGAGGTGGTCGGCCAGCTCGCCCCAGGCCAGGCTGCCCACCGACAGGCCGGCCTGAAACACCAGCATGTACACGCTAATCACCCGCGCCTGCACCCACTTGGGCACGCTCAGCTGCACAGTGGTGCTGAAGCTGGTCATCACCATCAGCCAGGCAATGCCCGAGAGGAACATCACGGCGTAGAGAATGTAAATCTGGGTGATGAGAGCCAAGGCCAGGTTGGTGCCCGCAAACGCGAGCACGCCCAGCAGCACCCGCTGGTTGAAATTGAGCCGCGAGCCCGCCCGGCCCATCAGGAACGCGCCCGTGACGGCGCCCGCGCCCAGCCACGACAGCATCACGCCGTAGTGCCCCGAGCTCAGGTGCAGCTTGCGCGCAATAACCACCGACACCAGCCCCCACATGGCCGCCGCCCCAAACGAAAACGCGAACGTGCGCACCAGCACCCCGTAGATGGCCGGCGAATACTGTACGTAGCGCATGCCGGCGCGCAGGGCCCCCATAAAGTTCTCGGCCGGCCCACTGGTTTCGGTGGCTTCGCGCTTCCAGAAATACACCACGGCCCAGGTGCCCAGAAAGGACACGCCATTCAGGATAAATACCCAGCCCGAGGAATAGTAGGCAATGATGGCCCCGCCAATGGCCGGCCCAATGGCCCGCGCAATGTTGTTGCTGACGCCGTTGAGGGTAATGGCAAACGGCAGCACCGGCCGCGGCACTAGCTCGGTGGTCACGGTTTGCCAGATGGGCGCATTCAGGGCCGCGCCCATGCCCAGCAAAAACGTGAAGCCCAGCACTCCAAACGCCGAAATGCCGCCCGTAAGCGTGAGCACGCCCAATATGGTTGCCACAATCGCCATGAAGCCCTGCGTAAACAGCAGCAGCTTGCGCCGGTCTATCAAGTCGGCCATGGCGCCCGCGGGCATGCTCAGCAGGAAAGCCGGCAGGCTGGTGGCCGTCTGCATCAGGGCCACGAGCAGGGCCGAAGTCGTGAGGGTGGTGACGAGCCACACGCCGGCCACGTTTTGCATCCAGGTGCCCACGTTCGACACCATGCCCGCAATCCAGATGGCCCGGAAAAGACTGTAGGTAAAGGGCGTCAACAACGTGGCCTTGGGGACGGCGGCAGGCGGCAGAGCGGAATCAGGCATGGAAAACGGTCAGGAACTACCCTCTTCTAACAAGCGAAAGGGCTACTTGGCTTCTCCTACGGCTCCGAGCAGGTTAGGGTATTCGCCGCGGGTTACTTCCTTGCAGCACGTTACCGATAGTCTGTCAATAATCGTTTGTCATGGTCATGCTGACGAAGGAAGCATCTTTACCTCGATACTATTCCAATCGTCTGTTATAATCGTTTGTCATGCTGACGAAGGAAGCATCTTATCACTGCAGAACCAATCGTTGAGCCGTGAGAAGATGCTTCGCTACGCTCTGCATGACAAATGGCGTCAGCATGACAAAAGGCGCGAGCGAGGTGCTTCGCCACGCTCTGCATGACGGCCTACTCAGCAGCCAATTACACTGCATATCCTCTTGCGCAATGCCATTACCGGCGCTGCGACGACTCCCTCACCAGCAGCTTGGGCTTGAGCACAATGGGCTTGGGCGGACCCTGGCGGTTGGGGCCGCTTTTTAGCATTTTCTGCAGCAGCTGCACCGCCGTTTTGCCCATCTGCTCGCAGCGCTGGTCCACGCTGCTCAGCATGGGCTCGGTGAGGGAGGTGAACATCTCGTTGCTGAAGCCGACGATGGCTAAATCCTGCGGCACGCGCAGCCGGTGGATTTTGGCCACCTGCAGGGCGCCCACGGCGGCCAGGTCGTTGGAGGAAAATACGGCGTCGGGGCGTTGCGGCAGCTTCAGGAGCTGGCGCATGGCCTGCATGCCGCCCTTCTGGTTCATCTCACAGAAGACTTCCAGGTCTTTATCGTTGGCCAGGCCGTGGGCCGAAAGAGCATCGAGGTAGCCCTGGTGACGGTTTTTGTGAATGTTCAGGTGCAGCGGGCCGCTGAAGTGGGCAATGCGCGTGCAGCCCTGCTCAATAAGGTGGGTCACCACCTGGTAGGCGCCCTGGTAGTCGTCGAGCACCACGGCGCTCACGTTGCTGCCCTCAAAATCCTCCACCACCCGGTCGAAAAACACCAGCGGAATGTTCTGCTGGCGCACGGCCTCGAAGTGGCCGAAGTCGTGGGTGGTGTTGGCCAGCGAAACCAGAATGCCTTCCACCTGCGAGTTCATCAACAGGTCGATGTTCTTGTGCTCCTGGCGCGTGTCTTCGTTCGACTGGCATATCATCACGTTGAAGCCCAGCTTGGCGGCTTCGGTGGCGATGCCGTGCACCACCTGCGGGAAAAAGTGGCCCGTGATATGCGGCACCAGCACACCCAGCGTGTTGCTGCGGCCCCGGCGCAGGGCGGCGGCCAGCTGGTTGGGCTGGTAGTGCAGCTCTTCGGCCAGCTGGCGCACCCGGGCCTTGGTGGCCTCGCTCACGTCGTCGTGGTCGCTCAGCGCGCGCGAAATCGTAGAGGGCGAGAGGCCCAGCGTCTTAGCTAGGTCGGTAATGGAAGCACGGCGATTAGCCATCTGGTGGTTGTAGCGAGGTGAGAAAATGCCCGTGCCCGGTCATAAACCATTGGCCACGTGCCCTGGCACTGCCGGAGAAGGGAGGTGCGATGCCCAGCGGGCGCTCCGGCACTGCGTGCTGACAATTTGCCGAAAGGGGGCAGGCGGCCCAGTCAATGGAGCTGCCTTTTCGGGCGTAGATGGGAATTCTATTGCAATCTACTCCGGGGCGCGGAATCGAACCGGGCCCCGAAGAAATTTTTTGCGCCCGCTGCTACGGCAGCGCTTATCGGGGTGCTACTGCCCGGGTGCCAAGGGCCCGGCTTGGGGTTTATTCGATTACCAGCTCGTACTTGGCCACCACGCCCAGCAGGCCGTGCAGCGTGAAGCGGGCGCCCCGCAGCTGGTTGCTCTCGGGGTCGATAATGAAGCCAGTGGCGGAGGTAAAATCGGCCCCCACGAGCTGGGTTTTTTGAAACACAGCGCCAGCCAGGGAGCAGTCCTGAAACACGGCGGCCGAAAGGTCGGCGTCGGCAAAATCGGCCTCGTCCAGGGCGCAGCGCACGAAGCGCGTGGCCGGCATCTTGCGGGCCGCAAAGGAGGCGTAGCGCAGCTGACACTGGTCGAAGTGCACGCCAAACAGCATGTCGCGGCACGCCGTGAACTGCAGGCCCAGCAGCTTACAATCGTCGAACGCCACGTTCTGCAGCGCCGTGCCCGCCAGGCCCGCCGACGACAAATTGCAGCGCTCAAACAGGCAGTCGCTGAAGCGCTTGTTGCTCAAATCAGCCCCGCTAAAATCGCAGCCCACGAAGCGGTACTCGTCAAATTCGGTTTGGCCCGCCAGGTGGCGCGCATCCCAGCGCTCCGCCACGTTTTCGTCCGGGAAGTAGTGGGGCTTGTGGGCGGCAGTGGGCTTGCGGCGTGGTTTCATGGCAGCGGATAAGTGCGCAAAAATAGGTTGGTGGTTGTGAAGGCACCTCACCCCCGGCCCCTCTCCCGCGGAGAGGGGAGCCAGGCGATAATCCTTTGAATAGAAAAAGCCCCGGCTCAATTTTGAACCGGGGCTTTTCATTTTTAAGAAATTGAGCTAAAACTTGGGCCACCGTGGATCCCCTCTCTTATGGAGAGGGGCTGGGGGTGAGGTTCATCCTACAATTTCACCACGCGCTGCACCTGGCTAAAAGCCGCCCCGCTCAGCCGGAGCACGTAAGTGCCCGCCGCCAGGTGGGCCGTGCGCTGGCTGATTTCGGCCTGCAACTCCGCCGCCGTGCCCTGCAGCACGAGGACCGACTGGCCCAGCAGCGACACGACTTCCAGCGTCAGCGGAAGTGTGGGAGCTGGGGCTGCGATAAATAGGTTGAATGCCCCGGCCGCAGGGTTGGGAAACACCTGCATTTGCACGGCCGCGTACGGTTGGCGGGTGGCCGTGACGGTGCTTCGGAAATTCAGCCCAATAAGGACCGGGTCGTGGTCGGAGGAGCGAAAAGGACTGGTGGTGTTGGTATTGGTGCCGGCCTCGTCGTACTCCAGAAATTCGGGCTCGCTGGCGTTGATATGCCATTTCTCCACGGCGGCGTGGCCTACCAGATTGGGGGTGAGCACGGCGTGGTCGAGCGAGCCGCTGAGCCCGCTGAACACGTACGACGCGCTGCTGGCCGGGCTGCCCACCACCAGCCCGGCAGCGCGCAGAATGTCTATGGGGTCTTCCTCGTAGTTGGCGTTGTAGTCGCCCACGCTCACCACGTAGCGCGTGCCGACGGGCTTCACCGTACCGTTGATAAACTGCACGAGCCCGGTGGCCTGGCCCTTGCGGCGCAGGTTCGACGGGCCCTGGCCATCGCCCTGGTCGGCGTTGGCGCCGCTGCCGCTGGCTTTCGATTTGAAATGGTTCACGACGAGGGCAAACGTATCGGGAGCAGCCGTGCGGTTCGTAATGAAAAGTTGAGCTACCGGTGGGCGCTCGAATATGCCCGTGGCGCTGGCGATGAGCACATTGCCATACGCCGTGACCACTGCCGGCTTGTAGATAATGGCGCAGTGAATGAGGTCGGTATTGTTTGGCTGACGCAGGATTCCGTCGTTCACGAAGGCGTAGGTGCCGGCGCCCAATGCCTGGTTCAGGCCGTTTACAATGTCCTGAATAGCTGAGTTGGCGCCGGTGCCGTCGTTCTCAATCTCAATCAGGCCCACCACGTCGGCGTTCATCTGGGTGAGGGCGGTGAGGATTTTGCTGCGCTGGCGGTTGAAATCGGCCAGGGTGGTGGCCCCGCGCGCCGTGGGAAAGCCGGCGCCCGCCCCGTCGCCGTTGAAGTAATTGAGCACGTTGAAGCTGGCCACCTTCACCGCAATGGGCCCGAAAGTGGGCACCGGTGGGCGCACCACCGTGAGCACCGGCGCATCGGGCCCGGCCAGCGGCTGCACGCGCCACTTGCTGTTGCCGTAGCCCAGAATGCCGCGCAGGCGGGCCACGGTGCTGCCCACGCGCACGGTTTGGGTGGCGGCGTCGAGGTAGGGGATGGGCAGGAGATTAGTGGCCGCGCGGCCGTCGTCGAGGATAAAGGAACGGGCGGTATTAGCTGCCTGGTAGGCGCCCACGGCGGCCACGTTGCCGGTGCCGGTGCTGCTGGTGCCGCTGGCCGGGTCATCGTTGGGGTCCACAAACTGCGTGGGCTGATAAATAAGGCCTTGGGTTGCCAGGGTCAGCTCACCGCGCGACTTCAGCGCCGCCACATCCGATACTGTGACCGGCGCCGAAAACTGCACCAGCATGCCTTCATATTGCTCGGCTGCAGCGCTGGAAAAGGTGGCATTGTCCAGGGTGGTAAACGTCGGCAGCGCATGGCCCACTGACACCACCGCGACGGCCGGCCCGGTGAGCACCGCCTGGCCAAACGAAGGCGTAGCGGCCGTTTCCTCTACCGCGCCGGTTATGCGCACTTGGTCGCCAACGGCGACCGTGGGGGAGGTTTGCACCACAAACAGCGCATCGGAAGTGGCCGCATTGCCGTCGGCGTCGGCGGCATCGTTCTGCACATAAAAGCCGGCCGGGCTCAGCCCCGCGTACACGCCCGTTACCACGCCTTCAATGGTATAGGTGCCCGCGGCGGCAAGAGCCCCACTGCCCTGAATAACGCCGATGGGCGTGACCTGCTGCGCCTGCGCCGACGCGCTGGCCAAAGCATAAGCAGCAACCAGTAATAACGTCTTGGTAAAGAGTTTCATCAACTGAATAATGGGGCTAGAAAACAGGGCCCCAAATGTATTGGTATTTCAACGCATCGAGGGCGGGCCTGGCAAGCAGCGAGGAGGCATTGCGCGGTGGGCCGCATCGAGAACCTTGCGCCAAGGCGCAGGAGCAACATTCCGCGGCAAGCGCAACACCAAAGCAAAAAAGGCACGTAAGGCTAAGCTCCACTTTTCCTTTTGCCGATGCTCCGAGAAACTGCTGCTACCCCTGCTTTTGAAGCCATACCCGAAGCGGACTGCGACGAGTCGCGCCGCCAATTCATCAACCACGCCGGCCGGGGCCTGCTGGCCGTGAGCGTGGCCGGCACTTTGCCCGTGGCAGCCGCCAAGGCCCAAGCAGCGGCCAGTGCGGCCCAAGCGCCAGCTACCGGCCCCACCGATGTGAAGCTGCCGCCCCTGAACGCGCCCACCGAGCCACAAAGCGCCGGCCCGCCCAACCCCGACCCCGTAGACCAGCGCGTGGGCTTTGCCCTGGTGGGCCTGGGCCACCTCACCCTGGAAGAGCTGCTGCCCGCTTTCGCCCATTGCAAGCACGCCAAGCCGGTGGCCCTAGTGAGCGGCGACGCCGACAAAATGGGCAAAATAGCCCGCCAGTACGGCATCAAGCCCAGCAGCTGCTACTCCTACCAGACCTACGACCAGCTCAAGAATAACCCCGAGGTGGAGGTGATTTACATTGTGCTGCCTAACTCCATGCACGCCGAATTCACCGTTCGCGGGGCGCAGGCGGGCAAGCATATTCTCTGCGAAAAGCCCATGGCCAACTCTGTGAAGGAGTGCGAAGAAATGATTGCGGCCTGCAAGAAAGCGGGCAAAAAGCTCATGATTGCCTACCGCATTCAGTACGAGCCGCTCAACCGCATGGCCCAAAAGATGGTGCGCGACAAAACCTACGGCCCCACCAAGCTCATTGAGATGGTGAATACCCAGAACCAGGCCCACGACAACCAGTGGCGCCACAAAAAAGCCCTGGCCGGCGGCGGTGCCCTGCCCGATATCGGCCTGTATTGCCTCAACACCACCCGCTTTTTGCTGGGCGAAGAGCCCACCGAGGTGTCGGCCAGCATCTACAGCACGCCGGGCGATGCGCGCTTCAAGGAAGTAGAGGAAAACGTGAGCTTCCGGCTACGCTTCCCCAGCGGCGTGATGGCCAGCTGCGTGACCGGCTACGGCAGCTTCAACAGCAAGGCCTACACCGTGCACGCCGAAACCGGCAGCATCAGGATGGACCCTGCTTTTACTTACCACGGCCTGCACCAGGAGCGGGTGCACGCTCCCGGCGGAAAAGAGCTCAAGGAAACTCCCGGAGGCGACGAGAAGAACCAGTTTGCCCTGGAAATGGACCACATGGCCGAATGCGTGCGCCAAAACAAAACGCCCTACACGCCCGGCGAAGAAGGCCTGCAGGACCAGCGCATCATGGAAGCCATCTACCAGTCGGCCAAGGAAAACAAGCCGGTAAAGCTGGACAACGTGCGGAAAATCGACGCCTTTCGCGGCACGCCGCCCACGGACGAGGCATAAACTTTAGTCGGCTACTTGGTCTTAATAAACCGTGTCATGCAGAGCGCAGCAGTTCGCTCGCGCCTCTTATCATGCTGGCGCTGTCTGTCATGCAGAGCGCAGCGAAGCATCTTATCACCGTTAAACGAGTTGTGCTGACCTGATAAGATGCTTCGCTGCGCTCTGCATGACAGCCGATTTTCGACAGACGATTGGGTTAACTACCCCACGCAATACGCTTCAACTGCGCTCAACATGACGGGCTACTTTAATATTTGATTCTACCTTCCCAATACTGACTTCATGCGCACCATTAAGAAGCAGCACCGCGCCATCAATGCGCCCATTGCTGACCTTGTGACTTACCGGGCTCTGCCCACGGATTCGGTGGAGCACATCGACCCTTTCCTGTTTCTGAACCACCACGGTCCGCAGGTGTACCGGCCCAAGAACAACGGCTTGCCGTTCGGCCCGCACCCGCACCGCGGCTTCGAAACGGTGACGTTCATTCTGGATGGCGACATCCTGCACAAGGACAGCAGCGGCCACGAAAGCGTGATTGAAGCCGGCGGCATTCAGTGGATGACGGCCGGCAGCGGGCTGATTCACGCCGAAGTTTCCTCCGACCAGTTCAAGCAAACCGGCGGGCTGCTCGAAATTCTGCAGCTGTGGGTGAACCTGCCGGCCAAGGACAAGATGGTGGCCCCACGCTACATTGGGCTGCAAAAAAATGAGATTCCGACGGTGACGCTGGACGGCGGCGTGGTCATTCACGCAGTATCGGGGCAATGGGCTGGCACTGCGGGGGCCGTGCAGCCCTTGGCCGATGTGCAACTGGCGTGGGTTGAGCTGCCGGCCGCGGCCACCGTTACCCTGCCCATTGCGGCGGCGCGCAACATCTTCTTTTACGTGGTGCGCGGCACCGTGCGCGTGAACGGCGCCGAAGCCAAGTCCCGGCAGCTGGTGGAATTCAACCACGACGGCGACGAGCTGACCATCGAAGCCACCGATGCCGACGCCTTGGTGCTACTCGGCCACGCCCTGCCGTTCAACGAGCCCATTGTGTCCTACGGCCCGTTTGTGATGAACTCCGAAGCCGAGATTCAGCAGGCCTACCGCGACTACCAGCGCGGCGCTTTCGGCACATGGGAGGGCTAGCCCAAAGCATTAATTTTGCCCCAGCCTTAACCACCGCTTGGCCTTTTCGGTTGAGGAGTTGCCCAACCCACGGGCCCTTGCCAGATTGCACCAGGGCGCCGGGTTGGCAGGTGCCTGCTTTGTTGTTAGACAGTTGATTTCTAAATCTGCCCGCTCCCTTTATTTCGAAAACAGCATCGGCCGCATCTGGGAGGAGCCCGAAGGCTTTCTGCGGCTCGAGTACCGTGCCGGGCTGCGCGAGCCCGTACAGTTTCGGGCGTTGCTCACGCACGCCGTGCAGGCCATGAGCCGGCGGCGCTGGGAGAAAATGTTGGTAGACCAACGCGAAATGGCCCCGCTGAGCCCCAGCGAGCAGGAGTGGATGGCCACCGAGTGGCTGCCCCGCGCCGTGCAGGAAGGCGGCTACCGCTACGGCGCCATCCTGATTGCCAACAACGTGTTTGCGCGCCTCGCCATGAACCAGTACGTCATGGCCAGCCGCGGCCAGAGCCACGTCTACCGCACCTTCGAAACCGAAGAAACGGCGGTGGCGTGGCTCCTGGCGCAGCCCAAGCCGTTGGGCTAAACTGCGTTTTCGCGCACTACCTCCTCGGCGTCTACCTGCCCGGCCAGCAGGTCTTCGAAGGTCTGGCGGTGGCGGATGAGGCGCAGCTTGCCGTTTTCCAGCAGCACTTCGGCGGGCCGGGTGCGCGAGTTGAAGCTGCTGCTCATTTCAAAGCCGTAGGCGCCGGCGTTGTGGAACGCCAGCAAGTCGTTTTCGCGAATCTCGGGCAGCAGGCGGTCCCAGGCAAAGGTGTCGGTCTCGCAGATGTTGCCCACCACCGTGTACAGCCGCTCGGTGCCCTTGGGGTTGGTCAGGTTGCTGATGTGGTGGTAGCTGTCGTAGAACATGGGCCGAATCAGGTGGTTGAAGCCCGAGTTCACGCCTGCAAATACCGTGGCGGTGGTTTGCTTCACCACGGCCACGTTCACCAGCAGGTAGCCGCTTTCGCTCACCAGGTACTTGCCCGGCTCAAACCAGCACTCCAGGGGCCGGCCGTACTCTTTCTCAAAGCCTTTGAAGGCCTCGGCCACTTGCTTGCCGAGCGTGGCCACGTCGGTTTCGGCATCGCCGGGCTTGTAGGGCACCTTGAAGCCCGAGCCCAGGTCCAGGAAATCCAGCTCGGGGAAGCGCCCGGCGGCATCAAACAGGATTTCCAGGGCCCGCATGAACACGCCCACATCCTTGATTTCGGAGCCCGTGTGCATGTGCAGGCCGCGCACGTGCAGGCCGGTGCCCTTCACCACGCGCTCGAGGTGGCGCAGCTGGTGAATGCTGATTCCAAACTTGCTATCGATGTGGCCGGTTTGAATCTTGTAGTTGCCGCCCGCCTCGATGTGGGGGTTCAGGCGCACGCACACCGGGTAAGACCCGCCAAACGCGGCGCCGAAGCGCTCGAGCAAGGAAATATTATCAATGTTGAGGTTTACGCCCAGGTTTTTGGCCTCCACCAACTCCTCAAACGTCACGCTATTGGGCGTAAACAGGATGTCGTCGGGCGCAAAGCCCACGTGCAGGCCCAGCCGTACCTCGTTGATGCTCACGCAGTCGAGCCCCGCGCCCAGGCTGTGGATGTGGCGCAGAATGCTTACGTTGCTCAGCGCTTTGCAGGCATAAAAAAAGCGCGTTTTGTGCCCCGAGAAGCCCTTTTTTAGCTTTTCGTATTGGCGCGTAATGGTCGCTGAATCGTAGACGTAAAGGGGGGTGCCGAACTGGTCGGCAGCGGCGCGCAGCGCATCGTTAATACCTGACATAATCACAAAAGTAAGGCCCGCAGCGGCGCCTTAAATGAATCTCAAGCAGATAGTACATTCACGCCTCCCCCATAGTTTCCCTTTTCCCCTTTATGCCCAACCCCGAGACCCTCGAAGTGTGGCTGCGCGGCCCCCTGCCTAGCGTGCCCCCGCTGCTGCAGCCCATGGCCCACGCCCTGCTGCAGGCCCGCGAAGAGCTCACCGCCGCCATGCGCACTTTCCCAGCCGCGCTACTCAACGAGCGGCCCGCCGGCGTGGCCTCCGTCGGCTTTCACCTGCAGCACCTCTCCGGCGTGCTCGACCGGCTATTTACCTACGCCCGCGCCGAGGCCCTAAGCGCCACCCAGCTCGCCGCCCTGGCTGCCGAAACCCCGCCACTACTGATTCAGGCCGACTCGGTAACGCAATTGGTGAGCCGCTTCACTACGCAGGTAGATAAAGCTTTAGCTCAACTTCAAACCACCACCGCAGCCAGCCTAACCGAACCCCGCGGCGTGGGCCGGGCCCAGATTCCCTCCACCGTGCTGGGCCTGCTGGTACACGCCGCCGAGCATACCTCCCGCCACCTGGGCCAACTGCTGGTCACGGCGCGGGTAGTCCAGGCTGAAAGGCAAAATGAAACGATGTAGAGACGCGACACTTCGCGTCTTGGCGTTTGCACAGTTTGGATAATCGTCCAGAGCCGATGTTCAACGACAAGACGCCAAGTATGGCGTCTCTACATCGTTTTTCTACCGCGGACCAGCAGCCACGTGAGCCCGCGGCTTGGCGCGCTCGTATTGCACCGGCCACGGCATCTCAACGCCCAGGTCGTGGGCGGCGAACAAGGGGAAGTAGGGCTCGCGTAAAAACTCGCGGGCCAGCAGCACCACATCAGCTTGCCCGTTGGTCAGAATGGCTTCGGCCTCGGCGGGGGTGGTAATCAGGCCAACGGCCCCGGTTAGCATGCCCGTTTCCTGCTTGATGCGCTCGGCGAACTGCACCTGGTAACCGGGGCCCACCGGAATGGGCGCCTTGGGCACGTTGCCGCCCGTCGAGCAGTCTATCATGTCCACGCCCCGCACCTTGAGCATGGCCGCGAGCTGCACCGATTCGTCGGCATTCCAGCCGCCTTCGGTCCAGTCCGTCACCGACATGCGCACGATGAGCGGCAGCTCGGCGGGCCACACTTCGCGGGTGGCCGCCACCACCTCAAGCAGCAGCCGGATGCGGTTTTCGAACGTGCCGCCGTACTCGTCGGTGCGGTGGTTGCTGAGCGGCGACAGGAACTCGTGCAGCAAGTAGCCGTGGGCCGCGTGCAGCTCAATTACCTGGAAGCCGGCAGCCAGTGCCCGCTCCGCCGCCGCCCGAAAATCGGCAATTACCTTTTGCAGGCCGGGTCCATCGAGGGCGTGTGGCGTGCCGTAAGTGGGGGCAAATGCCAAGGCACTGGGGCCCACGGGCTGCCAGCCGCCTTCGCTTTCGGGTACGTGGCCCTCGCCTTTCCAGGGGCTGTAGGTGCTGGCTTTGCGTCCGGCGTGGGCCAGCTGAATGCCGGGCACGCTGCCCTGGCTTTTCAGGAAAGCTGTGATGCGCGTGAGCATGTGCAGGTGCTCGTCTTTCCAAATGCCCAGGTCGTCGGGGCTGATGCGGCCTTCGGGCGAGACGGCCGCCGCTTCGGAAATGATGAGGCCCGCGCCGCCCACGGCGCGGCTGCCCAGGTGCACGAGGTGCCAGTCGGTGGCAAAGCCGTCCACGCTGCTGTATTGGCACATGGGCGACACCACAATGCGGTTTTTCAGGGTGACGCCGCGCAGGGCAAGGGGTTCAAAAAGAGTGACCATGGAATGGATAAAATAACTGCGAAGGATAAGTGGGCTAAACTCGATTCTCGCGCCTTAGGTTATCGGCGGCGCCTTTCGCGCTCTGCATGACCGGCTATTGGGCATGATATTCAGTTTGCACATTACTCTTGCAATTCTCCCGCCCGTGCCTATCTTGCCGCCGTATTCACTGCCCCATGCTCCAGACGCGCTTCTTTTTTGGCTATTATTACTTCTGCGCCACCGCGTAGAACGAGCCGCCGTTTGTAGCTAACCCACCAGCACTACCAGCGCCGCTCGTTCTTCGAGAGGCGCTTTTTTAATGCCCGTTTCCAGATGCTCCCTACGCAACAGGTCTTTTTTTATTACGGCTATTACTTCTTTTTTAAAGAGAAGCGGGCCCTCTGTTGCTAGTGTCAACCATCACACTACTACCAACATCCCCAGGGCCCCGCACAACGGAGGCCTTTTTTATTGCTCGTTTTTTCAGAATTGCCATGCCTAAGCACGTGTCCATCCAGGGGTTCAAGGGAAGTTTTCACGAAGTGGCCGCCCGCCAGTATTTCGGGGCGAAGCCGGACCTGCTGCCCTGCGCCACGTTTGCCGCCGTGGTGGCCCACGTGGTCAACGGCTCGGCCGAGGCCGGCCTGATGGCCATGGAGAACTCGCTGGCCGGCAGCATTCTGCCCAACTACCTGCTGCTGGAGCGGACCGCGGTGCGCGTCACCGGCGAGGTGTACCTGCCCATTCACCAGCACCTGCTGGCCCTGCCCGGCACCACGCTGGCCGATGTGCAGGCCGTGCACTCGCACCCCATGGCCCTGCGCCAGTGCGGCGAATTTCTGGACGGCCACCCGCACTGGAAGCTGGTGGAAACCGACGACACCGGCCACAGCGCCCAACTCCTGGCCGAGCACCGCACCCCCGGCGTGGCCGTGGTGGCCGGCGCCCAGGCCGCCGAGCAGTTCGGGCTCAACATCCTGGCCCCCGCCATTCACGACGATCCGCACAATTACACCCGTTTTCTGGTGCTGGAGCGCGCCGAAACTGCTCAGGAAGACCCCCTAGCCGACAAAGCCTCGCTGTATTTCCATGCGCCCCACGCGCCGGGCAGCCTAGCCCAGGTGCTCACCCGGGTGGCCTCCCATGGCCTCAACTTGAGCAAGTTGCAGTCGTGCCCGCGCCCGGGTCAGCCCTGGCACTACGGCTTTCATGCCGATGTAGAGTTTGACGAGCTCGCGCAGCTCAACGCCCTGCTCCACGACCTGGTCCCCGTCACGGAGGAGCTGCGGGTGCTGGGCGCCTACCGCCGCGGCCACTGGAATACCACCGAAATCGCCACTGCCGATGCCGGCGCGGCCACGTCCCCCAAAGCAGCATGAACACCCCGCAATTTCCCATGCAGATTTCCACTGCCAGCCGCCTGGCCCAGACCGGCGAGTACTACTTCTCGCGCAAACTGCGCGAACTGGCCGCTCTCAACGCCGCCGGCGCCAACATCATCAACCTCGGCATCGGCAGCCCCGATTTGCCGCCGCACCCCAGCGTGACCGCGGCCCTAACCGCCACCGCCGCGCTGCCCAACGCCCACGGCTACCAAGGCTACCAAGGCACGCCGGCGCTGCGCGGCGCCATGGCCGACTTCTACCAGCGGCACTACGGCGTGGCCCTGGACCCCGCCACCGAAGTGCTGCCGCTGCTGGGCTCCAAAGAAGGCCTGATGCACGTGGCCATGACGTTTCTGGAAGCCGGCGACGCCGTGCTTATCCCTAACCCCGGCTACCCGACCTACCGCGCCGTGGCCGAAATCTGCGGGGCCGAAGTGCGCGAGTACGACCTGAGCGCCGCCACCGGCTGGCTGCCCGACCTGGACGCGTTGGCCGCCACCGACCTCTCGCGGGTGAAGCTCATGCTGGTGAACTATCCCCATATGCCCACTGGCACGGCCGCCGACCTGCCGTTTCTCACCCGCCTAGTGGCGTTTGCCCGCGAGCACCACATTCTGCTGGTGCACGACAATCCGTACGGTTTCGTCCTGAACGAAACGCCGCCCATCAGCCTGCTGGCGGTGCCGGGTGCGCGCGAGGTCGCGCTTGAGCTGAATTCGCTGAGCAAATCGCACAACCTGGCCGGTTGGCGCGTGGGCATGCTGGTGGGC
This sequence comes from Hymenobacter plasmatis, assembly GCF_020711255.1. GTDB lineage: Bacteria > Bacteroidota > Bacteroidia > Cytophagales > Hymenobacteraceae > Hymenobacter. The sequence continues at coordinate 95,434 of NZ_JAJFAW010000018.1, forward strand.
CGGGCCGATTTGCTGGCCGACGTGCTCCGCTTCAAAAGCAACATGGATTCGGGCATGTTCCTGCCGGTGCAGCAAGCCGCCGTGGCCGCGCTGGCGCTGGGCGCCGACTGGTTTGAGGCCCTGAACGCCACGTACCGCGCCCGTCGCGAGCTGGTGGTAGAGCTGCTGCGGGCCCTGGGCTGCGCGCCCGCACCGGGCCAGGTTGGGCTGTTTATCTGGGCCGCCGTGCCCGCGGGCATTGCCGATGGCTACGTCCTCAGCGACGCCGTGCTGGCCGAGGCCCGGGTTTTCCTCACGCCCGGCGGCATCTTCGGCAGCAATGGCCTCGGCTACGTGCGCGCCAGCCTCTGCCAGCCCGAAGCGGTGCTGCGGGAGGCGCTGGAACGGGTAGAATTGATGAATAAACGTCATGCTGAGCCTGCCGAAGCATCTCTACCACGAGAGTAATAAATACTAGCTCAACGAACCACGCGAGATGCTTCGACTGCGCTCAGCATGACATACTTCTGAACAATGAATATTCCAAAGTCATGAACGTCACCATCATCGGTCTCGGCCTTATCGGCGGCTCGCTCGCCATCAGCCTGCGCCACCACGGCTTAGCGCAGCGCCTCATCGGCGTGGAGCAAAACCCCGCGCACGCCCGCCGAGCCCTGGAACTGGGCCTGGTCGATGAAATCGTCATGGACCTGCCCGCCGCCGTGCAGCAGGCTGATTTGGTGGTGGTGGCCGTGCCCATGGATGCCATGGTGAGCGTGCTGCCGCCCGTGCTGGATGCCACCACCGCGCAGCAGGTAGTTATCGACGTGGGCTCGACCAAGCAGGCGCTGCTGGCGGCCGTGGCCCAACACCCCAAGCGGGGCCGCTTTGTGGCCGTGCACCCCATGGCCGGCACCGAGCACTCGGGACCCGAAGCCGCGGTAGCGGGCCTGTTTGAAGGCAAAACCGTCGTGCTCTGCGATACCGATAAGAGCGACCCCGATGCCGTGCGCGTGGTGGAGCAGCTGTTTCATGCGCTGCCCATGCGCTTGCTCTACCTCGACGCCACTGCCCACGACCTGCACACGGCCTACGTGTCGCACATCTCGCACATCACGTCGTTTGCCCTGGCCCTTACGGTGTTGGAGAAGGAAAAAGAAGAGCAGCGCATTTTCGATTTGGCCAGCGGCGGCTTCGAGTCCACGGTGCGACTGGCCAAAAGCTCGCCCGCCACGTGGGTCCCCATCTTCCGCCAAAACCGGCTCAACGTGCTCGATGTGCTCGACGAGCATTTGCACCAATTGCAGCACCTGCGCGACCTACTCGAGCGGGAAGACTACGCCGGCCTAACCGAACAGATTCAGCAAGCCAACCACATCCGCAAAATCCTGCCTTGATTGGTCTCAGGAACAATAAAAAGAACGTCATGCTGAGCGCAGCCGAAGCATCTCTACCGCAATACTACCCAATGCTGTTTGCAACGAAGCGGGTGAGATGCTTCGGCTGCGCTCAGCATGACGACCTAATAACTAAAAACAAAAAATAACAACCCCAACCATTATGGTACCCACAATGAAATCCGCGCTGTTTAACCGCCAGCCCGACGACAAGCCGTTTCTTATCTCGGGCCCGTGCTCGGCCGAAACCGAAGAGCAGGTGCTCGACACCTGCCAGCGCCTGGCGGCCACCGGCAAGGTGCAAGCCCTGCGCGCCGGCATCTGGAAGCCGCGCACCAAGCCCGGCATGTTTGAGGGCGTGGGCACCAAAGGCCTGCCTTGGCTCAAGAAAGCCAGCGAGCTCACCGGCCTGCCCACGGCCGTGGAAGTAGCCACCGCCAAGCACGTAGAAGACTGCCTGGCCTTCGGTATCGACATTCTGTGGGTGGGCGCCCGCACCACCGGCAACCCGTTTTCGGTGCAGGAAATTGCCAACGCCCTGCGCGGCGTGGACGTGCCGGTACTCGTCAAAAACCCCATCCATCCGGAGCTGGAGCTGTGGGTGGGCGCCGTAGAGCGGCTCCAAAAGGCCGGCCTGGAGCACGTGGGCCTAATTCACCGGGGCTTTTCCAGCTACGGCAACACCGATTTCCGCAACGCGCCGATGTGGCACCTGCCCATCGAAATGAAGCGCCGGATGCCCGAAATGCCCCTGCTCTGCGACCCCAGCCACATCTGCGGCCGGCGCGATACCTTGTTTGCGGTAGCCCAACAAGCCCTCAATCTGGGTTTCGACGGCAACATGATTGAGTCGCACCAAAACCCCGACGCGGCCTGGAGCGACGCCAAGCAGCAAATCACTCCTGAAGTCCTCCGCGACCTGATTGAGGGCCTGGTGTGGCGCCACGAAACCACTAACCAGCGCGAATTCCTGACTGCGCTGGCCAGCTTCCGCGAGCAAATCAATCAGCTCGACGCCGAAATTATGCAGCTGCTGGGCCGCCGTATGGGCCTGGCGGAGAAAATTGGGCAGTACAAAAAAGAAAATGACATCACCATCCTGCAAACTGCCCGCTGGAACGAGGTGCTGGAGCGCGCCCTGCGCCAAGGCAAATCGGTGGGCCTCACGCCCGAATTTGTGGAGCAATACCTGGCTGCAGTGCACCTGGAATCCATCAACCGCCAGAGCCGGGTAATGGAATCGTAGCGCGCGGGCCGCGTCCTTGCAAAGGCGTCGTGGCCCTGGCATTAGCCAGGGCCACGACGCCTTTTTGGGTTAGAGCCGCGCTCCTTTCTGAGCCTATTGCTCCGGCCGCACGGAGGCGCGCAGTAAAGGAGTGCAGCTGAGTTTTGGGGAAGGCGTCAGCGCCCCTTTTGTTTGGTGAAAAAATAGAAAAAAGTGCCATTACGGTTCAGTATACGGGCTTTTTTGTGAAACAACGTGTTGGGCAGAGTAGTAAAATATATTGCCCGCGAGGGTAGTTAGAACTTCTATTTTTTTCCCACCCTTAACCCAACTATACCATGGCTATTCAAAAGTATCAGGACTCTTTCGGCGACATCATGCCGCAGAGTTTTTCGACCATGCTTGACCGGTTCTTTCAGGACTCTGTGGCGGGCCGAGGCCGCGTTAATGCATTTTCGCCCCAAGTAGATGCTTACGAAACCGACAAGGGCTATCAGATTGACGTGGCCCTGCCCGGCCTGAAGCGCGATGACGTCAAGGTAGATTTCCAGCAGGGCCGCCTTACCATCTCCGGCGAGCGCCAGTTCAAAAACGAGCAAAACGACCGACGCTACCACATTGTGGAAAGCTCGTACGGGTCGTTCCAGCGCTCCTTCCAACTGCCCGACACCATTGAGCCACGTCAGATTCAAGCCAGTTTTGAGGACGGCGTGCTGCACGTGACGGTGCCCAAAGACGAGGAGAAAACCATGCGCCACCAGATTCAGATACAGGGCGCACAGGCTGGGGGCCAGCCAAGCGGCCAGCTGTCCGAGCGCATGGGCCAGCAAGCCACCGACGTGCAGGTGCAGCAAGGCAATGACCAAGGCAACGGCCAGAAAGGCGGCAACCAAGGCGGCCAGCGCCAGAAGGAATCGGCCTCGCGCTAAGCAGCGGGTATAAAGTTCGCACAGCACCAGAATGCAACCGTTTTCCGAATTTTGTGCGGATTTAATACCAAGAGTACAAAATTAAGGGGCCGTGCATAGCGCATGGCCCTTTTTAGTTTAGCTCAATTGCTGGCTTGGCGCCAGGTAGTGCTAGCCGCACAGGTTGGTTTGCATGACCCGCTCGGCCCCAGTACAACATTAATGAGGAGCGGCCTGACCTAGTGAGTTATCTGCGGTTCGGAGACGCACTGGCAGTTCCTACGGGCTGGCCTTGTGCATCGAAATACTGCTGCTTGGTTTGGCCGCCATCTTGAAACTGGGCGCGGTAGCGGGGTGCGGCCGCATCGGCTTTGGAGTCGGGGCCAATGAACTGCAGCTTGGCATTGGGGTAATTCTTGAGCAGGTAGGCCTGAGCGGCGGCGATGGCAGCTTTTTGCTCAGGCGTAGCCGGTACTAAAGGGGCGACTTTATCCACTTTCTCGTTGAGCGCCAGCACGGCGGCCGAATTCTGGTTGGCCGTGGTTACTACAATGGCCACCGCCCCACTGGCTGCGCCAAACGCCTGGCGGGCCTGCTTTTCGTCCAGCATATGGATGTAGGCAATGCTTTTCTGGTCGAGGGCGTACACTGCCGCCTTGTCGCTCAGCTTGCCATCGAGGTAGTACACGGCTGGGCCGGGCGCGGCGGTTTGGGTGACAGGCGCGGCCGCAGCGGGTGACAGCGCCGCGCCCACACCCACGGCCAAGCCCACCGCCAGCGGCAAAGCCAGCAGGTAGCGCCCGGTCTGGGCCAATGCGGAAGCAGGAGAATTCATCATGATAACGCGGTTTTTGAGGGTTGGGAAGGTGAAATGGGAGACGAGCGAAGGCCCGGCCACGCCTTGGCTGAGGCGCAGCAGGCTGTATTGGTAGGCCTGGCGGTCGAGGCCGGTTTGCAGGGCGGCGTGGTCGGCGAGGTATTCGAGGTTGTCGAGCAGGGCCCGGCGCAGCAGCCAGGCCGCGGGGTTGCACCAGGCCATGGCCTGGGCCACTTGGGCCAGCAGCACGTCGAGCGTGTGCCACTGACGCACGTGCACTTGCTCGTGGCGCAGCACGGCCGCCAGCTCGGCGCCGGCGTGCTGTAGCGGGTTGAGGTAGATGGTGCGCCAGAACGAAAATGGGCTGACCGCGCCCGCCAGCACCCGGATGGGCTGGCCCAGCACCACCGAAGGGCGCGAGGTGCGCCGCAGCTGCCACAGCGACAGCAGCTGCACCAGCAGCCGGCCCAACAGCACCGCCGCGCCACCGGCGTACAGCAGCAGGCCCCCTGCTTCCCAATCGACGGCGGGCGCCACCGGGCCCGCGACCACGGCGCTGTGAACGGGACTGGTTTCTACCAGCACAAAAGCTGCTGGCAAGGACGCTTCGGCGGGAAACAGCGCCGGCAGGGGCAGCAACGGATACGCTGCGGAAAAAAGCAGGGCGAACAGCAGGTAAAAGCGGTTCAGCGAGAAAAAAGTGAGCCGGCGCAGCAGCCCAAAATACGCCAGCGCAAACAGCAGCAGCGCCACATTAGCTTTCAGCAGGTAGATAGAGGACATGGCTACTCAGCTTTTTTGCTTTCAATGAGCTTGATAATCTCCTGCAAATCAGCCGCGCTGATTTTGTTGTCCTGCGCGAAAAACGACACCAGGTCCTTGTAGGAGTTCCGGAAATGCTTCTGCACCAGCGTGCCCAGCGAGCTGCGCTGGTAATCATCGGCCGATACTACCGGCACGAAGCGGAAGGAGTTGCCCAGCTTTTCGGCCCGCACGTAGCCCTTGCGTTCCAGGTTGCGCACCGTGGAGGCCAGCGTGGTGTAGGGCGGGCGCGGCTCGGGCAGGCGTTCCAGTACTTCCTTGATAAAGCCGCCGTTGCTTTGCCAGAGCACGTGCATGGCGTCTTCTTCGGGTTGGGTAAGGCGTTCCATGAGTGGGAGTGTCTTGTTATTACGATTGTTTCGTAAATCTACGATAATTTCGTAATGGTGAAAATTATGTTCCTTTAATTTTTTATTGACTGAAACAAAAAGGCCTTTCCAGCAATGGAAAGGCCTTTTTATGGAAAATATTTTTGGGTTGGCCAACGGCGGCCGGTTATGGATGCGCAGTTCCTTGTTGAGCTGTCAGCCAGTTGATGGCTTCGCCTTCGTCGCCGAAGAACCCGACCACAAAGGGTTGGCCTACATAAGAATCGATGGGAGCAAAGGCCGGCCCGGTCACAATTTGCTGGTGCAGGTCGGGGCCCACGAGGTAGGCCACGTAGAGCCGCGCGCCCAACTGGGCGGCCATGTCGGGGAAGAATTCGGTCAGCAGCCACTGCGTAGTCTGCGGGTCGTTTAGGGTGCGGCGGCGGATGTCCTGCAGCCAAAAGCAGCACTTTTCGCGCAGCCCCGCCTGGGCTAGTTCTTCGTAGGCAGCCGGCAATTGGGCTGGGCCGGGCTGGAACCCCCAGCGCCCCACCAGAATGCCCAAATCGGGGCGGGGCGTGAGTTGCAGCAGCGGCAAGGGCGGGTTCTGAATCATGCGGAAAGGCGGGGAATGGCAAACGAAGCAACTCGGGCAGCAACAGCTACCAAAGTACTACGCCAGCCCAATTTGAGCGACTAGTGCGCCGGAATAGCTTCGGCAGGTGGCGCGCTGGCTTCTACGGGTGGGTGTTTGCGCAGCGAGCGCACGGCCAGCCCCACACTGGCCAGTGCCAGCACTGCCCCCAGCAAAAACGGCGCGCCCGGAAACTGCACCGGCGCCGTGGGCCGCGTGAAAAACGCAAATAAGTAAGTCATCATCAGCGGCCCCACCACGCCCGTGGCGCTGATGAGGCTGGTGAGCGAGCCCTGCAGCTCGCCCTGCTCATTGGCGGGCACCTGGCCCGAAATGGTGCCTTGCAGGGCTGGCCCTGAAATGCCTCCCAGGCAGTAGGGGGCCAAGAACACCAGCATAAGCCACCCCCTCGACGCAAACGCGAACAGCACAAAGCCCAGCGCATAGCACAGCAGCCCCACCACAATGGCCCGGGCCGCGCCCAGCCGCGGGATGGCCACGCGCACCAGCCCGCCCTGCACCAGACCAGAAAACAGCCCAATTACCGCCAGTGAGATGCCTACCAGCTTCTCGGTCCAACCAAATTTGAGCATGGTGTAAAACGTCCAGACCGACTGCGTAGCCGAGCCCGCCAGGTAAATCAGCACCAGCGCAGCCACCAGGCCCAGCACCGCGGGGTAGTGCCCTAGCCGCAGCAGCGAGGCCACCGGATTGGCCCGCCGCCACTCAAACGGCCGCCGCTTGGCGGGCGCCAGCGACTCGGGCAGCACAAAAAAGCCGTAGAAGAAATTGCACAAACTCAGCCCGGCCGCCACCATAAACGGCACCCGCGAGCCAAAGTCGGCCAGCAGCCCGCCCACCGCCGGCCCAATGATGAAGCCAATGCCAAACGCCGCGCCCACCAGCCCAAAGTTTTGGGCCCGCTTCTCGGGCGTGCTGATGTCGGCAATATAGGCCGTGGCCGTGGTGAAGCTGGCCCCCGTGATGCCCGCAATCACGCGGCCCACAAACAGCCACGCCAGGGTAGGGGCAAAGCTCAGAAAGATGTAGTCGAGCCCCAGGCCCAGCAGCGCCGCCAGCAGCACCGGCCGCCGCCCCAGCTTGTCGCTGAGCCCGCCGATTACCGGCGCGCAGCAAAACTGCGCCATGGCATACGCAAACGTGAGCCAGCCCGAATATTCCGAAGCCCGGCTCAGCCCCTCGCCCGTGAGCTGCTGAATCAGCTTGGGCACCACCGGAATGATGATGCCCAGCCCAATTACGTCAATCAGAATCGTGACGAAGATGAAACCAAGAGCGGGAGAACGTTTATCGGACATGGCAAGAAAGCAAATACAAAGGCGCCGCTGTCACCGGCAACCGGTCAAAGGTCAGTAGAAAAAAGGACGAGTCCACCCCCACATTATATCCGCGGCGGCGGGCGCGGGTTGCGCAGCAGGCGCCCCGCGTATTTTGCGGCCTCGCTCCAGGGTTCTGCTTCTTTCATGCCTGCTCCGCTACCTACTGCCCTCCCGTACCGCCCCGAACTCAACGGTCTGCGGGCCGTGGCCGTGGGCATTGTGCTGGTGCAGCACTGGCTGCAGCCGGCGTTTCCGCTGGGCGAGCTGGGCCCAAGCTTGTTCTTTGTGCTCAGCGGCTACCTGGTGTCGGGCATTATCTGGAAATACGAAGCCTATGTGGGGGCGTCCGGGCCCTGGTGGCACCGGGTGGGCACGTTCTACCTGCGGCGGGCGCTGCGCATCCTGCCGTCTTACTACCTGGTTTTGGCCGGCTGTGCGCTGCTGCCGCTGGCCATGGTGCGCGAGTACCCCGGCTGGTACGTGCTGCCGGGGGCCAACTTCCTGGTGTACCGCTTTGGGGGCTGGGGCGACGGCGTGGGCCACTTCTGGACCATTGCCGTCGAAATTCAGTTTTATCTGTTCTGGCCCTTGCTGCTGGGCATCTTAGGCCGTCGGCTAAAGCCGCTGCTGGCGCTGGCTGTCTTGGGCTGGGTGTTTCGGGTGCTGTGGTCGCTGTGGGTGAACCCAAACATGGTGCACATGCTGCTGCCCGCCAATCTGGATTTGTTTGCGCTGGGAGCCGTGCTCCAAGTGGCGCAGCACCAGTCTTGGCTAGCGCGGCTGGCCCGGGGGCGGTATGTGCTGCTGGCGTGGCTGAGTTGGGCTGCCTTGCACCGGTGGCTCCCGCCGGGGCCCTGGGCTCAGTTTTGGGCCGTGAGCCAAGGCAAGTGGTTGGCGATTGCCGATTTTCTCACGATTTGCTGGCTGCTGTGCGTGCCCGCGGCCGGCCGTCGCCTGGGCTTGAGCCATGCGGCCACGCAGTGGGTGGGCCAGCGCAGCTACGGCATTTACCTCTACCACCTGCCGCTGCTGGTGTTTTGGCAGCGGCTGGTATACCATTTCGTGCCCGATGCCGCGGGCCGGGCCGCTCTCATGGGGCCCTTGTCCATCCTGTGCGTACTCGGACCAGCGGTGCTCCTGCTCAGCGCGGCATCCTGGCATTTCGTAGAAGCTCCCATCGACCGCTTCAAAAACCGGTTCCGGTACGTTTCTGCTCCGCGGCCCCTGGCAAAGCACGTTTAGGATGGTAACGGTACGCAAAAAGCTGCCCTGGATAATTTTGGGTTTGCCTCCACTATGAAATTGGGCTGGTTGCCTGTGCTGCGGCCAGCCGGCTAGGCTTCTCCGCTAGCGCCCAAGGCAGCTAGCGGTAGCGGCCCGGCGTCGACGAGGCGCTGCTGGGCGCTCAGGCCCACATCCAGCAAATCCTGCATCAGGCCTTCGCCGGCTGCTTCCGGCGTGTACGTATCGGTAGTGGTGCTCACCACCAGCACCGGCCGCTCGGGCAGGGCTACCAGGGTGGCCCGCCGGTCAATCCCGGCCGGAAACACGGGGGCGCACAGAATCAGCCGGATGTATTCGACGCCATTGCCCGCCAGCCAACGGCAGGCCGCGGCTGCCCCGTGGCCGTATCCGAGCACCGTGAGCGGCGTATCTGGCGGGCAGGCGGCCAGCACCTCATTGGTAAGGGCATCGAGGTAAGCGCTCAGGTCGTCGAAGTCCGGAAGCAGCGAGTCGGGCGCAAACCAGGCAGCGCCGGTGCGCGGTTCTTCTCCCTCGGCTGCGGGCAATTCAAAACGGCTCAACGCTTCGGGTAGCACCAACAGGCGCTCCGGGGTATCGAGGTTGCGGAGCTGGTCGGCCAAGTCGCCTACGGGCTGGTCGTGGCCGTGCAGGCATACCCACACGTGCTCAATGGCTGGACCAGGCTGGCCCAGGCTCAAATAGCGGGCCGTGCGCGGCGTAGTAAAGGGGAGCGGTATCATAGCAGCGGCCCGGAATAGTGATGAATAAGCCCAAGTCTATACGTCCTATCCCAGCCTGCTGCTTAGTAGCGACGCGTTTTTTCTGCCTGACAACCACACGTTAACCCTTGCCATGCCGCTAAAAAGACATTTTTTGTGGCTTTACCCGAAAGTTTGCTTACCTTTGTATCACAAACAGTGCGGGGTGGAGCAGTTGGTAGCTCGTTGGGCTCATAACCCAAAGGTCACTGGTTCGAGTCCAGTCCCCGCTACCTAAAAGGCCGTTTTCCTTATGGAAAACGGCCTTTTTCTTTTACACCCTTACGGTATCAGACTGTTGCAGGTGGCGCACCAGATACGGGGCGGTCCGGCTGGCCTTCACTTTGGCTACCTCTTCTGGAGGTCCGGCCGCAACGACGTGCCCCCCTTCTTCGCCCGCGCCGGGTCCGATGTCGATAACCCAATCCGAGCCGGCCACTACGCGCATGTCGTGCTCCACTACGATGACGGTGTTGCCTGCTTCTACGAGGCCGTCGAGTTGGAGCAGGAGCTTCTCTACATCGGAAGGGTGGAGGCCGGTGGTGGGCTCGTCGAGGATGTAGAGGGTGTTGCCGCGGCCGATGCGCTGCAGCTCGGTGGCCAGCTTGATGCGCTGGGCTTCGCCGCCGGATAGCTCGGTGGCGGGCTGGCCGAGGCGCAGGTACCCCAGGCCCACTTCGCGCAGCACGGTGAGGGCTCGGTGCACGGGCGGCTCTTCGGCGAAGAATTCCCAAGCGTCGTCCACGGTCAGGCCCAGTACTTCGGCGATGTTTTTGTCGCGGTAGGTTACTTCCAGGGTTTTGGCGTTGTAGCGGGCGCCGTGGCAGACGGGGCAGGGCGCGTATACGCTGGGCAGAAATAGCAGCTCAACCATCACGAAGCCTTCGCCCTGACAGTTTTCGCAGCGGCCTTTGGCCACGTTGAAGGAAAAGCGGCCGGCATCGTAGCGCCGTTTTTTGGCCGCAGGCGTGGCGGCAAACAGCTTGCGCACGTGGTCGAACAAGCCGGTGTAGGTGGCCATGTTGGAGCGCGGCGTGCGGCCGATGGGCTTCTGGTCGACCCGCACCAGGCGCTTGATGCCTTCCATGCCGCCCGTAATCTGGCCGCCGAGGGTGACCGGGGCGGGCTGGTCCAAGGCATCGGCTTCCTCTTCTTCCAGGGAAATTTCCTGGCCCAGGTGCTCGGCTACCAGCTCAACCAAAACCTGGCTTACCAGACTCGACTTGCCGGAGCCGGACACGCCCGTGACAGTGGTGAACACGCCCAGCGGAAAGGTCGCCGAAAGATTATCGAGGTTGTTGCGTGTGACGCCAGCCAGCTTGAGCCACCCCATGGGGGTGCGCGGCTCGCGGCTGGGTAGCTCAATTTCGGAACTGCCGAACAGGTGGCGCCGTGTTTGCGACTCAGTTACTTGCCGCAGCCCTTCGGGCGGGCCGCTGTAGAGAATGTGGCCGCCTTTTTCGCCGGCGGCCGGCCCCACGTCTACCAGCCAATCGGCTTGGCGGATAACGTCCAAATCGTGCTCGACAACGAACAAGGAATTGCCCGCGCCCTTTAAACCGTCTAGCGCGGCTAGCAGCGCTTCGGTATCGGCGGGGTGCAGGCCAGCGGAGGGCTCATCGAGCACATATACTACTCCGAACAAATTGGAATACAGCTGGGTGGCAAGCCGCAGTCGTTGCAGCTCGCCTGGCGAGAGGGTAGGCGTGGCGCGCTCCAGCGAGAGGTAGCCCAGGCCCAAATCCAGCAGCACGACGAGGCGGGCAGCTAGGTCTTCGGCAATGCGTTGGGCCACGATGGCTTGCTCGGGGTGCTCGGTATCGTGTTGTTGCTTGCCGGCCTTGCCTTTGGCATAGGGTTGCAGCAGGCCAGCCAGGCGCTTGAGGGGCAGCCTCGACATTTCGGCAATGTCGAGGCCGGCAAATTTCACCGACAAGGATTCTTTGCGCAGCCGCTTGCCCTCGCAGGTGGGGCAGTCGCTGCTGAGCATATATTGGGCCACCCGCTTCTTCATCAGCGGGCTGTGGGTGGTGGCGAAGGTGTGCAGCACGTGCCGCCGCACGCCGGTGAAGGTGCCCATGTAGCTGGGCTCCATCTTGCGCTTCACGGCGTAGCGCGTCTGCTCGGGGGTGAAGCCGGCGTACACGGGCACCACCGGCTGTTCGTCGGTGAAGAGAATCCAGTCCCGGTCTTTCTGGGGCAGGTTGCGCCAGGGCGTGTCCACGTCGTAGCCCATGCTCACGAGGATGTCGCGCTGGTTTTGGCCACCCCAAGCCTGGGGCCAGGCGGCAATGGCCCGCTCCCGGATGGTGAGCGAGGGGTCGGGCACCATGCTATCCTCGGTCACTTCGTACACCCGGCCCAGGCCGTGGCAGGTGGGGCAGGCGCCTTCGGGCGTATTGGGTGAAAAAGACTCCGCGTAGATGATGCCCTGGCCCTTGGGGTAGTCGCCGGCCCGCGAGTAGAGCATGCGCAGCAGGTTGGACAGCGTGGTGACCGAGCCCACCGACGAGCGGGTGCTCGGGGCGCCGCGCTGCTGCTGCAGGGCCACCGCCGGCGGCAGGCCGTCGATGGAATCGACTTCGGGCACGGCCATCTGGTGAAACAGCCGACGGGCGTAGGGCGACACCGACTCGAGGTAGCGGCGCTGGGCCTCGGCGTAGAGCGTGCCAAAGGCCAGGCTGGATTTGCCCGAGCCCGACACACCCGTAAACACCACCAAGGCATCGCGCGGCAGGTCGACGTCGACGTTCTTGAGGTTGTGCTCGCGGGCGCCGCGCACACGCACGAATCCGGTGGCGCGGGCGTCGTCGGAAGGAGAAGGAGAGGAAGGGGTGGCCATGGACTGTCTAACGCGAAGCTTGCCTCCGAGGTTAAAATCAGGCGCCCCTATGAGGAGCTGTACACCGCGCTGGGAACCACCCTGCAAAGCAGAAGTTAAAGCAGGGCCTTAGGGCAGTTTTATCCGCTAAATCGGAGGGAGTTAGGTATGGCCTCAAATATTTGTGTTGAAGGTTTGATATGAATTAATTAAACATAAAATTGCATCAGGCCGTAACCAAAGCACAACAATTGGTTTTCGTACTCGAATTAGCGGGCGGCTTAAATGATAGATATATGGTTGATATAAAAGAACATGCAGAGGTACAAGCGTATTTTGATTTCATAAGCAAAAAAGAATTTCCCTGCGTAGCGGCCAAGACGGCCCTGACCTGGCAGCAGCTCAATTGCCTGGTGGTGGACCACCTGGCTTGCCCCAAAGACGACGCCGCCATCCTGGAATTTCTCTATGGGTTTGTCGACACCTACCGGCAGTCGGAGAAGCTCTACCACAGCGCGGCCATCATCTTCCGCGGGCCCAGTCAGCCCAACGAAGCGCTGTTTGAGGAGCTGTTCTGGCAGCGGCTGCAGTCGCTGGCCAACCTCGACGCCCGGCAGTTTGGCTACGACCCCCGCGTGGTGGCCGACCCCGGCTCGCCCGAGTTCAGCTTTAGCCTGAAAGAGGAGGCCTTCTTCGTGGTGGGGCTGCACCCGGGCAGCGGGCGCGCGGCCCGGCAGTTTCAGTACCCCACGCTGGTGTTCAACCCGCACGCGCAGTTCGAGCAAATCCGGAATAACGGCCGCTACGACAACCTGCGCGATACCATCCGAACCCGCGACGTGGCGTATTCCGGCTCCGTAAACCCCATGCTGCAGAACTACGGCGCCGCTTCCGAAGTATACCAGTACACCGGCAAAGCCTACGACGATGCCTGGCAGTGCCCCTTTCTCAGCCCCCATGCCCGACCCTCAGCTCATTCCGCCGCGTAGCGGCACCGCCTTTCTGCTCCGCCAGGGCCAGCGCCTCAAGGTAACCGACCCGCAGGGCGAGCAAGTGTCAGACTTCGTGTGTTTTAACCAGCACGACCCGGCCGAGTACCTGTCATCGGGCCGCACCATCGACTACGCCGAAACCATTTTTCTTACCGTTGGGCACCCGTTCTACTCCAACCGGAGCAACGTGATGTTTGAGCTGGTGGAAGACACCGTGGGCCGGCACGACTTTCTGCTCACGCCGTGCTCGGCCGATACTTTTCGCATCATCTACGGGCACGAGCACCCGCACCGCGGCTGCTTCGGCAACCTCAGCGAGGCCCTGGCCCCGTATGGCATCGGCCCCGACCAGATTCCGATTTGCTTCAATATTTTCATGCACGTAACCGTGGACGGCGACACGGGCAAAGTGGGCGTGCTGCCTCCCAAAAGCCGCGCTGGCGACTACGTGGTGCTCGAAGCCAAAATGGACCTGATTGTGGGCATGACGGCCTGCTCGGCCGAAATGTCGAACAACTACGCCTTCAAACCCATTGCCTACGAGGTGCTGGCGTAAGCTATTTATTGGGTGTAAAAGTCCGCACCCGAATGATGGGGATAAGCTGGTACGCTTACGCCAACGATGGCGACGACGCAGGCTGGGAAAGGGCACTGGGCGCGGGCCGGGCCGACTGGCGGGCGGCATATCCCCGCATGAGTAGCAAGTAAACGCCGCCCGACACCAGAAAGCCCACAAACCAGGCGTAGTTGTACACGGCCACCAGGCCGGGCCACACCGCGCCTTTGTCGAGCACGCCAATGGCGGTGAGGAAGCCCGGTACGTTGGGCAGAATGCCGACGATAAGCGCGACGATGGCGGCGATGTTGAAGCCGTTGCGGTAGGCGTAGCGGCCGTGGTACTGGTAGAGGTCGGGCACGTCGAGCTGCTGGTGGCGGATGAGGTAGTAGTCCACAATCATGATGCCGCCGATGGGACCCAGCAGGCCCGAATAGCCCACCAGCCAGGTGAAAATGTAGCCCGAAGGGTCGGCGATGAGCTTCCAAGGGAAGATGAGCACGCCGAGCACGCCGGTGATGTATCCGCCCATTTTGAAGCTGATGCGGGTGGGCGAGAAGTTGGCGAAGTCGTTGGCCGGGCTCACGATATTGGCCGCGATATTGGTGGCCAGGGTGGACAGGGCCACGGCCAGCATTGCCACGCTCACCAGCACCTTGCTGTCGAACTTGCTGGCCAGCACCACCGGGTCCCAGATGGTTTTGCCGTAAATAACGAAAGTGGCTGAGGTAACCACCACGCCCACAAACGAAAACAGGGTCATGGACGTGGGCAGCCCTAGCGCTTGGCCCACCTGCTGGGCCCGCTGGCTGGTGGCGTAGCGCGTGAAGTCGGGGATGTTGAGCGAGAGCGTGGCCCAGAATCCCACCATGCCCGTGAGCGAGGGGAAAAAGAAAGCCCAGAATGCCGCGCTGGAAGTGAATTTGCTGGGTTGAGCCAGAATTGGACCCAGCCCGTGCCCGGCCGAGATGGCCCACCACAGCAAGGCCAGCGCCGCTACGGGTAGAAAATACGCCTTGAACACCAGCAGCTTGCGAATGCTATCGACGCCGAGGTACACCACGTACATGTTTACGAGCCAGAACAGGAAAAATACCAGTGCCGGCCCCGTAGCCAAGCCCCAGCTGGCCGGGAAAATGAGTGGCAACGTGGCCAGCCCCGGCACCCACAGCACCGCCATCTGGTAGAGCGCATAGCCGCCAATCCAAGTCTGGATGCCGAACCAGCCGCAGGCAATAATGGCCCGGAGCAGCGCCGGCACGTTTGCACCGCGCACGCCAAAGCTGGCCCGCGCCAGCACCGGAAACGGGATACCATACTGCGCCCCGGCCCGGCCGTTGAGCAGCATGGGCACCAGCACGATGGTGTTGCCCAGGAAGATGGTGAGCAGCGCTTCCCACCAGTTCATGCCGCCCTCGATGAGTGAGCTGGCCAGCATGTAGGTGGGGATGCACAGGCTCATGCTAATCCAGAGCGCGGCGTAGTTGCCGGTACCCCAGGTGCGCTCCTGCGGCGGAACTGGCGCCAAGTCGGGGCTGGTGAGGCCAGCGGCGTACGGCTCGGTGGCGAGTGGCGGCGTGGTATTCATGCGGTTGTCGGTGAAAAAGGCCCCGGCTAATGTAAGCGTCTCGGCGATAAGAACCTCTTGTTGAGCTTGCCCAGGAAATTTGGCGAGTTGAGTTCTGTCAATTCAATCGGCTGTCATGCTGAGCGCAGCGAAGCATCTTCTCACGGCTCAACGATTCGTTCTTCGGTGATAAGATGCTTCGCTGCGCTCAGCATGACAGCCGATTGTAGGGGCTGCTGAGATATATACTTGCTGTGCTGGCCTGTAATTGCACATTAGACAAGTGGTTGAGCTCGCTACTTGTTGAGCAAGTAGCCTCGCGCTAGCTTGCCAAACTGAGCTACTTGCTGCGTCTGCCACGCCGCGTCGTGGCCCAATTCCTGCGCCAGCAGGGCGGCTATCGTGGGAGCCGCGCGCAGCGCGGCGGCCGCGTCCAGAAACAGCAGGCGTACGCGCCGAGCCAGTACGTCTTCCACGGTGCGGGCCATTTC